>CAVXJC010000001.1:0-347519 GCA_963762075.1 uncultured Actinomycetes bacterium
AGGACGGCGACCAACTACGAGGCCGACTTCGACCTCGTCTTCCGCAAGGTCGGCTCAGCGTGATCTCCTCAGTCGCAGGCGGCCCAGGCGAGGGGCTGGAGCAGTGGGGCCTCGTGGCACGGGCCGGGGGCTGCCACAGCCGTCTGAAGGTCGAGTTCGGGCTCACGTCCCGCCCGTCTTCGGAAGGCCGTCACGTGTTCCGACGAGGTACCAGGTCTCCATCTCGCCCTTGCCCTTGACCGGGATCGTGCCGCGTGGCTCGCAGACGAATCCGTCCTTCAGCAGGTCGTACGTCGCGCGAGTGATCTGGATCTCGCCCGGTGTGCCATTCGACTCCATGCGGCTCGCCGTGTTCACGGCATCGCCCCAGAGGTCGTAGAGGAAGCGCTTCGTGCCGATCACGCCGGCGGTGACCGGCCCGGAGTTGATGCCGATGCGCAGCTCGAGTTCGTCCTGCCCGGCGATCGCCGACGTCACCGCGGCCCGCATATCGAGCGCGAGCAGGGCGGCCCTGATCGCATGGTCGGCGCACGGATCGGGCACGCCCGCAGCGGCCATGTAGCAGTCGCCGATCGTCTTGATCTTCTCGAGTCCGTGCCGCTCGACGAGCGTGTCGAAGTGGGAGAACAGCTGGTCGAGGGTGCCCACGACCTCGGCCGGCGAGAGGCGCTGCGCGAACGGCGTGAAGTCCACGACGTCGGCGAACAGGATCGTGGCCGACTCGACGTGGTCTGCGATCGACCCCGTCGCGGCCTTCAGACGTTTCGCGATCGAGCCCGGCAACACGTTCCTGAGGAGCCCTTCGGAGCGCTCCTGTTCGGCTCGGAGCGCCGTCAGCGCCGAGTTGCGCTGCGTGGCGAACGATGCGAGCACCGTGAACGCCACGGCGCCGGTCCCGATCACGTTGAGGGCCAGCATCGTGCTCGTGAACCACCCCGGGACGTCGATGTCGGTGAAGAACATCTCGCCCGCGATGCCCAGGAGCACGAAGGCCGCCACGAACCCGACGAACCAGACGGTCGCCTGGCGCACCTCGAGGAAGACGAGGGCACCGAGGGGAGCCAGCATGCCCCACAGCCCGACCCCTCCCGACGGCAGGAACCCACCGGACACCATCTGGCCGATCGTCGTCAGCAGGAGCACGTCGAGGAGCTGCGTGGTGAGGAACGGCGCGAACCTCTTGGTCCTCGAGAAGACCACCAACGAGCCGACCGAGATCGCGAAGTAGACGAACGGAAGCACCCCGACCCGTGAGCCGAAGGCGAGATACGAGCCGCCCCACACCAGGGAGACGGGCAGGATCAGGACCGCGAGCAGGACGAGGAGTGCCTTCTTCTGGCGCAGGTCCTCGTCGTCGCCGGGGATCCGCGCCGATGCGGCCGAGCCGTGCGGCGAGGTCGATCACTCGGTCGCGGGACGGTAGCGCAGCCACAGAACGCCCGATCGATATGGAGTCGACGCGATGAGCTCGAGACGAACCGGTCCCACGCCGTCGAAGATCCTCGGACCTTCCGCCCAGATGAACGGGTTGATCCAGAACCAGAACTCGTCGACCGAACCCTGACGGGTCAGCGTGTGCGCGAGCTCTCCGCACCCGGACACGATCAGGTTGCCCCGATGCTCTGCCTTCAGGGCGGGGATGGCCTCGTCGAGGTCGCCCTCGATCAGGCTGGCGTTCCACTCGAGCGGGCTCGCTCAGCGTCCGCGACGCGACGAACTTCGGCATCGGGTTCAGTCGCTCGGCGAAGCGGGCCATCGACGGTTCGTCGGCGAGCTGCGGCCACACGGCCGCGAGGCCCTCGTACGTCTTGCGTCCGAGGACCATGGCATCCGCGAGGATGAGCTGCTCGAGGGAGGCCTCGCTGCTGTCCTCGTCGAGCACCAACCACTCGTCGGGCGTGGGCGCCTCGAACGCGCCGTTGATGGAGATCTGGTTCATCACGATGAGCTTGCCCATCGGCGAATCCTCCTCGCTCTCGCGGTTCCTTCGGATCGCAACACGTCGTTCGCTCGAACGTAACTCGATGGTCTCGATCAGCCCGCGCCACTCAGTCCGGCGACACGGGCTCGAGCACGAACACGGGGATCTGCCGCTCGGTCTTGGTCTGGTACTTCGCGTAGTCGGGCCAGGTGGCGACGGCGCGCTCCCACCAGACGGCCTTCTCGTCGCCGACGACCTCGCGGGCGGTGTAGTCGCGTTTCGTCGCGCGATCCTGTAGCTCGACGTGCGGATCGGCCTTGAGATTGTGGTACCAGACCGGGTGCTCGGGGGAGCCCCCGAGCGATGCGACGACCGCGTATGTGCCCTCGTGCTCGACGCGCATCAGCGGCGTCTTGCGGATCTTGCCGGTCTTCGCGCCCACGGAGGTCAGCACGATCACGGGCCGTCCTTGGAGCTCACCGCCCTTCTCGCCGTTGGTCGCTTCGTACCGCTCGACTTGCTTGCGGGCCCACCCGCTCGGACTGGGTTCGTACTCGCCGCTCAGGGGCATATCCTCATCCTCCCTCGGTCCTCGAAGCTTGGGGGGTCGAGCCGATCGGATGCAAGGGGGCTCTCGTAACCACGTTCGTCTTGATCCACGGAGCGGGCGACTCGGGGTGGTACTGGCATCTCGTGGAGGAGGAGCTCCGCGCGCTCGGTCACGACACCGTCGCGCCCGATCTGCCGGTCGACGGCTCGCCGACGTTGGTCGATTGCGCCGACGCGGTGGCGCAGGCCGTCGGGAACCCGTCGGCACCGGTCGCCGTCGTCGCGCAGTCGTTCGGCTCGTTCATCGGCCCGCTCGTCGCCGAGCGCCTGCCCACGCAGGTGCTGGTCCTCGTCGCCGGGATGGTGCCCGCGCCGGGCGAGCCGCCCGACTCGTGGTGGGAGAACACCGGCTACGCCGACGCCGTGCGCGAGCAGGCCGCGGTCGACGGAGGGCTGACGGGCAACGACGATCCCTTCGTCAGCTTCTTCCACGACGTGCCCCGCCCACTCGCCGAGGAGGCGATGCGGCGTGAGCGCCACGGATCGATCGCCGGTCTCGACGCGCCGTGGCCCCTGGACGCCTGGCCGGCGGTGCCGACGAGGTTCGTGCTGTGCTCCGAGGACCGGTTCTTCCCGCCCGCGTTCAGCCGGCGGGTCGTCGCCGAACGGCTCGGCATCGTGCCGGATGAGATCGAGAGCGGTCACTGCGTCGCCCTCAGCCGGCCCGTCGAACTCGCGGTGATGTTGGACGGCTACGTCACCGACCGCTCGGAGACGTGACCGGCGTGACCGGAGCTCCCGACCCGCCCGACCTCACGATCGTGCCCGCCAACGAGGCGAGCTGGGAGGACCTGCAGGCGATCTTCGGCACGCGCGGCGATCCGTCCCGGTGCTTCTGCCAGCGGTACAAGATGGCCCCGGGCGAGTCGTGGGCCTCGGTCGGCGCGGAGGAGCTCGCCGCCCGGCTCCGCGAGCAGACGGAGTGCGGGAACCCGAGCTCGTCCACGACGAGCGGCCTCGTCGCCTACCTCGACGGCGAGCCCGTCGGCTGGTGCGCGGTCGAGCCGCGCCCGGCCTACCCGCGCATGCTGCGCAACGTCCGCGTGCCCTGGGAGGGCCGCACGGAGGACAAGGACGACGAGGGCGTGTGGGCAGTGACCTGCTTCGTGACGCGCGCGGGCTTCCGGAAGCGGGGCATCAGCCACGCGCTCGCTCGCGCCGCCGTCGACTTCGCCCGGGAACGCGGTGCCCGCGCCCTCGAGGGCTATCCGATCACCACGAAGGACGTGATCCTGTCCGAGCTCCACGTCGGCACGGTCGGAGCATTCGAGGCCGCCGGGTTCACCGAGGTCAGCCGCCCAACCCTCCGACGGGTGGTCATGCGCATCGACTTATGACGAGGAATGGCGGCTCAGGGTTGCCCCCGCGAAGGAGACCTCTCTGCATTGAATCAGCGGCTCCAAGAGTCTGGGCACAACGCCGTGTCCCCGGCGCGCTCTGTCCAAGGCGTTAAGGCGTCACGAGATGGAGGAAGAGCTCGTTCTTGTGCTTCAACAGGCTTAGACCCGCGCAATCGCCAATTCCTGAATTGACCTTGCGCTCGAGGGGGCGGCTACCGCGACGCCTTCCGTTGCCCCTGGTCTGCCAGCGACCCTTCGGTACACTCGCTGGCATCCCTGACCTGCGGAAACGGAGTTCCTAGATGTCACGAGTGATCCTGATCGCGTGGGACGGCGCCGACTGGCGCATCCTCGACCCCCTGCTCGAGCAGGGCGCACTGCCCAACCTGCAGGCGCTGATCGACCGGGGGCAGCGCGACGTGCTGCGCTCCACGGTGCCCACGCACAGCTGGTCGGCCTGGCCGAGCTTCCTCACGGGGGTCGACCCGGTGGACCACGGCGTGTACGACATCCTCGAGACGGTGCCGGGCACGCACAAGCAGTACCCGGTGACCTACAAGTCGATCAAGGCGCGCACGTTCCTCGACGACCTGACCGCCGCGAAGAAGAAGCAGCTGCTGCTCGACGTGCCGCTCACGTTCCCGCCGCCTGCGATCGAGGGAAGCCTCGCCGCCGGCGGGGTGCTGCCCAAGAACCGCCAGTTCACGTGGCCGGGCGACCTTCCCGAGCAGCTGCAGAAGGCCGGGCTCGAGTGGCCGATCAACGGCATGAGCTGGACGACGTACCACAACAAGCCCGACGCCTACCTCGACGAGGCGTTCGAGGTCACGGGCAAGCGCATCAAGGCGTCGGAGTGGCTGATGGACAACACCGACTGGGACCTGATGGCGAGCGTCTGGGTCTCGATCGACCGCACGCAGCACTGCCTGAGCAACTACATCGCGCCCGACCATCCCGACTACGCGGCGAACAAGGACACGCGCATCGGCAAGAAGGTGGCCGACATCTTCCGCCAGACCGACGACGCGATCGGCTCGTTCGTGATCGCGGGCGCGCGAGGACGACATCATCCTGTTCATCAGCGACCACGGCTTCCAGTCGTGCACGCGCGCGGTGAACATGGACCGCATGCTGCACGAGATGGGCTTCCTCGAGTTCTCGGCGTCCAACGCGGTGTTCGGCCCGATGCAGTGGGGGCCCGTGCGCACGGTGGCGCGCAAGGTCTACGACACCCTCGGCCTGCACGGGAAGGTCGCCCTGCCGCAGTCGGTGAACTGGGCGAAGACGCGCGCGTACACGACGATCCGGAGCACGGGCGAGGGCGTCTCGATCAACCTGGCCGGCCGCGACATCGACGGCATCGTGGACCCGGGCGACTACGAGAAGGTGCGCGGCGACCTGATGGATCGGCTCGGGTTCCTACGTCGACCCGAAGACCGGGATGTCGCCGGTGAAGTCGATCGCCAAGCGCGAGGACGTCTTCCCGGGCGGGAAGTTCGCCGAGCAGGCGCCCGACATCATGATGGTGCCGAACGAGGGCTACTCGCTCACGCACGCGAAGAGCGCGATCGAGGACGCCGACTGGGTGAGCGGCGACCACCGCATGGAAGGCGTGATCGTGGCGGTCGGCCCTCAGGTCAAGCCGTTCGAGCGCACGCCGGCGCTGATCGACATGGCCCCGACGCTGGTGGCGGCGCTCGACGCGCCCGCGGCGGTGCGGCCGACCGGACGCGTGCTGACACGAGATCGTGGGCGACGCCGGGCTCACCGAGCGTGAGGTGTCCGCCGGCGACGACGGTTCCACGGCGGCCGGGCCGGCGATCCCCGGCATGACGATCCCGGGCATGGGCGGCGAGAGCGCGGTCAACGAGACCGAGGCCGACGAGATGGAAGAGCACCTTCGAGGCCTCGGCTACATCGAGTAGGGCGGGCAGCATCGAGCATCTCGTGGACTTCCTCTGCTACGGCGGTTGAGGACGTCCTACTTCTCCAGCGGAAACGCGTCGAGCCAGATGCACCGGCGAGCTCAGGAGGCTCGACCGACCTCGACCTTGCCGTCGACGATGCGGGCGGAGTAGACGGGTTGCGGAGCGGTGGCCGGCCCGCGCTCGAGCTCGCCGTCGGTCACACGGAAGCAGCTCCCGTGCCATGGACACTGGATCGTGTCGCCGTCGAGTTTTCCTTTGTGGAGCGGTCCGCCTCGATGGGTGCACCGGTCGTTCATCGCGTACACCTGATCGCCACGTCGGAGCAGGAACACCGGCACGCCCTTGACGTCGACGACCGTCGGGGTGTCGTCCTTGAGGTCCTCGGCGGACATCACGGCGTTCGGCCGCGCGGGCAGCCGGTCGAACGCGGTGACATCCACCCCGACACCCCGAGAGTAGACGAGGTGACCGCCGATGTATGCAGTTGCCGACGCGATACCTGTGCCGGCGGTGCTGAGCGCGACGCCGAGCGCTCGGTGGCCGGCGCGGCGCGCGGCCCACGAAAGCCCGAAGGCGGCGATCGCCGCCGTGTTGCCCAGCGCGTGCGCGATGCCGGCCCTGCGTTCCTCGCCCTCGGTGTCGGCCCAGTCGGACCAACCGGCGAGCGCGGTCGGTCCCGCCGAGAGCACACCCAGTCCGATCAGTCGGCGCGCTGCGTCCGCGGAGCGTTCACCACCGACCACATCGAGCATGCCCGCGCTCATCCACGCGCCGATCGTCACGTCGGTCAGCACCGGATGCAGCGGGTGCCCGAGCCATGTGCCGCTCAGCAGATCCTTGAGCGGCCCCGGACCCAGGCGATCGGCGATCGGTCCGATGCGCTTGGCTGCACGATCGAGTTGGGGACCGAAGCGATCGACGACGACGGACGGCAGACGAAGCAGCGGCGATGTCATCCACGCATCGTGCCCGCTCTGCGTTCGCTCGAAACCCGGCCGGCCGGGTTGAGTTTCAGGTTCACGGGTAAGAGCTTCTGGTCGCCAAGCAGAGGGGAGCACGACATGGACCAACCGAAGCAGATCGCGAAGACCGGGAAGCGCGTCGGCAAGAAGGTGCTCGGCACCGACGTCGCGCAGGGATTCGTCGAGGCGGTCGTCGACAAGCTGGAAGAGGTCGCGGTCGACAAGGCAGACGACGTCGCAGCCGCAGTGAAGGACAAGGCTGCGAAGGCCGGAGGCCGGAAGCCGAAGCGCTCGACGGCGAAGCGCACGCAGGCGGCATCGAAGAAGCCGACAGCGAAGAAGAAGCCGACCGCCAAGAAGAAGTCGGCCGCGAAGAAGCCGACCGCGAAGAAGCCGACCGCGAAGAAGCCGACCGCAAGAAAGAAGTCGAGCGCGAAGAAGAAGTCGACCGCCAAGCGACCGGTGGCCAAGAAGTCGGCCGCGAAGAGGCGCACGACCGCCAAGAGGTCGGCCGCGAAGAGGCGCACGACCGCGAAGAGATCGACCGCGAAGAGGCGCACGACCGCCAAGAGGTCGGCCGCGAAGCGGTAGACAACCTAGGTCGGGGCGGAGAACTGCTTCTCGAGGGTCGCCGCTACCCGCTCCAGCTCGTGACGCATGCGCGCGCGCATCTCGGCGGCGGCCTCGGACCCCGCCGGTGCGTCGGCGGTCATGGTGATGGTGGCGCCTCCGGAGCCCTCGGGTGCCACCAGCACCAGGGCGCGCCCTCCGCGCCAGTCGGTCGTCACCGCTTCGGTGATCGCGAGGCCCTCGACTTCCTTCATATGTGCGTAGACCCGCTCGTGGCCGAGGTCGATCGAGATCGAGTCCTCGATCTGCTCGAGGGGCACTCCTTCGTCGGCGCTCATCGACGACGCGTGGTCACTGCTCGTCACGCGCGGCCCTGATGAACGGGCGCACGAGCCGGTACACGGCGTACGCGATCAGCGCGAGTCCGATCGCCGCCTCGACCTGACGCTCACTGAACCGGCTGTGTCGGGACACCGGCCGTGCGATGGCTCGTCCGGCGGTTCCCCGCCATCCGGTGAGGGCTGCCTCGCCGAACCGTTCGATGCGCTCTGTGGTGATCGCCATGCTTCCTCCTCCCGTTGTGTGTCGAGCGTCCTACCCGCGACGCAGATGCATCAACCGTACTCCGGTTAGGGTTTACGACGTGGGCGGGCGTTCTCCCGATCCGGTCGAGGATCCACAGGCATATCAGGAGCACCTGCTCGGTCTGCTCGGCGACGATGACCCGGCAGGGGTGCAAGCGAAGACGCCCGGGGAGTGGCGCACGTTGGTGGATCTCGCCGGGCCGAACCTGCATGAGGAACCCGCCGACGGGGAGTGGTCCGTCTTCGGCTGCCTCGCCCATGCGGTCGACGCCGAGGTCGTCGTGAGTGGTCGCTACCGGTGGATCGTGGCGCATGACGAGCCGCCGCTGCTCGGCTACGACCAGGATCTATGGGTGCAGCGGCTGCACGCGGACCCCGACGCGGAGGCGCCCGCCGATCTGCTCGGGTTGTTCGTCGCGATGCGCCAGGGCAACGTGGCGATGTGGCGCCGGAGCACGGAGGAGGAACGCGCCCGTTTCGGGGTGCACCGTGAGCGCGGGCCGGAAAGCTACGACCTGACGTTCCGCATGATCGCGGGGCACGACCGATTCCATCTGCGACAAGCCCGCGAAACGCTCGACACCGTCACGCGGGCCTGACTGCTACTGCCAGGCGCCGATGATCGCGCCGGCGATGACGGTGCCGACGATGTGATAGCCCGCATTCACGGCGCCCCAGAGCATCGGGTTCGGCTTCGTCGACTCGAACGTGGCGGTCACGAGGGAGATCGAGAGGGCGAAGCCGACCGCAGCGACGAAGCCGAGCACGATGCCCTCGCTCAGCGTGTCGGTTCCGCTCACCGCGGCCAGCATGCCGAGCGCGATCGCGGAGAGCACGCTGCCGATCAGTGGCACCGCGTAGACCGCCGGGCCGGGGCCCTCGTCGGCCTGTTCTCTGGTGGTGCCTCCCGCCCCCATCCACATGTTGCCGAACACCGGCGGTGCGTACCAGACGGCGCCGACCGCGAAGTACGCGAGGGCCGCCACGATCACGGCGAGCCAATTGAGGTCGTTCAGCGCGTCGAAGCTCATGCGAACTCCTTCCGTCGGACCCGTCGAGCCTAGCCCCGGAACGGCGAGCGCCCGGTAGGAACGTGGGACAACGGCGCGCGGATCCCGCCCAACGCGAGGCGTCGTGAGCGGGTGGGCACATCTCTCACTTTCTGTGAGAGGGTCGTCCGATGGACGACCCTGCGATCCTCGTGGAGAACCTCTCGAAGCGCTACGGCGACGTCGGCGGCGCTCGACGGCATCGACCTTGCGGTCGAGCGGGGCACGGTCTTCGGTCTGCTCGGTCCGAACGGTGCCGGCAAGACCACGGCGGTGCGCGTGTTGGCGACCATCCTGAAGCCCGACGGTGGGCGAGCCGAGGTCCTCGGACGAGACGTCGTGCGTGAGCCGGCAGCCGTTCGACGGCGCATCGGTCTGGCGGGTCAGTACTCCGCCGTCGACCCCAACCTCACGGGGCGCGAGAACCTGCGCCTGGTCGGCGTGCTGGGGCAGCTGCCACGCGCGGCCATCGCGCCGCGCGCCCACGAGCTGCTCGAGCGGTTCTCGTTGACCGATGCGGCCGATCGTCCGCTGCGCACCTACTCGGGCGGCATGCGCCGCCGCCTCGACATCGCGGCGTCGCTCGTGCCGAAGCCCCCCGTGCTCTTCCTCGACGAGCCCACGACCGGCCTCGACCTCACGAGCCGCAACGAGCTATGGGCGATGATCCGCGAGCTCGTCGGCGACGGCACGACGGTGCTGCTCACCACGCAGTACCTCGAGGAAGCCGATCAGCTCGCGGGGCGCATCGCCGTGATCGACGGCGGGCACGTGATCGCGAACGACACCCCCGCTCGACTGAAGGCCGAGCTCGGCGACACCGTGGTCGAGATGGACTTCGCCGACGAGGACATCGCCGAACGAGCGGTGGCCCAGCTCGGCGGTCTTGACGCGGGAGAGGTCGAGCGTGAGCATCGCACGGTGCGCGTCTCCTCGAACCGAGGGGCGCGAGTGCTCGTCGATGTGCTCCGTCGCTTCGAGGCAGATGGCGTCGAGCCCGACACGTTGTCGGTCCGCGAGCCGAGCCTCGATGACGTCTTCCTGGCGCTCACCGGCCATCGCGCCGCGCGCGAACATGCCGAGGACGCCGCATGAGCGCCGTTGCCACCGAAGCGCCCACCGACGTCTCGCTCGACCGCCGCATCCCGATGGGGGTGGTGCGCGACACGCTCGCGATCGTGCAGCGGAACCTCATCGCCTATCGGCGCGTACCGCAGCTCCTCGTCTTCTCGACCATCCAGCCGGTGATCTTCGTCGTGATGTTCCGGTACGTGTTCGGTGGGGCGGTTTCAGGCGCATTGCCAGCAGGTGTCGACTACGTCGACTTCCTGATGCCCGGCATCTTCGTGCAGACCGTCGTGTTCGGTGCCATCGCGACCGGCATCGGCCTCGCCGCCGACCTGAAGAGCGGTTTGATGGAACGCTTCCATGCGTTGCCGATGGCGCGGTCTGCCGTGCTCTCGGGTCGAACGCTCGCCGACACCGTTCGCAACGTGTTCGTGGTCGCGCTCATGATGGCGGTCGGCTTCCTCGTCGGATGGCGCGTGCACACCGACGTGCTCGGACTGCTCGCCGGCGCCGGCCTCGTGGTGTTGTTCGGGTTCTCGATGTCGTGGATCTTCGCGACGCTCGGGATCGCCGTAGGCGACCCGGAAGCCGCGCAAGCGGCTTCCTTCCCGGTGCTCGCTCCGCTGGTGTTCGCGTCGTCGGCCTTCGTGCCCACCGACACGATGCCCGAGTGGCTGCAGGTGTTCGCCGAGCATCAGCCGGTGTCGGCCACCGCCTCGGCGGTCCGTGCGCTCACGCTCGGCGGCCCGGCGGCCGGTGATGTGATCGCCTCGATCGCGTGGAGCGTGAGCATCATCGCCGTCTTCGGAACGGTCGCTGTTCGCCTGTATCGCCGCGCGGTCTGAGGGGCCAGCGTGTGTGTCTCGCCGGCGGCTGGATGCGACACTCGGCGCGATGGTCGAACCCGAGCTCGTCGAAGTTGCCGACCGCGCCGCGTGGCGACGGTGGCTGTCGACGAATCATCGACGCCACGACGCCGTCTGGCTCGTGATCCACAAGAAGGGATCGACCAGAGGCTCGCTCGACTACGAGGCCGCGGTGGTCGAGGCACTCTGCTTCGGATGGATCGACTCCACGGCGAACTCGCTCGACGACGAGCGCTACAAGCTGTGGATGGCGCCTCGCAAGCCCAAGAGCGGCTGGTCGGCCGTGAACAAGCGCCGCGTCGAGGAGCTCGTCGCCTCCGGAGCCATGACGCGAGCCGGCATGACCGCGATCGACGCGGCGAAGGCCGACGGGTCATGGACAGCGCTCGATCGGAGCGACGCGCTGGAGCTCCCCGACGATCTCCTCGACGCGTTCCAACGCCATGCCGGCTCGCGCGAGCACTGGGACGGATTCCCGCCCGGGGTGCGTAAGCAGATCCTCCAGTGGATCTACTCGGCCAAGCGCGACGAGACGCGCGCGAAGCGTGTGGAGGAGACCGCGTCCCTCGCCGCGCGGAACGAGCGAGCGAACCAGTGGCGTGCCTCGCGATGAGCGGCGACGGGTCGTCTCCGCATCGAGACGAGGAAGCGCTGGCCACCGACCCTCGGCGACGCAACCTGATCGTGCTGGGTGTGGCATCGGTGGCGCTGGTGCTCTGCACAGTGGCGGCTCGGGCGACGCTGACCGACGCCGAGGTCCGGGTCTTCCGCGCGGCGAACGATCTGCCGCAAGGGCTCTACGCCGCGGTGTGGCCGGTGATGCAGTACGGCACCTTCATCACCATCCCGACCCTCGCCGTGGTTGCCATGGTGTTCCGACGGTTCCGCCTCGCGGTGGCGATGCTGCTGTCCGGCGTCGGCGTGTATCTGCTCGCCATCGTGATCAAGGGCATCGTGAAGCGCGAGCGACCTGCTGGATTGCTCGACGCTGTCGAGAGCCGGGAAACCTTCGCGGAAGGAAGCCTCGGCTATCCGTCGGGCCACGCCGCTGTCGCCGCCGCGCTCACCCTCGTGGTGTCGACGCATCTCTCGAGACGATGGACCTTCGTTGCGCTCGCGCTCGGGATCGCGGTGCTCTTCGGTCGCATGTACGTGGGGGCGCACCTTCCCCTCGACGTCGTGGGCGGGGCTGCGCTCGGCGCGGTGGCCGGCAGCGTCGTCAATCTCTTGATCCCTGCCCGCAGGGGGCCACCTCGTTCGGCGGCTCCCTGAGACTCAGCCCGCTGCCGTTCCGAAGCGCTCGTTGAACACGTAGGCCCAGCCCGGACCGTAGTCCGCGCGCAGCTCCGCGCCGGCTTCCGCGCCGAGCCTCTCCCAGAGACGGTGGGTGAGGTGCACGGTCGTGCCGCCGTCGTCGGTTGCGGTGAACGTCACCTCCACCTCGGTGTAAGGGCGCTGCTCGAAGCTCGGGTTCCAATCGAGGACGACCCGATCCGGCGGGTCCCACGTCGTCACGATCCCCCACTCGGCCTCCACGCCGGTCGACAGCACTTCGTAGACGCGGCCACCCACTCGTTCCTCGAACACGAGTCGTTCGGTCTTCTCGCCGGCTTCGTGGTCTGCGAGGCCGTGGGTGTCCAACGGCCACCACGATCCCATCTCGGCCGTGAACAGCCGGAAGGCGTCGCGTGGCGCACGCCGCACGGTGACGCTCTTGTCGATCGGCTCGATCATCGTGTGCTCCTTCCGTCGTGACGAGGCGCGGTTCGCTCGGTCGTCGGCTCATCGGCGGCCCTGGCGAACGCGGCGAGCGCGTCGTCCCACATCGTCTCCAGGTCGCCCCGCAGGGCCTCGAGGCCGGTACGGCGAACCGAGTAGAGGCGGCGAACGCCGTCGGGCCGGTCGGCCACGAGCTGCGCCTCCTTCAACACCCGCAAGTGCTGCGAGACCGCCGGCCTGCTGATGGGCATGTCGGCGGCGATCTCTCCCACCGACCGCTCTCCTGCCCGCACCAAGCGGAACACGCGCCTGCGGGTGGGATCGCCGAGGGCATCCCATGCGGACTCGACTGCCGTGGACGATCGCCTCATATCGGTAAGTTATCACTTACCGAAGCCAGCACGCAATCGCGCATCCACGCTTCCGCCTCGGTGAAGGGAGCGGTGCGCAGCGAGCACCGATGCTCACGGTCGGCTGCCGTTCGGTCCGCGATACTTGGCCCGTCATGGATGCCGAGAGCCTCGAGGAGGCTGCCGCAGGCACGGCGGCAGCGCGACCGGCCGACGGCTCGCGCGGTTCCGACCAGCGCGTGATCCTGGGCAACACCGGCCAGAACGTGCTCGGCCTCGCGATCGGCGCCGTCGCCACCTTCGCCGCGCAGGTGATCATGACCCAGCGCCTCGGCGACCGCGCCTATGGCATCGTCACGGTCACCACGCAGTTCGCGTTCATCGCTGCCGCGGCCACGCGCTTCGGCATGGACGTGGCCAACGTGCGACTGGTCGCGATCTTGGTCGGACGCGACGAGGCCGCACACAGCCGGACGCTCGTTCGCAGAGCTGCCCTGATCGCGACCGCAGTCTCGGTTCCCTTCTCGCTGTTCGCCTACGCGATCTCACCCTGGCTCGCGCGAACGTTCTTCGGCGAGAGCGCCGCGGCGACGCCGGCGTTCCGCGCCGCGGCGGTCACGGTCCCGTTCGCCGCGCTCGCCTTCACCTACATGGGCGCGACGCGCGGCCTCAAGATCATGCGCTACACGCTCTACTCCCAGTGGACCGCGCAACCGATCGGGTGGATCGTCTTCACGGTCGGCTTCTGGGCGATCTGGTCCGCCAGC
The DNA here is from genome assembly GCA_963762075.1 of uncultured Actinomycetes bacterium. Classification (GTDB taxonomy): domain Bacteria; phylum Actinomycetota; class UBA4738; order UBA4738; family HRBIN12; genus JAOUEA01. The sequence continues at coordinate 13,734 of CAVXJC010000001.1, forward strand.
GCCGGGGCCGCGAGCTGGGCGTTCGGGGCGTCGTGGGCGCTCGCGCTCGCGATCGCCGCGTACGGCTGGCACAAGGAGCAGCGACGCTTCCCCCACGAGATCACCGGCCCGGGCATCGCCGAGGAGCACACAGGCTCGCTGTTGCGGTTCGGTGCGCTGCGAGCCCCGGCACCCTGTTCTCGCAGCTCATCTTCTGGACCGACCTGTTCGTGCTCTCGATCCTGATGAGCGGACAGGGTGTGGCCAACGAAGCGAAGGTCGGCGTCTACAGCGCGGTGCTTCGGGCCGGGCAGGCGCTCTTCCTCTTCCTTACCAGCGTGTCGCTCACGTTCAGCCCGTTCGTGGCCGACCTGCACCACCGTGGTGAACGAGCGAAGCTCGACGACCTCTACAAGCAGGTGACCAGGTGGACGCTCGCTGCCACGATCCCCGTGCTGCTCGTCCTCGCGATCGTGCCGGGACCCGTGCTGCGCATCTTCGGGCCCGAGTTCGTCGAGGGGGAAGCGGCGCTGCGCATCCTCATCGTCGGCATGATCATGCCCGTCATGGTCGGCACGGTCGGCTTCATCCTCATCATGGCCGGGCGCACCGGATGGGATCTGCTGGTCTACGTCGGCGGCTTCACGGTCGACGTGGGGCTCGCGCTCGCCCTCGCTCGACCAGACGCGCTCGGCGTGCGTGGCGCGGCGATCGCACAGGCAGTCACGCTCACCCTCAGCGCGATCGCCCGCCTGCTGCTGGTGCGGCGTTTCCTCGGAATCTGGCCGTTCGAGGGGTTGTATCTGCGCCTGCTCGCGCCCACCGTGATCGGTGGCGTCGCCATGGCCGGCGCGCACGCGATCATGCCCGATGCCGGATGGCTCCTGGATCTCCTGGTCTCCGCGGGGCTCGGCACGGTCGCGTACGGGGCAGCCCTGATCGCGTTCGGTCTGAAGCCGAGCGAGCGCGCGACAGCGCTCCGGCTCGCAGGCACGTTCAGCGGCAGGGGGCATCGGACCGGCTAGTCTCAGGGTGCAGGTCGAGAGGTGGGTTCCCGGTCGTGGGTGGTCCCCCCGACGACCCACGACCGGGACGGATCGGAGCCCGACGACGAGGCGAGCGGCGGTGAGCAGGGAAGCCCTCCTCCGCAGGCCGCGGGGGGGTAGATCCCGCTTGCCGTCGAGCTCCGCGGCCGGCTTGCGCTCGAACCCACTACGCGCGTGTAGGCGGCCGCGACGGGGTGGGTGATCGCGAAACCGGCCACTCCAGCTCCGAGCGCAGGCTAGCCCCGCCGGACCCGGAGCGCGATACTGCAGAGCTACTAGGACGCAATGGGGATGGGCAGAGGAGGGGGCTTATCTGGCGAGGGCGAGCCTCACGGCTTCCTCTGCTGTCTCGGCTCGGATCAGCGGGTCGGCGTCGGTGTCGTCACGGCGCAGGTCCCACGTGCCGAGCCCCACGACACGCTTGCCCATCTTGAGCGCGAGCGCGACCTCGCTCAGGGTGCCGAACTCGCCCCCGACGGCGATGACCGCGTCGGCGCTCCGTGCGACCAAGACGTTGCGCCCCTCCCCGAATCCCGTCGTCACCGCGACCGTGAGGTGGGGGCTCGCGCCGGTGCGATCGTCGCCGGGAAGGATGCCCACCGATGTGCCACCTTCGGCTGCGGCCCCTGCGGCCGCGGCGTTCATCACACCGCCGAGCCCGCCGCAGACGAGCACGACGCCGGTTCGTGCGAGCCGGCGGCCGACCTCTTCGGCCATGGCGAGCTCCCATTCGGTCGCGTCGCTCGCCCCGATCACGGCGACGTAGGTGGAGTCGCGGCTCGCCATGGCGCCGAGTATCGCACTGCTAGACTCCCGCGCTCGATGGGCCTCCCGAACCGCAGCGTTGTTCGCCATGCGTTCCGTGCCGTGGTCGCCGTCCCACTCGCAGTCCTGGTGCTGACGGCATGCACCGGAGACGGTGAACCCGAGTCGAGCGAGGGGCCGCCGCAGACATCGCCTCCGCCGATCACGAGCACCGAGTCCTACGTCTTCACCGACGCCGCCGGCATCGAGGCCAGGCTGACGATCGAAGGCGAGGGCGCGGTGCTGACGCTCACCAACGACACGGGTGCCGAGTTGCCCGAGCCGGGGATCTTCGTGCTCGATGCCCGCGACGGTGTACGCACCGACTGGCCGGTGATCGACGGGGGCGCGGTGGCCGAAGGCGAGACCGAGTGGCAGCTCGAGCGCCCGCCGGTGCCCGAGGCGAAACACATCGGGCTCGTGGTGCTGTTGCTCGGCGGCGAGGACTACGGCGCGTTCGTGCCACCGCAGCCGGGAGAGGCGGCATGAAGGACGCGAACCGCCATGTCGCTGCTCGTCGGGCTCGCCGTGCTCGTCGCCCCCACGCCCGCGATCACGCAGGAACAGGCGCTGCGTGAACGACTCCAGCGATCGGCATGCGCGGTTCCCACCGAGCTGCTCGTGCGCACCTGGCGTGGGCACCGAGCCGACAGGGGAGGCGACCTCGAGCTGTTGCCGCAGGAACCCGACTTCGTAGGTCACGGCGGGCTTCCGCATTCGGGGCCGTGGGACTACGTGGGAGAGGTGCCGCTGCTCCTCTACGGTCCCGGACACATCGAAGCGCAGGGCGCGGTCGATCGAGCCGTCACGCTTGCCGACATCGCGCCGACCGCAGGGTGAGCTCGTCGGCTTCCCGTTCGATGCGCCCGACGGGACGCCGCTCTCGGAGGCGCTCCTGCCCGAGGCCCAAGGCAGCGGTGAGCGTCCGAAGCTCGTGGTCGTGGTCGTGTGGGACGGGGCCGGCAGAGCCGTGCTCGACGAGTGGCCGAAAGCCTGGCCCGAGCTGAAGGCCACGATCGAACGCGGCACCTGGTACGAGCACGCCGAGGTCGGATCGTCGCCACCGAGCACCGCACAGATCCACGCGACGATCGGTACCGGGGCGTTCTCGCGCAACCATGGTCTGGTGGCACACACCCTGCGCATCGGCGACCGGCTCACCGACCCCTGGGAAGCAGGCTCCCGCTACCTCACGGCCGCGACCTTCGCCGATCTCTACGACCGTGCCGAAGGCAACCGTCCGGTCGTGGGCACGCTCGCGACCGTCGCGATCCAGATGGGCATGATGGGCCACGGGTCGCTCTGGGGCGGTGGCGACCGAGACATCGCCGTGCTCCGTGAGCGGGAGGGCGCCGCGACGCTCGGCGCCGAGGGCATCAGCTGGAACCTCACCAGCAACGTGGCGCCCTACTACCGGCTCCCCACCTACGTGAACGACCTGCCGCCGATCACCGAGTACTTCGAGCAGACCGACCGCCAGGACGGCGCGTTCCGACGGACGATGGCACGAGCTCGAGCTCGACGGCGCCCTCGCCGAGGAAGCCTTGCGGACGCCCGCGCGCATCCCGTTCCAGACCAGGCTGATCGAGGAGGTCGTCACGCGGGAGGGGTTCGGAGCCGACGACGTTCCCGACCTGCTGTTCATCAACTACAAGCTGATCGATGAGATCGGCCACCTCTACTCGATGAACAGCGTCGAGATGCGCGACAGCATCGAGGCGCAGGACGCGGAGCTTCCCGTGCTGATCGACCTGTTGAACGAACACGTCGGCGAAGGCGAGTGGGTCATGGCGCTCACCGCCGATCACGGGCACACACCAGACCCGAACGTGAGCGGCGCCTCGGTGATCTCACCGACCGCGGTCGCCGACGTGATCCAGGCCGAGTTCGACGAAGACGGCGACGACACGCGCATCGTCGAGTTCACGCAACCGACGCACGTCTTCATCGACCTCGACGAGATGGAACAGAACGGCTCGACGCTCGAGGAGATCGCCGCCTACATGCTCACCGTCACGAAGGCCGAGGTGGAGGGTGGGCAGTACCCCGTGGCGCCCGACGTTGCGGAGGAGCCGGCGTTCCTGACGGTGTTCCCCTCGGAGATGATCGATGAGCTGCCGTGCCTGCAGGGCAAGATCCCCGACCACGGAAGCGCGGACGTGTCGTAGCGGTCCTCGAGGGCCGGGCTAGCCCCAGCGTTGGCCGAGGAAGGCGGCGAGCAGCGCGATCGCGCCCTGCTTGTCGAGCGGCTCGTTGCCGTTGCCGCACTTCGGGCTCTGCACGCAGCTCGGGCATCCGTGCGCGCACGGGCATCGTCGGATCGCTTCGAGGGTGGCCCGCAGCCACCGCTCACTGGTCGCCGCGCCGCGCTCGGTGATGCCGGCGCCGCCGGGGTAGGCGTCGTAGATGAAGATGGTCGTGAGGCCGGTATCGGGGTGCAAGGGTGTCGAGACGCCGCCGATGTCCCATCGATCGCACGTGGCGACCAGGGGAAGCAGGCCGATCGCAGCGTGCTCGGCCGCGTGGATCGCGCCGGGGACGTCGCGCGGCACGACGCCGGCGCGATCGAGCACCGAGGCCGGGATCGTCCACCACACAGCACGCGTCTCGAGCTCGACCGGCGGCAAGGGAAGCGGCATCTCGTCGAGCGTCTCGTTGGTGAAGACCGACTTCCGCACGTAGCTCACGACCTGGTTCGTGACGAGGACCGACCCGAACGACTGCACGACCTCGCCGATGGTCGATCGGTCGATGACGTCGACGACCGCGATGTCGGTCACGTCGCGGGCCTGCGTGTAGAAGTCGGGGTCTGCCGGTTGCACGGTGGCGACGCGAGCCACGAGGTCGAGCTCTTGCACGAGGTACTGCTCTCCGAGGTGCAGATAGACCGCACCCGGGTGCAGGGTCGCGTAGGCGCGATGCTCGTCGGCCGTGCCGAGCAGTTCGCCGGTGTCGTCGATCACGATCGAGTAGATGTGGCCCCCGCCGGCCCGCACGTCGACGGCGCGGTGAGGAGCGTCCTTGCCGCGGTCGTGCCACGCCTCGCGGCGGCGCACCAGCGCCCCACGCTCGGCCATCGCCTCGACCGAGGCACGAACTTCGTCGGCGTCGCCGAAGAACGCGAGCTCGTCGTCGTGGAGCGGCAGTTCCCTTGCGGCACAGCGCAAGTGCGGTTCGCGGATGTACGGATTCGTGGGGTCGATCACGGCGGCCTCGGCGGGCTTGTCGAACAGATCCTGCGGGTGGTGCACGAGGTACTGGTCGAGCGGATCGTCTTGGGCCACGAGCACCGCGAGCGCGTCGGTGTCGCGGCGGCCCGCTCGCCCGGCCTGCTGCCACATGGCCGCGCGGGTGCCCGGGTAGCCGGTGAGCACCGCCGCGTCGAGCGAGCCGATGTCGATGCCGAGCTCGAGCGCGCTCGTGGAGGCGACCGCCACGAGCTCGCCGTCGGCGAGCGCTCGTTCGATGCGACGCCGATCCTCGGCGAGGTAGCCGGCGCGGTAGCTGGTGATCTTCGTTCGGAGCTGCGCGTCACCGACCTCACGGCGGGCCCACTCCGCGAGCAGCTCGGCGGCTCGGCGTGAGCGCGTGAACCCGATGGTTCGTGTGCCCTGGCTCGCGAGCTTGCCCACGAGCCAGGCGGACTCCGCGAGTGCGCTTCGCCGGGCACCGGTCTCCTCGTCGACGAGCGGTGGGTTCCACAGGGCGAAGAGCTTCTCGCCGCTGGGCGAAGCGTCGTCGGTGATCTCCACCACGTCGTCGAGACCCGTGAGCCTGGTTGCGAGCTCGGCCGGATTGCCGACGGTCGCGCTCGCGACGCACCACCTCGGGGAGCCGCCGTAATGCGCCACGAGCCGCCGGAGCCGCCGCAGCACCATCGCCACGTGCGAACCGAACACCCCTCGGCACACGTGCGCCTCGTCGACGACGACCATCGACAGCCTCAGGAAGAAGTCGGCCCACCGTGCGTGATCGGCGAGCAGCGACAGGTGCAGCATGTCGGGGTTCGTCATCACGAGGTTCGCGTTCTTGCGGATCAGCGGGCGTTCGCTGCGCGGCGTGTCGCCGTCGTAGACCGCGGCCTTGACCTGCGGGAGCTTCAGCGCCCGGATCGACCTGAGCTGGTCGCGCGCGAGCGCCTTCGTGGGGAACAGGTAGAGCGCGGTCGCTTTCGGGACGGTGATCGCGGCCTCGGCGAACGCCGCGTTGTAGACGAGCGTCTTGCCGCTCGCCGTGCCGGTGGCGAGCACGACGTCGCGTCCGGCCCGCAGCGCCGCGAGTCCCTCGGACTGATGCGGGTACAACCCCTGAACGCCTGTGAGGCCGAGACGGGTGACGAGCAGCTCGGGCAGATCGTCGGGGAACGGCTCGATCACGGGTCTGCGTGCCTCGAGCGTTCGAACGTGCACGAGCGAGTCCGCCGCGTCGGGGTCGGTCTCGAGCTGACGAAGGAACGCATGGGGGTCCACGGTCGCAAGGCTACCGGTGGCCCGGAGCCAGCCGATCGCACTCGGGACTCGGGTTACTCGGAGAGCTCGTTGTAAGGCGCTCGGAACGCGTCGTGGCCCAACTTCCGGAAGTCGAGCTTGCCAGTCGCGAGCACCCAGACCGCGAGCACCAGGTAGACGACGCCGACCCCGATGCGCTCGATGCCGTGCAGCCGCTCGGGAACGATGCCGCCGAGGATGAACTGCGCCCAGAACAGGGAGAAGACGAAAACCGCCTCGCGAAGCGACATCGTGAGGTTCGAGATCACCGCCACGGCGAAGGCCGACTGCGCGGCCGTGAGGAAGAGCTCCTCTCGTTGTACCGAGTCGAGCGGCAGCCCATGGAGCCCGCCCGCCGCGATCGCGAACACGATGGGAAGGGTGCCCACCAACAGCGTCCACTGGTTCACCTTCGAGGAGACCAGCGTGCCGAGTCCTGCGTTCGTGTTGAGCCGCCACGCGTACAGACCGGCCACCAGCAGCTCAGGCGCTTCCGAGGCGAGTGGCGCGACCCACTGCACCAAGAGGAACTCGCTCACGTTGAGCGCCTCGCCCGAGGCGACCAATGCCTCGGCGAACCGCTCCGCGAAGGAGAGGATCACCGCGGCTGCGAACACCGTGATGCAGATCACAAATGACCGTCGGGGCACCTTCGCGAAGGTACCCAGGTACCGTGCGGGTCCGACGAGGTGCGGTTCCTCGGCGGGGGCCCGGGCGACACGGATCGAGTACGCCACGAAGATGCCGACCAGGATCGCCGAGTCGACGAGGGTGATCGAATCCTTGAGAGGAAGCGTGAGGGAGTAGATGGTCGCCACCGCCAGGTAGCCGATCTCGATGGAGTGCTCACGGTCGAGCCGCACGCCTTCCCACCGACCGTTGGGCTCCATCACGAGCAGGCGGCGCTTCTTCAGCCGGAAGTACGCGATGAAGATCACCATCGTCCAACCCACGCCGATCAGCAGCCGGTTCGCACCCGTCATGTTCGCGAGCGCGAGGTGGCAGGGAGACTCGTTACCAGGGGGGATCGAGGGGCAACTGGCGCCGAACTGGGCGAATGACTCGCCGCCCTTCCTGGCGAACACGAAGTCCACGGCGTACTCGGGCAGCACGGCGATCAACGCCAGCAGCGCGATCGCGAGCCCGGCCGAGATGTCGAGCTGTGCCACCTCGGCGGCCCACGAGAGCAGGAACGCGGCACCGACGATCGCGAGGCCGAACAGCAGGGCTTCGAGCGGAGGTGAGATCTCGGGGTGCGTGAACCGCAGGACGAACGCCGGGACCGTGAGCGCCACGGCCATCACGATCTGCACCTGTGCCCGGAACGGATGGACGTTGCTGAGGTCGTCGCGGAGCGTCGTCATGCGAGCCCGAGCCTACCCGAGCATGCCGCGAGTCATTCGTTCGCGGTGGGGCTCGGCGGAACGTTCTTCTTGAGCAGCAGGGCGTCCTTCTTGGCATCTGCCACGATCGCACGAGCGCGAGCCATGTCGAGCGTCACGACGGAGATGCCGCCGAGCATGCCGGTCCCTCCGGGCAAGACAACGTTCTGCACCCTCGTCGGCGGGATCTTGGAAGCCGTGAACGCGAGGGCCATCACTTCGCGAGAGCGGTATCTCGGTCTCGATGTTGCGCATTCCCGCGCCGAGCCACGTGAACAGCCTCGCCTGATCGGTTCGGAACTGCTTCTTGAACTGTGCGAGCGCCGCCAGCAGCAGCCGTCCGCCGTTCTCTTGGCGCCCGAAATCACCCTCTTGCAGGCTGTGGCGGTCGCGCGAGAACGCGAGCGCCTCGGGGCCGGTGAGCTTCTGCACGCCCGGGGAGAAGTCGGTGCGAGCGAACGAGTCGATCATCGGGAACGGCACGTCGACCGTGAGGCCGCCCACCGCGTTGATCATGTCGGTGAACCCCCAGAAGGTCGTGAGCGCCCAGTAGTCGATCGTCACCCCGAAGTTCGCTTCCATCGTCCGGACCAACAGATCGGGCCCGCCGTACACCATCGAGGAGTTGATCTTGCCGGAGCCCCGGCCAGGGATCGGAAGGTAGGAGTCTCTCGGCACCCCCACGAGCACCGCCCGCTTGTTCGCCGGGTTGAGGAAGATCAGGTGGAGCGAGTCGCCGAGCGATCGCATCACGTTCTCGCCCGGACGCGCGCCCGAGCCGATCGCGAGGATCACCACGGGCTTCGAGCCCGACAGTGACGGTGTGTAGCCGGCGTGGGCCTTGCCCACCACGACACCCGCCGACTGAGCTCGCGCGGTCGACCGGCGCCCCGAGCGAGCCGAGGACCGACCCGAGCACCCAGGCCGCGAGGGCGACCACGAGGAACGCCGCGCGGCGTCTCACGATGCCTCCGCCCCCGACGGCTCGGCGCTCCCGCCACTGGGCGACGACGACGCGCCGGGTTTCGGCGCGCGTTCGTCGTCGCTTCGCTGCACCGAGAACGACACCACGAGCCACTCGCCATCGGCCTTCTCGAAGATGAACTGACCCTTGCTGATGAGCAGGACCTGTCCATCGGCCCCTGTGCCCCTGGCCACGAAGCGGGCGCTGCCTTCCACCGACCGTGCGACACCCGCCGGGTCGAACAGCACGTGCAGCTTCAGCGTGCTCGGCATCGGTCGGATCGTCTCGAACGCCTCTCCGCGTCAGGTCCCGCCGTCAGCACGTCGAGCTGCTTCTCGGCCGCATCGCGCGCCCCACCCGTGAAGAGCTCGAGCACGCCGTCATAGCTGCCCTCCATCCAGTTCGCCGGATCGAGGAAGGCGGCCGTGTAGAGAGCGTCCATCCTCTCCGTGACTGCCTCGGCGGGCGCCTCCGAGGCAGCCACCGCCTGCTGATGATCAGGGTTCGTTGCGGTCTCGACCGGCTTCGGTGTCGCCACGTCGAAGTCGAACGCGGGCGGCTCGGGTGTGTCGTTGCCCACGATGACGCCCAGTGGCCCGTCGCCACCGGACAACGAGAGGATCACCACCGCCAGGAGTGCGGCCACCACGAGGGCGCCCACGATCATGACGGGCTTCCGGGAAGGGGTGGCTGAGTGCCGACCATCTGCCAAAACGCGGGAACCCTACCGGTGGGTGAGCACCGCGCCAACGTTCGGCGCGTTGCGGTTCCGTGACGAGTAGGATGACCGCGATCCACCAAGGTGTGCCGGGAAGACTGGTCGGCGGAAGGGAATGCCATGTCCGAACCGGTCACACCGCGACGCCGCCCACGTGCCGATCACGACAGCTCCGACGAGGTCCGGCCCCCCTGGTCGCGCTCGGACCGGCTGGTCCCGCGGCGGGTCGTGCGGCCGCTCCAGGAGTTCCTGCAGACCTCGACGGCTGGCGCGTCGCTGCTGCTCGTTGCGGTCGTCGTCGCGCTGGTCTGGGCGAACTCACCGTGGAAGGCCGGGTACGAGTCGCTGTTCTGCGACCGAGCTGTCCGTGCGGCTGGGTGCGCTCGCGATCTCGACGAGGACCTGCACTTCTGGGTGAACGACGGCCTGATGGCCGCTGTTCTTCCTGGTGGTCGGTCTCGAGATCAAGCGCGAGGTCGTCTGGGCGAGCTGCGGCGGCTCCGAGTGGCGCGCGTTGCCGGTCGTCGGCCGCGCTCGGCGGCATGGTCGTGCCCGGCCCTGATCTACCTCGCGATCGCGGGCGGTGGCGAGGCCGGGCGCGGATGGGGCATCCCGATGGCCACCGACATCGCGTTCGCGCTCGGGGTGCTGGCCCTCGCGGCGGCGCACGCGCCGCCGAGGCTGAAGCCGTTCCTGCTGACGCTCGCGATCGTCGACGACATCGGCGCGATCATCGTGATCGCGATCTTCTACACCGGCGGCGTCGCGGTCGTCCGCGCTGATGGTCGCCGCTCGCGATCGTCGTCGTGATCGCGGTCGCGAACGCGCGTCCACGTCCGGTCGCTGCTCGTCTACGTCGTGCTCGGCGCCGGCCTGTGGTACGCGACGTACCGAGGCCGGCATCCACCCGACGATCGCCGGCGTGGTGCTCGGGTTGCTGACACCCGTCCGCCCGTTCCAGCGCCCGGCCGTCGTGAGCCGGAGGCCCGCCGCACCGCCGACGAGACGAGCGACGAGCCCGATCCGGCCGACGCGGATGCGCCGCGGTGGCTGCGCCTGGCGTGGCTCTCGCGCGAGGCCGTCTCGCCGCTCGCCCGCACCGAGCACGCGCTGCTGCCGTGGACGAGCTTCGTGATCCTGCCGCTCTTCGCCCTCGCCAACGCCGGGGTCGAGCTCTCGCTCGTCGCGGCTCGCGGCCGCGCTCACGGCGCCGGTGCGCTCGGCATCTTCGTCGGGCTCGTGGTCGGCAAGCCGATCGGGGTGCTCGTCGGGGTCCTGGCTCGCCGTGCGCTCGGGCGTCGGTCGCCTTCCACCGGGCGTGGGATGGGGCACATGACCGGCATGGGCGCGACGGCCGGCATCGGGTTCACCGTGGCGCTGTTCATCGCCGAGCTGGCGTTCCCGACGGGCCGCGGCTGCTCGACGAGGCGAAGATCGCGATCCTGGCCGCCGTCGGTGATCGCGGGACGTCGCTCGGCTACGTGATCCTGCAGTAGTCGTGCCGGCGCGCCTCGGAGTCCGACTAGGCCGCCGGGACATCGCCGCAGGTCAGCATGGGGACGGTTCCCTATACTTCACCGGTCGCCGGGCCAGACGGGCCGGCCGAGAACACTTCATCCACGCTCAACGAACCACACGGAGGTTGCATGTTCGGCGTCCTTGCCCAGGAAGGCGGCCCGCTCGAGGTCACCTTCGGGTCGTTCGAGAACACATGGCTCTGGATCGTGCTCGCCGTGTCGCTCGTGGCGCTGGTCTTCGCCTGGTACCTGCGGGCGAGGGTGCTGGCCGAACCCGAGGGCACGCCGAAGATGCGCGAGATCGCGACCGCGATCCAGGAAGGCGCGAAGGCCTATCTGAGTCGTCAGTTCAGCACGCTCGGCGTCTTCCTCGGCATCCTGACGGTCGCGCTGTTCTTCGTGCTGCCCGTCGCCGAGGGCGTGACGACGACGTTCCTCGGCATGTCGCTGAGCTCTCGATCCGCATCGGCCGCTCGATCGCGTTCCTGCTCGGGGCCGGCGCCTCGATGCTCACGGGGTACGCGGGCATGTGGCTCGCCGTGCGCGCCAACGTGCGCACGGCCAACGCCGCGAAGGAGTCGGGCCTGCGCAAGGCGCTCACGATCGCGTTCCGCGCCGGCGGCGTCGCCGGCATGTTCACGGTCGGGCTCGGACTGTTCGGCGCGACGCTGATCCTGATCATCTTCAAGGGCGACGCCACGAGCGTGCTGGTCGGCTTCGGGTTCGGCGGCGCGCTGCTGGCGATGTTCATGCGGGTCGGCGGCGGCATCTTCACGAAGGCCGCCGACGTGGGCGCCGACCTGGTGGGCAAGGTCGAGCAGGGCATCCCCGAGGACGACCCGCGCAACGCCGCCACGATCGCCGACAACGTGGGCGACAACGTCGGCGACTGCGCCGGCATGGCGGCCGACCTCTTCGAGAGCTACGAGGTCACGCTCGTCGCCGCGTTGATCCTGGGTGCCGCGGCCTTCGCCGACTCCGAGATCGGCGCGATCGCCGGCGTGATGTTCCCGCTGTTCGTGCGCGCGGTCGGCGTCATCACCTCGATCATCGGCATCATGGCCGTCACGCCGCGCTCCGAGGAGGAGCACGGCATGAAGGCGATCAACCGCGGCTTCTTCCTGTCGGCGGTGATCTCCGCGGTGCTCGTGATCGTCATCTCCGTCGTCTACATGGAGAGCTGGCAGTCCGGGCATCGCCGTCGCGATCGGCCTCGTGCTCGCCTCGGTGATCCAGGTCCTCACGCAGTACTTCACCGACACGAAGTTCAAGCCGGTGAAGGAGGTCGCCGACTCCACCGTGACCGGCCCGGCCACGACGGTGCTGTCGCGGCTTCTCGGTCGGCCTCGAGTCGGCCGTGTGGGCGGCGCTCGTGATCGCCGGCGCGATCATGGCGGCGTTCCTGCTCGCCGACCCCGACTCGACGAACCTCTTCGCCGAGCGCCTGTACTTCATCGCGCTCACCGGCATGGGCATGCTGACCACGGTCGGCGTGGTCGTCTCGATGGACACCTACGGCCCGATCAGCGACAACGCGCAGGGCATCGCCGAGATGTCGGGCGAGTTCGAGGGCCGGCCGGCCGAGATCCTCGGCGGACTCGACGCCGTCGGCAACTCCACGAAGGCCATCACGAAGGGCATGGCGATCGCGACGGCGGTCATCGCGGCGACGTCGTTGTTCGGCTCCTTCGAGGAAGCGCTGAAGGACGCCGGGTTCGCGTTCGAGGGGATCCGCATCGACCAGCCCGACGTGCTCGTCGGGCTGCTGGCCGGCGGCACGATCGCGTTCCTGTTCAGCTCGCTCGCGATCCGCGCCGTGGGTCGCGCCGCCGCGCAGGTCGTGGTCGAGGTGCGCAACCAGTTCCGCGACAACCCGGGCATCATGGACTACTCGGTGAAGCCCGACTACGCGCGAGTCGTCGACATCTGCACGAAGACGTCGCTGCGCGAGCTGCTCACGCCGGGCCTGCTGGCCGTGCTCTCACCGGTGATCGCCGGCTTCCTGCTGAAGGAAGAGGCGCTCGGCGGATTCCTGGCCGGCGCGATCGTCACCGGGCTGCTCATGGCCGTGATGCTCTCGAACTCCGGCGGCGCGTGGGACAACGCCAAGAAGTACATCGAGGAAGGCCACTTCGGCGGCAAGGGATCCGACGCCCACAAGGCGGCGGTGATCGGCGACACGGTCGGCGACCCGTTCAAGGACACCGCCGGCCCGGCGCTGAACCCGCTGATCAAGGTCATGAACCTCGTGGCCCTGCTCATCGCGCCCCTCGTCGTGCAGTACGCCGACGAGACCGCGGTGCGGATCTCGATCGGGCTCGTCGCGACCGTGATCCTCGGCGCGGCGATCTACGTGTCGAAGTCTCGCAAGTCCGAGCTCGAGCGGCCGCCGAGTTCGCCGACAAGTCCGCAGCCACCGTCTGAGGCTCTGGAGACGAACCGGCCGACGACATGGGCGCCTTCCGTCGCTGGCTCGACAGGCTCACCGAGAGCGACGAGTCGCGCCTATCGGCTGAGATCCAGGACTGGGCCGGCTCGGTCGCCGGCTCCGTGCCTCTCGGCGACGCACCCTTGCGACAGCATGTGAAGATCGCCGGGGTGATCCGGCGCATCACCGTGCTGCCGATGAGCGGTCACGAGTCGCTCGAGGCGTTGGTGAGCGACGGCACCGGCGAGGCCGTCGTCGTGTTCATGGGACGCCGCGGCATCGGCGGATTCTCGCTCGGCACCAAGGTCGTGGTCGAGGGCGTGCTCGGGGAGCAGCGAGGCGGCGGTCCGCCGAAGATGATCAACCCTCGACTCGAGTTCACCGCCTGATCGGCGCGCTTCCTTCGGGAACCTCGGGCGACCGCAGGTGGAACGGCACGCTCGTCACGACCACGTGCGGCTCGAACAACAACAAGCGCTTGAAGTACAGCGCGGTCTGTCCGTGGAGCAAGCACTGCCACCACCGCGGCGGCACGACCTCGGGCAGCACCACCGTGACGATCGTGTCGCCCGCGATCCGTGAGCTTGTGGATCTCCTCGAGCAATGGCGTGCCGAGGTCCCGGAACGGCGCTTCCACCATCACCAGCGGCACGTCGAAGCCGCGCTCGATCCATGCATCCGCGACGCCGTGGATCTCTGCATTGTCGGTCACGAGGAACAGCGCTTCGACGCCGACCGCATGCAACGACTTGGCGTATGCGACCGCACGCGCGGTCGCATAGCTGACGTTAGAGATCGGCACGATGACGAAGCTCCGCTCCGGTTCCACTGGTCTCCCCGACTTCGAGACCTGCTCCTGGGGCAGCAGGGGCACGTCGGTCACGACGACCCCAGGCTCGAAGAGCATCGATGTCTTGAGCAGGAAGAGCCTGCGGTTGTGCACGATCTGTTGCACGAGCGATCGGTCGCCCGCGTTCTCCGGCACGATCAGAGTCAGGAACCCGTCGGCCGGTCGTGATCGTCCTCGGACGAACGATCTGAGGGCCCGAACCAGATGTCGATCGCCATCGTGCAGTCGGCGAAGCTCCCCGAGCCTCGGGGCCACCAACGCCCACTCCGCGGCCGCGAGCTCGAAGCCCGGCGCCGCCCCGATGTACAGGGCGGTGACCGACTCGGGACGGATCGCCCGCAGGTAGGCGATGCCGTCGCGCGTCGCCGGCCCGAGGTCGGGCACCAAGAAGACGAACTCACTGTTCGCTGCAGGGGCATCGGCCGGTGCCACCATGTCGAGAACCATGGCGACGGACCGGTAATGGTGGGCCACGAGAAGGAACTGACCGACCACGATGGGCAGGGCCGCGATGACCATCCATGCCCCCAACGAGAAGCGCGTCGCCACGACGATCGCGAAGACCACCCCGGTCGTCGTCGCGCCGATCACGTTGATCGCCGCTTTGACCTGCCAGCCTGCCGTGCGTCGATGCCACCATCGCCGAACCATGCCCGCCTGCGAGAGGGTCAAGGCGATGAACACGCCCACCACGTAGAGCTGGATCAGGCGCGAGAGGTCGGCATCGAAGATCCAGACGAGGAGTATCGCGAGCCCGGCCAGAACCGCGATGCCGTTGGAGAAGACGAGACGGTCGCCCCGGTTTCGGAACTGCGAGGGCATGAACCCATCGCGTGCGAGGATCGAGGCGAGCCTCGGGAAGTCCTGATAGGCCGTGTTGGCGGCGAGGATCAAGATCAGGGCGGTGAAGACCTGCAGCACCAGGAACAATGGGCCGTCGCCGAACACCGTCTCGCCGATCTGCGCGAGCACCGACTTCGAGGCAGCGATGTGCTCGTTCGTGCGCACTTCCAGGGCGGAAGCGAGCACGGAGATCCCGAGGAACATCGGGATGCTCATCAAACCCATCAGCAGGAGCGTCGAGGCGGCGTTCTTCGGTTGCGGCCGGCGGAAGGCCTGCACGCCGTCTGCGATCGCTTCGACACCGGTGAGGGCGGTCGCGCCCGATGAGAAGGCGCGGAGCACGAGTAGTGCCGAGAGCCCGGACACGGTTTCCAGAGGCAGGTCGGCGGTGGCGGCGCGCGGGCAGCCACCGCTGGCGCACAGCCACGCTCCCCATGACAGCGTGGCACCGACCACGACCACGAAACCGTAGGTCGGTATCGCGAAGAGGCGGCCCGCTTCCTTGGCACCGCGAAGGTTCGCGAGGGTGATCATGGCGATGAACGCGATCGCCATCGGCAGCTTGAAGGGAGCCAGCGACGGCAGGGCGGACGTCACTGCGATCGCACCCGCAGTCACGCTCACAGCGACGGTCAACACGTACGAGATCTGGATCGCCGCCCCAGCGGTCAGGCCGGGGATCAGGCCTAGGTTCTGTCGGGCGACGATGTAGGAGCCGCCTCCTTGCGGGTACTCACGAACGGTCTGTCGGTACGACACGATCACGACCACGAGCAGGACTCCGACACCGACCGACAGAGGAGTCAACAGCCCTCGTCCCGAAGCGCCCGCCAACAAGAGCACGAGCAGCATCTCCTCGGTCGCGTAGGCCACTGAAGAGAGCTGGTCCGACGCGAAGACCGGCAACGCGAGGATCTTGGGAAGCAGCTGGTGCTCGGCCTTGTGTGAAGCCAGAGCCCTGCCGAGCAGCAGACGCTTCGTCCAACCGCCCAAGTCGCGCTCGAGGGCCGCCTCGCGGGCGGGGCTCTGACTCACGGGAGCATCCTATGCCGGAGGGGTACGCTCAGCGAGATGACCTCGACCCGTCGCAGTCCCGAGCATCCGGAACGGCCTGATCGCCACGAGGCGGGTGTCTCGGCCCCCATCCGCAGAAGTCGCAGGAACATCCCACCGAGGGTGACTGCCGCCTACGCGCTTGCGATCGTGATGACCTCGTTGATCGTGGCGAAGGCAGATCCGATCCGGGATGCCGTCGATCCGGTGGCGACAGGGTTCGGATTCCTCGTGCTCGTCGTCGCGTGCGTTTCGCTCGGGGGGATCGGACCCGGCATCGCTGCCTCGTTGCTCGGTTTCGGTGTGTTCAACTTCTACTTCCTGCCGCCCTTCGAGACCCTCGCGGTCGCCAAAGCTCACGACCTCATCGTGCTGTTCGTGTTCCTCGGCCTTTCGGTGTTGATCTCCGTGCTGATCGCGCGGGCCGATGCGCGGGCCCGAGCTGCCGAAGGCCGGGCCGAGGAGCTCCGGCGGCAACAGGAGCTCAGTCGCATCCTGGTCGAGTCCGAGCCCGGGTCACGCCCATACGACGGCGTCCTGCGGGTCGTGGTTGCCACGTTCGGCTTCCTGGATGGCGCTCTCTATGTGCAAGGCCCCCCCGATCAAGGCTTGATCGAGCAGGCGACCGCCGGGGGGGAGCAAGGGGCGGTGCCGCCGAGCGGCGGCAGCGGTGTGGAACGCCTTCCCCTCAATGTGGGTCGGCGCAACCTGGGACTGCTCGTGATGCGTGGGATCCGCGAACCTCTGACACCGTCGGAACGGCGCATCCTGGAGGCGTTCGGCAACCAGCTCGCCCTCTTGCTCGAACGCGATCGCGCCGTGCGAGCGGCAGCAGAGTCGAACCTCCGGCGGGGATCACTCGAGGGCTGAGGCGCCGTCGATCGAGTCGTTCGGGGGCACGCCGCCGGGCATGCCGGCACCCACGACCGCGTCGCGCAGGGCTCCTTCGACGGGGCCGCTCGCGAGCGCGAGCACCTCGTCGCCGGCGGCCAACACGGTCTCGGGCTGAGGGAGCACGACATGACCGTCGCGCAGGATGGCCACGATCACAGAGTCGCCCGGCAGCCGGAGCTCGTAGATCGCCCGCCCGATCGAGCTCGATCCCTCGGGAAGCGTCATCTCCACGATCGAGACACGGCCACCTTCGAGGCGGATCAGGCGCACGAGGTCGCCCACCGTGACGGCTTCCTCGACCATGGCGGTCAGGATGTGTGGAGGCGAGACCTCGGCGTCGACCCCCCACTGCTCGGTGAACAGCCACTCGTTCTTCGGGTGATTCACTCGCGCGAGCACTCGAGGCACGGCGAACTCCGTCTTGGCGAGCAGCGACGTCACGAGGTTGTCCTCGTCGTCTCCGGTCGCCGCCACGAGCACGTCGGCGCTGGCGGTATCGGCTTTCTCGAGCACCGACGGCTCACATGCATCGCCGAACCTCACGTTCACTCCGGGGGACCAGTCTCTGAGCTTGTCGACCAACGCGCGGTCTTGCTCGATTAGCGTGACCTCATGTCCCCGCTGGGTGAGATCCACCGAGAGATGACGCCCGACCGCTCCGCCGCCCGTGACCACGACCTTCATGCGCTGTGATCCCCCGTCGGCTCGAAGACCTCGTCGAGCGTGTCCATGCCGTCCTTGGTGAGCATGACCACGAGGTAGTCGCCGGCCTGGACCGTGCTTTCGTCTGTGGGCAGGAAGCCGCCACCGCCCCGCGACACCCCGGCGATCAAGATCTTGCCGGAGACGTTGAACGCGGTCGCGGGCTTCCCGACCATGTGGGGGCCGACCGGCATGCGCATGCGAAGGAGCTCGCCCCCCCAAGCGTCTCGCGGATCTCCTGTCGATCGTGGAGCAGCATCAGTTGGATCTGCTTCACGCCCCATCTCGTGGTGGCGACCGTCGGGATGTTGAGCCGCTCGTAGATGTCGGCGCGTCGAGGGTCGTAGATGCGCGCCACCACCTTGGGCACGTGGTAGTTCTCCAGGGCGACCCGGGCGCTCACGATGTTGGAGTTGTCGCCGCTCGAGACGGCCACGAAGGCATCGGCATCCTTGATGCCGGCTTCCTCGAGCACGTCGCGGTCGAACCCAAGTCCGACGACGGTGCTCGCGCCGTCGCCCGGGGGATAGCGGTGGAAGGCCTCGGGATTCTTGTCGATCACTGCAACGTCGTGTCCGTCGGCGATCAGCTCGTTCGACAGCTCGGACCCGACACGGCCGCAGCCCATGATGATGATTCGCATCGCGGGGCATCCTAGAGCACTGCTGGCCTTGCGACAGTGTGTTCCCGCACGTTCCCACTGAGTGACTTGGGTGCTGTTCTGCCGTGCTGCCACGAGGCTCCGGGATCTCCCTCGGGTCAGGCCGGAACGCCGAGCAGGAACGAGCACCATCCGATGCCGAAGGGATGTACTGCGGGAAGGGTCCAGAAAAGGACGGGGCCCGGAGGGCGGGCGGGCTGGAGGGCGCCGTCCGGCCTCCGGGCTTGGTTCGGAGGATGTTGCAACCTCTGATGGAAGTGTCGTGCGATGACCGTGAGGGCTGCGTGAAGGATCGCGAGATGGGCGTGAAGATCACGTGAAGACGGATCCGTGCCGATAGGCATGGCACGATGGATCGCACGATGAGCCTGGCCGAGACCGAGAGGCAAGCTCGCCGCTTCCGCGGGCTGAGCATGCGCGGGATCATGATCGCGGTGGTCGCGCCCACGACCGCCGGCGCGATCTCCACCTCGCTCGGCCGCAGCGGGCCGGCGGCCGCCATCGCGCTGTTCTTGCTCGCGATCGTGATCGCGGCGGTCGTGGGGGGGCTTTGGGCAGGTCTGGCTGCGGCGTTCCTGTCGTCGTTCGCGCTGCCGTTCCTGTACTCGGGTCCACGATTCCGGTTGCAGTTCGAGGGAACCGAGGAGGTGCTCACGCCGCTGGTGTTCCTGACCGTCGCGCTCGTCGTCGGCATCCTGGTCGGTGGCGCGGCCGAGGAGCGAGCCCGTGCGTCGAGACGCGAACACGAGACCCGCCTGCTTCGGCACCTGTCGTCGGCCTTCGTCTCGGGTGAGGTGCCCGATCGAGTGCTCGACGATTTCGTCCGGGTGTTGCTCGAGCCGTTCGGGCTCGCATCGGCCGAGGTGCTGGTCGAGCTCGACGGCACGCAGCTCCATTCGCGCGCCGACCAGGTGGGGGTGACGCCCGGTGGCCCCGACATGGTCGTGCCGCTCGTCGTGGGCCCGGTCTCGTTCGGCACGCTGCGGGTCGAACGCCCGGCCGATCACCGGCCGCTGGGGCCTCACGATCAGCTGCTGCTCGAAGCGCTCTCGAAGCAGGCTGCGGCCGCACTCGATCGGGCCCGGCTCGACGCGCGCGCTCGGCTCGCCCAGCTCGATGCCGAGACGAACCAGCTTCGCGCAGCCATGTTCAGCTCGGTGACCCACGACTTCCGCACCCCGCTCGCCTCGATCAAAGCCGGCGTGACCAGTCTGCTCGACCCCAATGTCGAGCATGCTCCGGATCAAGAGCGTGACCTGCTCACGACGATCCTCGAGGAGACCGACCGGTTGAATCGGCTCGTCGGCAACATCCTCGATCTCGCTCGGATCCGAGCGGGAGCGCTCACTCCCACCCGTCACGAGGCGGGGCTCGACGAGATCGTCGAGGCGGTGGTCGCTCGGTTGGCGCCCAGGCTCGACCCGGTGCGCGTCGAGCTCGACATCGCCGATAACGTGCCGTCGGTGGTCGTCGACGAGATGCAGCTCGACCAGGTCATCTCCAACCTGCTCGAGAACGCAGCGCGGCATTCCCCGCGTGGCGGCGAGATCCGGGTCTCGGTCGCCGCTGAGGGTGATCACGTGGTCGTGCGGGTTGCAGACCGAGGCCCCGGCGTCGTCGAGGAAGACCGCGAACGCGTCTTCGAGGCGTTCGAGCGTGGCGCGTCACCGCCCGATTCCCCGGGCACGGGCCTGGGTCTGGCCATCGCGAACGCGATCGTCATGGCGCACGGGGGACGCATCTTCGTCGAGGATGCGCCCGAAGGCGGCGCCTGCTTCGTCTTCGAGATCCCGATCAGCGATCACGTCGTGCAGGAAGCGTCGCCGTGAGCATCGTGCTCGTCGTCGACGACGAACCACAGATCCGCCGCGCGTTGCGAACGAGCCTCGAAGCCCACGGGTACGAGGTCGCCACCGTCGGCACCGGCGAGGAGGGCGTCGTTGCCGCGGCCGAACAGGCGCCCGATCTCATGCTGCTCGACCTCGGACTGCCCGACATCGACGGCACCGAGGTGATACGGCGGGTGCGCGCGTTCAGCGACGTGCCCGTCATCGTGCTGTCGGTTCGCGAGTCGCAGGCCGACAAGGTCGCGGCGCTCGACGCGGGAGCCGACGACTACGTGACGAAGCCGTTCGGCATGCAGGAGCTGCTCGCGCGTTCGAGGGCGACCATGCGGCGCACCCAGGGCGACGAGCCGGCGGCGCCGATACTGCGCTACGACGCTTTGCGGGTCGACCTTCCCAAACGGCTCGTGACCCTTGACGGCGATCAGGTACGGCTGACGCCGACGGAGTACGGGTTGCTCGAGGCGCTCGTCACGAATCCCGGCAAGTTGCTCACGCATCAGTGGCTCCTGCGGAAGGTCTGGGGCCAGGGCTACGGCACCGAGACGACCTATCTGCGCACCTATGTCCGGTCCCTCCGCAAGAAGCTCGGTGACGACGCGCAGGCGCCCGGTCTGATCGTGACGGAGCCCGGTGTCGGATACCGCTGGATCGCAGAGCCGACGACCTGAAGTCGCTTCGCGGCGGCCTCGTTCGTGCGAGGATGCCGCCGTGCCTGCCGAGCTTGATGTCCCGCGCACCGTCGGTGGAGGACCGCTGAAGCGACTGCTCCTCGGTCGTGCGATCGCCTCGGAGAAGGCCGAGCACCAGCTACTTCCGAAGTTCCTCGCGCTGCCGGTCTTCTCCTCCGACGCGCTCTCGTCGAATGCATACGCGACCGAGGAGATGATGCTCGTGCTGGTGGCACGGCGGGCGCCGGTGCTCTCACGCTTCGCCTGCCGATCGCGCTCGCGATAGCCGCGCTCTCGCGATCGTCGTCACCTCGTACCGCCAGACCGTGCGCGCCTACCCGACCGGAGGCGGTTCCTACATCGTCGCCCGCGAGAACCTGGGTACGCTGCCCGGCCTCATCGCTGCCGCCGCGATCCTGACCGACTACGTGTTGACGGTGGCGGTGAGCATCACTGCGGGCACGACGGCGATCGCGTCGGTCGCGCCGGACGCCCTGGTGCCGATCCGGGTTCCGATCGCGGTCGGCCTCGTCGGCATCGTGACTCTCGCGAACTTACGTGGCGTGAAGGAAGCCGGCTCGTTCTTCGCGATACCAACTTATGGCTTCGTGCTGATGATCGCGATCACGCTCGTTGCCGGGGTTCGTGCGGTGCCTGGGCGGGTGCCCGCTCGCCGAGACTGCCGATCTGCTCCTCCCGACCGAGGCGACACTGTCGCTCTTCTTGATCGCGCGCGCGTTCTCGTCGGGAGCCACGGCGCTCACCGGTGTTGAAGCGATCGCCGATGGTGTACCCGCGTTCCGACGTCCGCAGGCGAAG
The DNA here is from genome assembly GCA_963762075.1 of uncultured Actinomycetes bacterium. Taxonomy (GTDB): domain Bacteria; phylum Actinomycetota; class UBA4738; order UBA4738; family HRBIN12; genus JAOUEA01. Next base: position 35,396 of record CAVXJC010000001.1, read on the forward strand.
AACGCCGCGACGACTCTCGCCGTAATGGGCGCGATGTCGATCGTCATGTTCCTCGGCATCACGACGCTCTCGCAGCTTCTGCACGTGCGCATCACCGAGGACGTCGCCCACGAGCTGCCCGTGCTGGCCCAGATCGGCGACACGGTCTTCGATGGTGGCTTCATGTTCCTGCTGTTGCAGGTGTTCACGGCGGGCATGCTGATCCTGGCGGCCAATACCGCGTTTCAGGACTTTCCGAGGCTCGCATCGATCCTCGCCCGCGACCGGTTCATGCCTTCGCAGTTCCGCAACCGCGGCGACCGGCTCGTGTTCTCGAACGGCGTGGTGGTGCTTGCGGGTCTGGCCGCCCTGCTCGTCTGGCTCTTCGACGCGAACCTCACCCGGCTGATCCAGCTCTACGTGGTCGGCGTGTTCACGGCGTTCACCCTGTCGCAGGCGGGCATGGTGCGCCGGTGGTGGCGCACGCGCGAGGGCAACTGGCAGCGAAGCGCCGCGATCAACGGCGTCGGCGCCGCGACGACGGGCATCGTGCTCGTCGTCGTGACGATCACGAAGTTCGCCAAGGGCGCCTGGATCGTGATCGTCGCGATCCCGATCATCGTGCTGTTCTTCTGGGGCGTGCACCATCACTACGAGCACGTGGCTCGCATCCTGAAGGCCCGGCGGCTCACCGGGCGCGACGTCGCCTCAGGCACGATGTTGCTGCTTGTGCCCGACCTCGGTCTGGCGACTCGAGACGCCGTGGCCTACCTGCTCGCGGTGCGCCCGGCGGCGTTCACCGCCTTGTACGTGGGGCCGCCCGACGCCTATGAAGCGGTGGCGGCCGAGTGGGCGGTCGTGGCGCCGCGCATGGGTGCCCTCGATCGTCTCGAGGGTGCCGACCGCCATCTCGTGCGGAGCGTACGTCGCGCGGTGCGGAGCTTGCCCCGCCATCAGGGCGACCGGTTCCTCACCGTGGTCATCCCTGAGCTATTGCCGCGCAACACGTTCTGGCAATTCCTGCGGCATCGTGACGTCTTCGTGTTGAAGACGGCCTTGCTGTTCGAACCCCGGGTCGTGGTGACCGACGTGCCGCTCGTGCCGGCGGAGGAGCGACCGAGCTGGCTCGGCGATCGCCCGCTCGAGCCCGAGCGCACCGTCGTGCTCGTGCCGGTCTCGGCCGTGCACGACCCCACCGTTCGAGCGGTGATCTACGGCAAGTCGCTGAACCCGACATCGATCGAGGCGATCTATCTGGTCACCGATCCCGACGAGGTGGAGGCGGTCGTCGACGAATGGCACGAGCGTCGGCTCGACGTTCCCCTGGTCATGGTCGAGGCCCCGTTCCGTGAGCTCGGCCCGCCGCTGCTCGAGGAGATCCGAGCGCACACGTCACGTGGCGACACCATCGTGACCGTCGTGCTCCCCGAGCTCGTGCCGCGACACTGGTGGGAGAACCTGCTGCACAACCAGACCGCGCTGTTCTTCAAACGCCTGCTGCTGTTCGAACCCGGCGTGGTCGTGACGAGTGTGCCGTTCCACCTGTCGGAGCCCGAGGTCGAAGAAGGATCGAGCACCACCGCTCTCCAGGGTACGGATCCTGCCGAGCCCGAGCTGGGCCCGCCGCCGACGTAGGCTGTCGATCGCATGCCCAACACCGAAGCTCCCGTTGCCGCAACTGGCGTGTTCAAGCGGGTGGTGCTCGGACGGGCCTTCTCCAGCTCCCGACTCGAGCACACCCTTCTGCCGAAGGTCTTGGCACTTCCAGTGTTCGCATCCGACGCTCTTTCGTCGGTGGCCTATGCGACGGGGGAGATCCTGCTCGTGCTCACAGTCGCGACGACGGCGCCACAGCCCTATGTGGTGCCGATTGCCGTCGCAGTCTCGCTCTTGATGGCACTCGTGATCGCGTCGTATCGACAGACCGTGCGTGCCTACCCGAGCGGAGGCGGCGCCTACATCGTGAGTAAGGACAACCTAGGGCAGCTCCCCGGCCTGGTTGCCGCCGCCGCTCTGCTGTTCGACTACATGATGACTGTCGTCGTCTCGATCGTGGCGGGGGTCTTCGCGATCGGATCGGCGCTGCCCGCTGCCAACGAACACGCCGTGATCCTGTCAGTCGGGTTCGTCTTGTTCGTCACCCTCACGAACCTTCGCGGAGCGAAGGAGTCCGGGGTACTCTTCGCGATCCCGACCTACGGGTTCGTGCTGTCACTCTCGGCGCTCATCATCCTCGGGTTCGTGCAGTGCCTCGGCGGATGCCCGACCGTCGGCGTGGACGTGGAGCCGATCCACGACGCCGCGACCGGGGTCGGCGTCGTCGGGATCTTCGCACTCCTGAAGGCCTTCTCCTCGGGCGCCACGGCGCTCACAGGCGTGGAGGCGATCTCGAACGGTGTGCCTGCGTTCAAACGTCCGCAGGCGCATAACGCCGCGACGACGCTCGCGATCATGGGCCTGATCGCGATCGCCATGTTCCTCGGTATCTCTTGGCTCGCCACGCACGTGGAGGGGGTGATCGCGAGCGAGGAACGCTCGGTTCCGGCGCAGATCGCGATCGCGGTCTTCGGAGACGGATCGATCGGCTTCTACGTGGTGCAGGTGTTCACCGCCGCGATCCTGATCCTGGCCGCGAACACCGCGTACCAGGACTTCCCCAGGCTGGCGTCGATCCTCGCGCGAGACCGATACCTGCCGAGCCAGTTCGTGAACCGAGGAGATCGACTGGTGTTCTCCAACGGGGTGTTGGTGCTCGGGGTGTTGTCGGCGCTGATGATCTACGTCTTTGATGCGAACCTCAACGCCGTGATCGGGCTCTACGTCGTGGGCGTGTTCACCTCTTTCACCCTGTCGCAGTCGGGCATGGTCAAACACTGGATCGCCGAAGGGAGCAGGGGCGAGCTGGCGATGAAAGGATGGCGTCGCTCGATCGTGATCAACTCGGTGGGTGCCGTGACCACCTTCATGGTGCTGATCGTCGTCGCGGCCTCGAAATGGTCGAGTGGCGCGTGGCTTTCGATCCTTATCATGGGGTTGCTGGTGCCGATCTTCTACACGATCCACCTGCACTACACGTATGTGCGCGCCCAGCTCGGGGCCGGCCGGGTCCGGTCGGGTTCGGCCGGCGAGAACCACCTCGTATTGCTGGTACGCGACTTCGACGTGGCGACCGCGGAGGCGGTCGGGTACCTGCGGTCGTTCCGCCCCGAAGACATCAGGCCCGTCTTCCCGTGTCGAGACGGCGTGACGCGTGATGTGCAGGCGCGATGGCGCACGTTCGTCGGCCCCGGCATCCCCGACCTCGCTCCGATCGCGCCCACCAATCTGACGTCGGGCATCCGCGATGTCGTCGAGTCGATCGATCGCGGTCCCGACGACTTCGTGACCATCGTCGTGCCCGAACTGTTGCGACCCCAGGGCCTCTTCTCGTACCTGGTCCGCAATCGCGATCTGGTCCGGCTCAAGGCGAGCATGCTGCACACCCCCAACGTCGTCGTCACCGACGTGCCGGTCGTGATCGAACCGGGCACTCCCTCCGGGGCCGGAGGGAAGCCGCTCATCCCGCAGCGTACCGTGGCGCTGGTCCTGCTCTCGTCGGTCAACGATGTCTCGGTGCGCGCGGTGAACTACGCGAGAACGCTCGGTGCCACGGTGACCCGAGCCGTCTACTTCGACCTCGACCCCGAGGCCGCACACACGATCGGCGAGAGCTGGTTCGACGTGGTCGAGGGCATGCCGCTCGACATCGTCGAAGCGCCGTTCCGCGACCTGTCGAGCCCGATGCTCGAGGAGGTGCGCCGGTACACGGAACGGCCCGGCACGATCGTGAACGTGGTGATCCCCGAGTACGTCGTGGCCAAGTGGTGGCAGCTTCCGTTGCACGGCCAGACCGCCCTGTTCGTGAAGCGGTTGTTCCTGTTCGAGGAGCGCGTCGTGCTCACGAGCGTGGCCTACCAGATGGACGCGGGGCGCGCAGTCGTCTCCCAGGACGCCACCACCGGCTGACCGGGCTCCTGGGGCCGGGGGCCCGCCTGCGGTACGGTTGTCGCTCGTGATGCGCGAACCGATCGGGAGGCGAACCACGTGAACATCCGGCCGGCAACCGCCGGCGATGCGGACTTCCTGAAGACGATGCTCTTCGAGGCCGCCCGCTGGAACCCCGACTGGCCCCGCGAGCCGATCGACGAGGTGCTCGACGACCCGGTGCTACGCCGCTACCACGAGGGCTGGGGCAGGCAGGGCGACGGAGGAGTGGTCGCAGAGCTCGACGGCTCTCCCGTGGGTGCCGTGTGGTACCGGCAGTTCACCGACGACGAGCCCGGCTACGGCTTCATCGACGAGAAGACGCCAGAGCTGTCGGTGGCCGTGCAACCGCTGCATCGGCGCAAGGGCATCGGGGGCACCCTGTTGCGCGCTGCGTTGGTGCAAGCGAGAGAGGAAGGGTTCCAGGCGCTCTCGCTCTCGGTCGCCGTGCACAACCGCTCGCGCATGATGTATCAGAGGGTGGGCTTCGAGAAGGTCGGGGAAGACGGCGACAACTGGACGATGCTCGTCAACCTCTGAGTCTCGGCCCGCGGGGGTGGTAGCCATTGCCGGCGCCCGAGGCCGACCTGTCGAGTGCCGCGTACTCCGCACGCACCTTGGTCCAGCGTCGGCGCACGTACCAGGCCGCGGCGATGAGGCACAGGCCGGCGATCGCCCAGGAGAAGGGCTGCAGCGCGCTCTCGACGGTTTCCCAGCGGTCGCCGAGCTGGAAACCCAGCCAGGCGAGCGCGAACGTCCAGGGCAAGCAACCGAGCACGGTGTAGAGCGTGAACCGCCAGAAGGGCATGCGCACCACGCCCGCCGGCAACGAGATGAACGTGCGGATCACCGGCAGCAGACGCGAGAAGAAGACCGCCGCGTCGCCATAGCGATCGAACCACGCGTGCGCCTTGTCGACTTCGTGCGGCCTGATCAGCAGGTAGCGCCCGAACCGGTCGACGAGCGGGCGTCCGCCCGCCGCGCCCGCCCAGTAGGCGAGCCACGATCCGATCAGGTTCCCGACGGTGCCCGCCATGCCGACCCAGAACAGCGAGAGCTCCTCACCGGGGGCAGCGAAGCCGGCTGAGGCCAGAGCGCCGCCGAACAGCATCGTCACCTCGCTCGGGATCGGCACGCACGCCGATTCCAGCACCATCAACGCGAATACGGCGACGTAGCCGTATCCGGCGACCGTGTCGATCACGAACTGATGCAGCCAGTCGAGCATGGGTATTCAAGTCCTCGGTTCGGGAATACGAAGACCGTACCAGTGCGTTCTCGGGCTTCCGGGGCTGGTCCTGAAACCCTCGCCCCGACGCACCGCGGACTTGACAGTTCTCCCTACCGACCCGTAAAGGTTCCCCGCCATGGCCAACGGAAAGACGCTCGTGGTCGTCGAGTCGCCCGCGAAGGCGAAGACGATCGAGAAGTACCTGGGCGGCGAGTACGCCGTCCGCGCTTCGTATGGGCACATCCGCGACCTCGGCAAGGGCTTCGGCGGACTCGGTGTCGACGTGGAGCACGCCTTCGCTCCCGACTACGTGGTGCCCGAGGATTCCACCCGGCATGTCGGCGAGCTCAAGAAGGTGATGAAAGCCGGCTCCGGCGACCTGATCCTCGCGACGGACTACGACCGCGAGGGCGAGGCGATCGCGTTCCACGTCGCGAGCCTGCTGGGTATCGACCCGGCGACCGCGCAGCGGGTCACCTTCACCGAGATCACGCGCGATGCGATCATCGAGGCGTTCGCGCAGCCCCGCGCGATCGACCTGAAGCTCTTCGACGCGCAGGAAGCCCGCCGCATCCTCGACCGTCTCGTCGGCTACCGGATCTCGCCCCTGCTCTGGAAGAAGGTCCGCCCCGGACTGTCGGCCGGTCGCGTGCAGTCGGTCGCGGTTCGGCTGATCGTCGAGCGAGAACGTGAGATCAGGGCGTTCAACCCGGTGGAGTATTGGAGCGTCGACGTTCGCCTGACGCCCGAGGACTCCGAGCAGCCGTTCTCAGCCCGTCTCACCCAGGTGCCCGAGGGCAAGCTCGCCGCCTCACCCGACAAGAAGGGCGTGCTGCTCGGCGCCGAGACCGATGCGGCCACGCACGCCGAACGGTTGCGCCGAGCTTCGTACCTCGTGACGAACGTCGAGAAGAAAGAGCGCAAGCGCTCGCCGGCGCCGCCGTTCACCACCTCGACGCTGCAGCAGGAAGCCGCGCGCAAGCTCGGGTTCAGCGCGCGCAAGACGATGACGCTCGCTCAGCGTCTGTACGAGGGCATCGACCTTCCGGGCGAAGGCTCGGTGGGGCTCATCACCTACATGCGAACCGACTCGGTGAACATCGCCGACACCGCGTTGCGCGAGGTCGCGGAGCTGGTGAAGACCGAGTACGGCGAGCGCTACTCGCTCGCCGAGCCCCGTCGCTACAAGACTCGCAGCCGAAATGCGCAGGAAGCGCACGAGGCCGTGCGGCCCACGAGCGTGATGCGAACCCCGCAGCGCGTGGCCGCCTCGGTCGAACGCGATCAGCTGCGGCTGTACACGATGATCTGGCAACGCACGGTGGCGACCCAGATGGCCGAGGCCCGCTTCGATCAGGTGGGGGTCGACATCTCCGCAACGGCCCCGGCGCAGGACGGCGATGCTGCCGACATCGTCTACGGCTTGCGCGCCACCGGTCAGACGATGACGTTCGACGGGTTCATCCGCGTCTACAAGGAAGACCGCGACGAGGGCCCCGACGAAGACGCCGAGAGATCGCTTCCGGTGCTCACCGCCGAGCAGATCCTGCGCTTGCTCGACGTGCTGCCCGAACAACACTTCACCCAGCCACCCCCCCGGTTCTCCGAGGCTTCCCTGGTGAAGACCCTGGAGGAGCTCGGCATCGGGCGCCCTTCCACCTATGCCTCGATCATCGAGACGATCCAGCGCCGCGAGTACGTGACCCTCGAGGAGAAGCGCTTCAAGCCGACCGACACCGGCGAGGTCGTGACCGACAAGCTCATCGAGCATTTCCCCGACGTGGTCGATGTGACGTTCACCGCCTACATGGAGAAGGAGCTCGACGACATCGCCGAGGGCGATCTGCGCAAGATCACGATGCTCGAGGAGTTCTACGCGCCCTTCGAGCGCGCGCTCGAGAAGGCCGAGCATTCGTTCGAGCGCTTCAGTGAAGAGCTCGACGAGGAATGCCCGCTGTGTCCGACCGAGGGCCGTGACCCCGGCCGCCTCGAGGTGAAGCTGGGGCGCTACGGGAAGTTCGTCGGTTGCACGAACTATCCCGACTGCCGCTACATCCGCAACATGGACGGCAGCGTGCGACCCGAGCCCGAGATGCTCGAGGAGACCTGCCCCGAATGCGGGAAGCAGCTCCAGCGCCGAGTGGGGCGCTACGGACCGTTCACGGGCTGCAGCGGCTACCCCGACTGTCGCTACATCAAGAAGGATCCGCCCGTCTCGACCGGCGTGACGTGCCCGCAGTGCGGCGAGGGCGAGCTGATCGAGAAGCGGAGCCGGTTCGGCTCCATCTTCTACAGCTGCAGTCGTTACCCCGATTGCGACTGCGCCGTCGGCAACCCGCCTGAGAAGGACCACCCGTGTCCCGAATGCGGCTCGCTGCTGCTCCGACGTCCGAAGTCGCTGAAGTGCTGGGGGTGTGGCGCCGAGCTCGACCTGGAATCCAACGTGACGAAGAGCGGCGACGTCGAAGCCGAGACCGCGGCGCGCGAGGCGAAGGCGGCGGCGCGGGCGGCGCGCGCTGCCAGCAAGAAGAACGGTGCCAAGAAGAAGACGACGGCGAAGAGGAAGACGGCCGCACGCAAGAAGACGACGGCGAAGAAGAGGCCGGCGGCGAAGGCCGCACCCGCCGCCGAGGCCTAGCGCATCGTGGCATCGGTCGCCGACGAGGTCGCCGCGCTCCGCGGAACCCGTGCGGCGACCCTGAAGGACCTGCTCACCCACCCGTCGTACTCGCGTCTGCTCGCGGCGATGACGGTGTCGTCGCTCGGCGACTGGGTCGGGTTCATCGCGGTCACCTCGCTCGTGGCGAGCCCGGCGATCTCGGGGTCCGCGGTGGGTGCAGGCCTCGCGGTCGGCGCCGTCATGACCGCGCGCATGCTGCCGGCGGTGCTGTTCGGCCCGTTCGCCGGCGCGCTCGTCGACCGGGCAGACAGGAAGCAGATCATGATCGTGGCCGATCTCGGTCGCGCGGTGATGTACGCGGCCATGGCCTTCGTGGGGCAGCTGTGGGCCATCTTCCTGCTCTCGTTCGCGATCGAGTGCCTCTCACTGCTGTGGACCCCCGCGCGCGATGCGTCGCTTCCCAACATGGTGCCCAGGCGACAGCTCGCGAACGCCAACGCGATCGGCCTCGTGAGCACGTACGGAACCCTCCCGCTCGGCGGCGGGATCTTCGCGGTGCTCGCCGCGTTCTCCACGGGGCTGACCGTGCGCGTTCCCTGGCTGGGCGATCGGCCGCAGGCGCTGGCCCTGCTGCTCGACGGGGGCACGTTCCTGTTCTCCGCGTTCATGGTGAGTCGCATCTCGTTCCCGGCGAAGACCGGCGGGCTCACCGGGCGCTTCGATCTCACCCGCATCTGGAGGGAGGTCGGCGACGGTGTGCGGTTCCTGCGCGAGGACTCCGTCGCCTCGGCGATGACGGCCGGCATCGTCGTGGCGTTCGGCGCGGTGGGCGCCGTGCTCGCGCTCGGTCCGATCTTCGTGCGGTCGCTCGACGCCGGCGACGCCGCGTGGGGCGTGATCGTCACGGCGTTCGGCGTGGGCATGGCCCTCGGCATGGCCGCGAGCAACCAGGTCGCGAAGTTCGTGGACCGCGGGCAGACGTTCGTGTGGGCGCTGGTGGCCGCGGCGGGCGCGCTCTTCGTGCTCGCCGCGATGCCCAATCTGCCGCTGGCCTCGGTCGTCACCGTCTGGCTCGGCGCGTTCTGCGGTCTCGCCTGGGTGAGCGGCTACACCCTGTTGCAGGAGAACGTCGAGGACGAGTTCCGCGGACGCACGTTCGGCTCGCTCACTACGCTATCGCGGACCGGACTGTTCCTGAGCCTCACGGTCTTCCCTATCCTGTCGAGCGTCTATGGCAACTACGAGTTCTTCGTCGGCGGGCAGCGCTTCGACCTCTCGGGCACGCGGCTCGCCCTGTGGACCGCGGGCGCGCTCGCCGCGGCCGCCGGCTTCAACACACGCCGCCTGCTGCACCGCCATCGCCTGTCCCGGCCCGCACCCCTTACGCTCGTGCCCAAGCTGAAGCGGCCGCCGGCGACCGGGCTCTTCATCGCGTTCGAAGGTGTGGAAGGCGCCGGCAAGGGCACCCAGATCCGACTCGCCGAGGAGTACCTGCGGAACCAGGTCCCGAACGGGGTGCTCGTCACACGCGAGCCCGGCGGCACCGACCTGGGGGAGAAGATCCGCGAGGTGCTGCTCGACCCGAAGACCGGCAAGCTCGACGCTCGCACTGAGGCATTGCTCTTCGCAGCCGCGCGTGCGCAGACGGTGACGAGCGTGATCCGTCCGGCGCTCGCCGAGGGGAAGATCGTCGTCTGCGACCGCTACGTCGACTCGTCGCTGGCCTACCAAGGATGGGCGCGAGGGCTCGGCGAGACCGATGTGCTCACGTTGAACGTGTGGGCGACCCAGGGACTCTTTCCCGACCTCGTGATCCTGCTGCATCTCGAACCGGAGCGAGGCTTGTTGCGCTCGACCGAGGCGCCCGATCGCATGGAGCTCGAGGGCCAGGACTTCCACGCCAAGGTCGCCGACGCCTACCTGAAGATCGCCGAGGAACACCCCGAGCGGTTCGTCGTGATCGACGCCGACAACTCACCGGCCGAGGTCTTCGTCGACGTTCGCACGGCCCTCGACAAGGTCCTCGCGGACTATGAGCGCTCGAACGGCTCGGACGCCGTCTCGGAGTAAGGCTCGTCGCAGCCGGTCGATACACTCGATCCCATGACGTTTCGGGTACTCGAGCAGGTGCCTGGACAGGAGCATGCGATGTCGTTCCTGCAAGGAGCGGCCGAGCGCCCGCACCACGCGTACGTCTTCGCGGGGCCCGAGGGAAGCGGCAAGTCGCTCGCCGCACGCGCGTTCGCTGCGGCGCTGCTCTGCCCGAACGAGGGCTGTGGGGAGTGCCGCGACTGCCGGCTGACGCTCAAGGACCAGCACCCCAACGAGTTCCTGGTCGAGCCCGAGGGGCGCGATATCCACGTCGACACGGTCCGCGACGAGGTCTGCCACCCAGCTTCGCGAACGGCGCCCGAGCCCGGTCGCAAGGTATTCGTGATCCGCGAGGCCGACCGGCTCTCGCCGGCCGCCGCCGACACACTGCTCAAGGTGCTCGAGGAGCCGCCTGCCGATGCCGTCTTCCTGCTGATGTCGGCGCGCGCCCACGAGCTTCCAGACACGGTGCGCTCGCGCTGCCACATGGTCATGTTCACCGCCCTGTCGGAGTCGTTCGTGGTCGAGGCGCTCACCGGGGAGGGCGTCGATCCGACCACGGCGCGGCTCGCCGCCCGGCTGACCGGAGGCAACATGGGGCGGGCGCGCAGATTGGCGTCGAGCGACGACGGGCTCGCGTTCAGGGAGGCGGCCATCGAGGCGCTCGACCTCGCGGCGCGCGGGCCGGCCGGCGCGCTCGCGGCAGCCGACGCCGTGCTGATCTCGGCCACCGACTACAAGAAGGCGATGAAGTCGCAGCTCGACGATGAGCTCGCGCCCTTCCTCGACGAGAAGGGACGCCCCGAGGAGATGTACCGGGGAGCGATCCGGCGCATCGAGACGCGCTTCAAGCGCAAGGAGCGCCGGGCCGAGCGCGACTACGTCGACTGGGTGCTGCTCGGTGCCTCAGCGCTGCTGCGCGACGGCATCGCCGCGAGCGTCGGCGCGCAGCGAGACGAGCTGTTGAACCCCGACATCGTGCCCGCCTTCGACCTCTCGGTGGTGCGCGCGGCTCGCGGTCTCGGCGGCCTCGAAGCCGCGCGCGCCGAGCTCGCCGAGGACCTGAACCTCAACACCCGGCTCGTGCTCGAGCGCGCCTTCCTCTGCGTGGCCGAGGTCGCTGCGTGAGGGCAAGCGCAACGAACGCGCGTGGTCGGCTATCGGTCGGCGCCCTCTGCGGGCCCGTGCATCTCGATGTCGAGGAATGTCACGAGCGTTCGCGCGGCCAGGTCTGCGCCGGCACCCTCGTAGTGGGTGCCGTCGGGCCGGGCCGGTATCCCGGCGAGCGAGTCGTCGCACGGAGCGGCATCCCGCGCGCAGACCACGTCAGTGATCGTGACGAACGCGGTCGAGCCCGGGTGGCGTGCCGCATACGCTCGCAGCATCGCGTTCCATCGTGACGTGATGTCGTCGTAATGGGTCACTTGGAACTGCACCCATTCGTTGCAGCGCTCGTCGGTGCAGCGTGTCGTGATGTTCGATCCCGGGGGCTCGGTCGCCACGAACACGATCTTCGCGCCCGATGATGCCAGCCTCGTGACCGCGAGGTGCAGCGCCTCACGCCGCTCTCGCCAGAAGCGCGGTGACCCCGATTCCGCGAGACGCCCATCGGCCGTGATGTAGGAGGAGACCGACCAACGATCCCACCAGAGCACGAGGTCGGGGTCGGAGGCGCCGATCAGCGAGCCTTGTTCGTCGACGAGGGCGTCGCCGCATTCCTCCGCGTCTCGCACGGGCACGCCGTCGAGGTATGTCACGGTCTCACCCGTCACCGGGCAGCTTCCATGTGCGGCGGAGACGACTCGCCACCCGCGCCGGCCGGCCTGCTCCTCGAGCTGCACCTCGAGATGTTTCGGCACCGAGTCGCCGACGAGCATCACGACCGGTTCTCCGGCGGCAGGCGCCGGCACGATCGTCGCGGCCATCGAGATGCCGGCGACGATGACGAGCGAAGCCGGCGCCGCGGCGAGCACCCATCCGCGCCCCGAAAGGGCCCTGTTCGAATGCTCCCTTCCGAGCGGGCCTCGGCGGAGCGGCTGCTCCACGAGGGCGAAGGAGATCGCCGCGAGGCCGACCGTCAGCGCCGCGGCGGCGAGGGCTCTGAGGACAGGGAGCGAGGGCGTCGCAGCTCGAACACCGAGCCACACGATGACCGGCCAGTGCCAGAGATAGATGCCGTAGGAGATCGTGCCGAGCCAGGCGAGCGGCGTCCATGCGAGCCCGGTGCTGAGCGGCTCCGCATCGCCGCGCCAGAGCGCCGCCACGATCGCAAGCGTCATCATGCTCACGAACACGGCCCCACCTCTGTAGTAGATCGACCCCTCGGGACGGATGAGCCACAGCGCCGCGACGAGCCCCGCCACGCCGATGAGCCCGATCGCCCCGGTGATGATCGAGGCGTTCGGCCGCCGCTCGAGGGCCACACGCAGTCGGGGGGAAGCGGCGACGACTGCGCCGAACGCTCCCAGCAGCGGCTCGAACACGCGGGCATCCGTACCCATGTAGGCGCGCTCGACCGCCGAGGGATCCCACAAGATCGCGAGCATGATCGCCGAGGCCAGCGTTCCCGTGCTCGCGAGCACTCCGATCGCGAGGCGCGGTCGGCGCCACCGACTCGCCGCCCCCAGCGCGACCAGGGCCACGGGCCAGGCAAGGTAGAACTGCTCCTCGATCGCGAGTGACCATGTGTGCTCGAGGGGCGACTCGATGCCGGTGGCGTTGAAGTAGCTGCTGGTCTCGATGAACCGCCAGTTCGCGACGTAGGCGGTCGTCGCGATCAGGTCGCCGCGCACCGAGTCTCGCTCCGTCAGGCTCGCGGTCAACCACGTGATGGCGGCGACGGTCACGAGGAACACGACCAGTGCGGGCACCAGTCGCCTGATCCGGCGTGCCCAGAACGCCGGCAACGAGATCGTGCCGGTGCGGTCGATCTCATCGAGTACGAGCGAGGTGATCAAGAATCCCGACAGCACGAAGAAGATGTCGACTCCGAGGAAGCCGGCCTCGAACCCCGGCACCCGCAGGTGGAACAACACGACGAGGATCACGGCCACCGCCCGCAGCCCGTCGAGTGCGGGCACATAGGTCGAGCGCGAGGTCATGGGGAGTGCATCAGGCCGGGGTGCCGCGCACCCGGAACTCGGCGATCCCGACCTGATTCGGTGGTCCCGGCTCGCTGGCTCGCAGCACCAGCCGCACCATGGTGACGTTGCGTCTTCCCTGCCCGAGGTCGAATCGCGTGAGCCGATGTCGTTGCATCGACGCATCGTTCACGACCGCCTTGAACCATGTGCCGCCCTCTTGCCGTGTGAACATGCTGAACTCGCGCAGCGCGAAGGACCGGGATCGCACACACGGGGTCGGGTCGATCGCGATGCTGGCGACATCCACCGCCTGCGGGAGTCTCAGCGTGACCGATGCAGGCTGATCGGCCACTCGCTGCTTCGTCTGCCATGAGGTCGCCTGGCCGCCGTCGAGCGCGAGGTCGGTGGGGCAGAGGGCGCTCACCTCGCCCCCGCTCACCGAGCGCGTGATCGATGCCCCACCGTCGAGCTGCACCCAGTTGCGCACGGCCTCGGCCTCGAGCAGCGAGGTGCCGGAGACCCGGACCGTGCGTATCGAACGCGTGAGGTATCCGGGTCCCGAGATGTGCACGTGGGGGTACACGTGGTTCGGCACGTCGTCGATCGAGTACGTGCCGTCGGCTTCGGTCGTGGCGCTCAGCTCCACCGGGATGCCGGTCGCCGCCCCCGAGATCGTCACCGTGGCGCCCTCGACCGGCTCGCCTGTGTCGGCGTCGAGGACCGTTCCCTGCAGTCGTCCGCAGCCGACGCCCGGGCACTCGACCGGAAGCGAGAAGTCTTCGGTGACCCTGACGCGGCCGTCGGTCTCGGAGAAGAACCCCATGCCGCGCCCGGCGAACACCGTCCAGATGGCGCCGTGGTCGGCACCGCCCGACGCGATCGTGTCCGCCACCAAGATCGCGTTTCGCATGTCCAGGAACGACGGGTTCGGGGGCGAGAGCTCCATCGCCCGGGTGACGAGCCGCTCCGTGGGCACGCTTCCCAGCGCATCGCGCAGCTCCCACAGCGTCTGCAGCCAGATCTCCCCGTCGGTGTGCACCTCGGGGAATCCGACGATGTGGCCGAGGTCGCCGTAGGTGAATCCGCCGGGGCCCACGCCGTCGTCGGCCCGGCGTGGCTCCGGGCAGTCGGCCGCGTCGCTGTCGACCCGACAGTCCGCGAACTGGAACCTGATGCCGTCGCCTCCGGTGATGTACTCACCGACGGGAAGGTCGACCCCCGGACCATCGCCCGCGTACCCCTGCGCATCGAGCAGGTCGAGCGCGTACCAGTCGCTCCACGCCTCACCCATCGAGCCGGATTGGAAGCTCCACAAGGCCGGCTCGCCGTCGGGGGTCGTGACCAATCGATGCGAGAGTCCATGCGTGTACTCGTGGTACACGATCATGGCGTCGACGCCGGCGTCGCTCGTCGGGAACCCGGGGCCGAACGGATACCTCGGCCCGTAGTCCTCCTTGCGGAACAGGAAGAGACCGATGTACGGAGATTCGCCGTCGGGCGTGGGGGCGATGAACGCGTTGTTGACGAAGTCGGGGAAGCCGTTCTCGCCATCGGCACCGAGCATCGCCGCGGCGAGCACCGGGTCGCCGTCGAGTCCGCCCTGCCCGTCGTCGTTGACGAGCTCGAAGTTGCCCGCCGCCTCGGTGAACCCGATCGGGTTCGACTCGAGGTGGTCGTGGAAGTGGTTGAGCAACCAATACGTGTTCGTTGCGCTCGCCGTTGCGTTCTCGACCCAGCTGTAGGGCACCTTCGAGTTCCACGTGCAGTTCCAGTCCGGCGTGCAGTTCTGCTTGGGGCGAGCGTTCTCGAGCACCGCGGGTGAGGCCCATGACAGCGCTCCGGCGTCGATCGCCTCGACCTCGTTCTGTGGTGGTGGGTCGTCGCTGAACGTACCGTGGAAGTCGGTGAACACGTGCGCGAAGTTGCCAGAGAGCGCAGTGGCGTCGGCGACCGGGAAGGTCACGGCCGTCTGATCACCGCCGCCGTTGGGGATCGTCTGACTGGGGTAGTACGGCCAGGCCAGGCCGGAGCCGACCTGGTCGGCACCGACGACGGTGTTCCGCCGCCAGAGCACACGTCCGCTTCGTCCGTCCACCACGGTGAGATCCACACGCTCGGGTGAGGCGAACACCCTGGTCTTCCATGCGAGGCGCGACCCGCCGCCGGGCAACGGGAAGACGATCCGCTCGGCGGAGTCGGTCTCGGAGTTGGAGACCTTCATCCGCGCGCCCGCCGCCCTTCGCGCCACCGCGAGTGCGTCGCCACGACCGATCGAGAAGCGACCCGGCGGCGCGGTGAGTCCTGAGGCGATCGGCCCGAAGATAACGGCGAGCTCGCCGTCGGCCGTGACGGCCGCCTCGAGCCCCACCTGGAAGGCGTCGAGCCCACCCACACGTTGGGTCCAGGACAGATGATGGGTTCCGAGCACGTCGACGTAGTCCTGACGGAAGGCGAGCGTCTCGAGGTCCGTCACGGTCAGGCCGAGCGCGCCGAGGTGAGCCCGCACGTAGCGCAGTGCGATCCGGCGGGGCGCTTCGGTCGAGCGCTCGGTGAGCAACCCGTCGAGACGCGCCACCATGCGAACGGTGCCGAACGAGGCATCCATCTGCACGAGGGCCTGCGATCCGAGCTCTTCCACGAGTGTGTTGCGCGAGAGACTCGCCATCGGTCGTTGCGCCCGATCGCCCGCGGCCGGCGTGCTCAGCCCCGCGAGCGTCGCGCAGCATGCGATGACCACGGTGATCAGCTTGCCTGGCTTCACCGTGTGCCCCCTCGCTCGCGGGTGTCGGTGCGTCGAACGGTAACACCTCGTTGTCGTCGAAGCACCGACCGGCCCGGTGGGGCCTTCCGGTCGATTGTGGTGCTGGCATCACTGGCAACGGCATGTCACGGTGGGACGCTTTTCCGTGGAGGACCAGGACCCATGACCGTTCGAGTGCTCATCGTCGATGATCAAGCGCCGTTCCGCATGGCCGCCCGCATGGTCGTCGACGCGACTGAGGGCTTCGATGTCGTGGGCGAGTCCGAGACCGGCGAGGATTCCGTCACGATGGCGGCCGAGCTCACCCCCGACCTCGTGCTCATGGACGTGAACCTTCCCGGCATCAACGGCCTCGACGCGACCCGCCAGATCCTCGCGGCAGGCGAAGGCGCCGTCGTCGTGTTGCTGCTCTCCACCTATGAAGAAGAGGAGTACGCGCCTCGCGCGGCCGAGTGCGGCGCCGCCGCCTACATCCCGAAGGCGGTCTTCGGTCCCGATCGCCTGGAGGACGCGTGGGCCGAGGCGAGCAGCGACGCCGCGACCGAACGCAAGTAGTCGCGCTCAGACTACCGGCACGGAGCCGCGGACCGTCGTGCCGCCGCCGGGATGACTCTCGACGCCGAACGTTCCGCCGATGGCGTCGATGCGGTCGGCCATGCCCTGCAGGCCCGTGCCTCGTTCGACCGCGGCCACGTCGAACCCGGCACCGTCGTCGATGACCGCGAACTCGAGCGATCCGTTGCGGTGCGCGAGCGAGATGGTTGCTCGCGACGCCCCCGCGTACTTCGCGATGTTCTGCAGCGCTTCGAGGCACGAGAAGTAGACCGCGGCCTCGACGTCCTGCCCGTAGCGACCCACGCCGCCGTCGGTGACCTCCACCGGCACGACGGACTTCCTCGCTTGCGCTTCGAGCGCCGAGCCGAGCCCCTGGTCGGCCAGGAGCGGCGGGTAGATGCCGCGAGCGAGGTCGCGCAGCTCGTCGATCGCACCTTGGATCTCGATCTGGAGCTGGGCGAGCATCTCGTGCGTCTTGGCGACGTCGCGATCGACGAGCGTGTCTGCGAGCCGGAGCTTCACGCCCAGCGCGACGAGCTGCTGCTGCGCGCCGTCGTGGATGTTCCGTTCGAGCTTTCGGCGCTCGTCGTCCTGCGCGGCCACCAGGCGCTGTCGCGATGCACGGAGCTCCTCGATCAGGCGCACGTTCCGCAGCACCGGCCCGGCCTGCGCGGCCAGATCGCGCACGAGCCGTTCCCTCGTCGGGTCGAGCGGGTCGTTCGCCGGCATCTCCACGGTCAGGGCGCCGAGCAGGGCCCCTTGCTGGCGCACCTCGGCCGCGAAGTCGCCCGGAAGAGCCGGCGATGCGTCATCGGCGGCCGCAACAGGGGCACGGGGCGACTCGCTGCTCGGCGATGAGGCGCTGGCTCGGAGCTGGCGCCCGACACGGAGCCAGATGTCGGCTCTCATCGCACCGGTCGCCCCCTGCAGCACCTTGGCCATGCGCGGCAGCACGTCGTCGGTCGAGTACGTCTCCGACATGCGTTCGGAGAACTCAGCCATGACCTCGTACGGGGTGGCACGACGTCCGTAGATGAGCCGATCGGCGATGGACCGTGCTGTCCGGCGCACCGGCCTGAACGTGAGCACGAGCAACATGATCGCGAAGAACAGGCGGGAGAAGTTCACCAACGTCGCCACCGTCACGAACGCCAGGTACAACCCTGTGAGCGCGACCGCGACCAGGCTGTACGTGACCGTCTTCTTGACGACGAGATCGATGTCGTAGAGCCGGTGGCGCAGGATGGAATAACCGATCGCCACCGGGATGCCGACCCCGAACGACGCGAAGAAGGCGATGAAGAGGATATCGTTGAGCCACGTGATCGCCGAGCTCGCGAGCACAGCCGCGAACAGAAGCACCGCCACACCCGTCATGTAGGTGAGCCCGCGGATCTGGCGACGGTCCTCGTCCGCCGATCGCCGATATCGGACGACGACCGCCGCAACCGAGGCGAGCGTCCCGGCGAGGAGGGTGACCCAGCCGACCATGGAGACGACGTCGACGACGGGTCCGAGCGCCTCGACACCCGTCGGGTTGGCGACCGCGATCGGAGCTTCGGTATCCACGTTGCCGGGGCGCAAGATGCCCGTCACGATGAGGATGGCGCCGGAACCGACGATGGTCCTCACGACCCATCGCCACCGAGGAGACACGACCTCTCCCGTCGGGAACAGCAGCAGGATCAGCGGGATCGGTGCGAGCGTGACCACGAACACCCACGTCGTAACCCATCCGGCAACAGCAGACACGACACCCGCCTCGGTGCCGGTGGCTGTCAAGACCTCATCGGACAGACCGACGATGGCGAACCCCACCCCGATGGTCAGCATGAGCCAGCCGATCGGATTGCCGGGGACGCGCGAGGCGACCAGGGCGCCGATCGTGCCGTAACCGATCATCATCATGATCGCCACGACGACGAACGCCTCGAAGGTGTCGTTCACGATCGACAGAGCGAGGGCGGCCGCGAGGACGCAGAGCATGACCCCCCACACGATCCAGGGCCACCGCACAGCGCCGGTCCGACTCATGTGATCGCCTCCGTGGCGATGGCGCCGAACAGCGTCGTGCCTTCTCCCGGAGCGCTCTCGATCCGCATCGTCCCGCCGATCGCGTCCAGGCGATCGGCGATGCCCTGAAGGCCGGTGCCCTGGGTGGACTGCGCCCGATCGAAGCCACGGCCGTCATCGCTGACCGAGAACTCCAGAGCGCCGTTCCGTTGTGCGAGCGTGATCATCGCATGCGACGCCTCCGCGTACTTCGCGGCGTTGTTGAGCGCCTCGAGGCATGTGAAGTAGACAGCTGCCTCGACGTCCTGCGGATAACGACCGAGAGCGCTGGTCTCGACCGTGGTCGGCACGGCAGCCTTGCGCGCCTGAGCCGTCAGTGCGGCGCCGAGCCCTTTGTCTGCGAGCAGAGGCGGATAGATGCCGCGAGCCAGGTCGCGCAGGTCTTCGAGGGCGTCGTTCGTCTGACCCTGGAGCCCGGCGAGCAACATGCGCGTCTTCGGCGGATCGCGCTCCACGAGCTGCTCGGCGAGACGCATCTGCACCGTCAACGCCACCAGTTGCTGCTGCACGCCGTCATGGATGTTCCGCTCGAGCTTGCGTCGTTCGGCGTCCTGGGCTGCGACCAGCCGTTGTCGCGAAGCTCGGAGCTCCTCGATGAGGCGCACGTTGCGCAGTACCAGACCTGCCTGCCCGGCGAGGTCGCGCACGAGCAGCTCCTTGGCGGGGTCCATCGGGTCGTCTGGGGCCGGCTCGAGCGTGATCGCGCCGAGCAGCTCGCCCTGGTGGCGAACTTCGGCGAGATGCTCTCCTACAACCGGGGCGATCTCGCCTGTCACGAGCCGTCGCAATGCCGGCTCGTCGGCGTCGGCGGGCCACGAGGCCTCGGGCCGGAGCTCGGACCCGACCGCGAGCCACACATCCGCGCGGCGCGCGCCGGTGGCCTCGACGACGAGCTGGGCCATGCGCGGCAGCACGTCGTCGGTCGAGTAGGTCTCGCCGACCCGTTCGCTGAACTCCGAGAGCACCTCGTAGGGGGTCGCGCGCTTGCCGTAGACGAAGCGGTTGGCCAGGCGCGCGGCGCGAGGTCGGAGCCAGAGGAACACCGCGGCCAGCACGCCGCCGAACAGCAGGGTCGGGAACACGTTCGTGCCCGCGCCGATGCCGAACACGAGCGCCGGCACCGCCGCCACGATGACGAATCCCAGCAGCATGAACGCGACGACCACCACGCCGTACTGCACGGTCTTGCGGATCACGAGGTCCAGGTCGTAGAGGCGATAGCGGAAGATCGCGACGAGGTAGGCGAGGGGTATGCCGACCACGATCGTGAACGCAGTGAGGGCGAGGAAGATCCCGAAGATCCACGAATCCTCCTCGGCGCCGAGCAGCTCGCCGATGAGGCCGACGATCCAGGCGAGCGCGAAGCACGCCCCGGCGATCGACGCGACGAAGGCCAGCACGCGCATGCGCTGACGCTCCTCGCCGTTGGATCGCTTGAACCGCTGCCGAACAGCGACCACCGATGAGATCGCCGAGACGAGGGCGGCGACCGTGCCGACCGCGATGATCGCTGGCGTCACGCTCGAGAGGGCATCGATGCCGAGCGGGTTCTCGTAGAGGATCCCGAGATCGATCCAGGCGTTGTAGGGACCGGGGCGCACGGAGAACCCTGCGACGGCGAGCGCAGTGCCGCCCACGAGCCCCCTGACCGCCCAGCGCCATCGAGGGCTCGGTGGGTGACCATCGGGATAGAGCAGGAACAGCAGGGGGATGAGGGCGATCGGGTACAGGGAGTACTCGCCGAACGACGCCCAGAGACCGAGCAACGGCACCGAGCCGCGCTCGGCCTTGAGATCGTAGATGACGAGCGCCTGAGCGAGCGTGAGCAGCGGGAAGGGGGCGCCCGTCACGATGAACAGCCATCCCGCCCAGTTGCCCGGCTGCCGCGAGACGATGATCACGCCGATGCCGATCCAGAGCACCAGTAGCACGATGAGCACCGCGAATGCCGGGTTGAACGATCCTGGCTGCAGCGTGTCGCCGGCCGCCCGTGCGGCGTCCAGCTCGTCGAGCGCCCGCTGCATCCCGGGCGTCGAAGGATCTCCGACGACGACGATCTGTCCGGATTCGGAGCGCCGATGCGCGGTGATGCCGATCGGGATCGAGACCGCCGCTGCGATGAGAGAAGCCATCAGGATGGCCACCGACACGATCCGTGCTGAGCGCGAGCTCACGGCGTTCGCTCCTCACCGGACGGCCGCTCGCGAGCGGGAACACGTCCCGTCACGCTGGTGCCGGCGCCGGGCGCGCTCGTCACCTGCAGGTCGCCGCCGACCGCATCCAACCGGTCGATCATGCCTTGTAGGCCGGTACCGAACGACGTGGCGTCGCGGTCGAAACCTCGTCCGTCGTCGTGCACCGTGAAGGTCAGTTGGCCGTTCGACCGCGCCAGACTCACGTCGGCGGCGCTCGCCTGGGCGTACTTCGCGACGTTGTTCAGCGCTTCGAGCGTGCAGAAGTAGACCGCCGATTCCACGTCGCGCGCGTACCGCCCGATGCCGTGGCTCTGAACGGTCGTCGGCACCGCGGCCTTGCGAGCTTGCGACTCGAGCGCCGCGACAAGGCCTCTGTCGGCGAGCAGGGGCGGATAGATGCCCCGCGCCAAGTCGCGGAGCTCCTCGAGCGCCTCCCCAGCCGCACCCTGCAGCGAGTCGAGCAGGTCTGCTGCCTTCGCAGGATCGCGATCGACCATCGTGCGCGCGAGTTTCAGCTGCACGGCGAGCGCCACGAGCTGTTGCTGCGCGCCGTCGTGCAGGTTCCGTTCGAGCTTGCGACGCTCCTCGTCCTGGGCCGACACGAGCCGCTGGCGGGAACCTCGCAGTTCCTCGATCAGTCGCACGTTGCGGAGCACGAGCCCCGCTTGCGCGGCGAGGTCGCGCACCAGCCGCTCCTTCGACGGGTTCATCGGGTCGCTCGACGGCATCGTGACCGACAGGGCTCCGAGGACCTCGCCGCGGTGGAGGACGTCGACGGCGTCGGCGGGCAGGATCGCGGGTTCCTCGGCTCCCACCGGCCACGTCGTCGCCGGCCGCAGCTCGGCGCCGACCTGCAGCCAGACGGTCGCCTCGTCAGCGCCGGTCGCTTCCCCCAGAACGGCTGCCATGCGGTGAAGCACGTCGTCCGCGTCGTACGTCTCCCCGACCCGCTCGGAGAACTCCGTCAGGACCTCGTACGGCGTCGCTCTGCCCCCGAACACGATCCGGTCGGCGATGCGCTTCGCGAGGCGGTAGAGCGGGACCGCCAGCAACCCATACGCGAGCCCGAGGAACATGAAGAGCGGAGGCGTGTCGTACAGGGACGGCACGATGCCTGTTGCGACGAGGATGGCGATGACGCCTCCGATCGCGACCACCAACGCCACCACGACCGCGAAGATCAATGTCTTCTTGATCACCAGGTCGAGGTCGTAGAGCCGGAAGCGGAAGATCGCCACCGCGGTCGCTGCCGGGATGCCCACGACGATCGTGACGACGAGCAGCACGAGGAGTGCGTTCGCGATCGTCGCGGCGAACCCGGTCTCGCGGTTGCCGGTCACCGCCGCAGCGACGAAGTTGAGCAGGAACAACAGGCCGCCGATCCTTCCGACCGTGCCGAGCCAACGGATCTGCTGGCGCTCTTCCGGCTCGGCACCCCTCGCGCGGACGATCATCGATGCCAGCCCGACGAAGCCGCTCACGACGAGGAGCACGCCGGCCGCTGCGAGGAGCACCCCGAGGGTCGACTCGAGCAGCTCGATGCCCACGGGGTTCGTCACCTCGATACCTTCGATCCCGTCCCATCGCGAGGGCAGCACGGCGAAGCCCACGACGGTCACCACGAGCGCCGACACATAGAGGCGCCAGGGCAGGCGCCATCGATCCGAGGGCAACGCGCCGGTGGGATACAGGAAGAAGATCGCGGGCAGCAACCCGAGGCACACGAAGAACGGCCACTGGCTGAGCCAGTTCGCCACGCCGAGGAACGCCAGAGCCCGTTGCTCCGCCTCCGCAGCGTCGACCCAGTTCTGGGCCGGCAGCGCGATCGCGAACGATGCAGCGATACCGAGGAACACCCAGCCCACGACGTTTCCGGCGCGCGACGCGATCAGCGCGCCGACGACCGCGAACGCGGCGCCACCCAACAGGCCCGGCACGATGAGGGCTGTGTCCTCGGCGCCGAACACCGAGCCGAACGCGACCTTGATCGCCAACGACGTCGACATCAGCGCGACGCTGGCCGCGGCGATCGCCCATGCTGCCAGCGACCGCCGACGCGCGCTGGTCATCGTGCCGTCGCCCGGAGACTCGGCGTGCATGTCGGCATCTTCCTCCCGAGAGTGCCGGCTCGTGAAGGAAGCGGCCCTCCCGTTGCCGGAGCGGAACCTCCCCTGTCGCCGCGTGCTGGCACCCCTGGCGGTTCCGCATGCTCGCCGGGTCGTTCGGGCGCCCCGGGCCGCCTAGCGTGAGGTTGGGATTCGAGAAGGAGGCCCATCATGACCACGATCGTCGTGGGAACGGACTCAAGCTCAGCCGCAGACCTGGCCGTCATCGATGCCGCTCGCCTTGCCCGTGACCGAGAGGCGGAGCTGCTCGTGCTGCTCGTCCGGCCGGATGGCGACGTGCGCGCGGCCGTCGATCCCGATCGCGCGCCCGACCCTAACCGCTATCTCGCGGGGCTGGCGCGGCGCTTCCCGGAAGTGACGACGACCACGCGCATCGAGAACGGCGAGCCGGCGGAGCGCATCTGTGAGGTCGCCGCCGAGGTCAACGCCGAGACGATCGTGCTCGGGAACCGGGGCACGCGTGGTTCGTGGTGGCGGGTGAAGGACAGCGTGCCCAACCTCGTGCTGCGTCACTCGCCGTGCAGCGTGTTCATCGTCGACACCCGCCGGGCGCAGTGATCCCTGCGATGCGCCTACCCCTGCTCGGCCTCCCGGAGGAAAGCCAGCACCGCCATCACTCGGCGGTGTACAGCGGGTTCCTCGGTGAGGTCGAGCTTGTGGAACAGCGAGTTGATGTGCTTCTCGACGGCTCGCTCGGTCAGGAACAACGACGCCGCGATCGCGGCGTTGTTCTCGCCTTGGGCCATGTGTCCGAGCACCTCGCGCTCGCGGTCGGTGAGCGTCGCGAGCGCCGAGTGCGCCATGCGATCCTTCGCCGCGACGAGGGCCTCGACGACCTTCGGGTCGAGCACGCTGCCCCCTCTCGCGACCTCGTTGAGGGCGCGCACCACCTCGTCGACGTCGGCGACGCGCTCCTTCAGCAGGTAGCCGAGACCTTCCGCGCCGTCCTTCAACAACTCATATGCGTACTCTTCGTCGGCGTACTGAGAGAGCACGACGACGCCGACAGCGGGGTGCCCCGCCCGGATCGCCTTCGCCGCCCGGATGCCTTCGTCCGTGCCGGTCGGGGGCATGCGGATGTCGGTGAGCACCGCGTCGGGGGACTGCGTCTCGACCGCCGTGAGCAGCTCGTCGTACGCTTCTGCCGTGCCGACGACCTCCACGTCGTCGACGCTCGAGAGCAGCGCGACCGTGCCTTCGCGAACGAGGTAGTTGTCTTCCGCGAACACGACTCGCAGCATGCGCGGATGGTACACGGGCACTCTGGCGCGAACAGCGGAACGGAAGGGCGAACGGCGTGAGCATCACGGTCGTGCTCGGCGAGGACAACGTGCTCGTGCGCGAAGGTGTGAGGGCGCTGCTGAACTCCTACGACGACATCTCCGTCGTCGGGGTCGCCGAGGACGCGCCCACCCTGCTCTCCGCCGCGGCCGAGCACGTGCCCGACGTCGTCGTCACCGACATCAAGATGCCGCCGAGCTTCCAACTCGAGGGCATCGACTGCGCCCACGCGATCCGAGAGAAGCATCCGGACACGGGCGTGGTGGTGCTGAGTGCGCACGACGACGAGGAATACGCGCTCGCCCTGCTCGGTCGCGGCCACAGCGGCCTCGCCTATCTGTTGAAGGATCGCATCGCGCAAGGCGACGAGCTCGCGCGCGCCATCCGCGAGGTGCACGCCGGCGGCAGCACCGTCGACCCCACGATCGCCGAACGACTCTCGGACCGCAGCGACGCGGCCGAGCGCGACCGTGAGCTGCTCGACATGATGGCCAAGGGCCTCGGGTACGAGGAGATCGCGGCATCGCTCGGCACCACGCAGGAAGCCGTCGACCGCCAGGTGACGGAGCTGTTCCGCGGCATGGCGGGCGACGGAGGCGGCGCCGGTCTGGTCGACGAGTTCAAGCGCATGCACGCCGCGGTGATCGAGCAGACCGTGTCTCGCAATACGCTCGCGAGCTTCGTGCCCCAGCAACTCGCGGACCGTCTCGCCTCGCACCCCGACACGGCGATCGAGCCACAGGAGGTCGAGGTGACCGTGCTGTTCAGCGATATCCGTGGATTCTCGACGATCGCGGAGCGCCTCGGCGCTCGCGAGGTGGCTTCTGTCGTCGGACGGCACCTGTCCGCCATGGCGGAAGTGGTCGCCGCGCACGGAGGCACGATCGACAAGTTCCAGGGAGACGCCGTGATGGCCGTGTTCGGGGCGCCGGAGCCATTGGAGGATCACGCGGAGCGGGCGCTCCTGTGCGCGATCGCGATGCAGGTGCGCCAGACCGAGCTGAACGCCGATGGATGGGACGTCGTCGACCTCCCCGAGATGGGCGTGGGCATCGGGGTGAACACCGGCCAGGTGATCGCCGGCACTGTCGGTGGCGGTGGTCGTCTCGAGTACACGGTCGTAGGCGACGCGGTCAACATCGCCTCTCGGCTGCAGAACGAGGCAGGCGGCGGCGAGATCGTGGCGACCGCGAGCACGGTCGCGGCTGCGCCCCGTGTCGTCTGTGAGTCGATCGGCTCGAGGCACGTCAAGGGCCGGGAGGAACCCGTGGAGGTCTTCCGTGTGACGGGAGCCGAGCGATGACCCTGAGCGACGAGCGGCTGCGGCGGCTTCGCTGGTGGGCCGCTGCGCTCGTGGTTGTCGGGTCCGTGTCCACGATCGTCCTGGAAACCGCGGCCGGCCGGGCGGACGAGGCCTTCTTCTCGGCCTTCCTCCTGACGTTCCCCGCGGTCGGCTTCTTCGTGCTCAGCCGCCGCCCCGATGCTCGTCTCGGCTGGCTGATGGTGTCGATGGGCGTCGGGCAAGCGCTGTTCGGACCGCCCACCGCCTACGGCGCCTACGCGGTGCAGCACGATCTGCCGCTCGGACCGCTCGCGCTCGCCCTCGGCGGGCCCGGCTGGGTGCCGTTCATCGGCATCTCCGGCTACCTGTTGCTGCTGTTCCCCGACGGTCGACTGCCCTCGCGCCGCTGGCGCTGGCTCTCGTGGGCCTGCGGCATCGGATTGATCCTGGTGATGGTGGCCATCTGGTTCAACCCGGGTGACTTCGCCGACTCGGGCTTCCCGGAGATCGATAACCCGATAGGCATCGATGCGCTTGGGCCGATCCTCGACGGCCTCTTCGTCCTGTTGGTGTCGGCGCCCCTGCTGGTGTTGGGGGGCGCTGTCTCGCTCGGCGTGCGCTTGCGCCGGACGACCGACGATGTCGTCCGCCACCAGATCCGTTGGCTGACGTACGCCGCGGCACTGATCGCCACGTTGTTCGGCCTCGCCTGGGTGCCCGGCCTCGGGAACGACGACGAGTGGAGCGGTTGGATCCAGAACCTCGGCGCGCTCAGCTTCATCCTGATCCCGATCACGATCGGCATCGCGATCCTGCGCTACCGCCTCTACGACATCGACGTCGTGATCCGCAAGACGCTGGTCTTCGCGGCCATGGCCGCGGTCATCGCGCTGGTCTATGTGGGTTTGGTCGTCGGGGTCGGCGCGCTCGTCGGAACGACGCAGAGCCCAGTGCTCTCCGCGCTCGCGGCCGCTGTCGTGGCCCTCGTGTTCCAGCCCGTGCGCTCCCGTGCACGTCGCTTCGCCGACCGCGTGGTGTATGGGAAGCGAGCAACGCCGTACGAAGTGATGTCGACGTTCGGCGATCAGCTCGCGGGCACGTACTCGGCAGAAGACGTCCTCGCTCGCACCGCGCGGGTCCTCGGCGAGGGTGTCGGGGCCGAGCGAGCCCGGGTATGGCTCTCGCTCGGTGGCGAACTCCGGGAAGTCGCTTCATGGCCCGACGATGGCCTCGACCGTGACGACGACTTCACGACCGACGTGCGCCATCAAGGCGAGTCGCTCGGAGCGCTCTCGGTCGCGATGCCACCCAACGATCCGATGACGCCTTCCAAGGAGAAGCTCATCCGCGACCTCGCGGCGCAAGCGGGGCTCGTACTTCGCAACGAGCGCCTCACTTCTGCCCTCAAGGCTCGCCTGGCCGACCTGCAGGCCGCGCAGAAGCGTCTCGTCGCAGCGCAGGATGCTGAACGTCGAAGGCTCGAGCGGAACATCCACGACGGAGCGCAGCAGCAGCTCGTGGCCCTGGCCGTGAAGGCACGTCTCGCTCGCACCCTCACGGAGCGCGATCCGGCCAAGGCCGAGGAGATGCTGAGCCAGATCGAGGCCGAGACGCACGACGCGCTCGAGGATCTGCGCGACCTTGCACGCGGCATCTACCCCCCGCTGCTCGCAGACAAGGGCTTGGAAGCCGCGCTCATCGCGCAGGCTCGCAAGTCGACGGTGCCGGTCGAGGTCGACGCGCGCGGCATCGACCGTCTTCCGCAAGAGATCGAGGCCGCCGTGTACTTCTCAACGCTCGAGGCCCTGCAGAACACCAGCAAGTACGCAGGCGCCTCACGGGCTTCGGTGACGCTCAGCCGCGCGAACGGCTCGCTCTCGTTCACGGTGACCGACGACGGAACGGGATTCGACACGAGCGCGACCGGCTACGGCACCGGTCTCCAGGGCATCGCCGACAGGCTAGGGGCGCTCGACGGCGACCTCGAGGTGACGAGCAGTGTGGGGTCGGGAACGATCGTGACCGGCCGAGTGCCCGTGAACGCGGTGGCACCCGACGACGTTGGAAGGACGGACCGTTCATGACGCTGCGAGCCACCGCTCGACCCACGGGCTTCCGCCGATTCGAGCGTTGGATGATCGGCGTCGTCTTCGCCGTGATGGCGTTCGTGCTCGAGAAGTTCGTGATGGGCTCGGTGCGGAGGAAGGGTGCCGCGCCCCCCGTATCGAACGAGGAGATCACGACGGTCGTCTCCAAAGGCGGGGAAGTCGACGTCGATCCTCGGGGTCGCCGCGCGTAACCGGGCTGACCGACCCATCAGCCCTAGTCTTCTCCAGACTAGTCGCGTTGTCGTCGTGCCAGGTCGATCACGAGGCCGAGGGTCAGCAGCCCAGCCGCCACTCCGAACGTCACCGGCAGCCACGCCGGGACCCGTTCGCTCACGGCGGTGAGCGCCGTGCCGAGGATCGCCGCGCCCGCGGTGAGCGCGAGCGCGAGGCGCCTTCCCGCCCTGCGGATCGTCGTCTCCAGCGTCGCCGCCCGGAAGTTCACCTCGAGCTTCTGGCCGGGCCGCGCGCCGATCAGTCGTTCGACCGCCTCCACGACGCGATGGAAGCGGACCTTGAACCGCTGCGCCTGGTAGAAGAGCGCCTTCGGGTCGATCTTCGTCGTCATGTCGCGCACGACGGCGCGCATCAGGAAGGAACCCGCGACGTCGAAGGGATCGAGGTCAGGGTCGAGCTCGGCGGTCGCCAGTTGCATCTGCGCGAGCGCCTTGCCGGTCAGCGCGAGCGAAGCGGGAAGCGGAACCTCGTGGCGCAGCGAGATCTCGGTCATCTCCTGCAGGATGGGGCCGAGCTGGATGTCGCTGAGCGATGCCGTGCGGTACTTGGCCACCATCTCGCCGATCTCGCCGCCGAACGCGTCCACATCGAGGTCGGCGCGGTCCATCGCGCCGGCGAGCATGAGCGAGACGTCGGTCAGGAACGGCACGTCTTCCTGCCAGAACGACATCAGCAGCAGCATCAGGTGCTCGCGCATCTCGGGGCCGACCTCACCCACCATGCCGAGGTCGAGCAGGTAGAGCGTGTCGTCCGCGGGCCGCCACATCAGGTTCCCTGGGTGCGGGTCGGCGTGGAAGAACCCGTCGACCATGATCTGCTTGTAGAAGCTCTCGAGGAGCTGGCGCGCGGCCTCCGTGCGCGCGTCCCCTTCGGGCGCCAGCGAGATCGGCCCGCCTTGCACGTCTTGCATCACGAGCAGGCGCGAGGTCGAGAGGTCACCGACGACCTCCGGCACTCGCAGACGCGAGTACGGTTCGACGATCTCGCGCATCCGCGCCATGTTGCCGGCTTCCTGCCGGAAGTCGAGCTCGCGATGCAGCGAGCTCGACAGATGCTCGAAGACCGCCTGCATGTCGATGACCTGTCGCAGGCCCGGCCGCTCGCCGATCTTCTCGGCGAACACTTCCAGCAGCGCGAGATCCTGCTCGATCTGCTCGCGCGCGTCGGGACGTTGAACCTTCACGACGACCGGGTCGCCCGTCGCGAGCGTGGCCCGGTGCACCTGGGCGATCGTGCCGGCGGCGAGCGGCGCAGCGTCGATGTGATCGAACACGTCCTCCCACGGCACGCCGAGCTCCTGCTCCATCACCCGCACGACCTGTTCCTCGCTCAGCGGCGGTACGTCGTCCTGCAGGGTGGCGAGCTCCTCGATGTACTCCGGCGGAAGAAGGTCGGGCCGCGTCGACAAGATCTGTCCGAGCTTGGCGAACGTCGGGCCGAGCTCCTCGAGGGCGGCGCGCAGGCGCTTGCCCTGCCGGCGCCGGCCCACAGCGCCCTCCTCGTCTGGGCGGCCGAACGCCTCCCGCAGTCCGTGCTTGGCGAACACGGCCGCGATGTGACCGCCTCGGGCGGTCAACCGAGGTTGGAACTCCTGCTCCTCGGCTGTACTCGCTCGCACCCGCGTCGATGTCGGTCGGGGCCCGTTCGTCGCGACATGCCCATCGCCCGCCGTGTTCACGATGATCACGGTGCACTTGGCGTTGTGGCTGATGCGGTTCGGCACGTTCCCCAGCAAGAACTCCTTGCGCCCGGCCATGCCGGCGTTGCCGACGACGAGCACATCGATCCCTTGGTCTTCGGTCGCCTCGACGATCGCCATCGCCGGGTCGTCGTGGATCACGACATGTCCGTGCGCCCGGTCGCCCGCGACCGACCGTGCGTAGGTCTGCAGGTCGTCGGCCGCGGCTCGCGCCCTCGTCGCCTCTGCTGCGCCATGCTCGGTGTCAGCGGGACTCGACGGGATGACGACTTGGACGATGTGCAGCTCGGCGCCGAACGCCTCGGCGAAGGTGGCCGCCCATCGCACGGCGCGCTCGGCGGTCTGCGATCGGTCGGTCCCGACCATGACGCGATCGATCGGACCGGAGATCTCTGATCGGACTTCGGCACTCATGAGCGCATCATGCCGGTTCGACGTGCCCGGCGACCAGAGTGAAGGCCGGTGGATGTGGCGAGCGACAGCCGCCGTGACGGAGGGGTGCCACCACGTCGGTTGTTAGACTTCCCGACCGCGCCGGAGTAGCTCAGCCTGGCAGAGCAACCGCCTCGTAAGTGGTAGGTCATGGGTTCAAATCCCATCTCCGGCTCCGCAACGCCTCCCTAATCCGCTCCGTCGGGGGTGTCAGCCTCACCCGCGAGAGTGGTGGTCGCGCCGCTGATGCAAGGCAGCTGTGCGTGTACGTTCGGATCATGTCCACGGACGCTCTGTTCGGATCGGGAGATCGCCGGTGATCGACATCCTCGAGATCGAAGGATTGCGCAAGACATTCACCGCGACCGACGAGGATCAGGTTCCGGTGCGTGCGCTCCGCGGGTTCGACCTTCGGGTCGGAGACGGTGAGTTCGTCGCCCTCATGGGGCCGTCGGGTTGTGGGAAGTCGACCGTGCTCAACCTGATCGCGGGCCTCGACACCGCCACCGACGGGGTGATCCGGATCGGCGGTGAGCCGATATCGGGACTCTCGGAAGACGACCTCGCCCAGATGCGTCGACGCCGCGTCGGCATCGTCTTCCAGTTCTTCAACCTCCTCGAAGGCATGAGCGCATTGGAGAACGTGACGTTGCCGGCGGTGGTGGCCGGGCGATCCCGCAAGGCCGCCGAGACCCGCGCGCGGGATCTTCTGGACCTGCTGGGCATCGCCGACAAGGCCGACAAGGCGCCGGGTGTGCTGTCCGGAGGCCAGCGCCAACGGTTGTCGATCGCCCGGGCGCTGGCCAACGAGCCGACCCTGCTGCTCGCCGATGAGCCGACAGGCTCCCTCGACTCCACCGGTGGCGACGAAGTGCTCGAGCTGTTCCGTCGGTTGCACGCCGGCGGGCAGACGATCGTGCTCGTCACCCACGACGATCACGTGGCGGCAGCGGCCGACCGGATCGTCCGCATGCGCGACGGCCGGGTGGACGACGGTGCCACGGCTGCCGTGACGACAGGAGGCGTCTTCGGGGTGCTGGAGGACCGAGCGTGAGCGCGGTCGGCATGCGCGCGCGCGCGGACCTTCGCGCGCGGCCGTTCTCGCTCCTCGTGCTCGTGCTGCTCACCGCGATCGCGGGCGGCGTCGCGATGGTCGCCCTCGCGGGAGCCGAACGCATCGAAAGCTCCTATGCGCGATACCGCGACCGGTACGAGGTTCCCGAGGCCCTGGTATTCGATGCGGTGTCCTTCGGCGCCCCGATCGACCTCGAGGATGTCGGAAGGCTTCGGCAGGTGAGTTCATTTGATCGAGCGTCCAACCTCTTGGTGGAGGCATACGCAGCCGACGGCGAAACTCCGCTCTTCTATCGAGAGAGCCCGGAGGCCGACGTCGTGGTGCCGGAGCCGGGTGGCTGGGAGCCGAAGGTGATCGCGGGGCGGCTTCCTCGGTCGGCCGACGAGATCGCGATCTCGTGGGGGGACACCGACGGGCCCCGCGCTGAGGTGGGGGATGAGATCGTCGTGAGGGCGTTCGATCCTGCCTGGGTCGAGGAGAACGGTTTCTTCAGCGACCGACGACCGCCGGCCGACGCGTACATCCCCGAGGTCGCCCTCCAGGTGGTAGGGGAGGTGCTGCCCTTCGGAGACCTCGCGGGCAACGCTGCGACCCTGTTCGCGGCGCCTGCATTCGCGCAGGGACCCGCGGGGAAGGCGGCAGGCATACCGATCGGTGTGTTCCAGCTCCGACGAGGGCTGGAAGATCTCGAGGAGTTCCAACTCGGCGTCACGAAGATCGGCCGCGACGCGTTCTCGTTCGATGCCTCGGTCGAGGCGGAGTTCGTGACCAGATCGTTGCGGTTCCCGGCCCTCGTGCTCCGATTGTTCGCCGTCGCCGTGGCGCTCACGGCTTCGCTCATGATCGGCCAGGCGGTGACGCGGCGCGTCGCCCTGGGCTCGACCGACCTCCCGATCCTCCGCTCGCTCGGCATGACGAGGGCGCAAGTGCTCCGCGCCTCGCTCGCGCTGCCGGCGATCGTCGGCGTGGCCGGCGGTGCGCTCGCCGTGGTCGTGGCCGTCGCAGCGTCGCCGTTTCCCTCCACCGGACTCGCGCGGCTTCTCGAGGTGGACCCCGGCGTCGCCGTTGACGCCGGCGTGTTGGCGTCCGGATTCCTGTTGATCGTCGCGCTCCCGGTGTCGGTGGCGTTCGTGCCCGCCTGGCGGCTCGCTCGAGCACGCGGCGGCGTGCTGGGCACCATCGAGTACGCCGGCGCCGATCGTCCCGCCGCACTGCCGGGCCTCCTCGCCCGCCGCGGGTTGCCGGCGCCTGCCGTGGCCGGCACGCGACTCGCCCTCGATCCTGGCCACGGGCGCAGCGCGATCCCGGTGCGCAGCGCGGTGGCAGGCGTCGCGATCGCGGTGGCCGTCGCGGTCGCCGCCTTCGGCTTCGCCGCGAGCATGCGGCACTTCGTCGACACCCCCGGCTCTGGGGTATCGACTTCACGTTCGGGTCGGGGTCGCCGTTCGGTGACCGTCCGGTCTTCGAGACCAAGGCAGTGCCGTTGTTGATCGAGGATCCTGGCCTGTCCGATCTGAGCGTCGGAAACTTCCAACATGGGGTCGCGGTGCGCACGCCGAACGCGTCGGTGGGTGTGAACGCGTGGGGGATCTCGCAGGCGAAGGGCCGGCTCGTCCACCCCACGCTGGTCGAAGGGCGGTGGCCCGTCGCCGACGATGAGGTCGCGTTCGGGTCTCTCACCCTCCGCGAGATAGGGGCCGAGGTAGGTGACCGGGTATCGGTGAGCGCCGGCGGGGCGAGCGCCGAGATGGTCATCGTGGGTGTGCCGGTCTTTCCCGACTTCGGGTTCGGACCTGGGCTCGGGCGGGGTGCGGGCATGACGTTGGAGGCCCTGCAGCGATTCCACCCCGATGCACCGGTCGAGCTCGCGCTCGGGAACTACGCGCCCGGTGCGTCGATCCCAGAGGTCATCGAACGCATCAACCCGACGCTCGAGCCGATGGGGGCGGAGGTGAGTGAGGACGATATCGAGCAACTCAGTCCCTCGGTGCAGGACGCCGGCCGCTATCAGCGACTTCCCGTGTACCTGGCGCTCGTCTTCGCGGTCGCGGCACTCGGATCGCTGGTGCACGTGCTGTTGACCTCCGCACAACGCAGGCGCACCGACCTCGCCATCCTGCGCACCCTCGGGTTCCGGGGCCGTCAAGTGACGGCAACCGTGGCGTGGCAAGCAGCGACCCTGGTGGTTCTGGCCTTCGCGATCGGCGCCCCGACGGGGCTGTTGCTCGGGCGCCTGCTGTGGGAGGTCGTGGCGACCCGGCTGCTCGGGGTCGTGTCGGAGCCGGTGCTCGCGTGGGGTGTCACCATGCTCCTGCTCCCCTTGACCCTTGTGTCGGCGGTCCTGATCTCCGTCTGGCCTGCGGCGGTCGCGCGCCGCACCAAGCCGGCAGCGGTTCTGCGCACGGAGTGAGGTGACGATGCGCAGGCTCGTGCTGGTGTTCGGCTGGATCGTGTCGCTCGTGGCTGCACTCGCAGGTGCCGCCGTCGTGATCGTGCTGGTCACGGGCGAGGTGCCCGAGGGTGACAGGTGGAGCCTGCTGATCGGCGCCCTTGCCGGCGTCGCCGTCGCGGCGACCTTGCTCCGGTGGCTGCAGCCGAAGCTCACTCGTGGCTTGCTGTCGTTCTTCCACTCGGAGCGGACGTCGCCCGATGGGCTCGCCCGAGGGTTCGCCTCGCGCATGTCTCGGTCGATCCCACTCGAGGAACTCGTGCTGCAGGCCGCCGAGGCCATGCGTGAGGGCTTGCGCGTGCGCGCCGTCGAGGTCTGGCGCTTCGCCGACGGCACCCTTCAGCCGTGGATCGGCGACCCCGGCATGCACAGGGCTCCCGTTCCCCTCGACGCGGTGGCGCCCTCCGCGATCGTGCAAGCGGGCCTGTCCGGCCACGGGTGGCTCAACGTGTGGCTGCCCCAGATGCTCGAGGCTCGCGACGACGCGTCCGTCCGACTCGCGCCCATGGCGAGCGGAGGCGAGCTGCAGGGTATCGTCGTGGTCGAGCGTCCCGTCGACGCTCCGGCCTTCTCTCCCGACGAGGAGCGGGCGCTCGTGGAGGTCTCGCGCCATCTCGGGGTCGCCCTGCACAACGCGCAGCTCGACTCCGCGTTGCAAGCCTCGCTCGACGAGGTCCGACGTCAGGCGGCCGAGCTGCAAGCCTCTCGAGGACGCATCGTTGCTGCCGGTGACCAGGCGCGGCGAACGATCGAGCGGAACCTGCACGACGGCGCTCAGCAGCACCTCGTTGCGCTCGCCGTGCAGCTGAAGCTCGTGCGGCAGCTCGCCGAGCGCGACCCTTCCCAGGTCGGCGAGCGCATCGACGCACTGTCGGCCGCGGTCGACGAAACGCTGCAGGAGCTCCGCGATCTCGCCCACGGCATCTACCCGCCGCTCCTCGCCGACAAGGGTCTTCCCGATGCGCTGGCGTCGGCGGCTCGTCGCGCGGTGCTGCCGGTCACCGTGAAGGCAGACGGGCTCGGTCGCTTCGGTGCCGATGCGGAGGCGACGGTCTATTTCTGCGTGCTCGAAGCCCTGCAGAACGCGGGCAAGTACGCGGGCGAGGCCGCCTCGATCACGGTCGAGGTCAGAGAGGATGCAGGCTCCCTGGTGTTCGTCGTCTCCGATGACGGAGCGGGCTTCGAGGTACGCGACAGAGGCCTCGGCGTGGGCTTCACCAACATGCTCGACCGCTTGGGATCGCTGGGGGGCACACTGCGTGTGGAATCGGCCCCTGGCCGAGGCACGAGGGTGACCGGCGTGGTCCCCGCGACGAGCGCCCGAGACGTCTCCGCAGCCCACGGTCCGTCGACGGCCTGATGCTAGTATCCGCCGCGATGAGCATGCCTCGGAAGCTCTGCGCCCTGCTCATGTTCGCGACCGCCACGCTCATGCTGCAGGTCGGCTCCGTGAGCGCTCAGGTCATCGTCGACCCGGCGATCCCATCGGAGCGGAACGACGGCGGCTGGGTCTACTGGCTCGCCATCGCATTGAGCGCGCTCGCGTTGTTGATCATCATCCGGCTGACGATCAGGTACATGCGGTACGCGCCTCGTTTCTCCAAGGAGGAGGAGAACCTGAGGGTCGTGCGCGCCGACCGGGTGCAGCTCGGACGCGAGCTGCCACGCCGCAACGTCGACCTGTCGCAGGCTTCACCGCTCGTCGTCGCCCCGCCCGCTGTGCCCACGGCCACGCCCGCGTTGGCGCCGGTGGGGGCCACCGCCGGCCCTGCGAGCGCGGCACCTGCACCTGCACCGTCGTCTGCGCCTTCGCCTGCCGAGTCTGCACCCCAGGCGGCAGAGCCCGCCCCCGAGTCGGCAGAGTCCGCGCCCGAGTCGGCAGGGCCCGCCGCGCCTGCTGACGCCGCTCCCGGGCCAGCCGAGGCAGCCGCCGAAGCCGAAGCCTCACCAGCCGCTCCAGCGCCCGCCGCGCCCGAGGAGCGCGTTGAGGTGACGATGGATCAGGAGGCATATGAAGCCGCACTCAAGGAGCACCTCGACGCCGGCACGGACCGGCGCATCGCCGAGGGCAAGGCCAAGCGGGCCGGCATGATCGCGGCCCGCAAGAAGGCCACCGGCGAGGCCTGAACCCGACGCACCGTCGTCCCTGCGACGATGTCCTGATGGAAGGACCCTCCGTGAGCGCCACCGAGGTCGACTGGTCCATGGGGTCGGCGGCAACGCGTCTTGCCGACTGGGAGATCGCCCTGCAGATCGGCCGGCGCGTCGCGGGCCCTGGCGTCTCCGTTCCCGCCGTGCAGAGGGCCCGCATGCGCGAGGACTTCGGCGAGCTGGTGCCCCTCGCGGAATCGCTGATCTCCGAGCACACAGACCTGTCGGTGGCCGGCTTCCAGTCACGGGCGTGGGTCATGGCGCGCAGCGAGTGGATCCGCTCGAACCTCACCGGCATGCAGCGCCTGCTCGAACCGCTGGCTGAGCGCGTGCTCGCGATGAAGCCCGGCCGTGCCGAGATCCGTCGGAAGGCGATGGGCGCACAAGCGGGAGCGCTCTTCGGCTATGTCGCGCGACGCGTGCTCGGCCAGTACGACGTCTTCCTTCCACCCGACGACGAGGGGTTGCTCTACTTCGTGGGCCCCAACGTCGCCGAGGTGGAGCGGCGCTACGGCCTGCCCTCGAGGGACTTCAGGCTGTGGGTGGCGATCCACGAGGTGACCCACCGGGTGCAGTTCGGCGCCGCGCCGTGGCTGCGCGGGCACCTGCGCGGTCTCGTCGACACGTACCTCGCTGGGGTCACCCTCGACGGCAGAGAGCTCATCGCGCAGCTCCGCCGGGCGGTCGACGAGGCGCGAGGCGGGGCCGACGCCCGCATGGGTGGCATCTTCCTGCTGCTCACGCCCGAGCAGCGCGATCTGTTCACGCAGGTGCAAGGGCTCATGTCGTTGCTCGAGGGGCATGCGTCGTACGTGATGAACGAGGTGTCTCGCGATCACGTTGCCGATGTCGATCGTATGCGCCGGGCGCTCAGCTCCCGCCGCAAGACCTCGGGCATCGAACGCGGCGTGCAGCGTGCCATCGGCTTCGAGCAGAAGATCAAGCAGTACGACCGAGGTGAGGCGTTCGTGCGCGACGTGATCGCCCGGGCGGGCATGAGCGGGCTCAACCACGTGTGGCTCGCCCCCGAGAATCTGCCGACGCTCGACGAGATCGGGACCCCCGCCGTCTGGGTCGAGCGCGTCGTCGAGTAGAGGCGTGGCGCGGCGCCCACCGGCCGTCGCGCGCGTGCTCGAGCGCGTCACCGCAACGATCCGCGAGCACGACATGCTGCAGCGGGGCGACCTGATACTCGTGGAGGTCTCGGGTGGCCCCGATTCCGTGTGCCTGCTTCATGCCATGTGGCACCTGCGCCGGCTCTTCAAGACCCGGCTGGCGGTCTTCCACTTCGATCACGGGCTGCGCGAGGGCTCGGCCGCCGATGCGGCGTACGTTCGTCGGCTCGCGGGCCGCCTGGGACTGCCGTTCCATCTCCGGAGTGCGGAAGACTCGCCGCCGAGCGGGGCATCGGTCGAGTTCTGGGCAAGGAACGTGCGATTGAGCGCGGCCGGCGACGTACGCACGGAGATCGGAGCGACGAGAGTCGCCGACGGTCATACACGTGACGACCAGGCAGAGAACATGTTGATGGCCCTGATCCTGGGCTGGGGGCTCAACGGCATGGGAGGCATCCCGCCTGTGAACGGGGTTCTGGTTCGCCCTCTGCTCGACGTCACGCGCGAAGAAGTCGAGTCGTTCTGCCGCTCCCTCGGACTTCGTCCCCGCCACGACCCGACGAACGACGACACCCGCCTGCTCCGAAACGCGATCCGGCTGGAAGCCATCCCCTCGATCGAACGAGCGACCGGACGAAAGGTCCGTGACACGTTCGCGCGAACGGCGGGTCTGATCCGCGAGGACGCCGCAACCCTCTGGGAGCAGGCGAGCGACCTGGCCGCAGGCGTCGTCGAGGCGAACACCGACCACGAGGGGGAGCACACGTTCGCCATCTCGGCGCGAGCGATCACCGAGCTCACGAGGCCGATGGCATCGAGAGTCGTTCGTCGAGCGTTTCAGCTCGCCGATCTCCCTTGGAACGAGCCTGCGATCGACGCGGTGCTGGATCTCGCAGACGGAAGGCCGGGCCGCTCGCGCGATCTGCAGCTCGGGTTGCGGATCACCCGCGACCGGGGGTACGTTCGAGGTTCCGGCCCTTCCCTCGAGCGCTTCGTGGCCGATCGCAAGAAGGCCCGACCTGAGGGAGACTCGCAGTGAGCCTCATGCGTGACACGTCCGACGCTACACTCCGGGTTCCCGTGAGCGCCTACGAGCCCGATATCGAGAAGGTCCTCGTCACCACCGAGCAGATCGAGGCGGCGCTCACCTCGATGGGTCGACAGATCACTGAGGACTACGCGGGAAAGTCGCTGCTGCTGATCGGTGTCCTCAAAGGCGCCTTCGTGGTGATGGCCGATCTCGCCCGCCACATCGCGCTTCCCCTCGAGTTCGATTTCATGGCGGTTTCGTCGTACGGCGCGGCGACCAAGACGAGCGGTGTCGTGCGCATCCTGAAGGATCTCGACCACGACCTCGACGGGCTCGACGTGCTGCTCGTCGAGGACATCGTGGATTCGGGCCTCACGCTCAAGTACTTGCTGAAGAACCTCGCAGGGCGCAAGCCCGCGTCGCTCGAGGTGGCCGCCCTGCTGCGGAAGACCGGCCTGCAGAAGGTGCCGCTCGACCTCCGCTATGTCGGGTTCGAGATCCCGCCCGAGTTCGTGGTCGGCTACGGACTCGATTTCGGGGAGCGCTACCGCAACCTTCCCTATGTCGCGACGCTCAAGCCCGAAGCCTACGGCGGCGCCTGAGCCTCGGGAACCGCGAACGCAGCGGGAGCGTCCCAGGGCAGTGAGACTCGACACCTTCCGTGCACTGGCGCTGGTGGCCGCGCTGGTCACGCTCGTCGCTTGCGGCAACGGGGCAGGCGTCGATGATCAGGCCGAGTCCGGCGTGCGTGGGGTGGTCACCGCCGGGCCGCAGTGTCCGGTGGTGCAGCAAGGCTCGCCGTGCCCGGATCAGCCATGGCAGGGGGCCGTGCGCGCCACCACGGCCGACGGTGACGTGGTCGACGAAGTTCGGAGCGACGCCGGCGGGCGCTTCGAGATCGCGCTCGACCCTGGCGACTACGTCGTCGTCGCCGTGACCGATGCGGGGCGGCTTCCCATGGCGACACCTCAGGAGGTCGTGGTTCCCCACGGAGGGTGGATCGAGGTCACCCTCGTCGTCGACACAGGCATCCGTTGAGCGACACCTGGGGCTGCCACCGCGTCCGGGGCCGGTGCTACCATCGCGAACGACCGTCTCGGCGCGACATGGGCCCGGCCCACATCGGCAGCACCCCACTTTTCAGCCCCCGAGGAGCACACCCTGAGCAAGCAGCCGGAGACCCCGCTCAAGAAGGTAGCCCGCGCGCCCACCCTGTGGATCGTGATGGGCACCCTCGTGTTCCTGCTCGTGATCTCGTTCATCGGCAGCGCACCTTCGGGCGAGCAACTCGGCCTCACGGAATTCGAGGCCGCCGTCACCGATGGAATGGTCGCGAACGCCG
Organism: uncultured Actinomycetes bacterium; assembly: GCA_963762075.1. Lineage (GTDB taxonomy): Bacteria > Actinomycetota > UBA4738 > UBA4738 > HRBIN12 > JAOUEA01. The sequence goes on from CAVXJC010000001.1 coordinate 74,331, forward strand.
AGCTCCTCGACGGCGACCAGACGGTCGAGGGGGAGCTGATCGACGGCAGCACGTATCGCACCACGTACCCGACCGAGTACGCAGACGATCTGACGGCCCTGCTGAAGAAGTCCGGGGTGCCGACCAAGGTCGATGCGCAGAAGCCCAACGCGCTGCTCGGCACCCTCATCACCGTGATACTTCCGGTGCTGTTGATCGGGGGGATCCTGCTGTATGTCATGAACCGCTCCCAGGGCGGCGGCGGACGCGTCATGCAGTTCGGGCGCAGCAAGCACAAGACGGTGAACAAGGACGAGCCGAAGACCACGTTCGGCGACGTTGCCGGGGTCGACGAGGCGATCGAGGAGTTGCAGGAGGTCAAGGACTTCCTGCAGCACCCGGCGAAGTTCCAGGCGATGGGCGCGAAGATCCCCCGCGGCGTGCTGCTGTTCGGCCCTCCTGGAACCGGCAAGACCTTGCTCGCCCGCGCCGTCGCAGGCGAGGCGGGCGTGCCGTTCTTCTCGATCTCGGGATCCGATTTCGTGGAGATGTTCGTGGGCGTCGGCGCGGCGCGCGTGCGCGACCTGTTCGAGCAGGCGAAGGTCGCCGCCCCGGCGATCGTGTTCATCGACGAGATCGATGCGGTCGGACGTCAGCGCGGCGCCGGACTCGGCGGGGGGCACGACGAGCGCGAGCAGACGCTGAACCAACTGCTGGTCGAGATGGACGGATTCGACCAGCGCACCACCGTGATCCTCATGGCGGCGACGAATCGCCCCGACATCCTCGACCCTGCGCTGCTCCGCCCGGGAAGGTTCGACCGCCAGGTCGTGATCGACCGCCCAGATCTCGAAGGCCGAAAGGCGATCCTTCGGGTGCATGCCCGCGGCAAGCCCTTCGACGAGACGGTCGACCTCGAGGTGCTCGCCCGGCGCACGCCCGGGTTCACCGGCGCCGACCTCGCCAACGCGATCAACGAGGCTGCATTGCTGGCTGCCCGTCGGGACAAGAAGGCCATCTCCATGACCGAGGTCGAGGAAGCCGTCGATCGCGTGATGGCAGGGCCGGAGCGCAAGAGCCGCGTCATGGACGAGCAAGAACGCCGCCTGATCGCCTACCACGAAGGCGGTCACGCGATGGTGGCTCACGTGCTTCCCAACACCGACGAGGTGCACAAGATCACCGTGATCCCGCGTGGACGCGCGCTCGGTTACACGCTCACCCTGCCGGAACAGGACAAGTTCATGATGACGCGCGAGCAGCTCCGTGACGAGCTCGCGATGCTCATGGGAGGTCGCGTGGCCGAGGAGATCATCGCGGGGGATGTGACCACGGGGGCCGGCAACGACATCGAGCGCGCCACGAAGATCGCCCGGCAGATGGTCACCGAGTACGGCATGAGTGACTCGATCGGCCCCCGCACGCTCGGCGTGAAGCAGGGCGAGGTCTTCCTCGGTCGCGACTGGGGCTCGACGCCCGACTATTCCGACGCCGTGGCGTTCGAGATCGATCTCGAGGTGCGGGAGCTCATCGACGAGGCGCACGATGTCGCGCTCGAGATCCTCACGGAGAATCGCGAGAAGCTCGACGCGCTCGCGGCCCGGCTGATCGAGATCGAGACGATGGGTCGCGACGACGTTATCGCCTTCTTCGCCGACGTGGAGCGCCGGGAGCCCCGAGCGCACGAGGAACGTTCGGTCGGGCTCGCCGTGTCGCGTCAGGCATCGCGCCACGATCGATCCGAGGGCGACCTGCACCCGGGCAAGGGCACGCCTCGGCCGAAGCTCGGCGGCCCGGGGCTGTCGCCCGCCTGATGACTCCAGGGCAACCGGGCAGGGGTGCGACGGGCGAGCGATGGGCCACGTTCGACTGCTACGGCACGCTCGTCGATTGGCTGGGGGGAACGCGGGCGACGCTCGAACGGCTGTGGCCCGACGCTTCCGGGGACGACTCGTTGCTCGAGGCGTACATGCGCATCGAGCCCCGGGTGCAGGCCGAAGAGCGCGAAGGTCGCGCCATCCCGTACCGCCAGGTCATGGCCGAGACCATGGCCAGGGTCGCCGACGAGCTCGGGCTCACCGTGCCCGAAGGCGAGGCCGATGCGCTTGCGAGGTCGCTGCCGGGATGGCGCGTCTTCCCCGAGGTGCCGGGGGCCCTGTCGGTCCTGCGTGAGGCCGGCTGGAGGCTCGCGATCCTGTCGAACACCGATCTCGACCTGCTCGACGCGTCGGTCGCTGCGATCGGCGTCGAGATCGACGAACGCATCGTCGCGGGCGACATCGGGTCCTACAAGCCCTCGTTCGGTCACTGGGACACGTTCTTCAGGCGCACGGACGCCGAGCGCACGCGGCACGTGCACGTCGCGGCCTCGTTGTTCCACGACATCGAGCCGTGCGCGAAGCTCGGGCTGCCTGCCGTCTGGATCGACCGGCTCGGCGAGGCGAGCATGGTGCCGCGGTCGGCGACGCTTCCCGACCTGTCCGAGCTGTCCGAGACGCTCGAACGCCTCGTGCCCGCGTAGCCGGTCGTCATACACTCCCATCGTGGATCTCGTGCGCCGCGCCGTCGTCTCGGGCGAGGATCTGTACGCCCTGCTGGGCGTGTCGGCGGACGCCTCCGACGACGAGATCCGTCACTCGTATCGCTCGCTCGCCCGCACGCACCATCCCGATGCGAGTCCCGGCGAGGCGCCGGCCGACGGGTTCCGGCGCATCGTGGCCGCCTACGAGGTGCTGGGCGACGAGCGTCGCCGGGCGGCGTACGACCGGGAACTCAGGCTCGGCCTGATCGCGCGCGAGCAGGCCGGCAGGGCGGGGCCCGTGGCCTCGCACGTCGCGCCGGGGCCGACGGGCGCCGTGAGCTCGCGCGGACGACACGCCTCGGCCAACCCCGCCGACCACGCCCCTCGCGTGCCGGCCCGTGTCACGCCCCCCCGGGAGCCGGTCGACGACTGGAGACTGGTCTCGGTGCTCACCCGCGTCGTGGCTGCTGTCGCCGTGCTCGTCGTGATCGCCGCGGTGGCCCTGATGGTCGTCTCGGCCGGCGCCAGCGAATCCGAGCCACCGCCTCCGGCCACGATCTGGTGCAAGACCCCCGACGGGTGGTACGACTGCTGGCAGGCCACGATGCCCGACGGCTCGTAGAACACACGAACCTGCGACGCCTCCGGGTAGCATGCCCGTCTCATGGCTGGCTTCGACGACCAGAAGATCGAGCACGGTGTTCGGCTGATCCTGGAAGGCATCGGTGAGGACGTCGAGCGCGGCGGCCTCAAGGACACGCCTGCTCGAGTGGCCCGCATGTACCGCGAGATCGCCGGTGGCGTGGGCCAGGACCCGACCGGCATCGTGACGGTGGTCGAAGGCGCCGATTTCGACGAGATGATCATGGTGCGTGACATCCCGCTGTATTCGATCTGCGAGCACCACCTCATCCCGTTCAGCGGTCAGGCCCACGTTGCGTACGTGCCGAACAAGGCAGGCCAGATCACGGGCCTGTCGAAGATCGCCAGGGCCGTCGACGTGCTCGCCAAGAAGCCTCAGGTGCAGGAACGACTCACGACCGAGATCGCAGACACGATCGAACGCGCGCTCGAGCCACGCGGCGTCTTCGTGGTGATCGAGGCCGAGCATCTGTGCATGACGATGCGGGGCATCAAGAAGCCGGGCTCGGTCACGGTCACCTCTGCCGTGCGGGGACTCTTCCGCACCGATGCCCGCACGCGGCAGGAAGCCATGAACCACATCGGCAAGCCCTGAGCTCGCGAGCCGCGTCGAGCACCGCCGCCGTCCGCGAGCGAGCACTACGATGCCCATCGTGGATGACGCAGCGTGGCGATGCCGCGACCATACGTTCCCGCTGGGGGTGCGCACCCTCGTCATGGGCATCGTGAACGTGACGCCCGATTCCTTCAGCGACGGGGGCATGCTCTCGACCACCGAGGAAGCGGTCGCGCACGGGGTACAGCTCGCTGCCGACGGCGCCGACATCCTCGACATCGGCGGCGAGTCGACCCGTCCCGGCGCCGACGCCGTGCCGCTCGACCAGGAGCTCGCGCGTGTCGTGCCAGTGGTCACCGGGCTCGCCGAGGCGGCGCCCACCCACGTTGCGCTCAGCGTCGACACGCGCCGCCCCGACGTCGCCCGCGCCGCCCTCGATGCCGGTGCTTCCATCGTGAACGACGTGACCGCCGGACGCGATCCGGCGATGTTCGACGCGGTCCGCGCCGCGGGCGCGGGCTTGGTGCTGATGCACATGCTCGGTGACCCAGCGACGATGCAAGACGATCCCCGGTACGACGACGTCGTGGCGGACGTGCGTGATTTCCTCGCGGCTCGCATCGGCGCGGCCGTCGCGGCGGGCGTGCCACGCGACCATGTGTGCGTCGACCCGGGGCTCGGGTTCGGCAAGACCCTCGAGCACAACCTCGCCCTGTTGCGTGCGATCGCGGCGTTCGAGCAGCTCCGTACGCCCGTGTTGGTCGGAGCCTCCCGGAAGCGCTTCATCGGCGAGCTCACGGGCGTCGAGGATCCGATCGATCGAGTTGAAGGCACCGCGGGCACCGTCGCGTGGTGCGCCGCCAACGGCGTCGATGTCGTAAGGGTGCATGACGTGCTGGCGATGGCTCGGGTCGTGCGGGTCGTCGACGCGATCGCCAGGGGCACGTCGCCGTGACGATCGCCGTCGAAGCCGCTGCGCATGTCGCCGCCACCTCGGCGGGAACCGTGGCCTTCCACGACGAGGGCGAGGGGCCACCGGTGCTGTTGTTGCACGGGTACCCGGCGTCGTCGTGGCAGTGGCGTGAGTTGTTGCCGCTGCTGGCGGCAAGGTTCCGCGTGATCGCGCCCGACCTCCTCGGAGCCGGCGCATCGGTACCCGCCGACGGTGTGCGGCTCGACCTCGCGACGCAGGCCACCGCCGTGCGTGAGCTCACGGAGCAGCTGGACCTCGATCGATACGCCGCCGTCGGGCACGATGTCGGAGCGGGGCTGGCGCAGCTCCTGGCTCTGGGTGATGACCGGGTCGATGCGATGGTGCTGTTGAGCGCTGTGACCCTCGACGCCTGGCCGTCGTCAGACGTGAGGCAGGCTCGCGAGCGCCTGCGATCGGGCACCCCATCTCCCGAGCTCGCGCGTCAGATCGTGCGGGACGCATTCGAGACCGGCGCGATACACCGCGATCGCCTCGGCGACGAGGTGCTCGACGCCTATGCCGATCCCTACGCAACCGGCGACGGCCCGGATCGTCTCGCCAAGGTGCTCGCGGGGCTCGACGGCGTGGGGCTTGCCGATCGACGCGAGGAGTTCGCCGCGATCGACGTGCCGGTGCTGATCCTCTGGGGTGAGGACGACACGGTCTACCCCTCGAGCGTCGGCGAGCGGCTGAACGACGCGATGCCGTCGTCGACCCTCGGCTTGTTGCCGGGCTGTGGGCACTTCCTCGTCGAGGAAGCGATCGACACGATCGGCCCGATGATCTCTGAGTACCTGCGCGCGCGTTACTCACATGCGGCTCACGGTCACGGCGACGAGGGATCGGGCATCGTGCTGCTGCAGCTCGAACGTCGCCCGCCGTGGGTCGATCTCGAGGAGTACGAGCGTGACGACTGGTTCGACCCCGACGAGCGCGATCCGACCGAGACGGGTCCGGGCTCGTGACGTCTTCGCGACTGTTCCTCTCGGGCATCAGGGCCAGCGGACATCACGGTGCGCGCGCGGGCGAGAAGGACGAGCCCCAGGAGTTCGTCGTCGATCTCGACCTCGAGGTCGACGTCGCGAGCGACACCATCGAGGCCACCGCCGACTACCGCGGCGTGCGCGATGCGGTCCGAGCGGTGATCACCGGTGGCTCGTACGACCTGATCGAGGTGATGGCGCGCGACGTGGCCGAGCGTGTGCTCGCGTTCGACCACGTGATCGGCGTGACCGCGGTCGTGCACAAGCCGAACGCAGCGCGGCGACTCGAGATCGAGGGTGTCGCGGCCGCAGTGTCGCTGCCGGCTCGTGACCGAACGTGACCGAGACCGCCTACCTTGGCCTCGGATCGAACCTGGGCGACCGGCTCGCCTCGTTGCAACGGGCCGTCGACCTGCTCGGCGCTGAGGCCGGGATCGCGCTCACCCGGTGCTCGCGCGTGTGGGAGACCGATCCGGTCGGGGGGCCGCCACAGCCCGACTTCCTCAACGTGGTCGTGCGTACCGAGATCGGACTGTCGCCACGCGAGCTTCTCGTCGCATGCCAGCGAGTGGAAGCGGCGCTCGGCCGGGTGCGAGATGTGCGGTGGGGACCGCGCACCGTCGACATCGACATCCTGCTGATCGATGCGCACGAGATCGATGAGCCCGGTCTCGTGGTACCGCATGCTCGCCTGCACGAGCGGGCGTTCGTACTGATGCCGTTGCTGGAGATCGAACCCGATCCCGTGCTTCCCGGCGGCGAACGGCTGGTCGACGTGCGTCTCGGCCCCGATGCAGCGGGCGGTGTCCGGGTCTTCGCACCTCCGCTCAGACTCGATTGACGCGCCGCCACAGCGGCGGGTCGCGACAACGCAACTGCCGCACCGGCGGGGGCCCCCGCCGACCGAGGCGGCCGAGTTGCGATACTCGCCCCATGGACATCGCGATCGTGGGGGCCGGACGAGCGGGCACCGCGCTCGCGGTGCTGTGGCGTCGGGCCGGCCATCGGATCGTCGCCGTGTCCGGTCGCGACGCAACGCCGCGGCGAGCGGCCCGTCACCTCCCGGGGGTGCCCGTCCTCGATGCGCCCGAGGCCGCAGGCGAGGCAGAGCTCGTGGTCATCGGTCTTCCCGACGACCACATCGCCTCGACGGTGCGGGCTCTTGCCGAGGCGGGCGCGCTCGTGAGCCAGCAGTGGGTGGCACATCTGTCGGGCGCCACCTCGCTCTCAGCCCTCGATGCCGCGCAGCAGGCCGGCGCCCGGCGGCTCGGCGTGCACCCGCTGCAGACCTTCCCCGATGTCGAGGCTGCGCTCGAGCGCGTGCCAGGATGTTCCGTGGCCGTCGGCGCCGACGACGACGAGGGCTTCTTCGTGGGGGAGCGCCTGGCCGAGGACCTGCAAGGGCGGCCGTTCCGGCTCGCCGACGAGCATCGGGCGATCTATCACGCCGCCGCGGTCTTCGCGTCGAACTACCTGGTCGCCGGCACCTGGGTCGCCGAGGAGCTGCTGGCGATCGCCGGCGTGGCGGATCCGATGGCTGCGCTCGCGCCGCTGCAACGGGCGACGATCGAGAACATCGCGGCCTCCTCGCCCGCGGAGGCGCTCACCGGCCCCGCTGTGCGAGGCGACGCCGGAACGATCGAGCGCAACATCGAGGCACTGGCAGCGTCGGCTCCCTGGGCGCTCCACTCCTACGTCGAGATGGCCCGGGTCGCGCTCGATCTGTCGGTACGCTCGGGCCGCCTCTCGCTCGAGGGGCGCGGCGGCGTCGACGAGGTGCTCGCGCGGTGGACCTGATCCGCGACGCCGCCGACCTCCGCGCGCTCACCGACGCTGCCCGGTCCTCGGCCCATGATGTCGGACTGGTGCCGACGATGGGCGCCCTGCACGAGGGCCACATCTCATTGATCCGCCGTGCCCGCGACCGCAACGAGATCGTCGTCGTGTCGATCTTCGTGAACCCGACGCAGTTCGCCGACCCCGTGGACCTCGAGCGGTATCCGCGCAACGAGGAACGCGACCTCGACATCTGCGTCGCAGAGGGAGTCGACATCGTGTGGGCGCCGTCCGTCGAGCAGGTGTATCCACCCGGGGTCGAGCTTCCGCATCCCGACCCAGGGCCGGTGGGCCGCTCGTTCGAAGGGGTCTCGCGCCCGGGGCATTTCGAGGGCGTGCTCACGGTCGTGCACCGGCTGTTCGACGTGACCGGTCCATGCAGCGCCTACTTCGGTGAGAAGGATGCCCAGCAGCTCTTCCTGATACGGAGCATGGTGGCAACAGAGGCTCTTCCCGTTGAGGTCGTGGCCTGTCCGACTGTGCGGGCACCTGACGGCCTGGCGCTGTCGTCCCGGAATGCGCGCCTCACACCTGACGAACGAGAACGGGCGGCATGCCTCTTCCTCGCACTCAGTGAGGCTGCGGCGCTCTCGCGACAGGGAGAGCGCGACCCCAACGTGTTGGTGGCGACCATGGCGCGCGAGGTCGGCGCGACGCCACTCGTCGGTCTCGACTACGCGGCGGTGGTGAGCGACCTCGACTTCGAGCGCGTCGATCGCCTCGACCCCGCCGTGCCGGCGAGGGCACTCCTGGCGGCCCGGCTCCCCTCAGCGCGCTTGAGCGACAACCTGCTTCTGCCTCGGCCCGCATGAGATCCGGTTGTCGGCGTCGGACCGCGTGGGCCACGATGGTCCGTCCTAGCCCGCTCGATTCGCCGGAAAGGGGGATCACTCGCGATGTTGTTGGCCGCTGACGTCGGCAACACCGAGATCGTGCTCGGGGCCTTCCGCGGAACCCATCTCGAACACACCTGGCGTCTCTCGACGCGGCCCGAGCGCACCTCCGACGAGCTCGGGCTCGCGCTGTCGGGATTCCTGGAGCAGCGGGCGATGTCATTCGAGTCCGAGGTGACCGGCGTCGTCGTGGCGAGCGTGGTACCCGATGTGACCGCCACGATCCGTGAGATGACCGCTCGCTCGTTCTCGTTCGCGCCCGTGATCGTGGGTCCAGGTGTGAAGACGGGGGTCCCGATCCTCACCGACAATCCGCGCGAGGTCGGCGCAGATCGGGTCGTGAACGCGCTTGCAGCGTTCACACTCGTCGGCGCCGCCGCGATCGTGGTCGACTTCGGCACCGCCACCAACTTCGACGTCGTGAGCGACAGAGGGGAGTTCATGGGCGGTGTCATCGCGCCCGGCTTGCAGGCGAGCGCCGCGAGCCTGTTCTCACGCACCGCACGGCTCACCCGTGTGGAGCTGTCCGCGCCGCAGAACGTGGTCGGCACGAGCACCGTCGAGTCGATCCAGTCGGGGCTGATCTTCGGTGCCGCGGGCGCGATCGACGGCATCGTCGAACGCATCCGGCGCGATCTGCCAGGCGCCGTGACCATCGCGACCGGAGGGCTCGCCCCGGTCGTAATCCCACACTGCGCCACGATCGACCGCCACGAGCCGTGGCTCACCCTCGAGGGCCTGCGCCTCGTCTACGAGCGGAACGCGGTGACCGACGATGCCTGATGAGCACGCGCCTTCCCCCGACGAGCGACGCTCGAGAGAGGCCGAGATCCTCGCCGGGCGCCGCGACTCGATGGCACGGCTCGAGGACGCAGGCATGCCGCCGTTCGCCCTCACGCTCGAACTGGCGCTCGGCGTGCCCGAGCCGGTCCCGGTCGCCGACATCAGAGCCTCCCATTCCGAGCTCGACGCCGACTCCCTCACCGACGAGATCGTTACGATCGCCGGTCGTCTCGTGCTCAAACGCGACATCGGCAAGCTGAAGTTCCTCGTCGTTCGCGATCGCACCGGGGACCTGCAGGTCGTCGCCGGCACGGCCGACCTCGACGAACACTTCTTCGGCCTCCTCGACGAGGTCGACCTCGGCGACATCATCGGGGTGACGGGCCGCGTCGGCACCACCCGCAAGGGTGAGCTGAGCGTCTTCGCGGATCGGTGGGCGATGCTGACGAAAGCACTGCGGCCGCTTCCGGAGAAATGGCACGGTCTGCAAGACCCCGACCTGCAGCAACGCAGGCGCTACCTTCATCTGATCGCCGACGCCGCGCCGCGCCGCGCCTTCTTGGCACGTGCCGCAGTGCTGAAGTCGATGCGTCAGGTGCTCGACGAGCACGGGTTCGTGGAATTCGAAGGACCCATGCTGCAAACGGTCGCAGGTGGAGCGAACGCCCGCGCGTTCTCCACGCATCACCATGCACTCGATGTGGAGATGAAACTGCGGATCTCGCTCGAGCTGCACCTCAAACGCATGCTGGTCGGGGGCGCCGAGCGCGTGTACGAGCTCGGGCGCAACTTCCGCAACGAAGGCATCGACCACGATCACAACCCCGAGTTCACGATGCTCGAGGCGTATCAGGCATACGGCGACTACTACACGATGATGGAGCTCACCGAGACGCTCATCGTGCGGTGTGCCCGCGCCGTGAACCCGATCATGGGTCGTGATCCCGACGACCTGCACATCGCCGTGCGCGGTCATGAGCTCGATCTCACGCCGCCCTTTGCGCGCATGACCATCCTCGGTTCGTTGAGCGAGGCGATCGGAGAACCGATCACGCTCGAGCACGCCGACCTGCGTGGGGTCGCCGAGCGTCGCGGCGTGCATGTTGAACCTGGCTGGGGACCCGGCAAGATCGTGCAAGAGCTCTTCGAGAAGCTCGTCGAGGCGGCGATCGAGCGGCCGACGTTCGTGTGCGACTTCCCTCGCGAAGTCTCGCCGCTTGCCCGTCCGCATCGCGACGACCCAGGGCTCACCGAGCATTTCGACCTCGTCGCCGCCGGCGTGGAGCTGGTCACGGCGTACAGCGAGCTCACCGATCCGATCGAGCAGCGCGCGAAGTTCGAGCTGCAGCAACAGATGAAGCAGACCCTCGGCGACGAGGTGCACCCGTTCGACGAGGACTTCCTGCGAGCGCTCGAACACGGCATGCCGCCCGTGGGTGGGCTCGGCATGGGGGTCGATCGCCTGCTGTTGCTGCTCACCGACGCGCCGAGCCTGCGCGACCTGATCATGTTCCCTTCGCATAGACCCGAGTAGACCCCTCATGCCTGCCGCGGCGGTCGCGTTGGTGCTCGCCGCCGCGGTGCTGCATGCGCTGTGGAACGTGCGCCTGCACGGTGTCGACGACCGCGTTGCGGCGATGGCCATGTCGGGAATCGTCTCGAGCGCCGCGCTGCTGCCGTTCCTCGTGCTCGATCCACCCAGCGGCCTATGGGGACTGTTGGTGGTGAGCGGCGCCGCGGAAGCCGTGTACGGCCTGGCGCTGGCCGGCGCTTACCGTCGCGGCGAGCTCTCGGTCACGTATCCGGTGGGGCGCGGTTCCGCGCCCCTGCTGGCAACGGTCGCCGCGGTGGTCGTGGTCGGTCAGCCGGCGTCGGTCCGAACGCTCGCGGCTGCGGCGCTGGTTGCGATCGGGCTCGGCCTGCTCGCGTTCCGTTCGCACCGCCACGGCACACTCGCCGCGACCGGGCTGGCGCTCGTGGTCGGCGTCGCGATCGCGACGTACTCGGTGGTCGACGCGCGCGCCGTCGGCGAGGGCGCGGCGCCGCTTGCCTACCTCGCCGGTGCCCTCGGGCTCGAAGGAATACTGATGTCGTCCACCACCGGCTTCGACCTCGCGCGTCTGCGGGGATCGATCCGTCCGGGCATCGCGATCGCGGTCGGCAGCGTCGGCGCGTACGCGATGGTGTTGTTCGCGTTCCGACTCGCTCCGGTCGGGCAGGTGGCGACGCTCCGAGAGGTCTCGGTGGTGCTCGCGGTGCTCCTCGCGCGGGAACGACCCGGTCGGCTCGGGTGGCTCGGCATCGCCGCCGTCGTCACCGGTGCCGGCCTCGCGGCGATCTGACGACATGGCTATGCTGGCTCCTCCGGCCCGCCGAGCCAGACGCAGAACCAGGAGGCACCGATGTCCGACGAGCACATCGAGTCGCTGAGACGAGTGCCGTTCTTCGCGGGCATGTCCGATCGCGCGTTGAGGCGGGTCGCCGAGATCTCGAAGGAAGTCACCCATCGCGACGGCAAGGCGGTCGTCGAGGAAGACCAGTCGGCGGTCGGGTTCCACATGATCCTCTCCGGGCAGGCGGAGGCCAGCCATGCCGGCACCGTCGTCAGCACGATGGGTCCCGGCGACTACTTCGGCGAGATGTCGTTGATCGACGGCAAGCCCCGCTCGGCGTCGGTCGTGGCCAGGGGCGAGCTGCACACACTCGCGATCCCGGCATGGAACTTCAACCGGTTGCTCGACGAGAACCCCGACATGATGCGGGCGCTGCTCGTGACGATGTCCGAGCGCATCCGCCGCCTCAGCGACGACCGGTAGCGTTCAGACGACAGGTTCGTCGCCCGTTGCCTCGTGCAACGTGATCACGAGATCGTGCAGCCCGGTGCCCTTCGCGAGGAAGCCGCGAGCTCCCGCCTCCAGGGCCTCTCGCTCCACCCCTGCATCGGCGTGCGCCGTGAGGATGACCACAGGCATCTCCGGCCTGGATTCGTGGATCTTCTTCATGGCGTCGATGCCGGAGAGATCGGGCATCGAGAGATCCATGAGCACGACGTCGGGCTCGAGCGCTTCGGCTTGGTCGCACGCGGCGACACCGCCGCCGGCCTCGCCCGCGACCTCGATATCGCTCACCAGGCGCAGGGCCGATGTCAGGGCCTTGCGGAAGGCCGGGTGATCATCGACGACGAGCACTCGCACGCGCATCTCTCCTTCGAGCATCTGGGCGTTCTGCACGCGGATCCCCTGCTCGCCACGCCGTTCTTGTTGCCTCACGTGAGGCTGGTTCATCCTGGCACCCCCCGTCGCTCCCACACAACGGGCCGGAAGGAGGACATTGCATGGTCCGAACGGGGGATGATCGCCTCCGTCGAAAGGCACCTCATCCTCGGGCCTCGAACGTCCGAACAACACGGTAGGACAAGCGAGAGGAGCTGCCGTGCCGTTCTGGGTTTACGAAGGGTCACGGGTATACTTCTCGTCAGTGGGCGTCGCGACCGGTTATCGGGGGCGACGCCCGAGGCGCCTCGGGGGTAGGACGGGGTCCGCTGATCCCCGAGCGGAGAGTGGAACATGCGGGTCGTGGCCCGGAGGACGCTGACATGTTCGAACGGTTCACCGACAGAGCGAGACGAGTCGTCGTCCTGGCGCAGGAAGAAGCCAGGATGCTCAACCACAATTACATCGGCACCGAGCACATCCTGCTCGGGTTGATCCACGAGGGCGAGGGCGTTGCCGCAAAGGCACTCGAGTCGCTCAACATCTCGCTCGAGGCCGTGCGTCAACAGGTCGAGGAGATCATCGGACAGGGCCAAGCCGCGCCGACCGGACACATCCCGTTCACCCCACGTGCGAAGAAGGTGCTGGAACTCTCGCTGCGCGAGGCGCTCCAGCTCGGCCACAACTACATCGGCACCGAGCACATCTTGCTCGGGCTGATCCGCGAGGGCGAGGGCGTCGCCGCACAGGTGCTGCAGAAGCTCGGCGCCGACCTCAACCGCGTTCGTCAGACCGTGATCCAGCTGCTGTCGGGCTACACCGGCGGCAAGGGCGAGACAACGCCCGGCGGTGGCGTCGGCGAGGGTCAGCAAAGCGGGTCGATGGTGCTCGACCAGTTCGGTCGCAACCTCACGCAGCTGGCACGCGACGGGAAGCTCGACCCGGTCATCGGGCGCGAGAAAGAGATCGAGCGCGTGATGCAGGTGCTCAGCCGTCGCACGAAGAACAACCCGGTGCTGATCGGCGAGCCCGGCGTCGGCAAGACCGCCGTCGTCGAGGGTCTGAGCCAGGACATCATCCGCGGCGAGGTGCCCGAGACGCTCAAGGACAAGCAGATATACACGCTCGACCTCGGGGCGCTCGTCGCCGGATCGCGCTACCGCGGTGACTTCGAGGAGCGCCTCAAGAAGGTCCTCAAGGAGATCAAGACCCGTGGCGACATCGTGCTGTTCATCGACGAGCTGCACACGCTCGTTGGCGCCGGCGCGGCCGAGGGCGCGATCGACGCGGCGTCGATCCTGAAGCCGATGCTCGCCCGGGGCGAGCTGCAGACCATCGGTGCCACGACGCGTGACGAGTACCGCAAGCACCTCGAGAAAGACGCCGCGCTCGAGCGCCGCTTCCAGCCGATCGAGGTGAAGGAGCCCAACGTCGCGCACACGATCGAGATCCTCAAGGGCTTGCGCGACCGCTACGAGGCGCACCACCGTGTGAACTTCACCGACGACGCGCTCGTCGCGGCCGCGAACCTCGCTGACCGCTACATCAGCGACCGTTTCCTGCCCGACAAGGCGATCGACCTGATCGACGAGGCCGGCTCGCGCATGCGCATCCGTCGCATGACGGCGCCGCCCGATGTGCGTGAGGTCGACGAGAAGATCGCCGACGTCCGCCTGCGCAAGGAGTCGGCGATCGACGGCCAGGACTTCGAGAAGGCCGCGTCGCTGCGCGACGAGGAGCGCCAGCTGCAGGAAGAGCGTCTCCGCCGCGAGCAGGCATGGAAATCGGGCGAGATGGACATCCTGAGTGAGGTCGACGAGGAAGAGATCGCCGAGGTCCTGAGCATCTGGACCGGTATCCCGGTCTTCAAGCTCACCGAGGAGGAGACCGAGAAGCTCCTGCGCATGGAGGACGAGCTGCACAAGCGCATCGTCACCCAGAACGAGGCCATCTCGGCCGTCTCCCGCGCGATGCGCCGCACACGTTCGGGCCTCAAGGATCCACGCCGCCCGGCCGGGTCGTTCATCTTCCTGGGCCCGAGCGGCGTCGGCAAGACCGAGCTCTCCAAGGCGCTCGCCGAGTTCCTCTTCGGCGACGAAGATGCGCTCATCCAGCTCGACATGTCGGAATACATGGAGAAGCACACGGTCAGCCGACTGATCGGCTCACCTCCCGGCTACGTCGGCTATGAGGAAGGCGGACAGCTCACCGAAGCCGTCCGTCGCAAGCCGTTCTCGGTCGTGCTCTTCGACGAGATCGAGAAGGCACACCCCGATGTCTTCAACACTTTGCTGCAGATCCTCGAGGACGGCCACCTGACCGACTCGCAGGGACACAAGGTCGACTTCAAGAACACGATCATCATCATGACCTCGAACCTCGGCACACGTGACATCCAGAAGGGCCCGGGCATCGGGTTCGCCGCAGCCGGCAACGACGAGGTTACCTACGAGAAGATGAAGGACCGGGTCACCGAGGAGCTGAAGAAGAGCTTCCGGCCCGAATTCATCAATCGCATCGACGAGGTCATCGTCTTCCGCTCGCTCACGCAGGAAGACGTGAAGAACATCGTCGACCTCATGATGAAGCGCGTGACCGAGCAGCTGAAGGCGAAGGATCTGGAGATCGACCTGACGGAATCCGCCAAGGTGTTGCTCGCGAGGGAGGGGTACGACCAGTCCCTCGGCGCGCGACCGCTGCGGCGCACGATCCAACGCCTCGTGGAAGACCCGCTCGCGGAGAAGCTGCTCTACAAGGAGTTCCGCGCAGGCGAGACGATCCTCGTCAACGCGGTCGACGGTGAGATCGTCTTCGAGGCCACCGGCGGCATGATGCCGCCCGACGTGCCCCCCGTGGAGCTCGCTGGCTCACCCGAGTGACCACCCCGTGAGCGGAGGCCAGACCCCGGCTCATCCCGCCGCCTGCGAGCGGCATCAAGGCCGACGCCCGGACCCGTGCGGGCCGGGCTGCCTCCTAGACCGGAGAGACGATCACGGTGTCGTCATCGAACCACTCAGGAGCTTGGTGATGCGGGGCATCGGGCGCACGTCCTCCGTGCACGTCGAGGAAGAGCTCTTCGAAGCTCGGTTGACTCGGGGGCGCCTCGCGTTTTCGCTCGAGCTTCACGACGTTGTCCTCGGCCTGCACGAGACCATGGATGCTCGCCGGGCTCCGAACGTTTAGGTCGTCCCGACCGACTGGCCCGGCAACCGACAGGCTGCCGGGCCGTTCGGTGTCCGGTTATTCCGCCGGGCTGACCACGAGCGTATCGTCGTCGAGCCAGTCGGCGTTGCCTCCGTCAGCCACGTGCGAGAACTCGCCGGTCGCGATGTCGACCACGCGGATCTCTCCACCGCCAGAGAAGGCGATCTTGGTGCCGTCAGGAGACCAGCGGATCGAGTAGAAATCGCCATCGACGAGGAGCCTCGGATCGCTGCCGTCCGTGTCGGCGAGCCAGAGGCTGGAGCTCCAGCCCTCGTCATCTTCCACCCGCGGAGCGTCGAGGTAGGCGAGCGTTCTACCGTCGGGTGCGTAGACGCCCTCAGCCGCGTCACGACGCACGAGCGTCGGTTCGCCTCCCGCGACCGGAACCGACCAGAGATCCCACCGCGTACCTGCATCCGAGGGCCTCGGGAAGTGGAAGAGGATCGTCTCCCCGTCAGGGGCGAAGCTCGGCCTGTACCACCACCAAGCGGTCCTGGGCTCGAGGTCCGTGATCCGCCTCACCTCGTCGGTGGTGAGGTCGACCACGAAGAGGTCCCCGACATTGGGATCGCGGGCGAGTCCTTGGTACACGAGCAGCGAACCATCCGGAGACCATGAAGGCCCGTTGGGCTCCAGACCGCCCGTGGGGACCTCGTGCACGCCCGCCCCGTCGACGTCGGCGACATACAGCCGGGCCGATGGCGTGAGCGGGTGTACGCGAACATCGTCCCGTCCGGAGACACCCGGTAGTCGTCCCCTCCGCGCAGCTCCTTCGGCAACGGCGTCATATCGCCGGTTCGAAGGTCGAGGAGGAAGGCCTCTGAGGAGGTGGCGGGCGGAGCGATCGTCGGCACCTCGTCGGCGGGGGTCGAGGCATCTTGAGATTGGTTCGACACCAGGACCAGCGCGACTGCCGCCACGCCGATCGCTGCCGCCACGGCGAACGCGCCGAGCCTGCGGCGTCGACGGCGTTGCTCCTGCCTGCGTTCCTGGTCCTTCCATGAATCGAGATCGGGTTCTACCTGCTTGGTCGTCATCTCGAAAACCTCCCTCAGCTCAGCCATGCGGGCCTCCAGCGGTTCGGAGCACGGCTCGGCCCTGGGTGGCGAGCGCTCGCACGGTGGAGGGGCGGATCCGCATGATCTCGGCCGCGTCCTCCGAGCCGTAGCCGTACAGATCGAGCAGGACGAGGGCGGCGCGCTGCCGCGGCGGAAGAAGTCGGAGCATGCGGCGGACGTCCTCCCGCAGGTCGATCTCGTCGAACGGGTCGTACGACGGATCGATCGCCACCAACCTCCGCGCGGTCCGGCGTGCGGCGCGCGCCCGCATGCGGAACCCGTTGAGCGCCACGCGGAAGAGGTAGCCGGTGGGGTCGTGGATCCGGTCGATCGTGTCCCACCGTTCCCACAAGGCGAGGAAGGCCTCTTGCATCAGCTCCTGCGCGTCGGCCCGGTTCCCGGTCACGAAGTACAAAGCCTTGAAGAGCCCGCGGTGCTCCTCGGCGAAGAACGCCGTGAAGTCGGGCGGGGCCTCTGCCTCGCGAGGGAACCGAACGACATCGCCCTCTGCCTGCATCACTCTCCTGGATGCCGCGGGCGATCACAGCGCTTAGTGATCCCGCGATATCACACCGTCGCGTCAATAGGAAGCCGTCAAGTGCCGCCGCGTCGATGCCGACCCATCAGGGCATGCACACATCGCGTCCCCCCTTGAATCGCTCGATGGAGATCGACTTCGGCGGCCTCGGATGCCTCGTGCTGGCTATGTGGGGACTGGCGGTGATCGTGCATGGCGCCGCTCTCGCCGCATGCCCGGGTTGCGAATCGTCGCAGGGAGGACGGGCCCTTGCCGTCACGGGCACCCTCGTGCTCGCGTGCGCCTCGATCGTGCACTGGACACGCGGGATCCGGCTGGCTGCGACGATCATCGTCGGTCCAGGGATTGCGACTTCGATCGCGCTCTTCGTCGTGCCCGATGTGCCCTTACACCTGCTCGGCCTGGCGCTCGTGCCATGGTCGATCGCCGCAGCTCGCGGTGCCGTGAGAAGCGCGCGTTCGCTCGAGTTCACAGCGGCCACCTGGGCGTTCGCCTTCGCGGGAGTCGTCGGCGCGTCAGCCGCAGGTCTCGGGGCCGTGGCTGCGGTCGGCGTGGTGGTCGTTTGCGCACGTGCCACCCCGTTCGTGCTGGCATTCGAGCTTCCGGCTGTGCCTGACGTCGTTCCCGACGACCTGATCTGACCGCAGCACACTTACATCGTGAGACCTCGCAGCTCCTCGGGAACGAGGTCGGCCAGCTCCCAGCCCGTCCATAGGTCCGCGGCGATCCGTGCGGAGGGCCGTTGGACCCCGTGGTGGGAGGCCCACGCGCAGACGCGTTCGACGTCGCGTTCGAGGAACTCTCTCGCGTGGCGATTCTTGCGAGGGTCCACCGCCTGCGGAAGGTCGATCACCGTTACTAGTCCATTCCAGACTAGAACGTTGTACGGCGACAGGTCGCCGTGCACGACGTTCAGGAAGAGCATTCGCTCGATGGCGCGTAACACCTGGTCGAGCAGGGCGTGCGCGTCCTCTGCGTCGGTGACCCCGTACGAACGAAGTTGCGGCGCGGCGAACGCCTCGTCGCCGATATAGGTCATGAGGATCGCGTCGGCGGTACGTTCGATCGGGCGCGGCACAGGGGCGCCGCCGGCCGACAGCGCATGCATGGCCTCCCATTCGCGGTCGACCCAGATCATGCCCTGAACTTCACGGCCGAACCGCGTCTTCTTCTGGAGCGCGACGCGCACCCGGCGTTCCTTGATCCACTCGCCGTCGCGATACATCGACTCGTCGCGGAAGTCGCGCCGGTCCAACGGGTGATAGGCCTTGAGCGCGACGAGTTCCTCACCTGTCGTGCGTGGGTTGGCGCGGCAAAGGTGTACCGAGGCTTCCTTGCCGCTCTTGATCGGTCTCAGCACCGATTCGATGAGCCCCTCATCGAAGAAGTGCTCGAACTGGTTCGCGTCAGTCAACGCTGACTCCTTCCGAGCCTGTTGTTCCAGGGGGTCGTGGCATGGGTGATGCCGCGTTCCTGAAGGAGCCACTCGCCAAGTGCCGACCCGAGAGAGGCGGGTGAGCTAGGCCGTGGCGTGCCGGAAGGAACGCGACGAGCGTGCAGGTTCGATCGCCGAGATCGCATCCATGCTCATCGCCTCCTTCCTTCTCGAGCGCGCCACCGCGCTGCTCGAGCGCTGGTTCCTCGACGCTCGCGCGCCGGGAGTCGGGAAAGGGTAGCACCGCATCGGGTGTCGTGGGCGGACGCTACGGTGTTGACATGGCGAAGACGCGCGTGTTGCTGACCTGCCGTGAGTGCAGACAGCAGGTCTCGCGATGGGTTGGGCGATGTCCCGGTTGTGGTGCCTGGGGCACGATCGAGGAGAGCACTCGAGCGACGTCCGACGCCAGCGCACGCCCCTCGCTCGTCACGGCTCCGCTCGTCGGAGGCGACGACACGCCCCACGATCGGGCGTCGACGGGCTTCGCCGGAGTCGACCGCGTGCTCGGCGGGGGGCTCGTTCCGGCGTCGGTGGCGCTCCTCGCGGGCGAGCCGGGCATCGGCAAGTCGACCCTGCTGTTGCACGTCGTGGCCCATCTCGCTTCGCAGGGCTACGACTGCCTGCTGGTCAGCGGCGAGGAGTCGCACGCGCAGGTCGCGGCGCGCGCGAAGCGACTCGGCATCCCCGGAGAGGCGATCCGCTTCGCTCCCGGGCGTGACCTCGAGCAAGTGTTGCACACGGCTCGCGACGAGTGTCCCTTCCTCTTGGCGGTCGACTCCATCCAGACGCTTCGCGACACGAGCGGAACGCACGTGCCCGGCGGGGTCGCGCAGGTTCGCACCTGCACCGATGCACTCGTCGGGCTGGCCAAGGCCGAAGGCATCGCGATGCTTCTCACTGGTCACGTCACGAAGGACGGTGACCTCGCAGGTCCGCGATCGCTCGAGCATGCTGTCGATGTCGTTCTCACCTTCGACGGCGACCCGCGATCCGGCATGCGCGTGCTTGCCGGCGGCAAGAATCGCTTCGGTGCAGAAGGCGAGAGTGCCTGGTTCGAGATGGACGCGACGGGGCTTCGCGAGATCGACCCGGCAGGGCTGCTCGTGAGCGGTCAGCACGTGCCGGGGGCCGCCACGGCCCTCGCACAGTCGGGCCGGCGAGCCCTCGCCGTCGAGGTGCAGGCGCTCGTCGGTTCGTCCGACGGACCTGCCCGCAGACAGGCAACGGGGCTTGATGCGCGCCGGTTTCAACTGGTCGCGGCGGTGCTCGATCGTGTCGCCGGTTTGTCGCTTGGTCGCTCCGATCTGTTCGGGGCGTCATCGGGTGGTGCCAGGGTCGACGACCCGGCGTGTGACCTGGCAGTGGCCGCGGCGCTCGCCTCGGCGGCCACGGGAGCTGCGCCGCCACGGAACGCCGCCTTCGTTGGCGAGATCTCGCTGACCGGAATGGTGCGTGCCGCCCCCGCGATGGCCCAGCGCTTCGCCGCCGCTCGAGCCGCGGGCGTGACCACCGTGTTCGCCCCTCCCGGCAACGATGTGCCCCGATCTATCGACGTCGTGCCGGTTCGCCAGGTCATCGAGGCGCTCGCCTGGATCCCGGCGCGCACGTGAGTGACCGGTTCGGCTGAACCGGCGTTCAGCCTAGGTCCGATGTGTCTCCCAGAAGCCGGAATCAGCCCCCTGACCTGCGGATTTAGGTTGCGCCGCAAGAGCCTCTCGTGTTACCCTACCTTGGCGAGTCTTCGCGACCCCTGCTGCCTACTTCTTGGAGGTTCCGTGTTCCGCAAGGGCGATACCGTTGTGCATCCGGAGCATGGAGCTGCAGTCATAGAAGAGTTGCGAGAGAAAGAGTTCCTGGGCGAAACGCGCACATACCTGGTTCTTCGGGTCGCCTACGGCGACCTCACGCTCATGATCCCGACCGATTCGACCGATCAGGTCGGGTTGCGCTCGGTCGTGAGCAAGGCTGAGGTCAAGAAGGTCCTCAAGGTGCTCACCGAGGAGGAATCTTCGATGGCCGCCAACTGGAGTCGGCGTTTCAAGAACAACATGGAGAAGCTGCATTCCGGCGACCCGTACCAAGTGGCCGAAGTGCTCCGGAATCTCTCGATCCGCGACCGCGAGAAGGGACTGTCTGCCGGAGAGAAGCGGATGATCACCAAGGCTCGGCAGATCTTGATCTCCGAGCTGTCGCACGCCACCGGGAAGTCCGAAGACGACGCAGAGGTCATGATCGATGATGTCCTCGACGAGGCACACGGCGAGAAGATCGCCGCGGTCTGACCCTCCGCTGCTCGGGCACCTCGCCTGAGCGCGTCGCACACACGCCGTGTTCCTACAGGCGCTCGCTTGATGCGCCGATGCCTCCTTCAGCACCAGGTTCGTTCAGCCTGCTCGCTGGCCGAGCGATCGTCGGACGCATCGAAACCGTTGAAAGAGGCCCCCATGAGCGAGACAGGGCGGGAGCAGGACTCACGTGGTGGCGCCATGCGCGGACACCTCGTCGAAGGCGTACGCCTGATCTTCATCGCGCTGCTCGCGACCGGTGGTTTCCTCGTCGGGGGCACCGTGGCGGCGGAGAGCACGAGCCGCGCCCTGGCGTTCATCTTCCTGGGTGCCGCCGCCGGCTTCGTGATCGGGGGCGTCGCGGGCCGTCTGACCTTGCGCGCGGTGAGCGGCATGGAACGTGAACTGCACCGCAAACCGGCGCCGCAGCTCGCAGGCGGGGTGGTGGGCCTCGTCGTTGGGCTCGTCGTCGCCGGCCTGTTGATGATCCCGTTGCTGCTCGTGCCGAGCGGAGCGGCGTGGCCGGCCATCGTGTTCGTATATCTGGTGTGTTCCTCGCTCGGGTTCCGAGTCGGCGAGGACAAGCATGAGGACATCTTCGGGCTCGTCGGCATGAAACCGCGAGCGTCGGTCGCGGCGCACGGTGACCTGCACGTGCTCGACACGAGCGCCTTGATCGACGGACGGGTGCTCGACCTGGTCGCGACCGGTTTCGTGAGTGGCACGGTGCTCCTCCATGACGGCGTCCTGCGTGAGCTCCAGGCCATCAGCGATTCGAGCGACCCACGCCGCCGCGGCCGCGGCCGGCGTGGGCTCGACGTGTTGGTGGAGCTGCAGAAGGCGCCCACGATCCAGTTCCAGCTCATCGAAGAGGCAGGTGTCAACGATGTCGACGCGGCGCTCGTGCGCCTCGCGCGCGAACGAGGGGCCTCGCTCATCACGGTCGATCACAACCTCGCGAAGGTCGCCGAAGCCCTCCGGGTGCCGGTCGCCCAGATCAATGCCTTGGCTTCGAAATTCCGCGTGCCGTACACGGCGGGTGACGAGATCTCGGTCCGCCTCGTGAAGGAAGGTCGCGAGCACGGTCAGGCGGTCGGCTACCTCGACGACGGCACCATGGTCGTGGTCGAGAAAGCGGTCGACCACATCGGTTCCTCGCCGGAGATAAGGGTCACCAACGTCATCCAGACGACGACTGGACGCATGGTCTTCGCGGCGCTCGTGCAGGGTGTTCCGACGCCGGGCTGAGTCTCTCTCGCGATCCGATCGAAGAGTCCGTCCCACGCTCGGGAGCGGTCTGACATGCTTGCGCGCATGGAGCCGACCCCTGCCTTGGCCGTCGCGATCGTGCTCGCCGCCGGCGTCGGGCGCAGGCTGGGGGCCGAGGAGCCGAAGGCGTTCCTGCTGATCGGCGGCAGACCGATCCTGGCGGTGGCGGCAGGGGCGGCCGCGGCGTCCCCGGCGGTCGGCTCGATCGTGGTCACCGCGCCCCCAGGTTGGGAGGACCGCGCACGTGAGTGCATCGAGGACTGTGGCGTCCCCTTCGTCGTGGTCACGGGGGGATCGACCCGTCGCGCCTCGGTGCTCGCTGCGCTCGAAGCACTGCCGGCCGACACGAACGTCGTCGCGATCCACGATGCGGCTCGGCCGTTCGCGCCGCCGGATCTCTTCACCGCCGTCATCGAAGGCGTGAGCGAGCGAACCCCCGGCGTGGTGCCGGTCGCTCCCGTCACCGACACCGTCAAGCACGTCGTGGACGGACTCGTCGTGCGCACGATCGACCGGGATCGATTGGGCCTCGCACAGACGCCTCAGGCCTTCGATGTCACCGTGCTGCGGGGAGCGCATGAGCGAGCGGCGCTGTCGGACGGTGCGCTCACCGATGACGCGGCGGCGCTCGAGCACAGCGGCGTGGCGGTCGCAGCGATCCCGGGCGACCCGAGCAACGTGAAGATCACCACGCTCTTCGATCTCGCCAACGCCGATTCCCGCATGGGAGGAAGCGATGCATGAACCGGCCTCCAGGGTCGGACTCGGATTCGACGTGCATCCGTGGGCGAGCGTTGACCGTCCGCTCCTGTTGGGGGGCCTGCATTTCGAAGGCGAACGAGGGCTCGAAGGTCATTCCGACGGAGACGTCGTCTGTCATGCGCTCGCCGACGCGATGTTGGGTGCCGCAGCGCTCGGCGACGTAGGGCAGCACTTCCCCGAGAGCGATCCCGGACTCGAAGGGATCGAAGGCTCGACGATCCTGACGCGTACCCTCGCCCTGCTGCGCGCCGAAGGTGTCATGTTCCGCTCATGCGACGTGACGGTGATGTGCGAGCGCCCGGTGATCGCGCCGAGGCGTGACGAGATGCGTGGCCGTCTCGCGACGGTTCTCGGCGCCCCGATCGGATCGGTCTCGGTGAAGGCGACGAGGCCTGAGGGCATGGGCCTCGCGGGCGACGGTGTGGGGTGCATGGCTGTCGTGCTGATCTCGTGAGTGATGAGGGCGGTCGGGGCGAGCGAAGATCGGCCGGAGAAAGCGGTCGCTCACATGCGCAGGTGGTCGCTGGCCGCCGAGCCGTCGCCGAGGCGATCCGGGGTGGTCGTGTCACCGAGGTGCTGATCGTCTCATCGCCGACCGAGACGCAAGGGATGCGGGCGGTGCTCGAAGCGGCGGAAGATCGAGCGGTGCCCGTACGCACCGTGCCCCGAGCCACGTTGGACGCTCTCGCCGATGAGCACCGTGGGGTGGTCGCCAGGCTGGGCGCCGCGGCGCAGGACACGTTGTCCGAGCGCGATCTCGCAACGTTCCCGTTCGTAGCCGACGCGGTCGTCGTCGTGCTCGACGGGATCGTCGACCCGCAGAACCTCGGCGCGGCGGCGCGTTCGGCCGAGGCGGCAGGCGCAGCGATGCTTGTGACACGCACACGCCGGGCGGCGGAAGTCACTGCGGCGGCTGTGCGTGCATCGGCGGGCGCCCTCGTGCACCTCCCGCATGCCCGAGTAGCCAACATCGCTCGCGCGGTCGAGCGCCTGCAAGGGGCGGGGTTCTGGGTCGTCGGACTCGACGAGCGGAGCGAGGTGTCGGTCTACGACGAAGCATGTCCCGAGGGGCGGGTCGCCGTCGTGATCGGCGGAGAGGGCGAGGGCATGTCTCGTCTCACGCGCGAACGGTGCGACCGATTGGTCCGGCTGCCGATGCGGGGCCGGGTCGGTTCGCTCAATGCCGCGGCATCCCTCGCGGCCGTGCTGTACGCCTACGTCGTGCCCACTCGGAACTGAGGCTCACGTCTGCCGGTGGGCATGCCGATACCAGGGCGATGGACCAGCAGATGCCGCCGCCACCCGGCCGATCGCATTCCCTCGAGTCATGGGAACAGGTGATCGATGCACCCGTGCCCGGCCAACGACGTCGCCCCGCGGTGATCACCATCGCCGGCGTGTTGTTGATCGTGGCCGGCGTCTACGCGGCGTTCGCGGGTCTGCTGATCCTGGCCACCGGCGACGGAGCGCGGATCGAGGGTCTCGGTGATGAAAGCTCCACGCTGGCCTTCGTGGTGACGCTGGTGCTCGCCTGCCTCGAGGTCGGATCGGGCGCTCTCGTCTTGCGCAGCCTGTCGGTCGGACGCATGGTCGGCATCGTCGTGGCGGCTATCGGCATCGTTGCCGGGGTTGCAGCCATCGGATCTCCGCAAGGACTCGTGACGATCGCGATCTTCGGTTTCGTCGTCTTCGCGCTTGTCACCAATGGCGAGGCTTTCCGCCGAACATCCCAACGGTAGAATCCCGACGGCCACACCGCCGGCGTGGCGCAGTCCGGTAGCGCAACCGACTTGTAATCGGTAGGTCGTCGGTTCGAATCCGACCGCCGGCTCAATCGCAGCTGCGTTGGCCTACGCGCGGACGCGCATCGACTCCAGGCCCCTGATGATGTATCCGGGCTTCCAGCGTGGCTCCTCCACGAGCTCGAGCCCTGGCAAGCGGCGCAGCACGGTCGCGAATGACGTCCTGAGCTCGAGGCGGGCCAACGGAGCTCCGAGGCAGAAGTGCGTGCCGGCGCCGAACGTCAGATGCGGGTTGGGGTCACGATCGATTCGAAGCTCGTCCGGATCAGGGAACGTCGACGGATCCCGGTTCGCCGATCCGAAGACCAAACCGAGTTCGGCACCCCGTGGCACGCGCACGCCGTGGATCTCCACGTCCTCGAGAACCCAACGTTCGAAGAGCTGCAAGGGCGTGTCCCACCGCATCAGCTCTTCGACCACCAACGGCAACACGCCGGGGTCGGCACGGAGCTGTGCGAGAGCCCCGGGGTTGCGGAACAGTGCCCACCAGCCGTTGCCGGTGACGTTCACGGTAGCCTCGTGCCCGGCGTTCAGCAGCAGTACACAGGTGCCGATCAGCTCATCCTCGGTGAGGTGTTCGCCTTCGTCGACGACGAGCGCCAGCTCGCTGATGAGGTCACCCGTCGGTGCCACGCGACGCTCGCGCGAGAGCGCTCTCAGGTACTCGGAGAATTCGATGCTGGCGGAGACCGCCACCTCGGCGTCGTGCTCGGTGGGATGCAGCTCGTACATGCGGCAGATGTCGGCCGACCACGGACGCAGAAGGTGCCGGTCCCCGCGCGGGATTCCGAGCATCTCTGCGATCACGGCGACCGGCAGCGGTTCCGCGATCGCGCCCAAGAGGTCGAACTCGCCGGAGCCTGTGACCCGTTCCACCAGATCGTCGGTGAGCCGTTGGACCGGCTCTCGCATCGAGTCGACCATGCGGGGCGTGAACGCCTTCGACACCAATCGGCGTACGCGAGTGTGGTCCGGTGGCTCCATATCGAGGATGCCGTGGTTGATCAGGTGCCAGAAGGCATCGAGCGATGCTGGGGGCGGCTCGTGACCCATCTCCTCATGGGTGGCGAGGTGCAGATACGTGCGGCCGAACCGGCGGTCCCGCAATGACGAGCGAACGTCCTCGAACCCGGTGATCAGCCAGTGATCGGTCGCCTCGTCGTACGCGACCGGTGCCTGCGCACGCAGACGCTCGTATGCCGGGTACGGGTTCGCCACGAAGGCAGGATCACCGGGGTCGAAACCGAGTTCCCGCGGCGTTGATCCGTGCGCGCGGCGGACGCCTGTAGACACGGAGCTACGGTAGCGCTCGCACGATGGTTCGCGCGACGGTCACGCTGTGGGCGCGTGCCCGATCAGTCAGGGCCTATGGATGAGTCCGGCGGATCACCCTTCCTGCTCGGGTGATCGAGTCGGAACCTCGTTGCCAGGCAACGGCTCCCTGAACGATGACGGCATCGATGCCTTCGGGCAACGCGTGAGGACTTTCGAACGTCGACCGGTCGGCGACGGTCGAAGGGTCGAACAAGACCAGGTCCGCCCAGCTGCCCTCTCCGATCCGCCCGCGGCCGGAGAGCCCGAAGCGATCCGCCGGAAGTGAGGTCATCTTCCTCACGGCGCTCTCGAGGGTCATCGCGCCCTCGCGAACTGCTCCGAGCACCCGCGGGAACGTTCCGTACGTCCTTGGATGTACCGGTACGTTCGCCATCAGCCCATCGGGTGACACGGCTGCGGCGTCGGAGGCGACCATGACCCGTGAGTCGGCCATGATCGTGCGGACATCGTCGTCGTGCATCGCATGACCGATGCACGACGTGCGCGGCTCCTCGAGCAGCAGCTCGAAGAAGGCATCGACAGGTTCGATCTCGCGCCGCATGGCGATCTCGGCGATCGAACGCCCGTTGCACGACGCGTCGTCCGTTGTCTCGATGACGATTCGGTCCCACCCGACGCCGTCGACCGACGATTGGAACTCGTCACCCTCGCCACGTTCCACCGAGACGATCAACCGAGCGCGGGTTCCGCGGTCGTCGAGCAGACCAGGCAGCTCGGTCACGGGCGCCCATGCGGGAAGGAGTGACCACAGCACCGACGCCCACGCGGCGTACGGATACTGATCGCCGGTCGCGCCGGCCTCGTGCACCCGGGCCAGCAGCTCATCCGCGTGTCCCCACGTGAACGACGTCTCGCACTTGAGGTGACTCACGTGCACCGGTATCTCGGCGCGACCTCCGACCTCGATGGCCTCGTCGACCGCTCGGAACAGATGTGCACCCTCACCCCGGATGTGGGAGGCGTAGATCCCCCCGGCGCGCGCCGCTTCCGATGCGAGGAACACGATCTCGTCGGTTTCGGCATACATGCCTGGCGCGTAGATGAGCCCGGTCGACAGACCCAGAGCGCCTGCATCCATCGCCGCTGCCACGAGGTCGCGCATATGGTCGAGCTCGGCAGGGGTAGGCGGTCGCCGATCGAGGCCCATCGTGAGCTCACGGACGGATCCGTGCCCGACAAGCGATGCCACGTGCGCCGCCGGTCGTGCGGCTTCCACCTGCGTCAGGAACTCGCCGAACGTGTCGAAGCCCGGAACGTCTCTGCTCCCGGGGCCCCTGCCGACCCACGACGCGAGCTCGGCTGCCGTCGATGCAGGCAATGGTGAAGCGCCACAGTTGCCGACCACGACGGTCGTCACCCCTTGGCGGACGGTCGAGTCCATCGTGGGCACGACGAAGGGCGCCATGTCGGAGTGGTTGTGCACGTCGATGAAGCCGGGGGCGAGGACCGATCCGCTCGCGTCGATCGTGGCGGTCGCCTCGACCGGTTCGAGGAGCTCGTGAGCGCCGCGTGCCACGAGGACCACGCGACCGCCGTCGACCCCGACCGACGCCTGGAACGCGGGGTCACCGCTGCCGTCGATGACAGTGCCGTTCGCGATCCAGAGGTCGAGCACGACTGCAGCGTAACCACGGTGGGACCTGCCCGGGGGAGCTTCCTACGCTTCAGCGAGGAAGACGCGGAACGACGCGCCTCCACCTTCTCGCGCTTCGAGCCATGCTCGTCCGCCGTGCAGCTCGGCGAAGCGGCGCACCAAGGACAAACCGATGCCCACGCCGGGGGAATGCTCGGACGACGAGCCGGGCGCTTGTCGAAAGGGTTCGAACACGGCGTCGCGCAGGTCGGCAGGTAGCCCTGGACCGGCGTCCTCGACGCTGATCGAAACCCCGCCTTCACAGCGCTCGGCGCGAACCCAGATCTGCGTGCCGGGAGGAGTGTGACGAACCGCGTTGGAGAGCAGGTTCTCCACGATGCGCTCCACTTTGGCTGCGTCGATCGAGAACGACCCATCGGCGATCTCGGTCAGGATCGCATGGCCCGTCTCGTCGTCGGTCTCGTCGACCGCTCGCGCCACGAGCGCGGCGAGATCGGTCGGTCGTCGCTGGGGAGCGATGATGCCGCGTTGCAGGCGGTCGAGATCGAGCAGGTCGCCGAGCAGGCGTTCGAGTTTGCGGGCGTTCACCGCGATCCGTGCGACGAGGTCGAGGGCCTCGTCGGGCCGAAGATCGGGCCCGGCGCCCTCGAGCGTGAGCGCGAAGCCGAGGATCGAGGTCAACGGGGTTCGCAGGTCGTGTGAGACCGCCTCGAGGAACGTGTTCTTCATCTCGTCGAGATGGCGCAGGCGCTGCGTCGCTTCGCGTTCGCGCCGCAGCGCCTGAAAGTAGCCGCGTTCGCTCTCGCGGAGCGCCTGCTCTGCTCGGCGGCGCTCGGTGATGTCGACCATGAGTCCTCGGAGCTCCCGGGCCCCTTGCGCCCCTCGCACGACATGCACAACATCACGCACCCACGTGGTCCGGCCGCCGGCGGTGTCGAGGCGGTACTCGAGTGATCGGTCCTTCCCACTCGCGATCGTGGCCATGCAGGCTTCGAGCGTGGATTCGCGATCCTCTGCGTCGATGTGCTGCCCCCAGGTCCGCCCGTCCTCGGGCCATGCCGAGGCGCCGACGCCCAACATCTCTTCGACGCGCCCGCCGATGAACGAGAAGCCGAGCGACGATGCGTCGGCCTCCCAGAAGACCGCGTCGAGACTCGCGACGAGCTCGTGGAACCTCTCGAGCTCCGAGAGCCGGCGGGCGTTGCCGAGCGCCAGCGAGGTGATGTTCGCGATGCCACGGGCCAGCCGCACGGCTCGTTCGTCGAAACGCGCATCTCGGTCGTGCGCGATCATCGCGATCGCCCCGAAGCCGTCGGGACTCCAACGAAGCGGCACGGCCAGCACCGGACGCGCCTCGTGCATGATCCGGATCTCGCGTGGCATCGCCTCGACAGCCTCAGCTTCGAGCGTGAAAGGCTCGAGGTCTCCGATGAGCAGGGGTTCAGCCACGGCGGCCGGCACGTCGGCGATCTCCACGCGGCGACGAGCGAGCTTCGGTTCCAAGACGTGGAGTCGCGCCAGGCGGAAGTCGCCGGTCTCCTCGTCACGCACGTAGGCGCCAACTGCCGCACACGGCATCAGCGACGGGATCGCTTCGATCGCCTCTTGGAAGATGTCGCCGACGGTGTGGCGCCCGACCAGAGCCTGCGAGAGCGCGAGCAGCGCCGCCGACGTTCGGGCGGCCTCACGCTCGGCCGCGAGCAGCATGGCGTTGTCGAACGCGGCCGCCGCGTGTGGTGCGAGCACCTCCACCACCTGCAGATCCTGTTCGTCGAACTTGCCGTACCCGATGCTCGAGAGCACGATCACGCCGTTCACGCGGTCGCCGAGCTTCGTCGGCACCAGCACCATCGATTCGACGATGTCGTCGGTCCCCTCGATCTGCACCGCGAACTCGACTTCCTGAGCGTTGGGCGTGAGCAGCGATATGCCCGTCTCGGCGACGTGGCCGGTCATCCCCTCGCCGACGGTCGTGATCAGCTCGTCGAGGGTCTCCCCCTCGTACTCCGACGATCGTTCGCCCCGGAACGCGATCGGCAGCAGCGTTCGGCCGTCGGGCTGGAGCAGGTACACACGGCAGTTGTGGTACTCGACGATCGTCCGAAGCTCGGCGGTGATGGCCTCACCGATCGCCTCGACACTGCCGAGGGCATTCAGCTTGGCCGCCAGGCTGTGCAGCATGTTGAGCTGAGCCATCGAACGGAAGCGGTCCACAGCGTCGTGCGACCCGCCGTCGATGCGCCCGATCTTCGCCTGGTCTGCCACCGAGCCTGTCTCCTGTCGCTCGTCCGTCAGTCTCGCACCATGCCGAGCGATCCCCCTGCACCGCGGGGACCTGTGGTTCGGTTGTCGGCTGTATCGCGGGCCGGCTATAACCGGCGCTCGCGGCGAGATCGGTCCGATGTGCTTGCACCGTCGGTGGTCACCGATACGCTCCCAACCGTGGACGAGAAGCCCCCGACAGCGCTCGACGAACGCTCGCGCCGCCTACTCGACTTCGAACGCGAAAGCTGGAAGCTGAACGTTCCCAAGGAGCGGGCGATCCGAGAGCGGTTCGGGTTCTCGGCCACCCGGTACCACCAGCTGATCAATCGTGTGATCGAGGAGCCTGCTGCCCTGGCGTACGACCCGATGCTCGTCCGCCGGTTACAGCGTGTGCGCGAGGTGCGACGACAGCGCAGGGTCGCGCGGCAGCTGGGCGTTCGCGTCTGAAGCCGCGATTTCCTGGGTTAGGATGAGCCGCGTGAATCTCAGCCCCGGACGTCTCGCCGTGCTCGTGGCTCTCGTCGTCATCGGTATCGCGGTGATGCTGAATGGTTTCGGTGACGATGGCGCAACGCTCGCCGATGGTTCCTCCGGCGTCGTCGAGACCTCACCGAGCGAGACCCCGGGGCCGACCGACACCGTGACTCCTTCAGCCGGCCAGACCACCTCGGCGCCCCTGGAACCCCAAGTCGATGGCGTCATGATCCAAGTCCTGAACGGCACCGATGCGGTGGGGCTCGCCGCCCAGGTCGAAGAGCTCCTGCTGGGAGAGGGCTACGAGAGCGCGCAAGAGGCAGGCGACGCGCAGAACAAGCCCGTCGCAGCGACGATCGTGTACTTCCGCACGGGTCCCGAAGCGGAGCAGAACGAAGCCGATGCCGAGAATCTCGCGAAGAGGTTCCTCAAGCGGGTCGATGCAACGGTCGAACCCCTCAAGGCCACGCTCGACTCACAGGTGGCACCCAAGACCGCGCTCGTGGTGCTGATCGGCGAGGACTACGCGGCCGCTCATCCCGTCGCCTGAATCGGCCGACGCTCAACCGAACGCTGCTCCGGCGGTCGCCGCGGCGTCCTCGCGGTGCGCGACGCGATCTTCCAGGCTCATCTCCAGCAGGCGGGCCATGGCTTCGGTCAACGCCTCGGGCATGAACGGCTTCGTTATCACCTCATCGGCTCCGAGCTCGAAGCAGATGCGGTGGTCGTCGACCCGGCTGTCGGCGGTCAACACGAGCACCGGCACCTCACCGAATGTCGGTTCGGCCCGCAGCACCCGCAGCACCTCGAAGCCGTCGACGATCGGCATCATCAGGTCGAGCACCACAACCTCGGGCTTGCGCTCCAAGGCGATCTCTATCCCTTGCTTGCCGTCCTCAGCCTCCAACACCTCGTAGCCGGCATAGCGCAGGTTCACCCGATAGAGCAGTCTGACGTCGGCTTCGTCATCGATCACCAGTACACGACTCATCGCGATTCGAGTCCTCCTTACGGGGGACGTATGGATCCCCTACATTGCCTATCGGAGGAAGGTGCGTCTCGTTGATACCCGGAACCCGGGAATTCATCGCCGTGTGCCGCGCTGGCTTCGTTGACGGCGCTTCGGCGCCCTCCTACGCTGGCTCTCCGGTTCCAACCGCTTCCGGGTCAGGCCCTGAGGCAAAGGGAAGGCCGCCGTGCTGAAGGTTTCACAGAAGCTGGAATACGCGATGCGGGCGATGATCGAGCTCGCCCGGCGACGCAGCGAAGGCGTGCTGGTGCCCGCCCGTGAGATCGCGGAACGCCAGCAGATCCCTGTTCGGTTCTTGGAGCAGCAGCTCGGCGCCTTGTCGAAGGCTGGGCTCGTGGAGAGCTTCCGAGGCGCGGGAGGGGGCTGTCGGCTGGCGCGTGCTCCCGACCGCATCACCATGGCAGAGATCGCCGATGCGATCGAAGGGCAGATCTTCCCGATGTTCTGCCTCGAGCCGAGCGACCACACGTGCTTCCAGGACTCACGGTGTGGGCTGCAAGGTTTCTGGGCCGATGTTGCAAAGGCCGTTCAGCAAGTCTTCGAAGAGACGACGGTGGCGGACCTCGCGGCCCGCCACCGGGATATCACCTCGGGTCCGACACTGATCGCTCCCGAGCAGCTTCTTTCTCGCCTGAACTAGCCGCGTGCGACCTGCGCCAGGGGCGAGACGTTCGCGTGTGGCCCGGCCTCACGCAGGCGCCGACCAGCCGCGAGCCTTTGCCGCATCCATTCCGAGGATCTTCGTCAACTTCGTGCCGCAGACCGAGCACGTGCCCTGGGCAGCCGGCCGCCCGTTCTTGAGGGTCACGACCTGTCCCTCGAATTCCCGCTTGGCCCGGCACTTCATGCAATAGCCTTCGTCGGCCATCGCCTGCCTCCTTTCGTTCGAGGCGCCGCTGGGCAACCTCGCGGCCCGATGGTGGCCCCGAGAACCCCTCGGTGCAAGCACATTCCGTGCGTGCGCTGGCCTCTCCGTCTGAGTCGAGCCGCCATCGTGAGCGCCCCGTGCGGGCTCGCGTGGCCGGGGCCCGCGCGCGTACGATGCTGGCTCGCCACACCGTGGCGTACCGTGGAGGAGCGATGAGCGACACCGAGCAGAACATCGAGGCGCTCCTTTCAGAGCTCCGTGTGTTCGAACCGCCAGAGGCATTCGCCGAACGTGCGATCGTGACCGATGCGTCGATCTACGAACGAGCGAACGCCGATCACGAGGCCTTCTGGGCCGAGCAGGCGGAGAGGTTGACCTGGTTCAGGCGGTGGGACACGGTCATGAACTGGAACCCGCCGTGGGTGAAGTGGTTCGAGGGCGGCGAGCTCAACGCGTCGTACAACTGCCTCGACCGCCATGTCGAAGCAGGGGGAGGCGACAAGGTCGCGTTTCATTGGGAAGGCGAGCCCGGTGACACCCGCACGATCACCTATGCGGAGCTGCTCGACGACGTGTGCCGGCTCTCGAACGGGCTGAAGTCGATCGGCGTCGGCAAAGGCGACCGGGTGAACATCTATCTCGGAATGGTGCCTGAGCTCCCGATCGCCATGCTGGCGTGCGCGCGCATCGGAGCCCCCCACTCTGTCGTCTTCGGGGGGTTCAGCGCGGAGTCCTTACGCGACCGCATCAACGACGCCGAGGCCAAGGTGCTCATCACCGCCGACGGAGCGTGGCGACGCGGCACCATCGTGCCGCTCAAAGACAACGCCGACGAAGCCGTCCGAGAGTGTCCCTCGATCGAACATGTGGTCACGGTGCGACGGTGCGAGAACGAGCACTCGTTCACCGAGGGGCGCGATGTCTGGTATCACGAACTGGTCGCCGGCCAGAGCTCCGAGTGCGAGGCCGAGCCGATGGGAGCGGAGGATCTGCTCTACCTGCTCTATACGAGTGGCACCACCGGTAAGCCGAAAGGCATCGCCCACACCACCGGCGGATACATGACCCAGGTGGCCGCCACGCACCGCATGATCTTCGACATCCATGAGGACGACGTGTATTGGTGCGCCGCCGACTGCGGGTGGGTGACCGGCCACTCGTACATCGTCTACGGGCCGCTTGCGAACCACAGCACGGGCGTCTTGTACGAAGGCGCTCCCGACTGGCCCGACAAGGACCGGTGGTGGGGAATCATCGAGCGGTACGGGGTGACGATCCTCTACACAGCCCCCACCGCGATCCGCGCCTTCATGCGCTGGGGCACCGAGTACCCCGCCAAGCACGACCTCTCCTCGCTGCGCCTGCTCGGGTCTGTGGGCGAGCCGATCAACCCCGAAGCCTGGGTCTGGTACTGGAAGATCATCGGCACCGAGCGCTGCCCGGTCGTCGACACCTGGTGGCAGACCGAGACAGGCGCCATCATCATCTCGCCCCTGCCGGGCATCACGGATCTGAAGCCCGGGTCTGCCACCTTCCCGTTTCCTGGGATCGAGGCTGATGTCGTCGACGAGGCCGGCGCAAGCGTGAGGCTCGGCGGTGGTGGCTACCTCGTGTTGCGGCACCCGTGGCCTTCGATCGCCCGCACGATCTGGGGAGATCCCGACCGCTACGTGCAGACCTACTTCTCGCAGTACGGCCCCGACACCTACGTCGCGGGCGATGGCGCCCGGCGCGACGAGGACGGCTACCTGTGGCTACTCGGACGCATCGATGACGTGATGAACGTGGCCGGGCACCGGTTGTCGACCTTCGAGATCGAGTCGGCGCTCGTCGACGACGAGAAGGTCGCTGAGGCGGCGGTTGTCTCGAAGCCTCACGAGATCAAGGGTGAGGGCATCGTGGCCTTCGTGACGCTCAAGGGCGGCTACGACGGCGACGCAGCGATGCTCGCGGAGCTCCGAGAACACGTCTCGAAGGTGATCGGCCCCATCGCAAAGCCAGACGAGATCATCTTCACTCCCGACCTGCCCAAGACTCGTTCGGGCAAGATCATGCGGCGCCTCTTGCGCGACGTGGCGCGTGGAAACGTGCTCGGCGACGTCACGACCCTCGCGAACGCTGAGATCGTCGACCAGATCCGGGGCCAGGCCGCGGTGGACGAGTGAACGATCGATCGAGATGACGATCAACGAGCAACTGTTCAGCGGATCCGAGGCAGCCTTCGTGGCCGAGGCTCGCACCGGCGCGCTTGCCACGACCTACCCCGACGGGCGTCCTCACGTCGTGCCGATCTCGGCGGTGCTCGACCTCGACCGTCTCGTATTCGCCACCGAGGCAGACACGCAGAAGGTTCGCAACATCGACGCCGACCCCAACGTGACGATGAGCTTCGACGAGTATCACGAGGACTGGTCGCAGCTGAAACAGGTGATCGTGCACGGCGAGGCGTACATGCTGGATTCCGGGTTCGAGTTCGAGAGAGACCGCACGTTGCTGTATGAGAAGTTCCCGCAATACGAGTCGTCATCGCCGATCGAGGAGGGGTCGTCCGTGATCGTGGAGGTCCGGGTCGACCGCGTGGTGAGCTGGGGTTTCGACGCCTGACCGATCGTCAGCGGTGCCGCCTCATGAACTCCAACATCAGCTCGACGTGTCGTACCTGCTCCTCGACGTCGTTCGCGTGATGCCCCCCGGGATAGAGGTGTACGTCCACCTCCCGTCCGCGCACCCGCAGCGCGTGCGCGTAGGTCATGATCTGCCCGAGTGGGCATCGGCTGTCGTGCTCACCGGCGATGATCAGCATCGGTGCCTCGACCCGGTCGACGTACGTCATCGGGTTCCGCTCGTGGAACAGCTCCGGTACCTCCATCGGCGTGCCTCCCATCACCGCGATGTCCCACGCCTGGAGGGAGGGCGCACTCTCATAATGGGCGGCCACGGAGTCCCCCACGGGTATGCCGGCGATCACGCCGCGCCACCGATCGGGGTGCAGGCCGGCGTTGAGCGTCGCCAGATACCCGCCCCACGACCAGCCTTCGATGAAGACGTGGCCGGCGTCGACGAGCCCCTCCTCGATCACATGATCGAGGCCCGCGTTGATGTCCTCTGATTCCGGGAAGCCCACGTCGCCGTAGAGCGCTTGGCGAAAGTCTCTGCCGTAGCCGGTCGACCCCCGGTAGTTCACCTGCAGCACGGCGTACCCCTCGTCGGCGAACGCCTGGCTTCGGGGCTCGAACGCATCGGTGTTGTGATAGTTCGGTCCACCGTGCACCGAGACCACGGCCGGGAACGGGGGGTCGCCGTCGGGCTGCAGGAACCACCCCTGTATGCGCTGTCCGACAGGATTCTCGAACCACACCGACTTCCAGCTCCGGCCCTCGGGTGGTGCCTCGGCGATCTCGAGGACCTGGGTCCCGGTGGATGCTTCCCGCCACGCCGGCGGCCGCGAGCCGCTCTCGTGCCGGAACCACACCGCGCCATCGGGTCGCACCCGGGCACCCTCGATCGTGCCGTCTGGCTCGACCACGCTGGTCAGATCGTCCCGGTCGAGGTCGAGTCGCGCGAGAGCGTTCACCGCCCGATGATCGTGGTGCAGCAGCAGGGCATGGCCATCGGGAAACCAACCGGCCAATGTGACCGCACCCTCGAGGTCGAGCTGAAGCGGCATGGGATCGCCCGCGCGAGGTGACCACATCCAAGGGCGAATGAAGCCCTCGGTCTCCCTGAGCACGACGAGCCGGTCATCTCCGGGGATGGGGGACCAGTCGGCCGCGACCACAGCCATGCCGTCGTCGGTGACCTCGCCAACCTTCTGGCCGGTGCGGGCGTCGAGAACTCGGACCGAAGGGTTCTCGATGTTCGAGTCCTGCGCGTGCCAGATGGCGACCAGCGACGCATCGGCCGAGAGGCCGCCCGGGCCTTGGGGCCATTCCTGACCGACGCCCGCCGGCTGCTCATCGTCGTAGACGGTGAGGAGCGGGTCCGCGCCGTGGCGCACCACCACGCGATAGCCGTCGTCGTCAGAGAACCCGGCCGCGACATCGCCATCCACGAGGGAGAGCCCTGACATCCACATGTCCCTGAGTTCAGGGAACAGTGGGAACGCCTCGCCCGTCTGGAACGG
The DNA here is from genome assembly GCA_963762075.1 of uncultured Actinomycetes bacterium. Classification (GTDB taxonomy): domain Bacteria; phylum Actinomycetota; class UBA4738; order UBA4738; family HRBIN12; genus JAOUEA01. The sequence goes on from CAVXJC010000001.1 coordinate 110,754, forward strand.
CGTCACCATCCAGCGGCCGCGTTCGTCTCCTTCTGGGTCGAGCCACCAGACCACGCCGGAGCCATCGGGGGTGATGTGCGCCTCCTCGGCGCCGACGCCTCCGGTCGAGGCCAATCGGCGCTCACCGGTCTCGAGGTCCCATGACCACGCCTGTGAAGAACCGTTCTCGGTCGAGACGATGGCGAGACGGTTCGGGCTCGCTGCGCTCCAGCGGACATCGGCGACCGTGGGCGTGGTCAGTCGTCGTCTCCAGTCGGCGGTCTTCACGAGGCCTCCGTTCGATCCGGTGCGCCGCGGAGCCTACCTGCGGGCAGGTCGTCGCGAACGAGCGTGCCTGGGCCGTTGTCACATGCAGGGTCTTTGCGGCTACAATCGTTAGCACTCGGCACCCCTGAGTGCTAGCAGTCGGGGCCCGAGGCTGAGAACGCCACGGACCATCCGCCAACCAAAGGCCACGAGCCAGGAAAGGAGAAGGGATGGCAGCGAAGATCATCTCTTTCGACGAAAGCGCGCGGCGTGCACTCGAGCGAGGCATGGACCAGCTCGCCAACGCCGTGAAGATCACGCTCGGCCCCAAGGGTCGCAACGTGGTTCTCGAGAAGAAGTGGGGCGCCCCCACGATCACGAACGACGGCGTCTCGATCGCCAAAGAGATCGAGCTCGACGACCCTGAGGAGAAGATCGGGGCCGAGCTGGTCAAGGAAGTCGCGAAGAAGACCGACGACGTTGCCGGTGACGGCACGACGACCGCCACGGTGCTCGCCCAGGCCATCATCAAGGAAGGTCTGCGCAACGTCGCCGCCGGCGCCAACCCGATGAGCCTCAAGCGAGGCATCGAGCGCGCCACCGAACTCGCCGTCGAGGCCATCAAGAACCAATCGAAGGAGGTCGACGACAAGGAGCAGATCGCCAACGTCGGCGCGATCTCCGCGGCCGACCCTGAGATCGGTGCCACGATCGCCGAGGCCGTCGACAAGGTCGGTAAGGATGGAGTCATCACGGTCGAGGAGTCGAACACCTTCGGCATGGAGCTCGACTTCGTCGAGGGTATGAGGTTCGACAAGGGCTACATCTCGCCGTACTTCGTCACCGATTCCGAGCGCATGGAAGCCGTGCTCGAAGATCCCTACATCCTGATCGCCAACTCGAAGATCTCAGCGGTGAAGGATCTCCTGCCGGTGCTCGAGAAGGTCATGCAGGCAGGGAAGCCCGTGCTGATCCTCGCCGAGGATGTCGAAGGAGAGGCGCTCGCGACGTTGGTGGTCAACAAGATCCGCGGCACGTTCCGTAGTGCCGCGGTGAAGGCCCCCGGGTTCGGGGACCGCCGAAAGGCCATGTTGCAGGACATCGCGGTGCTCGCGGGCGGCACGGTCATCTCCGAGGAGGTCGGCCTGAAGCTCGAGAACGCCACGCTCGATCTGCTCGGCACTGCCCGCAAGGTCATCGTCACCAAGGACGAGACCACGATCGTCGAGGGCGCGGGCAAGGACGCCGATGTCCAGGGTCGTATCAACCAGATCAAGGGTGAGATCGAGAAGACCGATTCCGACTACGACCGCGAGAAGCTGCAGGAACGGCTGGCGAAGCTCTCCGGCGGCGTGGCGGTCATCAAGGTCGGTGCGGCAACCGAGGTCGAGCTGAAGGAGAAGAAGCACCGCATCGAGGACGCGGTGCAGTCGACCAAGGCTGCGGTCGAGGAAGGGATCGTGCCCGGCGGTGGTGTCGCGTTGTTGAACGCACAGACCGCCCTCGACAAGGTTGACCTCGAAGGCGACGAGCTCACCGGCGCCAACATCGTGCGTCGTGCCCTCGAGGAGCCCATCAAGCAGATCGCCGTGAACGCCGGCCTCGAAGGCGGCGTCATCGTCGAGAAGGTGCGTGCACTCGACCCGGGCAACGGGTTGAACGCCGCGACCGGCGAGTACGGCGACATGGTGAAGTTCGGTGTCATCGATCCGACCAAGGTCACCCGCTCAGCACTGCAGAACGCTGCGTCGATCGGGGCTCTGTTCCTCACGACCGAGGCGATCGTCGCTGAAAGGCCCGAGAAGGCGCCGGCCATGCCCGCAGGGGGCATGCCGGGCGGCGACATGGACTTCTGAGCCTCGTCGTCGCCGTCACAGAAGCGCAACACGGTATGAGCGAACCGCTCCGCCCGTTGAACCGAAAGCAGGGGTGGAGTCCCCTCTCCGAACAGAGAAGGCCTCGGGCCCCCCGCCCGGGGCCTTCTCGTATGAGGGCCGAGTCTCGCTCGGTGATCGGGGCAACCGTCGGTCGTCGAAGCGGGGCGTGACACCATGGGCGTCATGCACGAGATCAAGCTCAGCATCCGTTGGCGCGACATGGACAATTACGGGCACGTCAACAACGCCGTGTACCTGAACTACCTCGAGGAATGCCGCGATCGCGCGATCGAGTCGCTCTTCGGCGCCGACGAGGCGTGGGATTTCGTGCTCGCACATGTGGGCATCGACTTCCGGAGCCAGCTCACCCAGGCGGACGGTGAGGTGCGCGTTCGCTGCGAGGTAGTGAGCTTCGGGCGATCGAGTGTCCGCACCCGCGAACGCATCATCAAGGATGACGGCACCGTCGCCGCCGAAGCCGAGGCGGTGATCGTCCCGCGCGCCGCCGGTGGCGAGCCAGTCAGCAGACCGTTGACCGACCTCGAGCGAGCGGTGTTGCAGGCAGCGATCGACGGCTAGCCCTCAGCGGTCCGGAAGGATCCGTCGACCGTGCACGAAGTGGTCGCGGTACCAGCCGTCTCCGACCCACATGATCGTGACGCCTCCCGGCGTGCTCGACGAGTCGAGCGCATAGCCGTTGCCGATGTAGATGTCGACGTGATCGACCCTCCGATCACCGTCACCGTCGTAGAACATGAGGTCGCCGGGCTGCAACCGGTCGAACGTCAGCCTGCCGTATCGCGCCATATCGGCGGACGTTCGCTGGGCCAAGGCCCAGCCTGCGTACGGACGAGGCGGGTGCACCTTCCATGCACCACCGTCGTTCGCTCGCAGCGCCCACCAGCTCAGCCCGGAGCAGTCGAATCCGGGCACCGGCTGGCCACCGAGGCCGGCGGGAGCGTTGTCGAGGCCCCATTCGCCGCCCCAGATGTAGGGGAAACCGACGTACTTCACTCCCCAGCGAACGATCGCCCGCCGGCTGGGCCCCATCTTCGGCAGCTCGATCCCGTCGTACTGCCCGCCCACCCAAGAGATATCGCCATCGGAAAGTGTGGCGGCCCTGTAGAGCGAGTACGCGACCTGCGCCCGGGTGAGCGGAGTGCGCGGCCCCACATCCATCGACTCATCGCTGTTGTTGTAGCGCAGGCCCAACCGCATCCCGAGCACGAGTGCGCCGAACCGCGGTGGCGTCCGAAACCGCACCCCGTCGCGGGTATGCAAGCCGTCGAGCTGTCGTGAGATCGCCTTCATGCCAAGCACATCGATGAGGACCGCATGCACCATGCCGGTGGTCACTGCTCGATCCGGTTCGAATCGTCCGTCCGCCGAGCGGCTCATCCAGCCTCGCTGCACGGCGATGTTGGCCCATCGATAGAAGGCCTGTGTCGTGTCGAGGTCGGTGAACGTGACCGCCGGGTCGACAGTCGCGTCGGGAGCGAAGGCTTTCACGACCGCCCGCGCCAGATACTTGCGGGTCTCGATCATGTCGGGCTTGAATGGCACCGCACCGTCGGGCGTGGCTGCGAAATCTCGCATCCAGTCGTTGGCCTTGCCCACGTAGTCGATGGCTCTCTTGGCCCACGCGTCCGATCCATCGAGGTCGCTCCACTTGAACCTGGCGCCTCGCGCGGACACGGTCGAGGGCATCTCGACCGGAAGCGCTGCCGGCCCGGACCCTGCTTCCCCTTGCCGGGACAGGGCATCGGTCCGCGTGTCAGCTTCGGCGCCCGCGATGGCTCCGCCCGAGAACAACGCGACGCCCAGTGCGCCGATCGCGAACGATGCCACCAACGGTCGGCGGATCCGAGTTCCCCCTCGGTACATGGGGATAGGTTCGACATGCTCGGGACCAGTCTTGAACCGGTCCCTCGCTGTGAAGCCGTAGGTTAGGCTCGCATCCGATGCTTGGTCAGACCGAGGCGATCGTGGTCGACGTTCGGTCCTTCGACGTGCACGGAGTCGAGTACGTCGATGTGACCGTCACGTACCGTGATCGATCGGTGGGCACCGCCAGACTCGGCCGTGAGAGCGTTCCCGAGGGGATCGAAGCTGGCGACGAGGTAGTGGTCAGAACCGCCGCGAACATGGTGGTGGCCATCGAGCGCTCACCCACCTGATGACGCGATCAGTCAGCCGGTGGGCCCTTCTGCCCGCACCTCTTCGACCTTGGTGAGTGCCTCACGCAGATCCCGAAGCCACTCGTCCTGCCGTTCGGCAACGAGGCGGACACACCAGGCGAGCGCGTGGCTGCGACTGCGCGCGACGCCCGCATCGACCAGGGTGTCCAGCACCCGACGCTCTGGTTGGCGTAGGCGCGTCATGGCGGGCACGCTGAGTGTCGTAAAGGGCACTCGCTGATCCGCGCAGGTGACCCCCCAGCTGACGGTCCTTCCGAACCGATGCTGTGCCTCATCGGCGATCTTCATGCGCCTGGCTCGGGTGTCCTCGCGGAACCCGCCGATGCGCGCGGCGAGTGCAGCGTTGCGAGCCTCGACCGTTTCGCCATCGGGGAGATCCGGGGTCGCGATCGTGCCCATCACGAGGATCTCGTCGCGGTCTGTGGTGACGTCCACCTGACCAACGAACCAATCGGTGGGGAGTCGGCCCGCGAACCAACCGCGGATCTCGTCGTCTGATGCGTGCGCGTCGTGGCCTCTAGTCTTCGTCATATTCGAAGAATTACATACTTACATCCTTACGTCAAGAGATTCGACGAGTCAGGTAGCGTACGGCGCGGGAGATCCGAAGCACCATGTGGACCGAGTCGTTCCAACTCGAGACCCGCCGCAGCCGTGTCCACGACCTGACACGAAGGGTCGTACGCTTCGCGGAGCGGGTCGGCAACGATGGTCTGCTTCACGTCTTCGTGCCGCATGCCACCGCAGGCGTCGCGCTCATGGAGACCGGGAGCGGTTCGGAAGCCGACCTCGACGAGTTGCTCGAGCGGGTCTTCCCGCGGGACGATCGATACGACCACCGGCACGGATCGGTCGGGCATGGCGGTGACCACCTGTTGCCCGTGTTCGTCTCCAGCTCGCTCGTGCTGCCTGTGGTCGGCGGCAAGGTGCAGCTCGGCACCTGGCAATCGGTCGTGCTCGTCGATCCCAACCGCGAGAACGACCTTCGCACGGTGCGGCTGAGCTTCATCGCCGGCTGAGCCTCGAGCTCGTTGAGCCTCGAGCTAGAGGTACTGGCCAGGGGCGCGTTCCTCGGCGGGGGCCGATGCCACGGCTTGCACATCGCGCTCTCGCAGCAGCACGAGGTCGTCGCCATCGAGCTCGACCTCGAGTCCCGATGAAGGCAGGAAGAGCACGCGGTCACCTTCCTTCGCCACGCGAACGTCGGGACCCACGAGCGCAACGTCGCCCCACGAAAGCCGGCGAGGCGCCGGCACGGCGGTCGCCGGGATCAGCAGCCCTCCTGCGCTCTTGCGCTCGCCGTTGTCGGCCGTGCGCACGACCAGCCGGTCGCCGGTGAGCCGGATCGACGTGCCCGCTGCGGTCTTCCGGGAGCGTGGCTTCCTCCTCGCGGGTGACTTCACCGTGGTCTTGGATGCGCTCACGCCTCCGGCAGCGCGAGCGCTCGTCGTGGTCGAGGCCTCGGTCATATGAGGGGAGTGTAGCGAGCGCACCCGGTACGATGCCTCGTCATGGAAGCCCGCCGAGTGCTCGCGCGCGCCGTGAAGCAGCTCAAGGCCTCGCCGGCGATCGACCACTGGCAGAAGGGCCGGGAGCGCATCGAGGCCGAAGACCTGCTGGGCTACGTAGTCGGTGAGGATCCGGAGCCGGGCGACGACATCTCGGGCAAGGATCGGCGCAGATTCGCGGAGCTCGTCGACCGGCGGGCGACCGGCGAACCGATCGCGTTCATCAAGGGGTACGCGGACTTCCGTGGCCTCGAGCTGATCGCGAAGCCCGGGGTCTTCGTGCAGCGTGACTCCTCGGAGTTCCTCGCCGAGCAGGCGGTCAGGCGCCTGCGGCGGCGTCGACGTCCGGTGCACGTCGATCTCGCGACCGGGGGGGGAGCGATCGCTCTGGCCGTCGCCGACGAGGCGCCCGGGACCGAGGTGTGGGGTGTCGATGTCGCGAGCGACGCCGTGAAGCTCGCGCGCAAGAACGCCAAGGCGCTGCAGCTCGAAGCCACCTTCCGGAGAGGGGATCTCTTCGACGGCCTGCCGAAGAGGCTCCACGGCTCGGTCGACGTGATCACGGTGCATCCGCCCTATGTGCCGGCGGACGAGGTCGACGATCTTCCGGACGAGATCCGCGAGTGGGAGCCGCCTCACACCTTGACGGACGAGAGCGTCGACGGCATGGGGCTGATCGACCGGACCGTGAAGGAGTCGCCGCGCTGGCTTCGCCCTTCGGGTTGGCTGCTCATGGAAGTCAGCCCCGACCGGGCGAAGGACGTCAAGCGAGTATTCACCGGGGGAGGGTTCCGCGACGTGCAGAGCACGCAGGGTGGAGAGCTCAAGGTGACTCGCGTGATCGTGGGAAGGCGTCCACGGTGAGCGGGCCTCGCATCGCGCCGTACGGAGCGTGGGAGTCACCGGTGAGCGCGCGCATGCTCGCGACGTCGAGCGTGCTGCTCTCGGAACCGTGGATCGATGAAGGCTCGGTCTATTGGCACGAGAGTCGTCCGGCCGAGGGCGGCCGCGGTGTCGTGGTGCGGGGGGGACCCTGGTCGAAGCCGGCCGACGTAACCCCCGAGAGCTTCAACGTGCGAACCCGGGTGCACGAGTACGGAGGCGGCGCATGGTCCGTACATCAGGGCGTCGTCGTCTTCTCCCACGACGACGACAGCCGCCTCTACCGGCTCGAAGACTCCGGTGACCCAGAGCCGATCACGCCCGATACACACGGGCTGCACCGGTTCGCCGACGGACGCATGACGACCGACGGCGCGCGCTGGATCGGGGTGCGCGAGCGACACGCCGAGTCGGGCCGCATGGCCGATGTCGTGAACGAGCTCGTCGTGTTGCCTGTCGACGGGTCCGAAGAACCGCGCATCATCGCCGGAGGCCGCGACTTCTACTCCACGCCACGCCTCGCGCCCGATGGGACGCAGCTCTCGTGGCTCACATGGGACCTGCCGTCGATGCCGTGGGATGGATGCGAGCTTTGGGTCGGCGACCTCGGGCCCGACGGCTCGCTCTCGGGCGAGCGTCACCTCGCAGGCACGAGCGGGGAAGAATCGATCTGGCAGCCGACGTGGAGTCCGGCCGGCGATCTGGTCTTCGCGAGCGACCGTTCCGGGTGGTGGAACCTTGAGCTCATCGCGGGCAAGCATCGCTCGGCGTTGCATCCGCAGCCGGCCGAGTTCGGGTATCCGCAGTGGGGGATGGGTGAGGCGTCGTTCGCGTTCATCGCCGATGGGCGCATCGCCTGTTGGTACGGAGACGGTGGTGTGCAGCATCTCGGCCTGCTCGACACCGAGACCGGGGAGCTCATGGACCTGGATCTGCCGTTCTCGTCCTTCGAATGGGGACCCTCCATCGCCGCGTCAGGCGACGTCGTGGTGTTCATCGCAGGCGCTCCCGATCTCCCGTCGCAGGTCGTCTGGCTCGATCTCGGATCGCGTGCCGTGGAAGTGTTGCGCGAAAGCGTGGAGGCACCGATCGATACCGCGTTCGTTTCAGTGCCTCACCAGATCGAGTTTCCGACCGATGGCGGCGTCACGGCGTACGCCCACGTCTACCGGCCGTCGAACCCGGGTTTCCGAGCGCCGGAAGGATCCTCACCGCCGCTCATCGTGAAGAGCCACGGCGGGCCGACGAGTGAGGCCACCGCCACGCTCGACCTGTCGATCCAGTTCTGGACCACGCGAGGATTCGCCGTGGTCGATGTCAACTACGGCGGTTCCACGGGGTTCGGGCGAGCCTACCGTCAGCGTCTCAACGGCAACTGGGGAGTGGTGGACACGGCCGATTGCATCAACGCCGCGCGTTTCCTCGTCGCGGCCGGTGAGGTCGACGCTGACCGGTTGGTGATCCGTGGCGGCAGCGCCGGCGGATATACGACGCTGTGCGCGCTGACGTTCCACGATGACTTCGGGGCTGGCGTCAGCTGGTACGGCATCAGTGACCTGGAGCCGTTCGCGACGGGCGACACGCACAAGTTCGAGTCTCGCTACGAACATACCCTGGTCGGACCTTGGCCCGAGGCATCCGATCTGTATCGAGCGAGGAGCCCGATCCATGCGGTGGACATGCTCTCGACGCCGATGCTGCTGTTGCAGGGCGACGAGGATGTGGTGGTACCGCCGTCGCAATCCGAGATCATGGTCGAGGCGCTCCGGGCCAAGGGACTTCCGCACGCGTACCTGGTGTTCGAGGGCGAACAGCACGGGTTCCGGAAGTCGGAGTCGATCGAGCGAGCCTATGAGGCGGAACTTTCGTTCTACGGTCAGGTGCTCGGATTCGAGCCTTCCGGCGACATCCCGAAGCTGATGATCGAGAACCTGAGCTGAAGGGGTCCGCGGGGGCCGGGCTTCGCCCGGCCCCCGCGCCGGAGAGGGGGCGCAACCTCTCGGCACTCACGAGGCTTGCACGACAGCGTGAACGCGCGGTGAACCCGCTGGGTCGGTGAGTGAAACCCTGCCTGAGCCTACCGTGGGGCTTCGGCATCGAACCGGACTTCGCGATCAGCCGCCGATCATCGACATGCTGCGCGCTGGCTGCACGAAATCTGCGTGGTCGATCCGGTGGCCTGACCACTTGCGCCACATCGCATCGCGCAGCAAGCCTTCGATCTCGTCATCGTCGGCGCCCGCGCGCATGGGGGTGCGCAAGTCGGTCTCCTCGAGTGCGAAGAGGCAGTTGCGGAACTGACCCTCGGCCGTGAGCCTCATGCGATTGCAGGAATCGCAGAAGGGTTCGGTCACGCTGGGGATCACCCCGATACGTCCCGGAGAGCCGTCCGCGAACCCGTACGTCGTCGCCGGCTCGCCGCCCCCGCCGTCGGCGATCAGAGGGAAGATCTCACTGATCCGCTCCAGCACGGTCCGCGCGGGAACGACCTTCTGGCGCTCCCACGCGTGCTGGGCGTCGAGCGGCATGTACTCGATGAACCGCACCTCGTAGCCGGTCCTGCGGGCCCATTCAGCGAACCCGACAACCTCATCGTCGTTCGTACCGCCGATGACCACGCAATTGATCTTGATCGGAGTCAGGCCCGCAGCCTCGGCGGCGCGCAGTCCGCGGAGCACCTTCTCGAGCGCATCGCGGCGCGTCATCTCGACGAACCGATGCTGCAGAAGAGAATCGCATGACACGGTTGCCCGGTCGATGCCTGCCTCGGCCAGCGGCGCTGCAAGCGTCTCGAGCAGCACTCCGTTGGTCGTGAGCGAGATGTCGAGATCGGGTCCCGCCTCACGGAACATGCCCACGAGGGTTGGGAGGTCGGCCCGGACCGTCGGCTCACCGCCGGTCACCTTGAGCGAGCGCACACCGAGCTTCACGAACAGACGCAGCAGCCGCGTGAGCTCCTCGAACGTGAGGATCTGGTCCTTGGGGAGCCAGGTGAGGCCTTCGGCGGGCATGCAATACGTGCACCGGAAGTTGCAGCGGTCGGTCACCGAGATGCGCAGATCGCTGCCGATCCTTCCGAAGGTGTCGATCAGAGGGCCGGCGACCGGTGCCGCGCTGATGTTCGCTGGAGAGGACATCGTGAAGAGCCTACTCCGGGTCGAGCCGAACGTGCGAGGTGAGCGGCCGTGCGCGCGAGATGCGAACATGGGCGTATGGAACGGGCACCTCTCGCGGCGGTCATCACGGTCTCGGACGGAGTGACCCACGGCTCCCGAGCCGACGAGTCGGGCGACCTCGCGGAGTCGATGCTTCGGATCGAAGGCTATGAGGTCGCCACGAGGATCGTCGTGCCCGATGAGCGCGCCCAGATCGAGGCGTCATTGCGCGATCTGGCTGGGCGCCATGCACTGATCGTGACCACGGGCGGCACGGGGTTCGGCCCGCGCGATGTGACGCCGGAAGCCACGCGAGCGGTGATCGAACGGGAGGCGCCCGGCCTCGCCGAGCTCATGCGAGCAGAGGGTCTGTCGCACACTCCGATGGCGGCCCTCTCACGAGCCGTGGCCGGTACGGTCGGATCCGCACTCGTGCTGAACCTTCCTGGATCGCCCAGGGGTGTGCGTGAAGGCCTGGAGGCGATCCTGCCGGTCGTCCTGCATGCGGTGCAGCTGCTCGGGGGTGCGACCGGGGAACACCTCACCGGCCACGGTGCCCACGCGGCTGCTCCATCTGTGCCGGGGCCTACGGGGGAAGAGGACCACGCTGCGCCTCCGACCGTCGAGGCGAAGGCGGTCCGGATCCACGGATCCCCACCATGCCGCGTCGGCGCGAGGATGTCGATCGTTGTCGGCGGCGAGGTGCACGGCACCCTCGGTTGTGCCGAGTTCGATTCGGCCGCCGTGGCTGCCGCCGCCGAGGTCGCGGCGTCTGGGCAGCCCCAGACTCGCACGCTCTCGCATGATCTCGGCGAGATCGATGTCTACTTCGAACCCAGTCTCGGATCACCGACGGCGGTCGTCGTATCGGTCAATGACGTGGCTCGGTCGTTGCGGGGGCACCTCGAACGACTGGGGTATCGCGTCGTACTCGTCGAGCCTCGAGGTGATCGCATCGGTGCCGGTGACGGCCCAGCGCTCGACAGCCTCGACGACCTCGAGTTTGGCCCTCGCGATGTGGTCGTCCTGACCGATCACGATGCCCCCGACGTCGTGCCGATGCTCGCCATGGCGACGCGATCGCCTGCGCGTTTCGTCGGCATGATGGGCAGCCGCCGGCACGTCGGACCATACGTCGAGATGCTCCGAGACATGGGACTCGACGATCATGAGATCGCGCGCGTCCGCTCGCCCCTGGGGCTCGATCTCGGCGGGCGAGATCCGGAGCAGATCGCATTGTCGATCGCGGCCGGCATCGTCGCCGATTCGCACGGTCGCGAGGGTGGATGGCTCGATCGCGGTGGGGGGCCTGTGACCGTGCGACCCTGACGATAAGCTGCTGCATCGTGCAGCAACCGTCGGGTCCCCTCATCCGTGCCGCGAGTCCCCGCCGTCCCACCCGTCAGCAGATCGCGCGCCGCCGTGCGCTCGCCGCGTTGCTCGTCGTCTCGATCGTGGCCCTGGTCTGGGTGGCGTGGCCCGGTGACGGAGACACTCAGCAGGCAGGGGGCATCAGCCCCGCCGGCGAGTCCCCGGGCGGGCATAACTCCGGCGACGACGACCTCGGGTCGGTGGGCCACGTTCCCGACGACGCCGGGGTCGTCGTTCGGGGCGAGAACCCCATCGAGCACGTGATCTTCTTGATCAAGGAGAATCGCAGCTTCGATCACTATTTCGGTCGCTACCCGGGCGTGGAAGGAGCGAGGAGAGGCGACACCCTCGACTGCTCGAGCTTCGAGGAAGCTGGCTCCGTCGAGCTGAGCGACGCTCCGATGGTCCAGCCGCACGACCTGGGTCACGCGTTCTACCCCGGCCTGCTCGCGATCAACGGCGGCAAGATGAACGGATTCAATTGCATCGCGTTGGGGGAGGACCTCGCCGGCTACTCTCAGTACGATCGCGACTCCCTGCCTGCGTACTGGGCATATGCCGACCGATTCGTGATCGCCGACCATTTCTTCACGTCGATGTACGGCCCGACGTTCCCCGAACATCTGTATACGGTCGCAGCGCAGAGCTACGGAGTGGTCGACAACAAGTCGACGACCAACGTCGAGGGCAACTACTGCGACGACAGCACGGAGTACACGCAACGCTTCCCGCTCGAGGATCTCACCGATGCCGACGTCAAACGCATCATGCGGCTCGAGGAAAACATCACCTCGGCCCCCGGTCAGCTCCTGAAGATCGCGGAGTACTGGGAGAGCACGCGCACATGTTTCAACATCAAGGTGCTCCCCGACCAGCTTCAGAACCACGGCATCGACTGGAAGTATTACGCGTTGCCTGACAAGTGGATGAACGCCTTGCAAGCGATCCGACATGTGCGCACAGGTCCCATGTGGAACAAGGTCCAGGATCCCGAGACGATCCTGCAGGATCTCAAGCAGGACACGCTTCCCGCCGTGTCATGGCTGATCCCGCCCGAGGGCGAGGCCAACGAACATCCGGGCTCAGGTACGAACGTGTGTGAAGGGGAGAACTGGACGGTCGAGTATCTGAACGCGATCCAGCGCAGCGACGCGTGGCCGAATACCGCCGTCGTGGTGGTGTGGGACGATTTCGGCGGATTCTACGATCACGTACCGCCACCGCATTACGACATCATGGGACTCGGGCCGCGGACCCCCGCGCTGATCATCTCGCCGTACACACGCAGGGGTGACAACCCCGAGGGCGGAGCGGTCGACGACAACGTCTACGAGTTCTCATCGGTGTTGAAGTTCATCGAAGAGCTGCACGGCCTGAAGCCGATGACCGACCGTGACGAGCGAGCCGACCCGCTGAGCGGCGCGTTCGACTTCACGCAGGAGCCCCGGCTCGATCCGGTCATTCTCGAGCCGCGCGACTGCCCGCAGGCGTGAGCCCCGCACACATGCGTCGATCGCATCGGCCCCTCGCGTCGAGCTGGGTGCGCGGGTCGCCGTGGGCAAAGGTCACGTTGTTCGCGTTGTTGACACCCCTGCTTGCGGCCGCCACCGATCCCTCAGGCGATGTGGGCCGATGCCCTCGCGTGCCGGGCGTCGTGGGCGACGATGCGCCCGATCTGATCGAGGCGACGGGTGAGATCGTCGAACTGGGAACCTCGGCGCGGTTCAGCTTGCGGTTCGCCGAACCCCTGGTCGTTCCCGACGAGAGGGGGCGACCCTTCCGCATCGACATCGTGCTTGTCGATCCGGCGGTACCGCGCGTCGACGCAGGGCTATACCGCGGAGTCAATCGGCTGCTGCGCTACGACGCCGTTGCTCAGCCGATCACGACGATCCTGTTGCTGCCCGAGGCGGGCCAGAGCCGCTTCATCGCTCCTGCGGTCGAAGGTCGGACGTTGGTGCTCCAGGTGCCCGGTCGCACGCTCTCGGCCGACGAAGACGAAACCGGCGTTTCCCCTGGCTTGGCGCGGCTCCGATGGGGCGTCATCGTGCGCGACGAACGTGCGTGTGACCTGCTCGGCGACGGGCGTCCGACCTACCGTCTCCTGCAGGAGATGAGAGCGCCGGATCAGGCCGTCGCAGCGGAAGACCCGGCGGCGTCGTGGTCATGGCTTCGGATCACGCTGGCCACCCTGGCCCCTGCAGCTTTCGTTCTCTATCTGCTGGGACGGCGAACCCGCAACGCTCGCTAGTCGGTGTCTGCTTACCGGCATCCGAGTTGCGTCAGCGGTCCCACGAGAGCGCGTGGCAGGCGGAGGCGGATCCGGACGGATCAGACCGATGCCGGCTGATCCGTGCTCATCGGTTCACGCTCGGTGGCGGCTGGCTCGAAGGGCGCTGACGGCTCGACCCAATGGGCGTCGGGGAGCCCCTCGGCGACCTGATCGCGCCACCACTGCTGACCCGTCTCTGGCAGCGTGTAGATGGGGTCGAAGTACACGTACTCGCGGCTGAGCGCCTCGGGGTCGTCGAACTCGATCCCCGTACGGTAGTTCTTCGTCCAGCTCGAGATGCCCTTATCGCGGTCATAGCTCTTCAGCATGTGCACCCAACGCTTCCCCACGAACGGCACGTCGCAGATCACCCGGGGGGTTGCGAACCCGGGCATGAATCCGAGGAGTTGGTATTGCAAATCCTGCGCCTCGCCGACCGAGGTGCGCCAGTGCTCGGCATTGGGGATCATGTCGCACATGTAGAAGTAGTACGGCATGATCTTCGCGTGATCGAGGAGCATGAAGCAGAGCTCCAGCAGGTCGCCGGGTGAGGTGTTCACGCCCCGTAGGAGCACACCCTGGTTGCGCACGTCGCGGAAGCCGGAGTCCAGCACCATGCGGGCCGCGTCACCCACGAGTGGAGTCACCTGTTGCGCACAGTTCACATGTGTGTGCAGTGCGATGTCGACGCCGCGCTCCACGGCGCGTGAGCCCATACGTGCGAATGCGGCCTTCACGTCGTCCTGTAGGAAGTGCTGGGGGATCCCCATGAGGCCCTTGGTCGCGAGCCTGATGTCTCGGATGTTCTCGATATCGAGCAGCTTCATGACGAAGTCTTCGAGACGCTTGGCCGGAACGTTCGCCATGTCGCCGCCCGAGACCACCACATCGCGTACTTGTGGCGTGCGGCGAAGGTAGTCGAGCATCAGATCCCAGCGTTCGTTCTGCTTGATCTCGAACTTGTACTTCAGCACCTGCAGCGTGTCGTTGCCGACGAGGTCCATTCGCGTGCAATGCCCGCAGTACTGTGGACACGTCGGGATCAGCTCCGCAAGCACTTTCGTGGGGTAGCGGTGGGTGAGCCCCTCGACGGCCCACATGTCGGCCTCGTGCAACGAATCGCGCGATGCCATTGGGTGCGAGGCCCATTCCGTCTCGCGGTCGCTCATCGCGGGCGCCATGTATCGGCGCACACGGTCGTTGCGGAGGTCATCGACCTCCATCGTGTTGATCATCTGGGGCGGGATGAGCATCGACATCGTCGCCCGCTCTTCCTGGTCGCGGCTGATGTCGTCGAGCAGGTCGTCCGTCAGATGATCGCCGAGAGCAAGCTTGAACTCCTTGAGGTTCTTGACGGAGTGAGCACGTTGCCACTGCGCCGAATGCCACTGTTCCTTCGTGATCTCGCGGTATGCAGGAAGACGAGTCCAGTCGGGCTCCGCGTACTCGCGTTGCACGGGATAGTGGAACGGTTGGTTCTCGGCTGCCTGCGCGTGGGGTTCCCGATGGGCCGGACGCATCTCGGATCGGCCTGCCAGGTCGTTCTCGGTGCTCATCGCGGGCCACCTCCTGCGCGTCCGATGCCGGGGTCTCGTCGGGGGGTCTTCGTGCGATCAGGGCAACGAGAGGACCGGCATTCCTCCGTCAATACCGCATCATAGCCGAACAAAGTCCGGTACAACACCGCAGGAACCGAATGTCATTCGCCCGGTGCGGGCTTCTCTACCCTTGTCGCTTGGTCAGCGTCGCCGGCCTCCGCCGCGATTGTCGTCGCGGCGGGGACGCCGATCCACGTGGACCTCGGGTGCCTGCTTGGGCAAGCGGGCCTTCATCGGCGCATGACCCGTTCGTTCGAAGGTCACCATCACATGATCGGTGCGCCGCTGCCGATCGAGCTCGCGCCATCCATTGGCCAGCAAGTGCTTCTGCCGATCAGCGGCGGTCTTGCGAAGCTTGTCGGTGCCCGGAACCTTCACGTAGAGGCGCTCGTGAAGGATCTCTCTGTAGTCGGCCATCGCCGGCACAGGGTAACAGGCGTCAAGCACCCTCCGACCCGCGTCGATAGGTCATGAGACATGCAAGGTCCCACGGCTCGGACTGAAGCCGTCCTGGGCGCTGTTGCGCTCTCGTCGGAGCGGTTGCTTCGAGGGGAAGGCGACATCGAGGGAAGGCTACGAGAGGTGCTCACGCACCTCGGCGCCGCCGCGGGCGCCGATCGCGCATACCTCTTCCAGAACGTGCGGGATCCGCAAGGACGCCTGTGGATGAACCTGCGAGCCGAGTGGGATGCTCCGGGCATCCGTCAGATCTTCGACGATCCGGACAATCACCTGCATCCCTACGCCCCGGCATTCACTCGGCTCATCAATCTGTTCTGGCGCGGTGAAGTACTCGCTGAGCTCGTGCGCGCAGCACCGGAAGCCGAGCGCACGGTGCGGGAATCGGAAGGCGTTCGATCGGTCCTCGCCGTGCCCGTATTCATGCATGACGAGTGGTGGGGATATATAGGATTCGACGACTGCACCGACGAACGGGTCTGGACCGACATCGAGATCGACGCTCTCAGAGCAGTCGCCGGCCACCTCGGAGTGCTCTTCGACCGGCAGCTCGACGAGCGCATGCAGGCGCTCGACGGCGACAAGTATCGGTCGATGGTCGAATATGGCCCGGCGGTCAGCTACATCGATGCTCCCGACGAGTGCGCCTCCACGATCTTCATCAGTCCCCAGATCGAAGAGTTGACGGGGTATGCGCCCGACGAATGGGTCGGGAATGCGGACCTCTGGCCCACCCTGCTGCACCCCGACGACCGAGCTCGCGCCCTCGCCGAGAACGAGCGCCACAACGAGACAGGCGAGCTGTTCCGCATGGAGTACCGCATGGTCCACCGTGACGGTCACATCGTCTGGGTGCATGACGAGGCGACGATGATGCGCGACGAGGGAGGTTCGGCGCGCTTCTCGCACGGCGTGATGATGGACATCTCCGAACGCAAGCGGGGCGAGGAGAACGTTGCCTTCCTTGCCTACCATGACGAGCTGACCGGGCTCCCGAGCCGGTCGATGTTCGACGAGCTGCTCGAGCTTTCCATCTCCCGCGCTCGCCGGCACGACGGCGCGGTCGCTGTGATCGCAGTCGACATCGATGACTTCCGACTGGTGAACGACTCACTCGGGCATGCGAACGGCGACGAGATCTTGAGGGTCGTCGCCGACCGCTTGCGTGCAGCGTCGCGCGAAACTGATCTCGTCGCTCGCCGCGGGGGGGATCAGTTCCTGATGTTGATCGCCGACCTCCAGCTCGATGCCGGAAATGAGATGGACACCGCGGTCGTTCGGGCAGAGGCCGCGGCCCAACGTGTGACGGACACGATGCTCGCGCCCATCTCCGTCGACGGCATCGAGCTCTACGTCTCTGTGAGCATGGGCATCAGCATGTTCCCCCAGGACGCTGAGAACGCCAACGATCTGCAGCGCAATGCGGAGGCCGCGATGCACGAGTCGAAGAAGAGCGGGCTCGGGTATTCCGTGTCGTCCCGAGGAGCGTTCGATTCGAGTGCCAAGCTGCAGTTCGTCACACGACTGCGCAAGGCGGTCGACAGCCAACGCTGGACGCTGCACTACCAGCCCGTCATGGAGCTCTCGTCCGGACGAATGATCGGCGTCGAGGCGCTGATCCGCTGGATCGAGCCAGATGGCACGATGGTGCCCCCGAGCGACTTCATCCCCCTTGCCGAGGAACTCGGACTCATCGAGGTGATCGGCGACTGGGTCGTGCGCGAGCTCGTGTTCCAGACGCAGGCCTGGAGGGAGCTCGACATCGACCTCGAGGTCAGCTTCAACCTGTCACCTCGGCAGTTCTGGCAGCCCGATCTCGCCGAGCGCATCCTCCAACGGATCGGCGATGGCGGCATAGATCCCTCACACGTGGTCGTGGAGATAACCGAGACCTCGGCGATGATGGATCCCGACCGAGCGCAGGAGATCCTTTGGGACCTGCATCGAGGCGGCCTGC
This sequence comes from uncultured Actinomycetes bacterium, assembly GCA_963762075.1. Classification (GTDB taxonomy): domain Bacteria; phylum Actinomycetota; class UBA4738; order UBA4738; family HRBIN12; genus JAOUEA01. The sequence goes on from CAVXJC010000001.1 coordinate 128,277, forward strand.
GGATCGCGATCGACGACTTCGGTACGGGATACTCGTCGTTGTCGAGGCTCCGTGAGATGCCGGTCGATGTGCTGAAGATCGACCGGTCGTTCGTAAGCAACGTGGAGTCCGACGAGCAGTCGGCCAGCATCGTCGGGGCGTTCCTCGACCTCGCCCGCGGGCTCGGCATGACGACCCTGGCAGAGGGGATCGAGACTCCGGGGGAGCTCGGCTTCCTTCGCGAGCGTGGGTGCATGTTGGGGCAGGGATTCCTCTTCTCGAAGCCCGTACCTCCCGAAGAGATCATCGCCATGGTGTACGGCGGCGTGCCGGGAGCGGCGATCGACGCGGACCGGGCCTTGAAGCTGTCCCGACAGCACTAGGACATCTCGTCGCGCACGCGCGCCACGATCGACGTCGCGTCGATGCCGGCCCACGCCCGCATCTCGCTCGCGGTGCCCGACCCCGGCATGTCACGCACACCGAGCTTCACCACTCGACCCGAGAGTGGACCGGTCTCGGCGAGGGCATCGAGCACCGCGTCTCCGAGGCCGCCTTCGACACGGTGGTCTTCGACGACCAGCATGAGTGCGGCACGCTCGAGCGCGTCCCGCAACGCCGCAGCGTCGATAGGCTTCACGCAATATGCGTCGATCACGCCGACCGAGATGCCGTCGGCGGCGAGTGTGTCGGCCGCTGTGAGGCATTCCTGAACGGTGATGCCGGCGCCCACCAGGGTCGCGACATCGTCTGTGCCATTGCGGAGCGTCTTGGAGCCTCCGATCGGGAAATCCTCGCCGGCTCGGTACAGCGCCGGGGTCGCCTCTCGCGTGGTTCGCACGTAGGAGATGCCGGGCAGGTCGCACATCGCGGTCACGAGCTTCACGGTCGCGGTGCCGTCGGCGGGGTAGAGCACGGTCGACGAGTGCAAGGCCCGAAATATGGCGAGATCCTCGAGGGCCATCTGCGAGGGGCCGTCCTCGCCGATCGACACCCCGGCGTGCGACCCACACAAGCGGAGGTCGGCGCGACTGATCGCCGCCATGCGCACCTGGTCGTAGGCGCGGGTCCAGAACGCGCCGAACGTCGCCGCGAACGCCGTCTTGCCGAGGGCCTGCAATCCCGTCTGCGCTCCAACGACAGCCTGCTCCGCGATGTACATCTCGAGGAATCGCTCGGGCGCGACCACCTCGACATCATCGGTGTGCGTGGAGTTGCCGACCTCGCCGTCGAGCACGACCAGGTCGGGGCGGTGTCCGGCGAGCCACGCGAGGGTCTCGCCGAACGCCTTCCGCGTCGCGACCGGCTCCGTGTAGTTGGGCGCAGGCTCGGCGTGCAGTTCACCGAGCACCAGGGGCTTGAACTCCGGCGGTGAGGGCGGGGTGACGGTGAGAGAGCGGATGCCGCCGAGCTCCTCGATGGCCTGGGCTGCCTGCTCCGTTGACATCGCCTTGCCATGCCAGCCCTCGCGGTTCGCCGCAACCGAGACGCCGTGACCCTTCTCGGTGCGGGCCACGATGAACACGGGACCGTCGAGCTCGATCGCCTGGGTGTAGGCCGCGTCGATCGCCGCCACGTCGTGGCCGTCGACCTCGATCGCGTGCCACGCGTACGCCTCGGCGCGCGCAGAGAACAGGCCACTGTTCCACTCGTGCATCGTTGGCCCCCGCTGTCCGAGCCGATTCATGTCGAGGATCGCGATCAGGTCGTCGAGGCCGTGGAACGCCGCAGCCTCCATCGCCTCCCACACCGAACCTTCGGCAGCTTCGGAATCGCCGATCAGCACGAAAACCCTGCCGCCGCTGCCGTCGAGACGCATCGCGAGCGCCATGCCCATGCCCACCGCCAACCCCTGACCCAGCGAGCCGGTTGCCACGTCGATCCACGGCAGCTCGGGCACCGGCGCGGGATGGCCCTGGATCGGCGAGCCGAACCGTCTCAGGCTCATCAGCTGCTCGTCGGAGATGGCGCCGATCGCTTTCAAGGTCGCGTACAGCGCCGGTGCGGCGTGGCCCTTCGACATGATGAAGCGGTCGTTCGCGAGGGACTTCGGATCGCCCACATCGGTGCGCAGATGGCTCGAGTACAGGACAGAGAGCAGATGGGCGCATGACAACGAAGAGGTCGGGTGCCCCGATCCTGCCGCAGTCGTGCAGCGGATGCTGTCGACGCCGATCTGTGCGGCCAGGTCATTCCAGAGCTGTATGCGGTCGTCCATGGTCTCCCCTCGCATGCCGTGAGACAGGTGACCGCAGCCTACCCGGCTGCGGTAGCGTGAAACGACCAATGGAAGTACCGCGTGACGGGCGTGCGATCGGCCTGCGCGCTGCCGATGACGGCGGCGTACGCTCGGTCATCCTCGGGCTCGCGGGAGACAGCGCCTCGGGCAAGAGCACTTTGTCCCGAGGCATGGAGTACGTGCTCGGCGTCGACCGTGTCGGCCGCATGTGTGCCGATGACTACCACCGGTTCGACCGTGCGGAGCGGGCTCGCCTGAGGATCACACCGCTCGCGCCCGACGCGAACCACATGGACCTCATGGCCGAGCATCTTCGTGCGCTTTCGGCGGGCCGGGCGGTGACCAAGCCGACCTACAGCCACGTCACGGGAACCTTCGGTCTCCCCGAATCGGTGGAGCCGGCCGAGATCGTGATCGTCGAGGGATTGCTGCCGTTGGCGGATCGACGTGCTCGCGATGCGATCGATCTCGCCGTCTTCCTTCAGCCTGATGAGATGTTGCGTCGCCGCTGGAAGCTGGAGCGCGACGTCTTCGAACGTGGCTACTCGGCCCAGCAGGTCGTCGACGAGATCCACCACAGAGAGTCCGATTCGGCCACCTACGTCCGTCCACAACGGGGATTCGCCGATATCGTCGTGTCGTTCCGGCGAAGGGCGGGGGCCTCCGACGACGAGCATCTCTCGGCGCGCCTGGTCGTGCGCCCCACCCTCCCATATCAGGAGCTCCGGGAGCTGGTCGGTTCGCTGCGTGGTGACGGGGACGCGCCCATCCGCTGGTCATCTCGAACCGACGGTCGCGGACCGATGAGCGTGCTCGACATCGACGGCGACTGTCCGCCCGGCCTCGGGGCCGAGATCGAAGATGTGCTGTGGTCTGCGTTGCACCCTGACGATCGACTCCAACGGGAGCGGATCGGCATGGTCCGCACAGCGGGGCAGGGTGAGAGACGAAGCGAATCGCTCGCCCTGACCCAGCTCCTCATCGTGGTGCACCTCATCGGGTCGCTCGACGGCGCTTTCGACCTGTGACGGAACGGTTACCCTTGCCTTCGATGACGTCGCTGCCATCGCTGCCATCGCTGCCTTCGTTCCGTGACCTCGGCGTTTCCGATGCCGTCATCGAGACGCTCGCCGCTCGTGGCATCGGCCTGCCGTTCCCTATCCAGGTCATGGTGATCGAGGATGCCACCGACGGTCGTGACACCCTCGCGAGATCGAAGACCGGGTCGGGCAAGACGCTGGGGTTCGCCATCCCGATCGTCGATCAGCTCGATCCCCAGGATCAGCATCGTCCGGCTGCGCTGGTGCTGGTGCCCACTCGCGAGCTCGCGACCCAGGTGCGGGGCGAGTTCGCCGACATCGCGAAGGCACGAGGGTTGACAGTCAAGGCGGTGTATGGCGGCACGAGCGTGAGCGAGCAGTCCAAGGGCGTCGGCGACGTGCACATCCTGATCGCCACTCCGGGCAGGCTCGACGACCTCGCGCAGCGGAAGATGGTCCGGCTCGACGGTGTGCGCATCTTCGTGCTCGATGAAGCCGACCGCATGCTCGACATGGGGTTCCAGCCGCAAGTCGATCGCATCGTGCGCCGGCTGCCGAAAGACCGCCAGACGATGTTCTTCTCCGCCACGCTCGACGGCGCCGTGGGCAGGATCGCCGACGTGTACACCCGCAATCCCGTGCGCCACGAGGTCGAGTTCGAAGGCAAGACGGTCGAGGAGGCGGATCATCGCTTCGTGCCGACGGGCTCACACGAGAAGCTGACCAAGCTGATCGAGCTCGCCAGGGCCGAAGAGCCCGACGGTCTCACCCTGGTGTTCGTGAACACGAAGCGGGCCGTCGACTCCCTCGCTCGTCAGCTCCGCGCCGAAGGCGTGTCCACGGTGGCGATGCACGGCGATATGACGCAGCAGGCTCGTGAGAAGGCGTTGCATCGGTTCGAGGAGAAGCACGTCGGGGTGCTGATCGCGACCGACGTGGCCGCCAGGGGGCTCGACCTCGACGACATCACGCTGGTGGTGAACTACGACCCGCCGCAGGATGACAAGGGTTATGTGCATCGCGTCGGTCGAACGGCGAGGGCGGGGCGTACGGGCACAAGCGTGACCTTCGTGACCCCTCAGCAGCTCGGAGACGTGAGCCGCATGGCCGCGCGGCTCGATCTCCATGACGAGTTCGAGCAGGAAGGCATGAAGGTCGCGCCGCCCCGTACGGTCTTCAGCGGAAGCGCACGCGGGCGCCGCTCTGGCCTTCGCGGGCCGAAGCGCCGCCGATGATCGTCCGCACCTAGCCCGCGTCGCCGCCGAGCACCTGCAGCGACGACCGCCGGTGGATGGCGAGGATCTCCGAGGCCGGGACCGGGCGTGAGAAGAAATACCCTTGTCCGAACGGGCAGCCTCGGTCGGCCAGGAATCGCCACTCGCCTTCGGTCTCGATGCCCTCGGCGAGCGGCGACATGCCCAGGTTGTGAGCGAGCGAGATCATGGCCGACACCATGCTTGCCGCATCGTGATCGAGGTCGACCTCCCGGACGAACGAACGGTCGATCTTCAGGATGTCGACCGGCATATGCTTGAGTCGCGCGAGCGACGAGTATCCGGTGCCGAAGTCGTCGATGGCGAGCTTCAACCCTCGTTCGTGCATCTGGCCGAGCAGCTCGATCGTGCGATCAGGGTCGGTCATCGCCGTCGATTCCGTGATCTCGACGGTGACACGTTCGGGGGCCATGCCCGCGATGAGGAGCGGAGCCACCATCTTGGAAACGAGCTCGGGTTGCCAGAGCTGCCGGGGAGAGAGATTGAAGCCCACCTCGAGTTCGAGACCCTCGGCACGCCACTGGGCGTCCTGGCGACAGACCTCCTCGACCACCCAGTCGCCGATCGCTTCGATCAGCCCCATCTCCTCGGCCAACGGGATGAACTCGCCCGGCGGCGTGAGACCACCATTCGACTCGGGCCAGCGGATCAAGGCCTCGACGCCGTACATGTGGCCGGAATCGAGCTCGATCAAGGGCTGGTAGTGCAGCATCCACTGCTTCTGTTCCACGGCCTTGCGCAGGCGGGTGGACATCGACAGCCGCGTCATCGCATCACCCGAGTCGGAGGTGTGCACGATCGATCCGCCGGGCCCGCTCTTCTTCGACTGGCGCATCGCCGTCTCGGCGTGTGCGAGGAGGGTCGACGCGTCGCCTGCGTCGCCGGGGAAGACGCTGATGCCTTGGCTCGCGGTGAGATACAGCTCCGTGCCCGCGATCTCGAATGCTTGCCGCATCGCTTCCTGGATGCGAGTGGAGACGGCCTCGGCTGCGATCGACCCGCCGTCTTGTCCACCGGGCACCGGGGGGCTGATGTCCAGGTCGGCGAGCAACACCAAGAACTCGTCACCGCCCGGTCGCGCGACGAGGTCAGCGTCCCTCGTGGCTTCATGGAAACGGTGCGCCACCGACTGGATGAGCTTGTCGCCTTGCTCGTGGCCGAGCGAATCGTTGACGAGCTTGAAATCGTCGAGATCCACCGAGACCACGGCCACCCCGCTGCCGTTGCGTCGGGCGCGCGCGAGCGAGAGCTCGAGCAGCTCGTCGAACATGGCCCGGTTCGCCATGCCGGTGAGCTTGTCGTGGTAGGCGAGGTAGGCGATCTGTTCCTCGGCAGCCTTGCGCTCGGTGATGTCGAGCATCACACCCTGGACCAGGCCTGGGCCACCGTCGGCACCTGCCAACACGATCGCTGAATCGCGGAACCAGAGCACACGGCCGTCCCTGGCAACGAGGCGGTACTCGTACACGAACGGCTGACCGCTCTCACGTCCACGCAGGTACGTCTCGATCGCTTCTTCCCGGTCCTCCGGATGCAGCATGCGGGCCCAGAGATCGGGGTCCTCGACGTACTCTTCGGGAGTGCAGCCGAGCAGCGGCAGGATCTGGGGGCTCACGTAGGTGGTGGTCATCTGCTCATCCGCGATGTCGACGTAGACGATGGCGGGGATCTGTTCCACCAGCGCCCCGTATTGCGATCGGACCTCGTGGAGCTGACCACGCATCGCGGCGTCGTCGGTCACGTCGAGCATCAGGCCGAGCCAGTACGTCGGTGTGCCGTGCTCGTCACGGATCAACACGCAGTCTTCCTTGATCCAGACCTCACGGCCGTCGCGGTGGATCGCTCGATACTCGACATGGAAGGGATCGCCGGTCTGCGCCGCGCGGTCGACCGCGGAGGTGACTCGCTCTCGGTCGTCCGGGTGCACGCGGTCGACCCACGCATGTGGACGAGCGAGCCATTCTTCTCGAGAGATGCCGAGTAGCGCATCGACGCCAGGGCTGACATCGCACACGAGCGCGTCCGGGCCGACGTTCACGAGGTAGATCACGGCGGGCAGGCCGTCGAGGATCCCCCGGTACCGGATCTCAAGGTCCCGGAGCTGTGCTCCGAGGTCGGCGACGGCGCCATCGACGTCCGTGCTGGGTCGGGCCGCGGTCGATGCATCGAGGGCCGGCTGGATCCTTTGGTCGCTGAAGCTCACGCTGCCGCCGTTTCCGTACGCTCCGAAGGGCCGGATCCTCCGTCCGGCACGGATTACATCGGCATGGTGGAGCGGCAGCTTGAACTCGCGGCGGCGGGCTCCACCACGAGCGAGCCCCCTTCACGCGGATGTCAGCAGGTCGTTTCGTCGGGAAGCAGGGGGCGGAACACCACCGAGTAGCGCCGACCATCGCTCGTCCACGGCGTGAGCTGGTTCGCCATCTCCGCGACGGGCCGAAGTTGCTCGGACCACTCGACGTCGGTCACGGTGACGCACCGATATCCGGCGCCTGCGTCTTCGCCGATGCCTGCAAGCGGGGTTGCGAGCGGCCACTCGACCGGCTTCTGCGGCGGATCGGGCCGGCCGCGCAGGTTCGACGCGAACACGCGGGAACCATGTGGTTCGAACGCCACAGCCTGTGAGACCGCACGCTCGGGGAGCCATGTCTCGAGCGACCCGAGCTGCTCGACGAGATGAAGCAAGAGATTCCGCGCCTGGAATTCATCGTCTGACATGCCGGGCATCTGAGTGCCCGTTTCGCTCAGGGCGTAGATGCGCATGGTGCGATCGACATCGCCGAACCGCGCGGTGAATACCGTCTCGGGCGCGTCGGCGATGCCCACCGACCCCATGTCGGTGAGGTCGCCGACGGAGTCGAGGTTCGCGTCGAGCGCAGCCTCGAGGATCGCCTGGATGCCAGCCTCGTCGATCGTCACGGTCTCGATCGCTGGAAGCGCGGGGCCTGGATAGATCTCGATCTGCGGGCCTGGACGCACGATCGTGCCGTCGCCGTAGAGGGAGAACGACGGGAGGTTCGTGAGCTGGAACTCGGGCGGGGTGAACCCACCCTCGTACCCCCATCGCAGCAAGAGATCATCGGGTCCAGCGCCGTGAGGGATTCCCGTCGGGGGCGATCCGTCGCGAGGAGTGGAGGCGTCGGCACACGCGGACAGCAGGAGGGCAGCGAGGGCAAGGGGAGCGATGGGTCGCAGGCTCACGGGTCGTCCTTCCGGTCGGATGAGGACATGTCTGACGCGCTGGCGATCCGGTCGGGTTCCCGGAGCAGGGTAACCTGCGAGCGTGAGCGGAACGATGCGGGCTCTGCGCAAGACGGTGCGCGGCCCCGGCGCCGAGCTCGTCGAGATCGCGATCCCCGCACCCGGCGACGATGAGGTGCTGGTGCGGGTGCACGGCGCCTCGATCTGCGGCACCGACCTGCACATGCTCGAATGGAACGAGTGGGCCGACAAGCGCATCGGCTCGGTGCCGATGACGTTCGGCCACGAGATGGCCGGCACGGTGCACGCGGTGGGCGCCGAGGTGCATCACCTGCAGCCGGGCACGTTCGTCGCGGCAGAGACGCATATCGCGTGCGGGCACTGCTCCACCTGCCAGACGGGCCGGGCGCACATCTGCGAGAACCTGCGCATCCTCGGGGTCGACACCGAGGGCGCCTTCGCTGAGTACGTAGTGCTGCCGGCCACGAACGCGTGGGTCGTGGGCGAGGGCATCGACCCAGACGTCGCCTCGATCATGGAACCCTTCGGCAACGCCGTGCATGCGGCGTTCGGCACGGGGGGTGGCGAGGACATCGCCACCAACGTGGTTGCCGTGATCGGGTGCGGCCCGATCGGCATGTTCGCGGTCGGTGTGGTTCGCTCGCTCGGTGCGTTCGAGGTGATTGCGATCGAACCCAACGGCTATCGACGTGAGAAGGCTCGGGAGATGGGCGCCGATGTGCTCATCGACCCCGCCGAGACCGACCCGGTCGCCGCCGTGCTTGAGCGGACGAAAGGCGTGGGGGCTGAGGTCGTGCTCGAGATGAGCGGCAACGCGACGGCGATCGATCAGGGCACGCGCGTGCTCGCACGCGGCGGACGCATGTCGCTCCTGGGACTTCCCGACGCCTCGGTCGCGCTCGACCTGAACGATCAAGTCATCTTCAAGGAAGCCCGCCTCCAGGGCATCACCGGGCGCGAGATGTTCCGCACGTGGCAGCAGACGACGACCCTGTTGTCGACGGGTCGCGTCGACGTCTTGCCCGTGATCACGCATCGGTTTGGCTTCGAACAGTGGCGGGAGGCGTTCGAGACCACGGCCTCGGGCCACTCCGGCAAGGTGATCCTCGCGCCGAACGGCGCGGGATGAGGATGGCGCCGAACGGCGCGGGATGAGGATGGCGCCGAACGGCGCGGGATGAGGATGGCGCCGAACGGCGCGGGATGAGGATGGCGCCGAACGGCGCGGAGGGATGAACTTGACCGATTCGCTCGAGTTCTTGAAGCAGGAGCTGACCTCTCTCGAGCGAGATGGACTGCTGCTGCGTCCGCGCACGCTCGAAGGCCCGCAGGGCGCGCGAGCTCGCTACGACGGGCGCGACGTGATCAACCTCGCGTCGAACAACTACCTAGGGCTCGCGAACCATCCACGACTGAACGAGGCAGCGAGCCGGGCCGCGAAGGAACTCGGTGCGGGATCGGGCGCCGTGAGAACCATCGCCGGCCAGATGACGATGCATCGTGAGCTGGAGTCGCGATTCGCGGCGTTCAAGCACGCGGAAGCATCACTCATGTTCCAGTCGGGGTTCACGTCGAACGCGGGCACGGTGGCGGCGATCCTCACGAAGGACGACGTGATCGTCTCCGATCGCCTCAACCATGCATCGATCATCGATGGCGCGCGGCTGTCGCGAGCAGAGATTGCGGTATTCGATCATCGAGATGTCGACCACGCCGACCGTCTGCTGGCGGAGACCGCGAAGGGGGGGCGCCGCCAACTGCTGATCACCGATGGTGTGTTCTCGATGGACGGTGACATCGCGCCCCTGCCCGACCTCCTCGATGTCGCCGAGCGACACGGCGCGATCATGATGGTCGACGACGCACACGCTACCGGTGTGCTGGGTGACGGCGGTGCCGGCACCGTCGAGCACTTCGGATTGCGCGGTCGTGTTGATATCCAGGTCGGCACGCTTTCGAAAGCTATCGGCGTGATCGGAGGGTTCATCGCCGGTCCGCCGCACCTGATCGAGTGGCTGCAGAACCGAGGGCGTCCCTACCTGTTCTCGACGAGCGCACCTCCGCCCGTGGTCGCGGCGTGCATCGCCGCGCTCGATGTGATCGCCGACGAACCAGATCGACTCGAGCGCCTGTGGTCGAACACCGACCGACTCAAGACCGGCTTGCGCGAGCTTGGGTTCGACACTGGCACGAGCGAGACACCGATCACGCCCGTGATCACCGGCGAGGAGAAAGCGACTCAGACCTTCTCGCGCCGCCTGTTCGAAGAGGGCGTGTTCTGCCCGGCGATCGTGTTTCCGACGGTCGGCAAGGGCATCGCGCGCGTCCGAACGATCGTCACCGCGGATCACACCGATGACGACGTGCGCGAGGCTCTCGAGGTCTTCGAGCGGGTGGGCTCGGAACTCGGGTTGCGCTGAGAGTCGGCCGTCGGCCTCTGGCCAATCTAGGCGCGGGTCACGACGCGCGCTTCGATGCCTGCGAGCAGCAGATCGAGCCCGAACTCGAACTGTTCGTCGGGGTCGCAATCAGCGAGGTGGGGCAACGCCTCGACGATGCACGGCAGCGCGTCCGCCGGAAGGGATTGGGCGAAGTTCTCGTCGGGCATCTTGGCGTGCACCCTGGTGAGGTCTGGCGCCCTCATCTTCGGCGCCGTGCCGGCTGAGAACATCGCGCCGACCTCCATCATCACCACGCCCATGATGTAACCACCGATCACGTTGAAGACTTGCACGCCGTCACGCGCATCCATGCCTGACCGCGAGATCACGCGGAGCGCGAATTCCATGGGCATCAGTGATTCGAGATCGGTCATTGGGCGCTGGCGGTCGGCCCAGAGCGCGATCACATTGGGATGTTCGCGAAGCACGCGTCGCCACTCCCGGGCCCCATCACGCGCCACTTCGATCCATGGGCGATCCTCTGGTGGGTAGCGGAAATCGCGCATGACGCGCGCACACACGCCGTCGAGCAGGTCTTCCTTGTCGCGGACATGGTGATAGAGCGACATCGCTTCGACGCCCACCTCGCGGGCCACCCGGCGCATCGAGACCGCATCGAGATCTTCCGCGTCCATGATGGCCAAAGCTGCGTCGACGATGCGGTCCCGGTTGAGGCGCTCTTTGGTGGGAGCGTCGATCTCCGCCTGTTTCCGGGTTCGTGCAGGCATCGGCATCGTTCTCCGAAGGTTTTCCCGATCGTTCCTGGATCGGGGTTGACAGGCTTACGGTGTATACCTATGCTCCCATACGCCGTAAGCATACACCGTACGTCAATGATCGGTCGACACGGTCGACGAGAAGGGGGAAACGGGGATGCGAGTCAATCCCGAATCACTCGCACAAGCGAGCAGCCGGCACCCGTGGAGGACGGTCGGCATCTGGGTCGTGCTGTTGATCGCGGGTGTGGCGTCGGCCGCGACCCTGCTCGGCCAGGCGCTCACCACCGATTTCGACTTCACCAACTCGCCGGAGGCCAAGAGCGCCCAGCAGATCCTCGAGCGAGGCAAACTCGCCGACGACGCGATCTCTGAGACCTTCGTCGTCGCCGGCGACGCCGGTGCGATCGAGGATCCGGCGTTCGTCGAGCGCGTGAACGGATTCATCACCGGGCTCCAGGACCTCGGGCCTGATGTCTTCGTCGCACTTCCCGCCGCGTTCCCGCTGACCGAGGAGCAGGCCGCGGACCCGCAGGTCGCGGCACTCGGCCCGATCCCCTCCGACGACGGTTCGGCCGTGTTGTTCACGGGCGTCTACACCGGTGACATCGACGAGGCGACCCCGCATTTCGAGGACGTGGAGGCTGCCCGCGAGGACGCTTCCGGCGACGGCATCGAGGCCCACATGCTGGGGGCGGTGAGCTCCTCGGAGGATTTCAGGGTCATCTCGGAGGAGGACCTCGCCTTCGGCGAAAGCATCGGCGTCACGGCTGCCATCATCGTGTTGCTGATCGTGTTCGGAGCGATCGTCGCGGGGTTGCTTCCCCTGCTGAAGACGGTCCTGTTCACGCTGCCCATCACGCTCGGCATCGTCGGGTTGTTGGGCACGCTGTGGGACTTCAGCTTCTTCACGCCGAACCTGATCACGATGATGGGCATCGCGGTCGGCGTCGACTATGCGCTGTTCATCGTCTCGCGCTACCGGGAGGAACGTCACCATGGCCGCGAGAAGCATGACGCCATCCGGGCATCGGGCGCGACCGCATCTCGTGCGGTGTTCTTCAGCGGCATGACCGTCGTGTTGGCACTCGCAGGCATGCTGCTCGTGCCGACCACCATCTTCCGGAGCCTCGCGGGCGGCGCCATCGTCGTGGTGCTGGTTTCGGTGGCTTCGTCGATGACCCTGTTGCCTGCGGTGCTCGCGTTGCTGGGTGACCGCGTCAACTGGCCCTACCTGTCCCGCATGCCGACACTCGCGGTGTTCATCGCCATGCTCGCAGGCGGCGCCTTGGTCGGCGGGCTCGCTGCGATGGGCGCTCCGGCGCTGGCGCCGATAGGCGGCCTCGTCGGATTCGTCGCCATGGGAATCATCGTCAACCGCATGTTGCAGCGAGGGCGGTTCTCCCGATTCTCCCGCCCGGAAGGGTCGAGCCTCAGTACCGAGGGCGGATTCTGGGACCGCGTCACCCGGGTCGTCATGGGCCGACCGGTCGTGTGGCTCGCGCTCGGAGGCGCGATCATGGTCGCGCTGTCGCTTCCGTACTGGTTCCAGGGACACCCCGAGGACGACGGTCGCGGTATCAAGACCGGGCTCGCCGGCATCGGCACGCTGCCCGACGGGGTGCAGAGCAAGGAGGCGTTCGACATCATCGTCGAGCGGTTCCCCGAGGCCGGCGCTCAGTCATCGGTCGACCTGGTGATCCAAGCCGATGGCGTCGGTACCGCCGGAGAGGAACCCGGCGCACCCGGTCAGCTCGCATCCGAGTACGCCACGGCCGTACAGGCTCTGGAGTCGGCGATCGCGGGTGACAACAGGCTCGGCACGCCGGCCGCCCCCCTCGTCAGCCAGGACGGAACGGTGGCCCTGATCCAGATCCCGTTGGCGGGAGCGGCGACAGACCCGCAAGGCGAGGTCGCGGTCGCGACGATCTCGAGTCTCCGGGAGACCTATGTGCCCGAGGCATTCGATGGCACTGCGGCGACCGTGCTGGTCGGCGGCGACACGGCGTTCGTGAAGGATTTCTTCGACATCTCCGACACCTACACTCCTCTGATCATCTTGGTGGTGCTCGGGTTGTCGTTCCTGTTGCTCACGGTCGTGTTCCGCTCGATCGTGGTGCCCGTGAAGGCGATCATCATGAACCTGCTGTCGGTGGGCGCCGCGTACGGGCTCATCGTGCTGGTGTTCCAGAAGGGGGGACCCGCATTCGGCGAGTCGATCGCGAACCTGTTCGGGTTCCAGCAAGTCGACGCGATCGAATCGTGGCTGCCACTGTTCCTGTTCTCGATCCTGTTCGGCCTGTCGATGGACTACCACGTGTTCCTGCTCACGCGTATCCGGGAGCAGTACGACAAGACGCACGACAACGCCGGTGCGGTCGCGTACGGGCTGCGCACGACAGGCGGCATCATCACGGGCGCCGCGATCATCATGGTGGCGGTGTTCGCAGGGTTCGCGGCCGGACGGCTCACGTCATTGGAGCAGATGGGATTCGGCCTCGCCGTCGCCGTGTTCCTCGACGCGACTGTGGTGAGGTCGATCCTGGTTCCGTCGACGATGCGATTGCTTGGCGACCGCAACTGGTACCTGCCCGGCTGGTTGCAGTGGCTGCCCAACATCGACGTGGAAGGTCACAACGTGGCGGATGAGCCCGCAGTCGTGGTCCCCGACAGTCCGGCGGAGCTGGTGGAGGCAGACGCCACGGAATGAGCGAGGAGCACGCCGCGGTCAGGGCCGCCCTGGGCGTCGTCGGCGCGTGGACGTTCGCGTTCGACTCGAGATCGGTGGCCCAGATCGGCGAGGACGCCCGGGAACTCGAGTCGCTCGGCTACACGGCCTTGTGGGTGCCGGAGGGCTCGAGCTCCAGGGACGTCTTCGCGCACCTGTCGGTGCTGGCGTCCGCGACGTCGGCCATCACGGTGTGCTCGGGCATCGCCAACATCACCGCGAGGGCCGCCGACGTGATGGCCGGTGGAGCACGAACCCTCACCGATGCCTTCGGTGGGCGTATCGTGGTAGGCATCGGGGTCGGCCACAGTTACTCGACCGAAGGTCGAGGTCTCGACTGGGACCGGCCACTGGCCCGCATACGCGAGTACCTCGATCGCATGGACGAGGCCCCGTGGTCGGCGCCTGAGCCTCGAGGGGTCCGGCGTCTGCTCGCGGCACTTGGTGACGGCATGCTCCGCCTATCGGCCGCACGCGCACTCGGTGCGCACACCTACTTCGTTCCGGTCGAGCACACCGCGCGGGCACGCGCGGTGCTAGGCCCCGAGCCGGTGCTCGCCGTCGAGCTCACCGCTGTGCTCGAGGTCGACCCGGTTCGAGCGCGTTCGATCGCGCGCGGATGGACGTCCGGCTACCTCGGGCTCCCCAACTACGTGAGGAATCTCGAGCGCCTGGGGTTCACCGAGGCAGAGCTCATCGATGGCGGCAGCGACCGTCTCGTCGACGCAACGGTCGCATCCGGCGACGAGCACGCCATCGCTGCCCGCGTTCGCGAGCATCTCGACGCGGGCGCGGACCACGTCTGTGTGCAGTTCGTGAACGGCGACGATGCCGACGTGTGCATGCCTGCCTACAGAGCGCTTCGTCCACTCGTGATCGAGGCCTGACGAGGGGTCGCTCAGATGCGACTGCCGGGGGTGCGCGAAGGGTCTACCGAGCAGGCTGCCTGCCCGAGGAGCCGACCGAGCACCCCTCGTCGCCGGGCTACCTCGGCGTAAAGGCGATCGGTGACACCGGGCATCGACTCGGCCAGGGTCGCCAAGGGCGCGCCACCCGGCAGCGCGCGCAGCACACGGGACACGGCCGCTCCGGCCGACCACGCTCGGCCGTCGGCTTCGACCAGGTGCCACGAGGTCGTGCGCCGTTCATGGGGCACGGCCTCGAGCAGACGGTCTGCTTCGGAGCTCTGCAACGGTCGGAACCGTAGGGCGCCGCGACGGTCCCAGGCCTTCAGCTTGTCTGCAGACCACCGACAGAACCCACAGTCTTCGTCGTAGAGCACGGTCGCTCGTTGCACGGCTGCCAGATTACGGCACACCGGCCCGGCTCGAAGCTCTTCGCGACCCCCTGGGAATATGGAGACGATGCCGATGTGGATCAGGTGGCCATCCATGGGGTCCGGCCGGCGTAGATCATGGCCGGCTCTGATGTTCCTGCAGATCGGCCGCTGCCTGATCTTGGCGGGCACACGCTCGCGCCAGGTGTGGCGGCGAGATCCGTGAGCTCGCGCGCGCCGGCACCTGGAGCGACGAGGAGCTTCTGGCTCGAGGAAGCGCTGGCGAACGACCCGGGCGAGCCCTGTCCGCCGCTCACGTCGAACGTCGTCGCCGATGTCTGCGTCGTCGGTGGCGGCTTCGCGGGACTCTGGACCGCGATCGAGCTTTCCGTGAGGGACTCCTCTCTCGGCATCGCTCTGATCGAGCAGGACATCTGCGGAGGAGGGGCGAGCGGGCGCAACGGTGGCTTCTTCTCGTCGTCGTGGTGGGATGCGCCCGCCATCTGTGCCCTCTTCGGCGACGAGGAGGGTATGCGGTACCTGCACGCTGTCGCCGGCTCGGTCGAGGATGCGGGCGCCTGGTTCGAGCGACACGATATCGATGCCTGGTTCCACCACGAGGGCGCGCTTCGAGTCGCGACCGGAACGTGGCAGCTCGAACCCGAAGGCTCGTCCGCGGCCGAGTTCCTGGCAACACGAGGCGAGGGAGATCGGCTGCGCCAGATCGGTCCTGACGAGGCCCGTGCGATCGCGGACTCACCTCGGTTCGTTTCGGGGTGGTTCGGGCCTGACAGCGCCGTGGTGCAACCGGCGCGGCTCGCACGGGGACTTCGGCGCATCGCGCTGCAGCGAGGAGTGAGGATCTTCGAACGCTCCGCCATGACCGGGCTCGAGCGCTCGCGTCCGGCCGTCGTTCGCACCACTCATGGTGCCGTGAAGGCCGCTCAGGTGGTGCTCACGACCGGAGCGTGGGCCGCGGGCTGGCCCGGGTTCCGCCGGAGCTTCGGCGTGATCGTCGATCAGGTCGTCGCCACCGAGCCGATCCCGGAGTTGCTGCGCGAGATCGGCTGGACGTCGCAGATCGGCATCGGTGACTGCCGCGAGCTCCTTTACTACCTGCGCCCGACCGATGACGGTCGCATCGTGATCGGTGGCGGGGCGCTGGGAGTGGTGTTCGGTGGTCGCGCCGGCGGGCGCGCGGTCACCCAAAATGCCCGTGTCGCCGAGGCAGCCGCACGTGGGCTCGCATGGCTGTTCCCGCAGCTCGAAGGCGTTCGTTTCACGCACGCATGGGGAGGACCGATCGATCAGACGGCGACGTTCCTGCCATTCTTCCGCACGCTCGAACCAGGCAACGTGCACGCTGGGCTCGGGTTCTCGGGGCACGGGTTGTCGCAGACGATGGTGGGCGGTCGCATCCTTGCCTCGCTCGCGCAGGGGATCGTCGACGAGTGGACCTCGATGCCCGTCGTCTGCTCGGAAGCGAAGACACCGCCGGAACCCCTGAGGTACGCCGCGCTGTGGCTGACGTCGCGCGCGATCGAAATCGGCGCTCGCCGTGAGGACCAAGGCCGGTCTCGGGGCGCAGCGCTCGGCGCGGTCGGCAACGCCCCTGGCGACTATCGCGAGTGGCTCACGCGCCGTGCCACGGCGAATCGTGACCGCTGATCAGTAGCGGTCGTCGCGCTGCGGCAGTCTCTGTGGTTCGCGCTGTGCCTCGTTCACGCGGTAGCGGGTCGTGCGCTGCTGCGTGATCTGCCGCTCGTACTCGGCGTGTATCTCTCGAGCCTTGCGTTTGAAGGCCCACCAGGCCAACGATCCGAGCACGGTCACGGTGAGCACGCCAGTGATCACGAGAAACGCGACAGCCTTCAGCACCGCGCCCAGCACACCGAACAATGCGGCGAGCAGCAGCAAGATCACGACGAACAGGAACATCGTGCCTCTAGCCTACGGCGGTTTCCGCGAATCGTTCGATCCGGCGTGCGAGCGCCTCGGGGTGCTGGAGTGGAAGATCATGGATGCCGTCCATCCATTCCACGGTCACGGGTCGACCGCGGGTCAGCGACCGCACGCGGGCCACGGCTCGGCGCATCTGCGAGTGCCGCTGCACCTCGGTCCGGTCTCTGGCCACGATGGTGAGTGTTGGTAGGCGCATCGCGCTCCAGAGGGTGTACGGATCTTGTTCCCATATCGCACGAAGGATCCGGAGATGATTCGAGCGCGCGAGCCGCGGTCTGATCGTGTTGTCGCGACGTACCCTCATCACGGAGAGCACCTGCGCCTCGAGGTCCGGGGTCACCTCGACGGCCTCGCCGAGGAAGGTTCGCATCAGTCCACGGAACTCCCCGAGAGGCATGCCGCTGAGGTGCGGCGGGGCCAGCACCGTCTTGGTCGTGGGCCAGTCCATCACGTCGCGCATGCGTTGCAGGCCGCCGTCGATGAGCATGGCTCCGGCGATCGAATCCGAGTGGCGCGCCGCGAGCTCCAACGTGACCATGGCTCCCCACGAATGTCCCGCCACGATAGGGCGGCTCAGTGCGGTCGCGCGCGCGACCGCGAGGGCGTCACCCACGATGTGATCGAATCCGTAGCCTCGGCTCGGCTTGGCGCTCACGCCGTGTCCGCGTGCGTCGTAGGTCACGACCTGCATGCGGCGCGTGAGCCTGGGAAGCATCTGGTCCCAGATGTGCTGGCTCGATGCCAAGCCGTGATGCAGCAGAAGACCGGGAGCGCCGGGCTCACCGAAGACGCGGCCAGACAGCCTCACTCCGTCGTGGCCGGTGACCGTGATGGCGTGCTCGTCGGGCATACTGCGCAGCATGGTAGATGCCTTTCGATCGCCGCTCGCCGGCGATGCGAACGCCGGCAAGAACGCGATCGTCACCGGTGGGGGAACAGGCATCGGGCGTGCGACGGCGCTCGAGCTCGCTCGCACCGGGGCTCGTGTCGCGATCTGCGGCCGGCGCGCCGAGCCCATCGAGGCAGTGGCCACCGAGCTCGGAGAACTGGGACACGAGGTCGTGGCCGAGATGTGCGACGTGCGAGATCCCGGACAGGTCGCCTCGTTCCTCGATGGGGTTCATCGCAGGTTCGGGTCTGTGGACGTGCTCGTGAACAACGCAGGGGGACAGTTCGCCGCGGCCGCCGAAGACATCTCGCTGAAGGGACTGCGTGCCGTGCACCGGTTGAACGTCGACGCCGTCTGGCATCTCACCCGTGAGGTCGCCACGAGATGGATGATCCCGCGTCGCACGGGTTCGATCTTCTTCCTCGGGTTCAGCCCTCGGCGAGGCATCCCGATGATGGCGCACTCGTCGATGGCGCGGTCGGCGCTCGAGACGATGGCCGCGTCGTTGTCGAACGAGTGGTCGCGCTATGGGGTGCGCGCGGTGTGCATCGCGGCAGGGCTGATCGAGACCGAGGGGCTGCAGCAGTACGGAGGTGACGAGGTCGTGGCCGAGTACGCCGAACTCGTACCGATGCGCCGGGCGGGGCGGCCGGAGGAGGTCGCAGCAACGATCGCGTTCCTGTCGTCGGCGGGCGGGGGCTACATCACGGGCTCGACCGTGCTGGTCGACGGCGGCGCAGACGCGTGGGGCCAGGGCGTGGCGCCCCCCGACCTCGAGCCTCCGCAGGCGCCGTGAACGAGATGGTTGCTTGCGGCTCCCTCTTCGCATGCAGCAAGATGATGTGATGAAGCCCCGGCGGGAGGGACCTCGTACCCTCGACAGGCGCGCATTCCTGCGGCGGATGACCGCGGTCGGGGTCACGTTCCCGGCCCTCCTGGCCGCGTGCGAGCGCGCGGCCCAGCGCCCGACTCCGAGCTCCGCTCCCGTCGTCCCCAGGCCGGTCGGACCCACCTTCGAGAGTGGCAAGCGCGGTGAGGAGCGAGCGGTGCTGAAGGTCTACGAGTGGCGCGACTACCTTTCGAAGGGCACCCTCTCGTCGTTCGAGCGATCGTTCCCCGACCGTGACGTTCGTGTCGAGGTGGAGAGCTTCACCCACATGGACGAGGCCATCGCGCGGCTGCAGGATCCGTCCACGCAGTTCGACGTCTTCTTCCCCACGATCGATGCGCTCCCGGGGCTGATCGACGCCGGGCTGATCCGCCCGCTCGACCACGGTGAGCTGCCGAACGTGCGCAACCTCTGGCCGTGGTTCCGCGAGGGTGATGGGCCTTTCTACGACCCGGGTCAGCGCTACTCGCTGCCGTACACGGTGTACGTGAGCGGCGTCGCGTGGCGCGCTGATCTGCTCGCCGCCTCCGATGCCCCCGACGCGACGAGCGATCCGTGGAACGTGTTCTGGAACCCCGACTACCGCGGGCGCGTCGGCATGTACGACGGGTTCCTCGAGGCGATGTCGCTTGCCCTGTTGCGAGGCGGTGTCACCGATGTTCGCGCGGCAACCGACAGGGAGCTTGACGCTGCGGCGAGCGCCCTCAGCGATGCCGTCGCGATCACCGATGTTCGTTTCACGAACGACGGTGTCGAGGAGGGGTTGCCCGAGGGCGATTTCGCCGCTCATCAGGCGTGGTCGGGCGACGTGCTCTCCGCGCCCGGGTACGCGGCCGCCGAGGGCGACTTCGATCT
This sequence comes from uncultured Actinomycetes bacterium, assembly GCA_963762075.1. GTDB lineage: Bacteria > Actinomycetota > UBA4738 > UBA4738 > HRBIN12 > JAOUEA01. The sequence goes on from CAVXJC010000001.1 coordinate 147,787, forward strand.
CGGCGAGAAGCTGCGGTTCTGGTCGCCTCCCGGCCCGGAGAAGATCGTCGGCTGCGACCTCATGGCGGTCTGTGAGCGGGGCCATCATCCCGGCCTGGCGCACGCGTTCCTGAACCATCTGCTGGATACGCGGGTCGGCGTCGACAACTTCTGTTGGAACGGCTACCAACCGCCGCTCGAGGGCGTGACCCGCAAGGCGTTCGCCGAGCCCGACTCGCCGTGGCACATGGAAGTGCCCCCGAACCTGCTCGGCACGCTTCTCGACAACGACTCGTTCACCGAGGCACAGATGCTGGTCGGGTTCGGACCGAGCGAGCGCGCCCGCTGGCTGGACTACTGGAAGCGGGTCGCCCCCGCCACCTGATCTGGTGTACCGGTGCGCGCCGGCAGCCAGGTCAGATCGTCGTCGTAGGCCTCGAACACCCCGCGGAACTCACCCGAGCTCGCATCGACGATCTGCACGAGCACGTTCTGCGGCGTGCATCCATCGGTCTCGCCTGCGCGCGACGGGGAGACGAAGTCCCCCTTCGCGGTGAAGTAGCAGAGGTCATGGGTGAAGTAGACCCACGACGGCCCCCAATCGGCGCCATCGGTTGGGCTCTCGACCTCGGCCAGCGTTACGGAGACATCGGTCCCTTCTCCAGCACCGGGCAGCTCACGCCATGCAACCGCCGGATCGATCTCTGCTCGGAACCCGTCGACCGGCACCAGCTGGTAGCCGAAGGTCCCTGGGATCTCCTGACGCTCCGACTGGTGCAGCACTTCGAACCGGCTCGTTTCACCTCGGTTGCAAGCCACACAGACGACCACGAGGAACGTCACGTACGGGGCTGCGCGTCGCACACCGCGAGCGTACCCGGGTGCGAACCGAACCGAGAGTCGCGAGGGCTTCCCAGTGACTGCCGCACGGCGAAGCGTTGTGTGTATCGCAGCAGATGTGAGCGTCAAGCGCTCGGCGAGGGTGTCGACAGCCGCAACATCATTCCACCCGCGGGCGAGGCGCGAACAAGCCGGCACCGATGATGCCGAACGTCGCGATCACGATCACTGCCATGGCGGCCCGAAGGTCGATCGACTGTGCGACGTAGCCCAGCAAGGGGGGGCTCCAGATGAATCCCGTGTACCCGACGGTCGTCACGGCGGCGATCGCGCTCGTCGGGTCCTCGTCGATGCTCTCGGTGAGGCTGAACCCGGCGGGTGCCGCCGCGCTGATCATGAACCCGAGGATCAGATAGGCCAACCCCACCACGGCGAGGTTGCTCGTGAGCGTCGCGAGCAGTCCCCCGGCAAGCGACCCCACGCCTGCCACGATGATCGTCGTGCGAGGCCCGAGACCGAACAACACCTTCCCGGCGAACATGCGGCCGAGGAAGATCGCGCCCGAGAACGCGATGAACGCCATGGAAGCAACACCGGCCGACGCACCGAGTTCCTCACGCAGGTACAGGCCCGACCACGTATCCATCGAACCTTCGACGAGGAACGCGAACAGCACCACGAGGGCGGGTACCCACAAGGCGGGAGTCCGGAAGAGCGCCGAGACAGAGAAGACGGTCTGAACGCCCTCGGGGCTGCGCTCCCGCGGTGTGGTGCGGGCGGTCCAAAGTGCCGTGGCGACGAGCATGATGCCGGCGAAAGCAAGCCCCCACCGGAACTCCACACGAGACACCAGCAGTAGGCCGGCGATCGCGGCGCCGGTGACCCCGCCCAGCGCGTACGAGGCGTGCAGCCACTGCAGCACCGGGCGCTCGGTGGCGACCTCGACGCGCTGCGCAGCCACGTTGAGGTACACATCGATCAGCCCGTTGCCAGCGCCGACGAACACGAACCCGAGCACGACGAGCGATGTGGGTTGAAAGGCGATCACGATCGACCCGCCGGCCAGCACGAGGAGCGACAACGGCACGGTGGTAGAAAGCGGCATGCGCTGCAGCCTTGGCGCGACGAGCAGCATGACAACGACCGCCGCCGTGGAGAGCATCATGTACAGCCCCCCGAGCCGGCTTTCCGAGAGTTCGTGGAGCCGCTGGAAGTCGTAGATGACGATCACCCACACGCCCCAGTACTGGCCGAATGCGAGATAGCCGGCGAGCAGTGGCAGGGTCGCACGTCGAGCGGTCAGCACGTCGAGCGGCCCGCCGGGCTCGAGCTTCGACGGGTCGGCGGGCCGGGCGAGCTCGTCCATCCGGGCATGATGCCACGTCGTTCGCAGCACCCTTCGATCCTGCTTGACCGGCCATGGTCCGTCTGGACTAGACTCCGCGACCATGGCAGGAGGACAGGTCCAGCTCGTCGACCTCGTGAAGCGGTTCGGCGACTTCACTGCGGTGGCCGGCATCAGCCTCGATATGCCCTCAGGCGAGTTCTTCTCATTGCTCGGACCCTCGGGGTGCGGAAAGACGACGACGTTGCGCATGATCGCCGGGTTCGAGCGACCATCGGAGGGTCAGATCCTGCTCGATGGCGTCGATATGGCACAGACGCCACCGCACAAGCGAAACGTGAACACCGTCTTCCAGAACTACGCGTTGTTCCCGCACCTCACGGTCGAGGAGAACGTTGCGTTCGGCCTCAAGTACAAGGACGTGTCCAAACAGGAGATGCGCGATCAGGTCGGTCGCTCGCTCGAGCTGGTCGCGCTCACCGGCTTCGGCGCGAGGAGGCCCACGCAGCTCTCGGGAGGCCAGCAGCAGCGCGTCGCCCTCGCTCGCGCCCTGATCCTCAACCCCGCGGTGCTCTTGCTCGACGAGCCGCTCGGTGCCCTCGACGCGAAGCTCCGCAAACGTCTGCAGATCGAGCTCAAGGCCCTCCAGGAGGAAGTCGGGATCACGTTCATCTACGTGACCCACGACCAGGAAGAAGCGCTCACGATGTCGGACCGCATCGCCGTGATGTCGCAGGGTCGCGTCGAGCAGGTCGGGCCGCCCAAGGAGATCTATGAGGAGCCCGCGACCGCCTACGTCGCCGACTTCCTGGGCGTGTCGAACCTGATGGACGCCACCGCCCTGGGTGAGACCGGCGGAGGGTGCTCGGTGTCGATCGGCGAGTTCTCGTTCACCGCCGGTCAGGGTGATGAGGACACGCGTGGCGCGGCGAAGGTCACGATCCGTCCCGAGCGTGTGAACCTCGAGGCACAAGGCACGACCGGCACGAACCGCATCCCGGCCATGGTCGAACGCGTGGTCTACGTCGGGTCGGTGCTGCAGGTGTTCTTGAACCTCGCGCCGGGACAGCGCATCCAGGCCTGGCTGCAGAACGAGGGGGGCGCGATGCCGTACGAGTCGGGGGCTCCGGTCACGGTGCATCTCCCCGTCGAGGCGCTCCGCGTGCTGCCCGACGCCGGCACGGCGTTGATCGACACCGACGAGCTCGACGACGAGGCGTAGTCCCTAAGAGCTCGATTGGATCTCGCTCCAGGCCTCGAGCCAGAGCGTGTCGACTTCCGGGCTCAGCTGGCCTTGTATGAGCCCGGTCGAGAACACATCCTCCGTCACGACCGCCCGTTTCAGGTTGGGCGCAACGATTCCCTCGTCGACGAGTGAAGCTGGGTCGATCGACGTGAAAGGCGGCTGATAGTCGTTCCAGTCGGCGAAGTTCCGGTATCCCCACTTCTCGCCGAGCAAGAAGTTCAGGAAGGCGTGAGCGAGGCGAGGGCTCTTCGACGTCGCCGGGATCACGATGGTGTCGTTGGCGATGAGGCCGGGCTCGACCTCGGGATACCAGAATCCGAGGACCTCGTCTCCGGTTCCTTTGGGCAGGTACCGCTTCGCACCGACGATGTCTCCTGACCATGCCTGCGACACCGTGACCTTGCCTTGAGGAAGCTTGGCGAAGGTGCCATCGATCGCGAGCTGCCCGTCGAGTTCGCTCAAGATCTCGAGGACCGCCTCTTTCGCAGCCGTGACTTCGGCGGGGTCGCCGGAGTTCGGGTCGGTTCCTCCATTGCGGATCATCGCCATGCCGAGCGCGTCGCGGTACGAGTCGTAGTACGCGATCTGGCCTGCGTACTCAGGGTTCCACAACATCTCGTAGCCCTGGGCCGCGGCATCGGCGTCGTCGATGCGGTCGCGCCGATACGCGACGCCGGTGGTGTAGATCGTGTACGGCACCGTGTAGCGCGCGCCCGGATCGTAGAAGGGGCCAGGGTCGGAGAAGCTCGGCCACACGTTGCTCGTCAAGTTGGGGATCAGCTCGTGATTGAGCGGCTGGATCAGTGGTCCGCTCTCGCCACCCTGAACGAGTCGTGAGATGTACTCGGTGGTGGGGAAGAAGACATCAGCCTGCACCCTGCCCGTGTTGAGATCCTGGATGGCCTCTTCCAAGTTGGTGAATGTGATCCAGTCGACGGTGACGCCGTATTCCTCCTCGAATGCCCGGAGCACCTTCCTGTAGATGAATCCGTCCCAGTTGTAGACCTGCAGGTTCGCGCCCTCTTCGATGGGTGTGTCGGTCGCGATCGCTTCTCCGGTGAGCGGAAGCTCGACCGGTCTGTCGGGGCGGGCGATCGGGATCTCGCTCGGGCCGGTTTCGCCGCCGGAGGTGGTGTCCCCCGCGTCGCAGGCGGACAAGACGGCTGCCAGCGAGGGCAGCGCGATGGCGCTGCCGGCCGCTCTGGCCAAGAAACGCCGTCTGGTCCAGCCGTCGTCCATGGGGTGTTCGCGCGCCACGCGGTCCCTTTCCTCTGATGACTCGATGCGGTCGAGGCTACAACTGCATGAAGTCCGTCGTGGCGATGTCCTTCTGGCCGCGGCTCACTCGCCGGTAGGACAGCAGTCCGATGGCGACCACGAGCAGCGTCGTGACCAGCATCATCGTCGCGGCCGCGTTGACCTCGGGTGTCGGGGAAGATCGTGACGCCGCGTAGATCTTCTGGGCGAGCGTCTCACTGCTGGCCTCGCCCGAGAGCGCGGCGACGGTGACGAAGTCATCGACGACGTCGGCGAATACGAGGGCGACGCTCGCGAGGATCGCGGGCGAGATGAGGGGAAGCAGTACCCGACGGATCGCCTGCCCGGGCGTGGCCCCCAGGTCCATGGCGGCTTCCTCGTACTCGGGACCGATCGAGAACAGTCGAGCGCGCACGATGATCACCGGATAGCTCAGCTGGAAGCTGATGAGTCCCAGCACCTGTGCCGGTGTCCCGAGTGCTACGAACCCGTTGAGCAGGTTGGTGAACAGGATGTAGAGGGAGACGCCGAGGATGATCTCTGGCACGACGAATGACAGGAGCATCGTGAAGTTGGCGGCCCGGGCGGGGCGGCCGTGCCAGCGGTCGATGCCGATCGCGAACAAGGTGCCGAGCGGTACCGCGACGAGCACGGTGATGAAGGCGAGCTTGTAGGTCTGTGTCATGGCTTGGCGCATCGCCGCGTCGTGCAGGAGTGAATCGGTCGGGTCCTGGGTCCACCAACGCAGTGAGAATCCCTGCCACGAGATGCGCGAGCGCCCGTCGTTGAAAGAGAAGACCACCGCGATCAGCACCGGCAGGAGTGACCAGAGCAAGTAGCCCACCGTCACGCCTTGCAGGACGCGGGGCCTCCGCCACGGATTCTTGAAGTACCCGCGTGCGGGAGCAACCTGCCTCGTCTCGATCGCGGCGCTCATGCCTGTTCCGCCGCTCGCTTGGTCTCACGCAGGTAGTACAGCATCGGTATCAAGACGATCACTGCGAGGATCAGCACGAGGGAGGCCATGCGGGTCGACCCTCCTGTCTGTTCGCGCTGCACGGCGATCAGATTGCCGAACATCGAGGTCTTCGTCGTTCCGAGCAGGTCGTTGGTGTAGTAGTCGCCGAACATCGGCAGCGTGACGATCACGATGCCGGCCAGGATCGCCGGCCGCGACAACGGAAGCGTGACTCGCCAGAAGGTCTGCCGGCCGCTGGCGCCGAGGTCGCGCCCGGCCTCCAGAAGGCTCTCCTGGATGCGGTCGAGCGATGCGTAGATGGGCAGGATCATGAACGGGATGTACCCGTAGACCAGCCCGAGGATGACCGTGATGTGAAGGCCTTCCAGCCAGGCGGTCTCGCCGAAGCCCAGCGGGCTCAGCACGAAGCTGATCGGCCCCTCGGACTCCAGCAGGCCCTGCCACGCGTAGATCCGCATGAGGTAGCTGATCCACAGCGGCGAGACGAGCATGATCAGGATGAGCCCCTTGTACTTCGTGGCGCCTCGCGCCGCGAAGTACGCGACGGTATATCCAAGCACGAGGCAGATGACCGTGGCGGCGGACACGTACGCGAAGGTCCGGAGCAGCGGCGCTTGATAGATCGCAGAGCCCGCGTAGAACTTGCTCAGGGTCGCGTCGAAGGTCTCGAACGACCACCACCACGGAGCGTAATACGGCACGGGTGCTCCGAAGAAGCTGAAGTCGACCGTGCCGAACGCCACCGCGAACACGACGTAGAACGGCAGCACGAACATGATCGCGAGCCAGATGCTGCCCGGCGCCGCGAACGAGGGCCAGAACCAGCGCGGGTACCAGACTCCGCTGTCCCTCGGCGATTGAGTGCTCGAGCCGCGGCGCCGCCGCAAGACGCGGCGCCGCGGCTCGACCGCCTGCGTCGCGGGTGCCCCGATCTCAGGCACCCGCCTTGATCTCGGTCCAGGCCTCGAGCCACATCGCGTCCACCTCTGGTGGCAGCTCGACAGGGGTCAGGTCTGTCTTGAACATGTCTTCGGTCACGACTGCATCTGCCAGGTTCTCCGGCACAACGCCCTGGTCGATCAGGGCGGCGGGATCGATCGACACGAACGGCGGCTGATATCCGTTCCAGTTCACGAAGTTGTCGGTGCCGTGCTTCTCATCGAGCATGAAGTTGATGAACTCATGCGCGAGGCGAGGGTTGCTCGCACCAGCCGGCACGACCAGAAGGTCGTTCCCGATCATGGTCTGGCCTGGCTCCGGACGCCAGAAGCCCAGCACGTCGGTGCCAACGCCCTTCGGTAGATACCACTGCGCGCCCACGATGTCGCCGGTCCATGATTCAGCGACGGTGAAGGTACCGTCCGGGATCTTCGCGTACACGCCGTTGATCGTCAGGCGAGCCCCGTTGTCGTTGATGGTCTCCAGGATCGAGATCTTGGCAGCGTCGATCAGCGCCGCATCGCCCGTGTTCACGTCGAGGCTGCCGTTACGAAGGATCGTGACGGCGATCGTGTCGCCGTACGAGTCGTAGAGGCTGATGGCGCCCGCGTAGTCCGGGTTCCAGAGCGCGTCCCAACCTTGCGCCGCCGCCTCTTCATCGCTTACCAGGTCGCGGCGGTACGCCACGCCCCAGGTGTAGATCGTGTACGGAACGGTGTAGTTCCAGTTGAGGTCGTAGTACGGACCGGGGTCCGAGTACGACGGCCACACGCTCGACAGCATGTTCGGGATCAGCTCGTGTTGCAGGGGCGCCAGGAGATCCTGGTCGACGAGCCTCCGGATGTACCCGGGGGTCGGCACGAAGACGTCGGGAGTGACCTGTCCGTTGGCGACCTTCTGGATCCCCTCCTCCATGTTGTTGAAGGTGGTGATCTCCACGTCGACCCCGAACTCCTCCTCGAACTCGGCGACGACCTTCTTGTGGATGTAATCGGCCCAGTTGTAGAGCACGAGCGGCCCCGACTCCATCGGCGTGTCCGCGGCGATCGGGTCCGTCGTCACAGGAAGCGTGACCGGGTTCTCCAGCGTCGCGATCGGGATCTCGGTTGCCACCGAGCCGGTTCCGGGATCCGATTCGCCCGGCCTCGAACATGCCGCAAGGACCCCGGCCAGCGACGGCACGGCGATCGCACCCCCGGCTGCTCTCGTGAGGAACTGCCGTCGCGACCAGGTCTTGTCCATCGGGTGCCTGCCTGCCATGCGAACCCCTCCTCGCCCTGCCCTCAGTCCAGGAGACTGAGCGGCGGTTCAACCCATGATGGGGCTGACTACCATAGGCGCACCGTGCCATGCAAGTGCCACCCATGCGCACCACCAGCCGATAGTCCGTTCGGACCCCGTCACTGATGCATACGCATCGCCGCGTCATCGTGGTTGGTGCCGGCTTCGCCGGGCTGTCGGCGGCGCGTACGCTGGCCGACCGAGGCGTTGCCGTCACGGCGCTCGAGGCACGCGAGAGGGTTGGCGGTCGGGTCTGGTCGGTCACCCTCACGAACGGCGCGACCGCTGAGCTCGGCGCCGAGTGGATCATGGCCGACGACACGGCCGTGCACGAGGCAGCCGCGAGGTTCGGCGTCGATCTCGTCGAGACCGGCGCCTCCTACGCCCGTCGGGAACCGTGGGGCGAGGGCGCGGCATCGCTCGATGCCCAGGACGCGTTCATCGAGTCGGCGAACGCCGCGCTCTCCCGGTCGTCTGCCGGCCAGGTCTCGTCGATGAGCGTCGGCGGGTTCCTCGAGTCGGTCGAGGGCGACGCTTCGGCGCGCTCGATCGTCACCTACCGGCTCGCGGGAACCTGTGCGCAGGACCTCCACGATGTCGCGCTCGCATCGTTCGAGGGGGAGCGGCCGTTCTCGGCGCACGGCAGGCGATACTTCCGTGTGAGAAGCGGCAACCAGAAGCTCGCCCTCAAGATCGCGTCGTCACTACCCGACGTGCGCACCGGCCACGCCGTCGATGTGGTCGTACGTGATGATGAGGGCGTGACGGTGCGTGTGGGTCCACACACCGAACGTGCCGACGCGGTGGTGGTGGCGGCACCCGCGCCCATCGTCGCGCGCTTGGCGTTCACGCCCGCGCTGCCAGGCGAACTCGCCTCGGCGCTCGCGGCGTTGCCGATGGGCGTCGCCTCGAAGTTCGCGGTCGCGACGAAGGAACGCCCCTCGGTGCGATCTCGGCAGGCTTCCGACCGGTCGATGTGGTGTTGGGCCGCGAACGGCGCCGGGGGCGCGCCGAGGAAGTGCATCGCGTCGTTCGCGGGCTCGCCGGCAGCCCATGACTCGCTCGGCCTCGACCGCGGCGAGCCCACCCGTTGGCTCGAGGCGGTGCGCGCGATGAACCCGGACCTCACCCTCGTCGATGAGCCAGTGCTCTACACCTGGTTGGACGACCCCTACACGCTCGGGGCCTACGCGAGCTGGGACCCGGCGTCGTGGGCGCGCCGTGATGTGTTCGCGCGACCGGTCGGTCGAGTTGCGTTCGCGGGCGAACACACATCGATCGATCGGCCGGGCACCATGGAGGGCGCCCTTCGTTCGGGGATGCGGGCGGCCGAGCAAGTGATCGCCATGTTCGAACGCGGCTGAACCGGTCGCGCCGAGGTTCGGCGGCCCGTTGCTAGCATCGCGGCCACTCGTCGCGATCCACGCCGCGACCTACGGTGACCACATCAGGAGGAGGGATATCAGTGGGCGATCCGACCGCCGGTGCCCAAGCAGTCTTGCTCGTCGAAGACATCGGACCCGTGAGGCGACTGACGATGAATCGACCCGATGCCCTCAACGCGCTGAACGGCGAGTTGCTGGAGGCGATGTCCGACGCCGTCCGCGCCGCCGGGCACGACGACTCCGTCAGCGTGGTCATCGTGCGGGGTGCCGGGCGAGCGTTCTGCGCCGGCTACGACCTGAACGAGGACGCCGAAGGTGGTGAGCACGATGCCCGGTACTGGCACGAGGAGCTCGCGCTGTCGACCGATCGGATGCTCGAGCTCACCGATTGTCCCAAGCCCACGATCGCCCAGGTGCACTCGTACTGCCTCGCCGGTGGCACCGACCTCATGCTCGCGTGCGACCTGGCCGTGGTCGCGGAGGACGCGAAGTTCGGCTACGTCGACATCCGCTTCGGCTCGGGCGTCGTGTCGATGTTCCTGCCGTGGATCGTGGGGGTGCGCCGGGCCAAAGAGTTGCTCTTCACCGGCGAGGACCGCGTGAGCGCCCAGGAGGCGCTTCGCATCGGCATGGTCAATAGGGTTGTGCCTTCCGACGAGTTGACGGACGCGACCCTCGCCCTCGCGAACGAGATCGCGAAGAACGAGCCGTTCGTGGTCCAGACGACGAAGCGCGCGGTGAACCGTGCATGGGACGTCGCTGGCTTCCGTGCGGCCATGGCGTCGAACACCGAGCTCGACGTCCTGATCGAGACGACGAACCTTCCCGCACGCGACGAGTTCCGCCGCATCACACAGGAGCGGGGCCTCAAGGCCGCGGTCGCGTGGCGCGACGCCCGCTACCGCGGGGAAGAGACGTGAGCCCAAGGCGTCGCGCGACGCGACCCCGCTACGACCTGTCCCCGCTCCTGTCGCCGCGCTCGATCGCTGTCGTGGGGGCGTCGGAATCACCGGATTCGTGGGCTCCGGAGATCGAGCGGTCGCTCCGCCACATCGGCTACGACGGCGAGCTGTATCCGATCAACCCGAAATACGACACGGTCTGGGGCCGGCGCTGCATGCACGCGATCAGCGAGCTGCCCACGGGCGTCGATCTCGTCGTGTTCGTGGTCCCGGCTCGAGTGGTCGCGCGCATGATCGACGACTGCGGGACCCGCGGCGTGAGAGGCATCATGGTGGTGTCGTCCGGCTTCGCCGAAGCGGGACCCGGCGGTGTCGCGCTCCAGCAGGAGCTTCGCGAAGCCTCGCGACGCACCGGTATCCCGGTGCTCGGTCCCAACGTCGAGGGCTTCGTGAACTACGTCGAGCGCGTCGCGCCGTACGGCACGACCCCGCCGCCTGAACCGCTCCCCGGCGCGATCAGCGTGCTCAGCCAGAGCGGGACCGTGGCGTGGGCCATGAACCAGCAAGCGTCGGACCGGGGGGTCGGGCTGCGCATCATCCTCGGCGTCGGCAACGAAGCGGTGCTCGGCCTCGGTGACATGTTCGAGTGGGCTGCCGGCGACGCGAAGACCAAGGTCGTCACGAGCTACATCGAAGCGATGCGCGACGTCGAGGGCATCGGCCGGGGTCTCGATGCGTTGCGTCTCGCGGGCAAGCCCGTGCTCATCTGCGCACCCGAAGGCCGCAGCGTCGCCGCACGCCGTTCGATCGTCGCGCACACAGGCGCGCTCGCGGGCAACACGACCCTGCGCGACGCGTGGCTCCGCGCACGGGGCGTGGTCCTCGTGGAAGACCCGGTGACGATGTTCGAGGCGGCGGTGCTGCTGTCTCACGTGCGCACGTTGCGCCACACAGGCGTCGCGGCCGCGCTGCAGTCGGGCGGTGCCTGCACCCTGTTCGCCGAGGCCGCGGGTGCGGCGGGCCTCGAGCTTCCCGAGCTCGCGCCAGCCACGAAGCGCCGGCTGAAGAAGGTGCTTCCTCACTTCGCGTCGCAGAACAACCCGCTCGACGTGACCGGGCAGGCGGCGGTCGAGACCGAGATGTACGAGGGGGCGTTGGAAGCATTGGCGAACGACCCCGCGGTCGGGTTGATCGTGTTCGATGCGTTCCCGCCCCGCCTCGATGGGGAGACACCGTGGGCCACGCCGGTACTGAAGAAGGTGAAGCAGTTGCGGCGCCAGACCGGAGTGGCTTTCGCGAGCGTCGCGATGGCCCCGCTCGCATACATCCCGACCGCGAAGGTGTTTACGAACGTTCATCGGTTGCCGTTCCTACAGGGACATCACGCGTCGGCGGGCGCGATCAAGGCGCTCGTGGAGTTCGGGTCATCGAAACGTCGTGCGATCGTCGACGAGCTCGCGCCGCACCCCAGCCGGGCGAAGGCTCTGCGTGTCTTGAAGGGTCGCGAGGGGCCGATCGACGAGGAGACCGGCGCGAGGATCCTCGCACTGTACGGTGTCGCGCGGCCCCGCGAACGAACGGTCGTGACGCCGGCCGAGGCCGCGGCCTTCGCGCGCGCGATCGGGTTCCCGGTCGTGGTCAAGGCCCAGGCGCCGGAGATACCGCACAAGGCGAAGCTCGGCGGGGTGCGGCTCGGTCTGCGCAACGCGAACGATGTCGAGGTCGCGGCGGCCGAGGTGCTCGAGGCGGCCAAGCGCGCGGGTGCGCGGGCGCCGAAGGTGCTCGTGCAGCAGATGGTGCGCGGCGCGGAGGTGCTCGTCGGAGCGGTCGTCGACGATCGGTTCGGCCCCATGATCACGGTGCGCCCAGGCGGCGCCCTCGCCGAACAGGGTGAGGCGGTGTTCGTGCCGTGTCCGCTGACCCCGGCGAGGGCGCGAGCCTACGTCGCGGATCAAGCGACGCGCTGCGGGCTCGAGGCTGGGAGCCACGATCTGCGCGCCATGGCCAAGGCTGTCGAAGCGATCGCGCGCATCACGTATGACCTGCGAGGGCGTCTGTCGTCGTTCGAAGCGAACCCTCTGCTCGTCGGCGAGCGCGGCGCCGTGGCCGTCGACGCCCTCGCGGAAGTCCGACCGGAGTGATCTTCGGCCTCGCGGCCGCGCTCGGCTGGGGCCTCGCCGACTACACCGGCGCGGTCGGTGGCCGGCGCATGGGCAGTCTACCGACCGTCGCGGTCGCGCAGCTGTTCAGCGCGGTCGTGATGACGGCATTCATGGTCGCCGGGGGCCACAGCCCAGGCGTGATCGTGCCGTACGCGGGGTTCGTCGTATTGAACGGGTTGGCCTCCGGCGGGGCGTACCTTTCGCACTACCGGGCGCTGCAACTCGGTCCGGTCGCGGTCGTGTCGCCGATCGGCGCGACCTACGCCGTGGTGGGTGTGACGCTGGCGGTCGTGTTCCTCGGCGAGCGCCCAGGCCCCGCCGCGATCGTCGGCGGTGTGCTGACCGTGATCGGTGTGATGCTCACGTCGACCGATCTGGCGAAGTTGCGAGCCGGCACGCATGTCAGAGCCCCCGGCCTTCCGTGGGCCATCGTCTCGTCGGTGTTGTTCGGTGTGGGTGGCTTCTTGCTCGGATACTTCGCCCAGGAAGTTGGTTGGGTCCCCGGCTTGTGGGCATCGCGATGCGCACAACTCGCGATGTTCGCAGCGCTCTCGTTCGTCCGCCGAAGGGAGTTCGATCGGCTCGGTTGGAACCTCGCCCTCGTCTGGGCGCTCTCGTCGGGCGCTGCGGACCTGCTCGGTGTCGTGACCTACTCGATCGGCGCATCGCTCGGGCTGGTATCGATCGTGCTGATCGCATCGGCCGTGTTCCCCTTGATCGCCGTCGGGCTCTCGATCGCATTCCTGCACGAGCGACCGGTGACGAACCAGTACGTGGGCATCGCGCTCGTCGTGACGGGCCTGGTCGCCCTCGGCGTCGGCTGAGCCGAGCGCCAGCTGTTCACCCGTTGTCGGCTGCGCAACCCTTGACTTGCGCGCTTTCGTGTACAGGCTGACTATCTGGCGGTCCGGACGGTGGGCTCGCCGAGGGCCCGACCGAGGAGGGGGTGCACGCCTTGGCCGAGACGCCGAACGCTACGGTCTCGTGTCGCAACGTGTGGAAGGTCTACGGGCCGAAGGCCGACCGCATCGTCGGCACGCCCGATGCGGACCTACCGCGCCAGGAGCTGCTCGCCAAGACCGGGTGCGTGGTCGCCGTGCGGGACGTCTCGTTCGATGTCGCCCAAGGCGAGGTCTTCGTGGTGATGGGGCTTTCGGGTTCGGGCAAGTCCACGCTCGTCCGCATGCTGAATCGGATCCACGATCCCACCGATGGCGAGGTGCGCATCGATGGGCAAGACGTGATGCAGATGAACGACGACGAGCTTCGTCGGGTGCGCCGCACCATGATCAGCATGGTGTTTCAACACTTCGGTCTCCTGCCACATCGACGGATCGTCGACAACGTCGCGTTCGGCCTCGAGATCCAGGGAGTCGAAAAAGAGGTCCGGCTGGCAAAGGCGACCGAAGTGCTCGAGGTCGTGGGTCTTGCTGGGTGGGGAGATCGTTTCCCAGACGAACTCTCCGGGGGCATGCAGCAGCGGGTCGGCCTCGCTCGGGCGCTGGCCACCGACCCCGAGGTCATGTTGTTCGACGAGCCGTTCAGCGCCCTCGACCCACTGATCCGGCGGGATATGCAGAACGAGGTTCGGCGTCTGCAGAATGAGATGAAGAAGACGATGATCTTCATCACGCACGACTTGGCCGAGGCGCTGAAGCTCGGAGATCGCATCGCGATCATGAAGGACGGAGTCTTCGTTCAGGTAGGAACTCCGGAGGAGGTCGTGGCTCATCCTGCGAACGACTACGTGGCCGACTTCACCAAGGACGTGCCGCGCGCGCACGTGTTGACCGCACGGGCCATCATGCGCCCGGTGAATGGGCATGGCTCGCCCGATGGGCCCGTGGTGGGGCCCGCGACGATCGTTCAGGATCTGATCCCGATGGTGGCCGACTCCGATCGATCGATCAGGGTCGTCGAAGGCGACGATCTCCTGGGGTTGGTGGATCGCGATGCCGTGATGGCCGCGCTCGTCGAGGAACGCTGAGATGGCCATCGCGCCCCCTCATTCGAGGGTCGCTGCAGATGGTGCTCCAGCGTTGCCCCAGGCACCGGCTCAGCCATCGAGCCTCTGGCCCCGACGCATCGGGTGGCTCGCGGCCATCGTCGTTACCGCTGCGATCGGCCTGTTGTGGCTCGCACCCGGGTTCCCCGAGCGGTGGGTGGTTGATGTCACTGCATGGTTCGACGCCTTTCGTGACTGGGCGATCCAGAACCGCACGACGAGCCCGCTGTTCACCTTCTTCCTCACCCCGATCGAAGACGCCGTCGACACGCTCGTCGACGCAACAGTGACCGCATTCGAACGGCTGACCTGGCTCGGTCTGATTGCGGGAGGCGCCGCGATCGCGGGTGTGCTCGCGGGTTGGAGGATGGCGGTTCTTGCAGGGGTCGGCGTGCTCTCATTCGGGTTGCTCGGCGTCTGGGATGCCAGCATCGAGACGCTCGCGCTGGTGGCCGTATCGGTCACCGTTGCGGTGAGCATCGGCGTGCCGCTCGGGATCTGGGCGGGCAGGAGGCCGAACGTCGAACGGGTGCTCCGCCCGATCCTCGACGCGATGCAGACGGTCCCTGCATACGCCTATCTGCTTCCCGCCGTGCTCTTGTTCGGCATCGGGAACCCGCCGGCCCTGATGGCGACGCTGGCATTCGCCTTGCCGCCCGCGATCCGACTGACCGCCCTCGGTATCCGTGGAGTGCCGGAGACGTCCCTTGAAGTGGCCACCTCGTTCGGCTCGACTGAACGCCAGCGGCTGCGGCTCGTGCAGGTGCCCCTGGCGAAGCCATCGATCATGCTGGGCGTGAACCAGACCATAATGATGGCGCTCGGGATCGTCGTTATCGCAGCATTCGTCGGCGCGGGTGGACTCGGGCAGACCGTGCTCGACGGACTGCAGCAGTTGAACGTGGGTGCGGCTCTCAACGGAGGCATCGCGATCGTCGTGATGGCGATCGTGCTCGATCGAGTGTCGACCGCCTGGAGCCAACGGGAACGGCGCACGACGAAGCCTCTTCGCATCGCGGGCAGAGCGCTCAGCCGCCGTCAGATGGCCCTCGGAGCGGTGCTCGTGACCGTCGCCGCAGTCGTGATCGGGCGAGAGGTGCTGCGTCAGCAGTCGTTCCCAGAGACATGGGAGTTCTCCGTTGCGACCCCGGCGAATGCGATCGTCGAATGGTCGCAGGAGCACCTCGGGAGTATCACGAGTGCGATGAGCGACTTCGTGCTGATCCGGCTCCTCGACCCACTCGAATCGCTGTTCGTCGGGGTGCCGTGGTGGATGGTGGCGGGCGCGTTCGCACTGATCGGTTGGCGAGTCTCCGGGGGGAGGCTCGCGTTCGGGTCCTTCG
Organism: uncultured Actinomycetes bacterium; assembly: GCA_963762075.1. Lineage (GTDB taxonomy): Bacteria > Actinomycetota > UBA4738 > UBA4738 > HRBIN12 > JAOUEA01. The sequence continues at coordinate 163,450 of CAVXJC010000001.1, forward strand.
CATGCATCGGAGCTCTGGGTGTCTTGGGGATGTGGGACTTGTCGATGGGCACGTTGGCTCAGGTGCTCGTGGCGGTGGTGATCACCCTGCTGGTTGCGATCCCACTCGGTATCGTCTCGGCCCGAAGCAACACGTTCGAGCGCCTCTCCAAGCCCGTGCTCGACGCCATGCAAACGATGCCAGCCTTCGTCTACCTGGTGCCGGTGCTGTTCCTCGTCGAGCCCGGCCGCGTGCCTGCGATCATCGCGTCATTCGTGTATGCGCTGCCGGTGAGCATTCGCTTGACGAATCTCGGGATCCGACAAGTCCCTGCGGAGATCGTCGAGGCCGGACGGGCGTTCGGTTCGACCTCCGGTCAATTGCTGCGCAAGGTGCAACTGCCGCTGGCTCGCCCGACCATCCTGCTCGGGGTGAATCAGACGATCATGATGACCCTTTCGGTGGTCATCATCGCCGGTCTGATCGGCGCTGCGGGGCTCGGCCAGGAGGTCGTGTTCGCGCTCGGCAAGCAGCAGATAGGACGTGGCGTGGTCGCAGGTGTCTGCATCCTGCTCCTTGCTGTCGCTCTTGACCGTATAACTCAAGCGATGGGTTCGGCGCCGCGCTCGATGCGGGGTCCTGTCGGTATGGGACTCGGCTGGTGGTATCGGGTGCGTGCGATCACCAGATCGGTCGAAGAAGACCAAGGGAAGGAGCAGGGATGAGGAAGCGCAGGTTCGCACTGGCGGCGTCGATGTTCGCCGTCTCCACGTTGGTGCTCGCCGCGTGCAGCGATGTCCAGGAGCCCACTGATGCGGGGACGGGCGGGACCACGGCTGCGGCGCAGTGTGCGGGCGACACGATCACGATCGCGGTCAACCCGTGGGTCGGTGCGGAGGCCAACGCGGCGGTCGCCCAGGCCGTGATGCAGAACGAGATGGGCTGCACCGTCGAGTTGCAGGAGATCAACGAATCAGGCCAGTTCCCGGCCATGGCAGATGGCGACGTGGACGCGACCCTCGAGGTCTGGCCTTCAGGACACTTGAAGGACCGCAAGGACTACATCGAGAAGGCAGGCAGTGTGGTCGACGGCGGAGAGCTCGGCATCATCGGCAATATCGGATGGTTCACTCCGTCCTACGTGGTCGAGGAGAATCCTGACCTCGCGACCTGGGAGGGCTTCAAGGAGAACGCCGACGCCTTCGCGACGGCGGAGACCGGCGACAAGGGTCGGTTCCTCGGGGCTGACACGACCTACTCGATCTTCGACGAGGCGATCATCGCGAGCCTCGGCCTCGATCTCGAGGTCGTCTACAGCGGTTCTGAGGCAGCGTCGCTCGCAGCCCTCGACAAGGCCTACAACTCCCAGGAGCCGATCCTGATGTACTGGTGGACTCCTCAGTGGGCGAACGCCAAGTACGACTTGGTGGAGGTCGAGCTCCCTGCATATGACGAGGAGTGTGAGGCCATCGCGGCCGAGGACCCCGAGGCGGCGGTCGGTTACGACTGCGACTATGCAGAAGATGTCCTCTACAAGGCGTTCAGCGCCGGGCTCGAGACCAAGGACCCTGCGGCATTCGAGTTCTTCTCGAACTTCTCGTGGACTGAGGAGGACCAGAACTCGGTCGCCCTCGCCATCCAGGAGGGTGCCGACCCCGCCGATGCCGCCCAAACGTGGATCGATGAGAACACCGATGTCGTACAAGGGTGGCTGCCGGCAGCTTCCTGACGACACGACGTGTCTGCAGGACAGATGAGGGCGGTCCGTTCGGGCCGCCCTCTAGTTCGTCGTCGGAAGGACCAGATCGCTCCATGACCGTTGTGATCGACGGAAGCTCGCTCACGCCCAGGGATCTCGTGTTGGTGGCTCGCGGTGGCACAATCGTCACGCTGGCGGAGTCAGCCATGGACCGCATGTCAAAGGGGCGTGCCGTGGTCGAGGCTGCGCTCGCCCGGGGCGACGAGGTCTACGGGCTCACGACCGGGGTGGGCGAACGGAAGTCGGTTCGCCTCGACCCGGCTGAGATCGATGCATACAACCGCCTGCTGATCCTCAACCACCGGGTGGGGCAGAAGCCCATCGCCGAACCCGACGTCGTGCGCGCCACGATGCTTCGGCTCGCGAACGGGCTCGCTGCTGGAAACGTCGGCGTGCGGCCGCAGTTGGCGCAACTGGTGGTCGATGCGCTCAACGATCGGCGAACGCCGGCCGTTCGCACTCGGGGGTCGATCGGGCAGGCCGACCTGGCGCCCATGGCCGACCTCGCCCACGGCTTGCTGGAAGGTTCCGGCTTCCGCTTGGCGGCCGGTGAAGGTCTCGCGTTGATCGACAACAACGCGTTCTCGACCGGCATGGGTTCGCTCGCGGTGTGGGATTGCGGGCGACTGCTCGATACGTTCGACGTGGCCGGGGCGCTGAGCCTCGAGGCCTTCTCGGGGAACCTGTCGATCCTCGATGTCTCGGTCGCCGAGAGCCGCCCGTATCCGGGGGTGCTGGCAACGATCGAGCGCCTCCGCTCGCTGCTGGAAGGGAGCGATCTCTGGGGGCCGGGGCCGGCTCGCAACCTGCAGGATCCGCTCTGCTTCAGGACGATGCCGCAGGTGCAGGGCACCGCCCGAGACGTCTATGGTTTCGTCGCGGGTCAGCTCGAGCTCGAGCTCAACGCGTCACAGGGCAATCCCGTCGTGGACCCCGAGCGTGGCACGATCACGGGAGCCGGCAACTTCGAGGTGTTCGCGCTCGCGGCGGCGCTCGACCAGCTTCGCATCGTGTTGGCGACCGTGCTCACGTCCGCTGCGGAGCGGTGCCTCAAGCTGGTGCACGCCCCGTTCTCGGGGCTTCCTCACGGGCTGGCCGCGCGCGAAGGGTTGGCCGAGGACGCGTTCAACATGTTCGGCGTCTCGGTGCAGGCACTCGCCGCCGATGCCCGCGCGTTGGCGGTGCCGGTGTCGTATGAGGTGGTGAGCACCACGCAGGCCGTCGGCATCGAGGATCGTGCCACGATGGCGCCGCTCGCCGCTCGCCGGCTTGCCGAGATGGTCTCGATCGCTCACGGCATCGCCGCGATCGAGCTCTCCATCGCGGCGCAGGGGTTCGATCTCCGACCGGGACGCCGGCGGGGAGCGGGGGTCGCGAGAGCGCGAGACATCGTGCGAGACGTCGTTGACGTGCTCGGCGAAGGCGAGTCTGCTCCGCAAGATCTTGAGCCGCTCATCGAGCGGGTGCGCGACGGCGCGTTCGCCGCGGTCGCGAACTCCGAGCGCGGGTGAGGCGGGAGGGCGTCACCGGCGTCACGCGCTTGCGAGCGCGTCGTACGGCTCGAACCACAGCCCCTCGGCGCCGAGCCGCTTGATGAGGCGATGGAACTCGAGCTCGTACCGCTCGTACATCTGCTCGACGATGCCGATGGCCTCGCGGTGCCTCGGGCCGCGAGAGGCGGTGCGCGCATCGTCGCGCGACTCCCAGATGCAGAAGGACAGGCACGACCGTGTGCTCGTGACGGGTCCTCGGTAGTAATGCACGAACCCAGGGGCCAGTGCGGCCTCCTCGGCCGCACGCAGGTCGTACTCCTCGAGGGTCTGCTCGTCGGCGCCCTCGCGATGGACCGACCGGAAGGCGACCAGGTACCACTCGCCGGACTCGATCCGCGGAGCGCACTCGGTCCACGTGAATGCCTCCGGAAGCGGGAGGCTTGCATAGTCGCCCGAGGCCGGCGTCAGATCGTCGAAAGTACCGGTCGCGATCTCCATGTGCGTCCTGCCCACACTATCGGCATCTCGTCGTGATTCCTATAGCACAGAAGGGTCGTTTATCGGAAGATGAGAATCACCTGAAACGCCGCGAGGGTGCTCGGAGCCTCCCTGCGGTGTGGGAAGTCGGTTCCCCTGTGGGCGAAGCGCCTAGGAGCCGTCCGTTTCCAGTTCCGCCGTCAGCGAACGCGCGGCGCGCTCGAGGGCTCCAGCGGCTCGATCCTTCCAGGCCGAACCGCATCTCGCGTACGGACCCCACAAGGCCAGGGCTCCGACGATGCCGTCGTCACGGAACACGGGAACCGCGACCGAGACCGAGCCGTCGATGAGCTCTCCCTCGCTGAACGCGATGCCGTTCCGCTTGATCTCGTCGAGGCTCTTGCGGAGCGGCGTCTCGGAGGGGGTCGTGGGGGTGAGCGCCTCGAGCCCTTGGGCGAGGATCTCTTCGACGATATCGTCCGGTGCGAACGACAGCAGCACACGGGCGCCCGCGCCGGCGTGCAGGGGATACGTGGCTCCGGGCTCGAGCGCGACGCGGATGCCGTGGCGGGACTCGTGCTGGTGCAAGCACATGGCCGCCAGGCCCACGCGCCGCATCACGACCGCCGTCTCGCCCTGGCTCTCGACGAGGGTGCGAAGCACGGGCTCGGAGAGGCGGATCAGAAGATCGCTCGTGACGTGGGAGCCCGATCCGATCACGAGCTTCGGGCCGAGCCGGTACCGGCCGTCTTGGCGGTCGACGAATCCGAACTCGGTCAGCGTGCGCAGGTAGCGGTATGCGGTCGACTGTGGCATGTCGAGCAGCGTGGCGAGCTCGTCAGCCCTGATAGCGCCGCGATCGGCGACGACCAGCAGGAGCCGAAGGCCCCGCGCGAACGAGGAATCCTCGGCGGCTTCCTCGGGCGGGTGGTCGCGAGCCGTGGACACGCGGCCATTCTGCCCGACCGCACGAGTGGCGACCATGGTCGGCCGCGTCTCGGTAACCGTCCGGCGTTGCCGATGTCGCAACGATCCTGTTGTTCCTGCAACACAGGGTGCGTACCGTTTCCGGTGAGGGGTGAGCACCGAGCAGTCATCGAGGAAGCGACGGACGAGCGGACATGCGCGATCGCGCCCAGACGGTCATCATCGGCGCCGGCATCGTGGGCACGTCGGCCGCGTTCCATCTGACTGAGCTCGGGGTGAGCGACGTGCTGGTGCTCGACCAGGGTCCCCTGTTCGACACCGGCGGGTCCACGAGCCACGCCCCGGGCATCATCTTCCAGACGAACGGGTCGCGCACGATGTGCCGTATCGCCCAGGACTCGGTCGCGCTCTACGACTCGCTCGAGGTCGACGGTGAGCGCTGTTGGTACGGCACGGGGAGCCTCGAGGTCGCGACGACCCCCGAGCGCATGCAGGAGCTGAAGCGCCGCCAGGGGTACGCGCGTTCCTACGGCATCGAGGGCACGGCGCTGCTGACACCGGCCGAGACCGCCGATCGATCGCCCTTGCTCGACCCCTCGACGATCCTCGGTGCGTACTGGGTGCCGAGCGACGGCGCGGGCAAGGGCGTGAAGATCGTCGAGGCGCTCGCGCGAAGGTCGGTGCAGGCGGGGGGTGTGGAGTTCGAGGGCGGGGTTCGAGTGACGGGGTTCGACGTCCGTGACGGGCGCGTGCACGGTGTCGCAACCGATCGAGGAACCGTGGCATGCGAACGCGTGCTGCTCTGCGCAGGCATCTGGGGGCCGACGGTGGCGGCGCTCGCTGGTGTGCCGATCCCGCTGGTCGCGGTGCAGCACCAGCTCGTGTGGACCGACCCGATCCCCGAGCTCGGCTCGACCGAGGGCGACACCTGGCTCCGACAACCGGTGATCCGCCACCAAGACATGTCGCTGTACTTCCGCCAACGCGACAACCACTTCGGGGTCGGCAACTACCGGCACGAGCCGATCGTCACGCCGCAGACATCGATCCGACCGCCCGGTGGTCCGATGCAGCCCTCGCTCATGCCCTTCACCCCCGATGACTTCGGTCTGTGCGAGACCGAGGCCGGGCGCATGTTCCCGGCCCTCGAAGGGCGCATGCGGCCGAGCGATCCCGCACGCACCCTGAACGGCATGTTCTCGTTCACGCCCGATGCCGGATCGATCGTGGGCGAGAGTGCCGCCGTGCGCGGATTCTGGGTCTGTGAGGCGGTATGGGTGACCCACGCCGCAGGCATGGCCCGTCAGGCCGTCGAGTGGATGGTCGAGGGTTCGCCCAGCTATGACCTGGCCGAGGCCGACGCGAACCGGTTCTACCCGTTCCAGACATCGGCGCCATACGTGCTCGAGCGCGGCAAGCAGCAGTACCGCGAGGTGTACGACATCATCCATCCGCTGCAGCAGCCTGCGAAGCCGCGTGGGCTGAAGCTCTCGCCGTTCTACGAGCGGCACCGTTCGCTCGGTGCGGAGCTCTTCCAGGGCGCAGGGTGGGAGCGGCCGCAGTGGTTCTCGGCGAACCGCGAGCTCGTCGGCGGCGTGACGCACGAGTGGGCTCGTCGCACCGGATGGGCCGCGCGTGGGTGGTCGCCCGAGGTCGGTGCCGAGCACGTGGCCACCCGAGCGCACGCGGCGTTGTTCGACATCACCCCCTTCGCGAAGTTCGACGTGACCGGCCCCGATGCGCTCGCCTACCTGGAGCGCGTGTTCGCGAACCGCATCGACAGGCCGGTCGGGTCGATCGTCTACACGGCCGCGCTGACGGAGCGAGGGGGCATGCGGCTCGATCTCACGGTCACGCGCAAGGCCGAGGACAGGTTCCGGATCGTGACGGGCGGCGGTTCGGGTCACCACGACGAGGCATTCCTCCGCCGGCAGATCCGCGACGGCGAACGGGTGCAGATCACCGTGCGCACGGGGTCGCTGTTCGCCCTCGGGCTGTGGGGACCTCGCGCCCGCGCGGTGCTCGAAGCCGTGACCGATGTCGACGTCTCGAACGAGGCGTTCCCGTACATGACCGCCCGGTACTTGAGCATCGGCGAGGTCACGCCCGTGTGGGCTCAGCGCATCAGCTACGCGGGTGAGCTCGGCTGGGAGCTCTACGGCCAGATCGCGATGGGCCGGCACGCGTGGGATGTGCTCTGGGAAGCCGGCCGTGACCACGGTCTGATCGCGGCCGGCGCCGGCGCGTTCGACTCGCTCAGGCTCGAGAAGGGCTACCGCTTGTGGGCACAGGACATCGACACCGAACACGATCCGCTCTCGGCGGGTCTTGGCTTCGCGGTGCGCTGGGACAAGGAGTTCACGGGCAAGCATGCCCTCGAGGCGATCCGCGATGTCGGCGGCCCGTCGTCGCGCCTCGCGTGCATGACGCTCGACGACGAGCACGCCGTGGTCATGGGCAGAGAGCCGATCTGGCACGAAGGCAGCGTCGTCTCGTACGTGACGAGCGCGAACTACGGGTACTCGGTTGGGCGCGGCATCGTCTACGGATACCTGCCGGCCGAGTTGGCGCACGAGGGCATTGGGGTCGAGGTCGAGTACTTCGGCGAACGGCTCGGAGCGACCGTGACGAACGATCCGCTCTGGGACCCCAAGGGCGAGCGTCAGAAGGCTTGAGGACGAGGAGCAGGAGGGCGACATGGCCGACGAGGAAGAGCTCGATCTCGCAGCGCTGCCCGACGACGAGCTCGTGAAGCAGATGCACGACGATCTGTACGACGGGCTGGCCGACGAGATCTTCGAGGGCACGACCATCCTGCTGGAACGGGGGTGGGCCGCCGACAAGGTGCTGAACGACGCGCTCGTCGAAGGCATGCGGATCGTGGGCATCGACTTCCGCGACGGCATCCTGTTCGTGCCCGAGGTGCTGCTGGCCGCGAATGCGATGAAGGCCGGCATGGCGATCCTGCGTCCGCTGCTGGCCGAGACGGGCGCCGAGCGCATGGGCACCGTGGTGATCGGCACCGTCAAGGGCGACATCCACGACATCGGCAAGAACCTCGTCGCGATGATGCTCGAGGGCGCCGGCTTCGATGTGTTCGACCTCGGCATCAACAACCCGGTCGAGAGCTACCTCGCCGCGCTCGAGGAGCACCAGCCCGACATCCTCGGCATGAGTGCGCTGCTCACGACCACCATGCCGTACATGAAGGTCGTGATCGACGAGCTCGAGGCCAAGGGCCTGCGCGAGAAGTACATCGTGTTGGTCGGCGGGGCGCCGCTCAACGAAGAGTTCGGAAAGGCGGTCGGGGCCGACGCCTACTGCCGCGACGCCGCGGTCGCCGCCGAGACCGCGCAGGCCCTCGTGATGGCGCGCCGCGCCGCGGCCACCGCATCGTGATCTTTCCAGGAGGCGCAGACCGTGGCTGAGCTGACGGTGATCCGCTGGCGCGACATCCCGATGCAGGTGCTTGCCCGTGGGTCCGGCGGAGCGACCGCGCGCGCGATGTTGCCCGACCGCTTCCAGGAAGCGGTCGACGCCGCCGCCATGGTCGCCGGCCTGATCGGGTCCGACGACTACACCGAGCAGATGCGCATGGACTCCCGGGAGTGCGGCGACGACCTGCAGCACGAGGTCGACACCGAGACAGTGGCGATCCTGTCGGAATGGGACGAGCAGGTGCTTCGCGAGACGATCCGCTCGGGCGGCGTCCGAGGCGGCGAGCCGATCGCCGGCGGCGGAGGGCGCTAGTGGCCGAGACGGTCGTGAGCTCAGCGACCCGCGAGGTCGTGATCGGCACTGGCCGGCCGTTCGTGATCATCGGCGAGCGCATCAATCCGACGGGGCGCAAGAGACTCGCCGAGGAGATGAAGGCCGGCGACTTCACGACGGTGATCGCCGACACGCAGGCCCAGGTCGCTGCCGGGGCGCACATGCTCGACGTGAACGCGGGCATCCCGCTCGCTGATGAGCCCGCGATCCTCGCCGAGACGGTGAGGCTCGTGCAGTCGCTCACCGACGTGCCGCTCTCGATCGACTCCTCGATCGTGGCAGCGCTGGAAGCGGGGCTGGCGGTGTATCAGGGCAAGCCGCTCGTCAACTCGGTGACCGGCGAGGACGATCGCATCGAGTCGGTGCTGCCGTTGGTGGCGAAACACGGCGCGGCGGTCGTTGCGATCACCAACGACGAGACGGGCATCAGCGAGGATCCCGACGTGCGATTCGCGGTGGCGGAGAAGATCGTGCATGCCGCCGCCGACCACGGTATCGCTGCGCACGACATCGTGGTCGATCCGCTCGTGATGCCCGTGGGCGCAATGGGCACCGCCGGTCGCCAGGTGTTCTCGCTCGTGCGGCGACTCCACGACGAGCTCGGAGTGAACACGACGTGCGGCGCGTCGAACGTCTCGTTCGGGCTGCCCAATCGGAACGGTCTGAATGGCGCGTTCCTGGCCATGGCGATCGCCAACGGCATGACGAGCGCGATCACGAGCCCTCTGCACGAGGAGGTGCGCCAAGCGGTGATGGCCGCCGACGTGATGATGGGCACCGACACGCATGCGGCATCGTGGATCGGTCGCTACGGGGAAGGCCGCAGCGTGGGCGGCGCGGGCCACGGCAAGCGCCGTGGCGGTCGCGCCGGAAGGCGTACGCCCGGCCCAGACGCATCCGAGTCGCCAGAAGTGGCGTCCGAGTCGTGACCTCGGCTGAACGCTCGCTCGTCGTCTTCACTCCCTCGGGCAAGCGGGGCCGCATCGCCGACGACACCAACCTGCTCGACGCCGCACGCTCGCTGGGCGTGGATCTCGACTCCGTCTGCGGAGGCCGGGGTATCTGCGGTCGGTGCCAGATCGTCGTCGCAGAGGGTGAGTTCGCCAAGCACGGCATCATTTCGCGCGCCGACCACCTCACGGCGTTCAGCGAGCCGGAGATGCGCTTCCGCGAGCGGAGCGGCCTCGCGGCCGATCGCAGGCTGGGCTGCCACGCGCGCGTGTGCGGGGACCTCGTGATCGACGTGCCACCCGAGAGCCAGCTCCATCGCCAGGTCATCCGCAAAGAAGCCGATGCGCACCCGATCGAGATCGACCCGGTGCTACGACTGCACTACGTGGAGGTCCGCGAGCCCGACCTCGCTGATCCGAGCGGTGACCTCCAACGGCTCGCCGAGGCGCTCGAGCGCGACTGGTCGCTCACAGGGCTCACCCCCGACCCGCACGTGCTCTCGACGCTGCAGCGCGCGCTGCGCGCAGGTGACTGGAAGGTCACGGTCGCTGTGCATGACGGCGCGACGATCACTGCGGTCTGGCCCGGCTTCCATGACGTGGCGTTGGGCGTGGCGTTCGATGTCGGGTCGACCACGGTCGCCGGGCACCTGTGCGACCTGCATACCGGTGAGGTCCTCGCGAGCGCGGGGGCGATGAATCCGCAGATCCGCTTCGGCGAGGATCTGATGAGCCGGGTGAGCTACGTGATGATGCATCCTGGTTCGGAGACAGAGCTCACCGCCGCGATCCGCACCTGCGTCGACGGGTTGGTAGCCGACCTATGCGCCGAGGCCGGCGCCGAGGCTTCCGACGTGCTCGACCTCACCGTCGTCGGCAACCCGATCATGCACCACCTGTTCCTGGGCCTCGATCCGACCGAGCTCGGTGGCGCTCCGTTCGCGCTCGTCACCGATGAGGCGGTGCATCGCACCGCGCGTGCGCTCGACCTGACCGCCACGCACGCCGGGTGCCCGGGTGTACGTGCTTCCATGCATCGCAGGACACGTCGGCGCCGACACCGCCGGAGTGATCTTGAGCGAGGCGCCTCACGACCAGGGAGCCGTGAACCTGATCGTCGACATCGGCACGAACGCCGAGATCGTTCTCGGTAACCGAGATCGACTGCTGGCGGCCTCGAGCCCCACCGGCCCGGCGTTCGAGGGCGCTCAGATCTCGTGCGGGCAGCGCGCTGCGCCCGGCGCGATCGAGCGCATCCGCATCGACCGCGAGACGCTGGAGCCGCGCTTCCGGGTCATCGGTGACGATCGGTGGAGCGACGAGCCGGCGTTCGACGCTTCCACGGTGACCGGGGTCGCGGGCAGCGGCATCATCGAGGCGATCGCGGAGCTGTTCCTGGCGGGCGTGATCACCGCCGACGGCGTCATCGACGGCACGCTGTCCGCGCAGAGCGATCGCGTCGTCGGTGACGACCGCACGTTCTCGTACGTGCTGCACGATGAGCCGGGAGCTCCGAAGCTCGTGATCACTCAGAACGATGTGCGGCAGATCCAGCTCGCCAAGGGAGCGCTCTATGCGGGGTGCCGGCTGTTGATGGATGCATTCGGCATCGAGACCATCGATCGCATCAGGCTCGCCGGCGCGTTCGGAGCCCACATCGACCCCGTGCACGCGATGGTGCTGGGCCTCGTGCCCGACTGCGACCCGTTGCAGGTCACGAGCGCCGGGAACGCCGCGGGCACCGGAGCTCGTATCGCCCTGTTGAACCGGGCAGCGCGCGACGAGATCGAGACGGTCGTGAACCGCGTCGAGAAGCTCGAGACCGCCGTGGAACCGCGGTTCCAGGAGCACTTCGTGGGTGCGATGGGCATCCCGCACGCGACCGAACGTTTCCCGCGTCTCGCGACGGTCGTGGATCTGCCGACGCCTACCGCGCCCACGACAAGCGATCGGCGGCGACGTCGTCGCCGCGTTCCATCCGAACCCGAGAGGAGCATCACATGAGCGACGAGCCAGCAGCGCCGCGCCGTCGTCGTACCGGGGGCCGAGAGGGCCGCGCCGCCGCCCGCCTCGCGACGGTCGCCGAGAAGGTCCCGTTCATCACCCGCGAGCTGAAGCCGGTCGAGGTGCTGAGCGAGGAGGGGCTCGCGACGATCGAGCACAACGCCGACACCATCCTCGAGCAGGTCGGCGTCGACTTCCGTGACGCGCCCGATGCCCTCGATCTGTTGAAGGGCGCAGGATGCGAGATCGAAGGTGAGCGTGCTCGCTTCCCGCGCGGACTGGCGCGCCAGCTCGTGCAGGCGACCGCACCACGCGAGTTCGATCAGGTGGCGCGGGATCCGGCCAACACGGTGCACATCGGCGGCAACGCCACCGTCCTCGCGCCTGCCTACGGATCGCCGTTCGTGCGTGATCTCGACGGCGGCCGTCGCTACGGCACGATCGAGGATTTCCGCAACTTCGTGAAGCTCGCCTATTCGACGCCGTACCTGCACCATTCGGGGGGCACGGTGTGCGAGCCGGTGGACCTGCCCGTGAACAAGCGGCACTACGACATGGTGTACGCGCACATGCGCTACTCGGACAAGGCGTTCATGGGTTCGGTGACGCACCCCCAGCGGGCGCAGGACACGGTCGAGATGGCGCGCATCCTGTTCGGTGCCGATGCGCTCGAGTCGCAGCCTCACGTGCTGAGCTTGATCAACGCGAACTCGCCGTTGGTGTGGGACACGATCATGCTCGGCGCCGCGAAGGCCTACGCCGAGGCGAACCAAGCCGTCATCATGACGCCCTTCATCCTCGCCGGGGCGATGAGTCCCGCGACCTCGGCCGGCGCCGCCACACAGACGCTCGCCGAAGCGCTCGCAGGCATGGCGTACGTGCAGCTCGTGCGCCCGGGGGCGCCGGTGGTCTTTGGCTCCTTCGCGTCGTCGATGTCGATGCAGTCGGGCGCGCCGACGTTCGGAACGCCCGAGCCAGCCCTCGTTCTGTACACGCTCGCTGCGTGCGCGCGACGGCTGGGGGTGCCGTTCCGCAGCGGAGGTTCGCTCACGGCAGCGAAGGTGGCCGACGCGCAGGCTGCATACGAATCCGCGAACACGCTGCAGCCGACGGTGCTCGCCGGTGTGAACTTCGTACTGCACGCTGCGGGCTGGCTCGAGGGTGGCCTCGCGATGGGCTATGAGAAGTTCGTGCTCGACCTGGACCAATGCGGGCAGATGCACGCGTTCGCCTCGGGCATGGACCTCTCGCCCAACGGCCAGGCCGTCGATGCGATCATCGAGAACGGGCCGGGGCAGCATTTCCTCGGCACGGCCCACACGCTCGCGAACTTCGAGACCGCGTTCTACCGATCGGAGATCGCCGACAACAACTCGTTCGAGCAGTGGGAGCTCGAGGGATCGCTCGACGCTTCAATGCGGGCCAACGCGGTGTGGAAGCGCATGCTCGCCGAGTACGAGGGACCGGCGATCGACGAGGCCAAGGACGAGGAGCTCCGCGAGTGGATCGAGAAGAAGAAGGCGAGCTTCCCGGACTCGAACGTCTGACTCACGGTTCTGCTCCGGTTCACGGCTTCGAACGCCGATACGGCATCATGACGCGCGGTCCCGCAGACGGGGTCGCATCGGGAAGGGTGGAACGAGGTGGCGGTGAGGCTCGGCAAGCGACGGACGGCGGTGCTCCTCGACGAACAGCGCGTCGCCCTGCGCGCGCTCCTCACTCGTCCGAAGTTCGAACTGATCCCGCTCAAGAACGCGCTGGAGGCCGCCCAGGCGCTTCCGGCCGCCGCCACCGTCACGGTGACAGCGTCGCCGAGCCACGGCATCGAATCGACGGTCGAACTCGCCGAGCAGATGGTCGAGGCGGGGCACGCCGCCGTGCCGCACCTATCGGCGCACATGATCCGCGATCGGGCGCATCTCGGCGAGCTGCTCGATCGATGCCGAGTGGCCGGGCTCCGGGAAGCGTTCGTCGTGGGAGGAGACTCGAAGGAACCGGGAGCGTTCCACGACGGGCTCTCCCTGCTCCGCGCCATGCACGAGCTCGGTCACCCCTTCGAGACGCTCGGCGCGCCGGGGTATCCCGACGGCCACCCGGACATCGGTCGTGAGCGCCTGCTCGAGGTGCTGCTCGAGAAGCAGGCGTACGTGTCGTACATGGCGACGCAGATGTGCTTCGATCCCGCCGCGATCACCGGATGGATCGAAGACATGCGCCGCCGGGGAGTGACGCTCCCCGTGCATCTCGGCACACCCGGCGTCGCCGACATGGCGAAGCTCATGACGATCAGTGCGCGCATCGGCATCGCCAACAGTGCTCGCTACCTGAAGAAGAACAAGCGCATGGTTGGTCATCTGCTCACGCCCGGCAAGTTCGGTCCCGACGCGCTTCTCGAAGGGGTGGCGCCGTCGTTCGCCGATCCGAGCGCGGACATCGAGGCACTCCACGTGTTCACGTTCAATCAGGTGGAAGCCACCGTTGAGTGGCAACAACGCATGCTCATCGCTCTCGACGAGGCCTGACGACTCGACGTGCCGTGAACCTCGGGTCACGTCATCGGTGTGTTCGCTGCCGTTCGCAGTGGCAGACTGCGCTTCCTGTCGACGTGAACGGGGGTCATTCGGTGGAGCAGGGAGTCATGCGGGCGGGCGTGGTCGCATCGGTCTCATGTCCTTCGACACGCTGCTCGATCTGACGATGGGGTCTCGGTAGCCATGGCGATGCAGGTGTCTTGCGGGCACTGCGGGCCGCGGCCGTTCACCGAGTTCTCGTTCGGCGGCGAGTGGCGTGAGATCGACGCACCCGACGCCGAGTCGGACTTCGCACGCGTCTACCTGCCCGAGAATCCCGAAGGTCCGCAGACGGAGCGCTGGTTCCACGCCATGGGGTGCTGCACCTGGACGACGGTCACCCGCGACACGCGCACGAACGAGATCGTTTGAGGCAGGCCCGTCCCATGGGTTCGTTCCGTTTCGAAGGCCGCGATGTGCCGATCGCCGACGGTGACACCGTCGCGTCGGCTCTGTACCGCGAGGGCGTGCGCACGTTCTCGCGCTCGGTGAAGTATCACCGGCGACGTGGGCTCTACTGCGGCACTGGAGACTGTCCGAACTGCCTGATGACGATCGACGGGCAGCCCGCGGTGCGAACATGCACCACGGCCTGTCGCGAAGGAATGTCGGTCGAGCGCTCGGGCGGGTGGCCGAGCGCCGAGCACGATCTGCTGCACGTGACCGACTCGCTGCACCGGCTCATGCCGGTCGGCTTCTACTACAAGACGTTCATCAGGCCGCGGTTCGCGTGGCCCGTCGCCGAGCGTGTCATCCGGCGAGCGACCGGCCTCGGCAGGTTGCCGTCGAGCACGGCCGCCGAAGGAAAGGTCACCCGCCACGTGCACGTCGACGTGCTGGTCATCGGCGCCGGCATGGCCGGGCTCCGAGCGGCGCGCGACGCGGCGGTCGGAGGCGTCGGTCCGGTGCTCCTGTGCGACGAGGGGCGCATCGGCGCGGGCGTCGCGCCGGGACCTTCGCTCGAGGCGATCCGCGAACTCGAAGCGGAGGTGCGCGCGCTCGAAGCGGTGACCGTGCTCGAGGGTCACGTCGCGATCGGCATGTACGAGGGACCACACGTGCCCCTCGCCTCGGGTGACGAGCTCGTGCAGGTGCACCCCGCTCGCGTGCTGGTCGCAACCGGCGCCGCCGAAGAGCACGGCGTCTTCCCCGGCAACGACCTGCCCGGGGTGATGCTCGGTCGAGCGGCCGCCGCCCTCGCGGGCGTGCACGGGGTGCGTCCGGGCGAACGGGCCGTCGTGGCGGTGCACACCGAGGAAGGCTTGCACCATCTGCGGTCCCTGATCGACGCCGGAGTCGACATCGTGGCCACGGCAGCGTCGGGCACCTTGGCGGATCGGCTTCCGGGTCCGGCCGGCGAAGTCGTGATCGACGGCAGGGTGCACGAGGCGCGCGGTGACTCGTCGCTCCGTTCGGTGACGCTGCGACGCGACAACGAGGTCAAGCGGTTCGACTGCGACCTGCTGGTGCTCTCGCTCGGGCTCGCGCCCCGTGACGGGCTCGCTCGCATGGCGCTCGCCGGAGAACCGGTGACGGTCGTCGGTGACGCCGCCCTCGAGATCGAGCCGCGCTCGTGTGGCGGCGACGGCACCGTGTGCCTCTGTGAAGACGTCTCGATGCACGACCTCGAGCAGGCGTGGAGCGAGGGATACCGCAACGCCGAGACCCTGAAGCGGTACACGACCACGACGATGGGTCCGTGCCAGGGGGCGATGTGCGGGCGAGCCATGGCATGTTTCGTGCGCGACCACGTCGGTGATCCAGCCGTGAGCGACCAGGGTCTCCTGCCCGCCCGCATCACCGCCCGGCCGCCGGCTCGCCCCGTCACCCTGGAGACGATCGCTGCGGGCGTCCACGAGATCGTCGACAAGAGGACGTCCCTGCACGAGCTGCATGTCGCTGCGGGCGCGCGGCTCGATCGCTCCGGCGGATGGCTACGTCCATTCACCTACGGCGACTGGCGCGAGGAATACCGGGCCGTCCGCGAGCGCGTGAGCCTCATGGACGTCGGCACGCTCGGCAAGTTCACGATCGCGGGTCCAGACGCGAGCGAGCTCGTCGATGGGCTCTTCCCGTGCCGGACCCACGACCTTGCGCGCGGTCGCACCCGGTACGTCTTGAGCCTCGACGAGGCCGGCTACGTTATGGACGACGGCCTGCTGGCTCGCGTGGGCGAGCACGAGTGGTACCTGAACACGACCTCGGGCGGGGCCGCTCGCACCGATGCGAGGCTGCGCGACTTCCTCGATCGACGCGGTCTCGACGCCCACGTGCTCGACCGAACGGGGCAGTGGGGCGCGATCAACGTCGCGGGGCCGCACGCGCGAGATCTCCTCGAGCGGGTCAGCAACGACGCCGTCGACGCGTCGGCCGTCCCCTACCAGGGGTTCGCCGACATCACGGTCGCGAGCGTTACTTGCCGCGTGATCCGAACGGGGTTCGTGGGGGAGCTGTCGTTCGAGCTGCATCATCCGCGCTCGCGAGGCCCCGAGCTCTGGCGAACCCTTGCCGAGGAAGGGCGGAGGTGGGACCTGCTTCCTCATGGTCTCGACGCGCTCGAGCTGCTCCGGCTCGAGAAGGGGCACATCTACCTGGGCCAGGACACGATGCCCGACGATACGCCGGCGAAGCTCGGCATGTCGTGGGCGGTCGACATGGGCAAACCCTGGTTCGTGGGCAAGATGGCCCTGGACCGCATGGCCACCCTTCCGATCGAACGTCGTCACGTGGGACTCGAGCTCACCGGTGGTCCCGCAGACATCGCCGAGCTGCGAGGGGAGCCGCTCCTGGCGGGGGGCGTGGTCGTCGGGCGCGTGACCTCGGCCGAACGTTCGGTCGTGCTCGACCGCGCGATCGGCCTCGGATGGGTCCGTGCGGTCGACGGCACGTTCCCCGGCGAGCTCGTCGCCGGATCGGGAGCGCGAGCGACCGTCGTTCCGACGCCCTTCTACGACCGCGAAGGCGAGCGCATGCGTGGCTGAGCTTCGGATGACCTCACCGACCGTCGTCGCCGTGCTGGCGTCGAGCGACACGTGTGATCGGGTCGCGGCGCCCGAGCAGGCAACCGCGATGCGCATCGCACCTCGCGAGGTGATGCTCGTCGGTTCGACCGAACCCGATGTCGTGCGCCGGGACATCGACGAGCCGGAAGCCGTCGTCGAGGATGTCTCCGACGCCTGGACGGCGTTCCTGCTCGACGGAGACGACGCGCGTGAGACGTTCGCGCGTCTCTCCGAGCTGAGCCTCCCCGGTACAGGATGGGCGCAGGGCGAGGTCGCTCGAGCGGCAGCCAAGGTGATCGTGGAGCCGGGCCGTCTCACGATCTTGGTCCCGGCGATGCTCGGCGTGCACGTCGAGGAACGGATCCGCGCCGACGCTGCGGAGCTCCTCACGCCATGACGGGTCTGCTCAAGCATCGGGAGTTCTTGACGCGGAGCGTTCTGAAGCCGCGCTACGACGTCGTGATCGTCGGTGGCGGGGTCAACGGACTCTCGCTCGCCTTCCACCTCGCGGAGTACCACGGCATCGGCGACGTCGCGGTGCTCGAACGTTCTTACATCGGAAGCGGCGGCAGCGGACGGAACACGCAGGTGTTGAGGGCCACGTACAACACGACCGAGACCGTGCCGCTGTACGCGACGAGCCTCGGCATGTACCGGACCCTCAGCCAGGAGCTCGACTACAACGTGCTCTTCAGCACACAGGGAAATCTCGACCTCTGCCACTCGATCGACACGTTGCAGGTCGAGCGCGAGAAGGTGCTGATCCATCGTCAGTACGGTGTGAACACCGAGATGCTCACGCCCGAGCAGGTGCTCGAGGTGTGCCCCCTCGTCGATCTCACAGCGGGCGGGGAGCTACCGGTGATCGGCGCCAGCTACCACCCACCCGGCGCGTTCGCGCGGCACGACTCGGTCGTGTGGGGCTACGCGAGCGCGGCGAACAGACGCGGGGTCGAGATCCACCAGGGTGTCGAGGTCGTCGGCGTCGACGTCATCGACGGTGCCTGCCGGGGCGTCGTCACGAACCGGGGACCGGTTGCGGCGAGCGGTGTCGTGAGCGCCGTGGCCGGATGGTCGAGCGAGCTCGCGCGTATGGCCGGCGTGCGGCTTCCGATCGAGACCATGGCGCTGCAGGCGTTCGTGACCGAGGCATACACACCGGTGTTGTGGGGTCTCGTCTCGTCGATGGACCTCTACGTCTACACACAGCAGACCGCGCGAGGAGAGCTCGTCGTCGGGGCCGAGACGCTCCCGTACAACACCTACTCGACACGCTCGACCTTCGAGTTCGCGGCGGAAGCCGCGAAGCGCACGATCCAACTGCTGCCGTTCATGGCGAAGGCCCGGCTGATGCGCCAATGGACGGGCCTGTGCGACATGACCCCCGACTCGTCGCCGTTGCTCGGAGAATCGGAGGTGCGGAACTTCTTCCTGATGTCGGGCATGGGCACGTGGGGCTTCAAGGGCGCGCCGATCTTCGGCAGGACGATGGCCGACATGCTCGCGACCGGACGCGTCGATCCGTTGATCGCGCCCTTCGCTCCCGACAGGTTCCGCAACGATCGTATGGTGCCCGACGCCGCGAGCGCGGGGACACACCGCTAGTCTGGTTCAGATTAGAGAGCGATGAGAAGGCGATCGATGAGGTAGTTGGCGAACGACGGACGCACGAGCAGCCTCGTCGTCCGAGTGCGCTCGTGCAGGATCACCTGGGTTCTCGCGAACAGGGTCTGCGCGCACATGCCTTCGTGCCACGAGCGACGGTGCAGGTCGAGCGAGCAACCGCTCGCGAGCAGCTCGAAACGATCGGCACCGCCGAGCTCGATCACGACCCGGTTCGCGCTCACGTCGATGACCGAGTGGTGTTCACCGTCGAGCGAGCTCTCGAGCTCGGTGACGATCTCCGCCGCGGTGTCTTGTGGGCCGAGCAGGAGCCATTCGTCGGGGCCGAGCCAGAGCGCGGCTCGTGAATCCGTTTCCCACGCGGTGTTGGGCTCGAGGGGCACGGGGTAGGGCACTCGACCGGCGACCGCGGGGTCGAGGCGCAACGCCACCTGCGCGAGCAACGGCACATGCTCGATCGTGATGCGTCCGCCGGTGCGCGGACTCACCGCTTCGAGGTCGCGCATGCGCGAGTCGAGGGCATCGCGGGTGTACGACTCATCCGTCACGACGCGCCCCTTCCGGGTCGTAGAAGACCGGCGACGTGACCTCGGCCTCGATGGGGCCATCGAGCGTGGGTGCGACGATGTGTCCACCGATGCGGTCGCGGCCGCCGGACACCATCGCGAGCGCGAACGTGCGACCGAGCACCGCGCTGCGGTAGCTCGAGGTGACGTGGCCGAGCATCGGCACCGGGGGCGAGCTGCCGGCGTGCTCGGGTGAAACGGCCTGCGAGCCTTCGGGCAACCAGCGGACGGGGTCGACCGGAAGCAGGCCGACGAGCTGCTTGCGATCGCGCCGCGCGGTGTCGATCCGACGCAGCGAGCGCTTCCCGATGAAGTCGGAGTCGTCCTTGCGAACGATCCACGACATGCCGAGATCGTGCGGCGTGACCGTGCCGTCGGTGTCCTGGCCCACGATCACGAAGCCCTTCTCCGCGCGGAGCACGTGCATCGATTCCGTGCCGTACGGCGTGAGTCCGAGCGGCGCGCCGGCGGTGAGCACCGCTTCCCACATCGACGAGCCGAGGTGCCCTGCGACGTTGATCTCGTATGCGAGTTCGCCGCTGAAGCTCACGCGCGCGACCCGGGCCGGCATGCCCGCGATCGCCCCATCGCGCCAGGTCATGAACGGGAATGTGACGGCGTCGAGATCGATGTCGCCGCCCATCGCGAGGAGTAGCTCGCGCGCTTTCGGGCCGTTCACCGCGATCGTCGCCCATTGCTCGGTCACGCTCGTCGCAGTACACCCGCAGATCCGGCCATTCTGTCTGCAGCCACTCTTCCAGGTGATCCATGACCTTCGCGGCACCGCCGGTGGTCGTCGTGATCAGGAATCGATCGTCCGCCAGGCGCATCGCGACACCGTCGTCGAAGACCATGCCGTCGAGGCCGAGCATGATCCCGTACCGGATCGAGCCCACGGCGAGCGTCGACATGCGGTTCGTGTAGAGCCGGTCGAGGAACGTCGCCGTGTCTGGGCCGACGAGCTCGATCTTGCCGAGCGTGGAAGCGTCCATGACCCCGGCCGTACGCCGAACGGCGAGGCACTCGCGCTCGACCGCGTCGTGCATCGACTCGCCGGCGAGGGGGAAGTACCAGGGGCGCTTCCATTGGCCGACGTTCTCGAAGGCTGCGCCGCGTGCGACGTGCAGATCGTGCATCGGCGTCGTGCGGATCGGATCGAGCAGCACCGGTCCGCGGTCGATCCCGGCGAGCACCGAGTAGGGGACAGGCGTGTACGGGGGCCGGCTGTTCGTCGGGCCCTGTGCACCGGGCCCCTCTCCCCAGGCTTGATTCACGATGGCGGCGGTGAGCGCGCCGCTCGTGCGGCCCTGATCGATCGCGGTGCCGATGTAGGTCGCGCGCTTCACGTGCTCGGTCGATCGCAGCTCGTGGCCGACCGCCTCGAGCACGTCGGCGACGGTCGAGTCGCGCTGCAGATCGACGAAATGCTCGGAGAGATCGTCGCTCGGCGAGTACCAGTACGGAACGCTCGTCGGAACCTCGCCGGCTGCAGCACCGACGACCGAGAGCCAGGGCGGCCCTTGCCCGTCGGGAACGAAGCACGCGCATTCCGCGTGCCAGCGCAGGCCACCGCCGATGCCGCGCCAGAGTTGCGCTGCAGGATTCCACCCTCCGGAGACGAGCACCAGGTCTGCGTCGAGCGTCTCGCTTTCGCCTCGGGGCCCCGTCGATCGTGACCGAGCGCACACGGGCGTCGCCGTCGGCCGCCGAGACCGCCCAGCCGCTGCGCACGTCGATGCCGGCGGCTCGACTGGTCTCGGTCGCGTGGCCGCCCTCGCCGGGATCGACGATCGCCACGATGTCGAGCCCCGCGCGCGCCAGCGCCATCGCTGCCCGGTGTCCGGCGTGGTTCGTGCTGAACACCACGGCCCGCTCTCCCGCGACCACGCCGAACCGATCGGCATACAGATGCGCGGCGGAGGCGAGCATCACGCCGGGGAGGTCGTTCCGCGCGAACGCGATCGGGCGCTCGTGCGCACCGCTCGCGAGGACGACCCGTTTCGCGCGCACGTGGTGCACGACCTCGACCGGCGTCGACCGCTCGTGCACGACGACGTACCCGTCATCGTAGATGCCGAGCGCGGTGGCGTCGCTGAGCACCGTGACCTCCGATGCGCTCGCGAGAGCTCCGCTCGTCGTGGCCACGTACGCGAGTGCGGACTCCCCGTCCACGTCGTCGTCGCTGGTGACGGTGCCGCCCACCCATGGGCGCTCGTCCACGAGCATCACGCGGTCTCCGGCCCGCGCCGCGTCGAGCGTCACTCGCAGACCTGCCAAACCTGCTCCGATGACGAGCGTCTCGACATGCGCGTGCCTGTGACGCGCGGCGGGGGCGCGGGCGTCGTCGGTGGGCAGACGACCGACGCCCGGCCGGGGCGCGGCGTCCAACCCGTCGACCAGCGACACCGTCGTCGCCGGAACGATCGGACGGAAGACGGGCGCGGAGAGCTCGACGAACGCGTTCGGCTCCTCGACCCCCGCGCTGAACACGCCGCGGGGCCGGCCCCGCAGCGGGGATCGCGCGACCACATCCACCCCGTTGGCGATCAGAGCGCTCGCCAGCGTGTCGCCCGCCAGCCCCTCGTACGACCGGCCGTCGAACGTGAACGCGACCGGTCGGGCTCGGTCGATGCCGTGGCCCGACTTCGCCGTCAGCCGCCGTCCCCTCACGGAGCCGCCCCGTCGTGCGGGCCCACCTCGCCGACTCGATACGCGACGGCGATCTCGTTGGTGACGGTGTTCCGGGTCAGGTTGAACCAGCGGCGGCAGCCTGCGCCGTGCATCCAGCGCTCGGACCACCACCCGCGGGGGTTGTCGCGCATGAACAGGTAGTCGGCCCACTGCTCGTCGGAGAGCGACGAGGGGTCGGACGGATAGGCGAGGTGCGCCTGGCCCCCGTATCGGAACTCGACCTCGTCGCGAGGTCCGCACCACGGGCAAGGGATCAGCAACATGCGATCACGGCTCCTGCGAGTCGAACGACGCCACCAGTCGCTTCGGGGCGGTGAGGCGCCATGCTTCCACGATCAGCTCGCGCACCTCGTCGCCGTCGGTCTTCGACAGCACGGCGCCGACCCATCCGCTCGGACCCACGTAGGGTGGTGCGAACCATGCCTCGGCGTCCATCGCGACGAGGGCACGCTGCTCGTCGTGCACCGACTTGATCCACGCGTGCCGCTCGCGCTCGCTGAACATCATGAAGATCTTCCCTCGCACGCGGAAGGTGGCGGTCTCCCATGTCTCCCGCTCCTCGGTCTCGGGGAGCGAGAGCGCGAACCTGCGCACCGTCGACGCCCGGATGCCCATGGTTCAATGCGCGACCGCGGCGGCGCCGTGCTCGTCGATCAGCGCGCCGGTCGTGAACCGATCGAGGGAGAACGGTTGGGCGAGCGGGCCGGGCTCGCCCTTGGCGATCGTCTCGGCGTAGATCCACCCGGAGCCCGGCGTGCCCTTGAACCCGCCGGTTCCCCAGCCGCAGTTGACGAATAGCCCGTCGACGGGCGTGCGGTCGACGATCGGCGAAGCGTCGGGACACACGTCGACGATGCCGCCCCACGTGCGCAGCACCGACGCGTGCGCGAACATCGGGAACAGCTCGAGCGCCGCCGCCATCTGGTGCTCGATCACGTGGAACGAGCCGCGCTGAGCGTACCCGTTGTAGGCGTCGATGCCGGCGCCCATCACAAGCTCTCCTTTGTCGGCTTGTGACACGTACACGTGCACCGCGTTCGACATGACCACGCAGTCGAGCACCGGCTCGTAGAGCGCGCTCACGAGCGCCTGCAACGGATGGGACTGCACGGGAAGCCGCAGTCCCACCATCGACGCCAGCACGCTCGTGTGTCCGGCCGCGGCGAGCGCCACCGCGTTCGCCCGGATCGTGCCCCGGCTCGTCTCGACGCCCTCGACGCGGCCGCCGGCCGCTCGTACGAACCCGGTGACCTCCGCGTGCTCGACGATGTCGACCCCGAGCCGGTCGGCGCCACGCGCGTACCCCCAGGCGACCTTGTCGTGGCGGGCGACGCCCCCCGGCGCTGCAACGTGGCGCCGAGCACCGGGTACCGCACGTCGGGAGAGGTGTTCACGAGCGGGCAGAACTCCTTGACACCGGCGGCGTCGAGCCATTCCGCGTCGACGCCGTTCAGCCGGTTCGCCTCGACCCGTCGCATGCTCGAACGGACGTCGCCGAGATCGTGGGCGAGGTTCAGCACGCCGCGCTGGCTGAACTGCATGTCGAAGCTCAGGGTCTCTTCGAGCGCTTCCCAGAGCTTCAGCGAGTGCTCGTAGATCGCCGCCGACTCGTCCCACAGGTAGTTGGAGCGGATGATCGTGGTGTTGCGCGCCATGTTGCCTCCGCCGAGCCACCCCTTCTCGACCACGCACACATCGGTGATGCCGTGGTTCGCGGCGAGGTAGTACGCGGTGGCGAGCCCGTGGCCGCCGGCGCCCACGATGACGACGTCGTAGGCAGGCTTCGGATCCGCGGCACGCCAGTAGCGTTCAGGCATCGCGGTCAGGGTAGGGGTTCGGTTCAGGGCTCGTCGCGCCACTCGATGCGCCTGCCGCAACGCTCCATCACAGCTCGATCCGCCCGGCGGTCGTCGGGGTGAACCGCAGGCGTCGAAGTGGAACGCGCTGGGGCGTCGGCCGGCCCTACCAGCCGTTGACAGGGCCGGAGTCGCCGCGTAGCGTCGCGCACGGTTGCGCACAGTTCTGAGGCGTTGCGACATGCGAAACGACCAAGAGAGCGCCGGAAACCTCCAGTCGGTGCGCCGGGCGATCAGGGCGCTCGAGCTGATCAGCGAGCACGGTGCCCTCGGTGTCACCGAGCTCGGCCGCAAGCTCGGGGTGCACAAGGCGACCGCTTCCCGGCTGATGACGACGCTCGCCGAGCGTGGGTTCGTGGAACGCGATCCGATCTCGGAGAAGTTCCGGCTCGGGTTCGGCCTGATCTCGCTCGCCGGGGCAGCCGTCGGTGGCAACGACCTCGTGCGGGCGGCACGTCCGATCCTCGACGATCTCGCCGAGCGCACGCGCGAGACGGTGAACCTGGGTGTGCTCTCGGGCGAGTCGGTCGTCTACGTCGACCAGGTCACCGGAACGCGCTCGATCGTGAGCGTGAGCTGGGTCGGACAGCGCACGCCGCTTCACTGCACGTCGAACGGCAAGGTGCTGCTGGCGTTCGCCACGGAGGCCGAGCGCGATCGCCTGTTGCGGGCGCCGCTTCCTCGGCTCACGCCGCGCACGATCACCGATGTGCGCAAGCTCCGCGCGCAGCTGGCGGAGATCCGCGCTCGCGGGTACGCCCAGACGATGGAAGAGCTCGAGGAGGGGCTGAACGCGGTTGCGGCACCGGTGCGTGGTCTGGGCGGCGACCTCGTCGCCGCGCTCAGCGTCTCGGGGCCGGCTTTCCGGATGCGGGCGGTCGACCTTCCAAGATTCGGGCGGTTCGCGGCGGACTCGGCGCTCGCCGTGTCGAGGAGGCTCGGCTACGTCGATCGTGGGGTTCGGGCAGTATGAGCGGCCAACCCGGCTTGTCGATCGCATGGGATTCTCAGCGCACCGAGGTCGCGACCCTGCTCGACGCGATCGGACGGACGCCGCTCGTGCGCTTGCAACGGGTCGCTCCACCGGGCATCGATGTGCTCGCCAAGGTGGAGTGGTACGGCCCGACGGGCTCGGTCAAGGATCGCATCTACGCCGCGATGCTCTCGAAGGCTGAGGAGAGCGGCGCTCTCAAGCCCGGCATGACGATCATCGAGTGCACGACGGGCAACGCCGGCATCGCGTGCTCGGCGGTCGCGGCGATCAAGGGCTATCGGTGCACGATCGTGATGCCCGAGGGGATGAGCAACGAGCGCAAGACGATGATCAAGGCGTACGGCGCCGACCTCGTGCTCACGCCCGGCGCCGGCACCGACATCGACCTCGCGCTCGAGCGCATGCGCGAGATCGTGGCCGACGATCCAGACCGGTACTTCTTTCCGGGGGAGTTCGAGAACCCCGACAACCCCGAGGCGCAGCTCGCGAGCGGCGAGGAGATCTGGGAGCAGACCGGCGGCCGCGTCGACGCGGTGGTGGGCGGGCAGGGCACGGGTGGGTGGATCAGCGGGGTCGCGCACGCGCTCAAGGCCCGCAACCCATCGCTGCTCGCGTTCGCGGTCGAGCCCGCCGAATGCCCGCTCATCACCGATCACACCTGGGGCACCCATGGCGTGCCGGGCATCGCCGACGGCATCGTCCCGCTGAACCTCGACCTCGCCGCGATGGACGGCATCGTCACCGTGTCGACCGAGGAAGCGCTCGTGACCGCACGCAGGTTGGCCCGCGAGGAAGGGCTGCTCTGCGGACCGTCGTCCGGCATCAACGTCGCAGCCGTGCACAAGGTGATCGAGCATCACCCTGAGCTGCGACGTGTCGTCACCGCGATCTGCGACACCGGCCAGCGCTACCTGTCGGGTGAGCTCTACGGCGAGAAGCTCGAGGCCGAGGAACCCGAACGCGACCACACGCTCGACAAGGAGACGCTCGCCGCGATCGAGGAGCACCGCGCCCGACTCGAGTTCATCTCGTAGCGATCTGAGGCTTCGTTAGAGCGGGTCGGCGTTGAACGTGTCGCAGTCTTTCGGGTCGCCCGAGTCGAAACCGACCTGGAACCACTTCGCGCGTTGTTCGGATGAGCCGTGGGTCCAGCTCTCGGGGTCGATGCGGCCAGTCGTCGTCTCCTGGATGCGGTCGTCGCCCACCGACTCTGCCGCGCCGAGACCCTCCTGCAGGTCGCCGGGTGAGAGCTCCTCGTCGGCGAACGCTGCATGACCCCAGACCCCGGCGAGGCAGTCCGCCTGCAGCTCGAGCCTGATCGAGAGGTCGTTGGCCCTGCCGGGATCCTGCTGCGACATGCGCTGCACCTCGGCGTTGATCCCGAGCAGGTTCTGCACGTGGTGACCGTACTCGTGCGCGATCACATACGCCTGGGCGAAGTCGCCGGGCGCCCCGAATCGAGTTCGCAGCTCTTGGAAGAACGCGAGGTCGATATAGATCTGGCTGTCGGCCGGGCAGTAGAAGGGGCCGGTCGCAGTCGTGCCGGGCCCGCATGCGGTCTGCTCTTGCCCATCGAAGATCACGGTGACTGCTTCTACGTAGCGCTTGTTGGATTCAGCGAAGATGTCCGTCCAGGTCGCGTTGACGTCGTCGACCACAGCGTTCACGAAGCCGAAGACCTTGTCGTCGGGATCGAGGGGGGTCGTGGTGTCGCCCTCGGCCGGCGCTTGGTCGAGGCCCGAGAAGACGTCACCGCCGAGGATGTCTCCCAGGTCCCCGCCCTCGCTGCCACCGCCGAAGATCTGGGGCCCCACGCAGACCGCGAGCACGATGATGAGCACGATGACGCCGATGCCTCCACCGGTGCCCATCGGGATCGGGAGGCCACCTCCACCGCCGGAGCTTCCGCCACCGAGGCCGGGAAAGCTCATACCGCGCCCCGTCGAACCCATGCCGCGGCGGTCTTCCACGTTGGCGCTGCGTCTGCGTCGCAGTTTCATATCGCTCGTCTCTTCCCAGGAGGACCCAAGTCGAACCGTGTTTCCTTGCGAGTTCGCCCGGTGCCGCAGGCCCGGGGTAGTGTGCGCGCCATGACCGAGCCTTGGCAGATGAACGCGACCGACGCCCTTGCAGCGATGCGCGCCTGCGACCTTTCGCCGGTGGAGATGCTCGACAGTGTCGAGCGCCGGGCCGACGAGGTCGAGCCGGTCGTGAACGCGCTTTGCGAGCGGCGCCGCGAAGAAGGTCGGGTTGCCGCCGTGGAGAGCGCCGACCGATACGCGAGCGGCGAGCGTATCCGAGCTTTGGAGGGCCTTCCGGTCGCGTTGAAGGAAGAGGTCCCCGTCGAGGGATTCCGCATGCGGTACGGATCGCAGGCGATCGACGAGGTCGCGACCGAGACCGCACCGATCGCCGAGCGCATCCTGAAGGCCGGCGCGGTCGTGCACGCCCGCACCACCACCCCGGAGTTCAGCTGCGTGGGTTACACGCACTCGAAGCTCTGGGGCGTGACGCGCAACCCATGGAATCCTTCCGTCGCGGTCGGCGGGTCGAGCGGCGGTTCGGGCGCGTCGCTCGCCAGCGGCTCATCGCTGCTCGCGAGCGGATCCGACATCGGCGGGTCGATCCGGATCCCCGCCTCGATCAACGGGGTAGTGGGTTTCAAGCCGCCGCACGGCCGCGTGCCGACGGGTGCGCCGTTCAACCTCGATCGGTACTGCCACGACGGTCCACTGGCCCGCACGGTCACCGATTGCGCGCTCTTCGAGAACGTGCTCGCAGGGCCGCACCCGGCCGACGTGACCTCGCTGCGACCGAAGGTCCGTATCCCGACGGAACTGAAGGGCATCGAGGGCTGGCGTATCGGACTCTCGATCGACCTGGGTTGCTGGAAGGTCGACCCGGAGGTCGAGGCCAACACTCGAGCAGTGACCGAGGCTCTCCAGCACGCAGGCGCGATCGTCGAAGACGTCGCGATCCCCTGGGACATCGAGCACGTGATCGGCACGGCTCGACGTCATTTCGCCGCGATCTTCGGCGCCGAGATCTCGTCTGCAGCTGATCGGCACGGTGACCTGCTCAACGACTACGCCCACGCATGGGCAGAGGAAGCTCGTCTCTACATGTCGGAGCCTCGATCGTTCCTCGAAGGCCTCGAGGGCGAGCAAGCCATGTGGGAACCGGTCGGCAAGCTCTTGCAGCGCTACCGCGCGATCGTCTGTCCCACCTGGGCCGTGACAGGCATCAACGCGGGTGATAGCTACTTGGGCACGCTCTTCGATGGAGGCGGCCCGAACGACCTGCAGTTCACCGCCTTCATGACGACCCCGTTCAACGTGCTATCGCCCTGCCCCGTGCTCGCGGTGCCGAGTGGGGTGGCTTCGAACGGCGTGCCGACGGGTGTGCAGATCGTTGCGCGAACGTTCGATGACGTGAGTGCGTTCCGCATCGGCGCCGCGCTCGAGCATGTCCGGCCGTGGGCCGGTGTGTCGCGCTCGGTGCCTTCGTGGCCGTGACGGATCTCGATGCACGACTACAGGCACTCGTCGAGCGCGACGTCGAGGAGTGGCCGGCGATGCCCGGGCGACTCCTGCACGTGCTTGTTCCGGGCTCAGGCGTCGACGTCGAGGTGGCGGCGGGAGTGGCCGACCGCGCCACGGATGAGCCACTTCGGCCGGGAGCGCGTTTCCGCATCGCGAGCGTGACGAAGCCGTTCGTCGGTGCGAGTGCCCTGCGCCTCGTGGAGCTCGGCATGCTCCAGCTCGATGCGTCGCTCGACTCCCTGCTACCGGGGGTGTACGTCGACGTGCTCCATACAGGCGGCTACGACACCGGAACGATCACCCTGAGGCATCTGCTGACCCATACGAGCGGCATCTACGACTTCGCGGCCTCGGCGTACGACGCGTCGATCACCGACGGGTTCGACCAGGCGATCGCCGCCGACCCGTCGCACCGATGGACCCGTCTCGAACAGGTCCGCTTCGCGATGGACCACGGCGCACCGTACGGCGCGCCGGGCGAGGTCTACGGCTACTCCGACACGAACGCGTGCCTCGTCGGTGAGCTGCTCGAGCAGACGACAGACCTCGGCATGGGCGAGGCGATCGCCGGGCTCGTGGGGTTCGGGCGGCTCGGCCTGCGTCAGACCTACCTGGAGTCGATCGACCCCGAGCCGGCCGATGCCCCGCAGTGGTCGCATCAGTACGAGCGCGGCGTCGACATCGCGACCATCGATCCCTCCGTCGATCTCTGGGGCGGAGGGGGGCTCGTGTCGACCAGCCGCGACCTCGCGCGGTTCTTCCGTGCCTTGCTACGCGACGAGGTCTTCGAACGGCCCGAGACCCTCGCCACGATGACGACGCGGCTCGAAGATGTGCCCCGCGCCGCGGACATGACGAGCGATGAGGATCCGCGAGATCGCGCGATGTACCTGTTCCACACCGAGATCGCGGGAGAGGAATGGTGGGGCCACGGGGGTTGGTGGGGCACCGCGGCCTACACCTGTCCGCGCCTCGACGTCACGATCGTGGCCGGTCACCAACAGGCGTACATGCCCGAAGACTTCGACCGCATGACGCTGATCTCTCAGGCGTACGAGGCGGTGACGGCCATCGTCGGCGGTCCCTGATCGCACCGCGCGAGCTGCTGGTTCACGGCGATCGTCATGGCTCGCCTAGACTTCCGCGCGATGACCTACCCGCTTTCGGACGAGGACCGTGCCATCCAGCGACGCGCACGATCGTTCGTCGATGACGATCTGATCCCCTGGGAAGAGCGCGCCGAGGCGAACCAAGGCCGTATCCCCGACGACGTTCGTCACCAACACCACGTGAAGGCGATCGAGCTCGGCCTGTTCGCGATGAACATGCCGGTCGAGCTCGGCGGCACGGGCATGACCACCTTGCAGCAGGTGCTCGTGAGCGAGCAGATCGGGCGCGTCACGAACGCGCTGGGATGGTGCGTGCACACTCCGCCCGCATGGGCGCCCGCCGTCGTGAGCGAGCACCAGATGAACACGTGGATCCTCCCGTCGATCCGCGGTGAGCTGCACGAGTGCTACGCGATCACCGAAGCTGGCGCCGGCAGCGACGTCGATGCCATCGAGGCCACCGCCCGCCGCGTCGGTGACGAGTACGCGCTCAACGGCGAGAAGATGCACGTGACCTCGTACAACAACGCGAGCTACTGCTTCTTCCAGGCGAAGATCGTCGGCGGGCCGAACGAGGGCGCGCACGCGATGTTCTTCGTCGACAAGGACACGCCAGGCGTGCGGCTCGTGCGTGAGCCGGCCTATACGCACACGTATCCCGACACGCACGCCGTGGTGGCGTTCGACGACGTGCGCGTGCCGGCTCGGAATCTCGTCGGCGCTGAGGGCGACGGCATGGCCTTCACGTACGAGTGGTTCCGCTACGAGCGGCTGATGATCGCCGCGCGATGCTGCGGGGCGGCCGAGCGCCTGATAGACGAGGCCACCGCATTCGCGGAGCAGCGCGTGCAGTTCGGCCGGCGGATCATCGAGAACCAAGCCATCTCGCACATGATCGCCGATTCGCTCACCGAGCTGTGGGCCGCGAGGCTCATGACCTACCGGCTCGCGGAGAACATCGACGCCGGCGTCGACGTGAAGATCCAGCACGGACAATGCTCCATGGCCAAGCTCTACGCGAGCGAGATGGCAGGCCGCGTCGCCGACCGCGCCGTGCAGATCTTCGGCGGGCGCGGGTACATGCGCGAGAACGTTGCCGAGCGCTTCTGGCGAGAGCTGCGCGTCGACCGCATCTGGGAAGGCACGAGCGAGGTGCAGCGCAACATCATCGCCGACCAGCTCCAGAAGCGAGGAGCGCAGGCGCTGGTCGGCTAACGAGCTGGCCGAAGGAGGTCGACACGCTGTCGCCGAGAACCGCGGCGCTCGCTTGTCTCGTCGTCGTAGCCGCTGGCTGCAAGAGCGAGGGTTCCCTTCCGGATCCGAACCCAACGGCCGAACATGCCGGACGCGCCGATGTGGGCGGGTACGAGCTCGCGTGGCGATGCCGCGGTGAGGGAAGCCCGACCGTGCTCCTCGATGCCGGATTGGACACGGCGGGCACGAGCGAGTGGTTCGACTTCCTTCCGCAGCTCGATGCGATGGGGACGCGCGTCTGCACGTACGATCGGGCGGGGACCGGCACCAGCGACCCGAGGCCCGACGGCGACGCGCCGACGGCATCGAGTCAAGCCGAGGAGCTGCATGCATTGCTGCAGGCAGCCGACATCGAGACCCCCATCGTGCTCGTACCGCATTCGTATGCGGGCTTGATCGCCCGCATGTTCGTGCACCGCTACCCCCACGAGGTCGCCGGCCTCGTCTTCGAGGACGTCTCCACCGCATGGGAGATCGATCTATGGCCGCGCTGGGATGACAGTCCGTGGATCGACGGCGGGCAGCGAACCGACATCCAGGCGACCGAGCGAGAGGTGCTCGATGCAGCGCCACTCAGTGACATGCCGATCGTGGTCGTGTCGCAGGCGACCTACGACGAGGAAGGCATCCCGGCATGGGCGGCGCAGATCTTCGCCCGTCACCAAGCGAGGCTCGCATCGCTTGGTGACGATGTGATCCATGTGCGCGCGGAACGGTCGGGGCACTGGATCCACCGGGACGAGCCTGCCGCCATGATCGCTGCGATCGGAGCGGTCGTCACGGCAGTGCGAGACGGCGAGCAGCTCCCCGGCTGCGAGGAGATCTTCGTCGGGGAGCGATTCACATGCGAGACGTAAGGCATTGACTCGAGCCAGGACGCCCTAGCTGCCATCCTCGGCGTGACTTCCGCGAGAGATCGCGCCCTCCACCCACCCGGCGAACCTGCACGGGGCCAAGACGCACGTAAAGCAGGCTATGCCGCTCCAACATCCCGTGATGGCGCGCGGGAAAGGTCAGGAATCGCTGAGGATCGCGGCGTCGTCGCGCCCCCAGGTCAATACGACCTCGTCGCCTTCCATCACGGAGGAGGAGCGGTCGTCGCTGAGGTGGTGCACGATCAATCTCTTGCCGATCGCGGTGTCAACGTAGAACTGCGTCAGGGTGCCCAGGTACACGATCTGCCGTACCGTGCCGGACAGGCGTGACTCGCCGTTCGTCGACACCTCGCCGACGGCCAGCTGGACCCGCTCCGGACGAACCGCAACCAGCAACGACGACCCGATCCGTGCGTCTGCGCCGGTCGGTCCGACCGACACCACGATGCGGTCGCGATCGTTCACCCTCATCACGAGGTCGTCGCCGGTGGCCTCGTCGATGCGCACGTCCATCGCGTTGAGCACGCCCACGAAGTCGGCCACGAACGGCGTCGCCGGCTGCTCGTAGACCTCGCGGGGCGCCCCGAGCTGCTCGATGACCCCCTGTTTCATGACTGCGATGCGGTCGCTCATCGACAGCGCCTCGTCCTGGTCGTGGGTGACGTAGACGAACGTGGTGTTGAGCTCGTGCTGGATCCGTTTGAGCTCGAGCTGCATCTGCTTGCGGAGCTTCACGTCGAGGGCGCCGAGTGGCTCGTCGAGCAACAGGGCCGCGGGCTGGTTCACGAGGGCACGGGCGAGCGCGACACGCTGCTGCTGGCCGCCGGAGAGCTGGTTGGGCTTTCGAGCCTGCATGCCCGCGAGCCCGACGATCTCGAGCATCTCTCCACGATCCTCCTGCGGTCGCCAGCCGGCACCTTCTTGAGCTTCAGTCCGTAGGCGATGTTCTTCTCCACGTTCATGTGCGGGAACAGCGCGTAGTGCTGGAAGCACATGTTCACCTCGCGCTTGTTCGGCGGCACGCCGGCGACATCCTTGCCTCGCAAGAGGATCGTGCCGTTATCGGGCTCCTCGAACCCGGCGACCATGCGCATCGTCGTCGTCTTTCCGCAGCCAGATGGCCCCAGCAGCGTGATGAACTCGCCCTCGGCGATGTCGAGCGAGATGCCGTCGACGGCGCGAACGTCACCGAACGACTTGCGAACTCCGATGATGCTGATCGCGACCCCGGCCTCGGTCATGCGACTGCCACCTCTTCCTCTCGTACGGTCGTGGCCGATTCGAGCCGCCGGTCGCTCACGCGTCTGAACACCTCAGCAGCGATCACCACGACCGCCGACACGATCAGGATCACGACCGCCACCGCGATGACCTGGGGAAGCTGACGAGGAAGCCGGAGCTGCGAGTACAGGTACACAGGGAACGTGACTTCCCCGCCTCCGGCGACGAACGACGCGACGACGACCTCGTCGAACGAGATCACGAAGCACAGGAGGAACGCCGAGAAGATCGCCGGCGCCATCAGCGGAAGGGTGATCCGGTTGAACGTCGTCAGCCATCCGGCGCCGAGATCACGCGAGGCTTCCTCGAGCGCGGCCGGGATGCGCTCGAGCCGAGGCACGAGCGTCAGGATCGCGAAAGGTAGTGAGATGACGATGTGGCCGATCGCGATCGTGAACGGGGAGAGAGGTATGCCGATCGTCTTGAACAGGATGAGCAAGGCGATGCCCAGTACGACAAGTGGGATGACGAGTGGGGCGAGCATCACCCCCGACACGAGGCTCTTCGCATAGATTCGGCGTCGAACCAACGCGATCGATGCGGGGATCGAGAGCAGGCTCGTGATCACGGCCGTCAGGGATGCTACGAGGAGACTCACGCGAAGCGACTTGAAGATCTCGGGGTTGTCGAGGAAGGTCTGATACCACCTGATCGTGAAGCCTTCCCACGGGAACGACACGAACTCACGATCGTTGAACGAGAAGATCACCAAGATGGCAAGTGGCGCGTAGAGGAACACGACCAGCAGCCAGAACGTTCCCCACAACCAACGCCGGCCACTGTTCGAAATGGCGACGTTCACTCGGCGACGCTCCGCACGTCCAGGAACCGTCCGAAGACCGCGAGCAGCACCGCCACCGCGAAGATCAGGAACATGGCCATCGCGGAGCCGAATTGCCAATCGAGCCCGGCTGTGAAGGCGCTGTTGATCGCGCTCCCGAACATGAACCCTCCCGGCCCACCCACGAGCTGCGGAGTCACGTACTCACCGATCGTTGGGATGAACACGAAGATGAAGCCCGCGGCCACACCCGGCAATGAGAGCGGGAGCGTGACGGTGATGAAGGTCCGCAGCCGGCTCGCACCCAGGTCGCTCGAGGCTTCCAGCATGTGGTGGTCCAGGCTCTCGAGCGACACGAAGATCGGGAGGGCGACGAACGGCACCCAGACGTATGAGAGAACCAGATAGATGGCGAACGTGCTGTTGTACATCCAATCGAGCTGTTGCTCGGGCCCCAAAACGCCGATCGATCGAAGGAACGATTGGACCATGCCCTGCGGGTTCAGGATCACCCGCCATGCGAGCACGCGCAGCAGGTAGCTCGTGAGGAACGGCACGATGATCACGAGCAGCAACATGTACTTCCGTGTGCCCGCGATGAGCGCGAGCAGGTAGGCCACCGGATAGGCGAGCAGCACCGCCGTGATCGAGACGCCCAACGACATGCGCACCGACTTCCAGAACAGATCGAGGTACGTTTCGCTCGTGAAGAAGAACTGCCAGTGTTCGAGGGACAGGTAGTCGTCAAGTCGCAGCAGGGTGAGGAGACCGACGCTGTAGAGGCCGACCAACACGACCGGTGCCACGAAGAAGACGGTGAGCCAGAGCGTCGGGGTGGCGAGCAGGCCGGTCGTTGCCCGCCAGCTTCCGTGCCTGCGACGTCGGCGCGGCGCTTCGAATTCGCCCCGAGTCTGGGGCGGCGCATCGATCGTGGTGTCGGTGCCCATGGCCGGTCCCGGCCCCGGCTAGCCCGCGGCTGCCTTGACCTCGTCCCAGGCCCGGTTGTACTCGGCGCGTTGCGGTTGGTAGGCGTCGAAGATGCCGCTCGACAACGCCGCCTCGACGTCTTCGAGTCCGAAAACCTCGATCACGTCGGGGTCGACCTGTGAGAGATCGAGGTCGAGGTTGGCGTGACCGTAGCCCCACGTCGTCACGAGCCGCTGCGCCACTTCGACGTCGGCCCAGGCGTCGGCGTAGGCGTGGGCGTGGTGGTAGTTCTCGGTCTCCGATCGCAGCACCAGCCCTTCGGCCCAGGTGAAGACACCTTCTTTCGGCTTGATGTACTCCACGGGGACGTCTTCCTTCAGCACGACATACGTATCGGGCCATGAGTAGGCGGCCCACACGTTGCCCTGGCTCACGTCGTCCCACATCTGCGTGTAATCGACCCAGATCGAGTGCAGGTTCTTCGTGGCCGCGATGCAGTGCTCCTTGGCGGCTTGCAGATCCTCGGGGCTGGCGTCGAGGGGGTCGGATTCCAAGCCCAGGGTCACATGGGCCATCGAGAGGATCCACGGCGTGTCGAACCATGCGATGTGGCCCGCGAGGGCGTCGTCGAACAGGTAGCTGTAGGAGTTGATCGACGGGTCGACCTCGTCGGTGCGGATGATCACGCCGGAGTAGCCCCAGTCGAGCACGATCTCGTACTGCTCGCCGTTGAGCTGACCGGTCTCCTGCAGCATCGGGTTGAGGTTCGAGAAGTTCGGGATCAGCGAGGTATCCCACGGCTGGATCGCGTTGAGATCCACGTAGTCCTGGATGTAGCCGATCTCGGGGTGCGTGATGTCCCAATAGAAGCCGCCGGCGGTCTTCGCGATCACGCCCTCGGTGTTCGTGAGGAAGCTGAACTTGGGATCGGGGAATCCCTGCTTCGCGTAGTCGCGCCAGAGCCATTTCGCCTCGTACCCGGCCCACTCGTGGATCTGGAGCTCGCCGGTCTCCTCAGTGATGGGGGGGATCGCCGCAGAGCTCGCCCCCCCCGGCGCGGCAGACTGCACATCCTTCCGGCAGGCTGCGAGCACGCCCATGCCGCCAGCTGCCGCCATGGACCGCAAGAACCTGCGCCGCGTCTGCTCGTACCTCAGCACCGAGTCGAACTGCCCCATGCCAACCCCCCGTGGGTGCGCGTGATTGCTTGGGCCCGCTCGCACGGACCACGCCTGTGCGGATGATGGCCCTTTCCCTCAGCGTGCGCAACCGGGGTGACTCGAGGCTCAACGGCCGGTCGCCGGACGGGCTCGGTACCATGCCGGAGAGGGGAGCTGATAGGCATGGAACGGCTCAGCCACTGGATCGGCGGCAAGCTCGTGCCCGGGGAGAGCGGTCGCACCGGCCCGGTCTTCAACCCGGCCACCGGCGAGCAAACCCACGAAGTCGACTTCGCGAACGTCGAGGAGGTCGACCACGCGATCGACATCGCGGGTGAGTCGTTCGTCGCGTGGCGGCGTACGTCGTTGTCCAAGCGCGCCGAGATCATGTTCCGCATCCGCGAGACGTTTCACGAGCACCGCGCCGACATCGGTCGCCTCATCACCGAGCAGCACGGCAAGGTGCTCTCCGACGCCATGGGCGAGGTCTCCCGGGGCCTCGAGAACGTCGAGTTCGCAACCGGCGTGCCGCATCTGCTCAAGGGTGGGTTCACCGAACAGGCCTCGACCGGGGTCGATGTCTTCTCGATCCGCCAGCCACTGGGCGTCGTTGCCGGCATCACGCCGTTCAACTTCCCGGCGATGGTCCCGATGTGGATGTTCGCCAACGCCATCGCCTGCGGCAACACGTTCGTCTTGAAGCCGAGCGAGAAGGACCCGGGGGCCTCGCTGTTCATGGCCGAGCTCCTGAAGGAAGCCGGTCTGCCAGACGGCGTCTTCAACGTCGTGCAAGGAGACAAGGTCGTCGTCGATCGGCTGCTCGAGCACCCCGAGGTGAAGGCGGTGAGCTTCGTCGGCTCTACACGGATCGCGCGGTACATCTATGCGACCGGCACGGCCGAGGGGAAGCGCGTGCAGGCGCTCGGCGGTGCCAAGAACCACATGGTCGTGCTGCCCGATGCCGACATCGACATGGCGGCCGACGCCGCCGTCTCAGCGGCGTACGGCTCTGCCGGAGAGCGTTGCATGGCGATCAGTGTGGCGGTCGCGGTGGGCGACGCCGGTGATCGGCTGGTCGAGGCGGTCAAGCAGCGCCTACCGCTCGTGAAGATCGGCAACGGGCTCGAACCCGAGTCCGAGATGGGACCGCTCGTTACGCGCGAGCACCGCGACAAGGTCGCCGGCTACCTCGACTCGGCGAACGATCAGGGTGCCACCATCGTCGAGGACGGTCGTGACCACCCGCTGTACCGCGAGAGCGACGGGTTCTTCCTCGGCGTGTCGTTGATCGACCACGTCACGACCGAGATGGATGCCTACATGGACGAGATCTTCGGCCCGGTGCTCGAGGTCATGCGCGTCGACACCTACGACGAGGCGCTCGCGCTCGTCAACGACAATCCGTACGGCAACGGCACCGCGATCTTCACGCGCGACGGGGGCGCGGCGCGGGCGTTCCAGTTCGATGTCCAGGCCGGCATGGTTGGCGTGAACGTGCCGATCCCAGTGCCCGTGGGCTATTACTCGTTCGGTGGATGGAAGGACTCGCTCTTCGGCGACAACCACATGTACGGACCCGAGGGCATCAACTTCTACACGAAGGGCAAGGTCGTCACCGAACGCTGGCCCGATCCGGGCACGTCAAGCGTTGACCTCGGCTTCCCGCGAACCCGTTGACCCATTGCCCACGACGTGACGATCAGGGAAAGGACGATCGATGACCGAGGACCATGATCAGCTCCTGCAGCGAGAGGCCGAGGCATGGTCGGCGTTCCTGGCGGCCGCCGATCGCGTGCCGATGGATCGTCGAACCGAGCCCGAGGTGGTGCCGGGCTGGTCCGTTGTCGACCTCGTGTTCCACAACGGCAAGTGGGCAGAGCTCGCCGGCACCCACCTCGAGCAGAAGGCTGCCGGCACGTTCGTCGACGAGGACCAGCCGGAGGAGGTCTGGCAAGCGATGAACGATGCTTGGGCCGAGGAATCCAAGACGCTCTCATGGGAGCAGGCAGTCGCGATCGCCGAAGCCGGTCGGATGAAGGCTCGTGCCGCCCTCGAGGCCCTCGGCGAGGTCGACGCCTCGGCTGCTTCGGCGTTCACCGACGAGACGTTCGGCCACTACCCCGAGCACACCGACGAGATCGTCCGGTTCGCCGACGGGCCGTGACGCGCCAGGCACGCTTCCCGCGCCCTCGGAGGAGATCTCGCCGAGTCGTTCGCGGTCCGCCGGACCTCGAGACGAGAGGCATCGCTCGACTCTCGATGAGGAGGAACGATGGTTGAGGCACACGATGTCATCGTGATCGGCGGAGGGCACAATGGGCTCGTCGCGGCCGCGTATCTGTCGAAGGCCGGAGCGCGAACCCTCGTCCTGGAGGCGCGATCGAAGGTCGGGGGAGCCGTCGACACCAGCGCCCCGTTCCCGAATCACCCCGAGCTCAAGGTGTCGACGTACTCCTACACCATGGCGCTGATGCCGCAGTTCATCGTCGACGACCTCGATCTCGAGCGGCACGGGTATCGGGTCACGGCGTTCGGCCCCTACTACCAGGCGTTCCCGGACGGCCGGTCGATCACGATCTACGGCGACGATCCGGTGAGGACGTACGAATCCGTCGCGCAGTTCTCACGAAGCGATGCCGAGACCTTGCCCGCATGGGACGCGTGGCTGCACCAGCTGACGGAGCTGGTCGGGCCGCTGCTGCATCAAGTGCCGCCGAAGGTTGGTTCCCGCACCTGGGGTGATCTCCTCGAACAGGCTCAGGTCGCGTGGTCGATGAGGAAGCTCGGCCCCAAGGGTGTCGCCGACCTCACCAGGTTGTTCACGATGAGCATCTCGGAATTGCTCGATCGGTGGTTCGAGTCCGAACAGGTGAAGACCATCATGATGGTTGACGGTCTGATCGGCGGCTGGGCGGGTCCCGACGAACCCGGCACGGCCTACGTCCTCTTGCACCACTCGATCGGCAGCATCGGTGGTGAGAGCAACGTCGTGAACTGGGGCTTCCCCCACGGTGGCATGGGCTCGGTCGCTGATTCCATGCGCGGAGCGGCGGTCGCCGCCGGGTGCGAGATCCGAACGGACGCTCGTGTCCGGCGGATCCTCGTTGAGGGCGGTCGCGCGGTGGGAGTCGCCCTCGAAAGCGGTGAAGAGCTGCGGGCGCCCACGATCGTGAGCTGCATCCATCCGAAGATCGCGTTCCTCGAGCTGCTGGACCAGGACGAGCTCCCGAGAGACTTCGTTGCCGACATCGAGGCATGGAAGTCTCGCTCTGGTGTGGTGAAGATCAACCTGGCGATGTCGGAGCTGCCAGATTTCATCGCGAATCCAGGGAAGAACCTGCAGGACCACCACACCGGCTCGGTGGAGCTCTGCCTCTCTCGCGAGTACGCCGAACGTGCCTTCCAGGATGCGCACATCGACCACCGAGGGGCGGTCGCACCGTTCGTCGACGGCGCGATCCCGACCACGCTCGACAAGGACCTCATGCCCGAAGGCGTCCACTTCTTCAACATGTTCAGCCAGTGGGTACCGCACGAGTGGAGCAGCGAGCCGCATCGTGAGGAGCTGGAGGCCTACGCCGACCGCGCGATCGACGGCTACACGTCGCTGGCCCCGAACTTCAAGGCTGCCGTGATCGATCGACAGGTGATCGGTCCGTATGACATGGAACGAGAGCTGGGGCTGATCGGCGGCAACATCTTCCACGGGGAGCTTTCGGCCGATCAGCTGTTCCACATGCGGCCCTCGCCCGGCTACGCCGACTACCGAACCCCTATCACGGGGCTGTATCACGGCTCGTCCGCGACGCACGCCGGAGGAGGCGTGAACGGAGTGCCTGGGTGGCAGGTATCCAGGGCGATCCGGGCGGATCGACGACGCCGAAAGCGTGGATGACCCACAGGATCACCGTGTCGGAGGCTCGCCGGCTCGGCCGAGGTCGGTGTAGCGGAACGTTCCCTTCGCGATGCGCAGACCGACGAAGGAATCGATCTCGATGACACCGGGCACTGCTCGCACCTCACGCTGCATCACCCGCAGCAGATCGTCACCGTCCTGTGCGACGATCTCCACCAGCACGTCGTAGTGGCCGGTGCATTCGATCACGTACACCGCCTCGGGGATGCGGCAGAGGCCATCGATCGCCGTGCGCACGTCGCGGCCCCCCAAGCGCACGCCGAGGTATGCGAAGAGCAGGCCGAGCTCGTGTGGCTTCACGTCGGTGACGAACCGGATCGCGTCGATGCGCTGCAGGCGTGCGACCCTCGCCCTGATCGTCGCCTCTGCGACACCTAGCTCGTCTGCGACCGACGTGAAGGCCCGGCGGCCGTCTTCGGCCAGGGCGTCGATGATGCGAAGGTCGAGTTCGTCGAAGCGAGGGGTAGGCATGGGTGATGCGATTATCGCAGACTCATGACTTCGTTTTCGCGATTTCCGCATGGAGGGATGCGTGTACGGATGGCGGCGGGCGATCGAAGCGGACTAGGCTTGTCGATATCCGCGATCGCGATCGGACCGAGCACAGAAGGATCACCGGCGATGGCCAAGACCGAGCAAGAGATCAAGATCCGTAACGATGAGGTCGAGTGGGAGCCCCGGCCCACGCTCTCGAGCTCCGACTACTCGAGCCCCGAGGTGTGGCAGCAGGAACGCGAGCGCATCTGGTTCGGTGAGTGGATCTGCGCCGGTCGTGCCGAAGAGATCCCGCAACCCGGCGATCACATCGTCCGTGACATCGCCGGCGAGTCGATCTTCATCGTGCGCAACGACGCGAACGAACTGCGCGCCTTCTACAACGTCTGCGCGCACCGTGGCACGAAGTTCCTCGACGAGGCCGACGGCACGCAGAACGTGCGGAAGGCCTTCGTCTGCCCGTATCACGCGTGGGCCTTCGACCTGAACGGACGGCTGATCGGTTCGCCGAACGTCAAGGAAGACGAGCACTTCGACCGCTCGGACCATCCCCTCTACGACATCGCGGTGGACACGTACGCGGGGTTCTTGTTCGTGAACTTGACCACGGGCGGACCGGAGGAGACGCTGCTCGAGTCGCTCACCGACGGTGCCGAGACCATCACGGCGTTCGAGCGGTTCAAGATGGATGAGCTCCGCATCGGCGTCCGCCTGACCTACGAGGTGAAGGCGAACTGGAAGATCATCGTCGAGAACTACAACGAGTGCCTGCACTGTCCGCAAGTGCACCCCGAGCTGGTGCAGGTGATCCCGCTCTTCCGGTTCGGCGAGGTCTGGGACGAGGAGATCCCCGACGACGGCAACCGCATGATGGCGGGCGCGACGTCGTTCACCAAGACCGGGCAGAGCGATTTGCCGAAGTTCCCCGATCTCGAGCCCGAAGACTATGAGATGTACTACGGCACCTACCAGTTCCCCAACCTGTTGCTCAACCTGCACCCTGATTGCGCGATGTACTACATCGGCTACCCGAAGGGTCCGACCCATACGACGGTCGTGAGCGAGTTCATGTTCAGGCCCGAAACGCTCGTAGACCCCGAGTTGTTCAAACCCGAATCCACGGTCGAATTCTGGGACCAGATCTCGAAGCAAGATTGGGAAGTCTGCGAGCGCGCCCAGACCGGTGTGAGCTCACGGGCGTTCACCCGCGGCGTGTATCCGCGTCAGGACCGGTTCCTCTACTGGTTCAACGAGGAATGGCGCCGGGCGATGGGCCGCGAGGTGCTCGGCTGATCGAGCCGCGCTAGCGGCGTCGTCCGACGCCGAGGAACATGGCAACGGCGAGCGCGGTCAGCACGGCCGAGGCCACCAGGAGCGGCGTCGCCGATGTGCCGACCGTGAGATCTGACGTGAGGCGCGCCCCCAGCCTGTCATAGACCTGGCTGAGCTCGCCGGCGCTTGTGGCGGTCGAAAGACCGCCTCCCGTATCGCTCGCGATCGATCGCAAGAGCTCGGTGTCGCCGCCTTCCTCGTTCGTGTCTCCCACGATCGCGACGGTGAACACCGGCACCGCCAGCTCTCGGGCACGGGCCGCGGCCTCATCGGGGGCGACCAGGCTGCCGGTGTCGGCACCGTCCGAGAGCAGCACGACGGCGGCAGGCAGATCGGCCTCGATGGTGCGCTCCGCCTGCACCATGTCCAGCGCCTCGTCGAGCCCGTCGCCGATCACCGTGCCGCGGCTCGACGTGAGCCCGTCGATCGCCTCGGCGACGACCGCGCGATCCACGGCCGGTTGCACCGCCGCCGTCGCCGAGCCGGCGAAGGTGACGACGCCCACCCGGAATCCCTCCGGCACCTCGCCGAGGAACGACGTGGCAGCCGCCTTGGCCGCGGTGAACCGATCGGGCTGTACGTCGGTGGCGAGCATCGAGTCGGAGACGTCGATCGCGAGCACCACCGTGGCGGTCGCCCGGCCGGTGTCGAGTCGTACTTGGGCGAACAACAACACCAAACACGTCGAGGCGCCGAAGAGCAGGACGTACGGAGCCGTCTTGCGGATCGCCCCCGCGAGATCGACCGACATGGCCGCCCCGCCGTAGCGGCGGCGCAGCACCTGGCGGCGAACGACGATGCGCACGAACGCGGCGACCACGATCAGGGCCCACAGGGCCAGCCACGCGGTGAGCAGCAGCTCGCTTCGCATGCTCGGTGCATCGGTCGCGGACGGGTCGGGCTCAAGCCCGGGCGGCGTATCCTTCGGCGCATGACGATCCCGGAGCATCTCGCCAACCGCGATCTCGACGCTTCGGCCGTGGTGGCGGCTTCCGACCTTCCCGAACGCGCGCGCGTCGTGATCGTGGGAGGCGGCATCATCGGCTCGTCGATCGCGTATCACCTCACCCGTGAGGGAGAGTCCGATGTGGCGCTGCTCGAACGCGGCCGGCTCACGAACGGCACGACCTGGCACGCGGCCGGACTCGTGTCGCAGGTGCGTGGCACGCCTGCGCTCACGGCGCTCACGCGTATCAACGCCGAGACCTACGAGCGGCTCGGAGCTGAGACCGGCGTCGAGACGGGCCTGCGGCGCAACGGCGCCGTCACCGTCGCTCGCACCGAGGCGCGGATGCAGGAGAGCCTGTACGGGGTCGCGATGGCCAAGGATGCGGGCATCGACGTCGAGGTGCTGGAAGGGGCCCAGGTGAAGGATCTCTGGCCCGCGGCGGCGGTCGACGACCTCGTGGGAGCCGTGCTGTTCCCCACCGACGGCACGGTGAACCCGGGCGATGCCGCGCTGGCGTTCGCGAAAGGCGCTGTCGACCGGGGTGCACGGTACGTGCCCGAGACCGAAGTGACAGGGTTCTCGT
The DNA here is from genome assembly GCA_963762075.1 of uncultured Actinomycetes bacterium. Classification (GTDB taxonomy): domain Bacteria; phylum Actinomycetota; class UBA4738; order UBA4738; family HRBIN12; genus JAOUEA01. The sequence goes on from CAVXJC010000001.1 coordinate 206,316, forward strand.
TCGGCGACGCCGGCCGGGTGACCGGGCTCGACACGTCGCGGGGGTCGATCGAGGCCGAGACGGTCGTGCTCGCCGCCGGCCTGTGGACGAGCGAGCTCGCGCGGGCCGCCGGCGCGAGCGTGGCGCTCTACCCGGCCGAGCACGTCTGGGTGATGACCGAGCACGCCCAAGGCGCCCGCGAGGAAGCCCCGTTCCTGCGAGATCTCGACGCGTATCTCTACATCAGGCACTACCGCGGTCGCTACCTGATCGGCGCATTCGAGCCCAACGGCAAACCGAAGCGGCCGCGCGATATCCCAACCGACGGGTTCGTCGAGTTCGGTCCCGATTGGGATCACTTCGCGCCCGTGTTGCAGGGCGCACGCGAGCGCATACCCGAGATCGAGTCGATCGGGTTCTCGCACTACCTCCGAGCGCCGGAAAGCTTCACGCCCGACTCGAACTTCCAGCTCGGATATGTGCCGGAAGTGCGGGGGCTCTTCGTGGCCGCCGGTTTCAACTCCCAAGGGGTCATCTTCGGGCCGGGTGCGGGCATGGCCGCGGCGCAGTGGATCGTGGCCGGCCATCCCACGATGGATCTCGCTGAGGTCGACGTGGCGCGCATGGGCCGCTGGGCGAACCAGCGAGCGTGGTTGCACGAGCGCACGGTCGAGTCGCTCGGCGGTCTGTACGAGATGCACTGGCCGGGGAAGCAGCCTCGGACCGCCCGCGGAGTTCGGCGGATCCCGCTGTACAGGGAGTTTCGGGAGGCCGGCGCCGCGTTCGGGCAAGCCGCCGGGTGGGAGCGCGCGAACTGGTTCTCGCCGGGCAGGGTTGACCCCTCGGTCGTGTACTCGTTCGAGTCGCCGTCGTGGTTCCCCTCAGTGCGCGACGAGGTGCGAGCGACACGCGAGGGTGTCGCGCTCTACGACCTCTCCACATACTCCAAGTTCATGGTGCAGGGACCGGGCGCGCTCGGCGGACTGCAGCGCCTGGCGACGTCGGATCTCGACGTGCCGGTGGGGCGCATCGCCTACACGCTGCTCTGCAACGAGCGCGGCGGCATCGAGATGGATCCGACGGTGACTCGCCTGGGCGAGGACCGCTTCCTGGTGCTCGCGCCCACGCTCGCGCAACGCCGCACCGAGATGCTGCTGCGCTCGGGGCTGCCCACCGATTCGACGGTGACCGATGTGACGGGCGGATGGGCGACCCTGCATCTGGCGGGTCCTTCCTCGCGTGACCTGCTGGCGCGACTGACCGACGAGGATCTCTCGAACGATGCGTGGCCGTTCCTCACGGCCCGGCAGATCGACGTTGCGCGTGCCCGCGCATGGGCGTTCCGCGTGTCGTTCACGGGCGAGCTCGGCTGGGAGCTGAGCGTGCCCACCGAGTTCGTGGCCGATCTCTACGAGCACATCGTGGAAGCGGGCGCCACGTTCGGGCTGCGCCACGCCGGTGCGTTCGCCTTCGACTCGGCGCGGGTTGAGCGCGGCTTCCGATCGTGGGGTCACGACATCGGACCGCTCGACGACCCGTTCGCGGCCGGGCTCGGGTTCGCGGTCTCGCCGAAGAAGACCATCGACTTCGTGGGGTCCGAGGCGCTCGAGTCCTTGCGCGACGCGTCGCGTGATCGCCGCCTGGTTTCGGTGCATGTGCCGCAGGGCGTGCTCTGGCATGGAGAATCGGTTGTCCGCGGCGAGGAGCGCCTCGGTGCCCTCACGAGCGCGGGTATCGCGCCGACCCTCGGGGGCTCCGCGGGGCTGGCGTGGATCAACGAGGCACCCGGTGGCGACGCCTGGGGAGTCGAGATCCGTGGCGAGGTCGTGCCCGCGGCGGTGCAGGCGGAGCCGTTCTACGACCCGCGCGGCGAGCGGCTGCGCACGTAGGACCGGACGTGGCAGCGAAGCCCAAGATCGCACAGACGATGACGCATACGTGAGGGTGCACTCGGCATGAGATGGACATTTCTGGGCGCGCCTGCGGACTCGGTGCTGCGAGGCGGAGGGGCGGAGCGGTCGCCCGCCAGGCTGCGAGAGCTCGCCCTGCCGACGTGCTTGAACGCGGCAGACGCAGGGGATCTGCCGATCAGTGTGCGCGGCAACGACCGTGACCCGAACACCGGCATCGTCGGCAGCGACCACGTGATCGCGAACGCCCGGATCGTCCGCGAGGCCGTGGGGAAGCGTGTGGCCGCGGGGGAGCGCGTCTTCCTTGCCGGGGGATGTTGCGCGAACGCTCCGGGGGCGATCGCGGGTGCCGCCCACGGGGATCGGATCGGGCTCGTGTACGTCGACGGCCATCAGGACATGTGGGACGGTCGCACGTCGGCGAGCGGTGAGGCGGCGGACATGCCGCTCGGCGTCGCGATCGGCGTCGGGCCGTCACGGTGGGTCGAGGCGATCGGCGGCCCGGCGGTAGTGGCCGAGGACGTGATCCTGCTCGGGAATCGCGACCACGACGAGACATCCTCGGCAGGCCTTCCCGACCCCGAGGATCTCGGGCTGACCTATCTGCCCATCGAGCGCGTGCGTGAGCTCGGCCCGAAGGCCGCGGGCCTCGGCGCGCTCCAGATCCTCGAGGAAGGCCGAGCGAGCTTCTGGCTGCACCTCGACGTCGATGTGCTCGACATGGCCGTCTTCCCCGCAACGGACTACCTGGATCCCAACGGCATGTCGTGGGACGAGCTGCGAGACGTGCTCACGCCTCTCGGTCGTGCTGAAGGATTGCTCGGCGTCTCACTCGGCTGCTTCAACCCGGAGAAGGATCCCGACGGATCGTGCGGCGCCGCGCTCGTCGACCTGCTGTGCGAGGTGCTCTCGAGCTGAGCGGAGGCCACACTGCCGCGTTGCCTGTATGCGGTCCTCGAGGACGGTCTCCGCGAGCCCTGGCCGCATGACCCGACCCGTCAGGATCCCGCCGCCGCGTCGATCGCTTCCCGGGTGGGCATGCCGTCTCGAGCGCCGGTCACACCGACCGAGATCGCGGCCGCCACGACCGCTCGGCCGAGGGCGTCGGCGAGCGGGAGAGCCTCGAGCAGCCCGGCGGCCAGCACCCCGTTGAGCGTGTCGCCGGCTCCGGTCGTGTCGGCCGTGCGGACCTTCGGAGGCACGAACTTGGCTTCGCCTTCTGGACCGAAGGCCACGGCGCCTTGGTCACCAAGGGTCACGACGACGGTCAACCCCGGATAGCCGGCGGCCAGGCGCCTCGCGCCGCCCCGCGGTTCCTCCGCCTGAGCGGCGAGGATCGCGAGCTCTCCTGCGTTGGGGGTCACCACCTCGGTGAACGGAAGCAGGTCGTGCGCCTCGGCGCGAGCGGGGGCGGGGTTGAGCACGAACGGCAAGCCTCGATCGTGACTCCATCTGGCCGCTGCCTCGACCGAGCCGAGCGGCACCTCGAGGCTGGCGAGCACCGCGCCGACCGCCGAACCGAGCGCATCGAGCCCCTCGGTGACCACCGCCGGTGTCAGGCCGGCGTTCGCGCCGGGCGCTACCGTGATCTGGTTCTCGCCTCGCGCGTCGACCGTGATGAGCGCGACGCCGGTAGAGGCCGAGCGGTCGACGAGCACGTGTGTGACGTCGACTCCTTCGAGCTCGAGCAACTCGCGGGCGGGCTCGCCGAACGCGTCGGGCCCGACCGCGCCGATCATCGCGACGCGTCCGTGCGAGCCGAGCGCCCGGACGGCGGCGACTGCTTGGTTCCCGCCCTTCCCGCCTTGATGCTGGGAGAACTCGCCGCCCACGACCGTCTCGCCTGCTTTGGGCAGTCGAGATCCACTCACGACCAGGTCCACGTTGATCGCGCCGATCACGGCGAGGGTGTCGCCGCCTGCTCTCTTCACGCGGGCGCTTCCACCAACGAGCCCAGCCGATCCGCGAAGCGCGACAGGAACCCACTGACGTCGACGTCGAGCGCGACTCGCGCGTTCTCCTCGGGTTCCCAGCCGACGGGCCAGGGGCTGTGACGCACACCGCGCAGGTCGGCGACGGTCATGCCGCGGGTCCATAGGCCGTCGGTCTCGACCTCGACTCGCGTGGTCTCGAACGTGCCGAGCGACTCGTCGATCGCGAGCGCGAGGGCCAGCGGGTCGTGCATCGCAGCACCGCCCGTCACGCCGGTTCGCTCGTAGAACTCGATGTAGTAAGGCACGGCCGTCTGCAGGAACCGCGCAACCGGTGAGCCAGGCATCGCTTCGCAGATCGAGTCGAGCACGGCACGGGAGAGTTGCACGCGATCGGTCACGTCGAGACCGGCGCAGAGCGGAAGCCGCGCCGGCTCCCGTCCCGAGAAGCCGCGGAAGACCGCTTGTGCCGCGTCCGGGTCGACCCAGATGTTCGCCTCGGCCGCCGGCGTCGCGTTGCCGCCTCGGGCGAACGAACCACCCATGATCGCGAACCCCCCGAGCAGGTCCGGGAGGAGCGGCTCTTCGGCAAGCGCGAGCGCAACGTTCGTCAGGGGTCCGGTCGCGACGAGCAACACCTCGTCGGGACGCTCGCGGGCGGTCTCGACCAAGAGTTGAGCCGCGGGACGCGGTCGAGGGCTCACGCGACGGAACCGGCAGCTCCGCGTTGCCGAGCCCACGCTCGCCGTGCACCACCGGGAACGGCTCGTGGTCACGCACGAGCGGCCGGGCTGCCCCGCGTGCCACCTCGACGTCGCGGAGCCCGACGAGCTCCAGGACTGCGAGCGTGTTCTCGGTCGCGTGATCGACGGTGACGTTGCCCATCACGCTCGTCGCCGCGATCAGCTCGACCTCGGGCGAGGCCGCGGCGTAGAGCAGGGCGAGCGCGTCGTCGACCCCGGTATCGACGTCGAGAATCAGGGGTCGAGGCGTCATGGCCGAAGACGTACCGGCAGCCTGGGCGAGTTAGGTCGACGTCGCGGGTTCCAGCTCGAAGCCGATGAGGTTGGCGGCGACTTCCTGGCACATGCGCTGCATGTGCTCGGGGCCCACTTCGCTGTCGTTCATGAGCACCTGGATCGCCAGGCCGTCGATCAGCGCTCCGAGTTTCATGCCGATCTCGTCGGCGTCCTCGCCTTCGGCGAACTCACCCTTGGAACGTCCGTGACGCACGATGTCGGCGATGGACTGGCGCCAGCGTCGGTCGAGCACCTCGCGCTCCTTCGCGAGCGCAGGGTCACGAAGCGCTCGCACCCAGATCTCGATCCACAGCGCCCATTCCTCGAGACGTTCGAAGTCGGGAAGCAGGCCCGGTACCGAGAGGTCGATGAGCCGGGAGAGCTGGTCGCGGGCGGAATCGAGCCGGCGCAGATCGCGCGCCTGCGCCAGGTAGTACTTGTCGTTGGAGTAAGTGAGCGCTTCGACGAGCAGGCGGTCCTTCGACTCGAAGTAGTACAGGATCAGGCCGGGGGAGACGCCACAGCTGCTCGGCGATGTCTTGGATACGGGTCTCGGCGAGCCCCCGATCGGTGATGACGCGAGCCGCAGCCTCCAGGATCTCCTGGTGGCGGTCCTTACCGTTCTTCTGTCGTATGCGGGCCAATCGAGCCTCCGTCGGTCCTGAACGCCGTACAGCCGCGGCGCAGGGGGTCGTTCCTTGCATGAGCGTTCAGGTCAACTGTACCGGCATGACCTGCGAAGTCAAAACCCGGATCGCGACAGACCCGAGTTGACTCGTGATTCAAACTCAGGCCATACTGCGCGGGTTCCGGACGTCGCGACCACGGCTCGAGAGGAAGGGACGGACGGCCATGGCTTCGAACATCTACGACGCGATCATCATCGGCGGAGGTCATAACGGGCTCACGAGCGGCGCGTACTTCGCCCGTCACGGCGCTCGCACCGTGGTGCTTGAGAGGCCGCAACAAGACCGGCGGCGCCGCCGACACGAGCGCTCCGTTCGCCGACCACCCTGAGATCAACGTCACGACCTACAGCTACGTGATGTCGCTGATGCCGCCGACGATCATCCGCGAGCTCAACCTGAAGCGTCACGGCTACGACGTCACGCCGTTCGGTCCGTACTTCCAGGCGTTCCCCGACGGGCGCGCGATCACGGTGTACGCCGACGACGCGAAGAAGAGCTACGACTCGATCGCGCAGTTCTCGAAGAAGGACGCCGACACGCTTCCGAAGTGGGAAGCCTGGATGAAGGGCGTCAGCGACGTGCTCGGTCCGCTGCTGCTCAGCGTGCCACCGCATGTCGGCTCGATCGAAGCTCGGCGACCTGATCCCTCAGCGCGCAGACCGCCTGGAAGATGCGCAAGCTCGGGCAGCGCGGCGTCGCCGACGTGACGCGACTGTTCACGATGAGCGTGAGCGACCTGCTCGGACGACTGGTTCGAGTCCGACGCGATCAAGGCGATGCTGACGGTCAACGGCGTGATCGGCACATGGGCTGGCCCCGACGAGCCCGGCACCGCCTACGTGATGCTGCATCATTCGATCGGCGATGTCGGCGACGGCCACCTCGGAAGTTGGGGCTTCCAGCAGGGCGGCATGGGCGCGGTGAGCGACTCGATCCGCCGAAGCGCCGAGTCGTTCGGGTGCGAGATCCGCACCGAGGCGCGGGTGAGGAAGATCCTGACCCGAGGCGGACGTGCTGTCGGCGTCGCGCTGGAGAACGGCGATGAGCTTCGCGCGCCGGTCGTCGTGAGCTGCGTGCATCCGAAGATCGGCTTCCTCGACCTGCTCGATCGCGACGAGCTTCCCGCCGACTTCGTGTGGGACATCGAGCGCTGGAAGACGCGCTCGGGCACCGTGAAGATCAACGTCGCGATCAGCGAGCTGCCCGGACTTCACGTCGATGCCGGGGACGGAGCAGCAGGATCACCACACCGGCTCGGTCGAGCTGTGCTTCTCGCCCGAGTACGCCGAACGCGCCTTCCAGGACGCGCACATCGATCGCAAACCCTCCACCGCACCGTTCGTCGACGGGACGATCCCGACGACGCTCGACAAGAAGCTCGCCCCCGAGGGCGTGCACGTCTTCTCGATGTTCACGCAGTGGGTGCCCGAGGACTGGGTGGACTGAGCCGCACCGCGACGAGCTCGACGCGTACGCGCAGCGAATCTTCGACGGGTACAACGATCTCGCGCCGAACTTCAAGAGCTCGATCATCGACTACCAGGTGATCGGCCCGTACGACATGGAACAGGAGCTCGGCCTGATCGGCGGCAACATCTTCCACGGGGAGCTGAGCGTCGATCAGCTCTTCCACATGCGTCCGGCACCCGGGTATGCCGACTTCCGGACGCCGATCAAAGGGCTGTATCACGGGTCGTGCGCGACCCACGGCGGTGGGGGCGTGAACGGCATCCCCGGTTGGCAGGCGTACAAGGCCGCCGTGAAGGACAAGGCCTTCCCAAGAAGTAGGTGGCCGTTCCCGCCGATCGCTCCGCGATGAGGCCGAGCCTCGAGCCCATGCTCGAGGCTCGATCCGTCGCGATCGTCGGTGCGTCCATCAAGGAAGGCTCGCTCGGCCGTGCGATGGTCGAGGAGCTGCAGCGAGGCGGCTACGACGGGGCGATCTACCCGGTGAACCCTGGTTACGACGAGGTGCTTGGGCTCGCGTGCTACCCATCTGTCGCTGAGACGCCGGGCGCCGGCGTGGACCTTGCGATCCTCGGTGTGGCGAATCAGCGCATCGAGCAGGCGCGCGCGATGCCGTCGCTGCTGGTGCGCGATCGCTGGTGACGTTCTCGTCGCTCTACGAGGAGCCGCCTGTGTCGGGCCTCGCGCCGCTGACCGAGCGCCTTGCCTCGATCGCGCACGACGCCGGGCATGCCGATGTGCGGCGGCAACGGCATGGGCTTCTGCCATGAGACGTTCAAGCTGCGCGCGACCGGGTTCCCGACACCCGACCATCTGCGACACGGACCGGTGACGTTCATCTCGCACTCGGGGTCGGCGTTCGCCGCCATGGCGTTCAACGACCGCGGTATCGGGTTCAACCTGCTGGTCTCGAGCGGCCAAGAGCTCGGCGCGACGATGGCCGACTACATGGCGTACGCGCTCGGGCGCGCAGAGACACGCGTGCTCGCGCTCCTGCTCGAGACCGTGCGAGATGCGGCGGGCTTCCGTGCGCAGCTCCGGCGCGCGCACGACCGGACGTGCCCGTGGTCGCGCTGAAGGTCGGACGCACCGAAGGCTCGAAAGCCATGGTGACCGCACATTCGGGCGCGCTCGCAGGCGAGCACGGTGCCTACGAGGCGTTGTTCGACGCCCACGGCGTGCACGAGGTTCTCACCCTCGACGAGATGGCCGACGCGATGGAGCTGTTCTCGTCGCCGCGGCGGGTCGGCGGCACCGGGCGGGCATCGCGAGCGTGCATGACTCCGGGGGTGAGCGCGCGATGTTCGTCGACCTAGCGCACGACCTGGGCGTGCCGTTCGCCGATGATCGCCGGAGACCTTGCGGACGATCGCGGCAACGCTCGACCCCGGTCTCGAGGCCGCGAACCCACTCGACGCATGGGGCACGGGCATCGACGCCGATCGGATCTTCCGCGAGTCGTTCCTCGCGCTGCACGACGACCCCGACACGGCGGCGATGGCCTTCGTGGTCGATCTCACGCGCCAGGGCGAGCCCTACGACGAGGGCTACCTGCAGGTGGCGCGCGATGTATGGAGCGCGACCACGAAGCCGTTCTGCGTCGTGTCGAACCTGGCGAGCGCCATCGCGATCGAGGAGGTCGCCCAGCTCCGCAACGCCGGCATCCCGGTCCTCGAAGGGGTCTCATCGGGGCTGGTGGCGTTGCGAGGGCTGATCGCCCATCGAGACGATCGGGCTCGCCCGGCGGTCACGCCCTTGACTGCCGTCGCCGATGACGTGCGGACGAGCTGGCGCGACCGGCTCTCGAGCGGCGAAGAGATCGGAGAGGTGGAGGGTCTCGCGCTCCTCGCCGACTACGGCCTGCCGGTCGTCGAGGAGCGCCCGGCGTCGACCCTCGAGGAGGCCTCTGCGGCGGCCAGCGAGATCGGCTTCCCGGTCGTGCTCAAGACCGCGGCCCGAGGTGTGCAGCACAAGTCCGACGTCGGGGGGGTTCGACTCGGTCTGACCGACCTTGAGGGCGTGCGAGAGGCATACGACGACGTGGCCGCGCGCCTCGGTCCGCATGTCGCCGTCGCCGCCGCGGCGCCCGCCGGCGTGGAAGTCGCGCTCGGCCTCGTGCACGATCCCACCTTCGGTCCACTGGTCCTGGTGGCAGCAGGCGGGGTGCTCATCGAGCTCGTGCACGATCGGATCCTCGCGTTCCCTCCCCTGGATCAAGCGGGTGCCACACGCGTGATCGACAGGCTGCAGATGCGGCCATTGCTCGATGGATCACGGGGCGCCCCGGCCGCGGACATCGTCTCCCTCACGCGGGCCGTGTCCAGGCTCTCGGTGCTCGCCGCCGACCTCGGCGACCTGATCGCCGCGCTGGACGTGAATCCGGTGATCGCGTCGGCTGAGGGCTGTGTCGCGGTCGATGCCCTCGTGATCGCTCGTCCGGGTTGAGCCGAACGCCTATCACGAGAATCGAAGCAGCACCTTCCCCGACTTGCCCGGCCGCTCCAGACGATCGAAGGCGGCGTGCACCTCGCCGACACCGAAAACGGAGTCGATCGTTGGTCTGGCACGGCCGTCGATCAGCATGGGAACCACGTCCGCGGCGAATCTCGAGACTGCGCGGGCCTTCTCCGCGATGGATCGTGCTCGCAGCACCGTTCCTCGCACGGTCGCCCGCCGGATCATGAGTTGCAGGAGGTCGAGCTCGGCACGCGAGCCGGACGCGACGCTGATCACGATGATCCGGCCACGGGTCGCGAGCACATCCATGTCATCGCGAAGGTTCGACGATCCGACGAGCTCGAGCACGAGGTCGACCCCTCGCCCGTCGGTGAGCTCGTTGGTCGCCGAGGCGACGTCCGGAGCACGGATCGGCTCGGCGCCGAATGCCCGAACTGCGTTGCTTCCTTCGTCGCTTCTGACCACTCCCAGCACTCGAGCATCGATCGCCCTGGCGATCTGGAGAGCGGCCGAACCGACGGCTCCCGAAGCTCCTTGGACGAGGACGGTCTCGCCCCGGCGGAGCTCCCCCTGGGTCGTGAGCGCGTCGTGTGCAGTGATGAAGACCTCCGGGACGGCCGCGGCTTCCTCGTCGGAAAGCCTGTCCGGGACACGGGTCACGCAGCGTTCGTCGACGGCGACGCGGGACGCCAAACCCCCGCCTGCCACCAAACCGAACACGCGGTCGCCGACCGCCCATCGGGAGACGTCGCCGCCGGCCGAAATCACACGTCCCGAAACCTCGAGACCGGCGACGTCCGGCACCACTCCTGATGGCGGCGGGTAGAAGCCCTTGCGTTGCTGCAGGTCCGCAGGATTCAGCCCGGCCACCTCGACGTCGACGAGGATCTCGGCCGACGTGATCTCTGGATCAGGGCGCTCCTCGACGTGCACGATGTCATTCCCACCGGCGCCGGCGAACGCCACCACTCTCATCGAACTTGGAAACTCCGAGGGCCCTGCACGGGCCGAAAGATATCTCACGCGCTCCGGGCAGGTTTGGCGGTGATCGCCGCAGGGAACATCGCTCCCGTTGACGCGCACGAAGTGCGTCATGTGCATGAGGAGGGATCGCTATGGTTGGCATGCTGGCGTTCCTCGCGCAGGCGGGGGACAAGAACACCGGGAACGACATCGACGTCATGTCGATCCTCGGCTACATCGTGGTCGGTGCGATCGTGGGTGTGCTCGCAAGGTTCTTGGTGCCGGGCGACGACCCGATGGGCATCATCGGCACGATCGTGCTGGGTATCGTGGGTGCCGTGGTCGGTGGATTCCTCGCCGGCGCTGTCTTCGGCGAGACCGAGGGCGTCGACTGGATCGCATCGATCATCGTCGCCGTGCTGCTGGTGGTCGGCTACCGAGCGATCTCGGGGAACCGCAACCGCCTGAACACCTGACGCACAGCGAACGCGCACGAACGGCAAACGGACCGGGGGGTCGACCCCCCGGTCCTTCGTGTCCGGGATCGGTTGCGCAGTAGCCTGCGGTCCGTGGGGTCTGCCACCGAGCTCTGCCTGCTGCCGGCGACCGAGCTGGCTCGCCGTCTGCGAGCGGGTCAGCTCTCGGCGCGCGAGGTCTTGGCCGTGCACCTGGCTCGCATCGAGGCGACGAACCCCGAGGTGAACGCGGTCGTGACGCTCGTCGCCGATCATGCGACCGAGCAAGCCGCTCGATCCGACGATGCACTGGCCCGCGGCGAAACGGTCGGCCCGCTCCACGGCTTGCCGATCGCGCACAAGGACCTCGTCGCCACCGCCGGCGTTCTCACGACCGCAGGCTCCCCGATCTTCGCCCAGACCGTGCCCGACGCCGATGATCTGTTGGTCGAGCGTGTGCGAGCGGCGGGAGCGATCATGATCGGCAAGACGAACACGCCGGAGTTCGGCGCGGGTTCGCAGACGTTCAACCCGGTCTTCGGCGCCACACTGAACCCGTACGACACCGACAAGACGTGCGGTGGCTCCTCGGGCGGCGCGGCCGTCGCGCTCGCTTGCGGCATGATGCCGATCGCCGATGGAAGCGACCTCGGTGGCTCACTCCGCAACCCCGCGAGCTTCTGCAACGTGGTCGGTTTCCGACCGAGTCCCGGACGTGTGCCGTCATGGCCGTCCTCGAACGCGTGGCAGGACCTGGCCGTCGACGGACCCCTGGCTCGAACGGTCGAGGACGCCGCCCTGTTGCTCTCCGCGCTCGCCGGTCCCGACCGTCGAGTGCCGATCTCCCTGCCGGACCCCGGCGCAGCCTTCGCGCCGCCGATCGAGGCAGACCTCGGTGAACCGGTCGTGGCTTGGGCGCCGTCGGCGGGCGGCACGATGCCGTTCGATCCGGCGATCCCTGCAACCGTCGATGGCGCGCGGGCCGTGTTCGAGTCGCTCGGGTGCCGAACCGTCGAAGCGTTCCCCGACCTTCGCGATGCGCGAGAGGTGTTCCTCACGATGCGGGCGCACATGTATGCCTCGGATCTCGGAGAGCTGCTCGAGCAGCATCGTCACGAGATGAAGTCCACGGTCGTGTGGAACATCGATCAAGGCCTGCGCTTGACGCAACGTGAGATCGCGGGGGCCCAGCGTGCTCGCACCGAGCTCGTGGAGCGGATCGCCGAGTTCTTCCATCTGTTCGACTTCCTCGTGATGCCGGTGACCCAGGTGCTGCCCTTCGATGTCGAGATCGAGTTCCCCACCGAGATCGAAGGGGTGCAGATGCAGACGTACCTCGACTGGATGGAGTCGTGTTGGAGCATCACCGTCACCGGGTCGCCGGCGATCTCGGTGCCGTGCGGATTCAGCGACGACGGTCTTCCGGTGGGAGTACAGATCGTGGGGCGGCGGGGCGATGATCTCGGCGTGCTCCGACTGGCGTACGCATTCGAGCAGGCGACCTGCGTCGGCGACCGACGACCGCCGGTTCCGGAGCTCCCGTGATTCACGACGTCGATCTCGAGCTGCTCCGCGCCGGGCGGCTCGAGCGGTTGCAACGAGCGATGCGAGATCACGACGCCGAGTTGCTCTTGCTCGCGAACGAGCCCAACGTGCGGTACGCGACCGGCACGACCGCGATGCCCGTCTATGCCATGAGCACGTTTGCGCGATGTGCGCTCGTGCCGCAGCAAGGCGCGCCGATCCTCTTCGAGCACGCGAACTCCGTGCACCGCTCCAAGCTGCGCACCCCCGACGTGCGCCCGATGCACGCGTGGGAGTTCTACGACGACCCCGCCGCGCAGGCGGCGATCTGGGCCGACGAGACGCTCGCAGCCGCGAGGGAGCTCGGTGCCAGCGGTGAGCGCATCGCCGTCGACCGACTCGGCGCGCCGGCCTTCCTGGCGCTCCTCGACCGAGACGTGCACGTGTGCGACTCCGCGCCCGTCACTCAACAGGCGCGGCGGGTGAAGATCCCCACTGAGATCGAATTGTTCGACCTCAACGCGGGCTTGATCATGCAGATGCTCGCCGCGTTCGAGGAAGCAATCTCACCCGGCGTCACGGAACGTGAGCTGCTCGCGATCATGTCCGACGTGATGGTGCGCGGAGGCGGCGAGTACCTCGCGACGACCACGGTGTGCTCCGGTCCCAACACGAATCCCTGGCGCGCCGAGGCGACCGACCGGCAACTCGAATCAGGTGACCTCGTCTTCGTCGACACCGACACGGTCGGCATCGAGGGGTGCTTCTTCTGCGTCTCCCGGACGTTCCCGGTGGGAGAGGCGACTCCCGGGCAAAGGGCGATGTATCGCGAGTCGTTCGAGTGGCTGACCGAGATGAAGTCGCTCGTTCGTCCCGGCGTCACATGCGGCGAGCTCGCCACCCAGGCGCCGGTCTTCCCGGCCAGATTCACGGAGCAGCGGTACGAGTGTTTCTTCCACGGCATCGGACTCGAGGAGGAGAACCCGAGCGTGTGCTATCCCGACGACGTGCAGCCGAATCCCGGCACGGTGCTCGAAGAGGGCGCCGCGCTCGTGGTCGAGCTGTATGCAGGCGAGGTCGGCGGACGCGACGGTGTGAAGCTCGGCGACCAGCTGCTCGTCACCGCCCACGGTCACCGTGTGCTCGCGCCGTATCCGTACTCCGAGCGACTGCTCGACTGAGCGGAGATGAATGGTCAGGTGAGCCGAACGCGGCATGGATGCGTGATCACCCGGTCCAACGGGTAGGCGCGACGCAACGACAGAAGGGCTAGCGAGATGGATCATCCTGCAGATGCCACGCCCGGGTCGATCACGGCCCCGACGCTCCGCGGAGACATGGCGGAGGTCAGCGGCGAGCAGACGTACCGGATCGTCGACGGTCCGCGACACGTAACTCACGAGGATCGGAAGGAGCTTCCCGGTCACTACGAAGCCACGTTCGAGACCGGCGGCGAGCGACTCGACCGCTATATGACCGACAGAGGTAGGGCCGAGCTCCTGCGGCTGGTCGACGCCGGGCAGGAGACATTCGATCGCGAAGAGATGGACTGGCTCACGACCGAGCCAACGATCGATGCACTGCGGACGAGCATGGCCGGCGAAGGAGCTGAAGGCGCCTAGTTGTCGAGAAGGCGCCGTCCTCAGGTGCCGACGTAGGCCGCGAGGTGCTCGCCGGTGAGGGTGGAACGGGCGGCGACGAGGTCGGCGGGGTTGCCCTCGAAGACGATTCGGCCGCCGTCGTGGCCTGCGCCGGGGCCGAGGTCGATGATCCAGTCGGCGTGCGCCATGACCGCCTGGTGGTGCTCGATCACGATGACCGACGTGCCTGAGTCGACGAGCCGGTCGAGCAGGCCGAGGAGCTGCTCGACGTCTGCGAGGTGCAGCCCGCTGGTCGGCTCGTCGAGGACGTAGACGTCGCCCTTGTCGCCCATGCGGGTGGCCAGCTTGAGCCGCTGCCGCTCGCCGCCGGACAGCGTCGTGAGCGGCTGGCCGAGGCTGAGGTAGCCGAGCCCGACATCGACGAGCCGGTCGAGAACCTTGTGGGCGGCCGGCGTGCGTGCCTCGCCGTCGTCGAAGAACTCCTCGGCCTCGGTGACCGACATGGCGAGCACGTCGGCGATGTTCCGGCCGCCCAGCGCGTACTCCAGCACCGACGCCTGGAACCGCTTCCCCTCGCACTCCTCGCAGGTGGATTCGACGGTGGCCATGACGCCCAGGTCGGTGTAGATGACGCCGGCGCCGTTGCAGGTGGGGCAGGCGCCCTGGGAGTTGGAGCTGAACAGCGCCGGCTTCACGCCGTTGGCCTTCGCGAACGCCTTGCGGATCGGGTCGAGCAGGCCGGTGTACGTCGCCGGGTTGCTCCGTCGCGAACCGCGGATCGCGCCCTGATCGATGGACACGACGCCGTCCCGCCCCGACACCGAGCCGTCGATCAGCGAGCTCTTTCCCGACCCCGCCACCCCAGTCACGACTACCAACCCGCCGAGCGGGATGTCGACATCGACACCCTGCAGGTTGTTGGCGCTGGCATCGCGCACCTCCAGCACTCCCGAAGGGGTCCGCACCGACGGCTTCAAGGATGCCCGGTCGTCCAGATGTCGCCCGGTCAGCGTGTCGCTGGCCCGCAGGCCGTCGATGGTGCCCTCGAATACCACCTGGCCGCCTGCATTGCCGGCGCCGGGGCCGAGATCGACGACATGGTCGGCGATATCGATCACCTCGGGCTTGTGCTCGACGACCAGCACGGTGTTTCCCTTGTCGCGCAGCCGCAGCAGCAGCTCGTTCATACGCTCGATGTCGTGAGGGTGAAGGCCGATGGTCGGCTCGTCGAATACGTACGTGACGTCCGTGAGCGAGGAGCCGAGGTGGCGGATCATCTTGGTGCGCTGCGCCTCTCCCCCGGACAGGGTGCCCGACGGCCGGTCCAGCGAGAGGTAGCCCAACCCGATCTCCGCGAAGGAGTCGAGGAGGAGTTGCAGCCCGGTGAGCAGCGGGGCCACCGACGGCTCGTCGAGGTCCCGGATCCAGTCGGCAAGGTCGCTGATCTGCATCGCACAGACGTCGGCGATGTTCTTGCCTTCCACCTTCGAGGACCGAGCCTCCGTGCTGAGCCTGGTGCCGTCGCACTCGGGACAGATCGTGAACGCCACCGCCCGCTCCACGAAGGCGCGGATGTGCGGTTGCAGCGCATCGACGTCCTTGGAGAGCATCGACTTCTGCATCTTGGGGATCACGCCCTCGTACGTCAGGTTGATCCCCTCGACCTTGATCTTGGTCGGCTCCCGGTAGAGCAGGTCGTGCAGCTCCTTCTTCGTGAACGAGCCGATCGGCTTGTCCATGTCGAAGTAGCCACTGCCACTGAAGATCCGGCCGTACCAGCCGTCCATGCTGTAGCCGGGGATCGTGAGCGCACCTTCGCTCAGCGACTTGGTGCCGTCGTACAGCGCGGAGAGGTCGAAGTCGGTGACCGAGCCCATGCCCTCGCAGCGCGGGCA
The DNA here is from genome assembly GCA_963762075.1 of uncultured Actinomycetes bacterium. Lineage (GTDB taxonomy): Bacteria > Actinomycetota > UBA4738 > UBA4738 > HRBIN12 > JAOUEA01. The sequence continues at coordinate 222,206 of CAVXJC010000001.1, forward strand.
CATGCCGCCGAGGCGGGTGAAGGTCGCCTTCTCGGTCTTCGTCTTGCCGGCGCCGCGCTCGACCGTGATCGCTCCGCTGGCCTTCACAGAGGGGACGTTGAACGAATAAGCGTTGGGCGAGCCGATGTGCGGCTTGCCGAGCCGACTGAAGAGGATGCGCAGCATCGCGTTGGCGTCGGTGGCGGTGCCGACGGTGGAGCGAGGGTTGGTTCCCATCCGCTCCTGATCGACGATGATCGCCGTGGTCAAGCCGTCCAGCAGATCGACCTCGGGCCGCGACAGCGTCGGCATGAAGCCCTGCACGAAGGCGCTGTAGGTCTCGTTGATCATCCGCTGCGACTCTGCGGCGATCGTGCCGAACACCAGCGAGCTCTTCCCCGAACCTGAGACGCCGGTGAACACCGTCAGCCGACGCTTCGGGAGCTCGACGCTGAGGTCCTTGAGGTTGTTCACGCGCGCGCCCTGCACGCGGATCAGGTCGTGCATGTCGGCAACGTGCGACTGCTCGTCCATCCTCGTGGGCATGTCTTTCGTGTCTCCAGCTGGGCTCAGCGCGCCGCTTTCTTCACGAGCTTCGAGATCTTGGCTTCGTCGGCGGGGGTCAACTTCGTTAGCGCCCAGGAGGTCGGCCACATGGAACCCTCGTCGAGGTTCGCGTCGTCGTTGAAGCCGAACGTCGCGTACCTCGACTGGAACTTCGCCGCGGCCTGGAAGAAACAGACGACCTTGCCGCTCTTCGTGTACGCGGGCATCCCGTACCACAGCCTCGGCGAGAGGTCCGGCGCGTTCGCCTTGACGATCGCGTGGATCCGCTTCCCCATGGCTCGATCCGATGCCGGCATCTCGCCGATCTTCGCGAGCACGGCCTGTTCGGCTTCCGCCTCGTTCGCGGCCGTCTTCAGCTCTCGGGCACGCTCCTTCATCGCGGCCCGTTCCTCGGCCGTGAATCCCTTGCGGGTCTTGCCGGTCGCGGTGGTCTTCTTGGTCGACTTCTGCGTGGCCTTCGCTGCGCTCATCGTCCCTCCTCTGCAGGCTCTCCCATGTCCTCCTCCGCGAGCATGGAATCGTCATCCGCCCGCCGCGGGGTCCATGGTTCCAAACCGTGTGCCTCCCGACAGACGATTCCCGATCGTTCACAGCCTCTCAGGTGAGCCGGTTGATGCTCAGCGACTCAGGAGACACGTCCTAGGCGCCATGCCGTTCCCGGAGCTCTCGCGCCCATGCGGTGACCTCGTCTGCGGTCCGGTAGTTCAGGACGTGGTCCCGCGGGATGCCGGCCAGGACCGCGATCGCCATGGCGAACGGCAGGAAGCCGAGCTCGGCCGCACTGTGGGCGTCGCTTCCCATCGAGAACCATCGAACGCCCGATGACATCGCGACTCGAGCCAGGTCGACGTTGAGATCCTGACGCGAGGGCGTGGCGTCGAGCTCGATCGCTTTGCCCAGTCGTGCGGCCTCCTCGAACACGTGGGGCCAGTCGGCCGTGAGCCCGACGCGCCGTCCGTACATGCGGGCCTTCGGGTGCGCCAGCACGTGCACGAGCGGGTTCCCAAGGGCGGCGAGGTAACGGTCGGTCCGGTCATCGGTGTCGCGCAGCTTCGTATGGAACGCACCGAGCACCAGGTCGAGAGGAACGAGGTCGGCCGCGCTCATGTCGCACGACCCATCGACGAACACGTCCATCTCGATGGACCGAAGCACGCGGAAGGCGTCACCACCCTCAGCGTGGGCGGCATTGAGTGCGTCGATGCGACGTCCCTGATCCTGGAGTTCGTCGGGCGTCATGCCGCGTGCGATCTTCAGGCTTGAGGAGTGATCCGTGCTCGCGATGAACGTGCGGCCGAGCGATCGTGCGGCCGCCGCCATCTCTTCGACGGAAAGGACGCCGTCGCTGTCGGTGCTGTGGACCTGGAGATCGGCGTGCGGCGTCTGCTCCCAGTTGGGCTCGGCATCGAGCACACGGCGCACGTGCGCATAGGTGAGGTATCCGCGCCGCGTCTCGTCCGGCTCGGGGACGAGGGGCGGTGCGTCGAGCCATCCATGGATGTGGGCGGCGATCCAGGGACCGACGCCGCGGAGCTCGGTCAGGGACCGTCCCGCCGCGGCAACGTCGGCAGCCTCTTTGGGCCAGAACCGAGCAGCTCCCGAGGCGCGCGCGAAGGCCCGTTTGCGGTGGGCAGACTCGCCTGCGCCCGCGCGCCACAGCAGCTCTGCGATCTCTGCATTGTCGAGTGAGGCCCGCCTCACCACAGCGACATCTGCGTTGTGCTGTCCGCGGCCGCGTCTGCGCCCCGATCACCCCGCGGTCGTCTCCTGAACCGATGCGCTGCCGGGAGCGCGTCATCGCGAACGGCCGGCCAACGATGGCGCGCGGCGCGTACCAGGCCCGCGACCTGGCGGCCGATGCGCTCGCGATCAGGCGGAGAGGCGTACGCGCGCGGGTAGAGCTCTCGGTAGCGCGGCACCAGGTCAGGATGGTGCTGCTCGAGCCATGGCATGAACTCTTCCTTCACGCCGGGACGCAGATGGAGCAGGATCGGCGACACGTGGGCGGCGCCGGCGCCGAGAGCGGCTTCGACGACCGCGCGCATCTGCTCGGGGGCATCGCTGATGCCCGGCAGCACCGGAGCCATGAGGACTCCGGTCGGGATGCCGGCCTGGGTCAGGGCGGCGATCGCCTCGATGCGAGCCCTCGGGTGGGGCGCGCCCGGCTCGGTCTCGCGCCAGACGCGCTCGTCGAGCGTGCCGATCGAGAATGCAGCGCTCACCTCCGTGTGCTCGGCAGCGGTCCGCAGCAGGTCGATGTCACGCACGATCAGCGTGCCCTTCGTGAGTATGGAGAACGGGTTCCGCCCCTCGGTCAAGGCCTCGATGATGCCGCGCATGAGCCGGTACCGTCCCTCGACACGCTGGTACGGATCGGTGCCCGTGCCCATGGCGATGTGCTCACCCTTCCATCGAGGAGCTGCGAGCTGTCGCCGAAGCAACTCAGGGGCGTTCACCTTGACGACGATCTTCGACTCGAAGTCGCGGCCAGCGTTCATGTCGAGGAATGTGTGTGTCGGCCTCGCGAAGCAGTAGGCGCATGCATGGCTGCACCCTCTGTACGGGTTGATGGTCCAGTCGAAGGGAAGGCCGCCGCCGGGCACCCTGTTGATGATCGACTTCGCCTCGACCTCGATGCACTCGATGCCGCGGAACTCCGGAGTATCGAACGAGCGTCGAGCGATCTCGAATAGCTGCTCCGGCATCGCGCGAGACTAGAACATACGTTCGATTCCGGTCAAGGGGAGGGCGACGGCTCCCAGGGGAAGGCGCTTCGCTCGCCGAGTGTCTAGCATCAACGTTGCCCGTTCGTCCCATCGACCAGAGGAGGACATGATGGAAGAGAGCACCAGCGGCGAGCTGCGCGACGAGGACATGACGACCGAGATGCCGGGTGCAGGTTCGTCGACGGAGACGGGCCCACGTGACGCCGACGGAACCGACGGGGACGCCACCGACGGTACAGACGGCGACGGCGCCGACTCCGACGGAACCGACGCCGACGGAACGGACGGCGACACGACCGACACGACCGACGGAGATGGCACCGACGCCGACGGGACCGACACGCCGAGCCCGTGACCGTCGCGACGCTTCCCGTCCAGCAAGCAGAGCTGGGAGCGCTCGCCCGTTGCGCCGGTGATGTCGCTCGCTTCCTGACCGATGCATGGGGGCAGCGGGCGAGCGTGCAGCGTGGCGCGCCACCGCGTGCCTTCGAAGATCTGCTCACACTCGACGATGTCGATCGCTTCCTGACGACGAGCGCGCTGCGAACGCCATTCTTCCGTCTCGTACAGGCGGGAGAGCGCATCGCAGAGTCGACGTACACGCGATCGGGGCGGGCGGGGTCGCGAGACGTCGCCGGCATCGTGGATCCCGCAGCCGTCGCAACGCTGTTCGAGAGCGGTGCCACGATCGTGCTCCAGGGCCTTCACCGCTGGGTAGAGCCGATGACGCGATTCAACCGGAGCCTCGAGCTCGAGCTCGGTCACGCGTGCCAGGTGAACGCCTACATCACGCCCGCGGGGTCGCAGGGCCTGGAGCTGCACCACGACTCGCACGACGTGTTCGTGCTGCAGGCGTTCGGGCGCAAGCGATGGGAGGTGCACGCGGCCCCGCGCGAGATCGATCGAGCGCCCCTCGACGTCGAGCTGGAGCCCGGCGACACGATCTACATGCCCGCCGGAACTCCGCACGCGGCCTCGGCGCAGCAGACCGTCTCGGGTCATCTCACGATCGGCGTGCATGTGACGAGCTGGCGCGACGTGCTCACGGGCGCGTGGGGAGCAGGCGCCGGCGATCCGTCGCTGGACGACCCGGTGCCCGCTGGGTGGATGCGCGATCAGGCCGGCATCTCGGCCCAGCTCTCCGAGCGGATACGGGCGGCAACCGAGCGCATGCTCGCAGCCGACGCCAGCGATATCGTCGCCGATCGCGTCGACCGGTTCCTGTCGGCGAGAGCTCAGCTCCCTCGGGGTTCGATCGCCGAGCGCGCGGTGCCACTGGAGATCGACGATTCCACCGTGCTCCGGCGTCGCCCCGACTCGGTATGTGAGATTCGCCTGCGCGATGACACGCTCGCGGTCCTCCTCGGTGATCGACGGCTTCGGCTTCCGATCTGGCTCGAGCCCGCGATGCGGCGCGTGGCCGCACTCGATGGCTTCCGGCTCGGCGAGCTCACCGACCTCATACCCGACACGGCGAGCCGAGCCGTGTTGGCGAGGAGGCTCATCCGCGAGGGACTGCTGACGACGACGTTGCTCGGTCTCGACGCCGGGTGAGTGCGTTCGTCGATCGCTGCTCGCTTCGGAGCGAGGCAGCCGACGAGCCGCTGGCCGGCACCGCTTCGACGATCAGGCGCTGGTTGTTGGTCGAGCATTCGGGTCCGTGGGGCCGCGACGGCCTGATCGATGCCCGGCTCCCCGAGGGACTCGGCCTCGCGCTGCTGGCGACATCTCGACGCACAAGCGCCCGCGTGCTGCTGATCCGCCGGCCCGCTCGTGCGCGCGGCAGCGCAGGCACGGCCTGCTTCGCCGTCGACACAACGGAGCCCTGGATCGGCGCCCGAACGCTCGAGCGGGTCGGCGAGGCGGCGAAGCTCGACCCGGCCGCTCGGCAGGACTTCCCTTCGATGGTGCGTGAGCCGGTCGTGGTCGTCTGCACGCACGGCAGGCGTGATGTCTGCTGCGCCGAGCGAGGTCGTCCGCTCGCCGCCGCCGCCGCGTCGGAGCATCCCGCAGTCGTGTGGGAGAGCACGCACGTGGGCGGGGACCGGTTCGCCGCCAACCTGATCGCGTTCCCGCACGGCCTCGTCTTCGGCCGCGTGGAACCTCGGCGCGGCGCCGAGATCGTGTCCGCCTACACGCGGGGGCGCATCGTGCTCGATCTATACCGAGGCCGCACGAGCCACCCGATGCCCGTGCAAGCCGCCGAGATCGCGTTGCGCACGCACATGAGCCTCGATCGCATCGACGAGGTGGCGTTGCTCGCCCATCATCGCTCCGGCGACGTCGCGACGGTGCGACTGGCCCTCCCCGGCGCGGTTGCCCGCGTCAGGGTGGGGCGTAGCGTGCTCGCGCCGATGCGGCTCACGTGCGCTTCGCGCGCCGACGAACCCCCCACGACCTGGGCCGTCGAGTCGATCGAGGTCGAGACGAACGGACCGCCGCCTCAGCGGCGAACGTCTTCGCCTTCCTGATCCGGAACCGGGGTCGCCTGCTCGAGCGCGTCGGCTTCCGTCGCGTCGTCGGGAACCCCATCGGGCAGCTCGATCTCATCGTCCTCGGCCGGCTCGGGCTCGACGGGCGTGGCCTGCTCGAGCGCGTCCGCTTCGGGGATCGGCTCCGCCCGCTCGTCGTCATCAGGCTGGTCGCTCATGTTCCCTCCTCTATCGTGGTCCCCGGGGTTCGCGGTTGCGTCCCCCGTTGGTGGGGTATGCCCCGCACCATCATCCGCTGAACATGAGGAGAGACGCAGATGCGCAATCCAGGGATCGTTCCTGCTGTGATCGCCGCCGCACTCGTCGCCGGAACACTCATCGCCTGCACCGAAGCTCAGCAGAAGGAGATCGTCGACGACACGGCCGAGATCGCCGCCCGCAACGCGGCCGCCGCTGCGGGGACGGCCGCGTTCGAACAGGAAGGACTCGAGGTCTCCGACGTTCTGGAGTGCACCGCGAACTCCACCGGCGGTGCCGATGACCTCACCGTCACATGCACGGGCGTCAGCGACGACGGCAAGGAGCTCGCCCTCGAGGGATCCGTCTCGGCCAACGAGGAAGACGTCAGCGTCGACGCGATCCGGGGCTCGTTCGTCGGCACCGTCGACGGCGACGAGGTCTTCTCCGAAGACTGTCTCGGCGACGGCTGCTAGCGTTCGCGACCTCGTGCGATGCGGCAGGTGACGACCCCTGAGGCGCCGGACCGGATCGTCGAGCTCCTGCGCGCGGCGCCGCTCATCGACGGCCACAACGACCTGCTGTGGGCGATGCGTGAGGCTCGCGAGGCCGATCCTCCTGAGACGCTCGACCCGTCCGGGCCCTGCCCGACGCTGCAGACCGACTTCCCACGGTTGGAAGCAGGAGGGCTCCGTGGGCAGTTCTGGTCCGTCTACGTGCCATCGGATCTGCCCGAGCACGAGGCGGCGACCCGCACCTTCGAGCAGATCGATGCTCTGTACGAGCTGGTGGCCCGACACCCCGATCATCTCGAGCTCGCGCGCACGGCCGACGACGTCGAGCGAATCGCCGCGGGTGGCAAGGTCGCGTCGATGATCGGCGTCGAGGGCGGCCACTGCATCGCGAGCTCGCTCGGTGTGTTGCGATCGCTCGCCCGGGCCGGCGCCGGGTACATCACGCTCACCCACAACGACGACACGCCGTGGGCCGACTCGGCAACGGGGGAACATCCCCACGGAGGGCTGACCGCCTTCGGCGAGGAAGTCGTGCGCGAGCTGAACCGGCTCGGGGTGATCGTCGACCTCAGCCATGTTTCCGACGACACGATGCGCCAGGCCATCGAGGTCAGCGACGCGCCGGTCCTCTTCAGCCACTCGTCGGCGCGCGCGATCGCCGACGTCACCCGCAACGTGCCCGATGACGTACTGGCGACGGTCGGGCGCACCGGAGGCGTCGTGATGGTGACGTTCGTGCCCGAATTCCTGACATCGGAAGGCGCGTCGGTGAACCGCGAGGGCTGGGAGCTCGCTGGTCGCTTGCGAGCCGAGCACCCCGACGACCCGTCACGGGTGACCGCAGCCGTCGATGCATGGTTCGACGAGCACGACGTTGCCGCGGCGGTCTCCGACGTCGCCGACCATGTCGATCACGTGCGAGACATCGCCGGCATCGAGGCGATCGGGGTCGGCGGCGATTTCGACGGCGTAGGAACGATGCCTGCTGGACTTTCCGACGTCGCGGGCTACCCGGCGTTGTTCGAAGAGCTGGCGGGTCGTGGCTACGCCGACGACGAGCTCATGAAGATCGCGGGGCGGAACGCGCTACGACTGATGCGAGCCGCCGAACGCGTGGCCGCGCCGTAGGCTTGACGCGATGAGCCCATTGCAGGTCGGTGAGGACGCCCCCGAGATATCGGGTGTCGCATTCGGCGATGGGCCACGTGGTCTGTTCTTCTACAAGGTGACGTGTCCCACCTGCCAGCTCGCGGCGCCGGTCATGCAGCATTTCGAGCGAGCCTTCCCCGGCAGGGTCGTCGGCATCGGTCAGGACCCCGCATCGATGCTCGAGCGGTTCGCCGAGGAATACGACATGGGCATCGCCTCGATCGAGGATGCGCCTCCGTACGTGATCTCCGACGCCTACGCGGTCGAGTCGGTGCCGACGCTCTGCCTCGTGGGCGATGACGGGCGCGTGATCGAGTCGGTGGGCGCGTGGGACCGCGATGGGTTCAACCGAGTGGCCGCGACGCTCGCGAGCCTCACCGGGGCCGATCCCGTCCTCGTGTCGACCGCCACTGACGGGCGTCCGCCCTTCAAGCCCGGCTGAGGCTCACGCAACATGCGCTCGGTCTGAGCGACGTCGATGACGAGAGCGATCGCCCGGTGGACGTTCGCGGCCGCGCTCGTGGTCGCCGGCATCGCCCATTTCGTGGCTGTCGACGCGTTCCTGGTGCTGGTGCCGTCGTGGGTTCCGTGGCCGGAGGTCATCGTGCTGGTCACCGGTGTGATGGAGGTGGCGTTCGGCGCAGCGCTCGTGGCCGCGCCGCCGGGGGAGGGGCGTCGATCGGTCGGGTGGGCGCTGGCGGCGTTCCTCGTCGTGGTGTTCGTCGGGAACATCTCGCAGGCCGTCTCGGGCGCCGACGTGTTCGGGCTCGATACCGACGTCGAGCGCTGGGGTCGGCTCGCCTTCCAGCCGTTACTCATCGCCTGGGCGCTCTGGTCGACCGACGCGATGCCTCGGTGGAAGGCCTTCCGGAGGGCGTAGCCTTCCCCCGCCGAAGCGGGGGATGGCCGCGCTGTGATGCTCGTCACCTCCGAAGCCGGGTCTAGACTGACTCCGATGCCCGATCCCCGCCGAAGAGCGAACCTTGCCTCTGCCACAGGAGGCGCCGGTCCGATCATGTTGATCGGGGGTGCAGAGGACAAGCTGCGCGGGCGGCAGATCCTGAAACGCTTCGTCCGCTTCGCGGGTGGCGCCGAGGCACGCGTCGCCGTGATCGCCACGGCATCGGAGATCAGTGAACAGGCGCTGCAGCTCTACGAGGCGCTCTTCCTCGAGCTCGGCGTCGCGAGCGTCACCGGACTCCATCCGCAGGAGCGTGGGGAAGCAGACAGAGCCGAGGCCGCAGCGGAGTTGAGCGACGCCACGGCGGTCTTCCTCACCGGGGGCAATCAGCTCCGGCTCACGTCGATCGTGGCGGGCACCAAGCTGCATCAGGGCCTGCATCTCGCACAGGATCGAGGGGCAGTCGTCGCCGGCACGTCGGCGGGGGCGAGCGCGTTGGCCTCGCACATGATGGCGTTCGGACAGACGGGAGCCACGCCGCGCCATGGCAACGTGCAGACCGCAGCCGGGCTCGGTCTCGTCGACGGCACGATCGTCGACCAGCATTTCGAACAGCGCACACGGCTCGGGCGCCTGCTGAGCGCGATCGCGCAGTCGCCGTCGTTGATCGGTCTGGGTCTCGACGAGGACACGTGCGCGATCGTGCACCCCAACCGTTCGATGGAGGTGATCGGGCGGGGCTCGGTGACCGTCGTCGACGGGTCCCAGATGGAGACCGATGCCTACCGGCTGCGCGGCCGGCGTCCGATGATGGTCTCGGGTGCGCAGCTCCACTCGATTCCCTCCGGGTACCGCTTCGACCTGCGGACCCGGGCGTTGATCCATCCGGACGGAACGCGCACGGCGGAGCGTGAGGCTTCGCAGTGACGACGAGCGCCGCGAAGCGCGCCAAGGCTCTCCCCGCCAAGGCTCTCCCCGCCAAGGCACTCCCCGCCAAGAAGAAGCCAGCGAAGCGCACGAAGCCGGCGTCGAAAGCTCCGCCGGCACGGCCCGACCTGCGCATCGTGCAGACGCAGGTCTTCCGCGGGCCCAACTACTTCTCCTACGAGCCCGCGATCCGGCTCGTCGTCGATCTCGGGTCGCTCGAGCATTGGCCGTCGAACGAGATCCCCGGCTTCACCGAGACGCTGCTCGACCTGCTTCCCGGCGTCGGCGAGCATTCCTGCTCGCGGGGGCATGCGGGAGGGTTCCGCGAGCGGCTCGAGGAAGGCACATGGGCCGGACACGTCGCCGAGCACATCGCCATCGAGCTGCAGCGCGAGTCGGGCGCGCAGGTGTATCGCGGAAAGACGCGCGGTACCGGCAGACCCGGCGAGTACAACGTGACCTACGGGTACTGGGAAGAACAGGTCGGCCTCGCCGCCGGAAACCTCGCCGTACGCCTCGTCAACCACCTCGTGAAGCGCGAGCGCGGGTTCGACTTCGCCGAGGAGCTCGAGCGCTTGATCCTGCTCGCCGAGCGACGCGCGTTCGGCCCCTCGACGCAGGCGCTCGTCGACGAGGCAGAGGCGCGCGACATCCCGTTCATCCGCCTCAACGACCAGAGCTTCGTGCAGCTCGGCCAGGGCAGATATCAGCAGCGCATCAGGGCCACGATGACCTCGCTCACGTCGGCGCTCGCGGTCGACGTCGCCGGCGACAAGCAGCTCACGAGACAGCTCCTCGAGTCCGCAGGGCTTCCGGTGCCGATGGGGAGCGTCGTGCGCACCGTCGAGCAGGCCGTCGGGGCGGCCAAGCGCATCGGCTTCCCGCTGGTGGTGAAGCCACTCGACGGTAACCACGGACGGGGTGTCTCTCTCGACCTCGCGAGCGTGCGCGCGGTGCGAGGCGCCTTCTCCCGTGCGCTGAAGCAGAGCCGGGGCGGGCTCGTCGTGGTCGAAGGCATGGTGAGCGGCCGTGACTACCGGCTGCTCGTCATCGGAGGCACGATGGTCGCGGTGGCCGAACGCGTGCCCGCCCATGTCGTCGGCGACGGCTCGTTGACGGTTCGTCAGCTCGTCGACGTCGCGAACGCAGACCCGCGCCGCGGCTTCGGCCACGAGAAGGTGCTCACACGCATCCGCATCGACGAGGTCGCCGAGGCGCTCGTTCGCTCGCAGGGATTCGAGCTCGACGACGTGCCCGATGCCGAGGTGATGGTGATGCTCGCCGCGACCGGCAACATGTCGACCGGCGGAAGTGCGATCGACCGAACATGGGAGGCTCACGAGGACAACGTGGAGATCGCAGAGGAAGCCGCGCGCGTCGTCGGTCTCGACGTGGCAGGTATCGACTTCATCGCGCCCGATATCACCGTGCCCGTGCGCGAGACAGGGGGCGCGATCGTCGAGGTGAACGCCGCGCCGGGGTTCCGCATGCACACCCACCCGACCGAGGGCGAGCCGCAGTACGTGGCGCGGCCGGTGATCGACATGCTCTTCCCCGCCGGCTCTCCGTCACGCATCCCGATCGTGGCGGTGACCGGCTCGAACGGCAAGACGACGACCGTACGCATGATCGCGCACGTCATGAAGAACATGGGCCGCAAGGTCGGCCTCACCTCGACCGACGGCATCTACATCGACGGCCGACTCACGAAGCACGTCGATGCGAGCGGTCCGCGGTCGGCGCTGACCGTGCTGCAGAACCCACGCGTCGACTTCGCGGTGTTCGAGGTGGCGCGCGGCGGCATCTTGCGCGAGGGGCTCGGATACGGACGCAACGACGTCGCGGTCGTGCTCAACGTGACCGGCGACCACCTCGGCCTGCGTGACATCGACACGATCGAACAGCTCGCCGCGGTCAAACGCGTGATCGTCGAGGCCGTGCCACGCGACGGCTACGCGGTGCTGAATGCCGATGACGAGCTCGTGCTGGAGATGCGCAGGCACTGTCCGGGCAACGTGATCTTGTTCACGATGCACGAGGATCATGAGCTGATCGAGCGCTGGGTGCGCCGGGGACGCAAGGCCGTGGTGCTCATGCGCGATCCGAAGGGCGAGCAGATCGTGCTGCGCGACGGGCGGCGCTCGATGCCCGTCGGGTACACGCATCAGTTCCCGGCCACGTTCGATGGACGTGCTCGCATGAACGTGCAGAACCTGCTCGCGGCGGTTGCGGCGGCGCACGTCTCGGGAGCGCACCTGCACGACATCCGTCACGGGCTCCGCACCTTCACGACCGACTTCTTCCAGGCGCCGGGACGCTTGAACCTCGTGGACCTCAAAGGGGTCACGGTGCTGCTCGACTACGCGCACAACGCGGCCGGGCTGCAGACCGTGGGTGACTTCGTCGAGCGCATGACCGCGAGCTCGCCGCCGGCGCACCCCGGAGCGCCGTCGTGGTCGGCGAACCTGCGGGTGGCCGTCGTGGCGACCGCGGGCGATCGCCGCGACGACGACATGCGCGAGCTCGGGCGGGTCGCCGCCCGCTACTTCGACGAGGTGATCGTGCGCGAGGACGTGAACCCACGCGGGCGCGAGCGCGGCGAGACCGGATCGCTCGTGATGCAGGGCATCGACGAGGCGCGAGCCGAGGGCGCCCGCGTGGGCCACGCCGAGATCGTGACCGACGAGCTGGAAGCCTGCCGCTCCGCGCTCGACCGCAGCCGCCCCGGCGACCTCGTGGTGCTCTGCGTCGACGGGCCGCCGAGGTGTGGGACGAGATCGAGGCGCGCCGCTCGGCAGCGCGTCCGCTCGCGCTGGAGCGCTCGGCCGAGGGCTGAGCCGACGGCGTGGCTATCCGTACCGGCGGCCGCGACCCCTCTCCGGTCGACGAGCGCGGCGGACGAGCTCGCTCACCTGTCGGGTCGGCGCGGCGCGCGCCCAGCTCCCGCTCGAGCAGCGCGAACATCTCGGGGCGCTGCGCGAGCACGGTGATCGCGAGCACGTCACGTGGGCCCGAGCGCTCGAGCATGAAGCGCAGCGCCGAGACCTCGTCGGGCATCGCCGGCACCTCGGCTGCGCCCCCGTCGATGGCGCCGGCGCGCAGCCGGCCGACCAGATCCTCGGGATCGCGGCCGCGCAGGTAGCGATGCAGCTCGGCCACGATCACGTGGTCGGCGCCGCGCGCGGCCCGGTAGCCGAGTCCGTGCAGCAGCTCGTCGTCACGGTCGCCCGCGGTGCCGAACGCGAGCCACGTCTCGGCGCCCGGCGCGCAGAGGCCGTCGCGCGATCTCGGCGAGCCCGTCGATGCCCGCCTCGTTGTGCGCGTAATCGAGCACGACGACGCGCTCGCCGAGCGCGTAGACGTTCGCGCGACCCGGGTTCGCCTCGGCGTCGGGCAGGAACGACGCGCAGCCCGTCGACACGATCGCTGCGCGCGGCAGCCCGAGCGCCAGCGCCGCGGCGGTCGCCGACATCGCGTTGTGCACGTGTTGTGACGCGATGCCGGCGAGCGTCATGGGCACCTGCTCGAGATCGACGAGCTTGCGGGAACCACCGCGACCGAGCTCGGCGAGGCTCCGGTCGAGCACCGTGAGAGCGCGGCCTCCGTCGGCGAGCGCCTCCCGCAGTGCGGGGTGGCGCGGGTCGAGCGAGCACAGGAAGGGCCGGCCACCCGCGCGCCGGTCGCATCGCCGAGCACGCGCGGATCGTCGGCGTTCAGCACGTGCCAGCCGTCCGGCCTCGTGATCGTCGTGATCGTCGCCTTGACCTCGGCGAGCTGGTCGAGCGTGTCGATGCCGTGCATCCCGAGATGGTCGGCGCGAGATGTTCGTGACGACCGAGACGTCGTTGTGCGTCGTGCCGATGCCGCGCAGCAGGATGCCGCCCCGCGCGGTCTCGAGGATCGCGACGTCGATGCCCGGTTGCGACGAGCGCCATCTGCGCGCCGCCGAAGCCGGAGTAGTCGCCGGCCTCGACCAGCACGCCGTCGCGGAAGACCCCGTCGGTCGAGGAGTACGCGACGCTGCGACCGGCGGAGCGCACGATGTGGGCGAGCAGCCGCACGGTCGTCGTCTTGCCGTTCGTGCCGGTGACCGCGACGACCGGGATGTCGGGTCGGTCACGGTCGGCGCCGGCCCCGGGTCGACCGCCGCGATCCGTTGCGGCCGCGTCGGCGGCGAGGCTCGCGAGCGAGCGGCGGGTGGCGAGCAGATCGCCCATCACGGCGGCGACCTGACGGGCGAGCGCCTCGGCCGCGTCGCGTCGCCGCCACGGGAACGCGAGCACGATCTGGTCGTCGCCGGGCCCGGTGCGCCCGCGCACGCCGAGACGTACCGACGAGCGCCCTGGGCGAGCGCGCGCGTGACGTGGGCGCCGACGCGGGCGGTGAACCGGCGCCGCTGCTCGCTGCCCGGGCGCCGGGCCGAGGCACGGCCGGGGAGCGCCGATCTCGGTCGCCGATGCGCGCGAGCCGGGCGCTCGGTCGCGCGCATCCAGCCGGGCACGGCGAGCGTGAGCTTCACCGCGGGGCGCGGGAAGTACAGGTTCGGGCCGTCGAGCACCCGCAGCTCGACGATCTCGACCAGGTCGGCCATGGCCGGGCCAGCGTAGCGGCGAGGCGGCCCGCCCGCGTTCTCACCGCAAGGGCGACTCGCCGGACGAGACGACGTTGCCGTGTGGCATGGTAAGAAGGACACTCGGCGACAGGCACCCGATCCAGGGAGGAGCGATCATGGCCAGCAAGGACAAAGGTGGCGGCAAGGGTTCGAAGACGGCGGCCAGCAAGACGCTGAAGGAGAAGCGCGCAGCGAAGAAGGCCAAGGGCAGCAAGTAGCCGCAGCAAGTAGCCGCAGCGGGGAGCCGGGGCAAGTAACCCAAAACCTCCATACCCGTTGCCACGCACGGTGCCGGATCCGGCGCCCGGGTGAGCGGTTACCCTGGGATGACGATGTCCGCAACCGACATGCCCGATCGACACCGCACGTGGCGCGAACTCCGCGTCGCGATGCTCGCGCCGATCTCTTGGCGTGTGCCGCCTCGCCACTACGGCCCGTGGGAGCAGTTCGTCTCGCTGCTGACCGAGGGACTCGTCGAGCGCGGCGTCGACGTCACGTTGTTCGCGACCGCCGACTCGATCACCTCGGCCGACGCTCGTCGGCACGGCGCCCACGGGCTACTCGGAGGACCGAGACCCTCGACGCCAAGGTCTGGGAAGGCCTGCACATCGCGCACGGTGTTCGAGCGAGCGGACGAGTTCGACCTGATCCACAACAACTTCGACTTCCTGCCGCTCACCTACAGCGGGTTGGTCGAGACCCCCGTCGTCACCACGATCCACGGGTTCTCGTCCGAGCGCATCGTGCCGGTCTTCGAGCGCTACGACGGCCGGACGTCACTACGTCGCGATCAGCGACGCCGACCGCCACGACCGGCCTCGACGTACGCGGCCACGATCCACCACGGCATCGACATGGCCGCGTTCCCGCTCGGCGAGGCCCCCGAGGACTCGCTGCTGTTCTTCGGGCGCATCCATCCCGGACAAGGGCGTCGAGGAAGCGATCGAGGTCGCCGCGCGCGCCGGCATGCCGCTCACGATCGCCGGGCATCGTGCAGGACTCCGACTACTTCGCCGAGCGCGTCGAGCCGCACATCGACGGGGAGCGCGTGACCTACGTCGGGCTCGGTCGGTCCTGGCGATCGCGCGGCGCTGCTGGGCGGCGCGACCGCGATGCTGCACCTCATCAACTTCGAGGAACCGTTCGGGTTCAGCGTCGTCGAGTCGATGGCGTGCGGCACGCCGGTCGTCGCCAGCCGGCGCGGCTCGATGCCCGAGATCGTGCGAGCACGGCGTGAACGGCTTCCTCGTCGATTCGCCTCGACGAGGCGGTCGGAGCGGTCGCAGAGGCAAGAGGTCTCGAGCGCCGAGCGGTGCGGCTTCGGTGCAGCAACGCTTCGATGTGCCCCGCATGGTCGATGAGTACCTCTCGCTCTACCGGCGCATCGTCGACCCGAACCGGACGTTGACCCCCGTCCGCCGTGCGAGCTGAGCGCAGCTCGCCTGAACGGTTCCGGCTCGGCGTCAACTACTGGCCTGCCCGCACCGCCATGTCGTGGTGGCGGAGCTTCGACGCCGCCGAGGCCGCGCGCGACTTCGTGGCCATCGCCGAGAGTGGCATGGACTCTCTCCGGCGTCTTCCTGTTGTGGGAGGACTTCCAACCCGCGCCCGATCGGGTCGACCGTGACGCGCTCCGCCGACTGCTCGAGGTCGCCGACGCCGCGCACGATGCGGGCCTCTCGCTCATGCCCACCCTGTTCACCGGCCACATGAGCGGGGTGAACTGGATCCCCGGCTGGGCGCTCGGAGGCATCGACCGTGACGAGCGCTTCCGGGTGGTGAGCGCAGGGCGGGTCGTCTCCGACGGCATGCGCGATTGGTACGCCGATCCCGGCGTCGCGACGGCGCAGACGCTGTTCGCTCACGAGGCCGCGACCGCGCTTGCCGGGCACGAGGCGCTCTGGGCGTGGGATCTCGGGAACGAGAACTCCAACTGCGTGGTGCCTCCCACCCGGGCACATGGCCGGGATTGGCTGGCGCGGATCACAGAAGCGATCCGGAACGCCGATCCGGGCGCCGAGATCACGATCGGCCTGCACATGGAAGACCTCGAGCAGGACCGCAGGATCGGACCGAGTGAGGCTGCAGAGACCTGCGACTTCCTCACGATGCACGGGTATCCGATCTACGCTTCGTGGGCCACCGCCGCCACCGACGAGCATCTCGTGCCCTTCTTGGCTCGGGTGACGCGCTGGCTCGGCGGCGGGCCCGAGGTGCTGCTCGGCGAGTTCGGGCTCCCGACGAGGCGAGTCGGCGAACCCGAGGGCGACGACGCGCCAGCCTCGATGCTGGTCGATGAACCCGAGGCCGCCAGGTACACGACCCGCGTGCTCGAGGAACTGCGTCTCGCGCGGTGCACGGGGGCGATGGTGTGGTGCTACGCAGACTATGCGCCCGGGATCTGGACAGCGCCTCCGCTTGACGAAGCCACACATGAGCGGTCCTTCGGGCTGTGGCGTTCGGACGGATCCGCCAAGCCCGCGGTCAACGAGGTCTCGGCCTTCGCCGGCAGCGCACGCAACGGCGGCTCGGCGGGGGACGCGCTCGACGGCTTCATCGACATCGACCCCCGGGACTACTGGCTCGACCCGCGGAACGAGCTCGAGCGTCTGTACCGCCGCTATCGGGAGATGCGCTCCTCCAACACATGATCTGCGCAGAAGTGGTGGCGCACTCCGTCGTTGTCGACGGAGCCGATCGACCGCTTGCCGCAGGCCTCACCGATCGCCACGGTGGCCGGCAACGCACCTCCACCGGGCTCGCGTTCGCGGATCATCTGTTGGAGCGAGAGCGCGAGGTCGACGTGCTGGCATGTGAGTAGGAAGTCGGTCATGGCCGTAGTGTGCGCCGTGCCAGCTGCGCCGGGTATCGGCTGTTGGCCGCACGTCACTCGGCAGCGGTCTCGATATCGAGCTGTGTGGGGTAGGCCCTCTGCCGCCTCGCCCCTCACGCGGTCGCGAGTGTGCGGAGCTTGTAGTACGCGCGTTCGACCATGAACTTCGAATCGGCCGACGACGGGTCGGCGATCGCCTCACGCAGCCAGCCCTTGACCTCGTCGACCTCAACCGACTCGGCGTTCAGACGGCTCGGACGCGTGAACCGCTTCCCTCGCATCATGGACCCGAGCAGCTTGGCGGCGTCACCGAGCTGATCGTGTTCGACCAGCCGGAGCGCCTCTTCGATCTTGTCGACGTCGATGGTTCGTCCCTCCGTTCGGCTTGCGAGCTTGCCCGTTGCCGCCCTGGTGCTGTGGAGCCTTCGAGAGTCCAGCCTGCACGAACTGCGCGTTCAGGTCGAGTCTCTTCGCGATACGACCGACCTCCAGCCGCTGTTCCGGAGTGACGAACGTCACGCCCTCGCCGCCCCGGCCGGCGCGCGCGGTGCGCCCGACACGATGAACGTACGCCTTCTCATCGGCGGGTGCATCGAAGTTGATCACGTGGGTGATGTCGTCGAGGTCGAGGCCACGGGCCGCGACGTCGGTGGCGACCAGCACGTCGTTGGCGCCGGTGGCGAACCGACCGAGCGACCGCTCACGCTGGGGCTGCGACATGCCGCCGTGCAGCTCGCCGGCACTGAAGCCTTCCTTGCGTAGATTGCGCGCGAGCCGATCGGCGCCGCGCTGCGTGCGCACGAAGATCAAGGTGAGGCCTCGATCGGCCGCGAGCTCGCGCACGAGCGCCCTCGTCTTCTGCGGATGCTCTACCCCGATGAAGCGGTGGGTCGCGTGGTCGATGTTCGGTCCCGCCTCGCCGTTCTCGTGCAGCACCGCATCGCGTGTGAATCGCTTGGCGAGCCTGCCGACCTCGCCGTCGAGCGTGGCCGAGAACAGCATGGTCTGGCGGTCGGGACGCAACATCTCCAGGATGCGCGTGACGTCGGGCAAGAAGCCCATGTCGAGCATGCGGTCGGCCTCGTCGAGCACGCACGCGCGTACCCGATCGAGTCGCAGGATCTTGCGCGCGACCAGGTCGAGCAGTCGCCCAGGGGTCGCGATCACGATGTCGCAATGCCTCGCGCGCTTGGCCTGCGGTCCGATGCCGACCCCGCCGTAGACCGCCGCGACCTGCAGGTGCTTCACGTCGGCGATCGCGCGGAAGTCCTCGGTGACCTGGCTCGCGAGCTCACGCGTTGGTGTGAGGATCAGACCCGTCGGGCTCTTGCCGCTCGGGTGCAGCCGCTCGACGAGCGGCACGGCGAAGGCGAGCGTCTTGCCCGAGCCGGTTCGCGAGCGCGCCAGCACGTCGCGCCCGGCGAGCGCGTCGGGCAGCACGAGCGATTGGATCGCGAATGGCCGCTCGATGCCGCGCATGCGTAGCGCCTGGGCGACGGGTTCCGAGACGCCGAGCGCCAGGAAGTCAGGCTGTTCGGGTTCATGCGCGAGGGATCGTGCTGTGGCAGCGTCGGTTCGCACGGTTCGTCGTGTCCTCTCCTGGTCGGTCCCCGGGCGTCGATGCGACCGGGTTCGTTCGGTGCGCGTCGAGGGCAGGCGCCTCTGCGCAGGGGACGTCCAGAAGGACGGTGCGTGCGAAGGATCGCGAGACTTCGTCGCGCGCGCGTCTCGGTTTCGAGATCGGCGCGTTCCACACCAGGATACTCGATACGCCCCTCGATCCGGTGGATTTGCGTTCACCCGACCGCCGGCGTAAGGATGACCTCTTCGCGACCGGGGAGGCAGGCATGCGGACGACGAAGGTGATGGCGCTCGCCACTGTGGTGGCATCGGTGGCTGCGAGCTTCGCGGTGGGCCTTGCCTCGGGACAGCACCGAGGGAGCGGCGACGACACCACGACGCTGCCCGGGTTCTCCCGGGTGGTGAGCCTCAGTCACACGAACGCCCCCGCTCGCACGCCGCTGTTCCCGGGTGATCCGGCGTTCACGCTCACGACCGTGGCGACGGTGGCCGACGACGGGTACTACATGCAATACGTCCGAGAGGGCGAGCACACCGGCACGCATTTCAGCGCGCCGTGCCACTTCCGAGAGGGCAAGCTGTGTGCGGAGGATCTCGACGCGGCCGACTTCGTGCTTCCACTGGTCGTGGTCGACGTGCGCGACCAGGTGGCCGCCGATGCGGAGTACGAGGTGACGAAGGTAGACCTGCAGGCGTGGGAGACCACCCACGGGCAGATGCCATCGGGAGCGGCGGTGGTGTTGTGGACGGGCTGCGGCCGCTTCTGGGGGCCCGACATCGCCCGCGATGACCCGACCTACTACAACTGCGGCCAGCCGGGGGCGAGGTTCAGCCAGCCCGGGTTCTCGAAGTTCGCCGTGCGATGGCTCATCGAGACCGGCGTGCTCGCCAAGCGGGGAGCGCTCGGCACCGACACCTTCGGCCCCGACCCTTCGAGCGATGCCCTGTTCATGGAATCGTGGCTCGCGCTCAACAGGCATCGGTTCACGCTCGAGAACCTCACGAACCTCGGCGAGATGCCCGCCACCGGGGGGTGGATCGTGATCGGCGGTCCACGCAACCGTCACGGTTCGGGCTCGGCAAGCACGATCTTCGGGCTCGTGCCGTAGAGGCGCCGACGTCACCCGTCGATCGCGTCGCGTTCGATCGGGCACGACATGCATCGCGGGCCACCGCGACCGCGTCCGAGCTCTTCACCCTCGATCGTGATGACCTCGATACCGCCGTCACGGAGCTTCTGGTTCGTGTCGACGTTCCGTTCGTAAGCCACGACCACGCCGGGCGCGATCGCGAGCACGTTGTTACCGTCGTCCCACTGCTCTCGTTCTGCCTGGAAACGATCGCCCCCGGTCTCGAACTGTCGGATGCTGGGGACGTCGAGCGCGCGGGCGATGGCCACGAAGAGGTCGTCCTCCTCGTCGATCGACAGGCCGTGCGGTCCGGGGGTCACGACGTAGGTCGTCATCGCGTCGCGCACGTCGGGGAAGATCGTGAAGGCGTCGACGTCGAGCATCGTGAGCACGGTGTCGAGGTGCATGCTCGAGCGCTGCTCGGGGATCTCGACCGCGATCACGCGCGTCGCCGCCCCGGCCGCGAATAGACGCGTGGCCAAGATCTCGACGGCGGCCGGGTCGGTCCGCTCGCCCATGCCGATGAGCACCGCGCCGTTGCCGATCACCAGCGTGTCGCCGCCTTCCAGGAACATCGGCGCGTGCGCGTCGTCGCTCCAGACCTCGAACTCGGCGCCTGTGAAGATCGGGTGGTGGCGGTAGACGGCCGAAAGGTGCAGTGATTCCCTGATACGCGCCGGCATCGCCATCGTGCTGATCGACACACCGCCGTAGATCCAGGCCGAGGTGTCACGCATGAACAGCGTGTTGGGAAGTGGCGTCGCCACGAACCCCCGTGCCATGCGCCGCACGATGCTGTCGCTCGTGAACGGAAGATCGTCGAACGTCACGCCGGCGATCAGGTGCTCCGCGAGCTCGGCCGAGGTGAGAGCCGTGAGCCACTCTCGCACCTCGGGACCGAGGGTGGGACCGAGCAACGATGGATCGAGGCTCTGCACCAGCGCCGCTCGCACCTGTGGCTGCTCGAGCACGTCGGCGAGCAGATCCTCGAGGTAGACGATCTCGACGCCGTGCCCCGCGAGGGCTGCGGCGAAGGCGTCGTGCTCTTGCTGAGCCCGACCCACCCAGAGCACGCCGTCGAACAGCAGCTCGCGAGCGGTCGATGGCGTCAGACGCTTCAGCTCGAGTCCCGGGCGGTGCAGCATCACCCGCCGGAGCGTGCCGACTTCGGATCCGACGAAACACCGGCTAGCCGTCGTTGGTGCGCCCGCATCGGAGACGGCGACGTGCTCAGTCATACGCCAAGGCTACGCCTCGATCGAGTCCGATGGCTGTCGGCCGGTGGGTGAGTTCGGGTGAGACGCAGCCTCGCTTACGATGGGTCCGTGCGAGGCGATCGGGTAGAGGTGACGATGGACGTCGGGACCGGCGTGCGAACCTTCGAGATCGACGCCACTCGCGCGGGGCGTCGGGTCGAGGTCACGACCGGAAGGACCATCGTCGAGGTGACCGAGGTGACGCGCAGTGGCACTCCGGTACGAACGGCCAGGTTCATGGCTTCGCGCGTGGTCGCCTTGATCGAACACCCGGCGACCCGCACGGCCGCACGTCGAGGTCAGCCGCCGCCGATGTCCTCGTAGTACTCGTATGCCGACATCGCCTTGCCGGTCGTGGAGCGCCACGCACGTTCCTCGGTCGGCAGCTTGCCCAGCACCTTCGCCATCTCGCGGACGTGCTCGGCGACCGCGCCGCAGCACGAGCCGATGTAGCGGATCCCGGCGTCGCGCGCATCGGCGGCGAAGCGCCCGAGATCGCTCCGCGGCAGCGTCACCGCCGAAAGCGCGTGAGGGAACTCGTCGAATGCGGTGAAATCCGGGTGTGCGATGGTCGTCGCATACGCGACCGGTTGCGCCGCTATCGGCACCGAGCTCCCGACGGCTTCCACCATCTCGACGGCGATCGGCAGCTGCTGTGCGGGAGCATTGAGACAGTTCACGCCCACGATGTCGGCGCCGGCATCGACGAGCCGGCGCGCGCAGTCCCCGGGAGGGTCGCCCTCGTAGGACTTGGGCGGGAGCGCTTCGAATGACATCGTGACCATCACCGGAAGGCCGGTCGCCTTCGCCCGCTCGACGAACAGCACCGCTTCTCCGAGATACGAGAACGTCTCGCCGATGAAGAAGTCGGGCGGCCCGGCTTCGAGTTGGTGCGTCAGCTGTCTGTCGAGTAGACGCCGC
This sequence comes from uncultured Actinomycetes bacterium, assembly GCA_963762075.1. Taxonomy (GTDB): domain Bacteria; phylum Actinomycetota; class UBA4738; order UBA4738; family HRBIN12; genus JAOUEA01. Next base: position 243,972 of record CAVXJC010000001.1, read on the forward strand.
ACGTGGTCGGCGCTCGAGGGGTCGGCGGGATCGAAGGCCCACGTCAGAGACAGATTGCCCGCGACCAGCGCGTGGGCTTCGGCGGCGACTTCTCGCGCGATGCGCACGGCGTCGCGGTTGATCTCGTCGACCGTTCCCTCGAGGCCGACGGTCGCGAGCTTGTCGTCGCTCGCGTAGAAGGTCATCGTCTGAAGGACTTCGGCACCGGCGCGCAGGAACTCCCGGTGGAGCTGGACGAGCGCTTCCGGATGCTCGATCACGACCTCGGGTGTGAACGGACCCGCCTGCACGTACCCACGCTTCTCGAGCTCGAGCAGGTAACCGCCGTCGCCCAGCACCGGACCCGTGTCCAGGCGATCCATGATCCCTCGGGGCGCGGCCATGGTCATGCCGGGGCCTCGTCGACCGGATGCGCGACACCGAAGAAGAACTCCGAACCGGTCGTGCAGATCTCCGCGCGCCATCCGATCTGCTCGAGCGAGGCCGTGAGCTCCTCGGGATCGTAGAAGATCTTCACGATCGTGTACTCCCGTCCGTCCGCGAGTCGGCGCCGGTGGGCGAAGTCTGGCCCGTCGAGGATCTGCTCACCTGGATTCGAACGTCGGTGCTCGGCGCCCGCGATGTCGTCGCAGAAGAACGCTCGACCATCGGGAGCGAGCCAGGTCGCGAGCCGGCGCCAGAACTGTTCGAATCGCTCGGGCGGAACGTGGGAGATGAGGAACGAGAACACGATGAGATCGAACCGCACATCTTCGGGCGGTGTCCAGCTGAAGAGGTCGCCGTGCACATACTCGACGCTCGAGTCTCGCACGCGTTCACGGTTGATCGCGAGCACGGGTTCGGCCGCATCGACAGCGATGAGGCGCGATGCGCGAGGCGCGAGGCGCCGCGTGAACAGTCCGGTACCGCATGCGAGTTCGAGCACGACTCCGGAGGCGTCGACGTCGTCGAGAGCGGCTTCGAGCCGGGCAGTCTCCTCGAACCATCGCGTGTTGCCCTCGGGGCCGAGATCGTAGGCGCCGCGCCGGAACCAGATGTCGTCGTACTCGGGAGCCCGGTCTTCGTAGTACCGGCTCTGGTCTGCCAGGATCTGCTCGACCTCTCGCTCCATAGGTTCGCGAGATTCTACGCGGTTGGTCCGCGCGGCTACCGTGACGGGGTGCGAGACGCCCCTCTGCTGCGAGGAAGCCTGCCTGTTCGCCTGATCGCGCTCTTCGTTGGCCTGCTGCTGTTCGCAGTCGCGATCGTCTCGATGCTCGAATCAGGGCTCGGTCTACCCCCGTGGGACGTGTTGCACATGGGCATCGCCGAACATTCTCCGCTCACCCTGGGGGTGGCCGGAGTGGTCGTTGGGCTCGTGATCGTCGCGGTCGCCTGGATCGGGGGAGCGCCCCCCGGGTTCGGCACGATCGCGAACGCCGTGGTCATCGGGCTCGCCATCGACGCAATCAGCTCGGTCGATGCCGTCGCCCGGCTCTCCGAGGGGCCCGTGTCGCTGCGAGCCCTGCTGGTGGTGCTCGGGGTGTGGCTGTTCGGCGTCGGGTCCGCTCTGTACATCGGTGCAGGCATGGGCGCGGGCCCTCGCGATTCCCTCATGTTGGCGCTGGTGCGACGCACCGGCTGGCGTATCGGTGCGGTTCGGGCTTCGATCGAAGTCACCGTGCTGCTCATCGGTCTGGCACTCGGCGGCATCGCCGGTATCGGCACGTTGGCCCTCGCTCTGCTGGTCGGCCCTTCGATCGAGCTCTCCTTCTGGTTGTTGCTGCGGCTGGGGCTCGCCGACCCCCTGGCCCGCGCGCCCGAGTTCGGCCCGCTCGACGCGGCATGACGAGATCGAGACCGGCCGCCTTGCGGCAGGACCGACGGGCGACATCGCGTGCTGGGGTGCCTGCCCGCATCCGTCAGACCGCGTCGGTTGTTGCGCATGACGTGTGACGGACATCACTCAGGGTAAGCAGCGCAGAGGGCCGATCCAGTCGAACCGAGGGGAGGAGATCATGGACCCGAGAGCGCAGGGGGGCGGCGACTCGCACGAGTGCGACATGTGCGGGGAGACGTTCCCGACGGAGCAGGAGCTCGAGCAGCATGTGGCCGACCGACATGCGGGCGATGACAAGGCGGTGCCGGCGGGAACAGGGGGCTCTCGCACCGAGGGCGGCGCCGGCATGGTGCAGACCGAGTAGACGAGCTAACGGGTTGCGGCAGGCATCGGAGGCGTCGTCGGGTCGACCAGGGACGTCGGCGCCTGCGACCGCTGCCGCGCGGCGACGGCGAGCACCCCGAGCCCGATGATCGCGGTGATGGTCCACACGAGGCCACCCACGAACGGAACCAACGCCAGCGCACGCACGATCGCCCATCCGGCGAGGAAGGCGACGTAGCGCGACTTCGGGGGCTTCACCACCATCCGGCCGAGCGCATGCGCGCCGGCCACATAGCCGACGGTGTACAGCAGCGCGAGGGCCAGCAGCAGGAACAGTCCGAGGGGGATACCGACGATCGTCGCGAGCAGCATCACCGCCACGACCGGCAGCAGGAAGAAGAACGCCAGGCCGACCACGATCGACGGACCCTTGCGTTCCTGCGCCACGTACCAGATGGCGTCATCCAGCTTCGGAGCGAAGGCCAGCAGGATCAGCCCGAGTGCGAGCGTCGAGAGTGAGTAAGCGAGCCACCACGCGAACCGACTCGCCAAGCCTACGTCGGCCATGTCGACATCAGTGCTGAGTGACCGCTGCTCCCCGGCGATCGTCGCACCCTCGTCCACGCTGACCTCGCCTTGGCTGACGAGGTTCCCGCCGATCTCCGCGCTTGATCGAACGACCACGTCGCCGTTGAAGACGACGACGTCGTCGCGTACGAGGCCCGAGATCTCTACGTTCCCGTTGAAGACGACAAGCGCGTCGCTCACCGTGCCCTCGACGATCGCGGGGCCATCGAAGATCACCGCTGCTCCGACGGTCTCGCCCTCGGGCACGAGGAGTTGGCCGTGCAGCACGATCTGGTCATCATTGCCGGGTGCATCACCGGACCCTTGCGCAGAGGCGTAGCCCCCGAGTGCAACCACCCAGAGCAGCGCTCCACCGACGACCACCGTCCCACGGGCGGCTCCGACCCTCATCGTCCCCCTCGCCACTCTCGACCTCTCGACTCTGCGACAACCCGACACCGGCAGTCAAGAGCCGGGGCTGCTGTTCACTCCGGCCCCACTCAGAAGATGAATCCGAACCACGGAGAAGGATCTGAGGCGAACATGGCGTCGGCTCGCGCGAGCGCGCCGGGTTCCAGCTCGCGAACCTGCTGCGCTCGCTCGAGCTGGCGGAACGACGATCCTCCGAGATACGCAGCACCGAGCGCCTGCACGCTGCACGAGAGCGCAGGATCGTCATCTGTCCGGGCGCACGTTGCGCCGCCCGACTCGACCACCAGCTCGTACCGGCCCGATGTCTGGGGCCGGAATGCATCGTCGATCTCGATCACGAGCCGTCCGTCAGCCGCGTATCCGCGTCCGGCGAGCGATGCCGAGACGTCGATCACCCGCACCCAGAGGCCGTCGGAGACCATGAAGTGCATGCGGCGTGGTTCGCCGGCGAGCCACCGGAGCTCCTCGTCGGCCGGGCGGTCCCACGCCTTGACGGTGGCGATCAGATCGACGTCCAGCACGAAACGCCAGAGCGCGGCAGTGGCCCGTGGACTCTCGGCGATCAGATGCTGCAGCTTCAGCTCGCTCCGCGTGAAGCCGTGGACCCACTCGTGCTTGACCTTGTAGACCGCGTATCCGTCGGGCACCCCGGCGGCGCCCTGGTGCACCGCGAAGAACAACGGCTCGTCCTCATCGCGCTTGGGCTCGTGGAACAGCCACTCCCACCATCGCTCGTCGACCGCGATCATGCCCGGGCGGGTGACTGCGACCCGGTCGTAGACCGGCCGCATGAGGGGGAGCGCTTCGTCGCGCGGTAACACCCGGATGCCCCCGCCGGTGTCCGTGCCCGCGACGAAGCTCGAGCGATCGGGAGAGACCTCGAGCTCGGTGCAGAACGAGGCCATGCCGTAGCCGAACCGTCCGTAGATCGGCGATTCCGATGCCCAGAGGTACGCCAGTGGCTCATGGCGCTCCGCCGCCTGGTCGAGCAAGGTGCCCATGAGCCGGGTGTTGATGCCTCGCCGCCGGTGTGATGGCAGCACGCCCACCGCTGTGATGCCGGGAACGGACAACGAACGCCCCCCCGGCACCGTCAGCTCCGTCGAACAGGCGCCGGCGGTGCCGACGATGTCGTCTCCGTCGAGCGCCACGAAGTAGCGATCGGGCTCGGCGATCAGGCGCTCTTGCTCGACATCTTCCTCGTGCCATCGACCGTGGAAGGCTCGCTCCAACACCTGCATGAATCGCGCGAGCTCGTCGGGCTCGATCGAGCGGATCGTGACGTGCCGCATGCGCGCATCTTCCCACCCGAGCGATCCGGTGGACCGCGACGCCGGTCGGTTCTACAGTGAGGAGTCCGCAGGATGGGGTTGCACATGGTTCGTCTCCCGGTGGTGAGGAGAGCGGTCGGCACGATCACGACGATGGCGATCGTCGCGATATCGAGTGTGCAAGCGCTCTCCGCCGGCGCGGGTTCCTCAGCTCCCCGATGGCCGGTCTGCGGCGAGTGGCGTCGGGTCCCGGTTCCCGAAGGGGGGCTCGGCTCCGTCACCGACGTGGAGGTCGTGTCGCCCACCGACGCGTGGGCCATCTCCGACCATGGATACGAGTCGTGGAACGAGTCCCACGTCTACCACTGGGCAGGCCGCCGCTGGTCGGAGGTTCGATTCCCGATCCGCCCGGGCCCGGCACGATTCTGGGTACTCACCGCGATCGAGGCGGTGACGGCGTCGGAGATCTGGGTCGTCGGATACGAGTTCATCGACGAAGGTCGATCCCGGGCGATCTCAGCCCGATGGGATGGTTCGCGGTGGAGGTTGGTCCGGGTCGGACAGACCGCCCGGGGCCTCGCGATCGACGGGCTCGCCGTCACTCCGGGCACGCACCGTCTGTGGGCCGTCGGATCCTACCTCTATTCTCGCGAGGGTTCCTCACAGGCGCTCGTGCTCCGGTGGTCGGGCCGGCGATGGCGCCCGGTCGACACCCCGAGCCCCGGCAAGTCGAGCGCGCTCGCCGACGTGGTGACGATCGGGAAGACCGCGTGGGCCGTCGGCTACGTCAAGCACAGAGGCGAGGCGGCGCGCATGCTTGCCTCACGGTGGACGGGAGAGCGCTGGACCGTTCGCTCGGGGCCGCGCGGCCGCATGTCGGCGGTCGACGGCATCCGCAGAGATGAGCTCTGGGCGGTGGGGGTCTCGCCGGGACGATCCGGATATGGGCGCGGCCTGATCGCTGGGTGGGACGGTGCCCGCTGGTCACTCGCGCGCCGGTTCGACCGCGCATCGGACCTTCGCGATATCGTCGTGACCTCCGGCACCGATGCGTGGGCGGTGGGGCAGCAGGGTCGCGATGCGCGCCCGTTCGTCGTGCGCCGCCACTCGGGCCCATGGGCGGTTGCGGCCGCGCCCGATGCCCCGGGATGGCTCACCGCGATCGACGGCACGCCGAACAACCTCTGGACGTTCCGCACGCACTTCCCCGGCGGGGAGCCGTCGGAGGTCGTCGCCTTCGACTCCTATCACCGCTGCTGAACGCGCGAGTCGCGCTAGGGTCGGGGGATGGGCGCGATCCAGTACCTGGTGGTGGGGGTCGGCGTCGTCGTGAACCTCGCGTTGACGAGATAGAGGACGTCGTGGAAGGCATCGATCGAGGTCGGGATGTCGAAGTCGGGGTCGGTGGTGCGTGAGACGACTCGTCCGCTCCTGAAGTCGTCGGTCAGCCGCACCTTCGCCACCTTGTTCAGGAAGTTCTGCACGACGTAGACGATGTTCCCATGCAGCAGCACGCCGTCGCCCATCGACACTTTCGGTCCGCCGAGGTCGATCTCACGGGTCCGGCCAGACGGACGTACCTCGAAGAGTTTGCCCGTGTTGAGCTGGACCATCACGAACCTGGCAGCGCCGCGGTCGACGTCGATGCCGTTCGCGTTGAACCCTTCCGCATACGAGATGTCGCCCGAAAGCGGCCTCGTCTGCACGCCCGAGGGGCCTGATGGCACGCCGCCATCGCCGATAGGAACCCGATACAGGAACGGCTCGAACGAGTCGGTGAAGTAGGCGGCGTGTCGAGTGAGGACGACATCGTTGAGGAAGCCACCCGGAGCGAAGGCGTACGTGCGCACCAGCCTGCCGTCGCGCCGGTAGACCCACGCCTTCCCCGTCTCCCCGCCCGCGACCCAGAGGTATCGCCCGCGAACGGCGATGCCGACGGCCGAGCGGCCGGCGCCCCCAGGCACGAGGACGCGAACGTCGCCCGTCTCGATATCACCGACGAAGATCGTGCCGTCAGCGAGCGAGCCGGTGTAGAAGGTTCCGTTGTTCGTGATGGCGAGTCCCTCGGGCTGCGAGCCATCTGGGAGTGCGATGCGCTCCGGCACCGCGGCGGTGGCTGGCAGCGACGAACTCATCGCTCCGGCAATCATCAGGCAGGCGAACAGCAGGTTCCGACGTCGCATGGGCTTCCCCTTCCCGAACGTAGCTCTCGAAACACCTTACCGCTCGTGTGCGCGAGACTGGTTCGGGGGAGTTATCAGTCGAACAGGTCGAGCCCGCCGAATCCGAATCCGCCCGTGTCATCCTGCTTCAGTGCCGTGTCGACGCCGGCCGCCGCGGCCACCATGAGGAACCGCAGGTCTGGCGAGGGCGCCCCGGTCACCTGGAACATGTAGTGGTCTGCGGTGGTGAATCCTTCGCGCAACACACCCGCCCACTGCTTGGTGATCCGCCCGACCTCGGCGCCCGCTCGCATCGTGGATCGCGAAGTCCCACGACCGCCAGTTCTCGGCGTCGATCGAGCCCGATCTCGTCGCCCTGAGGGCTCTGCAGGGCGAATCGCTTCTTGCCCACCACGTTCTGCTGCACGATGCGGCCACGCTCTACGCCGCCGCGCGTCGAGGATCTGCAGCGTCGATTTGAGGATCTTCCTCGGGCGGACCATCGCCATGACCTTCGCGCCGGAGCCGTCGTAGACGCCAAGCCGGTGAGTGAGGAACTGGTCGACGTCGGTGAACAGACGGAGCGCCTTCTTGACCTTCGACTGCCCCTCTTGGCGGATCGATCCGATGTCGGCGCCGTCGGCATCTCGGATCCGATACGCATTGGTCATCTCGATCAACTTCGGCTTCTGGTTGATGACCATCACGTCACGGTGCAAGAGATCCGACACACTCATCCCTCCGCTCGGCGCTCCGACCGATGGAGTCACCTTAGCGTGGGTCGACGACGTCACCCCCGCCAGCTGAAACCAGGGGGCTTCGGCCGGCAGAGCTGCTTGGTGCGCCGACGCAGGCTCGTCAGCTCTCCCCGACGATCGGGCGATGACGCGAGGTTCTCGAGCTCCCAGGGATCGCGAGCGAGGTCGTAGAGCTCCTCCTCGCCTGTGGCGTAATGCACGAACAACCGGTCGCGCGTGCGCACCGCGCAGTAGGTCGGAGGGTCCGGGAGGCCGCGGTCCGATCGGTACTCCATGTGTTCGATCAAGAACTCTTCTCGCACGTCGGTGGCTCGTCCGTCGAGGATCGGAAGCAGGGACCGGCCTTCGACGCCAGGAGCTCGTGTGTTCGACAACGCGGCGATCGTCGGCGCGAGGTCGACATTGACCGCCAGCGCGTCGGTGCTTCCACCGTCGGTGAGCGGGTCGTAGCGCACGATGAGCGGCACCCGGATCGATTCCTCGTACGGCGTGAGCTTGTACGTCCAGCCGTGCTCACCGACGGCGATGCCGTTGTCTGAGGTGAACACGATCATCGTGTCGTCGAGTCGTCCGGTCTGCCGCAGGGCGCGTACGACATGGGTCACCATGGTGTCGACCGACCGTAACGCAGCAACCTGTTCGGCCCATGCTCGATGGGCCTCGAGCACTCGTTCGGGACCGACCGGCTTGAGTGCCTGGATGTACGCGGGCTTGTCCGAAACATCAGTCTCGGGAAGGTTGGGCCCAGACTGCCATGCCGACGGCGTCTCCTGCACCGAGCCGGGCGGGGGTGTTCGGGGTGAGTGGGGAGCGAACGTGGACAGCATCAAGAACAGCGGATCGCCCGTGGGCGTCGTCCGGATGAAGCGATCCGCGTATCGGGTGAGCACGTCGGTCGAGTAGGACCTCCCGTCGGAGCCGTAGGCGCGCGCCTTGCCATCGACCAGCAGGTCGTAGTCGTAGTAGAGGTCGCCGGCATTGCGGAACGCCGCCCACCGGTCCCAACCCGGCGGCACGTAGGTGGTCGGCCACGAGCCGTTGAAGTACTTGCCGATGAACGCCGTCTCGTAGCCGGCGCGGTCGAGCCAGGTCGCGATCGTGGAACGGTCGTCGAAGGCCTTCAGTCCGTTGGCGCCCTCATTCGTGTACACGCCGGTGGAGTGGGAGTGGGTGCCGGTCAGGATGGTCGATCGCGAAGGACAGCAGAGCGGGTTCGTCACGAACGCATTCGCGAACGTGAGCCCACGGTCGGCGAGCAATCTTTGCACCCCCGGCATCTGCGACACGGTGTCCCAGCGCTGATCGTCGGTGACGATGAGCACGATGTCGGGCCGCGAGGGCCGGTCGTCGTTGGCGCCGGCCAGGAGCGCGCTGGCTCCGAGGCTCGCCGGAGCGAGCGCGGCGATCGACAGGAACCAGATCGTGACCCGCTTGACCATGTGCGTTCAGACCCATCTCGCAGAGGAACTGCATGGTCGGACGAACGGGCCATGGTCCGCATCGGCCGAAGGGGCTGCGGCCCGGAACCTTCGACAGGGGCCGGAGGTCTTACCGGCCGCTTGGTAGATGAATACACCCGGTTGTCCGTATGGACCGTCTCGGGCGCATCGCCCACCATCCCCTTACCGGACTACAGACGACGAAGGCCACGACAACAGACCTCAGGAGGCGCACGATGGCAGGTCCCACACGGCTCGTTCCGAGACTCATCGGCATCGCGGTGATCGCAGGACTCATCGCGACCATCACGCCGCTCGCGGCGCAAGCGGGGGGACAGCGGCGTCTCACGGCGAGCGATGCTTCCGTGACCGAGGGCGATGCGGGGACGAAGGCCATCTCCTTCAGGATCGCGTACTCGGGCAAGGCGGTTGCAGGGGTGTCGGTCGACTACGCCACGTCGGCGGCCACGGCGACGGCGGGCGTCGACTACCTCGACGTCGCCGGCACTGCGGTGCTCCCGGCGGGCGGCTGCAAGTGCCTGACGATCAAGGTCGATGTGATCGGCGACCTCGATGTTGAACTCGTGGAGACACTGGAGATCGACCTCACGAACCCGGTCAAGGCGACCATCAGAGACAGCCTCGGCGTCGGCACGATCTTCGACAACGACATCCCGTCGATCTCGGTCGACGACTTGTCGGTCGCCGAAGGCAACGCCGGATCCGCCGTCGCCTCCTTCACCGTGGCGCTGTCGACCGTCAGCCCCAGCACGGTCGAGGTCGTGTACGCCACATCGGACGCGGGCGCAACCGCCGGCGTCGACTACACACAGAGCGCCGGAACCCTCACCTTCGCACCCGGAGACACGACCGAGACGGTCGACGTCACGGTCGCGGGCGACACCGACGCAGAGACGGACGAGCAGGTGGTCGTCACGCTATCGGGCGCCCTCAACGCGCTCATCGCCGACGACGCCGGCAACCTGACGATCGTGGACGACGATCGCATGCTCACCGCGCTCACCCTTCGCGTCTCGCGCGGGGCGACCCGAGCCACCGCACGCGGCCAGCTCGAGGTCGCCGAAGCCACCTCGCAGGTTCGCGTCACACTCCAACGCCTTCGCAACGGTCGGTACCGCAGTGTCGAGTCGAAGACCGTGCTCGTCAAGAACCTGGCCGACCGCGACCTCGACTCGATCTCAGACGCCGTCTACCTGGCACGGTTCAAGGGACTCTCGCAGGGCCGCTACCGCATGCGGGTGACGTTCCCCGGCAGCCTCGAGCTGATGCCCAGCAGGAAGCTGGTCCGCTTCCGCCTCTGATCCTCGGGATCGTTCCGACCGCGATCGCCTCTAGCCGGCGATCGCGGTCGCGAGGGCGAATGGGTGAACCGGGCCGCTTCCCGCAAGCCTCAGGGCGCGCGCGACCACCGTCAGCGTCCACTTCGAGTCGGCGAGGTCGTCGACGAGCAAGACGGGACCGTCGTACACCGGGCGACCGGTCACGGGATCCGGCGCACCCGGGTCCGTGACCTCGAACGCATCCCAGACGTTGCGAACCTGCTGCGCGCTGTTCTGCATGGTCGCTTGTGGCTGGTTCTCGGCGAGCTTGTGCACCACTTCGATGAACGGCAGGTCCAACGCGGTCGCGAGTCGCTTCGCGAAGTCCGGCACCAGGTCGGGATGCGTCATCGACGGCACGCACGTCACCCATGTCGGCGGGGGCTCGGGCCGCCATCGGTCGCGGACCAGCGAGGACGACGCTTCAACCAGCTCATCGGCGAACCGCTCGTCCACTCCGCGCCCTGACGCGACGAGGCGCCCCCAGCCGCCGTCGCCCACGACCGAGAGCGCGCGGCCCGTGAGCGGTCGCTCCTCCTCCGCGATGCGCCCCTTGGGCAGGCCGAACGCGGCCGAGCCAGAGGGCCACTGCTTGCGCGGTTCCACGAACAGGTCGAAGCCGCGAAGGTGTTCACGCGCGGCCGCCCGTAGCTCCGGCGAGGGGTCCACGACAAGCGGCCGGCTCGTGCACCACATGCATCGCCCGCACGGTGCCGCGCCCGCATCGTCGAGCTCGCGCCGAAGGAACTCCATCAGGCACCCCGCGTGCCGTGCGTACCGGCGCATCGCTTCCTGCTCGTGCCGCCGCAATGCCGTCACGTGCTCGACGCGTTCGGCCGGATACAACCACTCCGAGCCGGTGCGCACATAGCCGCCGCGCTGGCGCGCGACCGCGCCATCGACTTCGAGCACCTTCAGCATCGACTCGAGGCGGCCGCGTCGCACGTTCACGGCCGCCATGAGCTCGTTGAGCGAGACCGGTTCCACCGAGTCGCTCAGCATTCCCACGATGCGCTCGGCCTGTTCCCTGGGCGGGAACGCTGTTTCGATGAAGTAGTCCTGGATCTCGCGGTCCTCGACGCCGCACAACAGCACCGCCGGAGCGTGCTCCAGCGCACGGCCGGCACGCCCAACCTGCTGGTAGTAGGCGATCGGCGAACCAGGGCTCTGGTAGTGGATCACGAAGCCGAGGTCGGGCTTGTCGAAACCCATGCCGAGCGCGCTCGTCGCGACGAGGACCTTCAGCCCGTTCGCGAGCAGCGTCTGCTCGAGCCGCACTCGGTCGTCGTTGTCGGTGGCACCGCTGTAGGCCTCGGCCTCGATGTCGTGACGGCGCAGGAACGCGGCAACGCGCTCGCCGTCGGCGATCGTGAGCACGTAGACGATGCCCGAGCCGTCCAGCGTCGGGAGCGTCTCAGCGAGCCACGCCATGCGTTCGGCCTGACTCGGCACGTGGGCCACGGCGAGCGCCAGGCTCTCCCGGTCGAGTGTTCCCCGGAAGGTCTGCAACTCGCCGCCCAGCTGGTCGGTGACGTCGGCGATCACCCGGTCGTTCGCGGTCGCGGTCGTGCAGAGCACCGGTACGTTGTGGGGCAGCGCCTCGAGCACGCTCACGATGCGCCGATAGTCCGGCCGGAAGTCGTGGCCCCAGTCGCTGATGCAGTGCGCTTCGTCGACGACGAGCAGGCCGACGGTGCGGGCGATGACGTTCAACATGCCATCGCGGAAACGCTCGTTCGCGAACCGCTCAGGCGAGACGAGCAGCAGGTCGATCTCGTCGTTCGTGAGGCGCTCCGCGATCGGCTCGAACTCCTCAGGGTTCGTCGAGTTGATCGTCTCCGCGCGCACGCCGAGCCGCGCGGCCATCTCCAGCTGGTTGCGCATCAACGCCAGCAGGGGAGACACGAGCAGGGTCGGCCCGGCGCCCTGTTCCCGGAGCAGCTTCGTCGCGATGAAGTACACGGCCGACTTGCCCCACCCGGTACGTTGCACGAGCAGCACACGGCCCCGATCGCGGGCGACCGTATCGATCGCCTCGAGCTGCCCGGGTCGGAAAGAAGCGCCTGCCCCGAGCATCTGCTGCAGGTGGTCGAGCGCCGTCGCGGGAGCAGTCACCCATGCACCGTACCCACATGGGCGGTGCGGTCAGGGGCCGTGTGCGCCGGAGGTTCGGTAGACGCGTGCTGCCGCGCGGAGCGTCTCGACCAGCTCTTCGAGCGATGCGCTCTTGTCCAGCAGGTCTGCCGCGCCCATGAACTCGGCCGTCCACTTGGTCTCGCGTTCCGGGAAGGCGGTGAGGATCACGACCTGGGTCATGGGGTCCTGGGCTTTGATCAACACGGTGGCTTCCATGCCGTCGACGCCCGGCATGCGGAGGTCCATCAGGACCACCTCGGGATGCAGTCCGGCCACCTTGGCGCCGGCCTCGGCGCCGTTGCGGGCAGCGCCGATGACGTCGAAGCCGAACGCCGGAAGGCTGTCACGCAGCACCATCGTCGTACGCTCGTCGTCGTCCGCGATGAGCAGGCGGATCGGGTCGTCGAGCAGGCTCTCGTCCGACGATCCCGGGTCGTCCCCGTGCTCAGGAAGCAGCTCTGCTTTCATGGCGACATCCCACGTTCATCGAGGAACTCGCGGTTCATGATGTTCTGGACGTCGGCAGACCGGGTGAGTTCCTTGAGGCTTAGGACGCACGTATGGGGGTCCGTCAGTCGAGCAGGGCGTCGAACGCCCTCATCGTGTCGGTCAACCGCTCCGCCAGCGTCTTCGCGAGCCATCGGTGCAGCGCCGCGGCCAGTTCCGGCTCCTCCGTCTCCAGCCGCTCGATCGAGGCCCGGCTGAGCCGCAGGACCACGCTCGGCGTCTCGGCCACCACGTCGGCCGTTCGCGGCACACCCGTGTACAAGGCGATCTCCCCGACCACCACCCCCGGGCGCACCGCACGAAGGCGCAGGCGCGTGCCCTCGGGCGTCACGATCTCGACGCTCAGCCGGCCCGATTCCAGCACGAACACATCATCGGGCGGATCGTCTTGGCGGATCAGCGTGGTCCCTTCGGTGAGCGGCATGCGCTCGAGGTAGGTCCACAGATGCGGTGGCAGGCCGGCGAGCGCCTCGCTCGCCCCGTCACTGGACACCGCCGGCGCGGCGCTCTCGAGCAGGCCGTCCTCACACCGTTGCAGGCCTCGATCCAGGTCTGGCTCGAAAGCAACCACCCCATCGAGCGCGACGATGCCACCGCGCCCGAGCTGTTGCATCACCGGATCCGACGCATCGGTGAACACGAGCTCGATGCCGTTCGCCTCGGCGAGCTGTACCACCTTGCGCAAGGACATCACCGCCGAGGAATCCACACCGGACACGCGCCGTAGGTCGACGAGCAGGAATCGCAGCTCCGTACCTTCCACCCGCTTGCGGATGCGTTCGAGGAGTCCGCTCGCCGTCCCGAAGAACACGAACCCGTGCAGGCGCAGGATCTGCACCCGTTCGCCCAGCGATCGCAGCGCCTCGCGCTCGCCGAGCGGACGGTCGACGTTGCTGTGGTACGTCTCGCCGAACTCCACATCGCTGACCTGCTCGACGCGGCTGTACTTGACGGCGAACAGCGCGACCGCCAGCACCAGGCCGACCGCGACCCCGGGCAACAGGCCCCGTGTCACGACCGTCGCGAGGATCGCGAGCACGACGATGTACTCGCTCGTCGGCAGAGATCGTCGCTTGTCCCACGCCCATTCGACGATGAACGCGAGCCCGACGAAGACCAACACGCCGCCCACGATCACCCGCGGGATCAGCTCGATGACCGCCGCGCCGAACACGACGGCTGCGAGAGGAACGAGCGCTGCCACGAGCCCCGCCGCTCTCGCGTCGACCCCCATCTGCCTGCCGAGCGCGCTCAAGCTGAGGGCGTGGTAGCCGGGGATGCCGCCGAAGGCGCTCGAGACGACGTTCACGATGCCGGCGTCGCGAAGCTCGCGGTTCGAGTCGAGATCGGTGTGCAGGACCAGCTCGATGCCGCTCACGTTGAACAGCGCCGCGATCACGGCAACGAAGATCGTGGTGGCGATGCCCGCGACCTGTCCGATGATCGCCGACCAGTCCGCGCCGGTGAGGGCGTCGGGCACCGTCGAAAGCTCCCACAGCTGGCCCGAGGGGAAGGGTCCGAGCAGCCAGAGCGCATCCTTCGCCTCGTCGAGCGAGGAGCCCGTGAGGGGTATCGCGATCGCGAACACGGCGAGCCCGATCGCGATGATCGCCGGGATCACGAGTGGCCGGTTCACCACTCGGGTCGCGACGAGCAGCACGATGCCGAAGACGAGCGCCGGGATCCAACGCAGCAACTCGTCGTGACGTGTCAGGTCGCCGATCGTGCGCATGTACGGTTGGATGCTCGCCGCGACGCCGATGCCACCCTTGAAGAGCAGCCAGCCGGTTCCTGCGAGGAAGCCGCCCACGACCGGGTACGGCACGAACCGCACCAGGTTGCCGAGCCGGAACACCCCGAGCAACGCGAACGTGATGCCGGTCAACAACGTCACGATCATGGTCGCGGCGACGACGGTGAGGAAGGCGCGGTCGAGGCTGCCGAAGGCGTCGAGGGCCGTGGTCGTGGCGACGAGCGCGAGCACCGCCGCGGCCGCGTCTTGCACGCTGCCGACCACGCCGCGCGTCCCTGCCCGCAAGGCAAGGATCGCGAGCGTGATCGTGGCGGCGACCAGATACATACCGATGCCGTTGGGCAAGAAGTACGAGAGGTAGCCACCGAACACGAGTGCGGCGAACGAGATCGCCAAGACGACCTCGACGGCGCCGATCACCGTGCCGGCGGCGAATGCGGCCAGAAAACCCACCGATCGTCGTTCCTCGGACACGATCCCCCCTGCGTGTGGAGCGCTGCGCGGGAACGACCCTACGCCGCATCAGGCCGGTCCCGCCAGAGGGGGACGGGCAACTCGTGTGCCGTTCGTCCGTTCCACTGCGTGGCGGCTCGGTGCCATCGTCGGCCCAAGCGCGCCGCGTTCTGTCGGCCTATCCTTGGGCATGTCCACTTCCGTGCTCGTGCTGGGTGCCGGGTTCGGGGGGCTGGAGCTGTCGACCCGACTGTCGGAAGGGCTCGGCGACCAGGTCGACGTCACGCTGATCGATCGTGCCGATGCCTTCGTGTTCGGCTTCTCGAAGCTCGACGTGATGTTCGGCGTGCAGGCGGCTGACGCGGTGCGCCTGCGCTTCGCCGACATCACCACCCCTCACGTGCGGTTCCGGCAGGAGACGGTCACGGCCATCGACCCGGCGACACGAAGGGTCACGACCGACCTCGACACCTACGAGGCCGACATGGTGGTGGTGGCGCTCGGCGCCGACTACGACTTCGCCGCAACGCCGGGCCTGACCGAGGCCGGCAACGAGTTCTACTCCACGGCGGGAGCCGAGGTCGTTCGCGACAGGCTGCCCTCGTTCCGATCGGGCACCGCGATCGTCGGCGTCTGCGGCGCGCCGTTCAAATGTCCGCCGGCGCCGAGCGAGGCCGCGCTGCTCCTCGACGAGTACCTGCGTGAACGTGGCATCCGCGACGACGTCCGCATCCAGGTCGTGATGCCGTTCGGCACACCGATCCCGCCCTCGCCCGACACCTCCGAGGCGATCCTCGAGAGGTTCGTCGAGCTCGGCATCGAGTTCGTGCCGGATCACACGGTCGCCTCGCTCGACCCGGACACGCACGAGGCGGTGCTCGACGACGGCACGCGGCTGCCCTACGACCTGTTCCTGGGCATCCCCGTACATCGGGCGCCGGCGGCGGTCGACGCCATGACCGAAGACGGGTGGATCCCGGTCGACCAGGGGTCGCTCGCGACGCGCTTCCAGGGCGTCTACGCGGTCGGCGACGTGACGAGCGTGGGCACACCGAAGGCCGGCGTCTTCGCCGAGGATGCGGCGCGCGTTGTGGCCGACCAGCTGATCGCGCGCGTTCGCGGGGAGGCCGAGCCTGGTGGCTACGACGGTGTCGGCGCGTGCTGGATCGAGTTCGGCGACCACCAAGTGGGTCGCGTCGACGTGGACTTCTTCTCGACGCCGGGACACCCCACCGGCACGTTCACCGCACCCTCGGCCTCGTTGGCCGCCGAGAAGGCCGAGTACGCGTCGAGCCGGCGCGCGCGTTGGTTCGGCAACTGACCTCGAGGTGTTGCCGCAACGCTCCTTCTGCGCCACCATGTGCGGTACGAGAGGAAGGAGGTGGTCCAGCTTGCATGAACAGCTCGAGACCCTCGAGGTGACTGGCTGCTGAGCCGTCCCTCGCGGGCCGGGGTCACCTCCCCGCCCGCATGCCGGGCGACCGGCAGAATCTCAACCAGCTCACCGACCTCGCGGGTTCCGGCTGGTCGACCGGACGAAACCTCGTCAGAGGCCGAAGTACTCGTGAGGCGATACGCATCTGAACGGGCCGGACCCCAGGGTCCGGCCCGTTCGCATCCGCGCGAAAGATGTCATCCTGTGACGGTGGGTGATACGGAGCGCAGCAGAGATGACGAACGACTCCTGGCGCGGGCCGAGGAGACCTTGACCGAGATCAAGGTGTCACAAGGACTGTCGGAGCGGCACCACGCGGTGCTGGCTGCGTTGCGGATCCGTCTGAGGGGCGAGGAAGGCAAGAGCCTCGACGAGCTCTTGGCCGCCGCCGAAGATCTCGAAGGTTCGGGCCTCGACGAGGCCGTGAAGCGATCGCACGCCAAGCCTTCTCCGTCGATCGCCGAACTCATGTCGGAGGCCGAGAAGCCGAAGCGCTCGCTCGACGATCTGCTCGGTTAGGACCTCAGGGAGCGGAAGGCCTACCATGAGCTCGGAGGGCGGCTGATGGCCGAACGAGCGGGTAAGGCGACTGTCCTCGCGATCGTTGCGATCGTGGCCGCGATGCTGCTCGCGCAGCCTGCTTCCGCTTCGTCGAGGGTGGCCTTCTCGCGCCGGGGAGACATCTTCACCGTGAAGTCCGACGGGTCGGGTGTTCGGCGCATCGTGCACCGACCAGCGGCGGAACTCATGCCGACGTGGTCGCCCGATCGCCAGCGACTCGCGTTCCTGTCGTGGAGTCGCCGGATCGTGATCGTCGATGCGGACGGCGCCGGCAGAAGGGTGCTCTACCGCCTTCCGCGCCGCTTCGAGGGGATCACGGGGCTGGCCTGGTCGCCCGACGGAACGCGCATCGCGTTCGCCATCGCGCGTGAGAAGGACGCCGACAACCCCCTCGGTCCGAAGGACTGCGGTCAGATCCGATGGATCTCGACGGCCGGTGGTGCGACGCACGTCGTGATCAACGGCGAACCCCACATCACCGGCATCTCGTGGAGCCCCGACGGCCAGTGGGTCGCTGTCGGGTTCGAGCACCAGAACATGACGCGCGCCTGTGGCGACGACCGGCCCCTCGGCATCGCGCGCGTGCGCCTCGACGGGTCGGGTCTCCGAGGACTCGGCCCTGACCTCGCGACCAACCCGGACTGGTCACCCGATGGCCGCTGGATCGCCTACCGCGACTGGCGGCGCACCTGCCACGTCTGCGGCGAGATCTGGGTCGTGCGCCCCGACGGCACCCGCGACCACGTGCTCACGCCGATGCCCGCGTCGGAAGGGGGCCTGCACCAGCCCCGATACTCGCCGAGCGGGAACCGTCTGATCGCACTCGGCGACGGCATCTGGTTGATCGACGGCGATGGCACGCTGCGCCGACGCATCGTGGCACACGCCACCTCGATCGACTGGTGAGGTCGAGAGAGGTCTTCCGAGCCTCTGCATAAGTTGACGGACGGGTATCTCGGACGGATCGGGGTAAGGACCAGTCAACGACAGAGGGAGGAGAATCATGGCAGAGATCACAGAGTCAGTTGATGTCGCAGTCCCCGTGCGGACCGCGTACAACCAATGGACACAGTTCGAAGATTTCCCCCGGTTCATGGATGGCGTGGAGAAGATCACCCAGACAGGCGATACCCACCTTCGCTGGGTCGCCGAGTTCGGCGGCAAGCGTGAGGAGTGGGACGCCGAGATCACCGAGCAGACCCCGGACCAGCGCGTCGCATGGGCCGCGAGGAGCGGGAAAGGCAACGCCGGCGTCGTGACGTTCCATCGTCTGAACGACGATGAGACGCGAGTGACGGTTCAGATGGACTGGCAGCCCGAAGGAGTCCTCGAGAACGTCGGTACGGCACTCGGGTTCGACGATCGCCAGGTGTCGAAGGACCTCGGTCGCTTCAAAGAGATGATCGAGACCCAGGGCCACGAGACCGGAGCGTGGCGAGGCGAAGTACAGCCCGAAGCGTGATCGTGCTCGCCTTGGTACCAACCAGCAATATCGCTTGACTCACGGAGCCCGGGCCCTCGATCGGGTCCGGGCTCCAGCGCGGTATGCCCTCGCGAGGTCACCTGCCGGTCAGGATGGGACGGCGACCGGTTTCGAGTCCCGGCGACCGACCACGACCGTGTGGCCTCAACCCCGATGGCTACCCGCTCGACGAAGCGTAGGAAAGGCGGAAGCGGGCGTTTCACAGGGACGAATGGTGGGAGGGACGGTGCGCGATGCAGACGTTCCTGCCGTACCCGAGCTTCACCCGGAGCGCCCGCGCGCTCGACTCGAAGCGGCTCGGAAAGCAGCGGGTTGAAGCGTTGCAGATCTGCAACGCCATGCACCGCACGTCGGGCGGATGGATCAATCACCCGGTCACGCGCATGTGGCGTGGCTACGAACCTGCACTCGTTGCCTACGGTCAGGCCGTCACGCTCGAGTGGCTGCGACGAGGACACGCCGACTCAGTGTGGGACAAGCTGGTCGCCCATCTTCACGACGAGCCTGCGCGATCACAGCGAGAGCTCGAAGACGCCGGTATGCTGCCGCCATGGCTCGGAAGGCGCGCGCTGCATCGCGCCTATCGGTCGGCCCTCGTACGAAAGGATCCGGCCCACTACAGGCCGATGTTTCCCGATGTCGAGGACGATCTCGAATACGTCTGGCCCGTATGACCCAAAGGGCATCGAAGTCCGTGCACTTCACCCGCGCTGCCGGTATCGAACCGGTATGGCACCACACGCGTGAGTCGGTAGTGTTCGACGTGTGGTGGGAAAGCACGTAGCGCTTGGCATCGACCAGGGCAGCAGCGGCGCCAGAGCCGTGGTGATGACATCGAACGGCGAGATACTGGGCTCAGGACACGTCCCATGCCGAGATCTCCGCCGCACCTCGAAGGGCACGGATCACCACGCGAGTTCCTGGCTGAACGAGTCGTTCTCGGCGGCTCGATACGCATTGGAGGCCGCGGGTTGTACCGAAGTCGATGCCATCGGGGTCGGGGCGCTCGGCCCTGCTCCGGTGGTGATCGACGCCGAGCTCCGCCCGCTCGCGTCGTCGCCTCTGTTCCCGATCGAGCCTCTGCCGGCGTGGATCGATGCGTTGCCCGCCGGCGTCGCGTCACGAGCCGCGTGGGTCGTCGACGTCGCCGGATTCCTCGTCGGCACGCTCGTGGGACACCCCGTGATGGATCGCATCACCGCCGCCGACCACGTCGTCGATGGGAAGCCGCCGACGATCCCTGTGCCTGACCCGGGCGAGCCCTTCGAGATCGCTGGCGAGCTCACCCCGGCGCTCGGGGAGCGACTCGGCGTGAGCCCAGGAGCGTCCGTGACCGTCGGCACGTACGACACGTTCGTCGACCTCGCTGGCATCGGGGCCACAGCGCCCGGTTCCGCGGCGATCCTTCTGGGAAGCACGGTCATCGTCGGCATCGTGCGTGAGGAGCCCGATGCGCCGGAGGGGTTGCGTTCGAGCCCTCACATCGGGCGAGGCTGGTTCGTTGGGGGCTGGACGTCCACTGCCGGACGAGCACTCAGCTGGGCGGCCTCACTCGCTGCCGAGGCCGATCGGGAACGCGTGGTATCGGAGGGACGCGGGATCAAGCCCGGCGGGGGCGGAGTGCTGGCGATTCCCCATCTCGACGGTGAGCGCGCCCCGGTGTGGGACCCATCTGCGCGTGGAGTCCTGCTCGGACTCACGACAAGCACCACCCTTGCCCAGATCTACCGAGGCATGCTCGACGGGGTCGTCCTCTCCACCGTTGACCTTGTCGAGCGACTCGAGCCATTGCGAGCCGAGGGCTGGACCGTCGCCGGCGGCGGAGTTCGCGACGCCGCCTGGACCCAGGCGACCGCCGATGCGCTGGGAGAGCCGCTCACGGCGATCGACATGCCCGACGCTGCAGCCGCTGCTCGTGCGGGGTTCGCCGCGATCGGAGAGCGGGTGCCGCCGCCGGTCGGGCGCACCGTCGAGCCCGATCCGAACGTTCGCGACCGATGGAAGGAGCTCGGGGTCGTGTACCGCGGGATGTACGAAGATCTCGCCGAACGGATGCATCGACTCGGGGCCATCGCGGATGACGGAGCAGGGGCGTGAGCATCACGACGATGCGGACGGCTCGCCTGCACGGCATCGAGGACTTGCGGATCGACATGCTCGACGTGCCGGTGCCAGCGGCCGGCGAGCTGCTCGTCCGGATCGAGGCCAACGGTGTCTGTTCCACCGACGCCCGCAAGTATCGGGTCGGCGTGAACGACGGCACGTATCCGTTCAACCCGGGGCACGAGTGGGTGGGTCGCGTGGAGGCGGTCGGCTCCGACGTGTCGGGATGGTCGGTCGATGACCGCGTGTACGGCGACACGTACGGCGGTTATGCCGAGCTCACGACGATCCCCGTTGAGCCCGGGCCGTGGTCGTGCGGGCCGACACGGATCCCGGACGACATCCCAGTCGAGCGAGCGGTGTTCCTGGAACCGCTCGCCGACTGCCTTCATGCCGTGATCGACCAAGGCAGGGTCCAGGAAGGGCAGCGCGTCGTCGTCGTCGCTGCCGGCTCCATGGGGTTGCAGATGATCGCCGTGGCCTGCCGAGCCGGTGCGCGTGTCGTGGCGGTGGAACCGCAGGCCGAGCGGCGCGAGCTCGCTCGAGACTTCGGTGCCGCGGAAGCTCTGGATCCCGCGGCATGGGTCGGCGGACACGAAGGCCGAGGCGCCGACGTGGTGATCGTGTGCGCCGGAGACCCGGATCTCGTCGCGCCCGCGGTCGCCGCGTGTGCGACCGGCGGACGGGTCGTGCTCTTCGCCGGATTCGGCGACCGTCCGGTTGTCCCGGTCGACTTGAACGAGCTGCATTACCGTGAGATCGCACTCGTCGGCAGCGAGTGGATCGGATCGCCGCCGAACCAACGGCGGGAGCGCTACGACGACGCGGCGCGGCTCCTCACCTCTGGTGAGCTGCGGCTCGAGCAGCTCGTGACCGCCCGGTGCTCGTTCCAGGACCTGGAAGCGGCCCTGATCGGACGCTCGGCGTTCCGCGTGCTCAAGACCGTCTTCGTCGTGCACCAGGAGACGTCCTCATCGTGACCGCGCCGCTCGCTACCAGAGGCCGCCGAGCGCCACGGTGACGGCCTCGCCGTTCAGGGCGGTCGCTCCGTCGGACGTGAGGTACCCGATCACGTCGGCGATCTCCTCGGGCTGCATCACCCGTCCTGCGGCATAGGAGCGAGCGCGCATCTCCCATACCTCGTCAGGCGTCAGGCCCGTCGCCCGCGCCTCCGCGGCCGCGTCGGCGTCGGCCATGGATGTCTTCACCCATCCGGGACACACGGCGTTGCATGTGACCCCGTACGGGATCAGGTCTTGGGCGGCCGATCGCATCAGTCCGATCACCCCGTGCTTGGCCGCCGTGTAGGCCGACGTGGCCGGCCCGCCCACCAGACCGGCGGTGGAACTCACGATCACGATGCGACCCCATGCGGTGGCGATCATGTCGGGTGCGCTCAAGCGGATCAGGTGGAAGGCGGCATCGAGATTGACCGCGAGGGATCCTCGCCAGTCCTCGGGATCCTGTTCCCAGATCACTCGCTCGTGGTGGCTGCCGATCCCCGCGTTGCTGACCAGGACCGATATCGGGCCGAGGCGATCGCGCGTGTGCTCGACGATGCGTTCGCAGCCCTCCTGCGTGGCCACGGAACCTACGAAGGTCTCGATCGGACCCTCCCGGGCGAGCGCCATCAGTTCCTGCTCGCTCCGCGCGACACCCATCACGCGATCGCCTCGGGCCGCGAGTAGCAGCGCCGTTGCCCGGCCGATCCCGCGACCGGCGCCGGTCACGAGCGCTACCCGTCCGGAGCCTTTCTCTTGCCCCATGCCCGCATCCTAGTGAGGACCGATCACCGAGGGGCCGCCTCGTCGTCCGGTGCCATAGGAAGACCAGTTCGATACCGTTGGTTTGACCTTCTGCTAGACGCGGTCCTATGGTGGTTCGCATGCCGGTTCTTGCCCGAAGTCCTCTCGACGCGGTCTCCTCGGGCGGACCCCTGTACCGGCAGCTCTGCGAGGCGATCGCCGAGGGGATCGCAGAGGGGCGGTGGGGTCCGGGCCGGTGGCTTCCGTCGGAGCGGCGGCTCTGCGAGATGTTCGGGGTCAGCCGTGTCACGGTTCGACGAGCTCTCGCCGCGCTCGTGGAGGAAGGGCTTCTCGAGCCCGATCCGGGGCGGGGATGGGTCGTCACCGCCGGATCGCTCGGCCAACCGCCGAACGTGTTGCTCAGCTTCACCACGATGGCGCGGGAGCGTGGTCTCGAGCCATCGGCGATCGTGCGGGAGCACGCGGTGCGCGCGGCCACGATGGACGAGGCTGAGGGACTGGGCGTGGCGCCGGGCGCCGAGCTCGTGCACCTGGAACGGATACGGCTCCTCGAGGGTTTGCCCGTCGCCCTCGACCGGAGCCTGGTGCCGCTCGCGCGATGCCCGGCCCTGGCAGATGCCGACTTCTCGACCGCTTCCTTATACGAGGTGCTGCGCGAGCACGGTGGACTGGTGCCGACGTTCGCCGAGACCACGGTGGAAGCTGTCGGGGCGGGAGATGATCTCGCTCGTGTGCTCGACCTCCGGCGTTCCTGGCCCGTGCTCGTGACCACCCAGACAACCTTCGATCAGCACGAGCGACCGCTCGAGGCGAGCCGGATCGCCTACCGCGGCGATCGCCATCGGTTCCGCGCTCGACTGAGCGTCCGGCTCTGAGGAGAACGCGTGGGAGATCGGCTCCGTCTCGCCATCCTCGGGCCCGGCGACGTCGCGCAACGCGACTACCTGCCGGAGTTCCATCGCATCGCCGACCGCGCCGAGATCGTGGCGATCTGCGGGCGGACCGAGTCCCGCGCGCGCGTGGTCGCCGAGCAGCATGGCGCGCCGTGGTTCACCGACGAAGCCAGGATGCTCGAAGAAGCTCGGATCGACGCGCTGGTGAACCTCACGCCGATCCAGACCCACTTCGAGACGACACTCATGGCGCTCGAGGCGGGCGTGCACGTCTATAGCGAGAAGCCGCTCGCCGGCTCGGTGGCCGAGGGCAGACGGCTCGAACGGCTCTCGGCCGACCGGGGCCTCGTCCTGGTGGCGGCGCCGAGCGTGATGTTGTTCCCACAGGTTCGCCTCGTGCAGCAGCTCCTCGCGGACAGCCGGATCGGCTCCGTTCACACCGTTCGAGGGGTCGCGATGGGCGCCGTGCCGCCGTGGCCGGGATTCGGCTCCGATCCCACGCCGTACTTCTCGCCAGGTGCCGGCCCGCTCGTGGATCTGGGGGTGTATCCGATGCACGCGATCACAGGCCTGGTCGGACCCGCCAAACGCGTGGTTGCGATGAGCACGCGCGTCGGCAGCGGCTTCACCGTGCCGGACGGTCCGGCGGCCGGAACGCGGGTCGAGATCGACGTCGACGATGCCTGGACCGCGCTAATCGATCTCGGGGAGGCGAGGATGGCGACGCTCGAGGCGAACTACACATCGCATGGCACACGGTCGGCCGAGGTGGAGCTGATGGGCACGAACGGCACGATCGCGTTCAGCTGGCTGGACGTCTCCTCCCCGGTTGAGGTGCTCGATCAGGCCGGGGCATGGGAAGCCATCCAGGTTCCACGAACCGGTCGCGTCGAGGGACCCGACCATCTGCTCGGGGTGGAGCACCTGCTCGACTGCATCGTCTCGGGGGCACCGCCGGTACTCTCGGCAGCCCACGCGATCCACGTGCTCGAGATCCTCGAGCAGGCGGATCGATCGTCATGCGATGGCCACGTCGAGCCTCTCGAGACGACGTTCCCAGCTCCGAACACGACGCACGCATGGGAGGCTGAGTGATGGCGGACACCGTAGGGATCGGCGTGGTGGGCGCTGGCATGATCTCGCAGCGGGGGATCTTGCCGCATCTCAGCCAGGACGACATCACCGACCGGGTGCGATTGCACGCCGTCTGCGACCTCGCGCCCGGGCGGGCGGAGGCATCGGCCGAGCGCTATCGCATCCCGAAGTGGTACGAGAGCTACGACGACCTGCTGGCCGACGCCGACGTCGACCTGGTGACGATCGCGACCCCGATCGGGCTGCATCACGAGCATTGCAAGCTCGCGCTCGAGGCCGGGAAGCACGTGCATGCGAACAAGACGATGACGACGACGGTGGCCGAGGCCGACGACCTCATCCGGGCCGCCGACGCCGCGGGACTGCACATCTCGGCGTCGCCCGGGGAGGTGCTTCGTCCGCAGGTCACCAGGATCCGGGAGCTCATCGCGCAGGGAGCGATCGGCGATCTCGCGTGGGCGATCTGTGGCACGTCGCTGGGCCGCTTCCACGAGGAAGAGGAGGCCGAGGCCCGCAACTCGGCGCCCGGCGACACCCCGATCGACCCGAGCTGGTACTTCCGGCTGCCGGGGGGTGGGCCCATGTATGACGCGGCGGTCTACGCCCTGCACCAACTGACCAGCGTCCTCGGGCCGGCCAGGCGAGTCACCGCGCTCTCGGGCACGGTCGTGGACCGCCGGGAGTTCCTCGGCAGCTCGATCGACGCACAGGCTGACGACAACACGATGCTGTTGATGGGCTACGACGGCGGGGCCCATGCGGTCGTGCACGGCACCGTGGCCGGCATGCTGATCGAGGATTTCGGCGCCGGCGTGTACTTCGGGACCGAAGGCGAGATCAAAGGGCTCTTCTTGAACGGAGAGCCCTTCGATTTCCCGGGCCGGGAGGAGACCCTCGGGGCACCGACCTGGGACTGGGAGACACAGATGAGGGTGTTGCCGAACGTCGTCGGCCCGCATCGCGAGATCCCCGAGTCGGCGGTGTTCGAGGACATCATGCAGGTGGCCGAGCTCGTCCGGACGGGCAGGCACACGCCGATGACGGCCGAACATGCCCGACACGTGATCGAGATCATCGAGGGCGCCTACGCGGCCGCCGAAACCGGACAGACGCAGGAACTCCGGACGAGCTTCGAGTTTCCGCCGAGGTTCGTATGAGCGTCTCCCACCCCTCACGGCTCGTGATGCGCGAGCCGGGCGCGATCCGCGCGGCCGATGCGGTGTTGAAGCTCTGGGGTGACGACGAGTCCGGCCATGTGAACGACGAGATATTCGTCTCGAGCGAGCGGATCCAGCAGATGCGGTTCACGATGGCGCCGGGTGCTCGGTTCGTCCATTCCGCCACCCACCGGACCGACATGGGGGCCGACGAGATCTACCACGTGCTCGGTGGCACGCTCGTCCTGGCCAATCCCGAACGGGGGGAGGCGCATGTCGTGGAAGCCGGCGAGGCGATCGCGTTCGGCCGCGACACATGGCACCACGGGTTCAGCCAGGGCGACACGATGCTCGACGTGTTGCAGTACTTCGCCCCGCCACCGTCGACGGGCTCGTCGCAGCCATACGCGAAGAACCGTCCATACCTCGATCGTGCGACCTACGTGATAGATGAGTGGCTCGAGCGATGGCCCGACGCGCAGGCCGACGCCGCAGCGAGCCACACGATGCGGGTGCTGCGGAAGTCCGACGCCATGTGGCGCATGGAGGGTGACGACCATCCCGTCCTGGTGGGCATCTGGCGGAGCACCGAGCAGCTGACGTCGGGCCGGATCGAGCTTCGCGCAGGACAACGCAGCGACACGCGCCGACACGCAGGCGACCTCGCCGGCTACGTTCTGGAGGGCCGTGTGAGCATGTGGCTGCCAGAGCTCGAGGTCCCCGGACCCGGAAACGGGTGGTTCCACATGACCGTCGGCGACGGCCTCTACGTGCCGGCCGGCGCGCCATACGTCCTGTACAACCAGACCGAGGCGGCCGCCCGGTTGGCCTTCGGAGTCGCCCCGAAATATCTCGACGAGCCGTTACGGCAGGAGCCCTCGGGCACGTGACCGTTGCTGCGATCGGGATCGACGTCGGGGGAACCAAGACAGCGCTCGCGGTCGTCGATGCCGATGGCTCCATCCGCCGCGCAGATCGGATCGAGAACCGGGACACCGATGGTTCCGACGGGCTGTTGGCGTCGATCGAGCAGCATTGCCGCGAGCTGGCGGCTCGAGATGCGCCGGCGGCGATCGGAGTCGCGTTGCCCGAGGTGCTCGACCGCGACCATGAGCTCCGGAGTCACGTGTCCGTCGCATGGACACGCCGGCAGATCATCGACGCCCTGGGGCCGATCGCCCCGGTCTCGCTCGAGGCCGATGTACGGGCGGCCGCGCTCGCGGAGGCTCGCGTCGGCGCGGGCCGTGGACGTTCCTCCGTCGGCTACGTGAGCGTCGGGACGGGGATCAGCGCCTCCCTCGTCCTCGGGGGGACGCCCTACGCGGGGGCGCACCGGGCTGCGCAGCTGTTGGGCAGCGCCGAGCTGCCGCTCGATTGCCCGCACTGTGGTCGATCGTTCCGCTCGACCTCGCTCGAGCAGGCCGCCTCGGGCCCTGCGCTCGTGGCCCGGTACAACGAGGCGAGCGGTGGCGAGATCGCGTCCGGCGAGGAGCTGCTGGCGCTCGCGGAGTCGGGCGACGCGACCGCGGGAGGCATCGTGCATCGCGGTGCAGAGTTGCTCGGCGGCTATGTGGCGCTGTTCGTGAACCTCGTCGACCCCGAGATCGTCGTGGTCGGTGGGGGCCTCGGCACGGCGGGCGGCGACTACTGGCCGACGGTGATCGCGTCGGCGCGCGACCACATCTGGGCGGAGCACGTCGTGCACGTGCCGATCGTGCCGGCGGAACTCGGCGGGCGGGCGGGCGTGGTCGGGGCAGGCTTGCTTGCCCTCGACACCCTCATCTGAGAGAGACACCCTGAGGTCTCGCCCCCAACGCCCACTCGCTCAACGGGCGGTCGCGCCGCCATCGACGAGCATCGCCGAGCCGGTCACGAACGACGCGTCGTCGCTCGAGAGGAACGCGATGCAGCTCGCGACCTCGCTCGGTGTGCCCATGCGCCCGAGGGGGGCCACCTCAGCGAACTCTCGCTCCAGCTCGGCGGCGGCGTCTCCTTCCAGGAAGGATCGCGTGAGAGGTGTGTCGATCACGCCGGGACACACGCAGTTCGCGCGGATGTTCCGCCCGGCGGTCTCCAGGGCGAGGGCTCGGGTGAACTGCAGCACGGCTCCCTTCGTCGCCGTATACGCCGCATCGTTCGGCCAGGCGATGAAGGAGTTCATCGAGCCGACCGTGACGATCGCTCCGCCGTCGGGCATCACGGGCAGGACCGCGCGACATACGGCGAACACCCCGCGGGCGTTGACGGCGAACAGCCGGTCCCACTCCTCGTCGGTGGTCGCCTCAACCGTCGGGGCGTGCGGGAGCTCGATGCCCGCGTTCGCCACCAACACGTCGATCCGGCCATGGCGGTCCGCGACCTCGCGGACGACCGCCTCGACCCGGTCGGAGTCGGCGACGTCGAGAGCGATCGCATCGGCCCGTGCCAGCCCCGACGCGGCGATCTCTTCGCACGTGCCTTCGGCGTGCTCGAGCGTGCGCGAGGTGGCGATCACCGTCGCGCCGTCCCGAGCCAACCGCACGGCCGTTGCGCGTCCGATTCCCACCCCCGCCCCGGTGACCAGTGCGATGCGTCCTTCCAGTGGGCCGCTCATATGCAGCGCACCAGTAGGAGCTCGTCAGGAAGCGCCCCGCGTCTCATGAGGTGGCCGCCCGGTCGAGCAGGTCACGGACGAGCGGCATGCACGCCGCGAGCCGGTCATGTTGGTCCAGCGCGTCGGCCGTGCTGTCGAGACCCTCGATCAACAGATCGTACGGGCGGTCGCGCACCGTGGCGGAGAGCGCAGCGATCAACGCCGCGAGGGGGGCCACGCCCTCCCCCGGATATCGATAGCGCACGTCGAAGCCGCGCCGATGGTAATGGTCCGGCTGATAGATCGAGATGAGCTCAAAATCCCGCACGTGACCGCTCCGCGCGAGGGGGGCAAGCACCTCGATCGCTCGGAAGGGGTCGTCGAACGTGATGATCGGGTTGATCAGGTCGAGGAAGATCCCGACGTGCTCCGTTCCCACCTCGTGCACGATCTCCTCGTACTCCGTCACGAGGAAGTCGGAGTGGTTCTCCATGATGAGCATCACGCCCTCCTGCGCCGCCGCCTCGCGCGCTCCGAGCAGCACCTGCGTCACGTATCGTCGCTCCGCCTCGATCAGGTCAGGCTGAGCGGCGAGCTCCGCCCGATAGAAACCCGAGGCCAGGCGCAGCGTGGGGCTTCCCAGTGCGCTCGCGCGCTCCAGCCACCCTCGGATGCGCTCCACGCCGACCGAGGGATCGTCACCGAGCCGAGGCGATCCGAGGAAATCGCCCTGAGCCAGCACCCGCAGACCGAGGTCGCCGGCCATGGCCGCCAGCTCCCGCTGCGCATCCACCGACCGATCCCGCGTGTGGTGGAGGTTCAGGGCGACGACCGGCACGCCGAGCGAGGCAACATCGCGCAGCACATCCTCGACGGTGATCAGGCCGGCTTCCAGGGGCATGTGCCAGCAGAGGGTGTCGACTCCGAGCGAGATCGTCACGGCTACTCCGCTAGAGCTGCTCGTGGCCGAAGTCGGCGTAGAGGGAGGAAGTCACCGGCCGGATCGGCGACCCAGGGGCGATGGTCTCACGGGCGACCCCTTCCGCCGCGCCCCACGACTCGACGCCCCACACGGCCAACCCACGCGGGTCCGGACCGAGCAGCCCGATTCGATCGATGAGGAGATTGAGGTCGAGGTCGGCGTGCGCCGCACGGCGGACCTCGTACCACGTGCGGACCTCCTCGGGTGTGGCGCCATCGGCGAGGTCGAACCACTCCGCGTAGTACTTGCCCTTGGTGCCAACGACCGGCTCGAGCAGCGGCTCGTAGCAGCCCGCCGCGTCGATCCGCGCCGCGAGGCGGAAGGGCTCCTCGTAGGCATCGGCGTCGCCCGAGCGAAAGACCCGTTCCCACTCGTCGAGGCGATCCACGCTCGCGGTCGGCGTGTACCAGGCGCACAGGTACTCGGGTTCGGGCCCGATGCGCCAGGATCGACCGACGTTCAGCACGGTGAGGTCATCTCCGTAGTCGCCCGCCCAGCCGCTTTGGCCGCCGCCGACCACGGCGTGGAACTCGTGCAGCCCGACGCCGGGGCGTCGGCTGATGAACTCGAGGTAGACCAGCACATCGGTTCCTTTCGTCAGTGTCGTAGCACCCCGAGGATCGCGTCGAGGATGCGATCCGTCGAAGGCATCCAGAGGTCTTCGAGGTTGGATGCGTATGGGATCGGGGTCGGGTCGGCGGCGACCAGCACCGGGGGGCCATCGAGCATGTCGAAGGCGTGCTCGGCCACATCGGCGAGGAGGGTGGCACCCCAACTCCCGGCGGGCGGTGCTTCCTGTGCGCACACGAGCCTGCTCGTGCGTGTGAGCGATACGACGATCGTCTCGGTGTCGAGCGGGGCGATCGTTCGAGGGTCGATGACCTCGACGCTGATGCCTTGGCCTGCGGCCCGTTCGGCTGCTTCGAGGCTCCGGGTGCGCATCATCTGGGTCGCGACGACGGTCACGTCGGTGCCTGGCCGCACGACCTCGGCCATGCCGAGCGGGACGAGCCGGCCCTGCTCGACCTCTCCACGATCTCCGAGCTGTGCCTTGTGCTCGAAGACGATCACCGGGTCGTCGGAACGGATCGCGCTGCGCAACATGCCGTACGCGTCGGCCGGCGTGCCCGGCACGGCGAGCACGAGCCCCGGCACGTTCAGGAACCAGTGCTCGGTCGACTGCGAGTGCTGGGCAGCGAACCCGGCGCCCGCGCCCGACGCCATGCGTATCGTCACCGGCATCGCCGCCTGCCCGCCCGTCATGTAGCGGTACTTCGCGACCTGGTTCGCGATCTGATCGAAGGCGACGCCGCCGAAGTCGGCGAACATGATCTCGGCGACCGGTCGCAGACCGGCGACCGCCGCACCCATGGCGGCGCCGACGATCGCCTGCTCCGAGATCGGCGTATCCCGCACGCGCTCGGGCCCGAACCGAGCGAACAGACCCTCGGTGGTCTTGAAGACGCCGCCCGCGGCGCCGATATCCTCGCCCAGGCAGAACACGTCGGGATCGGCTTGCATCTCGTCCGCCAAGGCCATCGCGATGGCTTCGCGGTAGGTGCGCTCGCTCACGCGAGCACCCCGCGGAAACGCGCGTCGGGTTCGGGCGCCGGCCACTCCCGCACGGCTCGAGACATCGCGGTCATGGCAGCCTCGACTTCTGCTCGCACGGCCTCGAGCCCCCGCGCGTCGGCCACTCCCAGGGAGATCAGTTCGGTCTCGAACAGCACGATCGGATCGCGCCGGAGCCATCGCTCGAGCTCCCCCGCGGGCCGGTACGCGCCCGGGTCCGATCGGGAATGTCCTCGGTGGCGGTAGGTGAGCGCCTCGAGGAAGGTCGGGCCCTCGCCCGCGCGGGCCCGGGCGACGGCCTCATCGGTCGCGGCGCGCACGGCTCGGACGTCGTTGCCGTCGATCGTTCTCGCCGGCATCGCATAGCTGCCGGCGCGATCGGCCAATCGCCCGACCGGGGTGGTCGCTTCCAGCGGCGAGTACTCACCGTAGAGGTTGTTCTCGCAGACGAAGACGACCGGCAGGTGCCAGATCGCGGCGAGGTTCATCGCCTCGTGGAACGCGCCGATGTTCGTCGCGCCGTCGCCGAAGAAGGCGACGGAGACGTCGTCGGTGCCGCGGTAGACCGACGCGAGCGCCGTGCCGCACGCGAACGGGAGGTTGGCCCCGACGATCGCGAACGAGCCGAGTGCTCCCACCGTGAGGTCGGTGAGATGCATGGACCCGCCCATGCCCCCGCACACCCCGTCGGCCTTCCCGAGGATCTCCGCCATGCAACGGTCGGCCGGCGAGCCCATCGCGAGCAGCGCACCGTGACCGCGGTAGGTGCAGGTCATCGTGTCGCCACGACGGAGGGCCGAGCAGGCTCCGACGGCGACGGCCTCTTGGCCTTGGTAGAGATGGGTCGAGCCGCGAACGAGCTGCTGCAGGAACAGCTTCGCGACCTCGTCCTCGAAGGCTCGGATCTCCACCATCCGACGGTGGAGGTCGAGGATCTCCTCGTCGCTCAGCGGGAGGGCGTCGGTCACTGGTCCTCCGGCGGACGCGTGTGGTCGTGCATCGGCGCGCGCATGGGATCGAGATCCACGGTGAGGTCCAGCTCCTGGAACGTCGATGCGACCTCGACCGGCATGCTCGTGCGCGCCGATTCGCGGGCGGCCTCGATCACGTCGACCAGGTGCAGGTCGAGCTGGGGTTCAGCGAGGGGGCGACGGTCGTGCGCGATCGCCTCGACCATCTCCCGCAGCCCGTCGGCCCACAGCCATGTCGGGTCGACCGCGTCGAAGCACCGCCACGCGCCTTCAGCCGGGCGCCAGATCTCCAGACCGCGTGGATCCCAGTCGTCGCCCAGCAGGTTCGCCGTGCCCTCGGTGCCGTACACCTCGAGCCCCGGCCTCCGGTAGCGCTGCACGGCCTGGCTCGCCATCACCGATGACAACGCACCTCGTTCGTGGCGCAGCACGGCGTGCACCACGTCGGCGTCGGGGTGGTCGATCCGCCGTCCACCTGCTTCCCGCACGGATATCGCGAGGGCGTCGGCGGCGAACACCTGCCGCACCGGTCCGAGCAGCGTGGTCAAGCTTTTCAGGTTGTAGACGCCGAGCTCGGCGATCGGACCGACACCGGCGTCGTGGTACCAGGTGGCCCAGCTCACGCCCATGTTGCCGTACATGGCCCGGGCGCTGTGCACCGAGCCGATCTCGCCGCCTCGCACCCGCGTCCAGAGCTCGCGGAAGGTGGGAGACAGATGCACGAACGGAGCCGCGAGCACGTGCAAGCCGGATCGGGCGGCGAGCTCGAATACGGGCTCGGCCTCCTCGCGATGCATCCCCAGAGGTTTCTCGCAGACGACGTGCTTGCCGTGGCGCAGCGCCTCGAGCGCGTACTCGGCGTGGGTGGGGGCGGGTGTGATGACCACCACGACGTCGACGTCGGACGCCCAGACCTCATCGGCGGTGGCGACCAGCCGCGCACCTGGGCGCCGTCGTCGGATCGAGTCCCAGCTGCCGACGTCGCGACCGTAGATCGGCCCTTCCCACGCGAGGCCCCGTGGCGCGAGTCGGTCGAGGATCTGGAGATAGGCCGGAAGCACGTTGCCAGCCCCGATGAAGCCGACCCCCACCCCCGCCGTCCGCGCGTCGTCATGTGGGCGGGTCGACCCTCGCACGGCCTCCCTTGCATCCATGGGGGCGGTAGCCTAGCATCACGCACCAGCGGTATCGATACCGGTATCAACCCGGTGAGGGCCCGTCGTGGATCCCTTCCGGGCGCGGTCGGTTGGGGCAGAAGGGGGAGGGCATGGCTGGGAGCGCGGGACGCCTCGGCGTCGCACGGCGGGACTTCTTGCGGAGGACAGGAGTCCTGGTCGTCACGATCGGGGCAACACCCTCGATCTTGGCCGCATGCGGAGGCGATGACGACACGGGTGCCTCGCCGGCCGCGACAGGGGGCGCATCGCCCGAGGCGCCCGACGCATCGGGCGACCTGAACTTCCTCTCCTGGGAGGGGTACGACATCCCGGTCGACTCGATGGAAGCCTGGCGCAAGGACCAGGGCATCAAGGTCAACCCGACCTACATCGCGAACCACGACGAGATCCAGGCGAAGATCAAGGGCGGCGGCGCCGCGGCGGGCTACGACCTGATCACCTACTACCAGGGCTACATGCCGCTCTACACCGAGCTCGACATCCTCACCCCGCTCGACGAGAGCAAGCTCCCCAACCTTGCCGGGCTCTTCCCCTTCTGGGCATCCGACATCGAGAACTTCTGGATCAACCCGGAAGGCGACCGCATCGGCGTGCCGTGGACATGGGGATCCATCGGGCTCACCTACAACTCGGCCGAGGTCGACGAGATGAGCTCCTGGTACGACCTCCTCGATCCAAGCCTCTCCGGCAAGGTGGCGACCGTCGACGACCCGGCGGGCAATTTCAACCTGTGCTGCAAGATCCTCGACCTCCAGTCGAATGCAGTCCCCAAGGACAAGCTGGGCGACATCGTGGACCTGATGTCGCAGTTCGTGGCCCAGGGCCGGGGTGTCTCACCGTCGTTCGGCGACATGACGTCGAAATTGGTCTCAGGTGACGCGGTCGCCTGCTTCCACGGATGGGCCGCGATGAACACGTTCGCCGCCGACCAAGGCCTCGACACGATACGGACGAACATCCCGGACGAAGGAAGCCACAGCTTCTGCGACTCGTACGCGATCCCGCCCACGGCGTTGAACCCCGACGCCGCCCTGGCGTGGATGAATCAGGCGCTCGACCCCACCGTGAACGCGGAGGCCGCCGAGTACCTGGTGGGAGGCGTGACGGTCGAGGCGTCCGTGGACATGCTCAACAAGACCACCAAGGACCTGTATCCGTACGAGGATCTCGACGGGCTGCTCGAGTTGGCACCCCTCGCGATCAACGCGCCGACGGAGTCCGAAGAGTTCGTCACGTTCCCCGAGTGGAGCGAGGCGTTCCAGGGGATCAAGGCCGGGGCTTAACCGCGCGGCCGGGGGGCACCCTCGATGGCGAGCCTGGCGGAAGCGCCCGCTCGGACGACGGAGAGGGCGGAGCGCCGGCGCGCCAGGCCCCTCATCGCGACCCTCCCGGCGGTGGCGTGCCTGCTCGCGTTCTTCGCCACGCCTCTGCTCGTCTTCTTGGTCTACAGCTTCCTCACGAACGAGCTGTACGCCGTCGGACTGCCGTTCACCCTCGAGGCATACGCCGATGCCCTCACGTCCTCGCTCAACCGCACCCTCGCCCGGAACTCGCTCGTGGTGGGTCTGTTGACCGCGGCCACGACCGTGGCCGTCGGCCTGCCGATCGCCTACTGGCTGCGCTTCGTCGCTCGTCGCTCCCGCGCTCGCGGTCCTGTTCCTGATCACGGCCTCGATGTTCGCGAGCTACCTCGTCCGCATCTACGCGTGGCGCACCGTGCTGGGCAGCCGCGGGCTGATCAATTCCGCGCTCGAGCGAGGCGGACTGATCGACGAGCCTCTCGGATTCCTGCTCTACAGCCGCTTCGCGGTCGTGGTGGCGCTGGTGCACATCTTCCTGCCCTACGTGGTGCTCGTGCTCTTCGCCGGCATGGGCCCGGTCAGCGAAGGCCTGCTCGAGTCGGCGCGCGATCTCGGGGCCAACGCATCGTTGTTGTGGCGACGGGTGCTTCTGCCGATCATGGCCGCGCCCGGCTTCAGCGCGTTCGTGTTCGTGTTCATCCTGTCATCCGCGGATTACGTGACCCCGCAGTTCCTCGGAGGGAAGGACGGCGTCACCCTCGGCGTGCAGATCCAGCAGAACTTCATCGCCGTCGGCAACTGGCCGCTGGCCGCGGCGACGTCCTTCCTCATGCTGCTCGCGTTCGTCGCCGTCTACGTGATCGGATCGTTCGCCCTGCGCCGGCTGCGGCTGCACGACATCAGGTTGGGGGACTGATGGAGCATCGCCAGCGTGCGCCGATCCCGACCGCGCTCACGATCGCGGCCCTGTTGTTCCTGTTCGTACCCCTCGGCCTCGTCGTGCTGTTCTCGTTCAATTCGACCGGGAGCCTCACGTTCCCGTTCGCGGGGTTCTCGATGCGGTGGTACCGAGAGATCGTGGAGTCGCCGGAGTTCCGGAGCGCGCTGACGAACAGCGCGTTCGTCGGCCTCGTGGTGGCCCTGGTGACCTTGGTGCTCGGCACGCTCGCCGCCTACGGGTTGACGAGGGCCTCGACCAGATGGAGGACCCCGATCGCGGTGCTGCTCTTCCTGCCGTTGACCCTGCCGGGGCTGTTCATGGGGCTCTCCCTGCTTGTGTTGTTCGCGCGTGTCGAGGTGACGCTCTCCCTCGCGACGGTCGCGATCGCGCATCTGGTCTACGTGTTGCCCTACTACCTGCTGATCGCGGTGGCGGCATTGCAGCGGCTCGACCCGGCGCTGGAGGAAGCGGGCGCGGACCTCGGCGGGAACGGCTGGCTGGTCTTCCGCCGGATCACCCTGCCGCAGGTCTGGCCGGTCCTCGTCTCGGCCTCGTGCCTCGCCTTCGCCCTCAGCTTCGACGAGTTCATCATCACGTTCTTCGTGATCGGCCCCGACTCCACCCTTCCGCTGTTCATCTTCTCGACGCTGCGGCGCACCGTGGATCCGTCGGTGAACGCGATCTCGAGCCTGCTGCTGGTGATCACGCTCGCCCTCTTCGCCTTCGCATTCCTGCTGACGGTGCGCGGCGCGAGGAACCGCGGTCTCTCGATCGAAGTCGACGCACTTGAGTGGTGGGTCGCGGTGAACACGCCACAGGCCCCGGCGCCACGGGTTCGGCTGGTCGATGTCGTCAAACGGTTCGGGGTCGTCACCGCCTTGGAAGCGGTCACCCTCGATGTCGCCGATGGCGAGTTCGTGACACTGCTCGGACCCTCCGGATGTGGCAAGACGACCTTGCTGCGTATCGTCGCCGGTTTCGAGCGACCCTCGGAAGGCCGCGTGCTGCTGGGCGGCGACGACGTGACGACGGTGCCGCCGCACCGTCGTCCGGTCAACATGGTCTTCCAACGCCCCGCGCTCTTCCCACACCTCGACGTCGCGGCGAACGTTTCGTTCGGGCCGCGTATCGACGGGCTGTCGAAGGCCGAGATCGAACGGGTGGTGGGCGAAGCACTGGAGCTGGTGCAACTGGCTGGCTTCCAGCACCGTCGGAGCCACGAGCTCTCGGGCGGGCAGATGCAGCGCGTCGCGCTTGCTCGAGCGATCGTGAACCGTCCGCAGGTGCTGTTGCTGGACGAACCGCTGTCGGCGCTCGATCTGAAGATCCGCCTCGAGATGGAGTCCGAGCTTCGCAGGCTGCACCGCGAGATCGGCGGCACGTTCATCTACGTCACGCATGACCAGCGCGAGGCGCTGGCTCTGTCGGATCGCATCGTGGTCTTCAACCAGGGTCGTATCGAGCAGATCGGCTCGCCGAACGATGTGTACCGCCGGCCGGCGTCGCCGTTCGTGGCCCGGTTCGTGGGCGATGCGAACGTGATCCCGGTCGAGGTGTCTGATGCCGATGCGGGCACCGTGGAGGTCGCGGTCGGTGCGCATCGGTTCCACGCGCCCGACGTGGATGTCTCGGGCCCGGCGTGGCTCGTACTGAGGCCCGAGGTGGTTGGCGTGCGGCGGCGATCGGGGGATGGCTCGCTGCAGGGGGTCGTGCGGGATCTCTCGTTCCGCGGCACGGGACACTCCTACCGCGTCGCCGTCGAGAACGTGTCCCAGCCGCTGAAGGCGGAGGTCTCCGGCGGGGAGGCGTTCGATCTCGGCGCCGCGGTCGAGCTGACCTGGGAGCCCGAGGGCTGCAGGCTGTTGCCTCGCGACCCCGGCGACGGCTGAGTTGTCCGTTGCCCTCGCGTTGGTGACGGCGCTCGCATGGGGCATCGCCGAGCTGTTGATGCTTCGCGGCGCCAGGCTGCTGAAGCCGCTCGGGCTCGCGAGGTGGCTGATGGTCTTCGGTACCGTGATGATCCTGCCGTTCGCGCTCCTCAGCGGGCCTGTCCCCTCGGCGCAGGACCTGCCCTACGCGGTCACGCCGGCCCTCTTCGCGCTCGGCGGCACCCTCGCGTACTTCCGTGCGCTGAGCGCCGGTCAGCTCACGATCGTCTCGCCGACCGTCGCGACGAGCGGCGGGTTCGCGGCGCTCGTCGCGATCGTGTTCCTGGGCGAGCGATTCTCGTTCCTGGGCATGGTGGGGCTCGTGCTCGGCGTCGTTGGCGTGGTGGTCGCCACCTACGTCCGCGGGGGCGGCCGAGCCGAAGGGGTCGCGTGGGCGGTGCTCGGCGCGCTGCTCTTGGGGGTGTACACCGTTGCGCTGGCGGCATCGAGCGAACGGATCGGTCCCGTCTGGTCGGTGGCCGCCTACCGCCTCACCGGACTCGTCGTGTTGTGGACGGCCGCACCGTTCGCGAAGGCGCCGCTCGGACTCGCGCGTGCCGACCTTGGACTCGTGCTGCGTGCCGCCGCGGTCGAGACGGTCGGCTTCGCCGCGTTCACGACGGCACTCGATCTCGGGCCGGTCGCGATCGTCGCGGTGATCGCGGCGCAGTTCTCGACCGTCGCCGTCGTGCTAGGCGCCGTCGTCCTGCATG
Source organism: uncultured Actinomycetes bacterium (assembly GCA_963762075.1). Classification (GTDB taxonomy): domain Bacteria; phylum Actinomycetota; class UBA4738; order UBA4738; family HRBIN12; genus JAOUEA01. The sequence continues at coordinate 281,583 of CAVXJC010000001.1, forward strand.
AGCGGATCCACCGGCACCAGTGGGTCGGCGTGGGGTTGATGATCGGCTCGACCACGGTGCTGGCGGCGCTGCAGTGACTGCGCCGGCGCATCGTTCGGGTGAGCGCTCACGCCTCCCAGGCGTCGCGATCGACCAGGACATGGAGCTCCGGATGGTGCTGCAGGAACGAGGCGGGGATCGCTGGCGTCACCGGTCCCTCGAGGGCGCGGTGGACGATCTCGTTCTTGCCGGCGCCCGAGACGAGCAGCACGACCCGGCGAGCCGCGAGCAGCACATCGAGGCCGGCGGTCAGCGCGGTTGCCGGCACCGGGAGTCCGGGTGTGTATCCGGCGTTGGATGCCAGGCTGGCTTCCGACAGCGATACCACTCTCGTCGGCGAGGAAGGATCCGAAGGTGGTTCGTTGAAGCCGAGATGGCCGTTGGGTCCGAGGCCGAGCACGGCGAGATCGAGTCCGCCGGCGGCTTCGACGGCATCGTCGTAGTCCCGGCACACCGCTCGAAGGTCGTCCGCGAGCCCGTCGAGCCACACGACGGAGCGTGGATCGACGCCGAGTGGCTCGACGAAGCTGCGCCGGGTCCACGCGGCGAGGGAGCGCCGGTCCTCTGGCGTCACCCCGACGTATTCGTCGAGCTGGAAGACACGCAGGGTCGAGGCCGAGCCAGCGCGCAGCTCACGGGCAAGGCGCGCGTAGACGCCCATCGGCGTCCGCCCGGTCGCAACCACGACGGCAGCGCCGGGGACGGGTTCGATCGCCTCGGCGATCAGCGCGGCGCCGGCCGCATCGAAATCCGCGCCTCGGTCGGTCACCGTGAGGCGCAACCCGGACATGAAACCAGCATAGGACCAGTCGTTGACATGCCCACGGAGGGGGACCGAGGATGAAGGCCATGGCGACATCGCTCACGCTGGCTCTCGACCCGGACCGCAAGGACATCCCGCTCTATCAACAGGTGCAGGTGGCGATCGCGGACCATATCGCCGCCGGTCGGCTCGAGCCCGGTCAGCAGCTTCCCTCGGAGCGTCGGTTATGTGACCAGTTCGACATCAGCAGGGTGACGGCGCGACGGGCGCTCACCGCGCTCGTGGACGACGGTCTGATCGAAGCATCCCCGGGGAAGGGCTGGTTCGTCTCCGACGGGCATCTGAGCGAGCCGCCCAACGCCCTGCAGAGCTTCACCACCTTGGCGCGGGCCCGCGGACTCGAGCCCACGGCTCGCGTGCTGTGCCATGAGGTCCGCGACGCGACGATGGACGAAGCCGAGAGCTTGCAGGTCGCACCCGGTGCGTCGGTGCTCGAACTCGAACGCGTGCGTCTGCTCGACGGGGTCCCGGTCGCGGTGCACCACTGCCTGGTCCCCCTCGCCCTCTGCCCGGCCCTGGCCGATGCCGACTACGGCGTCGCATCGGTCTACGACATCCTGCTGACGAAAGCACGCATCGCTCCGACGCTGGCCGACTGCACGCTCGAAGCCACCTCGGCAGGGCCCGTGATCGCGCCTCTGCTCGATCTCGACGAGGACGCGCCCGTTCTCCTGTCACGGCAGACGACCTTCGACCATCTCGATCATCCGATCGAGACGTCCCGCATCGTCTATCGAGGCGACCGGTACCGCTTCCGAACGAAGTTGACGTCCGACTCGCAGTGAGCGACGCGCCGATCGTCGGTTTCGGATAGGAACCGGTCTTAGTACCAGTCTTCCCCTCGTGGTTCGAGGCTGCGTATACTCGCCCGACATGACGACCAGGGAACGCGCCGACGTCGAGGACGATCCGCAGGTGGGGCGGCCGGGGGTCGCGGCTCCCTCAGCCCCCGCACCCTCTGTCGCCGCTCCGGCGTCGTCGCCGCGACCGACCTTCGACGAGGCGACGCCGATCCCGTATGCGAGTGCCCGGCTCCACCTCTGGGGGGACGAGGAGGCAGGTCGAGTTCCTGACTGGATCTACGTCTCGAGCGACAAGATCCATCACCTCGTCTTCGCGCTGCCGCCGGGCGGTCGGTTCACGCACTCCGATCGGTTCCGCACGGTGTTCGCAGCCGATGAACTGCTGTACGTGCTCTCGGGCACGATGGTGATCGCCGATCCAGAGCACGGCGAGGTGCGACGTGTCGAGCGTGGGGGCGCGGTCTTCTTCAGACGTGATACCTGGCATCACGCGATGAGCTTCGGCACGGACCAGCTGCGGGTGCTGGAGTTCTTCGCACCCCCGCCGGCGTCAGGGGCCTCGAGCTCATACGCCCGCACGAAGGAGCTGCTGGACGAGGTCAGCTACCGCGACGACCGGTACGTCGGCCGGTGGCCGATGGCTGCCGATGAACGTGCGACCGACGCGCGGCTCCATGTCCTCGGCGACCGAGACGTGCTCGAGCGCTTGGAAGGGACCGGCGTTCTGGTGCGCACCTACGTCAGCACCGAACACCTCGCTGCCGAGCAGGTCGTACTGCGGCCCGGTGGCCACACCGACGTACGTCGTCACGGTGGTGACGCCGCCATGCACGTGCTCGCCGGGTCCGTGAACGTGCTGCTGACGGAAGGTCCGAACGCGGCGGGTCAGCGATGGTTCGAGTTGCATCCCGACGATGGGTTCTACGTGCCCGAGGGCACGAGCTACGAGCTGCGCAACGTCACCGACGAGCCGGCTGAAGCCATGGTGGCCGTGGCCCCGGCCTACGATCCACGGTAGGCGTCGTCGCGGATCGATCCGGCCTGGGCGCCCGGTCGAGGAGATTGCGGACGTGTGCTGCGCAGGTGGCGATATGGTCGCGCCTCTTCCCCCGCGCCGATGCAGGCGTGACGCTCGCGCGGATGATCGACGTCGAGATCGCCGGAGCGAGCTTCGCCGGGCTGGCGTGCGCTCGCACCTGCGCGGCGAGAGGGCTGCGCACGGTCGTCTGGGAGCGCAAGCGCGACCCGGGTGATGGCGTTCGCACGACCGGGTTGCTCGTGAAGGAGGCCGCCGACGAGGAAGACCCACCGCTCGAGACCACGCGGCGCATCCACGGCGTGCGTCTATACGGCCCGTCGTTGCGGTGGGTCGATCTCGACGCGCCCGGCTACTACTTCCTCGCGACCGACACGCCCGCCCTGTTGCGAGCGATGGCCGAGCGAGCGGAAGGAGCCGGGGCTGAGATCCGGTGTGGCCGGGAGTTCCGCGCGTCCGCGCGCTCGGGCCGGGTGTTGGTCGGCGCTGACGGACCTCGGTCGCACGTGGCACGTGACATGCGCCTCGGGGTGAACCGAGTGTTCCTGTCCGGCGTGGAAGCCGAGCTCCACGGCGTGCGGGAGATCGAGGAGCGTCTGCACGTCTTCCTCGACTCGCGACTCGCGCCGGGCTACATCGGCTGGGTCGTGCCGGGCGTCGGCATCACGCAGGTCGGGATCGCCGCTCGCGCCCCGGCTCGTCCTGATCTGAGCCGATTCCTCGAGCGCATCTCGAGCGTGTTCGACCTCTCGGCCGCCGAGCGCGTGGGCACCCGCGGCGGGCTGATCCCAGTGGGCGGCCCGGTGCGCCCGTACGCCACGCGCGATGTGGCGCTCGTCGGCGACGCCGCGGGTCTCGTCTCCCCGCTCACGGCCGGCGGCATCCACACGGCCCTGCGATCCGGACGCACGGCCGGCATCGCGATCGCGAGTCTCCTGCTCGACGGCGGCCCCGCGCTCGACCGGGCGCTGCAGGGCGCCTACCCGCGTTCCTTCTTGAAGCGCGCGATGCGCGCGGCCATGGACATGCATCCGCCCAACGCGATGATCGACGTCGCGCTCGATAGCCCATCGTTCCGGGCGATCGCGCGAGCGGTCTTCTTCCACCACCGGAACCTCTCGTCGCCGACCGCCTGGCTGGAGGGCGCGCGGGTCGCGTCGGTCGATTCGAACCCGTGATTCGGGCGCCGCGGGCGCGTGGACGTTCGAACCCCCAAGAGCATTCGTTCAGGTCCGCGTGCTTCCCCCTCAGGACTGGCGGGAGAATGGCGCGCTCGCGTAGAGCGCGATCGTGTAGATGCGGTGCGTTTCGCGATCCTCACCGGTCCCCGTCTCGGCCTGACCGACCAGCTCGAGACTCAGCGTGTCATCGGAGAGCGTCACGTTGAAGAGGTATTGATCTCCCAGATCTGGCAGTGACAGATGCAACTGCCCTTCGCCGTAGACGTAGGTACCGGACTCATCGACCGCAAGGGGGAAGTGCGCATCGACTCTCGAATGGCTGAAGTTCGGCGGGTCGAATCGGAGCTCGAACGTGAACCTGGGTGGGGACTGTTGGTCCTCGATCCATCCCTCGACCGCCTCTTCATCGAGCCCCGCGGCCAACATCGCAGCACGGATGTCGTCGACCGGGACCGGCCCGGTGGACCAGACGCCTTCGAGAGGTTCTGCCGCGATCGAGGTGGAGCCGCTGGCCCTGCGGGAGGATGAAGGTTCCTCCGCCGGGCCCTGGGAGTCGCATGTCGCAGAACCGACCAACACGAGCCCGATGAGGATCATGCGGCCGATGGGGAAGCGCGAGTGTCCCGGCATCATCACAAGTTTCGACATCATGGACCCCGCCCGAGTTGCCGTCGACCCGACCTACCGAGCGAGCCGACCTGCGACGAGAGAGAGGGCGGTCGCAGAGGTGAGCGGGATCCAGATCAACAGCTGAACCTTGATCCACGTACGCAGGGCCGAGTCTCGCGCGAAGCGCAACATGGCGAGGAAGGCGGGGATGTAGATCAAGGGGTGGACGACAAGGATGACAAGCGCCTCCTCTGGGTCCCACTTGAATTCCTCCACCAAGCTCGTATCGGAGGACGTCGAAGGCCTCTGAACTCGCTCGGGCCCGGGACTGATGGCGCCGCTTCGTTGCAGAGAGTCGTGGGAGACGCCGTCGGTGGCGATCGGAAGCAGAAAGCGGGGAATCTAGTCGGTGTCGTCCTCGAGGAGCTCGATCATCTGCGAGAGGGTCATCGCCTCTCCCTCGGCTCGCCCGCGTTCGAACGCCTCCTCGCCGAGTGCAGCGCGCGCCTGATCGGCGGGGTCGCCGAAGAACGGCAGGCCGTCGGGGAAGTGCACATCGTAGTCGCGTTCGAGTCGGTTCGAGGCGCCGATGAGGGGCGCGGCTCGGTGATGGCGCCCCATGAGGTTCGCGAGCAGGGCGTGGGGGAGCAGGGCCGTCGCCAGCAGGATCGGGTTCCCGGAGGCGCACGCGATCGCCGTGGCCTCGGCGAGATACGCGAGGCCCTCGTCCGTGCGCTCGAGGACCACGTACACCCCCGACAGCGTGATCAACGACTCACACAGCGCGAGCTGCTCGCCGACCTCGCGGTGAAGCGAGATGCTCCGCTCGATCGGTTCGATCGCCCCGACCGCGTTGCCGGAGAACAGATGCCCGAAACCGATGCCGGTCCATAGCTGGGCCTGCATCTGCAGATCATCCGGCTCGGCGACCTCCAGACCGTGCTCGAGCAGCCGCATCCCTTCCTCGGGGTGACCCGAGACCCAGGGCGTGAAGGACAGGTTGAACAACGCCCGGGTGAGGAGCCGACGGTCCCCGAGCGCTTGGGCGATATCCGCGGCTTCCTCGTACGACGCTCGCATCGCGTCGTAGTTCGTGAGCCAGTAATCGATGCTGCCGAGCGCGCCGAGCGCCAGCGCTCGAGGGGCGTCGCGGGTCTGGGCCTGCGGCATCGAGAGGAGGCGCTCGAGTCTCGCCCGCCCCTCGGCGAAGTGGCCATGTCGCTGCCAGTAGCGCCACAGCGCAGCCGCGGTGCGCAACCCCGCCGCGACGTCGTCAGGGCCCGGGGCGCGTTCGGCTCGGTCGAGCACCGCCCGGATGTTCTCGAGTTCGAGGTCGAGAGTCTCCAGCCATCGGAGCTGCTGTTGCCCGGTGAGGTGAGGCTCTGCGCGCTCGGCCAGGTCCCGAACTCGTTCGGCCTGCCGCCGCTCGACCGAGGACCGCTCGTCGGAGTCAAGTACCGACAACCGAGCCCCCGCGTACTCTCGGATCGTCTCGAGCATCGTGAACCGCATCGATCCGTCGGGCGCTTCGAGTCGTCGGAGGAGACTGTGATCCATGAGCACACCGAGCGCGTCCACCACGTCGATGTCTCCTCCGCAGACCGCCTCGGCACCCTCGACCGTGCATCCACCGGGGAACACGGCGAGGCGTGCGAACAGGCGTCGGGCATCGTGGGGCAGCGCCTCCTCGCTCCACCTGATCGTCTCCTCGAGGGTCCGCTGACGCTCGGGTGCGTCGCGCGGTCCGTCTGTGAGCAGCGGGAACCGCTGTCCGAGCCGGCCGGCAAGAGACGCAGGGTCGAGGACGCGAAGGCGGCTCGCCGCCAGCTCGAGGGCGAGGGGCAGACCGTCGAGCCTGGCGACGATCTCGGCTACGGCGGCCGCGTTCCCCTCGGTCACCTGGAAGCCCCGCTGCGACACCTGGGCGCGTTCCACGAAGAGTCGCACCGCCTCCGCGGCCGCGATGTCGGGCACGTCGAGCTCGTCAAGGTCGTCGGGGAGCGCGAGCGGCGGCACGCGGTACTCTCGCTCGCCCGCCACGTGCAACACGATGCGGCTGGTGGCGAGCACCGTGAGCTGGGGCGCCGCATCGAGCAGGGAGGCGACGATCGAAGCCTCGGACGCGAGCTGCTCCATGTTGTCGAGCACGAGGAGCCGGCTGCCCTGGCGGAGCCGCTCGTGCAACGCCTGCCGAGGGTCGACGCCCGGCGTCGCCCGCAGGCGCAGTGCCGCAGCGATCGTCGGCACGACGAGCGAAACGTCGTCGACGGAGCTCAGGTCGACGAACGTGACCTCGTCGTATCGATCGAGGTGCGTCGCCGCGACCTCGAGCGCGAGCCGCGTCTTGCCGGTGCCCCCGGGGCCAGTCAGCGTCACGAGTCTCGCACCGTCGAGCATCGCGCCGACCTCCGCGATCGCCGACCCTCGTCCCACGAACGATGTTCGGGGTGCCGGTAGGTTCGTCCGACTCCCTCGACCCGTCGTGAGCGGCGGGAAGTCGGCCTCGAGTCCCTCGATCACGAGGTCGTGCAGCGGCTCGTCGCGATCGAAGTCCTTCAGCCCATGCGGTCCCAGCTCGCGGACCGCGACCCCCTCGGGCAACCGATCGGTCAGCAGCGTCCGCGTGGCGTCGGACAGCACCACCTGTCCGCCGTGGCCGCTGGCGGCGATACGGGCAGCCTTGTGCACGTCGATGCCGACGTAATCGTCGCCGCCCAGCTCGCCCTCGCCCGTGTGGAGGCCGATCCGCACACTGATCGCGGATCCGTCTTCCCACGGGTGCGCCGCGAGCCCGCGTTGGGTGGCGACCGCCGCCCGAACCGCGGCCTCCGCGGACGGGAACGCCACGAAAAACGCGTCACCCTCGGTGCGGATCTCGACGCCGTTGTGATCGGTGATCGCGGTTCGCACGATCTCGGCGTGTTGGCCGAGCACTCGCACGAACCCGTCACGCCCGAGCGCTTGGAGCAGCCGGGTCGACCCCTCGATGTCGGTGAACAGGAAGGTCACCGTACCGGTGGGCAGGTCGCGCATCCTCAGAACAGTACGAGAGGCAGCGGCTCGGTCGTTGGGCGGTCAGCCGGCCTTGCCTTCCGCCTCGGCGCTCACGGCAGCAGTGCGTAGTAGGGCTGGGGCACGCCGTGCACCCGGGTGAACTCGCCCCCGACGTGCAGCCCCGCGCTCGAGGCACTCAGGCCCCACACGCCGTTGTACTTGCCGGTCACGGAGGGATGCCATCCGTGAATGTCCCCGTCCATCGTGTAGGCCGCGAGACGGTTCCGCAGCACGCAGTCTCCGGTCGGATCCAGCCCCGACACGGAGTTGCCGCACGCGCCTCCGGCGTCACTGCCTTCATCGGCCAGATAGGTGAAGTGACCGCCGGCGATGATGTCGCTGCCCAGAGCCATGACTCCCTGCACCGAACCGGAGGCGTCGCGCTTCCACACGTCGTTCCCATCCGTCCCGAATCGCGCGATGAAGTCAGACCCACCGGCGCCGAGGAAGATCGCATCTCCCATCGGCTCGACGCTCAACCCGTACGCGCCGGTGCCCACGCTATCGATGACGTTCTGCGAGAACGACGGATCGATGTTCCCCGAAAGGTCGTAGCGGGTCATCGCGTTCACGGGCGTCGTGACTCCAGCGGTCGTGGACGTGCTGCATTGGCAGGCGGCGTAGAGCCAGGAGCCCTCGACATCGAGATCGCGATACAGGTTGGTGGGATCATGGCCACCCTGCGCGTCGGTCAGCTCCGACACCTTGAAGGTCGAGAGCTTCGCACCACCGGACTTGTTCCAGGCATAGAGCTTGGAGCCGCCGGCATACACCTTGTTCGCCACTTCGACAGACTTCAGCGGCCCGGACCCGCTGAACCCGACGACCTGTGCGTTGGTCGCTCCGGTCCCCGGGAATCGGATCAGGTGTTTCTTGGTGGTGCCCTCGACGGTGAAGTTGCCCGCTGCGAAGACGTTCACCCCATCGGTCACCAGATCGCGGACCTCGGTGCCGGTCAGCGTGGGAACCGAGACGGCCGCGGGCGCTCCGCCGAGCGTGAACGCAGCCAGCCGGGGCGAGTTCTTCACGACCGTCGTGGTGTCGCCGTTCGTGATGCCGGAGAACGTGCCTCCGACCCACACGACGTTGCCGACGACCACGACCGACCAGACCCGACCATTCACCCCCCTCGTGTTCGCGGGTGACTCGCCGGGAAGTGCCTGCGCCACCCCGGCCGTGATCACCGTCACCGCCAGGGCAGCGGCCAGTACCGTCAGGCTTCGCCTCATCACCTCTCCTTGCCGTCTCCACAAAATGGCGTGACCCGTGGAGGACGATCGCCTCCAGTGGGTGGTCATTCTCCCGTGTTTGACGTCGAGTGCTTGGATGAGCTCAGACGATCCTCACCACGTCAGCCTCGCCCGGCACCAGCGCGAGCATCGTCGCGTAGATGTGTCGCCGGGTGGAGTCGACCCCGGTCGGCAACGGCAGGCTCGCCACGACCTCGCAGCTCCAGGTATCGATATCGCAGGAGTTCACGCTGCCGAGGGTTCCTTGACCGAACTCGGCGGCGAGGAAGCTCGCTTCATCGAACTCGACGATCTGCAGCGAACCGTCGCGCCGGAAGCTGAGATCGACGATGGAGGTGAAGCCCCGACCGACGATCGTGCACGCCGGGCTGGCGCCGCACTCAGCGTGACGGGTGCCGGGCTCGATGCGCCAGATGCGCGAGCGGCGCAGAGGAGCGGGGAAGCCCTTGAGCTCCCCGACGTAATACGCCCCGTCGGGACCGACGGCCACGCTCGTGGCCACCGCCTCCGCCCGCATCCTGCGAGGAAGCTCACACACGAACTGCAGGTCCGGCTCCGCATCGGGGCAGCCGGCGATCCGCTTCGCGTTGCGTGTGGGTACCGACTGCTCGGGCAACGTCGCCACCCAATCGACGTGACCCCGACGTCCAACGTGCAACAGGGCGTTGGCGGCTGCATCGGCCACGAGCGCCCTGCCGCCACCGAGGGCGGCGACGTTGAACGGGTTCGAGTCGATCTCGCCTCCGTCGGGGTTCACACGGGCCTCGAAGGCGCCGAGGTCAGCCCTCTCCTTCAGGCGACCATCAACGATCCGGTACAGCTTCGACTCCGGGGCTCCGGTGATGGCGTGCATCGCGCCCTGCCTGAAGGGGGCGATGTCAGTGACGCCCGGCAGTGCCGCGACGAGCGAGCCTCTGCCGGTGCGTGGGTCGTAGCTCACGACGCCTTGGCCCGCGTCGGCGACGAAGATCTCGCCTCGGTTGATCGCGAGACCGAACAACGGGGTCTCGAACTTGAACGAGCGGCCTCGCGTGGGCTGCTCGGCGCCGGCGCTCTGCGGCAGGACCAGCACGAATGCTGCAAGGACCGCGATCAAGCGAACCGAAGCGGCGCGAACCGATCTGAGCATCGGGTGGAACCTCCTAGGTCGTTGGATGTAACCTTCTATCCCTACGGCACAAGTCGTGTCAACCTCGTGGCTCGGCGAGCCATCGTGGTAGATCCCCTTCTGCGAGACATCGACCCGCGCATCGTCTATCTGGGCGGACTCGACCTGGTGGCCGGATGTCCGCGTTTCGAACAGGCTCGGCTGGGTATCCGCTGATGTGGCCGTCGTGACACCTGAAGGCGGGGACTTCACCGCTCGGCGGCCGTCCTTCCCCCCACGAACAGCATCTCGGCCGCTCGTGTAGCCGGCCGACCCGAACGGAAGGGGTGACGCATATGCACACACGTAGGAAGAGCATCATCGGCCTGGCTCTGTTGGTGGGGCTCGTTGCTCTGATCCCCCTGACGCAGGCGACCGCTGGAGGCACAGTCACGCTTGACGCCGCCCTCACCGGAGCAGCAGAAGTGCCGGGCCCAGGTGACGCCAACGGAAGGGGTCACGCGACGATCGACCTTGACCCGGCAGCCGACGTGGTCTGTTTCGACGTGACCTGGAGAGGCATCGATCGCCCGTTCGCCGCACACATCCACAGGGGCTCGCCTACGGTCGCAGGACCGGTGCGGGTTGAGCTCTTCGCTTCGGCTGTGCCGCTTCCGAGCACGATCAAGGGTGTGCAGGGATGCGTGCGCGACGTCAACTCTGATCTGATCGACAGGATCGCCGCCAACCCAGACCGCTTCTACGTGAACGTTCACACCAGGGCTTACCCGGACGGAGCGATCCGGGGACAACTCTCTCTCGTCCCCTGACGTCCGCTCGGCATCGAGTCGTAGATGCTGGGCTCTCGGGGCTGTGCGCATGCCTCGAGAGCCCAGCCATCTTTAAGACCGCATCTGACCCTATTGCAGGAGTCGACTAGCCCAGGTCGCCAGGTGCGACCGGACTGACTCCTGCCCTCACGGCCGGCGAGCGGCACCCACGGTGGGCTCGACACGATCTCACCCAGACGATCCGACAAAGACAGGTTCGGAACGCGGCCTGGGAGAAGGTATCGTCAATCGTCGGATCGTCCGCTCCAACGAAGCGGGTCATCGTGGCTGGTGAACGCTCTGAAAGCCGTGGCGCGTCGGCTTGGTGCGCGAAGAGCGTGCGTCGTGCTTCGGGGCTGCTTATGGAAGTCCTGATTCAGTCGGGCAGCACGAGGATGTGTTGGACCGCGCCGAAGTCGGAGGAGAGCTCCTGCCAAGTCGACCCGGCGTCTTCCGAACCGAACAGGCGGCCTTCGGAAGTGCCGAACGCGGCGAACGACCCGTCGTTCAGCGCGTCCAGGCAGTAGGTGTCGATGTTGTCGTCGAACCATCCAGGCAGGCCAGCCGTGCAGCGCTCGAACCGACCCGCGGCGATGTCGCCCCTATACACCCCTGCGCGACCACCACGCGGGCCGCTCGATGCGGACACGAGGACCGTGTCGCCGCAGACGGCCACGGCACGCGAGTACGGGGCCTCGAGTCCCTCGCTTCGCACGGTCCACGTCGTGCCGCGGTCCTCGCTCGTCGCGAGTCCACCGGCGCATGCGGCCAAGACGAAACCTTCCGCGGTCGCGACCTGGTGGACGTCGGCGTCGATGTCGATCGTGGGGTTCCAGGTCCGGCCGTTGTCGCCGGTGTGGAGGATCCCGCCGACGTGCACGTTCACGTAGACGTCGTCGCTCCACTCAGAGATGGATCGAGTGGCGGGGGGACCGCCCCAGGGCGTGTACCACTTCGAGCGGCCTTCCGCATCATCGAACGCGACGACGGGCTCGAGCGTGCCGTCCGTGAGTCGGAACAGTCGCGCCTCGGATGAGCCCACATGGAGCGCGTCGGTCATCGCGATGCACGTCGCCTCATTCCCCTCGAGCGTGGCCACCCGGCGCCAGTCATTGTCGGGCCTGTACCAGACCTCGGATCGATCCACGATCGCCCAGAGTTGAGGTCCGTCGCGGACGACCGCGGTCACGGACCGATCGGTGAGTTCGAGCGGCTCGAGGAGACCCCGGTCGGTGACCGTCTGCAGTCCGTCGCGGGTCCCAACCAGTATCCGACGCATCGATCGATGTTCTCACGAACCGACTGCTGGCACGGTCGCGCATCAGGCCCGGGGAGCGTTTCGCTCCGTCTCGAGTCGAACGTTCTCGATCAGTTGTGCCGTCGCCTCGAGGACCAGTCGCTCCCTCAGTGCATCGAGCTCTTCGTTCGAGAGCTGAGAAGGAACACGCAGCGTCATGCTCCTCGAGCCCCATGTATAGGCGTGCTCGCCGTGCTCGGCGACGTCGAGCCCCTGCTCCTCGGCCTCGTCGGAGGCTCGGAACCCGACGACCACGTCGACCAGCTTCAGGATCACGAGCGTGGCGGCGAACGAGAAGATGAGTGCCACGCCGGCGGCGGCGGCCTGCCGTGCGACCTGAGCGAAGCTGCCGTCGACCCCGGCGGGATTCACCACCGTGCTCGCGAAGACTCCCGTGAGCAGCGCGCCGACGAGCCCGCCGACGAGGTGTACGCCCACGGCGTCGAGCGAATCGTCATAACCGAGCCTCGACTTCGCTTCGACGGCGATGAAGCACACGCCTCCCGCGAGCAGGCCGATCAGCAGACCCGGCATCGGGGCCACGAACCCGGCGGCCGGAGTGATCGCGACCAGCCCGGCGACGGCGCCGGTGACCGCACCGACCGCCGTGACCTTCTCGTGACGCCGCCACTCCAGCAGCACCCAGCCGATCAGACCACCGGCCGCTCCCAGTTGCGTGGCGAGGAACGCAGATGACGCCAGGCCGCCAGCCGCGAGAGCGCTACCCGCGTTGAATCCGAACCACCCGAACCAGAGGATGCCGGCGCCCAACATGACCATCGGCACGTTGTGCGGGGTGAAGGCACCTCCCGGGTACCCCTTTCGCTTTCCGATGTAGAGCGCCGTAGCGAGCGCGGCGGCGCCCGCGCTGATGTGCACGACGGTGCCGCCCGCGAAGTCGAGGGCTCCGACGCCCTCCGGGCCCAGGAACCCTCCGCCCCACACCCAGTGTGCGAGCGGCGAGTAGACCAGTAGGGACCAGGCTCCGATGAACAACACGTAGCCGGCGAAACGCACCCGCTCCGCGAAGGCCCCGGCGATCAACGCGGGCGTGATGATCGCGAACATGAGCTGATAGACGGCGAAAGCGGACGCCGGGATCGTGGGCGCGAGGGCTGTGGGCGCCTCACCCACGCCGCGGAAGCCAGCCAAGTCGAGTCCGCCGATCACCGAGCCGATGTCCGGCCCGAAGGCCAGCGTGTATCCGACAGCGAGCCACACCACCGACACCACGGCGATCGCGGCGAATGAATGCATCATCGTGCCGAGCACGTTCTTGGAACGCACGAGCCCCCCGTAGAACAACGCGAGACCGGGCGTCATGAACAGCACCAGCGCCGCTGACGCGAGGACCCATGCGGTGTTCCCCGAGTCGATCTGCCCCATGATTCCCTCCCCTTTGGTCCGTTGGAGGCATTCATAGGGCATGCCGACTCCAAGACCGTGGACTTCCGCGTTTCGTTCTCGTTACGTCTGTCGGCGATGCTCTCCTCAGCCACAGCGCGACACGCGGCACACCCAGCCGGCCGCTGACAACTAGGAACGAGGCGGGCCCTTCTTCGCCTGCGCTGCGCCGATGGCAACCTTGCCCGTCCTGCGGTGCAACGAACCCGGAAGGGAGCCCGACTTCAGCGGCTGTCAAACAAGCTCGGGGACCGGTCTCATCATTTGTGGAGGTCAGGTGAACGCGCCTACGCTTGCGAGGTGACTCTCCAGGATGCTTCCCGTAGGTCGATCGTCCTCGGGTTGGCTCTCGCGTTACTTGCGTGGGGTGCTGCTACACGATCGACCGCGGAATCTCGTGTCGACACCTCCTCGTCGTCCGGCGCCGTTGCGATCGAGTCGGTTCCGAGGATGCTTGTCACGACTTCCGATCGACCGATCCTCTCCGCACATTCGAGGCTCGAGGAACGCCAGAGTGGACTCGGGTTGATCACTATGGATGTGTCCGACATCGGCGCATCAGCGTCGGTGTTGGCAAGTGTTCGCCTCTCACCATCGGTGTTCTCCACCGGCCCCGTTGCGCAGGGCCTCGCTGGCCGAGGTCCTCCTTCGTCCGGGAACGTCTGAGCCGCCCAATCTCGCGCAGCTCTTTCGCGACCGATCGAAGGAGGCGTCATGACGACTGGAGATGTCGTGAGAGAACGAACGCTCGCGCTCGCCCGCTCCGCGACGGACCGGGATCAGGCGCTGTCCGAGTTGTTGACTACTTGTGGTGGGCGTCGCGTGATTGTATTTCGAGCCCGCCAACAGCTGTTGGCGTGGCTCGATAGCGAGCCCGACCAACGGGCTGCGATGCGCGGTATAGAACTCCTCGACGAATTGCTCGATCGGCTGCCCGCCTAGAGGAAGCAGTCATTCACCACCCTCCTCGCATGGCTGATCCCGTTCGACCGGAAGGGATGACCTCATGCCCATCGTGAACGAGATCCCGTTGCCCGGTATCGGCGTTAGGTACGAGTTCGTGACCGAGGACGGTGCCCGTGTGGGGCTGGTGCACCACCGGTCCGGGATGCGAGAGCTTGTGCTGTTCGAGCGCGACGACCCGGACACCTCGCACGACCTCGTACGGCTGAGCCCGGAGGACACCCGCATCCTCGCGGAACTGCTGGGCGTCTCCCAGGTCGCGAAGGACCTCGCAGAGCTCGAGCAGGACGTCGAAGGACTCGCCGTCGACCGGCTACCCCTTTCGGGCGTCTCACCCTTCGATGGCCGGACGATCGGAGATACCAGCGCGAGAACGCGGACCGGGGTCTCGATCGTGGCCGTCTTGCGCGCCGGATCTGCGCATCCGGCTCCTGGCCCGGAGTTCGGTCTGCGGAGCGGTGATGTGCTCGTCGTCGTCGGCACCCCTCGTGGCATCGAAGAGCTGACCATCCTGCTCCGTCAGGATGAGCGGTGAAGAACTCGCTGTTCCTCATCGAGCTCGGCGGCGTCGTCCTCCTCATGGCTGTCCTGGCACGCTTCGCTCAACGCTTCGGATTCTCGCCGATCCCGCTGTACCTGCTAGCTGGTTTGGCGTTCGGGCAGGGGGGCGTGATTCCGCTCGTCACGGCCGACGAGTTCATCGAGGCGGGGGCTGAGATCGGCCTGATCCTGTTGCTCTTCTCGCTGGGGCTCGAATACTCGGCATCGGAGCTCCTCAAGTCCGTCCGGTCGACCGCCCTCATAGGTTGCATGGACCTAGTGCTGAACTTCACGCCCGGCTTCCTTGCGGGTCTCTTGCTCGGATGGGATCTGGTCCCCGCATCGTTCCTCGGGGGCATCACGTACATATCATCGTCTGGCGTCATCGCTCGCATCCTGGACGATCTCGGGTGGATGGGGAACCGCGAGACGCCCCTCGTCCTCGCGATCCTCGTGATCGAGGACCTTGCGATGGCGGTGTTCCTGCCAGTCGGATCGGTACTGCTGGTCGGCGGTGGGGCCGGGCGCGTAGCGCTTTCCGTCGGCGTAGCGACGGTCGTCGTTGTCTGTGTCCTCGCCGTCGCCGCTAGGTACGGGCAGGCGATCAGTCGTGCGGTGTTTACCCGGTCGGACGAGGCTCTTCTGTTCGCGATCCTCGCCGTCTTGCTGCTGACGGCCGGTGCGACGGAGGCTTTGAACGTGTCAGCTGCTGTCGGCGCGTTCCTGGCGGGGATCGCATTCTCGGGGCCGGCGGCGGATCGCGCGCGCCCATTGCTTGTCCCCCTCCGTGCTCTCTTCGCCGGCGCCTTCTTCCTCTTCTTCGGGTTCGAGGTCGACCCAGGAACCCTTCCCCGTGCCCTCCCGGCCGCGGTGGTGCTCGCTGTCGTGGGGGCGGCGACCAAGTACGCCACGGGTTGGCTCTCCGCGCGCGACGCCGGGCTGCGGCGTCGAGCACGGATCCGCGCCGGTGCCGTGCTGATCGCGCGTGGCGAGTTCTCCATCGTGATCGCCGGCATCGCCGTTGCATCCGGTGCGGAGCCGGGGATCGGCCCGCTCGCGGCCGCCTACGTCCTCCTGCTCGCGGTGTCCGGTCCGCTCCTGGCGCGAGCGGCCGACCGACTCGCGGTTGCGCCGGCGGCGACCCCATAGGCGGCGGAATCGACGCCTCTCCTCGGCGCGTCCCAGACACGTGGAGGGAGCACGACTTTCATGAGTTGTGGGGACTCACTTACGTCCCCGTCACCAGCGCGTCCAGACACCCCCAGAAGGTCGGCTCACGGTGCGTCTCTAGATTTGGGAAGGTGGCCACAGCGTAGGCTTGGGCAATGGAATTTGGGTCGTTTGGATCGCCTCCGAACACCTCGGCGGTACCCTCGATCCCCAGGAGATGACAGTCCGAATACGAGGACTGATACATGAACCGGTCGACCGGATCGCGGAACCTGGACAGGCGCGGGTATGTACCTGGATCCGAGGGCGAAGGGACAGAGGCGACGGTCGGAGGCGGCGCGGGGCCCCCCGTCTCGAGGCTTGGGCCGCGAGACGACGGAGTCGCTCCAGGGGCGCAGCCAACCATCGTGAGGAGGAGTAGCAGGCTTGCGGACATCACCCAACCACGCTGCGATGCATTCTCTAGGGTTCGGTGCTGGTCTCCAGCGTTCATATTGCTTCCCCGTTTCATTGGTTTCGCCGGTTTCCGTCGGAAGTCCGCATGGCGCTTGAGCCGCCAAGCAAGAGTCTTCGGCCGACCTGGGCGCCTTGCACCTCCGAATGCGGGGACCCGCGGGGCAGCGCTCCGACGGCGGCAAGCGGCTGCGACCCAGTTCCTCCCGACTCCGGACTTGGCCTCATCTGAGATGAAAGCGCCTCTTCAAGATGGCGTGCAGGAACCGATCGGCCGCGGATTCATCGCTGTCGAGCAGTTGCTGAAGCTTCACCAAGACATCGTTGGTTGGATCGACGCGGGAGATCTCTCGGCCCAGAGCACCGGATCTAGTCGCTACGAGGGCAGCTGCGCAACGACGTCACTCAGGAATCCATAGGCTGTTTCGAGATGCGCATCCCTGGGGTCGTCTTGCAACTGAGCATGTACGCGCTGCTTAGCGAGCACCGCAGGAAGCCGCCGTTGCTCACAGCACTGGAGCAGCTCCTCGACCGCCTCGCGGCGCTCCGTGCCCCTCGATGCCAGAGACAACGCACGTTCGAACATATTGTCAGCGACCGCCATCACGTTCCCCTCTCATAGCTGCCATGCAGCAGCCGGGTGCGTCTAAGGCAGAAGAGACTGGGGCGGCTCAGTGGGCTCCGAGCCGTCGACGTCTCAGTAGCTAGCCGTCAGCGCCGGAGGCCCACGTTGAGGAATGACCGAGGGAAGGCCCCTCGTGTGACGGGTGGGGGCCGCAACCTCTGGACTCGAGGCCGCGTCGAAGGATCGGTCGAGATCGGGAACAGCAACGAGGTCGATCACACGATCCCCGTTTCGGGGGATGAGTCGCGGTTCGACCGTTCGTCCCAGCGACGTCATATCGATGGATGCGAGATGGCGGATGTACGCATCTCGCGTTGTTACGGCCGTCAGCTCGGCCGGATCGAATGCCCCGACAAAGTAAGCGACAGCGGCGATGGTCAGCGCACTCGTCCACCCTGTCACGAGGCGCCGAGATGACACGTTGTGCTGGCCCACGATCTCAGCCTAGAGCCGCGGGACGTCGGTCGCAAAACCCAGTTTGGCGGCCCGCCGGCAACGTGCTCCGACGGGGGTAAGGCAATGTTCAGTTCGCGAGCAGGTGATTGCGGTCTCGAAAGGCTTAGCTGAAAGGCTTCGCAACCATGACGTATATGATCGCGAGCCACGCCACGCCGTCGATCACGTTCATGACGGCGGCGCTCGGCGCGCCGGCGATCGCGCGCAGTTCGTTAGATGGCCGGTCTTCGGCGGCGGCTGCGGCGGCCGCCTTGAGCCGCTCGGCCTGCCGCCGGTGATAGGTGAGCCCGTTGACCAGGATGAACAGCGCGAGGCCGTAGGCGATCAGCAACCACGTCCGGGTCAGGTCGAAGTTGCCCGTGATCGCGGTGAGGAAGCCGAACACGATACCGAGCAGGAACATCGCGCCACCGAGCGGCGCGAAGAGGTCCTCGGCCGCCAACACGCGGCGTACGGCGCCGACGTCCCCCGAACGTGCGACGGCTCCGGAGAGCATCCCTTGGCCGACGAAGATCGAGACGGCCAGGAACATCGAGGCGATATGCAGGAACTTCCAGATGGTCGAAGCATTCATGGGCCGAGCGTACCTGGGTCTCGTTCGTTGCCACGAGGCCAAGCCATCAGCACAGCCGTCACACGATGTAGCGGGCGAGTGCGAACGAACCCTGGTTGCCTTCGCCCGCGCCGCCCACAACGACGATCCGTCCATCGGCATCGGCCGCAGCGCCGTACGCGAAGGCGCCCCCATCGAAGAAGGTCGCGACCTTTCCGTGATCGCCGAACGTTCGGTCCAGGTGCCCGTCCCTGAGAAGCCCGATTAGCACGAAGCGGAAGACCGTCGGGTCACCGCCCTCGTGGGGACCCGCATACCCCGTGGCCACGATCCTCCCGTCGGGCTGGATGACGAGCCCGTTGGCACCCTGTTCGCCGCCGTCGACCTGCGTGCGCATCACGCCGTCGCCGTTGAACGAGCGATCGAGCCTGCCGTCGGCGCGGAAGCGCGCCAATCCGATGTTGAAGATGTCGAAGCTACCCGTCACGACGATCCGACCGTCGGGCTGCAGGGCGACCGCTCTCGCGAAGATGTTCCGGAGCGGGTTCCATGTGCCGAAATCGTGGTCGATCGTCCCGTTACCGCTGAAGGAGCGATCGAGACGCCCGTTCGGCAGGTAGCGCGCCATCGCGAATCCGGTGGTGTTGTATCCAGCGACGAGGATGCGCCCGTTCGGCTGGATGGCCACGGTCCGGGCGTTGGCTCCCTCGTATCGCGTCACGACCTTGCCGCCCTCACCGAACTTCGGATCGAGCGAGCCATCACGCCGATAACGCACCAGCTCGAAGCCCACCTGGCCGAAGCCGGCGGCCCCGACGGCGACGATCTTCCCATCGGGTTGGGTCGCCACGTCGAACGCGACATCGTCCCCCGCCGTAAAGTTCGTGCGGACGACGCCGTCACCGCCACCGAATGAATCGTCGAGCGCACCGCTCGGTCGATAGCGAACGACGGCGAACCGCCGCCAACTGTCCGAGCCCGCCACCACGATTCGCCCGTTCTCTTGGATCGCGACCGACCGGGCCTCGTCGCCGCCGCCTCCGGCGATCGCCGTCGTGACCATGCCCCCGTCGCCGAAGCTCGGATCGAGGGCGCCGTCCTCCTCGTAGCGCGTAAGCGCGAACTCGCCGGTCCCCGATGGCCCCGCAGCAGCGCCCACTGCCACGATCTTGCCGTCGGTCTGGATCGC
This sequence comes from uncultured Actinomycetes bacterium, assembly GCA_963762075.1. Classification (GTDB taxonomy): domain Bacteria; phylum Actinomycetota; class UBA4738; order UBA4738; family HRBIN12; genus JAOUEA01. The sequence continues at coordinate 300,945 of CAVXJC010000001.1, forward strand.
TACCGCGGTGGCGAAGGAGCCGACCGGGAAGACGGTGGTGACGAGGCCGCCCTCGCCGAAGGCAACGTCGAGGTCACCCGCGGCCGCGAATGCCGGCGAGGAGCCGAACGTCACGACCAGGGCGAGCGACAACGCGATCGCGACCCCTACCTCGGAAGTGCCTCGATGTCGCACATAGCCCCCTTATCACTCCCGAGCATAGGCGGAGCGTGCAGCAGTAACCGGGTCGTTCGACCTTTGAACCGGAGGGTTTCCCGACCGTCCCGACCTGATCCCACGAACGCACACCACCGTGCAGGCCGGATAAGCTCCTTGCCCGTGGAGAAACCGAGGAGCGTCGACGCCTACTTCACGAGCCTCGAGCCCGCGCGCCGCGCCCCGCTCCAGAAGCTCCGCGAGACGATCGCGGCCGCGGCTCCCCGAGCCGAAGAGGGCATCACCTACGGGATGCCGGGCTTCCTGGTCGACGGTCGTGGTCTGGTCGGCTACATGGCGTTCGACCGGCACTACAGCTTCTTCCCGATGAGTCCTGCCGCGGTGGACGCTCACCGCGACGAGCTCGGCGACCTCGTGACGGGAAAGGGAACGATCAGCTTCGAGTACGGCCGCCGTCTGCCGGTGACGCTCGTGAAGAAGGTCGTAAAGACGCGTCTCGCCGAGGTCGCCGGGAAGCCGTAGATGTGACCGGCGCGGACGACCCGGTCAGTTCATGACCGCTCGGCCACCCTCCACGACGCGAGGGGAGCACCACTGCTCATCCAGGGAGTCATGTTCGAGATCACGCCGAGTAAGGAGGCAGAGCTGCACATGTAGCACATGACTTACCACGAGGCGCTGACTGGCTTGCCGAACCGGCTCATGTTCGAGGAGCACGTCGAGCCCGGCCTCGCCATACTCGTCGTGACGGCCTCTTGGCAGCGGTGCAAGGGAAATCTGCCTCGACCCCGGAGAATATCGAGGCATCCAAGCCCCGTTCCGGTGGCAGGGAGATTCACCGCGTACCGGGCGTTCGAAAGGGCGACTACAGATCGACTACGACCTCAAGATGGTGGTCCTATGCGGTCGGCCAAGTGACTCGACAGATGACACGCCGGATCCTACGCTCGGCGGATGGGGCGCCTGGATGGACCCACGATCGCGGTCGAGCGACCCGAGGTCGAGGTCATGTTCCTTGCTGAGGTCGCAGACGAGCCACGTTCGATCCAGCGAGCGTGGCGGCACTTGGAGGACCGACTGGGGTCACTTCGTGGCCGGAGGTTCTTCGGGACTTTCGACGGACAGACGTATCGCGCATGCGTGCAGGTCAGGGAGGGCGATGATCCGGCTGACGAGGGATTCCACACTACGGTGCTCCCGGCGGGTCTCTACCTTCGGGCTCGCCTCAAGGACGAACCCGAGCGGCTCTATGGTCGGATACCGGACGCCTTCGCCGCGTTGGAGTCCGAGGGTCACCGCGATGCGACCCGGCCTGGGATCGAGCACTACCGTCGTCTCGACGAAGTAGACCTCCTCCTCCCGGTCTTTCCGGCATGACGGCCAGACGCTGATGCCGTCGACCGCCGCAACGACCTTCGCAAACTCCTTAATGGCCACATCCGGGACGATCTCAGGAGCCGGGCGGGCTGCACCGTGCCGGCTGCCCGGTCGTTTAACGGTTCAACGGGACTTCATCATTGAACTCGGTTATTGAGCAAAGAGCCCTTCTGCAGAAAGCGGAGTGTGAATCTCGCAGTCCACGCCTGGGTTGACCTGCAAGACTGCCTGCGTGAGCCTGATCGAGCGAGGGCCTCGCGATCACGATGCCGTCATCGAGAGATTCGTGGGGCTGTGTTCGGCTGACGAGCGGATCGTCGCTGCCTTCCTCGGAGGGTCCCACGCCAGGGGGGAGGCGGACGAGTACTCGGATCTCGACCTCTGCCTCATCACCGCGGATGAGGCCTTCGAGGAGGTCGTGGCCGGGGGTGCGGCCATCGTCGAGCAGCTGGGTGAGACGCTCTTCCTGGAGAACTTCGGCCTGGAGAACATGGTGTTCTTCATCCTGGCCGATGGCACCGAGGCTGAGCTCTTCATCGGGCGCAGGAGCGGGCTGCACGAGATCCATGATGTTGGGCCGTATCGACCTCTCCTGGACAAGAGCGGGGTCCTCGCTGGCGTGGAGTTTCCCTGGCGCGAACCTGATCGCGCCGAACAGATGGAAGCGCTCCGCCGCTTGCTGTATTGGTTCTGGCACGATCTGTCGCACTTCATCGCAGCGGTCGGACGCGGGCAACTCTGGTGGGCCTACGGCCAACTCGAGGCGCTGCGTAGTTCGTGCGTGAACCTCATCCGGATCGAACAGAACGTCGAGGCTCAAGAAGAAGAGCCGTACGAGAAGCTGGATCAGACGATCGCGACGACGCCGCTGTCTCCTCTGCTGACGACCTTCTGTCCGATGGAGAAGAGCGCCATGCTCCGAGCCGTTGGCGAGATCGTGAACGTCTACCGGCAACGAGCCCCCATCGTGGCCTCAGTGTACGGATTGACCTACCCCACCGAGCTCGAACGGCTGATGTGCAACCGCCTCGACAAGCTGGCCCAGGACGCACGCGGACTCTGACGGCTTCGACAAGAGCGAGTCCGGGCCTTGCCGTCTGGGCGATGGATCCTGAACAACAGGGGTCAGCTGAGCCCTCTCGAACCTTGCGTTGCGGCGAGTCTCAGCTCGTCGCCCTATCGTCGGCGGGCTCGGCAGGGGCGTCTTCGGGCGTGCGATCTTCGTCGGGTTCCACTTCCGGTCCGTCCGGATCTGCGTGGCCATCGTTCCCCGGCCCGTCGGAGGTCACCGAGCCCGGTGATGCTAGACGCTCGATCTGCTCAGCGAGCTGACTGATCATGCCCGCCAGCACCCGGATGTGGTCTGCACCGTCCGGGTAGTCGCCATTGGCCAATCGCTCTGCTGTCTCCTTGGTCTTCTTTGCTTCGGCTTGTATCGCCTGAGACTGGCTTCGCACGTTGCTCCTCCTCGCTCATCGCGGCGAGTGGCGGTTCCTCTCGCGCCTACGCCTGGTCTCCCCCGTGGATCTCCCCGCGCCATTCACCGGTTTCACGCCCTCGGGCCTCGAGGAATTCCTTGAAGTTCTGCATGTCGCGTTCCACCCTGCGCCGGACGAAGCCCAGCTTGTCCGCGACCCCTTCCACGGCTCCTTGCGGCTCATAGTCGAGAGCGAGGGTGACTCTGGTCTTTGCTCCGCCATCGGCCTCCTCGAAGACCAGACGGCCTCGATTGTCAGGGTCGCCGAACCCGAGCCAGTCGATCTCTTGGTCGGGTACCTGCCGAGTGATCTCGGAATCCCAGGTCTTGGTCCTGCCGCCGACCTTCGCCACCCAATGGAGACGCTTGTCGTCAAGCTGCGTGACGGACTCCACGCCGTCCATGAACCGTGGGAAGTCCTCGAACTGGGTCCACTGGTTATAGGTCGTGCGTAAAGGAGCGTCGACTTCGACCGTGTGCGCCAACGTTTCCATCTGTCGATCCATCCCGCCTCCCTTCGTCCGGCCGCGGTTCCCTTACCCGGAAGTGGGAGATCCATGCCGCAACGTGGCCCGCCTCCTGCTTTCGTACGCGCTGGCGCCGATCTAACCCGCCTCACCGTTCCAGGGTCGGTCTCCGCGCGTCATCTGAGTGCGCCAGCAGCTGCCCCAAAAGGACGAGCGCTGCCCCTAGCGCCAAGAACCCCAGGTCCCACGCGAACTCGTCGGGGCCGGATCGCACGTGATGGATCTCCAGGATGTGGTGATCCACGATCCCCTCGACCAAGTTGAATAGCCCCCACCCAGTTAGGATCCACCCGGCGAGGTGGCGGGAGGACGTCGGCAAGGTCCCGGCAGGTGCCTTCGTCGCCAGGAGGATCAATCCAGTAGCGAGGATCGCGTACGTCGCGGCGTGGAACAGGCCGTCCCAAAGAGTATTCATCTCGAGGCCCTCGAGGGTGGTGGCGGGATAGCTCCCCTGGGAGCTAAGCATGTGGTGCCACTGGAGTATCTGGTGAAGCATGATCCCATCGAAGAGCCCACCCAGTCCTATACCCAGCAGAAGGCCCGGTAGGACGACGGCGCGCATCGTTGGATTGGCAGCTTTGGGCGTTCCCGTACCCGGACGTGCCTCCACCCCATCTGACTACCGCGTGCCCTAGTTCTCAAAACAAGGACGAGGCAGCATGCCATTCGACTGCTGAGACCCGTGCTCAGCAGCAAGAACGAATGTCCTGCTTTTCCAGGCCTCAGGTTTCGCCTCGGCACGCCGGGGTACGAGGTCGGTTCACTAGAAAGGGCGAGGCTGAGGATGATCGATGAAGCGGCTGACAAGAGCGATGTAAGCGCGCAGGAGGATCCGATCGTGCACGTCCCCACAGAGCTGCTGGTGACCGAGCGCGACACCGATCGGAGTGGGCACCCGCGTCCATTCGAGTGCGACCACATTATTGATGCAGGGTCGCCGCAGGACAATGACTACCCGGGACGCGATGAGACGACCGGAGGAGGGGATCCGTCAGACCCTGTGCGGAGCCTGCCTCAGGAACACGCCGACGGCCTCGGGGAAGCTGCAGATCAGGTCAAGAATCGCACTGACAAGATCCAGGGGAACCTAGATGCGTCGCCGCTTGCTCAGCTGTGCGGTCCTCATATCCTCGATAGTGCCGGCTTGCACGGGTGACCCGGCCAGTGGGCCAGCCGAAACCTCCGTCGAGATGGTTTCTACGAGTCCGACCCTCGTTGACCCGACTCATGCTGATCCTTCTGAAAGCGCAGGCGAACTGACGGTCGAAGAATGGTGTGAGCGCTTGGCAGACGTCGCCGAGGACGAGGAAGAGCCCTCGAGATCTACCGCGAGGGACGATCCCTCTCTGTGCCTGCTCTGGCCAAGGCTGCTGATGTGTTGATTTCGGGAGACGAGTCGGAACAGCAGGTATTGAGGGCAAGCCGACTCGTCCGACGAAATTGCCGCACAGAAGGGGTTCGCATCTCGAGCGAGTAGAGGTGGCTTCTCAGATCCGGCCGATCGGACGACGTGGGGCCGTCACTCGACGGTCGGGGTCGTCTCCATCCCATGGGTCCGGGGTGAGGGGAGGCCGGATCGCTAACGTGTTCCGGAAGGAGCTTGTAGCGACCTTCGCTCGCGCAACACGAAGGCTGTGTTGATGAGCGCGAGGTGAGTGAAGGCTTGTGGGAAGTTGCCGAGCTGGCGCTGAGAACGGGGATCCCATTCCTCCGCGTACAGACCGAGTTCGGAGCGCAGGTCGAGCAGCCGCTCGAACAGCTCTCGAGCGCGATCGAGCTCTCCTATCGACGCAAGCGCCTCGGCGAACCAGAACGAGCAGGGCAAGAAGACCCCTTCCTCAGAGGGGATGCCATCGATGGCTCCGTCGAGGCGAGGGCGATATCGCGTGACGAGGCCGTCCGCCATCAGATCTCGCTCGATCGCTGCGACCGTCGCCACGTATCGCTCGTCGGTCGCAGGCAGGAAACCCACCGTCTGCATGAGCAGGACGCTCGCATCGAGGTCGTCGGACCCGTAGCTCTGGGTAAAGGCCTGTCGCTCGTCGCTCCACGCCTGTCGGAGCACCTCATCGTGGATCTCCCCTCGGAGCTGCTTCCATCTCTCGACAGGGCCGTCCCGGCCGAACTCTTCCTGGGCGCGTACAGCTCTATCGAAAGCGACCCACGCCATCACCTTGGAATGGGTGAAGTGGCGCTTCGGACCTCGCACCTCCCAGATGCCATGGTCGGGGAGTCTCCATCCGTCCTCCAACCACTCCAACAGCTTGAGGCACAACGCCCAGGCGAAATCGTCGGGCGCCGCGCCCTGCACCCGTGTCTGATACAGAGCGTCGAGGACTTCGCCGTAGACATCGAGCTGCACCTGACTCGATGCTGCGTTGCCGATCCGAACGGGAGTGGATCCTTCGTAACCGGCAAGCCAATCGAGCTCTCGTTCCTCGAGCCGGCGCTCGCCCGCGAGCCCGTACACCACCTGTAGGTCCGCGGGGTCACCGGCGACGGCTCGGAGCAACCATTGACGCCACATCACGGCCTCCGACCGTGCTCCCGAGCGAAGCATCGCGAGCAGCGTCAGCGTGGCGTCGCGCAGCCAGCAGTAGCGGTAGTCCCAGTTGCGTACATCGCCGGGGAGCTCGGGCAATGAAGTAGTGGGAGCGGCGACGATGCCGCCGGTGGGCTCGAACGTCATCGCCTTCAATATCAGGAGCGACGAGCGGATCTCCTCGTGGTAGTCGCCATCGCTGACGCACTTCCCCGCCCAGTTCAGCCAGTAGTCCTCGGTCTCTCGCAGCGCCGACCTCCGGATCGGTGGCGTCGGGGATCGGCAGATGCGACGGGTACCAGGTCAACACGAACGGGATCCGCTCGCCGGCCTGGGCGGCGAAACGAGCGACCGTGGTCATACCTTCGCCGTGCGTATCGACGGGGGTGCGCAGGCACAGGGCGTCAGGGCCGGCGACCGCGATCAGAGCCTCGTCTACCCGTCGGACCCACGGCACGATGCGGCCATAGTCGAAGCGGATCGTGAGCTCCATCTGCATCGGCACGACGCCGCTCAGGCCCTCGACGATGCGCACGATGTCGGGCGCCTCGCCGCGCGGCGGCATGAAGTCGATGGTCCGGATCGATCCGCTCGCCGTCTCCAATAGTCGATTCCAGGATCAGCGTGTCGTGTCGGTACCGTCGGGTGACGACCTGGAACGGCTCGACGGGCGCAAGCAGCCACCGTCCGTTGTCGGCGTCTCCGAGCAACGCTGCGAAGCTCGCGCCGGAATCGAACCGCGGGAAGCAGCACCAGTCGACCGAGCCGTCGCGGCCGACGAGCGCTGCGGTCTGGAGATCACCGATGAGGCCGTAGTCCTCGATGCGCTTGCTTGGGAAATGGTCGCCGGGCGCGGTCTGCAATCGCCTGTTCCTCCTCTTGACCAAGCGTGCACCGGTTAGATCGAGCCGAGGTCAGCAGTGATCGCATCCGGATGAAGCGAGCGGGCGAAATCGAGGTCGTCGGAATCCTTCACGTCCCAGATGTTCACTCGCCACCCCAGGCCATCCAGGATCGGCACTAGCGTCGAGACTCCTTCTTCGCACACCCCGATGCACAGCCAGTTCAGCCCCCATGTACGCAGCACATCGAGGATCGGCAGAGCGCCGTCGGGCATGACGAGCAGGTACGGGGTGATCGTATCGAGCGGACAGGAGCATCGAGCTCCCGGACGGGTCTCCGCGATCCGACGAAAACCCGCCTCCGCCGGAACTTCTACCGTTGCGTTGAACCACAGATCCTCATCTGGGAAACCTGTCACGCCGGCGGTCCGAAGGGCTTCCTCCAAGACCGGACCGCCCTCCTTCAGATCGATCTTCGCTCGCCGGCGAGCGGACCGGAGGATTTCCATCCACGATGTGAGATCCATGGAGGCACTGCCCGCGTCACCTTCGAGAGGGTCATGGCTCACTCGCACAACGCCCGAGGGATCCATACGGGCGTCGCATTCTGCCCACTCGACGTCCGACTTCAAGAATGCCTCGATCTCCGAAGAGGTGTTCGCGCGGTGCCATATCAGCTCGATCGAGCCGGACCTGGGACCCCATGATCGCCCAGGATTTGGATCCTCGTCGACTCGGTGGCCATCACTCATGAGGGAAGCCCATCCACGCCTAAACGGCCAGGGCGGAGGGCCGGCTCAAGCCGAAGGCCACTCTCGCGGAGTCGCCTCTTCATGGGCATTTCCTGCGAGCCACGCGGAATCATCACTTGGATAGCCCTGGCGCCGGTGACTCCGTCTGTGGGTCGCTGATCACCCCGAGCGGCCGGAACCAAACACACCCAACCTGTTACCCAATGATCGCTCCGCGTCCTCGACTTGCTCGTCATCATCCCCTTGGGGATCTTCAGAGGAAAGCCCCCCGTCTGGTGGCTCTTCGGGAGGGAGATCGTCGGGCCCCTCGGGTGGCACCTTCTCCGTCATAGCTCGCTCCTCTCACCCTTTGGATCGCCGCGGGTCCGATCGTCTCGGGTACGTTCGCTCCTCCTGGATCTGGCCGGAGGCTCGTTTGATCTTGAGCGATGCGGCGTCCTGCTGCCTGGCGACCTTCACAGCCGCTCTCACCACCTCAGCTTTCTTGTCGCCACTCGCGACGATGCCGCCTCCTGATTCTTTGGCCTCCCAACCGCCGCTCTTGGTCTTCGAGACCGTGTAGGACTTCCTGCTTGGCATGGGCAACCTCCTCAGGGTTGGCTCACAGTGCTTGGTCGAGCTTCTTCTCGATGCGCTTCAAGGATTCGCCATCCGGTCATCGCCGTCTTTCGATTCACCGCTGCCCACCCCGATGAACGCAACGGCAGCGACGACGAGTGCGAAACCTTCCACGGCACCTCCTTCCGCTGAGCACGTGAAACCTTCCTCGAGTCGCTCATGCGCAAACGAACTCGGGCCAGCCATGGCCCGGCGGGCAGGTCTCGATCCGCCAGGCCCCCTGCCTTCTTTCGATGAGCCTTGGTGAGCCAGATGAAGCATCGCCACTCCACGAGCTCGACATCGAGAGCGGACATCAGCCTGTTCCATGCCAAGTGTCTTTCCGGAATCCCAAGTGCTGATTCTCCGGCACCGTCTCGGACGGACGTTCCTACTCGCCCACTCCTTCAGCGGACTCGCCGGCGGACCTTTCCTGTTGGAGATCGCCTGTCGTCCCTTCGCCCTGATCCGTGCCTGTGTCCTCTGAACCATCAGGCGGCAGGCTCGGGACATCCTCCGGCATCTCTTCTCCGCGGTGAGGCGTGGTCTCGGTTTCCATCACGGCCCTCCTCGTGCGGCGCCCGAAAATGGGGGCGCGCCATCTCGTCGTCCGCAGTTCGTACCCCCGAGATGCGCGGTCCATACGTCAGCCGTGTGCGGGCGTGACCGACGACAACGAGATGGCCAAACTTGTCGACCAGTCGTGAGGTTTACAACTGTCCAGGTGGTGGCAACATTCGAAGGGCATACGCTCGAGGGGAGGAATAGGAGATGTGCGCAAACTGCGGTTGTGGAGTCGCTGAGGACAAGCACGGCGACGACCGAAACATCAACTGGAGCGAGATCGTCGCCTCGGCCGAGGCCAATGACATCTCGCCCTCTGAGGCTGCTCAGAACATCAAGGACATGGCAGATCAACAGAGCTGACGCGAAGCGCGGGATCCGATTTGAGCGGGCACTGAGGAGGGCTGCGCCCTGGACGAAGGATCGACCGATGCCTCTGCGTTCGTCCCGCGGTCGGGGGGCCTGAGGGCTCTTCGTCGTGCCTCGCAGGATTGCCGTGGATGCGAGCTGTGGGAAGACGCGATTCATGCGGTGGTCGGAGAGGGTCCATCATCAGCAGTCGTGATGCTTGTTGGCGAGCAACCCGGCGACGTAGAGGACCAACGAGGTCGCCCCTTCGTGGGACCCGCAGGCCGTTTGCTCGACCGCGCCCTCGACGCTGCGGGTGGAAGTCGTGACGAGGTTTACGTCACCAACGCGGTGAAGCACTTCCGTCACGAGCAGCGAGGCAAGAAACGCATCCATCGAAAACCGAACCTCGCGCATCTGCGCGCTTGCGCGCCCTGGATCAACCGGGAGATCGAGATTGTGCGGCCATCCATCCTTGGCTTGATGGGTTCGACCGCCTCGCGTGCGATCCTCGGCGTCGATGTACGCGTTATGGAAGAGCGTGGCCAGGTACGCCCGACGCCTCTGGGACCTCGGGCGGTGATCACCATTCATCCGTCAGCTGTCTTGCGTCTCAGAGATAGCGCGGAACGCGAGAGCGCATTTCAAGGCTTCGTCACCGACCTTCGGACGGCCTTTGCGGAATCTCGCCGTATGCCGGCCTGAGATCGGCACCAGACCCCCGAAGGGAACGGCTGATCCGATAGGAGGATCACGGAGTCGGTACGGTGATCCCGTGCGAGCGCAAGAGCCGGCAGAATCGTCGGGCGTCCCGTGGTGCGGCTCCGCCGGGATCGTTGTTGAAGTACACAAAGCTTTCGCGTGCGCCAAGATGTGCGATCCCGTCTGCCCAACGCCGAAGGGTGTCCGAGCGGTAGGCCGCGCCGGAGCTTGAGCCCTGGTGGAAACGCACGTAGGTCCAGTCAGCCGTTACCCTCGGCCTCCATCTCACACCAGGCTTGTGCGCAAGCACCAATGCCGCCCCACGCTCTTGCAGCAAGTCGAACACTCTCGTATCCGACCAAGATGCATGTCGGAATTCCACGGCAGTGCGAACCCGACCATGGATCGCATCGAGCAGTCCCGTCAGTAGCCCGATATCGGCCCTGAGTGTCGGCGGCAGTTGGAAGAGCACTGGGCCCAAGGTGCTCCCGAGCGCCGTCGTCACGGTCAGTAGTCGGTCGACCGGCTCCTGAGGGTCTCGAAGCCGCTTGATATGGGTGAGGTAGCGGCTGGCCTTCACGGCCATGACGAATCCGTCGGGGGTGGTCCGATCCCAGCGCTCGAAGGTGGATGATGGAGGGAGTCGGTAGAAGGTGTTGTTCACCTCGGTGGTGACGAAGACCGAGGCGTATGCATCGAGCCATTCGCGGACCGCAAGTTGTTGCGGGTAAAACGAGCCTCGCCAATCCGCGTACTGCCATCCGCTGGTACCAACCCAGGCGACCGAGTGGGCCGTTGCCATCATGGAGCGGTGTGGAAATGCGCGCTGAACACATCATCTCGCTACCCGGAACCTGCTCATCCAAGCCCCAGAGCAGTGCCAATCTGAAGTAGCCCTCCTCCTGGTCGAATCCGGCAGGGAGTCGCCTCGCGCCACCCACCTGAAACTGACCACGTGATCGACGCCACATACGACGGTCGTGGGAGCTGTCGGTACCTAGCGCGATCACTGCTCCGACTGCCGTGCTGATCCCGCCCGACGGATTCTCCGGTGGCGCGTCGCCGAGCCGAGACTCCCCGGTGGGCTCACCGCGTGGTTCGGACCGCCGACTGCGACTCGCTAGCGAGGCTCATACCGCATCGCCACCGCCCCCGAGCCGAACTCCAGCCGGCTCAGGAGCTTCAAGTCGACACGCTTCGAGAGCCCCGCGAACAACGTCGGCCCATGGCCAACTATCCTGGGGTGCACCACGAACTCGTACTCATCGATCAGTCCCAGTTCCGCCAACGCCAGCGGGAGTGTCACGCCTCCCGTGAAGAGTCCCTTCCCCGGCTCGCGCTTGAGCCGCTGAACGGCATCCTCCAGATCCCCGCGTACGAGCTCCGCGTTCCAATCGACCCGGTCCAGGGTGCTCGACACGACGTACTTCTTTGCCGCGTCGATAGTCCGGGCGAAGGGCTCCGTCCAATCAGGCATCGTCACCGTCCGAGTCGACAGCCGCCACGCCTCCTCCATCATTTCGTACGTCACCCGGCCAAAGAGGAGGGCGTCGGCCTGGGCGATGTTCTCGGCCGCGTGACGATGCATGTCTTCGTCCGGGATCCCCACGCGATGATCGACGCACCCGTCCAATGTGACGTTGATGGAATACCGAAGGGGTGGCATCACGTCAGCGTATCGAACCGCTCTGGGGCCAGGTCGTCGTGTCGTCGCGGTCGGAGTTGAGCACGAGGTGGTACCGGTGTCCTCTCCACTGATTCGGGCGTGGGAACCGGCAGTTCCCGGATCTTCTCGAGCGCCCGCTCGTTCTTTCCATCGGGGCTGAGGTCGTCCCACGATTCGATCTCCGCGAGCGTTCGCTCCGCCCACGCCTCGACGGTTCTGAGGAGGCTGATGAAGAAGTCCACCGCAAGTGCGCGGATGTAGACCTGGTCCTGAGTGACGGCGATGCCCTCCAAGAACTCTTGCTTGACTTCCCCACCGAACCGGAGCATCTCCCGAGCATCGGCTCGGACCTGAGTGAGTGTTGTGAGGATCTGTTCCTTGGTCCCGATGGGAGCAACGAAGAGACGGATCATGGCCTCGAAATCCATGGCGAACGGGGACACCGGAGTCGCGAGCCATTCACGCAGGGCCTCCCGGCCCTTGTCGGTGATCGAGTACACGGTGCGTGCCCGCTTCCCGACGTGCTCCTTCTTCCCGTCGAGCAGGCCCATGGCAGAGAGGCGCTTCACCTCCCGGTAGATGGCACTCTCGGCCCGCGGCCACACGTATCTGAAGTAGCGGACCCGCTGCTGCGCCAGCTCGTAGGTGGACCAGGGATGCACGGCGACCTGGGCCAGTACCGCGTACGAAGTGGTGGTCAGTTGCTCGGTCATCCTTCCCTCTTGACATACTCCAAATGCGAGTATACGTTTACTCCAATTCAGAGTATAGCCCCCAGCCGGGTTGATCCCTGGGGAGGAGCTCCCCGGCGGCGAGCGATTAACGGGAGGGTGCTGAGATGGCCGGCCGAGACGGACGTGAGTACGTGGAGACCCTGGTCATCGGCGGTGGGCAGGCCGGTCTGGCGACGGGGTACCAGCTGTCGCGGCGCGATCTCGGCTACAAGATCATCGACGCCAACGCACGCATCGGGGACGCGTGGCGCAACCGGTGGGACTCGCTGCGGCTGTTCACTCCCAATCGTTTCAACCATCTGCCGGGGATGCCGTTCCCTGGATACCACTGGGGGTTCCCAAGCAAGAACGAGATGGCCGACTACCTCGAGTCATATGCTCGGAAGTTCGACCTTCGGGTGGAGACCGGAGTCAGGGTGAAGAGGCTGACCCGGGAAGGAGATCGCTTCGTCGCGACCTCGGAGGATCGACGGTTCGAAGCAGACAACGTGGTGGTCGCGATGTCGAGCTGGCAACGGCCTCGGGTTCCCGATTACGCGCCCCAGCTCGATCCGGGGATCGTCCAGCTTCACGTTGCCGAGTACAAGAATCCGGGGCAGCTCCAGGAAGGAGACGTCCTGGTCGTTGGAGCGGGCAACTCGGGCGCCGAGGTCGCCATCGAAGTGGCGAGGACCCACAAGGTATCGCTGTCCGGGGCCGGCAACGGCGCGCTCCCCTTCCGTCCCGAGAGCGTCGCCGCCCGCGTCCTGATGCCGTTCATCGGCCGGGTCGTCTTTCACCGCGTGCTGACGACGGGGACTCCCATCGGCAGGAAGGCTCGTCCCAAGTGGATCTCAACCGGCGAACCGTTGATCCGGACCAAACCCAAAGACCTCGCTGCTTCGGGGGTGGAACGAGTTCCTCGGGTCACCGGTGTCCAGAGCGGGCTGCCGCAACTCGAGGACGGCCGTTCTCTGGACGTCGCCAACGTGGTGTGGTGCACGGGATTCCATCCGGGGTTCTCCTGGATCGACCTTCCGGTACTCGGCCCGCAAGAGCCGCTTCACCGCCGTGGGATCGTCGAATCGGAACCCGGTCTCTCCTTCATCGGTCTCAAGTTCCTCTATTCAGTGTCCTCCGAGCAGATCCAGGGCGTCGGGCGCGACGCGGACTACATCGCCGGGAAGATCGCCGCCCGGCGCGGGGTGCGTCGGGCGGATCAATCGGCAAACGATTCACCGGAGGAGCGAGAAGCACAACAGATCTAGGCCGGCTCTTCCGCATCGGACAGGCGGGGACGCCGTTCCGGGACACCGCTCGAAGGAACCGGGTGTCGAGTGCGATCCGCGGGCACTGTCTCTGGTGATCACGAGTCGTTGTTGGCCATCCATCGTGACCGTCGACTTGCGATGGCCGGGCCTGACCACGGATGGGGGGGCCTCGTCGATCGGCGAAGTACGCTCGAACCGTGCGGCCAGTAACGAGGTATGCGAAGAGCGGAAATATCCATATCGCCTACCAGGTGGTCGGGGGCGGGACGACGGATCTTGTCGTCCTGGGAGGGTTCTACAGTCACCTGGAGGCGCAGTGGGAGGAGTCTCGCTATGCCAGGTTCCTGGAACGTCTGGCTTCCTTCGCCCGCCTGATCCTGCTGGATCAGCGCGGCACTGGCTTGTCCGATCGAGCGGTGCGGCTTCCGACGCTCGAGCAGCATATGGACGACGTGCTCGCAGTGATGGATGCCGTTGGCCTCGAACGCCCGGCGATCTTCGGCGTCGCCCAGGGGGGAGCGCTCGCCGCGCTGCTTGCTGCTAGCTATCCGAGGCGAGTGTCTGCCTTGATCCTCTATGCCGCATATGCACGACTGATGCGCGATGAAGACTATCCCTGGGGCAGAGACCCCGGGTGGTATCGACGCCTTGCGCAGGACACTGAGTCCGGGTGGGGCACCGGCGCGATCTTGGAGCGCCTAGCTCCCGGCATGGCTGGAGATACAGCCTTCAAGGACTGGTGGGCAAGGTTCGAGCGTTTGATCCACAGTCCGGGCAGCGCTCTCGCCTACCTGCGGATGCAGGCAGACGTGGACATCAGGCAAGTCCTGCCGGTGATCCGTCTGCCAACCCTGGTGATGCAGCGGCGGGACGACGTCTACCGCGATCCGGGCAATAGCCGTTACCTCGCCGAGCATATCGCGGGCGCCAAGTACGTTGAGGTCCCGGGCCGCGAGCACCTCATGTACCTCGGAGATCAGGATGCTGTCCTCGACGAGATCGAGGAGTTCGTAACGGGCGTCCGCAGAATCCCCGAGTCGGGCCGAGTCCTTGCGACCCTCCTGTTCACGGACATCGTCGGTTCGACGGAGCGCGTCGCGAACCTTGGGGACGAGAAGTGGCTCGAGCTCCTCGATGCTCACAATGCCGTTCTGCGTCGGGAGATCGGACGCTTCCGTGGTCGAGAGGTTGCCACCACGGGCGACGGATTCCTCGCGACGTTCGATGGGCCTGCGCGGGGAGTCCAGTGCGCTCTGGCGATCCGCGATGCCGTCCGCTCCCTCGGACTCGAGATCCGCGCCGGCGTGCACACCGGCGAGATCGAGCTGACCGGGGAAGATGTCAGCGGCATCGCGGTTCACGTCGGTGCACGCATCGCCTCTGAGGCTCGAGGCGGGGAGATCCTGGTCTCCGCAACTGTGAAGGATCTCGTCGCCGGATCTGGTCTCGGATTCGAGGATCGTGGGTTGCGAGCCCTGAAGGGAGCTCCATCCGAGGTTCGCTTGTTCGCAGCGATGATGGGGGACTGAGAACTCCTTCCTTACTGTTCGGAGCGAGTCGGCTGTCGGCATCGACCGAGACGCGGTCTACCCTCATGAAAGTCGACACACAGCTCCGTTCCACCGCAGGTCCTCCTCCTCTTTGCGCGCGCGCCTTGATCGAGCTGACGTCTTCGACCGCGCTCGACGTGTCGCTTACTGGGCGACCTCGCAGCCGTCGACCATTCCCACGTCCCCGGCCTGCATGCGGAGATCCCGACCGCTCCACCGTCGATCAAACCGACGGCCAGCTCGAGTCGTACCCACACTCCTGCCGGAGGCGTGATTGCGGGCCCCATGGCTGGCAGGGCGGGCGATCTGGTCGTGACCGCCACGCTAGTCCGACACCAGCGTCGCCGGCCTCCGAGCGGTAGACCGGGGACGCAGATTCCCGGTCGGCGGTACGCTCGGACTAACCACCTGAAGGGATCCGAACGTGGCCGCGGTTGAACCCACGATGCCGGCGCTCGCGCCGCTCCTCGAGGCCTTCTCGCCGATGGCGCTGCACGTGCGGCGGTCCTCGGGCCCGGTCGTCGGACGCCACGCCGAGCAGGACGCGATCCGTCAGGAGCTCGCTTCGGCCGGGGCTGGCCGGCTGGCGGCGCTCACGCTCGAGGGCGAGCCCGGCATCGGCAAGACCCGGCTGCTGCTCGCCGCCGGCGAGATGGCGTCGGGCGCCGGGTTCACGACGATCGCCGTGACCGCCGACGAGGAGCTCCGCGGACCGTTCCTGCTGGCACGCTCGATCGTCGGATCGGCCGCCTCCGCACCGGTCGCCCGCGGACGACCGGAGGTCGGCGAGGCGCTCACGCGTGCCCTCGACGCGATGTCCGGCCAGGACGACCCGGGCTCGCCTCGCTGCCCGCCGGACCGCCGGCTCCTTCGCACCTTCGACCTGGGCGCCGTCGCGTTCCGGGCCGTGGCCGCCGAGACGCCGCTCGCGATCCTCATCGACGATCTCCAGTGGGGCGACGACGACAGCCTGCGCCTGCTCCGCTACGTGGTCCGCTCCGATCGCCACGAGCCCGATCTTCCTGATGTTCGCGATCCGCCCCGAGGAGCTCGCGCTCGTGACCGAGGCGGTGAACCTGATCGCCGACATGGAGCGGATGGGGCTCGTCCGGCGCATGCGCGTCGACCGGTTCATGCAGCCGGAGACGCGCGCGCTGATCGCGGTCGGTGCTGGGCGGCCCCGTCGACCCGGCGGGCGCGGCGGTGATGCACGCACAGGCCGAGGGCGTCCCGTTCATCGTCGAGGAGATGGCGCGCGCCTACCGCGAAGGCGGCATGGTCCAGCAGATCGACGGCGTGTGGCGCCTCGCTGGCAACGCCGAGCGGCTCGTGCCCTCCGCCGTGCGGACGCTGATCTCACGGCGGGCCGCGCATCTGCCCGACGACACGAAGGAGCTGCTCGCCGACGCCGCGGTGCTCGGGCGCCGCTTCAGCCTCGAGGACCTGCGCGAGGTCGAGGCCCGCGTGGACGGCCAGGACGCACGCGCCTGACCAGGACGCGCTCGCGGGCACGCTGGCGCCGGCCGTCACCGCCGGGCTGCTCGTCGAGCACGGCGAGGAGCGGCCGCCGACTACAGCTTCCCCCACGAGCAGGTCCGCGAGTTCGCCGCCACGACGCTCACGCCCGCCGCGGCGCCGGGCGATCCACGCGGCGATCGTGGAGCTGCTGCTCGTCGGGCGAGCCGTCGCCCGCAAGCCTGCCGCTGCTCGCGCACCACGCGAAGGCGGCGGGCGACGCGGCGGTGTGCGTACGGTTCTCGGTCGAGGCGAGCCGGAACGCGCTGGCCGCGAACGCCCCGGAGGAGGTCCTGCGCGTGGTCGAGGTCGCGCTGCCCTCGGCGGCCTCACCCCAGGAGCGGCTCGAGCTGCTGGAGGCCCGCGACCGCGCGCTCGACATGCTGCGACGCCGACGGACCGGCTCGAGGGCCTCGCCGAGCTCGCCGCGCTCGCGGAGGCGCTCGGCGACTCGCACCTCGAGCTCGACGTCCGCTGCGCCGCGCCGCCGCGCTTCGCACCGCCGAGGAGTACGACCGGGCCGCCGAGCTCGCCCGCAGGTCCGGGCGCTCGCCGAAGAGCGGGGCGAGCCGAGGCGGAGCTGGCCGCCTGCATGGAGCTCGGCCAGGACCTCCTGCACGCGACGGCCGGCGAGGCGTTCGTCCCGCGGCCCGCGAGGTCGACCTGGACGGCGCCGAGGAGGCGTTCCGCGCAGCGGTCGAGCTCGCCGCCGAGCTCGACGACGACGCCACGCTCGCCTCGGCGCTCCGCGAGATCGCCGTCGTGCAGCTCGGCCGGATCCGGCGTGGTTCGTCGACCAGGTCGCGATCGGCGGCCATCATCCCGATCGTCGCAGCGCGTCGCCGCGGGCGAGGTGCTCGAGGACATCCTGCCCGAGCTTCCGATCGCGCCGATCGTGCACGAGACGCACGGTCTGCTGCAGCGTGCGCTCGAGATCTTCGAGCGGCTCGGCGACCGGCGCGGCGCGATGGCGACGATCATCGCATGGCCTACCTGAGCTGGGCGCCGGACATCCACCTCGGCTCGGGCTCGGCGCGGCACATCGAGGAGATCCGCCGGCTGACGTCGAAGGCGAAGGCGTTCACGAACGAGAGCGAGCGCGCGGCCTTCGAGGCGCAGATGCTCTACGGCGTCCACGTGTTCGCGCGCGCGAAGGTGATCCCCGACCTCGCGATCTCCCGAGGCGAGCAGGCGTACGACGCACGCGCGGGAGATGGGCGACCGCTCGCTCGAGTTCCTGGCGGCCGGCGGCACCGCGATGGCGCTACCTCGACCTCGGCGAGCGTCGACGCCGCGAGGCCGTGGCTCGATCGGGCCGCCGCGGTCGCGTCGGAGCACCCGACGCCGCTGCGGGCGCGCCGGCTGGAGACGTGGCGCGGGATGGTCGACGCCGCGGCGGGGGACGCCGCGGGCGATGCGGACGCCACCTGGAGCGGGCGGTGCAGCTCGCCGGCGAGCGGGCCTGCCCGCCGCGCGGTGCGAGGCGCTCGCCCGCCTCGCGGTGGAGGCGTCGCGGCTGGGCGCCGAGGACGACGACGACGAGCCTCCTCGAGTGGCCGAGCGCGCGGCGAACGAGGCCGCGGAGCTCGCCGCCGCCCTGCCCGGGCACCCGCCGTGGGGCGCGCAGGCCGACGCCGCGCTCGCGCGGATCGCGCTCGCGCGAGGCGGACCGACGAGGCCGCGGACGCACGCTCGCGCCGCCCTCGACGGCGCTGGAGTCCGCGCATGCACGAGGACGAGCACCTGGACGTCGCCGTCCCGGTGGCGAACGCGCTCGTCGCGTCCGGAGCGCCGGAGTGGGAGATGCTCCGTCCGTACCTGCAGCTGATGCTCGCGATGGTCGCCCAGCGCACGATGGACGAGGACATCGGGTCCGATGGTTCCGCAGCCCGATCGGGCGCGAGCTGACGCGGCTGGTCGGACCGGTCGAGCAGCTGCCGGCCTCCGACGGTGCCGAGCACGACGGAGCGGATTCGACGCGCTGCTGCAAGAGCCTGATCCAGGGAAAGACGAACAGCGAGATCGCCGAGGAGCTCGGGATCGACGAGCGCGCGGTCGCGCGACGGCTCGGCAGAGCTGTTCGCGCGGATCGGCGCGTCCTCGCGCGCCGAGGCCACCGCGTTCGCGTTCCGGGAGCGGGTGCTGTGAGGCGGAGTCGACGATGCCGCTGAGGGCCCGCGTCGACCGGCACCGCTGCATCGGCGCGGGCACGTGCATCACGATCGCGCCGACCGCCTTCGACTGGCACGAGGGCGACTTCGCGAAGGCCGGCGTCGTCGACGCGGCCAGCGTGGAGGACGAGGTGCTCCGCGAGGCGGCGCTCGCCTGCCCGACCGGCGCCATCACGGTCGAGGAGGTCGAGGAGCTGCTGCCGTGGCAGCTCCGCGGCAAGGAGGCGCCGCGCCGCGTCGAGAAGACGTTCATGTTCACCGACATCGAGGGGTCGACGAACCTCGTCGAGGCGCTCGGCGACGAGGCGTGGCAGGGCGTGCTGCGATGGCACGACGAGACGCTCCGGTCGCTGTTCGCCGAGCACAAGGGCGAGGAGGTCGTCGCGACCGGCGACGGGTTCTTCGTGGGCTTCGACTCGCCCGACGAGGCGCTCGCGTGCGCCGTCGCGATCCAGCGGCGGCTGGCGGAGCACCGGCGGACGGCGGGGTTCGCGCCGAAGGTGCGCATCGGCGTGCACGCGTCCGGCGCGACGCAGGTCGGCAAGAACTTCTCGGGCAAGGGCGTGCACGAGGCGGCCCGGATCGCGGCGCTCGCCGACGGCGACCAGATCCTGGCGAGCCGGACGACGGCCGCCGACGGCCGGTTCCCCATCTCGGAGCCGCGGACCGTGACGCTGCGCGGGACGTCCGAGCCGGTCGACGATCGTCACGGTGGACTGGTCGTAGGCGGAGGCGCTCCGGGCCGCCCGCGAGGGAAACGCACGTACTAGGTGTCGCAACCCCGAACTGGATCTATGGCGCGCTCGTCACCTTGTCGCGGGGGGTGATCGCGTAGATCTTGATCGGCCGCGTGATGCCCTTGAGGGTGATCTCGTCGACGAGACGGCCATCGACGAAATGGTCGACCGCCACCATCGTCCGCTCGCTCACCAGGATCTGTCGTGCCGCCGCCTTGTCGGCAAGGCGGGCCGCGAGATTCACCTCGTTGCCGAGAACGGTGTAGTCGCTGCGCGAGGAGGACCCGATGTCACCGACGGTCATCCAGCCCGTCGCGACGCCGATGCCGATCTCGAACGCTGCAGCCAGAGTCTGCACATGACCGCATTAGAGCAGAGCAATCAAACGCCTAGCGCCAGGTGACTCGGACGAGTGCGACGGGTTCTGCGAATCCTTTGAGGGAGACTTCTCCAGTCGGCGTGTATGCGACCTCGGATCCGGACTCATCCATGGTGGAACGGCTCGCGAGGATATCCCCTCCTTCTGCGAGCCCCGCGATCCTCGCCGCTCGGTGGACCTCCGCCCCGCCGTAGTCCTCCCCTCGTCGTGTTGCCGCGCCGGCATGAACGCCTATCCGCACCGAGAGTGAGAAGCCCTCGGATCGCCGATGGTCGGCGAGCGCCCGCTGCACAGCGACGGCACACCGCAGCGCCGACCGCGGGTCGGGGAACGTGACGAAGAACCCATCCCCGGTCGGATGTCCGATGTCGCCGCCGTGGGCCGCGAAGAGCGATCTGAGCGTGCGGTCGTGCCAGGTAAGCAGGTCCTCCCAGGCGTCGTCGCCGATCACCCCGATCAAGTCGGTCGACCGCACGATGTCCGTAAACATGAACGCTCGATCAGCCCTTTCCGGGCGCTCGTCCTCGCGTGTGAGCCGATCGAGCGTGCGCCGGGCCAGCTCCGCACCCGGTAAAGCGCCAATCCGCTCGAACGCATCTCGTGCCGAGCGCGCCTCGATGCGCGCGGCATCCTCATCCCCGCTGGCGACGTACGCCTCCCCCAAGAGCAAGCTGACCTCGGCGGCCTCGAGCGGCGCATCGAGCTGCAGCCACTTCGTGCGGGCTCGCCGCAAGATCGGAATCGCGGCCGCGACGTCACCCGTCGAGAGCAGGAGCCCGCCCCGCGCGACAGCTGACATCGCGCTGAGCGAAGGGGTTTGGAAGTGCGCGACGAGCGTATCGAGTTCGTCTGCGGCGGACGTTGCCGTCTCGGAATCGTCTCTCGCGAGGGCGATCTTGACCTGCGCGGCCAACAGTCGGATCCGTGAGCAGTGATCCGCACCGTCCTCGTCGAGCGCCTGCTGGATGCCCGATGCAGCGGCATCGACCTTGCCCTCGGCCAGCCGCAGCAACGACCGTCCCGGGTGAGGCGGTCTGCCGAGCCTCTCGGCTCGAGCGTAGGCTTCCTCGGCGGCGACGAAATCACCGAGATGACGTCGCACCTCACCGATTTCGTAAAAGGCCGGACCCTGTTCGGAGACAAAGTTGTAGCGGGGGAGCTCCTCGCATGCGGCGAGGGCATCCGCCCCCGCCCCACGTAGATCGCCGTGGAACACCTTCAGCTCCGCACGATGGATCCGACACACGCCGGGGAACGCCGGCACGGACCGACGCTCGCACCACCGGAGTGTCGCCTCGGTCCACTCGCTCGCACGCCCGTAATCGCCTAGCTTCGAGCAGATCCCGATCATCCCGCAATAGACATAGCCCGCCGCTGCGGGATCGAGCTCTCCGCCGACGACCGTCGCCATGCACTCGTCAAGGAGCGGCATGCCCGTCGCAACATCGCCGAGCAGACACAGCGCGTGACCCTTGTCGTGAAGGCTCATCGCCGCGAGATCGGGGTCGCCGCTGCGCTCGGCGAACGCAAGTGCCTCGTCGTAGCGCTGGATCGCACCACGGTAGTCGTTCTCCATGATCCACAGCAGTAGCCCCTGCATCCAGAGCAGCCAGCCGTGAACGGGCCATGTCGCGTCCTCCTCAGCGAGGCGCGCCGCCTTCTGGGCCCAGCCCTGTGCCAGGGGGATCGACATGCGCATGCCGTGCTGTTCCGCGAGTCGGTAGGCCATCATGGCCGCCTGTGCACGATCGCCTTCGTCGAGGTATGCGGCGTAGGCCCGCTCCAGCGCCTCGATCGTCCCGTCAGGACGCCCGGTCCAATAGTTCGACCAGGCGAGCATCTCGAGCGCTGTGCCCGGTAGGGAGTGGGTCCGGTCCGCCTGGGCTAGCGCCTCGTAGGCGTCCTCCCAGGCGTGCCGCTCCAGCGCATCCCGCGCTATGGCGATCGGATGGTCGCTCATGCTCCTCGGCGGCTCCACGGTCCAGTAGACACTCGAACCGTACCTGGTCAAGGCGTCGCTCCGCGACCCAGTCGAAGCAACCGCGGCCCTGCGGCCTCGGGACATCGGTTTGTCACGAGGATGGAGGGTCAGCCGAGATCGGGCCTGGCCGGTGGGCCGTCAGGAGACAGCGACCAAACCACAGGCGGGATCCGCTCCTGGAATACCTCGGCGAAGGTCAGGACGCGCTCGAGCTCCGACGCCTGCAAGCGCGGCATCCAAGCGACGAGCCAGCCGCGCTGGAGCTGGAACCCGTGCGCGGGGCCCGGCTCGAGCAACCAGCGCATCATCCGCTGGTCAAGCACCGCCGAGGCGAACCTGCGATCGGCCGCGCGAACCTCGAAGAGCCGGTTGAAGGCCTCCAGCTCGAACTCCACGTCGCGCAGCCCCACAGTGTTGCGGGCGACGTCGAACAGGCCCCGCCGACGGATCAACAGAGACGGCCACCAGTCTGGGATCCGAACGATGGCGCACGAGAACCACTCCCGCTCCTCGTCGGCCGCCCGCCAGTAGTCGAACGCCCGCACCTCGCGACCGTCGCGCATCCCCCAGACGACGTTCTCGACGCCCTGGGTGCCGGGTACCTTGCCAAACCGCACGAAGGGGGCGAAGTCAAGGTCGAGCAGCCCAAAGGGGTCCCTCGGCGAGAAGGAGAGCCCCAGGCGACGGGCCTCGTATTCGACCGCCGCCCGCCGGGAAACCTTCTGGACCCGAGACACGAGCAGGAACCCGCCTACCCAGAGCACGAGCACGACGAGCACCCCTTGACCGCCGCCCCCGACCATGATCACGGCGGCGACCGTTCCGGTGGCCACCCCTGCCGCGATGAGCCAGATCTTCCCCACGTCGACATCGAACGTACTCCTGCCGGGTGGCTCCTGGCGCTCGCTTCGCCAGCGCCTACTCCCGAATAACTCTCCTTTGGAGCCTTTCAATGCGCCCAGGGATAAGGCGTAGCGCCAGCGGCTTAGACTGCAAGTCGAGCTGAGCGGTTTCGAATAGATCTGCGGGCGATCTCAAGTAGGAGTGAGCCTGACGCGGGACCTTGCGCTCCAGCACTGGCGCGCGCTGGAACTATTGCGGAGCGATAGCCGTCCAGCCCCGCCATTCATTCCTTGGTGACTCGGACGCCAGGGGACATGGCGAAGAACAGCCCCCGAGGGTGTTAGGTCGCCTCAACTCCGTCATCGTGGATGACGGTCGGTCCGTCAAGCATGTCGAGCAATCGACTCGCCGCATCGAGCTGAGCCTCAGCCTTCTTCACCGCATCAGCCAAGTCGTAGCGAGCTTCCGAGATGTACGAGGCGATGACGGCAACGTCGGTCGCCCTCGCTGTCGTCTCCACGTCATTCCCCTTCCTGCGACTTACGGACGTCGCGAAGATACGCGTCTCGCTGCGGTTCGCAACGACCTGGCTCCGCGAAGTTCGCGTCTTCGCACACAGCGGCAAGGTCGGGCTGAGCGCAGGGCAGTGGAGATACAAGATCCTGGCCGGCAAGAGCGCCTGCATGACAATCTCAGGCATGCGAAGACGGACGGAACGGTCGCCTCAGGAGGATCGCGCCCTGACCGCCGTGCCCCGCATCGCATCGCGCGCTCTGGCCGTCGCGACGGCCGCGATCGGCGTGGCGATCATCGTGGTCGCCGTCGGGGGAGACTACGAACAGACACAGGCCGAGGACGACCTCGTCCTCTTGGCGATCGTGCTGGGCACGGTAGGGATGGGCACAGTCGGTGCGGTCCTCTCGGCCAAGGCTCCCCAGAACCCGCTCGGTCTCGCCTACCAGGTAGCCGCGATGTTCATCGGGCTGACCATCCTGCCGTCGCTGTACGGCGAGCTGGGCGTGACCAGCCGTCCCGGTCTCCCCCTCGTGCCGATCGCGGGATGGCTCATGCAGATCGCGTTCCTTCCGGCGTTCAGCGCGACGCTCACCGCGTTCCTCCTTTTCCCCGACGGGCACCCGCCTTCCTCGCGGTGGAGGCCGACGGTGTGGCTGATCTGGGGCGGCGCAGCCCTCGCCGCGATCGGTACCACCTTCGGAGCGTCGACATTCGAGTTTGAATCGGGATCCGTCGCGAACCCGTTCGTGATGGGCCCAGAGGGGCTGTTCACCGCATTCAACACCCTGGGCGGCGTGGCCCTGTTCGCCGGGGGAATCCTCGCAGTGATCTCGGTCGTCGTCCGGTTCCGCCGTTCCGACGGCGAGGAACGACAGCAGCTTCGATGGCTCGCCTGGGCCGCAGTCGTGATCTTGGCCTGCGTGATCGCTTTGGTCGTCACCGGATTCGCCTTTCCCGAAAACAGCACGGCGTTCGACCTTGTGTTCCTCGCGCTCGTGACAGCGGTCCTCGTAGGGCTCCCGGTCGCGACCGCGATGGCGGTTCTGCGGTACCGGCTCTACGACCTCGACCTGGTCGTCAAGAAGACGGCGATCTATTCGATCGTGGCGATCGCGCTGACCGCCCTCTATCTCCTGCTGCTCGGAGCCGCGGCGCTGGCCGGCTTCGGAGCGATCCCCGCCGCCATCGCCTTCCTCCTCACCTTCAATCCCGCACGGAACCGTGCGCGGAAGCTCGCCGACCGGATCGTGTACGGCAAGCGAGCCACCCCGTTCGAGGTCCTCTCGGAGTTTTCCGAGCGGGTCGGCGAGACGTACTCGATCGACGACGTGCTTCCCCGCATGACCCAACTCCTCGCCGCCGGCACCGGAGCGCGTGAGGCACGCGCGTGGATCCGCCATGGACGGGTGATCCGATCCGCGGCGGCGGCTCCCGCGGACGCGGGAGCGACGCCGGACCTGGAGCTGGCCGGTGATGAACTGCCAGGGTTCGGCGAAGGCGTGCACGTCTTCCCGGTCACCCATCAGGGGGAGCTGCTCGGCGCCATCACGCTGGCGATGGCAGCCAATGACCCCATGGACGCGTCGAAGGAACGGCTCGCCCAGGGCGTGGCTTCGCAGGCCGGATTGGCGCTACGCAACGTGCGGCTGGTGGAGGACCTGCGGGCGTCGCGGCGCCGGATCGTGGCCGCGCAGGACGAGCGCGCTAAAGCGCTCGAGCGGAACATCCACGACGGCGCCCAGCAACAGCTCGTCGCGCTCACGATCCGGCTCCGTCTCGCCGAGCAGATGGCGGCCCGCGACCCCGCGGCGATTGCGGCGATGCTGCGCGACCTGCGGGACGAGGCATCTGGGGCGCTGGAGGACCTGCGCGACCTCGCACGCGGAATCTATCCTCCGCTGCTCGCGGACAAGGGTCTCTCCGCCGCGCTCGAGGCGCAGGCGCGCAAGGCCGCCGTTGCCGTCGAGCTACAGGCCGGCGAGATCGGCCGGTATCCCCAGGACATCGAGTCGACCGTCTACTTCTGTGTGCTGGAGGCTCTGAACAACGTCGTGAAGTACGCGGATGCGCGCAGTGCGGTGGTCTCGCTGGGACAGACTAAAGGCGTCCTCACGTTCGAGGTGCGGGACGACGGGCGTGGGTTCGACACCGCTGGGTCGACCTACGGCACCGGCCTTCAGGGAATGGCCGACCGTCTCGACGCCGTCGGCGGGAGTCTGATCGTCCGAAGCTCTCCGGGGGCGGGGGCGGTGGTGCGCGGCGACATCCCGGTCTCGGACCGCGGTGCAGTCGAGGAACTCCCTGCCCGATCCGGTGAGTAGGCCTTCTGGGGAGGTCGCTGCTTATGAAAGTCTGACTCAGTCGGGCAGCACGAGGATGTGTCGGACCGCGCCGAGATTGGGGGAGCTCCTGCCAGGTAGATCCGCCGTCTTCCGGCCGAACAGGCGTCCGTCGGAAGTGCCGACGCCGGGACAGGCGGGTACCACCACAACCCAGCAGGGAGCAGGTCCATCGCCATCAGCGGAGCCTGCACGAAGGTAGCGCCTCTTCGGACGATCTGCGTAGACTGGACTCACGCACCCGATGCTTCCGGTGTTCTCGGTCAGGGTCAGGCGCGCCGGGCCCCGAGTTTTCGCCGAGTGTGCTTTGTCGAAGGGACGGCTATGCCCGAACCCCAACCTCCCGATCGCATCGGCAACTTGTTGTTCGACGCCCTTCCTCCGGATGTGCGGAAAGCTTTGCTGGTCGGCTCGCACTTCCAGAAGATCAATCCAGCTGAGGAGTACGTGACGCTCGGGGACGACGTCCTCTCGGCGTACTTCGCGACGAGCGGCGCGCTATCGATCCTGGCCCAGCCGGATGACGAGACCATCGTCGAGGCTTCGACAGTGGGCCGGGAGGGAGCCGCCGACGCGTTCGCTGCCATCGGGGCATTGAAGGCCCGACACCGGCTGATCGGCCAGATCGAGGGCGAGATGCTCGTGGTCGACTCGAAGCTACTGGTCGAACAGGTCTCCCAGAGCGGCCGGGCCCAGACGCTCATCTTCAGCTACATCCAGGCGCTGTACGGCCAAGCAGCCATCACCGCGGCCTGCAACGCCAGGCACCAGGTGAGTCAGCGGACGGCCCGCTCGCTCCTGCAGAGCCACGATTGCGTGGACAGCGACACGTTCCGGCTGAAGCAGGAGCTCCTCGCCTACATGCTCGGGGTGACCCGGCCGAGCGTGTCACTCGCTGCAGCGACCCTGAAATCTGCCGGGCTGATCAGCTACACCCGGGGCACCATCACGATCCTCGATCGCATGGGACTCGAAGACGCCTCATGCGCCTGCTACGAGCAAGCACGCCTCCAGTACTCGGAGCTCATTGAGCTGTAGCAAGCCGAGGCGGGACACACAGAGCCCCATGGACCGTGTTGCATCAAACATGCTTGGCCGTGTCCCAAATCCTCGCACCTTCCATGGGCCGGGCTCGTATCCCAATCGTCGGCCATGCTCTCGACAAGGTTCAGCCCGAACCTTCGACCCGATCTGCCTCGGCGCTCGGCGGCACGACGCGCACCTTGCTCGCTGGCGTGGGCTGCTCCAAGAAACCAAGCGAGGGAAGCTTCTAAGTACGTTCGATGTCGAACCGACATATTGAGCGGCTCGTCCTAGGGTGACGAACCATGCGACTAGGGAGAAGGACCCTCAGGGGGCAGGTATGGAACCCAGCGAGCCGCAGCCGTTCATGATCGATGTCCGCGCGCAGGAGTCGCGTCGCATCGTCCGCCTCGCAGGCGAGCTCGACATGGCCGCCGCCCCCGCGTGCAGCGAAGCTCTCCACGCGATCCAGCAGCAAGACCTTCTCGAGGTCGTGATCGATCTACGCGGACTGACATTCCTGGATTCGATGGGTCTGTCAGCGCTCTTGAAGGCCCACCTCGCCGGACTGGACGGGCACAAGCCGGTCTCATTCGTGCGCGGCAGCCCAACGGTGCATCGGGTTTTCCAGCTCACCCTGTTGGATGCCCGGCTCGACTGGGTGGATCCGCCGGACTGAGCTGTTGGCTGGACGATCGATAGAAGGCGTTCAATGCGGCCACGGCCTTAGGCGTGTGGGTCCTTCACCATTGGATCGATGCTCGAGCAGGTCTGTGAGCCGTTAGTCAGGTGACAGAGGTTAGATCTCGGAATCTGGCCTCGCAGCTAAATCGCCTTCTGAAGTTGCCAGCTCATCCGCGTGCACCGTTCCAAGCGGTGCAGGCACGCCAGCCGAGGCCGTGCTGGATGTGCTCGCGCGGCCCTCCCACGAGTCCCCTTCCGGTCGTTCGCCGAGACGCTCCTGTGCTTGGTTCTTGAGCGACTTTGCCTTTTCCATGATCTGGTCGTACCGCGCACGGCCAGCGCGTGCCCCTAGCACATAGGCAACTCCGGCGATGACGACTGAGCCAAGGACGCCGCCCCTGCGCGAGCTTTTCATCGTCGACCTCTCTTCTCTCGATCAAGGAGCCAGCAGTTCATCGGCGCCTGGCAGAAACGATTGCGATCCCGAGGAAGATTCCAACCACGAGCCCAGCAGCTCCGGCAAGCATCGTCGACCACGTGCCGGCGTGTGCCGCTGCCTGGGTAGCCTGGGCACCTGCCAAGGTTGCAGCCTGTGTGGCTTGGCTGACTTCGAGGCCCTTCACTTCATCCTGGAGCTTGCTGACCAATTCTTCGTTACTAGCCATCGCGTCCATCCTTTCCGATCCGGTCGAGAGGCCGGGGACGCTACGCTCCCCATCCTCGATACTGGTCATCGCCGGTCTCCTGTTCGGCCAACGTACGTGCGGTCGTCCCGGCGCTTGAGGCCGAAAAGCCCGGCCAGGCCGAGCAGG
The DNA here is from genome assembly GCA_963762075.1 of uncultured Actinomycetes bacterium. GTDB lineage: Bacteria > Actinomycetota > UBA4738 > UBA4738 > HRBIN12 > JAOUEA01. Next base: position 329,029 of record CAVXJC010000001.1, read on the forward strand.
CCGAGGAGCCCGAACAGACCGGTGTCGCCACTGTCATTCGTCGCTTCCTCGACTACATCAGTGCCCGTGTCCTGTGCAGCCGCGACGGAGATCCCACCGAGCGACAGCGCCACGGCTGCCATGAGTGTCACAAACAGTCGCTTCACTTCTTCCCCTCCTTGGTTGGCAACGTTCTGGGCGAGCCGTTCGGGTACCCGCGTGCAGGTGGACTAAACGCGTCGATCAAGCAGTACGTCGGGAAGGTGACATATGGGAAGCGGGGTTGGTGGAGCGGGCAGCCAAGGTCCCTGCCCGTATCCCCGAATCATGAGGGTCGACTAGGAAAGCGGCGGATAGAGAACACCCGGTCGGTGTCTGAATTCAGGACATTTCTCGCCTGTCTCATCATCGCTCACATCTCGAGACGAAGGGCTGTGCGATGTCAATTGCGAGGGGTGGTCACCGCGGTCAATGTCGAGGCCGTACCCAGAGCGAAGTGGCCCGAAGTGCGGTGTGAGCAGCCGGTGGGGTACGCGACCTCTGCAAGCGATCACGGAGATCGTTCGGGCAGGAGGATCTCGACTAGCCATCGTGGGTTCTCGGAACGATGCCCTCCCGACGTGATGGTGACTGCAGCCGGAGAGCCGGATCTGACTTCAACGATCCGGGGGCGCAGCACTGATGTCTGCGAGCACCGAATCAGGTTCCGTCTCGACCGATATGTCGCCGAGCGAGATGATTCCTATCGCCCTTCCGTCCTCTACTACCGGCAGGCGACGCACGTTTCTCGCTCGCATGACGCCGATGGCCTCTTGCACGCTGTCGGTCGGCGCGAGGGTCGTCACCTTAGCCGTCATTACTTCCCTTACTGCCGCCCTGGTGGGATCCAACCCTTTAGCCGTCGCCCTGATCGCCAGATCGCGGTCGGTGACCATCCCGACGACCCGTCCCTTCTTGCTTTCGACGATCAAGTCCCCGATGTCGCTACTCATCATGAGGCGCGCCGCCTCCTGCAGTGTGTCCGTCTGTCGAACCGTGTCGGGCGCGGCCGTCATGACCTGTTGGACTTCTCGCACGTCGATGGTCCGGTCCGATTTCGAGATTCGGGCCGGCATCAGCTTTTTCGCCTTGCCGGACAGCCGGGCGATGCCTCCGGCAAACTGGTCGACCCGCCCAGGACCGGTCTTGGCGCCCAGGGCGTACCCCACTCCGAACGTCGCGATGTTCCCCAGTAGCCCCATTGGCGATAGCCTCCTTCTCTCGACGGCTACGCCGCGAGTGTCGCGAGTTCTGCGTCGCGAAGCCGAAGCAGTTCGATCTCCTGTGACTCCGCCATCTCGATGAGCCGGTCGATCGCGATGTCCGCGAGACGGGGGTCCTCAGACGCTCTGCGGGCGATCGCGCCCCAAAGCAGTCGCTTCGCCCATACACCGACCGCGAGCGATTCCAGCTCCTCGAGGAGCGAGGGCGCCGGCTCAGCGACCACGATCCGCCGCGCAACCGCAACGATGGACCCGGCGAGGCCGAACACCTGCGCGGTGATGCTTGGCGCAGATCCGCCGCCGAGACGATCGATCACGGTTCTCAGCACCTGCTGCTCCTCCCCGAACTCCTGCTCGAACCGAGTCATGACCTCGCCGACGTTGTCGTCGTCATTGGATCGTCGAAGCGAGGTGACGATTTTGGACCCTGCCTCTGATGCGGCAAGGTGGTCCTGGAGGTAAGAGACGAAGCGAGATGCATCCATCATGGTTCCTTCCGCATCTTCCGCTCGACACGGCCACGGCGCAGCCGTTCTCGCCAAGATGCGATAGGGCCCGCGAGTTCGCCATCAAGCGGTCATCTTCGGTGTGGTGAAGGTGGTCACCGGGCGTGTCGGATGCTCCGTCGCCTCTGGTCCGAACGTCCTTCTTCGGATCTCCCGTTGTCGTGGTACGCGGCAATTCGCCCACATCCGTCCCCTCCTCTCGAGCTGCTCCTTGCGCCTTATCGTGATTCCCTACGGTCGTCAAGGCAAACTCGGGGAGCTCCCAACTGCTATGCGTCGTTGACTTCGTCGCCCTCGTCGACGTCGATCCCGACGAAGGAGATCAACCTCCACCACCAGCCGAATACTGCTCCCAGCGCGGCAGCAAGGATCGTGAGAGGCATGGACAGGCCCGCGCCGTAATAGCCGATGGCCCCCGCCGCCGCGCCCGCGAGGGCTCCGGTGAGGAGCGTCCCGACGATCGAGGCGTCCCCGAGGCGCTCTCGGAAGACGAGATGACCTACGAGGGCGACGACCAGGCCTGCCCCGATCCAGACAGGTAAGAGCACGACGGCGGACGTGTCGCTGCGGGTCGGGACCCCTGGGGCGTTGCCCGAGTAACTACGCCAAGCATCAACGATTTCGATGCAGACGAGAACGATCGTGACGAGCGCTGCGATCCCGTGCAAGAGCACGAAGACCCGGACCGCAGAACTGCGTGGTGGCCGCTCATCTGAGCCGAAGCTGCCTCGCAAGGTCTTATACATGAAGCCGCCGAGGATCGCCGTGCCCACGAGCACGAGCCCGCCGAAGATCGCCCCGATCGAGCGGCCACGATCCCCTTCGCCGCTCGTATACAGCCACCAGCTCGCCACGCCGGTGAGTCCCAAGGTCGCGTGCAAAGACACGAAGTTGATCGGTACCTCCTGCCCCTTGAAGCGACCGACCAGCAACAGGGCGCCCAGCGCACTGGTCGCCAAGGCTGCGAGGAGAGCCGCGGTCGCCATGGCGTCGGCGATACCCAACAGCGCTCGATGTACGCCAGGGAGGTCGAAATCAGCGCGTGTCTGAGTCCCAAGCTTCCGCCCACCCTTCGCAACCGCTCCTCTGCGCATATCGGCGAACAAAGTGGGTAGATAGGCCGAGGTCTCCGCCTTCCGGGAGATAGCTGGTGGGGGTGCGGAGTGAGTGTCGAGTCGAAGGAGGTGTCTGCGATGGTGATGCGATTCGACCCCTTCAGTGAGGTTGACCGGCTGACCCAACAGCTGGCCGGGCGGCTGCAGGACACGGGAGGCACGATGGCGATGGACGCCTACCGCCGAGGGGATGAGGTCCTCGTACATTTCGATGTGCCTGGGGTAACCGCGGACTCGATCGAGTTGACGGTCGAACAGAACACGTTGACGGTTCGCGCCGAACGTCGTTGGGAGCCCGAGCCCGACGATCAGCTCCTCGCTCAGGAGCGACGCCAAGGGGCGTTCGCGCGACAGCTGATGCTTGGCGAGCACCTCGATGTCGAGAAGGTGGGAGCAGCCTACGAGGACGGGGTGCTCACGCTCACCATCCCAGTGACGCCAGCGGCCCAGCCGCGAAAGATCCAAGTGCGCGGAGTGAGCGGTGGTCACGCCGATGCGATCGAAGTCGAAGCCAGGGACTCACAGTCGGACGAGTCCAGGGATGTTTGACGAACCTCCCCGGCCGGCTACCGAACCGCGCAAGCGAGGGCGCTAGGGCGCGTCGGCGGCCCGCTGGAGCTCGGCGACATCGATCTTGCCCATCTTGAGCATCGCCTCCATGGCGCGGCGCGCACGCTCCGGATCCGGATCTTCGACCAGCTCGTTCAGTTGGCGCGGCACGATCTGCCAGGAGAGTCCGAATCGGTCTTTGAGCCATCCGCACGGGCCCGGCTCGCCTCCGTTCGCTGTCAGCGCATCCCACAGCCGGTCGACTTCGGCCTGGTCCTCGCACTCGATGACGAACGAAACCGCCTCGTTGAAGCTGAAATCCGGCCCGCCGTTGAGGCCCTGGAACTGCTGGCCGTTGAGCGTGAAGTCGACAGTCAGGACCATCCCGGCCGGCCCGCTGGGCGTCTCGGCGGGGGAGCGCCAGACCTTGTCGACGCGGCTGTCGGGCAGCAGGCTCGTGTAGAACTCGGCCGCTTCCTCAGCCTTGCCGTCGAACCAGAGGCAGGGAAAGGGCTTGCGCATCGTGTCCTCCTTCGATGAGCGCCGTCTCGGTATCAAAGGATAGACATGAACTGGGCACCACATCCGAGATTGCGCTTGCTCGCCCGATACGGACGCCCGTCGGACAGAAGCAGAGCCCGGATTGGGCGATGCAGTAGACCCACTGCGGTCATCACCGTGTGTCGCGTCGGTCCTTCACTCCAGAAGACCGTGTGCCATCAGCATGTGTCGTCGGCGTGAAGAACTAGGAAGTCCGGTTGTCCGGAGACGGGGTGGGGGTAGTCCCGTCACCACCTTGCCCCCGAAGAGCGGGAGCCATCTGGACTGGACGACGAGCCGGTCAGGTAATCCGTGACGCTCTCGAGGTCATCGAAGGCATCTTCGGCGCCGGCCGCCCGAAGCTCCTCGGCGCAGAACCCCCCGGTGACCACGCCAACCGATCGGATCCCGGCCGCCTCCGCGGCGATGCTATCCCACGTGGCGTCGCCCACGAGCACAGCCGGTGCTCCCCCGATACGGTCGAGCGCTCGTTCGATCATGTCCGGGGCCGGTTTGGATCGTTCGACATCATCGGCCGACGTCGCGTCGTCCAAGACGCCCCGCAACTCGAGCAAGTCGAGATAATGTCCGAGTTCGGCGCCCTTCGCCGAGCTCGCGAGGCTCACCCGATAGCCGTCGCTCGTCAGTCTCAGGATCATCTCTCGGGAACCGGGCAGCGGCTGCACCTCGCCGATCAGCTCCTCGTACCGTTCGGATTCGCTCGCGCGGATCCGTTCGCCGAGTCGATGCTCCACCTCCTCGCCTGCGACAGCGCCGACGAGTTGGTCACCACCCATCCCGATGTGTCGGTGCAGGACCCACCCCGGGACCCGAACCCCGTGGTCGGCGAACGCCCGTTGCCATGCCAGCGCGTGCTGGTAGACGCTGTCGATCAGTGTCCCGTCGACATCGACGAGCACCGCGAGTGAGCGGCCGCTCCGGCTGGCCGACATCATCAGGACCCCACGATCGTTGTGATATCGCACAGGATTCGCGGGATGGGTTCTAGGAGCTCCCGGGCGAGGTAGCCGATCGGCCCGATCCGCGCTGCGGCAGCCTTGCCGGCAGCGAGATGCAGATAGGTGGCACGACACGTCGCCCACGCGACATCAGCGTGTTGTGCCGCCCCACCGGCGACCAGTCCCGCGAGGACGTCTCCCGAGCCGCCCATGCCGAGGCCCGACACCCGCTCGTCGTTCAACCACCGCCGGCCGTCTGCGGCAGCCACATGGCCCTCCATCGTGACCACGGCCCCGTAGCGTTCGGCGGCGGAGGTCACTACCTCCCACGGGTCTGCGTGGAAGGCGGTCATCGGGACAAGGTCGGTCGCCTCAGGTTGGTTCGGCGTCAACGCGAGCCTTCCACGCAACGGGGCGGTGGTGTCGGCGGGAAGCTGGGACATCGCGAGGAGGCCGAGCGCGTCGACTACCACGACGGCTCGCGGATCGATATGAGGGATCACGTCCATCACAGCTGCTCTCGAGGATCCAAGATCTTCGAATCCAGGACCGATCAACACCGCCTGCGCAGCTGAGAGGCGCTCATGCAGGCGCTCACCCAGGTCCGTGGCGTCGATGGCACCTGATGGGACATGAGGTAGCCCCTCGACCAGGGCCTCGGGGATCGCCGTGGCGAGCGAGGGCGACACGGACTCGACTGTCGCGATCTGCAGCCGTCCAGCGCCGACGCGCAGGGCAGCGAGCCCCGCTAGGACCACGGCACCGGCGGTGCGAGTCGAACCACCGATCACGAGCACGGTTCCGCGATCCAGTTTCCCCGCCTTCGGGTCGGTCGGCATCGTCCAGGAGCGCAGCAACTCGGAGTTGAGCGGGCTGGGCGGCGCGGTCGCGCGATCAGCGGGATGCGACGGGCTCATCGGGTGCCTCGGTAACGGGGACCTCGGACTCGTCGAGCGGGGCGGTCCACTCGACGACGACGGGCTCCAAGGCCCCGCCTTCGCGTCGACCATAGGTCGTGAGAGAACAATTGGCGATGGCTGCATCGGTGCTGAGCGCCAGCGCGCCCTGTTCGTCCAGGTCTTCCAGGAGGTAGCGGAAGATGATGATCACCACTTCATGGGTCACCAGGAGCACACGACGCCCGGCGTATTCCCGCGCGATCGAATCGCGGATCGAGCGACAGCGGAGCGCCACGTCGACCCAACTCTCCCCGCCCGGCGGACGATAGTAGAACTTCCCGATACGGAGCCGATGCGCCGCTTCATCGGGGAACCGCCCAGCGAATCCCTTCGTGGTGAGCAGGTCCATCATGCCGAGATCACGTTCGCGCAGGCGTTCATCATTGGCCACGGTCAGATCCAGCTGCGCTGCGGCTCGCATGGTCTCGGCTGTCTCGACGGCACGCCGGTAGGGCGAGCTCAGGATCATCTCCGGCAGCGAGTCAGCGGGCTGTGCCCCAAGCCAACCACCGAACGCCTCGGCTTGCCTGCGGCCGAGGTTCGAGAGCGGAACGTCCATGTCGCGGTCGGGTATATCCAGCGCCTCCGCGTCCTGCGCCGCCGCTGCGCGGATCACGTTGCCCTGGCTCTGGCCATGGCGCAGAAGCCACAACCCGGTGACGTCGCTGCGTCGCTCGCCCACGTGCGGCTGATGCCCTCCGGGGCCATCGACCAAACCTGACGACGCGACGTCAGTCAGGGAGAGGACGCCGGGGGCTCAAATGTTCAAGCGGGGTGCGCCGAGGACGAGGACGCCGAGGCTCAACTCTTGAAGCGGGATGTCGCCGAGGACGAGGAAGGCGCCGACGGTCAAGTTCTCAAGCGGGTTCAGCGATCAACGTGTCATTGGCGGTTGACCGCTCCGCAGGGCGGCTGGGTGCCACCTCCGAGGCGGCACTCCACCAGGATGGCGCGACATCGATGGAAGGCGGAGACTCTACGACAAGCTGTACTGACTGATCTTCCCGCCGGGCAGTTCGACCAGTTCGCTAGTCCCAGAGCGGTCGGGAACGTTCACAGGGCCGGCGATGTATCAGTGATTATGGCCACGAAGCTCTTCACCTCGATCGCCGCTCTCGCCGTACTGCTCTCCTGCACGGCGGAGGGCGCCGGTCCGAGGCCGACAACGCTGGAAGAGCGCGGCAGTTCGGGTCCAAGCGTGGTCGATGTCCATCTGGACGGGCGCTTGGTCTTCTCGGCCGAGGGCGACATCTGGACGATGCACGCCGACGGGTCGCGGCGCCGGAAGCTCACCTCCCACCCCGGCGAGGACTTCGATCCCGTATGGTCGCCAGACGGCATGCGGATAGCCTTCCGCTCGCACCGCGACGGGGACGAGGAGGTGTACGTGATGCGCGCCGACGGATCGGGCGAGCGCAACCTCACGCAGAGCCCCACGTCGGACTATTCGCCTGCCTGGTCGCCGGACGGCACGATGATCGCGTTCGCGTCCAATCGCGACGGCGATCCGAACGAGATCTACGTGATGGACGCCGACGGATCGAACCCAACGAGGATCACGGAGCAGCCCGGGATCGACGAGTATCCGGCGTGGTCGCCCGACGGCTCCCGGCTGGCCTTTCACTGCTCGCTGGGCGGCATCAACCCGAACGGGACCGCGGACTTCGAGATCTGCACCGTGAACCTCGACGGCAGCGGGCTCGTGCGGCTCACCAACACTGAGGGGGAGAACACGCAGCCGAACTGGTCGCCGGACGGGGAGTGGATCGCGTTCGAGTCGAACCGCCTCGGCTGGCCGACCCTCCCCGACGCCACGCCCGAGGGGTACGAGCCGGACGCGTTCGGTGACGAGGATGTGTGGATCATGCGGCCCGATGGCTCGGCGCAGCGGAACCTCACCCGCAACCCGTTGCAGGACGACACCTTCCCGGTCTGGTCACGGGACGGATCGTGGATCCTGTTCACCCGGTACGGCACGCTGCACGTGGTCGATCCGGACGGGATGCGCCAGGCCGAGGTTCCGAACAGCCCCGGCACCGACGGGTTCCCCGACTGGATCGCCTAGACAAGGACTCGTCCGACACTCCGGAACTATCTTCCGCAACGAGACACTGCCGGAGATACTCCCTCCTCCCAGCGGAATACGGCGCTGACCGCGGGATTGCCTGCGAGGCCGTTTGACGCTTCGAAAGTCGGGGAAATCCCCGTGTGGCCCGGCAGGGGATGGTAGAAACCTCCGCCATGGATTCCCGCCAACCCTGACCACAACGAACCGGAAGCCAGAGCCCCTCCACGAGGTCCCATGTCGATCCACGATCTTTCCGTTCTCGGGAACGCCCTGATGTTCGCTGTCCTCGTGACGTGTGGCGGGCTCATCGCACGGGCTCTCACGAGGGCGATATGGCTTCGACCGAGCCGTGGTCGGGCGATCCGCGTTGGCCTTTCCGTTGGGGCGATCGTCGCCGTCGCTATGGCCGGGGGCGCGATGTGGCCCGCGGCTCTCGACGACGACGCCCCTGTCGCGCAGGGCATCGATGGGACCGGCAGCCCTCGCTCGACCGACGACTCATCGCAGCCTGTGGTCGAATCCCCCGTCCCCTCATCCCGCGATGAGGGCGGCGCGGGCCGCAGCCACGAACAAGCGACCGCGGCAGACGGAGGTCTCGGCGCCTCGATCCCAGGTGCGAACGACGGCCCCGATGCGCTGGACACAGGACCGAGCACCGATCCCGGTGCTGGACCGGGTACTGAGCCCACGGATCCGCCGAGCGAACCACCCGTATCTGACGACCCACCGGTCCAGGGAGATGACCCACCCGGAGGCGAACCATCAGAGGATCCGCCGGTGCAGGGAGACGACCCGCCCGGCCACGGTGACGACCCGCCCGGCCACGGTGACGACCCGCCCGGCCACGGTGACGACCCGCCCGGCCACGGTGACGACCCGCCCGGCCACGGTGACGACCCGCCCGGCCACGGTGACGACCCGCCTGGCCACGGTGACGACCCGCCCGGCCACGGTGACGACCCGCCCGGCCACGGTGACGATCCGCCTGGCCAAGGTGACGACCCGCCCGGCCCGAAAGATGATCCTCCGGCCGACGAAGACGAACCGCCAGGACAGGACGACGATCATTTGCTGACACACGGTCTTCTTTGGAGCGAGGGCCGACGCGACGAACGGTGATGACCGCCGGCTTCAAGCCGACATCCGGTGTAGTCAGGCCACGTGTCTACGCGCCGACACGCAGTTGCCCTCCGTGCGTGTCGCACGTACGCCGTCCCAGGCTGCCTTCTAGCGACCGATCGGCTCGAAGGCAAAGTCCAGGGGCAGATTCAACGGGTTAGGCGTGGCGTTCCTCGATTGGCCTGCACGCAGCCAGGCGGTCGATGAAGGTCGCGCTGTACTTCCTTGCGCCGGTCCGGCTGATGTCAGCAGCCCGACGAGGTGTCGCCCGCGTCAGAGCGACAACGATCCCGTCCCGCACCGCCGAGCAGGCGATCGTTCCGGGCAACCTCGTCGACGGCATTCAGTACGTCGCCGCCTCGGCCTCCGAGCAACGTATCGCGCCCTGTGTCGGGATAGGTCCCTTGCGCGACGCCGATCGAGTCGTCGACCAGGTCGCGTCCCGGCCCTCCACGGAGCACGTCGTCGCCCCGCCCTCCGATCGTGTGATCGCGGCCACCGGCGCCGGATACGACATCGTCCCCGTTACCACCGTCCAGCTCGTTGGCACCGCGATCGCCGATCAGCGTGTCGTCGTAGTTGGAGCCCTGCGCATCCTCGATGGAGACGAGACGGTCGGGCCCGTCTCCGCTCGCGGTACCCGAAGCCAGGTCCACGCGGACGGCCCCTGAGTCGTAGTAAGTCACGAGGTCGCGTCCGGCCGAGCCATCGACGAGGTCGCGGCCCTCGAAGCCGCTGAGGCGGTCCTGCCCCGGCCCTCCGCGGAGCCGGTCGCGTCCGCTGCCGCCGGAGACCGCGTCGTGCCCGCTCCCGCCGACGACCCGGTCGCGGCCACCCCCACCCCGAGCGTTGTCGTTCTCACCGCCACCCAGGACACGGTCGCGGCCACCCTGGCCGTCGAGGAAGTCCTTGTCGCGGTTACCGCGCAACACGTCGTCACCGTCGCCGCCACAGATCCGGTCGAGGCCGCCGAGCCCCTCGATCACGTCGTCGCCGGCCAACCCGATGATGATGTCTCGGTCGGGGGTTCCCTGCAGATCGTCGTCCCAGGCGTGCCGACGATCGTCGGCGACCGGCCGAAGCACCGGGAGCCTGCCGCAGCGCTCTGCCGATCGGCCAGGACGAGAGCTACCGCAACGAACACGACGGCTGAGCACACCACCAAGGCTCGGGATACCCGACGCATGGGCCTCGTGGCCAGACAAACACATCGCACGTTCTCCGCCTACCCCCTGTTTCGCCGTCCTTTCTATCGGCTCGGTCCTGGATTGTCAGGTAAGTGGACTCTCCCTTGCGGCCTCGCCGCAAGGTGTCGAGAGGGCCCGCGACATGGACTCGGCTATTGTTCGCGACATGGCGAGCGAGACCAAGGCAGCGTCCGTTGCGGCCGCCGGCACGGTGCTGATGGCGCTTGCCGCCGGGCAGTTCCTGATGGCGCTCGACAGCTCGGTGATGAACGTGTCGATCGCGACCGTGGCCGACGACCTGGATACGACGATCACCGGGATCCAGTCCGCGATCGTGCTCTACACGCTCGTGATGGCGATGCTGATGGTCACGGGCGGCAAGATCGGCTCGATCATCGGGCGCAAGCGCGCCTTCATGCTGGGCCTGATCGTCTACTGCTCCGGTTCGCTCACGACCGCGCTGGCGCCGAACCTCACCGTGCTGCTGATCGGGTGGTCGCTCCTCGAAGGCATCGGGGCGGCGCTGATCATGCCCGCGATCGTCGCGTTGGTGGCCGGGAACTTCTCGCAGGAGGGGCGGCCGCGCGCCTACGGTCTGGTCGGCGCGGCGGGCGCGATCGCGATCGCCGTCGGACCGCTGATCGGCGGCCTGGCGACGGAGTACGCGTCGTGGCGGTGGGTCTTCGCCGGCGAGGTGATCGTGGGCGCGGGGATCTTCCTGTTCGCTCGCCGCGCCGCGGACGCGCCGGTCGAGCATCGCCCGAGGCTCGACCTCCTCGGCTCGGTGCTCTGGGCGCTGGGGATGGGGCTCGATCGATCTTCGCCGTCCTGCGCTCCTCCGAGTGGGGCTGGCTCCGACCGGCCGACGGAGCTCCCTCGTGGCTCGGGGTGTCGCCGGTCGTCTGGCTGATCCTCGGCGGGTTCCTCGCGATCCGGCTGTTCATGGGACACATCCGACGCCTCGAGGCGGGGGACGGCGAGCCGCTCGTGACCCCGTCGCTCTTCGGGAACCGTCAGATGACGAGCGGGCTGATCATGTTCTTCTTCCAGTTCATCGTGATGATGGGCGTGTTCTTCGTCGTCCCGCTCTACCTGTCGGTCGCGCTCGGCCTCTCGGCGATCGACACGGGGATCAAGATCACGCCGCTCTCCGTGTCGATGTTGCTCGCCGCGGTCGCCGTCCCCAAGTTCCGCCCGTCGGCCTCGCCGCGGCGCGTCGTGACGATCGGACTGATCGCGATGGTCGTGGGCATCGTGCTCCTCTTCGTGGCGATGGACGTGGACGCGAGCGCGTCGATCGTGACCTGGCCGATGCTCCTGATCGGTCTGGGGATGGGCGGCCTCGCCTCGCAGCTCGGCGCGGTCACCGTCTCGAGCGTCCGCGACGAGGAGAGCCCCGAGGTCGGCGGCCTCCAGAACACGGCCAGCCAGTTCGGCGCCTCGCTCGGCACGGCGCTGGCCGGGCTCGATCCTGATCGCCGCGCTCACCAGCTCCTTCCTCACAGGGATCGCCGAGAACCCCGACGTGCCGCAGGAGGTGGTGTCGCAGGCGAACATGGAGCTCGCGAGCGGGATCCCGTTCATCTCGAACGCCGACCTGACGTCGGCGATGGAGGAGGCCGGCGCGACGCCAGAGGTCACGCAGGCCGTCGTCGAGGAGAACGAAGCCGCTCGGATCGCCGGACTGCGCTCGTCGCTCGCGCTCCTCGCGATCCTCGGGGTGATCGCCCTGTTCTTCACGAGGCGGCTCCCGGACCGACAACCCGTGGGTGCGGCCCCCGTCCAGCCGTCGAGCGGCGCGTAGCGCTCCTCCGTTCGATCGGGTCCACCGGGCTCTGGACCGCTGCGGCTTCGGGGCGCGAGCTTCCCCGAGAGGGTCGGCGAGTCCAGCGGGCTTCGCGCGTCCCTGTTTCCGTGCCGAATCGCCCTACGGCAAGTCGGGCTTCTAGAGCCGGATGTAGATTTGCCCTCGGTGTCGTCTCCGGTCTGGCCGAGGACTTAAGCCCCAGCGCCCCGCTCGAACGTCACGCAGTCCGTCCGTTCGACGTCGTCGTCTGGCTGAGGTCGTCGAACGGGCCCGGGAGCATCTCTGCCAGCGACCTCGTTCCGGCGGATCTTCCACGACGGAACCGTCATCGAGCCGCAGAGGGGCCGAGACGACGTCGCCGCCCTTGAGCTTCACGTCCGACGCCGGGGAGACGGGCGCGTCGACGCCGGCAACCGGAAGTGCCCGGAACCTGACGAGCGCGAGGCCGACGTGAACCAGCAAGACATCGTGGACCCACCGGGCATGCGCGGTCGAGCGCGTCCACTTCCCGGCGCCTCCGGACCCGGAGACGATCCGGATCTTGCACGGGAACACACCGGGAGCGTGCCGAAACTGCCGTCGGCTCCACAGCGCGCCCCCCAAGGCACCGACGATAAGCCACAACGGAACCCCAAGCGCTGCCAGCAGGATCCAGATCACTTCATAACCCCCTTCAGCCTTCGCTGAACATCCAGCAGACCATATGACGAGGAGCGGATCGGTCGTCATCTCTTTGAGATGAACATCATCCAGGTTGGCTGGAACTCGGCCCGGAAACGCTGCTCGTAGAAGGCGGCGAGATCAGCTTCACCGCGGATCCGCGCCTCGACCCACGACGTGACGAGGCCGTCGACCTGGCTCTGGGCGTTGGCGAGAGTCGACAACCTTCCACCTCGGAGCCGGGCAGCGTGGTCGCGATCACCGCGGCCCTCCTCGCCGTGCTGCGGGAGCTACTGTAGGGGCAACTCACGCGAGGTGTGGGGCAGGCGGGCGACGCAGGGGTTCAGGTTTCTTTCGAACGCGAGAACGGCCGCTCGATACCTTGAGGACGCCTTCGATACCGTGGCGTTTCGGCGGTGCACGGAGTGCCGTGACGTTCGTTATCCTGTCGGCCGCTGGAGGTTTGGCACCCACCTCGAGCTGGGAAGGGGCGCCGCGATCTCATAGGGGGAACGAATGGCGACACCTGCGACAGGAACTTCCCGCCCGGGCGTCAGTGTCGGCCCGACGAGCGAGTTCAGCTTGTTCTTCCATGTCAAGCCGGGCGAGGGCGAGCTCCTGCGGGCTGCGCTCCGCGACCTGCAGGAGACCCCCGGGTACCGGCCAGGGGACTACGGCATGGCGGTCGCAACGATCCACGAGGCGAGGTTCGTGCTCTTCGACGACGACACGCGGCTCGCGTTCGTGACGAGCTTCGACGGCCCGTGGGACGCCTACATGGAGGACTTCTTCACGTCCGGGCCGACGCTCGAGCTCTTCGATGTCATCTTCCGGCACGTGGAGGGCTACGAGGGCCTTCCGGACCTGGCTGCGCTGAAGGCGTTCATCCTCGGCGCGCAGCAGACCGCGGCCGCCTACGCACGGAACTACGGCGGCACGGTGAAAGAGATCCGGAAAGCTCAGCGCGTGAACAAGGCCTTCCAGCAGGTGCTGGACCACCCGGACGGCCGCGGAGGCGCTGCAGCACCCTGCCTTGCGGCCGCTGCTGGACGAGGCCGCCGACTAACTAGCCGAGCAGCGCAGCCGGGACCGAGGACGCCGATGTCGGATCACATCTCAGGGCCGCGAGCCTTGGCCGAGCCGATCGCGGACATCACCGACGTCTACGCGTTTCCGAGCCCGGAGCGGCCGGGACATCTCGTGCTCGTGTTGAACACGCTCCCGTTCGCGAAGCCCTCGGACCTGCTCTCGGACGGGCTCGTCTATCGCTTCCGACTGCGCCCGCTGACCGCGAGCGCGCCGGGCGATCCGGTGCCGTTCGCCGTCCGCCGGAGGAGTTCGTCTTCGACTGCGTCTTCTCCCCTCCTGTGGGGGCTGACGGCGGGCAGGGCGTCGAGCAGGAAGGCACCTGCACCACCCCGGCGGGCGAAACGGTCTCGTTCCGCGTGAACGACGAACAGGGCGGCTCGGCGCACGGAGTTCGCGTCTTCGCCGGCCCGCGCTGGGATCCGTTCATCATGGACGCCCCCGCGGCGTTGAAGACGATCGCGACGGGCAAGCTGGCGTTCACCGATCCCGGGTCGATCTTCCTCGACGGCAAGAACGTCCTCAGCCTCGTCGTCGAGATCGACTCCGCGCTCCTGGGCGGCGCGGAGCTGGTCGGCGTCGTCGCGGAGACGCTCACGCGCGGCAAGTTCAACGTTCGGATCGAACGCGTCGGGCGGCCTGAGGTGAAGAACATGATGCTGGCGCCGAAGCAGTTCGATCCGGTGAACCGGGACCTCGAGATCCGCGACCTCTACAACATGGAGGACGCGTTCCACCTCGGAGAGGCCTACCAGGGTGCCTACCGGGCGCGGCTGAACGCCAACCTCGCCTTCTGGGACGGGCTCGACGGCAAGACCGATTGGGCCACGGACGGGAACGGCGACCACCCCCTGACGAAGCTCGTGCTCGCCGACTTCCTCGTCGTCGACCTCACCAAGCCGTACGCCGAGCAGGGCTCGTTCCTCGAGATCGAGCTCGCCGCCCGCCGGGGCGAGGCACACGAAACCTGCGGCGGACGGGCGCTCAACGACGACGTGATCGACACGATCTTCACGCAGCTCGTCAACGCCGGAAACGGGCCCATCATCCGGGACGGGGTCGACCAGGCGACGAGGCCGGCCTCGCGCACGTTCCCCTACCTGGCGCCGCCGAATCCGGACCCGCCCGAGCCTCCCGAGCACCTCTAGCGACGGAACGTACGTGAACACCGTGACCGCCGGGGAGGGCATCAGCCTCGAGCTCGACGACATCCAGAGCGGGGCGCTGCACGAGCGACCCTCGCCCTACGTCGGACCTACCTCCTGCTGCGCATCGATGACCGCGCCGCCGGACGCGAGCTGGTGCGGCGACTGCTCCCGGTCGTCGACTCCGGACGGCCCTCGTCCGATCCGGCCCACGACGCCTGGATCACCGTCGCCTTCACCTATCACGGCCTGAAGGCGCTCGGCGTGCCGCAGGACTCGCTCGACAGCTTCGCGCCGGAGTTCCGGCAAGGGATGGCGGCGCGCGCGGCCGAGCTGGGCGACGTGGGCGAGAGCAGCCCCGTCAACTGGGAGAAGCCGCTCGGCACCCCCGACGTCCACGTCGCCCTGGCGGCGCTCTCGCCCGACGCCGCGCGGCTGCAGGCCGTCGTCGAGAAGGCACGCCGCGCCCACCAGGAGCTTCCCGGCGTCGAGCTGATCTGGCGTCAGGACTGCTACCAGCTCCCGACCGGGCGCACCTCCTTCGGCTTCAAGGACGGGATCGGCCAGCCGGCGGTCGAGGGGAGCGGCATGCCCCCGTCGAACCCGAAGGAAGAGCCGCTCAAGGCCGGTGAGATCATCCTCGGCTACCCGGACGAGACGGGCGAGCTGCCGCCGATGCCGACTCCGGAGGTGCTCGGTCGAAACGGCACCTACGTCGTCTTTCGCAAGCTGCACACGAGGGTCGCGGCGTACCGGCAGTACCTGCGCGCGAAAGCCGCGAGCCGCGAGGAGGAGGCGCTCCTCGGCGCCAAGATGGTCGGGCGCTGGCAGAGCGGCGCTCCGCTCGCGCTCTCCCCGGAGCGGGACGATCCCGAGCTCGGCGCCGACCCGCACCGCAACAACGACTTCCTCTACGCCGACGATCTGCGCGGCTTCAAGTGCCCGGCCGGCGCGCACGCGCGACGCGCGAACCCGCGGGACGCGCTCGACCACGAGGGCAGCGTCGACGTACGCCTCCACCGCATGATCCGGCGCGGCACGAGCTACGGCCCGATGCTGCCCGAGGGCGTGCTCGAGGACGACGGCGTCGACCGGGGCATCATCTTCGTCTTCGCCGGCGCGCACCTGAAGCGCCAGTTCGAGTTCGTCAAGACCCAATGGCTGAACGACGGCATCTTCATCGGCGCTCCGGCCGAGAAGGACCCGCTCGTCGGGCCGAACGACGGGTCCGGCAGCGTTCACCATCCCGCAGCGGCCGATCCGCCGCCGGCTGCAGGACCTGCCGCCGTTCGTCGTCACCCGCGGCGGCGAGTACTGCTTCGCCCCGGGCCTGCGGGCGCTGCGCTGGCTGGCGGAGCTCGAGACATGACCGGCATCGACCGAGGAAAGGAGGACGACGTGACAACGAACCCGACAGGCACCGACCGCTGGAAGGCACTCGACTTCGGCCCGCCGCCGTCCGGTCTCGCGGAGCCCGACTCCCCGGTGCTCGTCGACTACCTCTCCGGCGATCGCATCGCGGTCATCACCCTCAACCGGCCGCACGCCGACAACGCGATCACGACCGAGATGGGCGCCCGCCTGACCGAGATCGTCGAGACGATCGCCGTCCGTCCCGCCGTCCGCGTCGTCATCCTCACCGGAGCCGGCGAGCGGGCCTTCTCGGTCGGCAGCGACCTGCGCCAGCGCAAGGACATGACGAAGGAGGACTGGCTGCGCCAGCGGCAGGACTTCGATCGCACGCTCTACACGCTGCGCCAGCTGCGCAAGCCGATCTTCGCCGCCGTCAACGGGATCGCCTACGGCGGCGGCTCCGAGACTCGCCCAGAGCACCGACTTCATCATCGCCTCCGACAACGCCACCTTCGGCCAGCCCGAGGCGATGATCGGCCTCGCGGCCGGCGGCGGCTCGCCGGCGTTGCTTCCGCGGCTGCTCCCGCCGGGGAAGGCCCTGCAGATGCTGATGACGGGCGACCCGATCACCGCGCAGGAGGCGCACCGGCTGGGCATGGTCAACGAGATCCACCCCCAGGCCGAGCTCATGGACGCGGCGCAGCGGATCGCGGAGAAGATCGCGAGCAACTCGCCGACGGCGGTGCAGGCGGTCAAGCGGGCCGTTCGCATGGGCGAGGGGCAGCCGATCGAGCAGGCGATCGCGATCATGATGGAGGCGCACTGGCGCTCGGCCGTCCACCCGGACCGCGTCGAGGGCATCGGCGCCTTCAACGAAGGCCGCGAGCCGACCTTCCAGGATCCCGACTACTGATGCCCGGCACCGCAAGTCAATCACCCGCCGACGAGGAGGCTGAGACATGGCAGTGGCAGACGACCTCGAACAGGCGCGCGCCGCACTTCGGATGATCAACCCGGCTCCCTTCAACGCCGAGGCGCCGCCCGAGGCCCTCGCCGGAGAGATCACTCCCACCGAGCTCCACTACGTCCGCAGCAACTTCGCGGTGCCGGCACACGACGGCACGCTCGAGGTCGGCGGCGCGGTGGAGAACCCGACCACCCTGACACTCGACGACCTGCGCGCCATGCCGGCGGTCGAGCGGGCGGTCACGCTCGAATGCGCGGGGAACGGGCGTCTCGAGATGAGACCACTGCCGACCGGCGAACCATGGGGTGACTACGCGGTCTCGACCGCCCGCTGGACCGGCGCCCTCCTGCACGAGGTGCTGGAGCAGGCGCACCCGGCAGCCGACGGCGTCGACGTTCGGTTCGAAGGCGCCGACCACGGCGCCTACCACCTCCAGCCGGTCCTCCCGGAGACCAACAAGGACGACTTGACCTTCGTGCGCGCTCTGCCCCTCGCCCACGCAGCCGATCCGGCGGCGGAGATCCTGATCGCCTACGAGATGAACGGCGAGCCGCTGGGTCCCGACCACGGAGCGCCGTTCCGGATCATCGTGCCCCACTGGTACGCCGTCGCGTCCGTGAAGTGGCTGAAGCGAATCGACGTCCTGACCGAGCCGTACACCGGCGAGTTCCAGACCGGCCACTACATGTACGAGTGGCCCGACCGGCCGCACGAGCCGTCAGCCTCATGCGCGTGCGTGCGCGCATCACCGATCCCGCTCCCGGGGCGACCATCCCTGCCGGCACGTACACCGTGCGCGGCAAGGCCTGGTCGGGAACCGGACCGGTGACGCGGGTCGACGTCAGCCTCACCGGCGAAGGCGACTGGCACGCGGCGCGAGCTCGAGCCGCCGAAGGGCCCGTACCAATGGCAGGACTGGTCGTTCGAGTGGGAGGCGACCGACGGTCGGACGGCACACCCTGCGCGCCCGGGCGACCGACGCGGCCGGCAACGTGCAACCCGAGGTCCCGCCCTGGAACCGGCTCGGCTACGGAAACAACGCCATCGAGGTCTTCTACGTCGACGTGCGCTGACGCGCTCCAACGAGAAGCGCTGGCCCTCTCGCACGGTCGACCTCGGAGGAGCGAGCGGCGGGCTGCGCCACCTGAGAGCTGTATTCGTCAATGGAATCCCGAAGGTACCTGGAAAGGAAGTTTCCGTAGCACAACACCCTTGACCAGCACATCGCCT
>CAVXJC010000002.1:0-450679 GCA_963762075.1 uncultured Actinomycetes bacterium
CCGCTCCGATCTCGACATCGAGGGTCCCTCGGTGGTCCATGTCCAAGACGACGGCGACCTCCGTCGGATGACGCGTCGGTCTGCCGACGCGGAGCTGCTCTCCCTCGACCCCTACGCGCCCCCCGGAACGCTGCTGGCGAACTTCTCTGTCGGGGCGAGATATGTGGTCTTGGAGTTCGCGATGGTCGACGGGTCGCTGGAACTCGTGCAAGTCGACATCCGCGGCTACGCGGCCGCCGACTCGACGAGGCCGCCGTCATCGAACATGGCGACTTGCGTCTGCCGCTCCGGCGCATGCGCGATGCGGCGCTGAGGGAGCATCGCGATTGGGCGCGAAGGCTGCGGGAGGAGTCAGAGGATGACCTAGCCGCCCCTGGCTCAGGGCTTGGCTCGGAGAACGGGAGCCCGCTAGCCCGCCAGACTCTCCAGAGCGCGACCAACACTTCGAGGCGGCTACGCGAGCCAGGACGTCTGAAGAGGTGAGAGCGCCTATCACCAAGGAGCTGTGCGAGGAGTTCACGCGCCTATATCGCAGTATCGCCACCGAGACGAAGTCGCCACCGGTCAGGGCGATCAACGCTGAGATCGCTAGGCAGCTAGGTCTTCCCCTCACGAGGGTCAACCGTGTCATCTACAAGGCGAGGCACACCTACGGTCTCCTGCCGCCGACGGAGCGAGGTATCCCAAGGTCGTGATGTAAGGCGGTCCGATGCCGTCGCCGGCCTCTTGATCGCAGATTGAGTCGGCCGCTCCCGGTCGGCCGCACGCGACCAGGGGCGCTCAGCACCTTCGTCGGGGTGAACTCCGGGTAGTGAACAGGATGGTCATAAGGTCGCGAACCGCCTGGCAAACCCTCCCCGTCAACCGACCGGGACAGAGCGCCATGAGCGCCCCTAGCGCGCCGGAGGGTGGCTGCAGATTCCGGCCCACGAGTCCGTGAGGTTCTAAGTGCGTGCTCCGACGCGCGACCCTGCCGGGTCGGAGAGCACCGGCGCGTCGCGGCCCAACCTACTCGGCACGGGTGCGCTCCTGCTTCACTCCTCCGGCACCCAGCCCGCCTTCAGCATGAACTGCGAGGTGTCCTGCAGCCTCCTGGCCACGGGCTCGGGAACGCGAACGAGACGTCGACGTAAGCAATCTCATGGCTCGATCCGTATCGAGTCGAGGATGGTACGCATCTCGGCGAGGTCCTTCCGCGGCGAGCCGGGGACCAGTCCGCCTCGATCATCAGGCGGGTCCCCTCGACGTCGAGGATCCAGAAGTCCTCGGTGTAGCCGGGCCCCGTGTAGCCGTAGAACGCGTCCCCCTCTTCGGCTGCGTCGATGAACGCGACCCAGCTCTTGAGGGTGCCGTCGATGCATCCGGCGAAGCGGCGGTCGTCTCCCTGCTCCCTCGACCGGGAGGTCGGGCACGGTCAGTTCCAGATGCTTCCCGCTGTAGCCGTAGATGGTCACGTCCTTCGGGGGCGACGTCACCCGGAACGGGGCTAGGTCCGCCAGCGCGGCGGCGAGGTCGTTGACGCTCGGTCCGACCGGTGGATCGGCCCACGAATGGTCGCGGCATCCATGTCGCACCAGGTTCGTCACGGTGGTGATGCTCACGCCGACGTGTCCGTCGTCGGCGAACTTGGCCGCTCCGATCCACTGCAACCATCCCCGAAGGGAACCTCGTACTCCACGCGGAGGGGGGTGGAAGGGTCCCCGTCGGGGTCAATGAAGTAGGTCCCTGGCTCGAGCGGAGCGAAGGGTTCGAGCTCCATGATGTCTCTTCCCGCCGGGGTGGGGGTCGGGTCGCCTGACGCCTGTGGAGCTGAGGGTCTAGGCATGGTCGTCTCCGTACCCGGTGCGCATCCGCCAGCGCGATGAGGAGAGCCAACCCCAGCCGCAGCCTGTGGCGGAGGTCCATCCCGTGGACCTCAGCCCAGGTCGAACGCGAACGAGCGCACGACCGGCATCGCGGCATCCACCTGATCACCTTCGATCTCGATCGCGACGTTCCCGCCTTCCGGCAGGTCGAGCACGATCAGCCGCATCGTGGCGTATCCCGGATGTTTGATGAGGCCGCCGAGTTGGTCCAACAGCGGCACCGTCGCCGGGGCGCCGTCGATCGGACAGCGCTGCCATGTCTCCGCGATCGACACATCCAGCTGGTAGCCGGAGAGCCCGCCGACCTCCACGGGAGACGGTGCCCCCGCCGCGATCCCCGGGTGGGCGGCCACCCACGTCGCCACCTCGATTGCGGAGCTGCCGACCGTGGCGTCGATGCGTTCGGAGCACCCCACCTCGAGAGGTCGGACATCGCGGAAGACGGACAACCCCGGGTGATCGAAGATGTAGATCCCTGGATCGTCCGGATCGTCCCACCCGTCCGACCACCCCGGCGTCCACAGCTCGAACGAGCCGCGCGTGTCCCACGGGTTGTTCCATCCGGCCGGGACGGTGAAGGTGAGGGCGGGCTCGAAGCGCTGCGACGTGTACGTCCCCTCATCGAGCGGTCCCAGGCACACCCTTGGCGGCGGTCCGTCTTGCGAATCGGCACACGGGCCGGTCCACGTGCCGGTCATCTCGCCGGTGACGGTCGCCGGCGGCTCGGTCGGCTGTTCCTCGTCGGCCGGGATCGTCGTCGGCGCGCTCGAACGGATCAGGCCGAGGCCCCCCACGGCGACGACGATCGCGCAGGCGATCCCCAGCGTGCCTGCGACCGCCGTTCTCGCCATCCGTCGGTAGCCGCGACGGAGCAGCGGCTCCGGATCCACAAGCGTGGCCGGCACCTCGCCGGCGACGCGGGAGAGGAGGTCTCGGACGTCCGTGTCGTTCATGAGATCACCTCTGGGGTCGTGCGGAGCGCCTCGAGGCCACGGGCGACGAGCGAGCGCACCGTCGCCTGGCGGCAGCCAAGGAGCTCCGCGATCGTCGCGTCCGGGAGGTCCTCGTAGTAGCGGAGGACGAGCGCCGTGCGCTGACGGAGCGGGAGCCGGAGGAGCGCCGAGCGGAGCGTGTCGTGTGTGGCGACGTCCGGGCCGGTGCTGATGTCCTCGATCCTCGGACCCTCGCGCTCCAGGTACGCCCGCTCGACCGCTCGGCGCCGGAAGTGGTTCTTCGACAGGTTCACGATCGTGCGTCGCAGGTACGGATCGAAGTCGTCCGGGTAACTGAGGAATCGGAACCGACCCACGAACCGGACGAACGCCTCCTGGACGAAGTCCTCGGCGACGGCCCGGTCACCGGTCAGCAGGTACGCGAGCCGGATGCCGCTGGGCGCCGACCGCACGTACGCGTCGGCGAGCCGGCTCCGAAGACCCGCCTCTCGATCCGCGGTCACCACCACCCCGTCGCGATCTTCCTCCATGTCCTCCTGACACGCGAGCGCGCTGTTCTGTGGCAGCCCGTGGCGAAGGCTTGCGACTCTGCGACTTCAATGGAACCGCCAGAGGTCGTAGGAGCCCCTAGCTACATCGAGAGTGGCACCTCCGGGATGAGGAGCCCTCGCCGCTAAAGCTCCTCGCCGCTACGGAGGGCTGGCAGCCGGTTCTTGGAGGCCGCGCATGGCCGACCACACCCGCATGTACGCGTCGTGTCGGTGAGTGCCCGCGAGTCGCTGCACCCTCGACTTGAAGTTCGGGTAGTCCAGCCGCTCCGTCTCGGTCGCCAGGAACCGCGACCACTCGTCGCGGCTGAGCGCGGCCCGCCACGGGTAGTCCGCCCTCGGCGTGGCTACCGCCCTCGACGCCGGCAGCTCGAGGACCTCGAGCAGGTTCGTCAGGTCCTCCTCGGCCCTAGCCCGCACCAGCAGCAGGTCCTCAGGCTCCGTGCCCTCGGGTAACTCGAGGCCGGCGTGGTCCCTGCTCGGGTCGTACGCGACCACGCTGTGGAAACCAGTTTCCGTAAACGACCACATCGCACTCACCTCCGTCTCGTCCCGCGGCGCGCTCTGCGCCGAGGTCTACCGTCGCCTCGGGGATCGCTCGATCGCGTGCCTACGGTCGCTTCTGTCCGACCGCTGCTTGCGCTACTCCCGCCGGAACCGCTCTCCCCCTGGAGCCCCACGTGCCCAGGATCGCGCCCAGAGCCTCCCTAACGCTCTGAAGCGCGTGGAGCCTTCGCCACCCCCACCTCGGCTCCGCTTGCCGTGCCCCCGGCGCCCACAGAGCGGATTCGCTCCGTCGGGCCGTCCGGTGTCGGGTCTCAGCTTCCGACACGGTCGCGACGCGGTGTCGGTCTCAGCTCGACGACCTCTGCGGAGCGGTCCGTCGGTCAGCCGCTACCCGTCTTCGCTGCGACTCGACCTGCCGGCCGTGGTCACCCCGAGGCTCCGCCGGCAGGTCTCAACGGGTCGCACCGGGCGGATCGCTGCCCCGCATCTTCCCGTGGCCCCCCCGCATCTTCCCGTGGCCCCCTCTACTTCTTCTTCCTATCTAGTGTTCCTACTAGGACAAGGAAGCCATGCGCGGGGCCTGCCGCATCAGGCAGGCGTCTTCGAAGCTGCCGCGATCTGGAGCAGGCGCGGTGACTCGTGGATTCTTGCGGAGTGCTCCATGACCTCGCCCAGCGCTTGCGCTTGTAGTTGCTGCGTCTCCTTGAAGAGATGAAGGTAGAGATCTGAAGTCATCTTGATGTTCTGGTGGCCCAGCATCTCCTTCACCTCGTGAAGGCTGTACCCAGCTGAGGCTGCGATTGAGGCCGCCGTGTGGCCGAGGTCGTGAGGCCTTGGCGTCTCCGACTGCCCTTTCGCGGACTGCCTCGTCACTCCTGCCCTCGCACAGGCGGGCCGGAAGACCCTCGCTCTCCAATTGTTCTGACGGATCTGCCCACCCTGGCCGTGGGTGAACAACCATGCGTCTGGATCCGCAACCGACGAGTCGCCGGCGTGCCCAACAAACTGGTCGACGTGACGCGCTAGCTCCTTCACGAGTGCCTCGGGCAGATTGATGACTCGCTTCCGTCTGGTCTTCGTCTCCCCCATGATCTTCCTCCCGCCAACCTCGGCTGAGCTCTCAGCCACCAACATCGTCTTGCCGAGGAAGTCGATGCTCTTCACTCGAAGGGCGGAAGCCTCACCCATGCGTATGCCTGTGTAGGCGAGCGTGTACACGAGCGCTCGATGGCGAGCCGGCACTTCGCGTGCAATGGCCTCGACTTCGGCCTGGAGTCAAGAAGAACGGATCCCTCTTCGACTCTGCCGGCAATTCGACGCTGCTAGCCGGGTTCGAGAAACACTTGCCTTCTCGGCAGGCCTGGGTCATGACGGCGCGCAGGACCGAGTGGGCCTTCTGAATGGTGCTTGCACCCACACCGGCCGTCTCCATGTCCGAGATCCAGGCTTCCACGTCATCCCTCGTGACATCGACCACGCGCAGGGGGCCGAGGCGGCTGGGCACAAGGTAGTTTCTGCCGATCCCTTCGTACCGAAGACGCGTTGATGGCGCTAGCCTCCGCCTACGCGAGAGGAACACCGTGAAGTACTTCTCGAGTGTCGCCGTATCGGAGTACAGGACCCTGAGCCGGCGAGCTTTCTCAGGATCTCGGGCGGTGGCTTGGAACGCCCTGGCTTCCCTCAGCGTTGGCAGCGTCTTGGTTCGTTGACCGACTCCACGGATCCGAAAGCTGACCATGAATCGGTCTGCCTTGCCGGGCCGGGTTAGCCGGTAGATGCCGGGGTACTTGGTCGCCTGTGACTTGCGCTCCAAGCCCAGCTCACCTCCCGTGGGGTGTTATGAATAGTTATGTAGGACGAGGCAGACGATAACACGGGTTACGTCACCTTGAAGGAATCTACCCTCTGACCAGGGGACTTACTAGTGGGCGCTGAGGGAGTCGAACCCCCGACCTTCGCCTTGTAAGGGCGACGCTCTGCCAGCTGAGCTAAGCGCCCGCGTTCACGCGAGCTCTGTGTGGCCGCACGCGCGACACACCACCGCTCCGAGTTGCGCCGACAGACGCGTTCCCCCGCACTCGACGCAACGGTCCAGGCCTTCGGCCCAGTTCGCTCGCTCGACCTGGCAGGCCGGGCAGATCAGCACCTGCCGCCCACCAGAGACCGCCCGGACCCACGGCGTTTCGCGTTTGTCCGGATCGTAGGTGGGTCGGCCGCACAGGGAACACCCCGGTCGGTCGCCCGGAGCAAGGGCACCGTCCATCGGCCTCACGGCTGGCAAGGATACCCCCCGCTGTCGAGTCGCAACCGCAGCGCCGACGCGATCGACCGGGTGTTCTGCCGAGCTCAGGTCCGCTGGCCGACGGCGAGGATGTTGCCGTCGGGATCCTTGAACCACGCCCCTCGCTCGCCCTCGATCTGCGCGATGCCACGCTCGTCGGTCTTCAGGCCGGGGAAGTCGTACTGCTCGAACGTGATGCCACGCTGGGTGAGCTCGGCGATCGCCGTCTCGAGTTCCGAGACCTCGAACGTCATCGACGTGCTCTGCGCGGTGCCCGCGAACTGCGACGGGTACACCAAGAACCAGGATCCTCCCCCGGCTTCGTACGTGACGCCTGAGGCACGCTCGTCCTTCACCGGGAGACCGAGGATCTCGCCGTAGAACTTCTTCGCCCGATCGAGATCAGTCACCGCGATCGTGGCATGAGCCGACGCCGACTCGAACATGGGTACCACCCCCCTCGGCTCAAACCTACGCCTCGACGCGAGGAAAGGCGACCCCGGCGTAGGTCAGCCGTCGCCGTCCCGCCGGCGACGCATGCGCTGCGGGTACCCGACCCTCGTCGCGTCCATGACCTTGATGCGACGCTCGCGCGCGACTTCCTTCAGGAAGCGGTCTTCGGCGAGCTCGAAACGGCGCCACTCGCCGTCGCCGTCGACGAAGACGACCGAGAGCGCAGAGACGACGGTCTTCGGCTCGACGTAGGCCTCCACGCCCTGGTGCGTGTCGAGCCACGCGATGACGTCGGCGCGCTGCTCGCTCGGACCGCCGATGCGCTTGATCTCGCGCTTGAGCTGATCGGTACGGCGGTCCCAGTCGTAGCTGCCCGGGCGATCGGCTCCGACGATGCGAGCGCGGCTACGCCGGAGCGCGAGCTGGTTCACCTTGCGGACAGCGATCCGCAAACCCCACAACGCGAGCACCAAGGCCACCAGGAACGGGATGAGGCGGATCATCCGGGGACGATATCCCGTTGCTACGTCGTGCACCACCCGACTTTCGGACCGGTTGTCGAGCCGCTCTGGGTGCGCCAAGGTTCCACCCGTGAAGGCGACATGAGGGTCCCGTGCAGCTGAATCCGACCGAGCGGGACCGCCTCCTGCTCTTCACCGCCGCGCAGCTCGCTCGCGAGACGCTCGCGCGCGGACTCCCCCTCAATGCACCCGAGGCGATCGCCCTCGTCTGCGACGAGATGCACCTCGAAGCCCGTGGCGGTGCGATCTACGACGATGTGGTCGCCGCCGGGCGAGCTGTGGCCGGCCGCACGCCGGTACTCGACGGGGTCGCCGCGATCGCTCGGGAGATCCGCGTCGAGGTGCTGCTCGACGAGGGGACCCGGCTGATCGTGCTGCGCGCGCCGTTCGGTCAGGCCGATGAGCGCGCCCCGGGCGCCGTACGGTTCGGGTCGGGTGAGGTGGACCTGGTGCCTGATCGGGAGCGTCGACGGCTGATCGTGCGCAACACGTCGCGACGTCCGATCCGCGTATCGTCGCACTTCCCGTTCTGGCAGGTGAACCCTTCGCTGGAGCTCGACAGGGAAGCCGCGCTCGGCTTCCGGCTCGACCTGCCCGCGGGCGACTCGCTCAGGTGGGCGCCCGGTGAGGAGCGCGAGGTCGAGTTGGTGGCCTACGGCGGCGGCGCTGCGCCCGGAGCCGGATGATGCCTCGATCGATCTCGCGTGAGGAACACGCCCTTCGACACGGCCCGACCACGGGGGATCGCGTCAGGCTCGGCGACACCGACCTGTGGATCCGTGTCGAGCAGGACTTGACCGAGCCCGCCGACCAGTCGCTCTGGGGCTACGGCAAGAATCTTCGGTCGCGCATGACGCAGCACGACAGGGCCACGAGCGGATCGGAGCTCGACGCCGTGATCGCGAGCGCGATCGTGGTCGATCCGCTGCTCGGGATCGTGAAGGCAGACATCGGCATCAAGGACGGGCGCATCGCCGGCATCGGCCGCGCCGGTAACCCCGACATCGCCGAGGGCATCGACCTCACGATCGGACCGGGTACCTGGCCCATCCCCTGCCACGGCCTGATCGCGACTCCTGGCGGCATCGACAGCCACGTGCACCTGCTCAGCCCGCGACTGGTGCCGGTCGCGTTGAGCGCCGGCGTGACCACGCTCATCACCGCCGGCTTCGAGGAACCCGCATGGCGCATGCACCGAACCTTCGAGGCGTTCGAGTTCCTGCCCGTGAACCTCGGGTTGCAGGCGAGTGCGCGAGCCGACCGTCGGGAGCCGCTCGATCAGTTGATCGAGGCGGGGTCTGTCGGCCTCAAGATCCATGAAGACTGGGGCGCCTACCCCGAGATCGTCGACGCCACGCTCGCAGCCGCCGAGGCGCACGACGTCGCCGTCTGTCTGCACACCGACGGGCTCAACGAATCGACCGAGCTCGAAGGAACGATCGACGCGATCGGCTCGCGCACGATCCACGCCTACCACGTGGAAGGCGCCGGTGGCGGCCACGTTCCCGATGTGATCGGTCTCGTTCGCGTGCCGAACGTGCTCTGCTCGTCGACGACGCCCGGCCTTCCGTGGGGACGCGCCGCCGACGCCGAGCACACCGACATGATCCTCATCGTGCACGAGGGCAACGCCGCCCTTCCGGGCGACGTCGCCGGCGCTCGCGAGCGGGTGCGCGCGACGACCATGGCGGCCGAGGGTCCATTGCACGACCTGGGAGCGATCTCGATCGTGAACTCCGACTCCCAGGGCATGGGGCGAATCGGCGAGACGATCAGGCGCACCTGGCAGCTTGCTCATGCGATGAAGGCATGGCGCGCCTCGGAGCTCGGGGCCGGGTGGCCCTCGGCGCCGCTCTCGCGGCGTCTGTACGCTCGCGCGCCCGCATCCCTGGCCGACGACGGCCTCGGCTCCGACGACAACGAGCGCGTGCTCGCCTACCTCGCGAAGCACTCGACCGAGCCGGCGATCGCACACGGCGTGGCCGGCGAGGTCGGGTCTCTCTCTCCCGGTCACCTCGCCGACATCGTGCTCTGGGAACCCTCGAGGTTCGGGGTGCGACCCTTCCTCGTGATCAAGGGGGGCGCCGTCGCGTGGAGCGCCATGGGCGAAGGCAACGCCAGTGTGCACGGCGCCGAGCCGACCGCCTACGGCCCGGACTGGGGCGCCACCGGCGAAGCGGCGGCGAGGCTCTCGACGACGTTCGTCTCGGCGGCAAGCATCGAGGGAGGCATCCAGGAGACGCTCGACACGAACCGGCGGATCGTGGCGGTGCGCGGTACGCGCGGGCTGACGCGCGCAGACCTCGTGGTCAACACCGCAGTGCCCGAGATCGAGGTCTCGCCCGACAACGGGGAAGTCACGCTCACGGGGCGCGTGCTCGCCTGCGAACCCGTGGGCGAGGTTCCCCTCTCGCGGCGCTACCTACTCGCGTGATCGCTCGTACACGACGCTGCCCGAGGCCATGGTCATCTCGACAGTGGTCTCCCCGATCGCACCGAGCGAGCGGTCGAACGGGTCGCGATCGAGGATCGCGAGATCGGCGCGAAATCCGGGCGCGAGCACGCCGGCCTCGTCGTCGTGGTTCACGTACGCCGAGCCTCGCGCGAACGCCGTCATACCGGTCGCGAGATCGATGCGCTGCGATGCGTCCAGCGGCTCGGCGTCGGGCTGACCCGGCGGTTGCCGGGTGACCGCGACTTCCAGCTCGAGCCAGGGGTTCGGGCTCGATACGGGCCAGTCGCTCCCCATGCACATCACCGCGCCGCTCGCGCTCAGGGTGCCGATCGGATAGAGCCAGCTCGCCCGCTTTCCCACGCGCGGCACGGTGAGCTCCCGGACCATGGGGTCGGGCTGGGCCCAGAACGGCTGAGCGTTCGCCACGACGCCGAGCGAGCGGAATCGAGGCAGGTCGGCAGGGTCGGGAAGCTGCAGATGCGCGATGTGGTGACGCGCATCGTTCCACCCGTTCGCGACGCGCGCGGCCTCGATCGCGTCGAGCGCGCTGCGGAACGCGCGATCGCCGAGTGCGTGCTGATGCACCTGGAACCCGCGCGCGTCGAGCGCCACGATCGCTTCGGTCAGCGCGTCCGCCTCGACGAACTGGATGCCCCGGTCGTGCTTCTCGCCGAACGTTCCCTCGTATGGCTGTGTCATCGACCCTGTGCAGTTCTCGGGACAGCCATCGAGCATGATCTTCACCGTTCCGGCGTCGAGCATGCTGCCGGTCGCCCACTCGCGCTGCTCGACGAGCCGGTCGACCTGCTCCATGCCGCCGTGACGGTCCCACCACATCGCGGCAACGACGCGCATGGTGAGCGCACGCTCGTCGGCGAGCTCGCGGTAGGCGCGCAGGAGATCGGGCTCGACCCACGCGTCCTGCCACCCGGTGATACCGAGCGCGTGCAGCTCCTTCTGGGCGCGCAACAGGTACGTCTTCCATCGGGCGACGCTCGGTTGCGCGGCCACGGTGCGCAGCACGTCGTAGGCGGCGCCTTCTTGCAGCGTGCCGGTCGGCGACCCGTCGGGGTCACGCACGATGTAGCCGTCCCACGGGTCGGGCGACGACGCCGTGATGCCCGCCACCTCGAGCGCTTTGGAGTTCACCCACGCGCCGTGCACGTCGGTGTTCAGCAGGAAGACGGGCCGGTCCGGCACGATCGCGTCGAGGTCTTCCTTGCGGGGACCGTCGGTGGCGGCGAACACGGGGCCGTACCAGCCGCCGCCCACGATCCATTCGAGGTCGGGGTTCGCCTTCGCCACCTGGTCGATCCGCGCGAGGTAGTCATGCTTGGCATCGAGATCGTCGAGGTTCACGTTCAGCAGGTTGCGAGCGCCCACCGACGGGTGCACGTGCGCGTCCTGGAAACCGGGCACGACCATGCGGCCCGGAAGACTCATGACCTCGGTCGCCGGACCCTTGAATTCCCGAACGTCGTCGTCGGTTCCGACGGCCAGGACGCGATCGCCGCGGATCGCGATCGCCTGTGCACGGCGCCTCACGGCGTCGCCGCACCAGACGTCGGCGTCGGCGACGATCAGGTCTGCGGGGGTGGCCTCGGACACGGCGCGGACCCTAGCATGAGGCGACGGAAGGGAGAGCGCACATGGAGTCAACCCAGGTCGAACGGCGACTCGTCGGCGCGGTGCGGGGCGAGGAGGTCGACATCCGCGACAGCATGGTCGGCGCCGCGGCCTCGGCGCAGGACCTGTTCCTCACCAATGGTGGCGCGGGCGCGCTCGCCGCCAAGGGCAACCTCACGATCACGAACGGCGGAGGCGGACCGATGGCCGTCGGCGGGGATGTCTCGATCACGAACGGCGGCGCGCAGACGATCGTCGCGGCGGGCGGCGCCACGCTCGGCGAGCGGAGCTTCGTCGCCTTCGTGATCGCGCCGAAGGTCACGGTGGAGTCGGGAGCACGAGTGCTCTGCTCGACTCCACAGGCGCTCGCGTTCGGCGTCGTGACGAGCGCTGCGATCCTTGCCGCGCGGCTCCTCCGGCGATCGAAGCAGTCTGAATCGGACTAGGTCGGACCGGCGAGCTCCGGCTCGGGCTCCCCGGACTGGGGCTCCGGTTCTGCGATTGGGATCGGCACGGGCCGCGGCTCGAGCCCGGGCACGCCACGAGGGATCGGAGACGGTGATGAATACCCCGCTCGATGGCGCCCGCGGGTGGGTGTCGAGGAGCGCGCTCGCCAGATCGCAATGAGCGCGGCGCCGAGCCCGAACATCGATCCGAGCACCCAGAGCGCCACGTTGAGGAAGGGCACCAACCCGATCGCGGCCACCACTCCCCAGCCGGCGAGCAGCGGCCTCGCGCGTCCGCCCGCGTCGCGCGCGACCAGCCGCCCGATCGTGAAGGCCACGGACGCGAGACCGACGATCCAGAGCAGCCCGGCGCCGAGCACGACCGCGAGCCCGAGCGGCAGAGCGAGGATCGACACGGCAGCCGCGATCGCGAGCGTCGGAACCGCGATCGAGATCGCGAGTCCCCACGCCATCGAGGCGAACGGCGAGGTCCTGCCTGCGGTCGCCACCCGGTCGAGCGCACGGGGCGCGAGCGCCAGCAACAGCAGAAGCATCAACAGCGTGGAGACCGCGATCGCCGCAGCGCCGAGCAACGCCCCGAGCACGGCGAGCGTGCTGCGGGGGGTGAACGCGACGTCTTCCCGGATCTCGCCGGTGACGAACGCTCCCGGCTCGAGCCGCACACCATGTGCCCCGAGCACGTCGCGCCCCACCGAGGCAGCAGGTCCGAGCCGGATCGGACCGTTCATCGCGACCACGCTTCCGCTCACCTGACCGGAGATCACGACCGGACCGTCGAGCACCACGACATCACCGGCCACCACGCCCGCGACGAACACCCCCCCGTGGAAGACGAGCACTTCCCCCACCGCCCCTCCACGAGGCACGGTGACCGTTCCCGAGAGAACGACCTGGTCCTCGGCGCGACCGACGTCGGCGCCCGGCGTGGGCTGAGGACGTCTGCGCGGTAGCGCTCGTCATCGCGAACGCAACCGAGGACGACCACGTACACGGCGATGCCCAGGGAAGAGCGTTTCCGCATGCGTTGCATCCTACCGGCGACGTGCTCGGCAACCCGGCTCTTGGCCTGCTCACATGTCGGCGTTCCGCGTTAGCGTTGGTGGGTGAGCTTGGCCCCCTTCTCACCCGCCGTGCGCGACTGGTTCGCTGCTTCGTTCGACACGCCCACCGCGGCACAGTCGAGGGGCTGGAAGGCGATCGCGAAGGGCGATCACACGCTCGTGCTCGCGCCCACCGGGTCCGGCAAGACGCTCGCTGCGTTCCTGTGGGCGATCGATCGACTCGCAACCGAACCGCCCCCCGTCGAGGAGAAGATGCGCACGCGCGTCATCTACATCTCGCCGCTTCGAGCCCTCGCCGTCGACATCGAGAAGAACCTGCGGGCGCCGCTCGCGGGCATCCGTCACGCGGCCGAGCGAGCCGGGGCGGCGCTCTCCCACGAGCCGGTCGTCGGTGTGCGAACGGGAGACACACCCGCGCGCGAACGCCGGCAACTGCTCAACCATCCGCCCGACATCCTGATCACCACGCCGGAGTCGCTCTACCTGATGCTCACGTCGTCGGCGCGCGAGACACTTCGAGATGTCTCCACGGTGATCGTCGACGAGATCCACGCGCTCGCCGGCACGAAACGGGGAGCGCACCTCGCGCTCTCGCTCGAGCGGCTCGAGGCGCTCAGCGACCACCCGCCCCAGCGCATCGGGCTCTCCGCGACCCAGCGCCCGCTCGAGACGATCGCCCGGTTCCTCGGCGGACAGGCCGGCGACGGTTCGCCTCGGCCCGTCACGATCGTCGACGCCGGGCACAACAAGCCGATGGAGCTCGAGGTCGTCGTGCCCGTCGAGGACATGGCCTCACTCGGTCAGCCCCTCGATCTGCCGGCGAGTGGCCCCGCCGCCGCAGGCCCGTCGCGCAC
Source organism: uncultured Actinomycetes bacterium (assembly GCA_963762075.1). Taxonomy (GTDB): domain Bacteria; phylum Actinomycetota; class UBA4738; order UBA4738; family HRBIN12; genus JAOUEA01. The sequence goes on from CAVXJC010000002.1 coordinate 13,592, forward strand.
ATCGATCTGGCCCGCGATCCATCCGAGGTTGCTCGACCTGATCCGCGCGCACCGCTCGACCATCGTGTTCGTGAACGGTCGTCGTATCGCGGAGCGGCTCGCCTCTCAGCTCAACGAGCTCGCCGAGGAAGATCTCGTGCGAACACACCACGGCTCGATCGCGCGCGAGCAGCGCCTCGAGGTCGAGGACGCCCTGAAGTCCGGCCGGCTCCGGGCGATCGTGGCGACGAGCAGTCTGGAGCTCGGCATCGACATGGGGGCGGTCGATCTGGTGGTCCAGGTCGAGTCGCCGGGAAGCGTCGCGAGCGGCATGCAACGCATCGGCCGCGCCGGGCATCACGTCGGTGAGCCGAGCCGCGGCAAGATCTTCCCGAAATTCAGGGGGGACCTGCTCGAGGCGAGCGTCGTGGCAGAGCGCATGCTCGCAGGCGCGATCGAGGAGACGCGCGTGCCGCGCGACCCGCTCGATGTGCTCGCCCAACAGCTCGTCGCGATGTGCGCGGTCGACGAGTGGCGGGTCGACGACCTCTACGCGGCGGTCCGCCGGGCGGCGAACTACTCGGAGCTCTCGCGAGAGATCTTCCTCGCCGTGCTCGACCTGCTCGCGGGGCGATACCCGAGCGACGGGTTCGCGGAGCTTCGTCCCCGCGTCGTGTGGGACCGGCGGGCCGACGTCGTGCGGGCTCGCGACGGCGCGGGCAGGCTCGCGATCACGAGCGGCGGCACGATCCCCGACCGCGGCCTGTTCGGAGTGTTCCTCGTCGACGGCACGCGTGTCGGCGAGCTCGACGAGGAGATGGTCTACGAGTCTCGGCGCGGCGAGGTGTTCCTGCTCGGTGCGTCGAGCTGGCGCATCGAAGACATCACCCGTGACCGTGTCGTGGTCTCCCCAGCTCCGGGCGAGCCGGGCAAGATGCCGTTCTGGCACGGCGACAAGCCTGGCCGTCCGATCGAGCTCGGACGCGCGATCGGCGCCTTCACCCGTGAGCTCCGGGGCAAGCGTCGCGAGCCCGCGCTCGCCAGGCTGCGTGGCGAGGTGGGCCTCGACGAGTGGGCGGCCGACAACCTTGTCGCCTACCTCGCCGAGCAGGTGGAAGCAACCGGGTCGGTTCCCGACGACCGAACCATCGTGGTCGAACGGTTCCGCGACGAGATCGGCGACTGGCGGGTCTGCGTGCTCTCGCCCTTCGGCAACCGGGTGCACGCGCCGTGGGGACTCGCGATCGAGGCGCGGCTCGAGGAACGGTTCGGCCCGGGGGCCCAGGTGCTCTGGGGCGACGACGGCATCGTGATCCGCCTTCCTGAGGCGGTCGACCGCATCCCGGTCGAGGATCTGCTGTTCGAGCCGGAGCAGCTCGAGCAGGCGATCGTCGAGGCGCTTCCCGGCACGGCGATGTTCGCGAGCGTCTTCCGCGAGGCGAGCGCGCGCGCGTTGCTCCTGCCTCGCCAGCGCCCGGGCAAGCGCACGCCGCTGTGGCAGCAACGTCAGCGCAGCGCCGACCTGTTGGTGGAGGCCGCGAAGCACCCGACGTTCCCGATGCTGCTCGAAGCCACGCGCGAATGCCTCCGTGACATCTTCGACGTGCCGGCCCTCCAGGAGGTCATGGCCGATCTGCGCGCTCGCCGCACGAGGCTCGTGGCGGTCGACACCGAGCATGCGTCGCCGTTCGCGCGATCGCTGCTGTTCCGCTGGGTCGCGGTGTTCATGTACGAGGGCGACGCCCCGCTCGCAGAGCGCCGGGCTGCAGCGCTGGCGCTCGATCGCGACCTGCTGCGCGAGCTGCTCGGATCCGAAGAGCTGCGTGACCTGCTCGATGCACGCGCGATCGACGAGGTCGCGCTCGAGCTCCAGCGGCTCGCCGACGGACGACGTGCTCGTGGCGCCGACGGCGTGCACGACCTGCTGCGCGCGCTCGGACCGCTCACCGACGACGAGGTGCTCGACCGATGCGACGGCGACCCTGCTGCGTGGCTCTCGACGCTGCTCGAAGACGGGCGCGCGATCCGAGTTCGCATGGCGGGCGAGCAGCGAGTCGCCGCGATCGAGGACGCAGCGCGGCTGCGTGATGCGCTCGGCGTCTCACTTCCCCGCGGCCTTCCCGGGTTGTTCACCGATCCGGTCGAGCGTCCGCTGCACGATCTGGTGGCTCGGTACGCGCGCACCCACGTGCCGTTCGTGGCGGCCGACGTCGTCGCCCGACTCGGCGCCGCTTCGGATCGGGTCGAGCACGCGCTGACCGATCTCGAGGCTGACGATTCGCTCACCAAGGGCGGGTTCACGCCGGGGGGCGCCGGGATCGAGTGGTGCGATGCCGACGTGCTTCGACGGCTGCGGCAGCGTTCGCTCGCGGCGCTCAGAAGAGAGGTCGAGGCCGTCGACGCCCATGCATTCGCGCGGTTCCTTCCGGCGTGGCAGGGCGCCGACCGAGCGAGCGGCGCTCGCGACGTCTTGGTCGAAGCGATCGGTCACCTGCAGGGCTCGGCGATCCCCGCGTCGATCCTCGAGACCGACGTATTGCCCGCGAGGGTGCGGGGTTATCGCCCTGCCGATCTCGACGCGCTCGCGGCGAGCGGCGAGCTCGTCTGGGTCGGTGCCGGAGGTCTCGGCACCGACGACGGTCGCGTGATCTTGTGCTACCGCGCGCAGGCGCGGACGTTGCTCGCCGGCCGTGTTCGCGAGCCGAGCGGCGGCACACGCCCCGACGATGATGAGCGCCCCGAGGGGACGATGCACGATGCGCTGCGATCGCACCTCGGCGATCGGGGAGCCTCGTTCTGGACCGACCTCGTGCAGGCTGCCGGCACGGCCGACGAACGAGTGCTCCTCGCGGCCCTCTGGGACCTGGTCTGGGCGGGCGAGGTGACGAACGACACCCTCGCGCCGTTGCGATCGTTCGTGCGCGGAGGCTCGGCCAAGGTGCGCGCACCCCAGCCGGCGCGCAGACCGCGCCCCGGAGGGCTACGGCGCGCGGGACCACCGGCCGGGGCCGGTCGTTGGTCACTCACCACCTCGCTCGTCGAACCTGGGGTGTCCCCCACCGAAGTCGCCCACGCCCGAGCGATCCAACTGCTCGATCGACATGGCGTGATCACCCGAGAGGCGACGCTGGCCGAGGGTGGCCCGGGTGGCTACGCGAGCGTCTATCCCGTGCTGAAAGCCATGGAGGAAGCCGGCACCGCGCGCCGCGGCTACTTCGTCGCCGGGCTCGGCGCCGCCCAGTTCGCGATGCCCGGCGCCGTCGATCGCCTGCGGGCTGCGCGCGACCCCGGTGAAGGCGACGAGCCCGGCGCCGTGGTCCTGGCGGCAGCCGACCCCGCCCAACCCTACGGCGCGGCGCTTCCGTGGCCCGACAGTCGCGGACACCCGGCCCGCGCAGCGGGTGCGTACGTCGTACTGGTGAGCGGCGCCCTGGCGGCGTTCCTCGAACGCGGCGCCCGGTCGCTCACGACCTTCGACGTCGATGCAGCCCTGTGGGTCGATGCGGTGGCCTCGCTCGTGAAGGACGGACGCCTCCGCCGCATCGAGCTGGTGCGCATCGACGGCGAGCCCGCCGGTACATCGCGGCACGCGCAGCGATTGCGTGAGGCGGGGTTCGTCGACGGATACCGCGGCCTCATGCTTCGGGGCTGAGGCTGGGGGCGTCAACGTGCCCGAGGGCGACACCATCCACCGAGCTGCGACGAGCCTCTCGCGCGCACTCGTGGGTCAAGAGCTCTCGCGCTTCGAGGCCCCGAGGCTTCATGCGCGCGAGCTGCCTCGTGCCGGCGAACGCATCGATGATGTCGTGGCTCGCGGGAAGCATCTGTTGATCCGGTGGTCCGGCGACCTGACGCTCCACACGCATCTACGCATGAACGGCTCGTGGCATCTCTACCGCCCCGACGAACGGTGGCGGAAGACACCGGGAGCCATGGTCGTCACCATCGAGACGGCTACATTGCATGCGGTGTGCTTCTCGGCGCCGGTCGTGGAGATGCTCAGTGACGCCGAGCTCGCGCGTCACCCCGTGCTCGCCGCCCTCGGGCCAGACTTGTGCCTCGCCGACACGGACTTCGACGCCGTGACGTCAAGGCTCGACATGCTCGACCCGTCGACCGAGATCGGTGTGGCGCTCCTCGACCAGAGGGTGGCCTGCGGGATCGGCAACGTCTACCGATCCGAAGTGGCGTGGTCGTGCCGCATCGATCCATTTCGCCCGCTGCACGACCTCGATCCGACGGTGAGGCGCGACCTGTACGAGACGGCGAGTCGTCTGATGCGAGCCAACCTAGGCACATCACGGCGCACCACCATCGCGACCGGGCTCGCCGTGTACGACCGTGCCCGGCGTGCGTGTCCGCGCTGCGCCACGACGATCGAGACCGGACGCCAGGGAGAGCAAGCGCGAAGCGTTTGGTGGTGCCCGGGCTGCCAACGCTGAACCGAAGGACCGCGCCTGACAGACTGAGCGGCATGCAGATGCAGGCTTCCGGTCGCGCGTGGGCGGTCGCCACGCCGCACACCCTGGCGACCGAGACCGCATCGATCGCGTTCGAGCGAGGAGGCAACGCCCTCGACGCAGCGCTCGCCGCCGCGACGACGCTCACGGTCGTCTATCCACACATGTGCGGGGTGGGCGGCGACCTGTTCGCGCTCGTGCAGCAGCCCGCCGGCGACGTGGTCGCGATCAACGCGAGCGGCCGCGCGCCCGCCGGGGCCGACCTCGCTGCCGCCGAGCTGGCAGGTGACGGCCGCATGCCCGAGCATGGTCCGCACAGCGTCACGGTGCCCGGCGCCGTGAGCGGATGGGAAGCCCTGCACCAACAGGGGGCGGCTCTTGCCTGGACCGATGCCTTCACCGCAGCCATCGCCTATGCCCACGGAGGCGTGAATGTCGCGCCATCACTCGCCCAGACGCTTGCTGACAACGCCCAGCGCCTGCGGGGCGACCCCGGGCTCGCCGACGTGTTCTTTCCCGATGGGATCCCTGCGGCGGCCGACTCACCGGTGCGCCAGCCGGCTCTTGGAGCGACCCTGCAGGCCATCGCCGAGCACGGGCCAGTCGCGTGGTACGGGGGCGAGCGAGGCGAGCGGTACGCGCAAGGACTCCGTTCGCTGGGTGCTCCGATCGACGCCGCCGACATGGCAGGGCACCGGGCCGATCTCGGTACGCCGCTTCGCGCGCGGTTCGGCGACGTCGATGTGCTCGTGCACCCGCCGAACTCCCAGGGGTTCGTGCTTCTCGAGTCGCTCTCGGTGATCGAGCGCCTCGGTATCGCGCCCGATCCGCTCGGGCCCGCCGCCGGCACGATCGCCCATGTGCTGCGGGCGGCAGCACGCGATCGCGACCGGCATCTGGCGGATCCCGACCGCATGCGCGTGCACGCTTCCATGCTGCTCGACGACGGACACCTCGGGGCGGTGGCCGACGAGGTCCGCAGCGGTGTCGTCGGTCCACCGCCCGGACTCACACCTCGATCGGGTGACACGATCGCCCTGGTCACGGCCGATGCGCAGGGCAGGGGCGTTTCCCTGATCCAGAGTCTCTACGATGGGTTCGGATCTGGCCTTCTCGAGCCGTCGACCGGCGTGGTGGCGCAGAACCGTGGCGCATGCTTCACCCTGGAGCCGGGCCATCCGAACCAACTCGCGCCCGGCGCCCGGCCGGCACACACCCTGATGCCCGTCACCGTGCAGCGCGGTGGACGTCTCGAAGCGGTGGCTGGAACGATGGGAGGCTCGGCGCAGCCACAGATCGTGGCCATGACGTTGCTGCGGGCGTTCCGGCTCGGCATGAGCCCCGGCGAGTCGGTCGCGGCGCCGCGTTGGCTGGTGGGCGGCATGTCACCGGAGGGCGCAAGTCCCCAGGTGATCGCGGAAGCCGATGTGCCCGAGACGGCCGTGCGATCGCTCGAGGCCGCCGGGTATCGGGTCGATGTGATCGGCGAGCATGACGGCTCGGTGGGACATGCGCACATGATCCGCGCGGTCGCCGGTGGCCTCGACGCAGGAAGCGACCCCCGCGCCGACGGAGGAGCCATGGCTTCGTGACGCGTCTACGTCACGGAACCGGATCCGCACCGGCCATCGGCGAGGTGTCGTCGTTCGTGCGCGTGCAGCCTTCGAGCGCCCGGGGCACGACGGTGACCATCGCCCCATCGATGCGCGCGTGCACGCGCGCGATCGTCCGCTCGAGCTGGTCGACCCGGCCGATGAGCGCATGGTCCCGAGCCCGAGCCTGCAGCTCGAGCACGACGTGTTGCGGTGTCGGGCGTTCGGTCGTGGTCACGTTCCCTCCCGGGCACGCTCCGCCTGCCTGATGGTATCCCTGAGTGGGCCCGCGGCTCAAGATGCTCACGGCGCAGAAGTCTCGATGTTTCCATTACCTTGACGACATCATGGCGACCCTCAAACGCATCAGCGTGACCCCGTTGAAGGGCACCGTCGTGCACCACCCCAAGGGAGTCACGCTGAGCGAGTCGGGCATCCCCACGGACAGGCTCTTCTATCTGGTCGACGAGTGGGGAGAGCTGTTCAGCGGAAGCAGGTACGGCCCGTTGGTTCGCCTGCACGCCGAGCTCGACTCGGCGACCGAGCGGCTCACGATCCGATTCCCCGACGGCATCGAAGTGACTGCGCCCGTCGACACCCTCGGTGCCCAGGAGACGACGAACTTCTACGGCCGCTCGGTGAGGGCACATGAAGTCGACGGCCCATTCGCCGATGCGATCTCGGCCTTCTGCTCGAAGCACGTGCGACTGATGCGATGCGATCGTGACGGCGATGGGGTCGATGTCGACCCCATCACGGTCGTCTCGTCTGCCTCCGTGCGCGACCTGGCCGAGCGCGGCGGCCACGACGGCGATCTCGATACACGACGTTTCCGCATGAACCTCGAGCTCGAGGGCTGCGAGCCGTACGAGGAGGAATCGTGGTCGGGGAATGCGGTGCGGGTCGGCGACGCGGTCATCGAGATCGGTGGGCAGGTTCCTCGCTGCGTGTTCACGACGAAGGATCCCGACACGGGCGACAAGGACTGGGACACACTCACCCAGATCGCGAAGTACCGACCCCGCATCGCCGGTGGGGGCGGTCTGCCGTTCGGCGTGTACGCCCGGGTCAGGCAGCCGGGCATGGTCCGAGTCGGGGATGCTGTCAGGCTCCTCTCGGAGTCGCAGACCGACCTCTTCACGAGTCGGTAGTCGGGCATCGGCGAACGCCTGGGCCCGGACGGATCCCCTCCGGCAGGCAGCTGCCTCCGACCCCAAGCATCATTTCCGCTGCAGAGGTTCGTAAGGGCCACGTCGTGGGTACCCCCGTGTGTGAGGACACCGATGTGAGAAGTGAAGTCATACTGCCCGCCACGAAATCCGCCCCGATGCTCGCTCGGATCGCGTTGGATGAGGCCATCCCGCCTCCCGAGCTCAAAGAGCGATTCGAGGACGCTCGGCTCGCGATCAGCGAGATCGTGACGAACGCTGTGCTCTACGGCGGACTGAGTCCAGAGGACACGATCCGCCTCGTCATCGCGGCGGACGACGACCTGGTGAGAGCCGCGGTCGAGCAGGTGAGCTCCGCCCGTGACGCCCAGCCGATCGATCCACGCCTGGATGACTCCGAGCGCCCCGGTGGCTTCGGGCTGCACATCGTCGAAGCGACGGCGGATGAGTGGGGCGTCGACCCGGGGCCGCCCGGGCAGGTTTGGTTCGAGTTTCGCCGGTAGGCGGACACCCGAGCACCGCGATTTCCCCTCGGCGAGCATCCAGTGTGATCCCTCAGCGCGCATCTGGCGTGTCGTCATCGTCGGGCGTGCCGAATCCCAGGGCGAGAACCGCGAGGATGTAGAGCGCACCGACGATCGCGACGAGTGGCCGTCCTCTCTCCAGATCCCAGAAGAGGATCAGCGGGACCGGGACGGTGACGAGTGAGAGCCCGAGCAAGATGAGGATGAGCCGCCCGGCTGTGAATCTCGGGGCCTTCGCTCCGGTGGCGTACACGACGGTGAGCATCGCGGCGCCGCAGAGACCGACGAGCACGATCGTCACCACTTCCGCGGGTGGACCTTCCATCCTGTGAGGATGCCACCTCGCGAAACGCAGCACGAGAGGTCGAGCCTGTTCAGCGACGTCAAGACCGGCGCTGGTCCTGCCGAAGGTCTGTCGTGGATCCTTACACGGACACCTGTTTCGACTGCGGTCGAGAGACGCCGCCGTACAAGATCCTGACGGAGCAGGCGGCCACGCGGTCGTTCCACACGTGTGAGGTTCAGCACGAGGCGAGGACACATGCTGACTGGTGGAGCGACTGGGTGGGCTCGGAGGTCGTGGAGCGCATGATGATCTTCGACCCCTCGAAGGGCGACGGTGGCACTACGTGGTCTGTGCTTCCCATCACCCGGGAGCTGATCGAGGTAACCCGACGTCCGGTCGTCGCGGAACACTGACGCGATCCGAGGTTCGGACCTCCCTGCCTTCCCTGCCGCCAGGCTTCGGCCACCGAGGTGGCGTCAAAGGCTTCCTCAAGGACCGATCGCCACCGTGCACTGCATCTGCCGTTCAATCGTGCCGACGATGGACGAGACCCAGGATCTCATCGATCACTCGATCTAGGGACTTGCTCGTGTCGATCTCGTGGGTCGCAGATCGCCGCATCATCGGTTCGTACTTCTCCATATCGGCCAGTATCTTCGCCAGCTCGTCGGGCCGTTTGCCGAACCGATTGTTGGTCCGGGAGGCGAGACGCTCGACCACAACCTCACGAGGCGCACTCAGCAGGACGATGTGGTCGAAGTCCGGGTAGAACATGCCCTGAGCGTCGTCCGAACCAACGACGAACAGCACGTCAACGTCCTCTGTCGCCAGGAGCTGGCGGAGGCGATCGACATTCCAGCGTTGATAGCCGCGCTCGTCGATCGCGGAGAAGCCACCGTAGTCGGTATCGACCGCCTTGTAGCCAAGCGCGGAAAGACGCTTAGCAACCGTCGACTTGCCGACGCCCGACATGCCAGTCAGGAGTACCCGCTCCATCTGATGAGTATGACTTCCAGCGGAGCCGCGATCCGGTCTGAGTAGCTGACAACGGATCATGCCGGAGCGAGTCAGGTCGTGGACGACCAGGTGGGCGCCCAGCGGAGACCTGCCATCTGCACCGGGCCCAGTCCCATCCGCTCCCGATCTCGTGGCAGGTGCTGAACCAGGATGGGAGCATGGCTCAGGCTAGCTCGACGTGCCGACGAACGTCCGCTCTCGTCGGTCTGTCCGGCACCGTCAGCGGGATGACTCCCACCAAGGCGAAGGTGATCAGCACGCGTCGCTGGCTCCGCTCTGATCGATCATTTCGCCTGGCCCCCGTCGGCCAAGTCCTTGGTCGACGCTGAGGCGCGTTTCTGAGCGACGTGAGCTTCTAGGTTCCTACCACCGAGAGCGGAACGCGGAGGGCGATGTCGCCTTCCGGTTGGCTCCGGACCAACAGGATGCCATTAGCTGGGCCGGTCTTGTCGGGTACGGCGACGAGTGTGACAGAGCAAGATGCGCCCGGAGCGAGTGGCACGAAGCAACCGGCGGGGAAGTCGATCATCCCGCAGCAGCCAGGATGCTTCTGGGTGCTTTCGCACCCGTGGCGAACCACTCGACTACACGTGCTGAAAGAACTAAGCGATACCGTCACAAGGCTCTCGTTCGTGATCGTGACGAGCGCAGTCGGACAGGCTGGATCGCCGCCGATCACGCAACCTACGGGTGTCCGCCCGAACACGACGCGATGAGGTTCCGCGACGATGCCAGTGGTGGCGACCGCAGCGGGCGGGAAGGTGATCAAGGCGATAGCCAACATCACAAGCCCGGCGACAGCCGTCCGGATCTTCATCGCCTAGTCTCCTTCTAGTCGGTTGCGACCGTGGCACGCTCGATCCCGACACTCATCGGGTCGTATGCAGGTCCCGCGGGTCAACGACTTGCAGGGCCAACGACGTGAGGGCGTCGTGAAGGTCATCGCTTCCTCATCGTCCTTCCTTCGCCGACCCTGGCCAGCATCCAGTCCCGATTTCACTTACGAAACTTCGCAGCTCCGCACCTGATCCTCGGGCCCGGCCGAGCATGTGTCGATCCCGCCTCCGCCAGAGAACAGATCGACGATGGGCGCATCCACCTCGCCTTCACGAAGAACGTCGTGGCCGTTGTTGCCGAAGAGGCGGTCAGCACCGACGCCCGCATGGAGATCGTCGTCGCCGTCCCCGCCGAAGACGTCGTCGTCGCCGTCTTCTTCATCGCCGAAGTTCAAGACGTCGTTGCCCACGCCTCCCCTGATCTCATCGTTCCCGTTGACCCCTGTGATGAAGTCCCGTCCGAACGCTCCGGACATCCGGTCATCTCCGTCGCCACCGTCAAGGACGTCGCTACCCCCGTTGCCGCAGATGAGGTCGTCGCCACCCCTACCGAACACTGTGTCGCGTCCTCCACGGCCGATGATCACGTCGGGTCCAGACGTGCCCTCGATCCGCTCGTCGCCACTATGCCCCAAGATCGTCGCGGACTCTCCGAAGCACGTCGGTGCTTCCTCGACCCTTAAGGTGCCGTCGCTCCCATCGCTCGGACAATCCACCTCTTCATCGGAGCATTGGACACGTGCAAAGGTGTCGAAACGAGCCAGTCCGGCAGCGAACGTTGAGGACTCGTTGGCGTTCACGACGACCGCCCAGGAGATCTGTTCCCCGGCGGCACACGAGAACGGGGTCGAGCCTCCTCCGTTGAGCGCGATACCCGACGGTGGCTGGATGAGCACGACACCGACTGAGCCAGACTCGGCCGCACCGACGCAGGTGAGCGTCCCGCTCACATGCACCTTCGTGGGCGAGAGTAGGAACGCTCGTGGATCCGTCGTCACTTCAAGCGAGTGCGAAGCCGTCGCTGTGGAGGGCAACAGTAGAACGAAGATGGTCGCGCTGAGCAGGATCAGTGTTCGCCGCATGTGACCGCCTGGGGGGTTGGGTCCAGGAGGGTAACCCACTCTGTCCAATCCCGCCAGGGGGAAAGGGTGAATGTTGCATGTCCGTCAGGACCGATGGACGAGGCGCGGGCGATGAGCAGCACGTTTCTTCGGTGGGGCATCTTCGGTGGGGCGGGCAGGACTCGAACCTGCGACCGAGGGATTATGAGTCCCCTGCTCTAACCGACTGAGCTACCGCCCCGCGCCAGACAGGGTACGACCCACGCACGGGCAGCAGAACCTGCCCGACGGAAAGCGTGCTACGCGGCGAAGCGCGCGACGCCACGTCTCACCGCGGCGTTCACGTACTTGAACTCACCCAGCGCCCAGATGTGCTGCCCGGTCACCTGGATCTCCCAGACTCCGCCGAAGGGATTCGTCCCGGAGAGATTCGGACCGTCAGGGTCCTGACCTTCGAAGTTCGGCGTGAAGCCACATTCGAGGTAGGCCGTGGTCGAGCTCGTGCCGCCATTCGTGACGACCGACGAAATGCTCGTCTGATCGATGTTGCGAACGATGCCCAGGGCTCGCAGGTACCTCGTGCCGCACACCCGCATGAGCCCGTTGTAGGTCGAGTGGCTGTTGATGCCGAAGTGCCCACCGATCGCGAGCGAATCGCCGTCGCCGAGCAGCGCGATCGACTGGACATTGCCGCCGGTGCCGTATTGCCAGGTTCGGCTGCCGACGTCGCCGGTGTCGGTCCGGAACGCACCGACGAAGTTCGGTCCTTTACCGCAGCCCGCGAAGAGGCGAGTCGCGGTTGCGACGATGTCCCAGCAGATCTGCTTTCCACCGCTCGACGGGATCTGACCGCCGGGCACGGCCCAACCTGTCGCAGCGCCCGTCGTCGCATCGATGCGTCCCACCGCCAAGCGGGGAGCGCCGCTCAGTGTCGAGAAGTTGCCACTCGCGAAGATCGTGTGACCGTCGTCCGCCCACTCGAGGTCGCGCACTGCCCCACTGGTAGTACCGGGCTTGAACGTGGCGTCGACCACACCGGAATAGCTGAGCTTGGCGACCTTGCTCCTTCCCTTTCCGGCGACCGATCCGAACGCCCCGCTCACGTAGAGGGCGTCGGACCCCGGCAGGATCTTCATGACCTCGAACGCCGCAAGGTTGCCGGCGGGATCACCGACTGCCGGAGCGAAATCGAGATCGACTGTCCCGACGAGTGTCGCCGGGTCGATGTCGATCGCCGCCAGGTTCAACCGGGGCTGGCCGTCGACGCTGCTGAACTGTCCACCCACGTACAACGTGTTGCCCACCATCGCCAAGGACTGCACGTCGCGGAGCTGAGCGCCACTCGCGGCGAGCTGCGGCTTGAAGCTGGCGATGCCGGCCCCCGTGCTCATGTCGAGCGCGGCCAACCCTGTCAGCCCGGTGATCTGGGGACCGCTGGCCACGCCCGGCGGCATCACCTCCCGAAGCTTCTGGAACGTGCCGCCGATGAACATCACGTCGCCGTATTGCACCGACGCATGGATCTTGCCGTTGGCCATCCATGTGGAGATGTCGGGATCGGAAGTCAGGGCCGAGACGGGCGATGGGTGGAAGCCGACAGACGCGATCGCGAGCGCGGCAGTGGTGGCGAGCCGGGCGAGGGGGAACTGCATCAGTGGGAGCTCCTTGCGGAGTGCTGGATGGAAGACCTGGATCGTCCCCAGCCTAGGCAGCCGGGGTCGCGACGGGGAACCGCCATCGGTCGACGAAACTCCTCAGTCCAACGACCTAGCGAGCGGGCTGCCTGCGCTCGGCGTTTGGGAGGATGAGGACACCCAGTCCTGGAGGATCGCACGACGATGACCGAGCAGCGCACCGAGTCGGATTCCATCGGCGAGATGGGGGTCGATGACGATCGATACTGGGGGGCGCAGACCCAGCGCTCGCTGCATCACTTCTCGATCGGATACCCCGAGGCCGATCGCATGCCCATCGAGGTCGTCCGCGCGCAGGCCGTGCTGAAGAAGGCTGCCGCCGTCGTGAACAGGAACGCAGGTGCGCTCGATCCCGATCTTTCCGACCTCATCGTGCGCGCGGCGGACGAGGTGATCGCCGGCCGTCTCGACGAGCACTTCCCCCTGTTCGTGTGGCAGACGGGGTCGGGCACACAGACGAACATGAACGTGAACGAGGTCATCTCGAACAGAGCGATCGAGATGGCCGGTGGTCAGCTCGGCTCGAAGTCGCCCGTGCATCCGAACGATCACGTGAACATGTCGCAGTCCTCGAACGACACGTTCCCCACTGCGATGCACGTCGCTGCGGCGACCGCGATCGTCGAGAACCTGTTGCCATCGGTCAGCGAGCTCCGCGATGCGCTCGCGGCACGTGCCGACGAGTTCGCCGACATCGTGAAGATCGGACGTACCCATCTGCAGGATGCCGTCCCTCTCACGCTCGGGCAGGAATTCGGCGGTTACGTCGCGCAGCTCGATGCGGACATCGAACGGCTCGAGCTCACGCTTCCCGGTCTGTACGAGCTCGCGGTCGGCGGTACAGCGGTCGGAACGGGCTTGAATTCGCCACCCGGGTTCGCAGAAGCGGTCGCCGCGGAGATCTCCCGGCTGACCGGTCTGCCGTTCGTGACCGCCCCGAACAAGTTCGCGGCCCTCGCCTCACACGACGCGATCGTCTTCGCGAGCGGGGCCGAGGCGACCCTCGCCGCGAGCCTCATGAAGATCGCGAACGACATCCGCTGGCTCGGCTCGGGCCCACGAAGCGGAATCGGCGAGCTCGTGCTCCCCGAGAACGAACCGGGTTCGTCGATCATGCCCGGCAAGGTCAACCCGACGCAGGCAGAAGCCGTGACGATGGTGTCCTGTCAGGTGATGGGCAACGACGCGGCGATCAAGTTCGCTGGTTCCTTGGGCAACTTCGAGCTCAACGTGTTCAAGCCCGTGATGATCCGGAACTTCCTTCATTCCACGAGGCTGCTGGCCGACGTGTGCCGATCGTTCCGTGAGTTCTGCATCGTGGGACTCGAGGCCGACCGCGAGCGCATCGCGGAGCTCGTCGAGCGGTCATTGATGCTCGTGACAGCGCTGGCGCCCTCGATCGGCTACGACACCGCGGCCGCGATCGCCAAGAAGGCTCACCACGAGGGCCTCACCCTCAAACAAGCCGCGGTCGCGCTCGGTCATCTGAGCGAAGCCGAGTACGAAGAGCGGGTTCGGCCCGCGGACATGGTGTGACCCCCGCAGCCGCCGGACTCACGGAGGTCCTCCGGGCTGGTCACCGACGGCCACGGGTCGCGATGGGTCCGATACCCAGTCCGACCACGACCCTTCGTAGAGGCGGCCCAACCCGAGGCCGGCTCGTTCCATCGCGAACAGCGCGAACGAGGCCGTGACGCCCGAGCCGCACATCGCGATCGCCTCGCCGTCGTCCCGGACGCCGAGTTCCTCGTAACGAGCCCGAAGCGCACCGGGCTCGAGGAGGCCGTTCGGCTCGAGGTTGCCCGCCCATTCCGCGCTGAGCGCTCCGGGCACGTGGCCGGCAACCGGATCGATCGGCTCTGCCTCGCCACGGTAGCGCTCACCCGCTCTCGCATCGAGCACGACCGCAGATCCGTCGCGAAGGAGGCGGACCACCGTGGAAGCGTCGACCACGCGATCGGCCGGCCAGGTCGCCGGTGTGAACGAGGCCGCAGCGACAGGTCTCGGAGGGCCCGGTCTCCAACATCCCCCCATCGCCGGTCCACGACTCGAGTGAAGGAAGGTCGAGTAGCGCGACCTCTCGATCGAGCACGCGAAGCATCCACCACAGCCTTGCGGCGACCCACCCTCCGACGTCGTCGTACGCGATGACGGTCGTTCGATCACCGATGCCGAGCCGCGACATCGTTGACGCGAAGGCCTCGGCGCTCGGCAACGGATGCCGACCCGGGCCTTCGAAGGGTCGCGCTGCGAGGTCGGCGTCGACATCGACACAGATCGCACCGGGCAAGTGACCGAGCTCGAACCCGTCGTGCGCGTGACCACCAGGCACCCAGCGAACGTCGGCGAGCACCAGGTCGGCGACTTCGCCTGACGACAGCAGGGCTCGCAGCCATCTCGGGTCCACGAGCATGCCGGGCAGCTCCACCGGCGCAGGATACGCCGAAGGGCTTAGGTATATGGACCAACCGTCGGTTGACTCGGTGAAGGCATACGGCCTACGGTCCGCTGGCCTATCCCCCCGATGCCAGGAGGAACCCTGCATGGCTCGCAGATGGAAGAGCAGTTCTCCGAAGGTCAAGCTGATCGCTGCGCTGGCCGCGCTCGGCATGCTGGCGGTGATCCCGATCCAGTTCGCGACCGGTCAGGTACCGCTCACGTTGGAGCCCGAGGATGCCGGCTACATCAGGCTGCAGATGGACTCGTCGGGCAACCGGTTCAGGTACTTCAACCCCGACCACTCGGTCAACGCCAGCCAGACGTTCAGGGCCAGCAGCTGCAAGTACACGCCCGTGTCGCCGGCTACGGGCTTCAACCTGGTCAAGCTCTCTCCCACACCGGGAACCAGCGCGGTCGGGTACTCCACGAGCGGTTCGGGGAAGTTCGGCCTCGGCATCAACACCGCAGAGGGCACCGGCAAGTGCACGCAGATCAACGCCCCCAACGAGCTGCTCACGTTGGAGCTCCAGAACGGCTCCGGCCAGGCGCCGTTCGCGGGCAAGTACCTCGACTACATGGAACTCGACATCGAGTGGAAGTTCAACGCGACCATCAACATCGCGCTCTACCGGGAGGGTGCCCAGGTCGACAGCTTCTCCGTGAGCTGCGCCGACTCGGACTGCGGACCGGACTCGGCCGACGGGGACAACAACCGCATCCGGGTGCCGGCAACTGGCACCGTGCTCTTCGACGAGATGCGGCTCTTCGCGACCGGTGGCTCGGGAGCGGCGGTCACGTTGGAAGCAGGCGCCGACGGCACTCCGGCCCTCCCTGGCGGTCTGGGCGCTTCTCTGTCCACCGGAGACTCGGTGTTCCACGTGGTTGCCCTCGGAGAGGGCGTGCTCACGTGCGGCGCCGGCAGCAACGTCGCGACCGAAGGTGCGGCCGTGACCTTGACCCGACTGTCGGAAACTGGTGACCCAAATAGCAACCCCGACGGCTCGCCGTGCATCCCGATCAATTACGAGCTGACACGAGACGGGAACCTCATCGACTTCCTGAAGGATCCGACACAGGACCCGAACGCCTCGTTCAGGGTCGAGGTCAATGCCTGGGACCCGGAGACGGCACAGAACCCGATCCCGGCTTCAACGGTCTTCCCGCCCGATCCCGGCGGCGAGTCGCTCGTCTGGTGCGACGGCACGTCGACGGCTCCCGTGATGCCTGCAGGCGATCATTTCTGGTGCCTCGTTTAGCAGAGGTCCGAGCTCGTCGGGAGCGGTCAGATGCAGGTGTACGAGACCGTGCTGCTCGAAGGTGACGCCCGGATCACCCGCGGATAGCGGAGCGGTGAGCTAGGTCTGCGTGGCCGAGGCGCCTCCCGTTGGCGCCTCGGCCAGTTCCGGGATCCCGAGGCGGTGCAAGATCTCGTCGCGTTCAGCCACCGCGTCGACCGGAGCAGGGATCCCGAGGGTCTCGGCGAGCCTGATCGTCGCGTGGAGCGTCTGGGCGACCTCGTGCTCCACCCCCTGCGCGCGAGCAGCCTCGAGGCTCGCGGCGAACACCGCACCGGCCTCGTTCCACCGGCCCGCTTGCATCAGTGCGTTTCCGCGGATCCGCTCGAGCCGGGGTGTCGCCATGGCCGCCGCCTCGGTGTCACGCATCCTCTCACCCGCCTCATCGGCAAGCGTGAGCGCCATCTCGCCCTCGCCCATCAAGACCCGGCATTCCGCCGTTCGAGCCACCACGTCGACGATCTCTTCCTCGGCGCCGACATCGGTGAAGAGCGTGAGGGCCTCGGCGAGCATCGCCAGCCCCTCGTCGAACCGCCGCGTGCGGGCGAGGAGCCGCCCGAGGTCGCTCAGACACCCCGCGAGGAAGTATCGGTATTCCGACGCTCTCCACACCCGCAGGGAGTCCCGCAAGATGTCCTCGGCGTCGTCGTAGCGGCCACGTTCGACCAGAATCTCGGCCACGTTGCCCGCGACGGCCTCGGATGTGACGGGGTCCCCGATCTTGCCGAAGAGCGCCCTCGCGCGCTCGTAGAAGTCCATCGCCTCGCCCCACCGGCCTTCGTAGAAGGCGGAGTAGCCCAGGCTGTTCAGCACGTGGGCCTGACGTTCGAGATCCGCGGTCTCCTCGGCGATCTCGAGGGATCGGCGCCAGTAGATGCCCCCGGTCGACTCCCCCAGTGTCGACTTCGCCCAGTCGAGCACGCTGTAGGCGAGCCCGAGCGCCTTGCGGTCGCCGATCGACTCCGCCTGCTCGATCGCGCGCTCGGCCCATCTGATCGCCGCCCGCGACCGCCCCTCGGCCTGCAGCACCATCGCGTGCCAGGTCGTGAGCTGCGCCAGCTCGGTCGCGGCATCGTGGCCGTCGAGATCCTCGAGGATGTGCCGAGCCCTGGTGGACCAACCCAGGGACTGCGAGTATCTGCCCAGCCGCTCCTCGATGCGCGACCGTTCGAACAGCAGGTGAGCGAGAGTCAGCGGTTCGCTCGAGGCCAGCCGACGCGCCGATGTGTTCGCAGAGGCGGCCTTGCGGATCTGACCCGCTTTCAGGAGCGCCTCGCTCATCGAGGCGTACACCTGCGCGAGATCAACCGGGTCCACGTGCGACAACCGCCGACCGGCGTCGATCGCCCGCTGGTAAAGCTGCGCGGCTTCCTCGTTGGCGAACCGCTCTTGCGCCTGCTGCGCGGCCGTCCGCGCATAGGGCCATGCCTTCGCATAGCTTCCTGCGAGCATGAAATGCAGAGAGAGGAGCCCGGCCACCTCGTCGGCATCTTGCACCTCGCGCTCGAGCCGCTCACCGACCGCCTGGTGCAGCGCCCTGCGGGTGCGGAACGGCAGCCCGTCATAAGCAGCCTCCCGAACCACCGCACGCCTGAAGCGCCGGTAGCCGTCGGCCTCTGCAGTGAAGAACTCGCCGAGGCGAGCCCAGGTCCGCTCATCAGGCGTCGGCGTGTCGGGTTCGAGCACGTCGTCGAGGAAGCGGGGATGGAAGCTCAACCCGAGCACCGACGCTCGCCGGACGATCGAGCGATCCGGGGTCGAGAGCTGGTCGATGCGAGATGTGGCGGCCGACTCGACCGAGTCCGGAAGCGCCGACCCAGTGGCCTTCGCCGCGATCAGATCGAGCAGGAACTGAGGGTTGCCCGCCGAGCGCTCGACCACGATGTGCAGGTCGTGGGGCAGCAGCGGCGCATCGACTGTGGCAGCCTGCGCGAGCACGATCGTGGCCGGCTCGATCAACGGCTCGATCTCGAGATGCACGGTCCGACGGTCGTCGTCGGGCGCTCGGAATCCGCCTGACGATGCCCGTCGCGAGACGGCGATCATCCACGGCCGCCCCTGCACCCGACCGGCGATGAAGTTGAGCAGATCGGCGGAGGCTTCGTCCATGTGATGAGCGTCCTCGATCTCGACCAGCGCATGTCCCGCCAACCACTTCGGAAGCAGCGATGCCATGACTTCGTGCAGTTTCGCGCGCCGATTGGACTCGGCGAGGGCATCGACCTCGGGAGTGCTCGGCATCACCGCATCGAAGGTGAGGGCGATCAACGGCAGCCACGGGCGCAGATCGGGGGCGATCGCAGAGACCTCGGCCGACACGCTCTCGACGACCACGCGGTCCGGGTCCTCCCAGCGGAGGCCCAACAGCTCGCGGAGCAGCTCGCGCCAGACGGCGTACGCGGTCGAGCTCGTGTAGGCCTCGCACGTCGCGCGCAGGACCTCGCAGCCCCCTGCTTCCTCACGGAGCTGGCCGAGCAGCCGTGACTTGCCGATGCCTGGTTCACCCACGATCTCGACGAGCGTCACGTTGCCGGCCCACGCGCTCTGCATCGCCGCCCGAAGGACCCCGACCTCATCGCCGCGTCCCACGAGCGGCAAGTCTTGGGCGACCGGATCACGGGGGCGGCCTCGCATCGGAACACCGACCGACCAGGCATGCACTGGCTTGGCCTTGCCCTTCACCATGAAAGGCTCGAGCTCCACGGTCTCGAACCGTGTCGACGAGCGCTCGAGCACCGACTCGGTCGCGAAGATCTCCCCGCGCGATGCCTTGGCCATGAGCCGGGCGGCGAGGTTCACCGTGTCGCCCATGACGGTGTACGTGCGGCGGTACGGAGGCCCGACGTCACCCGAGAACACGCTGCCGCGGTTGATGCCGACCCGCACGGGGATCGTCCGGTTGCCTTCGATGATGCGGCGCAGCGCCAATAGCAGGCGTTCCTCGTCTTCGCCCGTCGCTCGAGGGACGCCTGCGGTGAGGATCAACTTCCCGCCGTCCGCGTCGACGTCGGAGGCCAGGAAGCATATGCCGAACTCGTCGACGGCTGACTGCGTATCGCGGACGAGTCGATCGAGCTCGTCCGCCACCCACTGCGGCCCCTCGCGCTCGAGCAACCCGTCGGTGCCGTCGAAATGGACGAACGCGACCGAGGCCTGGCGGTGCTCGGGCTCGGCGGCACCGGCCAACAGGTGCTCACGCGTCGCAACCGGCACGCTCGTGCGGAGCAGGTCGTCGTCGACGTCCGGCAGGGCCCAGACGGCCGATGGCGGCTCCCCGGCGGGTGCGGACCGCAGGAAGAAACCCTGTCCCTTCTTTTCGCCCACGCATGACCGCGGCAAGTGCCCCGCGACCGCCGGGCTGATCACGATCTCGCCCGCGTCGGCCGTTCCCTCCATGGCCACGACCTCTGTCGCCGCCGGGCCGGTGACCAGCAGCTCCCGGTGAGATCCGCCGACGAGGAAGAAATCGAAGGTGCCAGAGTGCACACCCACCGACATGCGGAGGTTCACCTTTCCTCCGGGCGTATCGAGCTTGCCGACGGTACGCAGTCGCGCTCGCATGCCGTGGGCTGCCCGGGCGGCGCGAGCAGCGTGCTCCTCGGGGGACTCCGCGGTGAACAGCAGCATGAGTGCGTCGCCCCCGAACTTCAGGAGCATGCCGTCTTCCACATAGGCCCTGGCCAGCAGGTCGGCGAAGCAGGTATTGATCGCGTCGGCCATCTCCTCGGCGCCGACCCGGCCGAGCTTCGCGAGCTTCTCGGAGAGCTTCGTGAACCCGGAGATGTCGACGAACACGACCGAGCCGTCGACCGATCGGTGCAACGCCTTGGGGTCTTCTGCGAGCCACTGCAGCGTCAGCCGTGGCAGGTACGGCTGCAGGCGTGCTCTGACCGTCGACGGGGTCACCATGACGGAACGAAGAGGGATCGCACGATCTGCCTCGTTTCAGGGGAGATTCATCGTGTTGCACCGTACACAACTCGCATGAAGGTGCGATACCGTCGAACGATGCAACGGAAGGGTCGACCGAGAGGCTCTGCCCTCGTGATCTCACTCGCGCTGCCCGCATTGACAGCGTGCTCGATCACACTCGGAGAACCTCGCACGGACCTCACGACAGGGCCGGCGCCGTCCCCGACAGTATCGCCGAGCCCTGGGGGAACGGCGGGCGTGGGATCGGTACTCGGTCGGTTGGCGGTGCTCGAGTCAGACGGCTCGTTGTACACGATCGAAGGCGACGGGTCGGAACGGACCGAGCTGATCACAGCCGAGGACGGAGCGGTCATCGCGATGCAGCCCGCCTGGTCCCCCGGCGGCGATCGCCTCGCCTGGGTGACGCGCGAGACCCGCAGCGACGCGATCGCCGGCGCGATCGTGGTCGCCGGTCCTAGGGGCGAAGATCCCGTCGTGACGCCGACCCCGTTCGTTCCGTACTACCTATCGTGGAGCCCCACGGGCGATCGGGTGGCCTTCCTCGGCCCGGGCTCGGCCGAGGCGCCGGTGCAGATGGGCGTGCTCGAACTCGACGGCGACGCACCCCAGGTGCGACCGGTCGCGGGGGGCAAACCGTTCCTCTACTTCGCCTGGGCTCCTGATGGGCGGCGTGTGCTCGCCCACGCCGGGTTCGATCGCCTCGAGGAGATCGACCTCGAGGGCCGATCGACTCCGGTGACCGCACGACCTGGGCTCTTCGCCACCCCCGCCTGGAGCGATGACGGCCGAACGCTCGTATACGCCGAGCGAGGGCCCGCGCAGGCTCAGCGGCTCGTCGCTGTCGTCGACGGAGGGCGGCCCCAGACGCTCGTCGAGGGGCCCGGGGCACTCTCGTTCGTGCTCCGGCCCGACGGCCGGGCCGTGGCTTACCAGATGCTCGGGGAACGAGACAGCGATCTCTTCGACCGTCGCCCCACCGAGCCCGGCGACGGCGTCCGCGTGATCGACCTGCGCACCGGTGTCGAGCGTCGCGCCACCTCGATCCGGGCGATGACCTTCTGGTGGAGCCCCAACGGTGAGCAGCTGCTCACCCTCGCCCCAGAGCCCGGGTCGACCGGCGCGATCCCGTTCCTCTGGCAGATATGGAACGGGCGCCGCGTGATCGAAGTGCCGGGTCGCCACTCCCCGACCCTGGAGCTCATGCGCGACTACGCGCCCTTCTTCACGCAGTACGCGCAGAGCGCGTCGCCCTGGTCACCCGACAGCTCGGCATTCGCCTTCCCTGTGCTCAGCCCTGACGGCCGGGGCCAGATCGTCGTGCAGGAAGTCGGCGGCGCACCCTCAGTCATCGGCGGCGGCGTCTACGTCACGTGGTCGCCGTAGCTCCATGTGCGCTTCGTTGTCCGGAGGCGTAGGCTTCGAAAGCGCAACCCTTCCCCATCGATGGCAGCTCGGCCGGTCGCGCAGCCGGTCGACCGGATGGAAGGAGTGGTGCGCATGCGCACACGCACGAAGAGCGCCATCAGCTTGGCGCTGCTGGTGGGGCTCGTCGCCCTGATCCCATTGACGCAGGCGACCGCCGGAGGCATCGTCACGCTGGACGCAACGCTCTCCGGGGACGCCGAAGTGCCTGGACCGGGTGACCCCGATGGGAGCGGCGACGCGACGATCACGCTCGACACTGTCAATGACAGCGTTTGCTTCGACGTGAGCTGGAGCCGTATCGGGCGTCCTTTCGCCGCGCACATCCACAGAGGGGTTGACACGGTCGCAGGACCCATCCGCGTTGAGCTCTTCGCGTCGTCTGCGCCGCTTCCGAGGACGATCAAGGCCGTGCAGGGATGCGTGCGCAACGTCGATTCGGACCTGATCGACAGGATCGCCGCCGATCCGGACCGATTCTACGTGAACGTCCACACGCCCCCGTATCCGGCTGGCGCGATCCGGGGACAATTGGCTGTGGTGCCCTGACGGTCGGCATCGAGTCGCAGTTCTGCCGGGCCCTCGGGGGTCGCGCGTTCCCCTCGAGGGCCCGGCGAACTGCAGCCTGCAGCTGCCCGACATGAACATCGGGTAGCGACAAGGAAAAACCGACCTTTGGCCCTGTTGACATCCATCCGAACGACGTAGGATGCGTCACCGATAGGCACGAGCATTCGGCGGCGCAAAGAGCCGCCTCTACCCCCAGGAGGTTGCGTTGCGCACGAGATTGCTGAGGAGCCTCGCCCTCGCCCCAGCCCTGCTCGTCGTCATGATGAGCGTGGCGATCGCCGCCGATCAGACGAACGGCTCGGGACTCACCCACGAGGGAGCGAGCCTCGGGTTCAACGCCAAGGCGAACCTGCGCGGCAACATCACCTACACATCTCACGACGGCACGATGTTCCAGGTCTTCTGTCATGACGGTCTCACCAGCTATCGCAACCTCGCGCCCACCGCCGGTGGTGCGTTGCGGACGAAGGTGACCGCGACGTGCACGGACAAGGAAGGCGCGACGATCTACGCCGAGATCTACTTCATCGATCGGGGTGAGCCGGGCAACCGTGACGTGGAGCGCATCTTCTTCACCTACAACTCGGACTTCGCGCTCGACGCGAACGCCGACCCCGACGTCTACCTGATGAAGTGCAACTCCGGCGTCGAGGTCACGGTGGCCTGCAATGACGTCGGCATCATCACCGCCGGCAACGTACAGATCCATCAAGGGTCGCCTTCACAATCGAAGCAGACGACCCGGGTCATCGGCGACGCCGCCTGATCCACGCATCACCAAGGCAGAGAGGCCTCCGGGTACGCCCGGGGGCCTCTTCGCATCGTGGGGACGCCGGCGGTACCATGCCGACATGGAGTATCGCCAGGGGAGAACGCGCCCATGGCACGGACCGGGTCACTTCGACGATCCGTTCATGATGCCCGACCCATCTCCCATCGGGGAGGGCGGATCCCAACGCCGATCGGCATTCATCGCGCTCGCGATCATCGGCGTCGTGATCCTGGTGCTCGTGATATTGACGGTCCTCGGCTGAACGAGAGCCGGGGTTCGTGAAAGCTGCGCAGAACCGGTGGCATGCGACCTACATCTGGGGCATGAATACACCGACAACCTGCTCTCCCAC
Organism: uncultured Actinomycetes bacterium; assembly: GCA_963762075.1. GTDB lineage: Bacteria > Actinomycetota > UBA4738 > UBA4738 > HRBIN12 > JAOUEA01. The sequence continues at coordinate 36,993 of CAVXJC010000002.1, forward strand.
CTCTGCGGTCAAGTCCGGATGCCGCACGCATTGCAACGGTCCCCGGGAACTCTTCGACCGCTTGGAGCGCCTCATCGCGGCGTGCGGGCAGTACGAGGTCGCTCCAGCGAAGACCCGCATCGCGTTCATGGCCCGCGTGCGGTTCTCGGGCGTGAACGCCATCAGCGACCGCGGGATGACCATCGCGTTCGCCCTCCCCAGGCCCTTGCGCCACCGGCGGATCCGCAAGGTCGAGAACATCGCCCCCGGCTGGCACGGGCACTGGATGAGGGTCACCTCACCAGACGAGCTCGACGACGAGCTGCTTGGCTGGCTCCGCGAGTCGTTTCACCAGATGGGGCTGCAGGAACGACTCGCGAGATAGGGAGGCCCTTCTCCGGATCATGGAGTAGCGAAGTCGACCGAAGGCGAGAGTCATGGGCACGAGCGTGACGATCGAGCGCCCGAAGGACCGGGAGGACGAGTACCGCGTTCGGCGCGACGCGGTACGGCTTCTGACGATCCCCGCGCACCGCTTCGTCATGGTCGACGGGTCCGGTCCTCCCGGCGGGGAGGCGTTCGAGGCGCGGATGCCCGGCCTGTTCGGGACGGCGTACGGATTGCGCTTCGCCCTGAAGCGGCGCGGAGTGGTCGGGAAGGTAGGTCCGCTCGAGGGGCTGTGGTGGCACGCCGGCGGAGCGACCGATCTCGACGCGATCCTTGCCGGTGACCGTGCGGCGTGGCGCTGGACGCTGATGATCGTGATGCCCGACGAGGCGACCGAAGACGAGATCGAGGAGCAGCTCGCGGCTGCGCGGGGGAAGGTCGAGCCGGAGGTCGCGCCTTTGCTCGGGGTCGAACGGTTCGAGGAGGGAGACGTCGCCCAGGTACTGCACATAGGACCATACGCCGAGGAACGCTCGTCGATCGAGCGGCTCCACGAGGGCATCGCCGAGGCAGGGTTCCGTGAGCGCGGGAAGCATCACGAGCTCTACCTGGGCGATCCTCGCCGGAGCGCCCCCGAGCGACTCCGCACGCTCCTCCGCCACCCGATACGTCGCTAAGCCACGGTGAACAGCCGACCCGAGTACCGCACTTCTACTCCGAGTGCGACTGCATCGGATTCGTACCGGCCCCAATCGAGGAGATGCCCCTACCCCGGGCAACGGGTGGCCGCGCTAGCAAGGAATGAGGGCGGACAACCAACGGCTCTACGTGCGAACTACGCAAGTTTCGATTGCATCCACAGGCAAGTCGACCCGAGGTCAGTTGCCGACGCTGGATCGGGACGCTGAGCTGCAGACCGAGGTGACCATCGGGGACCTCAGAACGAACGTATCGCCAACGGAGACGGATGTGTGCGTCAAGATGAGAGATCCAAACCGTCCGAAGGGACTCTCGTTGCGTGAAGCCGTCGTCGCGGTCCTGGTGAAGGACGAGCGTCTTCTCGTGATCCGACGCGGGCCGAAAGCCGTCGCGGAGGGATACTGGGCACCACTCAGCGGGAGGATCGAGGCCGGCGAGAGTCAGGAGGCGGCGGTCGTCCGAGAGGTTGGCGAAGAAACCGGACTGCACGTGAGAGCGCTCGAGAAAGTATGGGAATGTCCCTCGGACGATGGTCTGTTCCGGTTGCACTGGTGGACCGTGGACACGGACAGTGCCGAGCTCGAGCTCGATCCGGGGGAGGTCAGGAAGGCACGATGGGTAACGCCCGCCGAGTTCTTGGAGCTGAAGCCGACGTTCGAGGCCGATCGAGAGTTCGTGAGTCACGTGCTGCCGAGCGTCTCCAGGTAGAGCGGCGACCTCGACATCCCGTCGTGCCCCTCGGCATTGGTGAGACACTATGAGGTAGCACCGCCAAGGGACCCGCTACGAAGAGGCCGTGGAGAGCCCCCCAACGAAGGGAGGGCGCCAATGGCGCTCATCAAGGAAGACGTGGCCAGGTCTAGCGATGCATCCACAACGCAGACACTGCCTGAACCTGATTACGCAGCGGAGGCCGACCAGTCGCATCTCAAGCTCCGTGGCGACGAGCTGTTGCGAAGCTCCTCACGACTGCGTCCGCAACGATCGAACATGGCCAGTCGGCCAAAGCTCATCCGAAACAAGACAGTCATGGTGATCGTCGGGGTCGCCGCCGCGTCGCTCGCTGGCTATGTGATGTGGGGGCCGATCCCCGGAGCCGCCGTGGCCGTGCTGGCTACAGTTGGGGTCCTCTTCTCCTCCTGGCGCCACAAGGTGCGGGACGCGCGAGTCCGCACTAGGGCCGACAACTTCTCGTTCGCCGAGGTCGCCGTTCGGATGCGCGCCAAGGACAGGGCGCACGAGCTCATGCTGGCGAAGCGAGCGACGGCGGTGTTGCAGCCAGCCGCTACGGGATCAGGGTAGTCCGCTCGAGAGTGCTCGATCTGTCCGCGCCTACCTCGTCGGAACTCATCCGTCGTGACGTGCAGATCCTCGGGGGCTTCTCCCATCGGATTGCCGGTGTACCAGCAGCCTAGGAGCCATCCTCGTCGTCCAGGTTCAACGACGACTCGATGTCATCCAGCACTAGGTCCAGGTCAGCGCGTTGCCGGCCTTGCTCATCTTCCAAGATGCGGGAAGTCTCCTCGGCGCGTTGGATGAAGGCTCTGTAATCCCTGTTCGTCTCTTCGACGGCTTTCTTGATCCGGGGAAGGTGGTACTGATTGACCTCCTCGGCGGGAGCCTGCAGGACGATGCGATCACCAGCCACGGAGGCTCTCCGATACATCGTCGACCTCGTTCTGTTGTAACTGACCTCAAAGAGTCTGGCCCAGTCTTTGTCGGGTGAGGGGGACAGGAGGAACGGCACCACCCAGTGATCGGGTTCGTTCCGTACGTCCTTCCGAGCGATCCCGAGGATTCGGACGTCGCCGTGCATGGTCCCTCCCAAGAACAGACTACTCCTCGCCCCGAAAGGCGCTCATCCTCGGAACCGGTCAGATGCTCCGGCGCCGAGGCCGGCGCTGACCGAGGGTGCTAGGGTCGCCCCTGGTGGATGTCTTACCGATCGCGGCCGAGTGTCTGATGTCGTATTGCACGGCTCCGGGTGACGTTCAGGCGTTCTCTGACTTTGTAACCCCTGAGGGAGATATCTTCGTCGTTGGCCCCTACGGCCTTTGCGATGAACACGCTAGGACCCTCAAGCGCTTCATGGTGGAGCTTCGGTATCCGGATGGATCCGTGAGCAAGCCAAGGACGCCCGGTGAGCCTGTCAGCTAACGACGCTCGCCGAGCACGCGCTGCTTAGTATCCAGGCTCTATTGGGGCTCTCAGCCCGGAGGTCCCACCGCTCGACGCGATGGGTACGTGCTAGGTGTAGTTCAGACCGTTGTTAACACTTCGAAGCGGCCAGCTGCCGGACCTGTCGGCCCTGGCTAGGCGCTCTCGGTTCGCTCCGTCCAGAATCGCTCCCAAGTAGCCCGCTTCTTGGCGGCGAATGCGTCTACAACGTCATCGAAGCCGGCAGCCGTCTCTGTCGCCCCCAGCGCCCGCCCGACTTCGGCCCACGAATGCCCAGCGCTTCTCGCATGGCCGATTGACTCGCCTAGCGCCTTCTCCAGTGCCATCAGGGCGCGGCAGCACTCGGTAACTCCGCCCATAGGATCACTAGTCCAGTCCCCGAAATAGACAGCCGCAGCCCACTGCCGTGACCCCTCAAACGGAGCCTCCTGAATGTGACTGCCATGTCTGCTCCCTTCTTCCGGGTCAAGACGCCAAGGACGCGCCCGCCACTTGGTCTCGTCCAATTCCCCACGTCGCTACGGCGCCACAGACGACGGGGTCCTATCAGCTCCGACGCTGGTGGGAAGTCAGGTCGACGACTCAACTGGCATACCCGCTGCACGCGCAGGAGCGCCGGCATGTCGGATAGTCGAACGTAGCCGCGGTCGACGGCGGCGAGGACTTCGATTGATTCCACAGGCCGTCAGCGTAGCTGCTCGCCCAATCGACTAGTCCACGATTAGTCCACGAACTCGAAGCCAGGAAACGGCGATCCCTGCATCGCCGCAGGTAGAAGGTGCTCCGGGGGTGGGACTCGAACCCACAACCTACGGATTAACAGTCCGCCGCTCTGCCGGTTGAGCTACCCCGGAAAGGTGGAGCGTCCGCAGTCTACCAGTGGCCTCTTCCCACCCAGACACCGTGTGAAGCCGCCGGGAGTACGCTGACGCTCGAAACTTCCATCGTCGATCCGAGCAGGAAGGACCACCGCAGATGAGGCTCCGTTCGCTGACGCTCGTGGCTGCCGGTATCGCCATCGGCTATTCGATCTCGCAGAAGATGCGCCAGGACGACCCAGAGGTCGTGCGTGGCCCGCAGCCGAAGTCGTCCGGCTCGCCGGCGCTCCGGCTCGTGAGCGGCCAGGCACAGCGCGTCGCCGATCAGGCGAGCGTTCGCAGTCTCGCGGCGATCCGGCGGGCTCGGGGAGCGATCCGGACCCGGCTCGGGGACGCCGAGACCTTCGACGACGCGGCCTGGAACTAGAGCCAAGCTCAGGTCGTCGGCCAGCTGGTGAGGAAGATCACCGACACGGCCTGGTCGGCGGTGCAGTCGGCGGGACCCACGCCTGGGTCCACACCGAAGCCCAGTCCCTGAGTGATCCAGTCGCGGACGAAGAAGCACTTCCCCGACTCGCTGTACACCGCGGCCACGAACTGATACCCGGTCGTGGCGCGATCTGGCACCCACGTGCTCGCGTTGTTGGGCCCCGAGCTGTTCGTGACCTCATCGACGAATCTCAACGACGGCTCGGCCGCCGAGAGGTCCGCGGCGAAGACGTTCGTGTAGTTGCCGGCATCGGTGAACACGATGCGCCCGGTCTCGAGGGCCGTGGCGGCGGTGGACTTCGCCGCCGAATCCTGTGCGCGTTCCTTCACGCCGGAGAACGTGCTCATCGACATCGCCAACAGCACGCCGAGGATGAGCACGACCACCATGAGCTCGATCAGCGTGAAGCCACGCTCGCTGCGAAGGTCGGTCGGACGGATCAAGAGCTCTCACACCTCGTTCCACGGGACGGTCGATCCGCCCATTCATGGAACATCGGAGAGAGCGCCTGACCGACTTGAGTGTGACTCGCGCGTGATACGTACCCTATTCGAGGTAATCGCGCAGCTTCTGCGAACGGCTCGGATGTCGCAGCTTCGACAGCGTCTTCGACTCGATCTGGCGGATGCGCTCCCGCGTCACGCCGAATTCGCGGCCCACCTCTTCCAGCGTTCGGGGGTGACCGTCGACGAGGCCGAATCGCAGCTGGATCACCTTCTTCTCGCGTTCGCTCAGCGTATGCAGCACCGACTCGAGCTGTTCCTGGAGAAGGATGAAGCTCGCGGCGTCGACCGGCACCACCGCGTCGGCATCCTCGATGAAGTCTCCGAGGTGGCTGTCCTCTTCCTCACCGATGGGGGTCTCGAGCGAGACGGGTTCCTGCGAGACCTTTTGGATCTCGCGGACCTTCTCTGCGCTGATGCCCATGACCTTGCCGATCTCGTCGGGCGTGGGTTCACGGCCGAGATCTTGCAGCAGCTGGCGCTGCACGCGGACGAGCTTGTTGATGGTCTCGACCATGTGCACCGGGATGCGGATCGTTCGGGCCTGGTCGGCGATCGCGCGCGTGATCGCCTGACGAATCCACCACGTGGCGTACGTCGAGAACTTGAAACCCTTGGCGTAGTCGAACTTCTCGACCGCTCGGATCAAGCCCAGGTTCCCCTCCTGGATCAGATCGAGGAAGAGCATGCCGCGACCGACGTAGCGCTTGGCGATGCTCACGACAAGGCGCAGGTTCGCCTCGATGAGCTTGCGCTTGGCGAGCTGACCGTCGCGCTCCACCCGATGCAACCACGCGTGCATCTCATCGTCGCTCTTGGGTCGATAGCTCTTCGCGATCTTCTCGCGGCCGATGCCCTCGACCTTTCCGAAGGCCGTCATCTGGTGATTGCGGATCTCCCAGACCTTCACGACGCAGACCTTCACGTCGTGCGGATCGGCCTTTGGTTCTTCCTCATCGCGGAGCTGGGTCTGCAGCGCCGTCGACATCTCGCCCGCCTCGATGCGCCGGGCCAGGTCGATCTCCTGCGGAGCGTTCAGCAGGGGAACCTTGCCGATCTCCTTCAGGTACATGCGAACAGGGTCGTTCGTCGGCGCCTTGAGCAGATCGACCTCGATGCGGACCTGGGTGGCGGCGTCGGTCTCCTCCCCCGGGACCTCGATCACCTCGATGCCCTCGGCGGTGAGGTGATCGCCGACCTGGGTCAGGAACTCCTCGACCTGCTCCGGCGTGAAGTCGTCGACCGGAACCGCCTCGAGCAGATCCTCGGATGTGACGAAGCCACGCTCCCGCCCTTTGGCGGTGATGGTTTCCTTGACCTCGTCGAGGCTCAGTGGGGGTTCATCGCGGCGAACAGCCACGGGTCTCCTCAGGAGTGATCGGGTGGGGGTTCGGCTCAGACATCAGCACGACAACCCAGTGTACGGAACACGGCAGGGGCGCGACCTGTGGCGAAGCGCTGCGCCGTCGAGGATCACACCGCGCTACGGATCCCCTGGCGCAACCTGCGGAGCTCGCCATCAATCGCCACGAGTTGCGCGAACAGCTCGTCGTAACCCTCGTCGGTCGTGGGGTTCAGCTTCTGTAGCTGCATGCGAAGGGAGTCGCTCTGCTGCTTCAGCACGAGCTCCCGCAGACGCGACCAGACCGACCGGGCGTAGTCGGGACCACCGTCGCCGTCGAGCGGTTCCACCGCCAGCGAGCTGAGCATCGCGCCGAGCTTCTCGTCGTCGCCCGCGGCGCCGACCGAGGCGTCGCCGCCGGCCTCACGCAGGGCAGCGAGCGCTTTGCGGGCGCTCGCGCTGCGGAAGTGATCGTCGGTGAGCTGCCGTGCGTATTCGTCGTAGGCTGCGCGATCGCGCACGAGCAGCTTCAACATCTCGCGCTCGACCTTGTCGCGGGCGCTCATGCGCCTGGGCGACTCCACGACGACATCAGCCGGATGTCCGCGGCGGCGTGAGTCGAGCGCCTGCACGACCGAGAACTCGGTCACGCCCGCGAGATCTGCGACGAGGTGCGCGTACTCGCTCCGCCTCACCGGGTCGGTGAGCCCTTCGATGATCGGCATCGCGTCGGCAACCGCCCGCGACTGCCCCTCGACGCTCGAGAGGTCGTGGCGGCCGATCGTGCGCCGCACCATGTACTCCACGAGCGGTCGCGCGCCTTTCGCGGAATCGCGTACCCCGTCGGCGCCGTGCTTCGAGACGAATTCGGCCGGATCGAGACCCTCGGGCAAGATCATCACGACGGTCTGCACCGACGGGAAGCGCTCCTGGAACTCGGCCGCCCGCTCCGCGGCGCGCGCGCCGGCCTCGTCAGAATCGAACGCCATGATCGCGCGCGCCGCGAACCGTGAGAGCTGGCGGAAATGCCCCTCCCCGAGCGCGGTGCCACACGTGGCGACCGTGTTCTCGATACCAGCCTGCGAGAATCCGATCACGTCGGTGTAGCCCTCGACCACGAATACCTCGCCCGACTTCGCGATCGCCGTGCGTGCGCGGTGCAGGTTGTAGAGGACCTCGTGCTTCTTGTAGACCGGCGTCTCAGCGGTGTTGAGGTACTTCGCCTGCTCCCCCGCCTTCGGGTCATTCGGCAGCACCCGCGCCCCGAACCCGATGCCGCGGCCCTGAAGGTCATGGATCGGGAAGATCAGCCGCCCTCGGAATCGGTCGCGCACCGTGCCGTCGTCGCCGCGGGTCGCCAGACCCGCCTCGAGTAACACCTCGGGACTCAGGTCTCGAGCCTGCGAAAGTCGTCGCAGCAGGAAGTCGGAGTACCCTGGCGCATATCCGAGGCCGAACGCCTCGACGGCGTCGGCGGTCATACCGCGCTCGGCCACATAGGCGCGGGCGTCGCCGGCTTCCTTGCCGTCGGCGAGCATGCTCGCGTACAGCTCGGCGGCCTGCTCATTGGCCCGCAACAGCGATCGCCGCCGGGCCGCCGCCTGCCGCGCCTCGGGAGAGTCGCCCTCGTACCGCAGGTGCACACCGACCTGCCCGGCCAATCGCTCGACCGCCTCGACGTAGCTGAGGTGTTCGAGCTCGCGGACGAATCGGATCGTGTCACCCCCGGCGCCGCACCCGTGGCAGTAGTAGAGCTGCTTCGAGGGCGAGATGCCGAACGATGGCGTCTTCTCTTGATGGAACGGACACAGCCCGACCATCCGGTCGGCGCCGGCCTTCTTGAGCGTCAGGTACTGCGACGCGACCTGGACGAGGTCGATGCGTTCCTTCACCGCCTGTACATCGTCGTCGCGGATGCGTCCGGCCACGGTTCCTTCTCTCGCTGTCGAGCCGCGTCCATACGGCCAGCGCTCAGATGTCTCGTTCCAACAGCCAGCTCTGGGGGAGGAAGAGCCGCTCGTACGTTCGGATCGCGTAACGATCGGTCATACCCGAGATGAAATCGGCCACGCGGGTCGCAAGCTCGCCGCGGGCCTCATGGTACTCGGGCGGCATCTCCCCGGGGTGTTCGATGAAATGCGCGAACAGGTCGCGGATCAGCTTCGTGGCTCGCTCGTGGTCGCCGCGTGCGCTCTCCCGCAGGTAGACCTCGCTGAACATGAAGTCGCGAAGGACATCGAGCGCGGTGAACACCTCGGACGAGAGCCCGACCTCGTCACGATCGTCGCTGTGGGTGACCAGGTCAGCGACGAGCGTGTCGATGCGGTCGGAGTGCGTGGCTCCGAGGATCTCGAGGGCGTCGGCCGGCAGCTCTCGCTCGTCGAGGACCCCCGCTCGCACAGAATCGTCGATGTCGTGGTTGATGTAGGCGATGCGGTCCGCGAACCGCACGAGCTGGGCCTCGAGTGTCGTCGGCATCGGTGTGGACCATGGGTGGTGCACGATGCCGTCGCGCACCTCCCACGTGAGGTTCAGTCCGGCACCGTCGTTCTCGAGATGCTCGACGATGCGCAACGACTGCTCGTTGTGACGGAACGGATGGCCAAGCAGCGGCGTGAGCGCCTGCTCTCCGAGATGGCCGAAGGGGGTGTGACCCAGGTCGTGGCCGAGCGCGATGGCCTCGGTGAGATCCTCATTCAGTCGCAGTGCCCGGGCGCACGTCCGGGCGATCTGCGAGACGTCGAGGGTGTGTGTCAGCCGGACCCGGTAATGGTCGCCCTGAGGCGCGAGGAAGACCTGCGTCTTGTGTTTGAGCCGCCGGAACGCCTTGCAGTGCAAGATGCGATCGCGATCACGCTGGAAGACGGTGCGGATGCGATCGTGAGGCTCCTCACGGTCGCGTCCTTTGGTCTCCGCGGCGAGCACCGCTCTCGGCGACAGCACCTCGCGCTCGAGCTGCTCGGTGCGTTCGCGGGGGGTCGGCGGTGCGCTCACGCGCCCATCGTAGCGGTGTCGCCCGACAGTCTCGGTGGGAAGCCGGTGCGGAGGCTCTAACCCCCCACGACCCGGTAATAGAGGTAGGCGATCGTCTCGCGCATGTATCCCGACAGGCGCGTCTCCTCGGTGCGTGCGGCTGACGTCCACGTGGCCGAGGCGTGGCCCTCGATGCCGAGGTCGGAGGCCATGCGCTCGATGCGCGCGTTGTGCCAGGGGTCGGAGACGAGGAACGCGCTCGACAGCTCGCGGTCTCGCATCGCACGAGCGGCGGCGCGAAGGCTCGTGTACGACGAGCTGCCCAGTGGAAGGGCGACGACGGAGTCCGCCGGCACGCCTCGCCCGATCAGGTAGTCGCGTCCGGCCTCGGCCTCGGTCGTGCGGTCGCCTGGTCGGTTCGCCCCCAGCACGAAGACGAGGGCCGCGCGATCCTGTTCGTAGAGCAGCGCCGCATGGTCGAGACGCCCTTCGAATACCGGAGAAGGGGTGCCGTCGTACTGGGCCGCGCCGAGCACGACGATCGCATCGACCCGCTCGAGGTCGCTGGCATCGTCGTGGTGCGCCTCACGCCACACGGCGACCGCGCTGTAGACCACGGCCCCCACAGCGAGCGCCACGACGAGGCCGACGAGGCTGAGAACTGGGTGTCGACGGAGGAGGCGCACCAGTCAAGGCTACGCCTCCCCCGCCGACCGCTCGTCAGCTCAGTCCGTGCACACGATCGTCACTGGCGCTGTGAACATGACCTGTTCACCCGCATCGGCCATGATCCGCTCGACTTCGCCGGCCGAATCACCTACCGCGCCGATGAGGTATCCGGCTTCCAGCTCGGGGGGCAGGCCCTCGAAGCAGTCGACCGGCGACACGACGAGCGCCCGGCCGAGGGGGTCGCGGAGCTGCTCGGTCAGTTCGCTGAGGTCGTCGGCGAAGGGCGCCACCTCGGCCACCGCGAGCCAGCGCCCACCACCGATCGAGACAGCCGCCGAAGCATCGGGCGACCGGTCGCCAGGCCCATCTGCCTGCGCGCACGCCGCCGTGAACAGCGGCGCGGCGAGGAGCGGCAGCAGCACCTTCGTGAACCTCATCGGCCCGCTCACGGCGTGACGATCCAGCTGTTCGGGGCGAACTCCGGCAGCCTGCTGCGGAACTCCGCCATGGCAACGGTCGGATCGGCGTCGTCGGGCAGATGCAGGAGCGCCCCGAAGACGCCGGGCTTGATTGCCGATGGCGCGATCGACGAGTCGACCACGTCGACCTGCGACGAGGGGAAGGCAGCCCTGATGGCGTGGGCGACCCCGGCCGCCTCGGCCGACGTCACGAAGTCGCCGACGATCACCGCGATCTCCTCGGTGTGACTCGGAGCCGAGGGTGCGAGCTCGGGCCAGTCGCCCCTCGGTGGCACGTTGTGCCCCGTGCCCGCGCGGCGATCGGGATCGACGACATCGAGCGGGTCGGTCATGATCGAACCGCAGCCGATCTCGCGCACACCCCCGGGCCCATCGAGCGCGATGATCTGACGTCCGGTTGCGGCATCGGGAACGTTCCACACGAGCTTCGAGCCACGTGAGCCGGCGAGATAGCGCTCCCCGGGAAGGCGATCCACCCGTCGCACGACGCCGTGATCGAGCTTCCAGAGCTCGAACCGGGGCGGGCGAGAAGCAGATCCACGCCCGGACACCTTGACGAAATGCACGGTGCCCGCATGCACGATCGGCGTGCGCACCGTCACCCACCGGTCGGTCCCCGCCGTGAAGGTCGTCAACCGCCGCCATCCGCGACCGTCGAGCCGGGTCACCCAGAGGTTGCCCAGCCGCTCGCCCTCTGGCACCTCTGCGGTCGGCGGCATCGACACGACAGCCGCCACCCTTCTCGCCGAGACGAACACGGGCGAGAAGAGCGTGGCGCCTTCGACCGGGGACGCCAGCCGGCGAACACGACCGCTGCCGGCGTCGAGCACCGCGATCGACGATCCCGTCGCCCAGGCCAGGTCACCTCGAGACGACCAGGCAGGGTGGGTGACCTCACCATGCTGCCGCAGTCGTCTCGTACCTTCAGGCGTCACCACGATGACTTCGTCGTCTCCCACGCGATCGACGACGTACGCGGTTCCTGCGTCCGCCGATACGGCGATGTGTTTGACGATAGAACCAGCGGAAACCCCGGCGGGCTCCGATGATCGGTCCGCAGACAGGGACACGAGTCCATTTCGGGTCACGGCCCACAGCCCATCAGGCCTCGCGAGCCGCGTCGACAGCTCGGAGGCGAAGGAGTGCACGCCCTCACATCCAGGGGACCCAGCTGCGCGCACCGACGCGACCGGCACGCCGGTCGCCCGGCCACTCACGAGACCCGCAGCCGCCGACGCGAGCGCAACGGCGGTGATCACGACCTTCCGCACCATGAAGACCTCCTCGTTGATGGTCGATCAATAGTTGGTGACGTACTGGAAGTGCATGGGATCGGGATTGCTCCAATTGAGCCCCCAGTAGAAGCGGTGCCCTGGACTGGCACCGCGCCACACGTCGGGGATGTACGTGCCGTAGTTCACACCGTCCCAACCGCGGCCGTTCCAGAAGTCCTGACCACGGAAGTTCCGCATCCAGTTCGTGTCGACCGCGGCGCCCCACGCGTGCACCGACCACGACGTCGATCCGTCGATCAGCCGGCAGTTGTAGGCGCCGATGCCCGGGTACAGCGCGTTGTCTCGATGCGCGGCATCGATGTGGTTGCGCACGTTGAACCCGATGTTGCGAGCGAGGTACGTGTGGTACTCGACGTAGGCGCCGGAGCCGTCGCTCGTGTTCGCGTGCGGCCACCAGCTCCTGGCGTTGTTCGACCTGCTGTTGCAGTGCTCGCCGAGCGTGGCGATCAGCTCGGACAGCCCATTCGGACGAGGCGGAACACCTTGCTTCGAATGATCGTGCGTCCAGCCGGACATGTGGCCCGCAAGCGCAGCCGATCCAGCGAACAGCGAGACGCCGACGACAACCGTGAGGGCGAGGAACGCGGCCCTGGAGCGGACCGATGCGACGACCATGCGCACCACCTCCTGCGCGGGGGAGGTGGGAGGAGGGCCGACGCTACATGGGTCGCGGCCTCAGAACCGTGACGAGGGTCACACCGGAAGCGAGAACGCTTGCGTCGTCACGCACGTCAGGCCGAACTCGGGTCGATGTTCTGGCCCGTGAACCCCGGTCGAGGAAAGGCCGCCTCCTACCTGGAGGTCATTTGGACATCGCCGGCAGCGGCGGCCTGGCCGGCCGCGAGGCGCGCGGTTTCCACCCGGAACGGCGAGCAGCTCACATAGTCGAGCCCGAGCTCGTGACAGAAGGCAACGCTCGAGGGGTCACCGCCGTGCTCACCGCAGATGCCAAGGTGCAGCTCGGGGTTCGCTGCTCTCCCGTCCTCGACCGCCGTACGCATGAGCGCTCCTACGCCGGCGCGGTCGATGGTGACGAAGGGGTTCGCCGGAACGAGCTTGCGTTCCTCGTACATGCCGACGAACTTGCCGATGTCGTCGCGGCTGAAGCCGAACGCCGTCTGCGTGAGATCGTTCGTGCCGAACGAGAAGAACTCGGCCGACCCGGCGATCTCACCGGCGGTGACTGCCGCCCGCGGGAGCTCGATCATCGTGCCCCACTCGAGATGGCTGAGCTCGACGCCCTCGCGGCCGAGGATCTCGTTCGCCACCGGTTCGAGCTCCGCGCGCATCTGCGTCAGCTCTGGGGCTGTCGCGACGAGCGGGATCATGATCTCAGCCCTCGGGTCTCCGCCTTCCCGCTTGACGAGCACAGCCGCCTCGACGATCGCACGCACCTGCATCGCGTAGAGCCCGGGCTTGACGATGCCCAGACGAACTCCACGGAGCCCGAGCATCGGGTTCATCTCGTGGAGCTCGTTCACCTTCTGCAACACCCGCTCCTGCTCGGCGACATCGTCGCCCTTCGCCTTGCCGAGCGCGACGGCGACAGCGAGCTCGACCTGGTCGGGGAGGAACTCATGCAGCGGTGGATCGAGCAGGCGCACCGTGACCGGCAGCCCGCTCATCGCGGTGAAGATTCCGACGAAGTCGTCTCGCTGCAGCGGCAAGAGCGTCTCGTACGCGGCCTGCTCCTCGTCGGAGCTCTCGGCGAAGATCATCTGGCGCACCGCCATGACGCGTTCCTCGCCGAGGAACATGTGCTCCGTGCGGCAGAGACCGATGCCCTCCGCGCCGCGCTCACGGGCGTTCGTCGACTGCTCAGGAGTGTCGGCGTTGGCTCGCACCCTGAGCGTCCGGCGATCGTCGGCAACCCGCATGATCCGCTCGAACGCGCGCCAGAGCGGCTCTTCACGCGCGTCCTGGTCGCCTTGACGCGCCTTCTCGAGCAGCGATTCCTCGAGCGGAAGTGCTCCGGCGAACACGCGACCCGTGAACCCGTCGATCGTGATCGTCTCGCCTTCGCGCACCTTGGTGCCGTTGGCCGCGAACTCGCCGTCGGCGACCCGGAGCTTGATCGCGTCGGCCCCGCAGACAGCCGGGATCCCCTCACCTCGGGCGACCACGGCGGCGTGCGAGTTCGTGCCACCGGCACTCGTCAAGATGCCCTGCGCGGCGATCATGCCGTGGTAGTCGTCGGGAGTGGTCTCGCGCCGGACGAGGATGACCTTCTCCCCCGCCTGACCGCGCGCCTGCGCCTCGTCTGCGGTGAACACCACGGCGCCGATCGCCGCGCCGGGCGAGGCGTTGAGCCCTCTGGCGATGGGCGTCTCGCGCTCGGCGGCCTTCGCGTCGATGCGCCGCTTGAACAGCTCCTCGAGCCGGTTCGCGTCGACGCGGAGCAGCGCCTCGCTCTCGTCGATCAAGTCCTCTTCCAGCATGTCGTGGGCCATGACCCACTCGCCGAAGGCGGTGCGCTTGCCGACCCGCGTCTGCAGGATCCAGAGACTCCCCTTCTCGATCGTGAACTCGATGTCGCACATGTCGCGGTAGTGGTTCTCGAGCGTGGTCATGACCTCACGGAGCCCCGCGTACGACTCGGGATCGACCCGCTCGAGGTCGGCGAGCGGCAGCGTGTTGCGGATGCCCGCCACGACGTCCTCGCCCTGTGCGTTGCCGAGGTAGTCACCGTAGGGAACCTTCTCGCCGGTCGACGGGTCTCGCGTGAACGCCACCCCGGTCCCGGAGTCGTCGCCTCGGTTGCCGAACACCATCGACTGCACGTTCACAGCGGTCCCGAGCGAGTCGCTGATCTTGTTCTGGCGCCGGTAGTCGATCGCGCGCTTGCCGTTCCAGCTCCTGAAGACGGCCTCGATGGCCAGCCGCATCTGATCGCGAGGGTCGAGGGGGAAGTCCTGCCCCGTGTGCTCGTGGTAGATGCCCAGGAACTCACCCGTCAGCTGCTCGAGGTCGTCGGCATCGAGATCGGTATCGGTCGCGTCAGGGCTCTTGCGTTCCTTAGCCTTCTCGAGCGCGTGCTCGAACGCGTCGCCCGGCACGTCCATGACGATCTTCCCGAACATCTGGATGAAGCGCCGGAACGCGTCGCGAGCGAACCGCAGGTCTCCGCCCGACTGCTCGGCCAAGCCCTTCATCGACTCCTCGTTGAGCCCGAGGTTCAGGACCGTGTCCATCATGCCCGGCATCGAGAACTTGGCGCCGGACCTGACGCTCACGAGCAGGGGGTCGGATGGATCGCCGAGGCGCTTGCTCATCGACGACTCCAGGCTCTGCACGTGCTGCTCGACCTCGTCGATCAAGCCGTCGGGGAAGCCGCCCTCGGACAGGTAGGCGAGGCAGGCTTCGGTCGTGATCGTGAATCCGTGCGGGACCGGCAGGTCCATGTTCGTCATCTCGGCGAGGTTCGCGCCCTTGCCGCCGAGCAGGTCCTTCATGTCCTTGTTGCCTTCAGGGAAGTCGTAGACGTACTTGGTCACGGCATGCCTCCGGCGCGGTTCGAACGGTTCGGAGGTGCCAGTCTACGGCCGAGAAGCGACGGCTCCGCGGAAGCTCAGAAGCACCCTCCGCGCACGATGGGACCGTCGGGCGGATCAGTTCTCGTGGACACGTCGACGTGGATCGACTTCCTCCGCGGGAACGAGCGAGCGAGCGCACTGTATCGCCACGCTCCTCCACGCCGAGCGTGGCTTCGAGACACACAGAGTTACGGATCGAGCCGGTTGGCCCATTTGCGCCTCGCGCTGCCGGCGGGCACCTCACGCCTGCGCGGGCGTGATCTCCAGTACCTCGGCCATCGCGGTCCAGACCTGGCGATGGAACGCCGAGATCGCGCTCTCCCGCGACGGCATCAGGCGGCCGTGCGGGATCATGTTCGATCGCAGGCCGGGCTGTTGCGCCTCCATCGCGCGCGCGTCTTCCTGCAGGGTCATGCCGTACATCGCCATCCACTCGTCGATCTCGTTCTGCGAGAGCCCGGGCGCGGCGTACATCTCGTAGATGTTCGTGAACCGGTCGGGCGCGGTCGGCACGATCACGTGCGTGAAGGCCACGTCGTCGTCCTGCGCCAGGAACGTGAGCGGCCAGAGGTATGCGAAGCGGAAGCCTCGGTCGCCGTCACGCGGCTCGTGGTGGAAGCGTGACGAGGCCACGTTGTAGTCGGTGAACTGGCAGAGCATCGGCCCGCGGTTCACGTATTCGTAATCCTCGGGCCCGACCTCGAAGGCGTTGCCGAAGCTTCCGGAGTGGATCGTCGGGCAGTGGTAGCACTCGCACGCGTTCTCGACGCCGATCTTCCAGTTCGCTGCGACGTCGTATGTCGAGATCTCGTGGAGGGTGAAGCCCGAGAAGTCGAGCCCACGTTCCGCCAAGGTTCCGAGCGCCGGGAAGGTCTCGGTGAGCGGGACCGCGCTTCGATCCGGGTTCACGAACACGAAGCCGTTCCAGGTGTCGACCGCGACCGGCTCGAGCGCGAACTCTCCCATGTCGAACGTCGATTCCAGCTCGCACCCGGGCGCCTTGCGCAACCGCCCGTCGAGCTCGTAGGTCCACGCGTGGTAGCCGCATTGCAGCATCCTCTTGTTGCCGTCGGCCTCGGCGACCGGATAGGCGCGGTGACGGCACACGTTCACGAAGCCATGCAGCTCGCCGTCAAGGTCGCGCGTGAGCACGATCGGGATGTGGCCTGCGCGCGTCGCCACGATGTCGCCCGCACGCTCGAGCCTGCGAAGCGGCGCCGCGAAGACCCACGACCGAGGAAAGATCTCGTCGAGTTCCAGGTCGAAGATGCGGCGGTCCCAGTACCAGCGAGCAGGGAACGTGAGGTTGCGCGCGAGCCCGTCTTCCACCGAGGAAGGGTCGATGCCCAGCTCGCGGGCGCGATCGGCGTGCATCGAGATCGCCATCCTGCCAACGCTACCGCAGCAGCGGAGCGATGGGGTACGAACTCAGGCGGTCGCGGCCTCGAGCAGCCCGGAGATACGGGCGTCGTCGGACGTCGAGACCGCGAACGTCACGCGATCGGGTGAAGGTTGTGAGACGACCACGTGCTCGCCACCGGCCTCGAACCATTCGCGCACGGCCTGCGCGAACGCGTCGGCATCGGTGACCGTGTCCCAGGCGGTCACGACCACGACCGCGGCGTCGTGGCCGTCGGTGAAGGCGCGGTAGAGGCCTCCGTCCCATCCGGCCGCGGCAGCCTCGGCGGTCGACGGCTCGAGCCGAAGCTCCAGCATCGCGGCGAGCCAGGCTTCCCCGACCTGCATCACGTCGAGATCGCCCCACCTGGAACCGAGCTCGTCGGAGATGTCGGCCACATCGACCGGCGTCGGACGGTCGGCAGGGTACCGTTCCGGGTGCAGGATCTGCTCGCTCGAGACAGGGAATCTGCGCAGCGCCTCGTCGATCTCGGCGACGCCGCCACGGGAATCGAGCGCGGTCATGAACGCTTGCCCGGCCGTGTAGGGCCATAACAGCAGGTCGGAGATGAACGGCGGCACGCCCTCGGGCAGACCCCCGGCGCCGCCGAGATCGCCGAAGTCCCCGTCCGTGGGGGGGAACTCGAACAGCAACTTCACCGCGAAGAACTGTGCGCTGCCTTCGACGGCGCCGAGCGCCCCCTGGAACGCCTCGTCGCGGCACCGCGCGGTGATGGCGTCGATGCGCGTGAGATCGAAGTGCTGGTCGTCGATCGCGTGGGTCAGCTCGTGCGCGAGCGTGACCCGCTCGAGCACGCCGAGCTCACCGTCGGCCTGGTACACGAGCTCGCCGTCGACCGGGTTGTAGAACCCCACCACCTGTCCAGTCTGGAAGGCGAGCAGCGCGTCGCGGATCGTTGCGTCGCGTGGCATGACGCCGATCGTTTGCCAGGCCACCGTGCGCCGGTCGTAGAAATCCCTCGGATACGTCTCGTCGAAGACGCCTTCGAGCTTGCCGGCGATCTCTTCGGCGCTCACGGGCTGCACCTCGACCGGCCGAAGGAACTCGAGCTCGCGAACCTGCTCGACCTGCGACTCGACGTCCTGCACGTCCGCGGGGGTCTCCGTCTGGCCCCCGTCGCCGCCGGTCGACACAGGGGTCGGCGCGACGCAGAGGTCGCGCATGGCAGCGATCGCGCCCGGCTCACGGGTGTCGACCGGTTCCACCTCGAGCGTGATGGCCACGATCCGGAGCCGTTGTGCTCGCATCTGCCGACGGTGATCCGATCTCGATGCTGACGCCGTCGCCGGTGCACGCGGCCGCGACGAGCGCCAGCCCCGCGAGCACGCCGGCCGTCCGGCGCCGGCTCACGAACGCCTCGGCAGCACCACTGCCAGCACGGCGAGGGCGACCGCCGCGGCCGACAGGACGATCGACGCCCAGAGCAGCGAGGTTTCCCGCAGGAACT
Source organism: uncultured Actinomycetes bacterium (assembly GCA_963762075.1). Taxonomy (GTDB): domain Bacteria; phylum Actinomycetota; class UBA4738; order UBA4738; family HRBIN12; genus JAOUEA01. The sequence continues at coordinate 55,205 of CAVXJC010000002.1, forward strand.
CCCGAGCCGCGAGGCCCAGCAGCACCCCGGCAGCCAGCATCACGACGAACGCTACGGCGAACAGCGCCATCGAGCCGCGCGGCGGCGTGCCGATCACAGGCGCTCCTGCAGGTACTCGACGAGGCCATCGATCGCGATGCGGTCCTGCTGCATGGTGTCGCGCTCACGCACCGTGACCTGGCGATCGTCGAGCGAGTCGAAGTCGACCGTCACGCAGAACGGCGTGCCGATCTCATCCTGGCGCCGGTAGCGCCGTCCTATCGCCCCGGCGTCGTCGAACTGGGTGACCCACTCCGGCTTCACGACGTCGTGAACCCGACGAGCCTCCGGCACGAGGCTCTCGTTCCGCGACAGCGGCAGCACCGCGACCTTGATCGGCGCGAGCGAGCGATGCAGACCGAGCACGGTGCGCTTGTCGGTATCGCCCTTCGCTGTGGGTGCCTCTTCGACCCGATAGGCGTCGAGCAGGAATGTCAGCATCGCCCGGTCGACCCCGACGGCAGGTTCGATCACGTACGGCAGGAACCGCCGTTCGTTGGCCTGGTCGAAGTAGGTGAGATCCTCGCCGCTCGCCTTCTGGTGCGCGCCGAGGTCGAAATCGGTGCGGTTCGCGACACCCTCGAGCTCCTGCCAGCCGAACGGGAACTCGTACTCGATGTCGGTCGCGGCTTTGGCGTAGTGCGCGAGCTCGCCCGGCTCGTGCGGCCTCAGGCGCAGCTTGTCCTTGGTCACGCCGAGATCCAGGTACCACTGCATGCGCCGCTCGACCCAGTGCTCGAACCAGTCGTCGTCGGCGCCGGGCTCGACGAAGAACTCCAATTCCATCTGCTCGAACTCCCGCGTGCGGAAGATGAAGTTCCCCGGTGTGATCTCATTGCGGAACGACTTCCCGATCTGGGCGATGCCGAACGGAAGCTTCTTGCGCGAGACGGCCTGGATCGCCGGGAAGTTCACGAACATGCCCTGCGCGGTCTCCGGACGCAGGTACGCGACGGCGTCGTCGTTCTCGATCGGCCCGAGGGACGTCTTCAGCATCATGTTGAACTGCTTCGGTTCCGTGAACTCTCCCCCACCGCAGTTCGGGCAGAGCACCACGCCGTCGGCGTTTGCCTCGAGGTGGTCTTCACGCCAGCGCTGGTGGCAGTTCGTGCACTCGACGAGCGGATCGTGGAACGTCTCGAGGTGCCCGCTCGCCTCCCATACACGGGGGCTGGTGATCACGGCGGCTTCGACGCCGACCACGTCGTCGCGCAGCTGAACGTTCGTTCGCCACCACTCGTTGCGGATGTTGCGGCGCAGCTCCACCCCGAGTGGCCCGTAGTCCCACGACGACCGCAGGCCGCCGTAGATCTCCGCCGACCGGAACGCGATGCCCCGGCGTTTCGCGAGACTGGTGACGGCCTCCATCAGGTCGGTCATCGATGCGGGCCTCCTCTCATCCCGGCCGCTGGACGCGACCGCTGGCGTGAGAACCATCGTACCGGCGGCAGGGCCCACGCCCGTCCAGCACCATGGAGGTGTCGAGGGCGCCGACGAAGGGTCGTCCTCGATCTCGTCGCCGCCGATACAGGGAACGATGCCTGCCCCCAGACACTGCCGATCCTGCGGTGCCTCGTTGCCGCCAGACGTCCGCTGGTGCAACCTGTGCAGCGCCGCCGTGACGGAATTCTCCGCCCGCCCGCCCTTGCACCAGAACGGTTATGTCGGCCGGCCTTCCCACGACGTGCACACGTCGCGTTGGCAAGCCAGCCCGACGACCTTCGGTCCGGCCGGCCGGCTCATGGTGACAGCCGGCGTCTTCGGCTTGCTGTTCGTGGGCCTCTTCTGGACCGGGGTGTTCAATCCGTTCGGGCTGTGGTTCTTCCTCGGCTGGTCGATCGTTGCCGGGTTCGTGCTTCGCCAGACATGGCAGTCGGTCCGAGTCGAGGCTCCGCCGGGTGGTCTGAAGGGAAGGATCGGGAAGAGGTTCCCTCGCCTCGGGGCACCGCTTCCGCTCAGAGCGATCGGGGTCGCCGCCACTGGGCCGATCGCCCTGGTGGCGGGATACGGATGGACCACCGGGGATACGCTCGCTCGCTACGCGATGGTGATCGTCGTCGTGATGCTCGGCGCCATCGCGATACTGCTCTGGCTCACCGACTCGTGACGCTGAGAGTCAGTCGTCTTCGAGTGCCCCGAAGCGGCGGGTGCGCTTCTGGAAGTCTCGGATGGCCTCGAACAGCGTCTCGCGGGTGAAGTCTGGCCAGAACATCGGCGTGAACCAGAGTTCGGAGTAGGCGACTTCCCAGAGGAGGAAGTTCGAGATGCGCTCCTCGCCGCTCGTGCGGATCAACAGGTCGGGCTCGGGCATGTCAGGGTGGTAGAGCCGGCGGGCGATCTCACGCTCGTCGATCCTCTCGGGCTTGATGGTGCCGTCACGCACGTCGCGGGCGATGTCCTTGACCGCGTCCACGATCTCGGCGCGGCCGCCGTAGTTGAAGGCGATCGTGAGCGTCATGCCGGTGTTGTCGCGAGTGAGCTCTTCGCTCGTTCGCATCTCCTTCAGCACGCTCCGCGGCATACGCCAGTCTCGCCGGCCGCTCCACCGGATGCGTACGTTCATGTCGTTCAACTCGTCGCGGCGGCGCCGGAGCAGCTCGCGGTTGAAGTTCATGAGGTAGCGCACCTCGGGTTGGGGACGCTTCCAGTTCTCGGTACTGAACGCGTAGACGGTAAGCCAGCGCACGCCGACCTCGTCGGCACCCTTGACCGTGTCCCACAGTGCGTCCTCGCCCGCGCCGTGACCCTCGGTGCGCGCGAGGCCCCGCTGCTGGGCCCAACGCCCGTTGCCGTCCATGACGATGGCCACATGCTCGGGCACGCGCGTGCGATCGATATCGGGCAGGAAGCTCATGTCGCCGTCCTTACCAGCATCGGCACCGACTTCATGCGCCGCTCGAAGTGGTACTCAGCGAACCCGTAGAGCAGGCTGCGGGTCTCCTTGCGCACTCGAGGCTCCGGCTCGACGATCGCTCCGGCATCGCTCAGGTCGGCGGAAGCCAACGCTGCGAGGTGATCGAGCGCGGCGCGGGAGCATGGCCCGGCGCCTCGCTCGGCGCATCGCGAGCAGACGGCGCCGCCCAGCCCCGCGCCCCAGAGTTGCGGGTCGCGGTCGCCGCACACGGCGCAGGCGGTGAGCGACGGGTGGAACCCGCTGAGCGAGAGCAGCTTCAACATGAACGACTCGGCAACCGCGGCCGGATCGGCCGGCGCTGCGTCGAGGGCACGGCAACCGGCGAGCAACAGCAGGGTCAGGCGGACGTTCCGCTCATGCTCTTCTGCCACCCGGTCGACGGCCTCGAGCATGGTCTCGCCGGCGGCGAAGAGGGACAGGTCGGCGCGGATCGCCATGTGCGGCGCGATGATCTCTGCCTGGGTCACGGTGTCGAGGGAGCCGCGACCCCGGTAGAGCATGAGATCGACGTGGGTGAAAGGCTCGAGCCTCGCGCCGAAGCGGCTCTTCGTCTTGCGGATGCCCTTGGCCACCGCCCTGACCTTGCCGGAGCCCTGGGTCATGACCGTCACGATCTTGTCGGCTTCGCCGAGCTTGAACGACCGCAGGACGATGCCCTGCTCCTTGTAGGGCGGCATCCGCGAATCGTAGCGTTCGGACGGTCACGAACCCCCTAGCGGAAGTGTGTTGTTTCGGTTGCAGACCGTCGCAGGACGGTCCGATCCGTCGCCGGATGAACCGTTCGACGCTCTCGGCTTCGCCCCGCGAGGTAAGCTGGGAGTCTCGGGTCTCACCCGAGGATTCGCGCAGAGCGATAGAGACGGCCCGGATCAGCCGCCACCTCGCCCCCACGGATCCACGCAGGCACCGCGAAGGGGGAACCGCGTGACGAAGGCACGAGGCACCGACCGCGTCCAGTACGGGCCACCCGGAACAGGCAAAGGCATGGTGGCGAAGTCGTCGCAAGGCCGTCTCTGCGAAGAGCCCAGCTGCTCAACGGTGCTCTCGACCTATAACGCGTCGAGCACGTGCTGGCTGCACACGGGCCCTGCCCTGAAGCATCCGCTCGCTCGGTCCTGATACACGAGCACCTCTGCACCACAAGCCCTCTCGCACCGTGGTTCAGTCCTGGACTTCGTGTGCCGAAACACCAGGGGCGTGCCGGGCATCTCCGGCCGACCGAAGCCCGAGCATGGGAGGCAGGTGCGTGAACGACACGATGACCCAGACCGTCGTCGATCCGATCGGCGCAGGATCGCTGCTCGACCAGGTGATCGCTCGGTTCCGGGAGCAGAACCCAGGGTTCCTCATCGGCGACGATGTGATCCGTCGCTACCACCTCGCGCTGCAGTCCCGCGGCTTCGTGATCCTCTCGGGCGCGAGCGGCACGGGAAAGACCTGGCTCGCGCAGGCGTACGCCGATGCGATCGGGGCCCGACCGAAGCTCGCCGCGGTCGATCCGAGTTGGTCGTCGAACGAAGACTTGCTCGGGTACCTCTCACCTCTCGACGGCTTCTACCACCACACACCGTTCAGCGAGTTCGTGCAGGAAGCGGCACGAGAATGGTCATCGGCGGACCTGGCCGGACGCACCGCGCGCGAGTTCCACGTGATCCTCGACGAGATGAACCTCGCTCGCGTCGAGCACTACTTCTCGCGCTTCCTCTCGGCCATGGAAGTTCGCTCGCGAGAGGGCATCGCACGCCTCGACCTCGCTCCCGGTCACACCGTGGAGCTGACGCCGAACCTCCGATTCGCCGGCACGGTGAACATCGACGAGACGACGCACGGGTTCGCCGACAAGGTGTACGACCGCGCGCAGCTGCTGGAGCTGCCGCTGCAGCGCAACTACGTCGAGGAGTACCTGCAGGGTGAGCCGTACGAAGAGGTGCTGCTCCGCGTGTGGGACGCGCTCAGGCCGATCGCGCCGTTCGGATTCCGCGTGCTCGAGGAGATGCATCACTACGTGGTTGCCGCCGGCGAGGTCGGCATCGATTGGCAGGTCGCCCTCGACGAGCAGTTCGTGCAGAAGGTGCTGCCCCGCGTCCGAGGCGCCGACACACGTCTGGACGAAGGTCTCGAGGCATTCCAGGAGGCCCTCGGCGACGGGTTCCCGCTCGCTCGGACCAAGGTCGAGCTGATGCGCGAGGACTACGCGACCCATGGTTTCGCCAGCTACTTCTGAGGACGCCGCGGATCCGGTCGAAGCCTCCATCTCGATCGATGTCCTCCGCGACATCGTTCGAGGATCCGGCGGACGACCCGGCTTCATCGACGTGCTCCCGCGTCTGCAACAACGTCATCGTCTCGACCTCGTTCGCGTGGAACGCTGGACGGCCGGGGATCTCGCTCGCCATCCGGAACCGCGCGAGCTGATCCGCAGCCGTCGCCGCCCCGGCAACCTCGACGAACATGGCCGGCTCAAGCGCGTGTTCGACGCACGACGCGTGCTGACTCCGGACATCCACGAGAACCGGGTCGTGCTCCACGCCGTCCGCGAAGTGCGGTGGGCCCTCGGATCGAGTGACGAGCCCGAGGCCGCCGAGCTGCGGTTCGAGCTCGACGCCGCGATCGCACAGGCTTCTTATCTCGACGACGTCGGCCGTCTGAAAGGGCTGCCCGGGGTGCCTACCGCCACGCTCGCCGGCGACCCCCTGTATCGAACCGTCTACCAGGCGTGGCTGACGCTTCGGCGTGCAGCGGCCTGATCACCTCAGGCGCCCATCGGGTGCCAGACCGTCTTCAGCTCGGTGAACGCCGTGATCTCGTAGGGACTCTGCGCCTCGTGTTCGAACGGATCGGCGTCGGGCGCTCTGTGCACACGCTTCACGTTGTCGGCCGCGGCTCGTTCCGCGTCGGCCAGCATCTCGTCGGGCACCCCGGTCACGTCGATGCCGTTCACGTCCATGTGGCTCGCGAGCCAGGGCACGAGCTCGGCCGTGCGGCCCGTGAGCATGTTCACCACGCCGCCCGGCACGTCACTGGTCGCCAGCACCTCGGCGAGCGAGATCGCTGGAAGCGGCGAGCGCTCGCTCGCGATCACGACCGTCGTGTTGCCGCTGACGATGGCCGGCGCGACCCGCGAGACGAGCCCGAGCAACGATTGGTCACCGGGCGCGACGATGCCCACCACGCCGGTCGGCTCCGGGAGTGAGAAGTTGAAGTACGGGCCGGCGACAGGGTTCGTGGCCCCGACGACCTGCGCGAGCTTGTCGGCCCAGCCCGCGTACCAGACCCATCGGTCGATCGAGGCGCCGACGCCGCGGCGAGGGTCGGCGGCGCCTGCGTCGGCGAGCTCGTGCTCGAACTGGGCGCGGCGACCTTCCATCATCTCGGCGACGCGGTACAGGATCTGCCCGCGAAGGTACGCGGTCGCGCCCGACCACCCGGGGAACGCTCCGCGGGCGGCCACCACCGCTTCCCGAAGGTCTTTGCGGGAAGCCTGCGACACCTGGGCGAGCGCCTTCCCGTCGTGTGTCGAGACCTCGTAGGTTCGTCCGCTCTCGCTCCGAGGGAACGCACCGCCGATGTAGAGCTTCGCGGTGCGGCGCACCCGCAGCCGATCGCGGGAGGTCATCGTTCGCCCCCGTCGAACGTCAGGTACGGCTCGAGGCCATGCAGGCCGCCTTCCCTGCCGAAACCGCTCTCTTTGTACCCACCGAACGGTGACGTCGGATCGAAGCGGTTGAAGGTGTTGGCCCACACCACGCCTGCACGAAGACGCTCGGCCATGTACAGGATGCGCGAGCCCTTCTCGGTCCAGATGCCGGCGCTGAGACCATAGGGTGTGTTGTTCGCCTTCTCGATCGCCTCGTCGGCGGTACGGAACGTGAGGATCGAGAGCACGGGGCCGAAGATCTCCTCACGGGCGATACGGTGGCTCTGCGAGACGCCCGTGAACAACGTGGGTCTGAACCAGAACCCACGCTCCGGGAGGTCACATTCGGGCTGGTAGATCTCGGCGCCTTCGTCGACGCCCGACTCGACGAGCTCCTCGATCTTCGTGAGCTGCGCCCGAGAGTTGATCGCCCCGATGTCGGTGTTCTTGTCGAGCGGGTCGCCGACTCGCAGGGTCTGGAGCCGATCCTTGAGCTTGCCGAGCAGCACGTCGAACACCGGTTCCTCGACGAGCAGCCGAGACCCCGCGCAACACACGTGACCCTGGTTGAAGAAGATGCCGTTGATCACGCCCTCGACGGCCTGATCGAGAGGAGCGTCCTCGAACACGATGTTCGCGGCCTTGCCGCCGAGCTCGAGGGTGAGCCGCGTGCCGCTTCCGGCGGTGGCGCGTTGGATCGCCTTGCCCACCTCGGTCGAGCCGGTGAACGCGATCTTGTCGACGGAAGCGGCGACGAGCGCGGCACCGGTCTCACCTGCGCCGGTGACGATGTTCACGACGCCCGGCGGCAGCTCGGCTTCCTGCATCACCTGGGCGAGCAGTAGCGCCGTGAGCGGCGTCGTCTCGGCCGGCTTCAGCACCGCCGTGTTGCCGGCTGCGAGCGCGGGGGCAAGCTTCCACGCAGCCATCAGGAGCGGGAAGTTCCACGGGATGATCTGTCCCGCCACCCCCACCGGCTCGGGCGTGCCCCGGCCCGGGAAGGCGTATCCGAGCTTGTCTGCCCACCCCGCGTAGTAGAAGAAGTGCGCCGCAGCGAGCGGCACGTCGACGTCTCGCGACTCCTTGATCGGCTTGCCGCCGTTCATCGTCTCGAGCACGGCGAACTCGCGAGCGCGCTCCTGCAGCTGCCGCGCGATGCGGAAGATGTGTTTCGCGCGCTCCGAAGGAGCGAGGCTTTGCCATGCCGACGCGGCGCCGCGGGCGGCATCGACCGCTCGCGCCACGTCTGCGGCGTCGGCGTCGCCGACCTCTGCCAGGGTCTCCTCGGTCGACGGGCTGATCGTCGGGAACCACCGGCCGCTCTTCGGCTCCACGAACTCGCCGCCGATGAAGAGCCCGTACCGGTCCTCGAGACGCACGACATCGATCGACTCGGGAGCGCTCGCGTACTCCCAGGTAGGCGGCACCGCGCCGGCGGGTCCCTCGATCGCCTCGCTCATCGTGTCTCGCTCACCATGCGCCCGTCCATCAGTCGAGGGTGAAGTAGTCTGGGCCGGAGTAGCGGCCGGTGCGCTCCTTGTCGAGCTGCATCAGCACGTCGTTCAGCAGGCTCGACGCGCCGATGCGGAACAGGCCCGGGTTCACGTACTCCATGCCCACGGTCTCGCGCACGAGCACCATGTGCTGCAGCGCCTGCTTCGCTCGGCGCACCCCTCCGGCGACCTTGACGCCGACGAGACGTCCGGTCTGTGCCCGGAAGTCACGCACGGCCTCGAGCATGCAGAGCGCTACCGGCAGCGTCGCGCTCACGCCGATCTTGCCGGTCGAGGTCTTGATGAAGTCGGCGCCCGCGGCCATCGCGAGCATGGATGCTTGTCGCACACGGTCGTACGAGCCGAGCTCTCCCGTCTCGAGGATCACCTTGAGGTGCGTCGATCCGGCCGCCTCGCGCGCAGCCACAAGTTCCTCGAACGCCTCTGCGTATCGCCCTCCGAGGAAGAGGGAGCGGTTCAGCACGATGTCGATCTCATCGGCGCCTGCCTCCACGACGTCACGGATCTCGAGCAGCCGCGAGCCGAGCGAGCCGAGACCCGCCGGGAACCCGCCCGCCACGCTCGCGACCTTGACCCCGGTGCCTCGGAGCTGCTCCACCGCGACGGGCACGTGCTGGGGGTAGAGGCAAACCGCGGCCACGCTCGGCACGTCGTCCCTCGTCGGATCGGGGCGCACCGCCTTGGCGCACATCGCGATGATCTTGCCGGTCGTGTCGCTTCCTTCGAGGGTAGTGAGATCCGTACAGCGGATCGCGAGCTCGAGGCCCCGCACCTTGGTCTCACGCTTGATCGACCGGGTCGCGAGCGCGGCCGCGCGTGCCTCGAGGCCGACGGCGTCGACGGCCGCGGCGCGGCCCACGATGCGCGCGGCTTCCCCTGCTGTCGCGATCGGCTCTGCGGTCGAGCGTGCGATGATCCGGGCTGACCTGGTCACTCGCCCATCGTACCGACCACCCGCAGATGCACCCGACGACGCTGTCACTCGCCGATGATGGCGCTCCCGTCGTCGAGGTCGAAGAACTGCAGGCGTTCGACATCGACCACCAGATCGAGCGGCTCTCCTCGGCGTGCCGACGTACGAGGATCGAGTCGTGCGACGAAGCTCGAGGTGCCTTCCTCCGCTCGAGCTTCGAGCTCTCGCGTGGCCCCGAGGTCGCGAACGAGCTCCCTCGTATCGTCGGTGACGACGGGCGGCGAGTCGACCGTGAAATGGACGAGGACCTCGGAGCCGAGCGCCTCCAGCAGATCCACCGACGCCGTCATACGCCGGCCCTCGGGCGCAGCCGGTGACAGGTTCGCGTCATCGAGATGCTCCGGGCGCATGCCGACGACGACGCGACGGCCTTCGTACTTCCTGAGTGCCGGGTGGTGGTCGAGCACGCGGGTGCCGAGCTCAAGCTCGTTCGATCCGAACGTGACGGTGAGCCGCTCGCCGTCGCGATCGAGAGCGGCGTTGACGAGGTTCATGGCAGGCGATCCGATGAACCCCGCCACGAAGAGGTTCGTCGGGCGCTCGTACAGCACCTGGGGCGCGTCCACCTGTTGCAGCTCGCCCTGCTTGAGCAGCGCGACCCGATCGCCCATGGTCATGGCCTCGGTCTGGTCGTGCGTCACGTAGATCGTCGTGACACCGAGAGTCTGCTGCAACTTCGCGATCTCGGCTCGCATCTGCACCCGGAGCTTCGCGTCGAGGTTCGACAACGGCTCGTCCATCAGGAACGCCTGCGGCTCGCGCACGATCGCGCGGCCCATCGCGACCCGCTGGCGCTGGCCGCCCGAGAGCGCCTTGGGCTTGCGGTGCAGGTATTCCGTGAGCCCCAGGATCTCGGCCGCCTCGCCCACCCTGCGGTCGATCTCGTGCTTGCTCATCCTGCGGAGCTTCAAGGCGAACGCCATGTTGTCGTGCACGGACATGTGCGGATACAGCGCGTAGTTCTGGAACACCATCGCCACGTCGCGATCCTTCGGCGGCAGGTCGTTGACCACGCGACCGCCGATGCGCACGGTACCGCTCGAGATCTCCTCGAGTCCCGCGACCATGCGAAGGCCCGTGGTCTTTCCGCAGCCGGACGGGCCGACGAGCACGACGAACTCGCCATCGCCGATCTCGAGGTTCAAACCCGACACCGCCTTCGTGCCGTCGGGGTAGACCTTGGTGGCGTCTTGCATCGTGATCTCGGCCATCGCGTTCTCCTCGGTTCGGCTACCGGGCGATTCGCCGCGCCGTGTCGGTGCACATCATGGGTTCAGGAACGACGGAAGGTCGTCGCGTTCGGCCTGGGCCATGTCGTCGAACATGGCCCTGATGTCGACGGGCGCGCAGACGGCCGAAGTGAGCGGGTCGAGCATGAGCGCCTGCACCGCGAGCTCCCGATCGCGCTCGAGCACCGCGCCGACGGCCAGGTCGTAGACCTCGAGATGGCGGCGGTCGAGCGCGGCGAGCTGTGGCGGTAGCGCTCCGAACGGCTGCGGATGGATGCCGTCGCCGTCGACGACCGCTTCGACCTCCACCACGGCGTCCCGTTCGAGGTTGTCGATGAGCCCGTCGTTGGGAACGTTCACGTACACGCTGGCCGGGGCGCCGGTCACCATGGCCTCGGCGATGCGCGAGGGATACTCGCCGCCCCGTTCCATCTCGTAGGGCTCGTCGCCGGCGAGCACCCGTGCGAGGCGCTCATCGCTCTCGGCGCGCCACGTGGGCCAGTTGTTCGCGTAGAACCCGCTCTCTCCGCGGTACCCCGGCCGCGCGTATCGGGCGAGCGTCTCGGGGTGCGATCGGAAGTACGGCAGGTACTCACTCACGTGCCCGCTCGATTCCGTCGGGAACCGCCCGAGATGGAACATGAGCTCGAACCGCACCGGATCCTGTTCCCAGATCTCCGGCACGCGGCCTCGCTCTCGGAGGAGCGGGTACGCATCGTCGCCGTCGAGCATGAGCTCGGTGACCCACGCGAGGTGGTTCACACCAGCTGCGCGGAACGTGAGGCGCGACAGGTCGACCTCCAGATACTCGGCGAGCTGCTCGACGGTGTAGTGCACCGAGTGGCACATGCCGTAGACGGGCACCGAGGAGGCCCGCGACGCCGCGAGCACCATCATCGACATGGGGTTCGTGTGGTTCAGCACCAGCGCGTCGGGACATAGCCGCTCGACGTCGTGCAGGATCTCGAGCCACGCCGGGACCGTTCGGAACGCCTTGAACAACCCGCCCGGCCCGATCGTGTCGCCGATGCACTGGTCGACGCCGTACCGCATCGCGATGTCGTAGTCGTGGCGCACGTTCCGAAGGCCCGCGACCTCGATCGTGTTGATGACGATGTCGCTGCCGGCGAGCAGCTCGGTGCGATCGACCTCGGCGCGAACGGTCCACGCCTTGCCGGTGCGATCGATCAGGCGTTCGGCGAACCGGCGGGCGAGGTCCAGCCGCCTGCCGTCGATGTCCACGAGTCGCAGCTCCCCTTGCGGCAGCGCGGCCACGCTGAGGAAGTCGGTCACGAGCTCCGCGGTGAACTCCGCGCTTCCCGCTCCGATCAGGGTGACCGTCGTCACTTCGTGCCCGTGAGCGTCAGGCCGCGGACGATCCAGCGCTGCGAGAGCGCGAAGACGATCAACACGGGGATCACCATCAACACCGACGCGGCCATCACGAGGTTCTGCTGCGCGGTGTGCTGCGTTGAGTACCAGGTGAGGATGATCGGCAGCGTCCGCTTGCTCTGCTCCGTCAGCACGATCAGCGGCCAGAGATACGCGTTCCAGTGGAACATGAACGTGAGCATGCCGAGCGTGGCGAGCGCAGGCTTCAACTGGGGAAGCACGATCGAGCGGAAGATGCGCCATTCCGATGCGCCGTCGACGCGTGCCGACCAGATCTCGTCGTCGGGCACCGAGAGCATGAACTGCCGCATCAAGAAGATCCCGAACGCGTCGACGAACGCCGGAAGCACGAGACCCCACAGGTTGTTGAGCAAACCCAGCTGCACGAGGATCAGATAGCCGGGGATCATCGTGACCTGCGCCGGGATCATCATCGTGGCGAGCACGAACCAGAAGAGCGGCTGTCGCCCGCGGAACCGGAACTTCGCGAAGATGTAGCCGAGTAGCGAGCTCGTGAATAGCGTCGCGATCACGGTGGTCACCGCGATGAAGGCCGAGTTGCGATAGAAGAGCGCGAGCGGCAGCTCGGGGTCGTCCAGGATCGTCTGGTAATTGTCGAGCGACGCTTCCTGCGGCAGGAACGTGGGCGGGACCTGCCGCAGCTCGGCGCCGGACTTGAACGATGCGAGGATCATCCAGACGAACGGCACCGCGGCGATCACGCCGAAGATCGAGAGCAGCGTGTAGAGCGCGGCACGACTGAGCGAATGGCGCCGTTCCCCCGGCAGGCGCGGCTGGCGAACGGTCTCGGCTGCCCGCTCGATCGCGCTGTCGGTCGTCGTCGCCACCTCAGTACTCCCAGTTCGCCTTGAGGAAGCGCGACTGCACGATCGAGATCGTGAAGACGAGCGCGAACAACACGACCGAGACCGCCGCCGCCCACCCCATGCGCTGATAGCGGAACGCGCTCTCGTAGATGTCGAGCGAGAGCGCGCGGGTCTGGCGGTCAGGACCGCCGTCGGTCATGACCTGGAACAGGTCGAACACCTGGAACGCCGAGATCATCGTGAGCACCGACGCAAGCAAGATCGTCGGTTTCAACAACGGAAGGGTGATGTAGCGGAACGTCTGCCACGCGCTCGCACCGTCGACCCGCGCGGCGTCCTTCACCGAGTCGGGGATCGCCTGCAGCGCCGCGATGAAGATCACGAGGTTGTAGCCGATGTCCTGCCACAGGTACGCAACGATGATCGCGACGAGGGCGATCGGCACGCCGAGGAACACCAGGTCGGGGTCGGTCGTCCACTTGATCGCGGTCACCTCGCCCGTGGCGCGCGAGATCAAACCGTTCAACAGACCCCGTTGCGGGTGCAACACGAAGCCCCAGATGATCGCCACGCCGACCGCAGAGGTCAGCACCGGCAGGAAGAACACGGTGCGGTAGAGCACCTTCCAGCGGCCTCGAACCGACTCGACCATCGCCGCGAGCGGCAGGGTGATCGCGAGGTTCAGAGGCACCACGATGAAGGCGAAGAGCAGCGTGACCTTGAGCGCCGTGTGGAACTGCCGCACCTCGAGCGGGGCCGTCTTCGAGAAGTCGAACATGCGCGTGAAGTGCTCGAGACCGACGAACGGATTGTCGAGCCCGAGCCCGAGGATCGGGCTGCCGGTTCGCCGGGGGCTGAAGTCGAAGAACGCGAGCAGGAACGCCCACCCGATCGGCAGCAGCAGGAACACCGCCATGTAGGCCACCGCGGGCGACAACACGATCGAGACGAACCGGCGCTGGGCGCCCTCCCGCCCGCCGAACCAGCGGCGCCTGCGTCTCGGCTGCTCGATCGTCGCGCTCGCCACGCCGACCGGACCCTACCGGAACGTGTCGTTCGCCTCGGACTCCATGGCCACGAGCGCGTCGTCGACGTTCTCGGTGCCCTGCAGCACGCCCAACAGGTGCGGATACGCGATCTCGTACCAGAGCAGGTCGCGGTCGGGAAGGTTGCCGACGTACTGGCCGTACTGCAACAGCGGGAACCACGCCTCGAAGTGAGGATAGTCCGCGATGAGCTGCTCCTGGGTGGCGCCTTCGCCGTTCGCCTGCAGCGCCGGCAAGGTACCGGTAGCGGTGTTCCACGCAGCGGCGTTCTCTTCGTCGAGCGCCACGAACGAGACGAAGTCCCACGCGACGTTGGCGGCGGGGCTGTTCGAGGAGACCGTCAGCCCCCAGCCGGAGTCCGCGACGAAGTCGGGGGTCTCGCCAAGCGTAGGCAAGGCGACGTACCGCGTGGCGGCGGCGACCTCAGGGAAATCGGCAGAGTACTCGGGCACCACCCATGGACCGACGAGGCCCATCGAGCAGGCCTCCTCGAAATAGCAGTCGCCCACCCAGTTCGCCGTGTCGTTGAACAGTTCGGGGTCGATGATGCCCTCGTCCACCATGGACCGCATCAGGGCGACCGCCTCGCGCGCCTCTGGCGTGTCGATCGTGAACGACGCACCGTCGTCGGCCAGGAACTGCCCGCCGCCCTGCAGGATCAACGAGAAGAACGAATAGACGAGCGCGTCGGCCGAGGTGAAGTGGTACCCCGTGCGCGTGATGACTCCGTCCCGGGTCTCGGTGAGCGTCTTCGCGTCTGCCATGAACTGGTCCCACGATGCCCATCCGGCGCTCGTGTCGACGCCGGCCGCATCGGCGATCGCCGTGTTCACCAGCGTCGCGCCGTACTCGATGTTGAACTCCTGCGGGAATCCGTAGAGCGTGTCGTCGCAGGTGTACCCCCCGATCGGCGCCTCGAAGAACGCGGACTGCGCGTCGGCGAGGGAGGAGATCTCGGCGGGCACGGGCGCCAGGTTGTCGGCGTAGCTACACGTCCACGTGCCGAACATCTGCAAGATGTCTGCCTCGGTGCCGGCCGGAAGCGCCGTTTGCAACGTCTGGATGTACGAGTCGTAGTCGAACGTCTCGAACTTCAGCGTCACGTTGGGGTTCGCCGCCTGGTACTCGGCGGCCAGGTCCTTGAGTCCCGTGTTGAAGGACTTGTTCTGGTGCGTCCAGACCCGCAAGGTCACGGGCTCATCGGCAGCGACCGATCCGCCCGAGCCGCCGGGCTCGTCGGCACCGAAGGTGCACGCCGGCCCCAGCATCAACAGCAACACCCCGATCGACTGCCACCGCATGAATCGACGCGTCATGTGTTCACTCCTTCCTTGGCGAGCACCACCGAGCGGGTGAGATGCTGTGGATGATCGGGGTCGAGCCCGCGCCGCTCGGCGAGGGCAAGGGTCAATCGGTGCACGCGCACCAGCTCGGCCATCGGGTCGAGCGTGGCCTCGTGTGCGAAGGCGCCGACGGCGCGCACGTCGCTCGCGATCGTCGGGTCGGGTGAGCCGAGCACCCAGACGAACGTGCGGGGGCCGGCGATGCTGATCGGTCCGTGGCGGTATTCCATGGCGGGGTATGCCTCGGTGTACGACTGCGTGGCCTCGCGGAGCTTGAGCGCGGCTTCCTCTGCGATGCCGACGCTCCACCCGTGGCCCAAGAAGACGAAGTGCTCGGCGGTGAGCGCCTCGTCCACGACGGGCTCGACGAGCGCCTGTTCAGCTTCGGCGACCACGGGCATGAGGTCCTCGCCGAGGTGCGCGCGCAGCAGCGCGAGCGTCGAGGTGGCGAAACGGGTCTGCACGACCGAGCGCTCGTCCGCGAACGCAAGGGAGATCGTGTCGGTGGCGAGTGCGGCAACCGGCGATGTCGCCACCGCGGTGATCACGGTCGTGCGACGGCCGGCGAGGTCACCGAGCAGCCTGACCACTTCGGAGGTCGTGCCGCTCCGGCTGATCGCGAGCACCCGATCGTAAGGTCTTTCGATCGGGAACTCCGACGCGGGGAACGCATCGGTCTCACCCTGTCCGCTCGCCTCGCGCAGCGCCGCGAAGGCTCGCGCGACGTAGAGCGACGTGCCGCACCCCACCGCGGCCACTCGTTCGCCGTGGTCGGCGAGTGCGGTCTCGACGCTCGGCGCATACGAGATCGCTGCGCGCCAGGAGTCTGGCTGTGATCCCACTTCCTGCGCGGTTTCGCTCACTTCAACGCACTTTAGAACAGAACCGCGCGCATGGTCAAGGAAATCGAGCGTCTGGCACGCAGCGAAGGTCGCCGCGTATATTGCACGTCGTGCGACGCGCCGAGCGGCTGAGTGAAGTCCTGAGGGTGCTGGCCGAATCCGGCGTGGTCGATGTCGGCGCGCTCGCCGCCGGGTTCGACGTGTCGGAGGCGACCGTGCGTCGAGACCTGCACCTGCTCGAGGAACAGCGGATGCTCGCCCGGACGCACGGGGGTGCGGTCGCCGGTGACGTGATGTACGAACTCCCCCTGCGGTACAAGGCGGCGCGGCACCACCCCGAGAAGATCCGCATCGCGAGAGAAGCGGCGAGCCGTGTCGACGACCGAGCGATCGTCGGACTCACCGGCGGCACGACGACGACCGAGGTCGCGCGTGTCCTCGTCGATCGCGCAGGGCTCACGGTTGTCACGAACGCGCTCAACATCGCCGGCGAGCTCGCCATCCGCTCCGACCTCAAGCTCGTGGTCACCGGTGGCACCGCGCGGCCCGAGTCCTATGAGCTCGTGGGTCCCGTGGCCGAGCGCGCGCTCGCCGAGATGCACCTGCATATCGCCATCATCGGGGTCGACGGCGTCACGCTCGACCAGGGTCTGACGACGCACCACGAGATCGAGGCACACACCAACCGAGTGCTGCTCGAGCGAGCCGGCAAGGTCGTCGCGGTTGCCGATAGCTCGAAGCTCGGGCTCGTCGCGTTCGCCCGCATCTGTCCCTTGGACGCGGTCGATGAGCTGATCACCGACACCGCGGCCGACCCGGTGACGATCGCGGCGATCCGCGACGCCGGAATCATGGTCACGACGGTCTGACAGGTGGCTCCGGACTCGACGCAGATGCGCGACCTCGAGCGGCTGCGCGCCCTTCCGCTGCGGTCGTACGCACCACGGGCAGCCCTCCGCCGACCGGAGAGCGAGGTGGCGCGTGCCCGCTTCTCGGTTGTCGATGTCCATGCGCACCTGGGCAGATGGCTCACCGGCGAGTGGACCATATCCGACGTGGGGAGGCTGCTCGCCACCATGGATGCCGCGAACGTCGCGACCGTCGTGAACCTCGACGGCATGTGGGGCGACGAGCTGCGCGCGAACCTCGCCCGCTACGACGAGGCGCATCCGGGCCGGTTCGTCACGTTCGCCCGATGGGACCCATCGCTCTTCCACGAGCACCGCGACTTCGGGGCCCGACTGGGAGCACAGGTGGACGGCGCCGCTCGCGAAGGCGCGCGCGGCCTCAAGGTCTGGAAGGAGCTCGGCCTGCATCTGCGCGACCCCGCCGGCACGCTCGTCATGCCCGACGACGAGCGCCTCGATCCGGTCTGGGACGCGTGCGCCGGCGCCGGGCTACCGGTGCTCATGCACACCGGCGATCCGCTCGCATTCTTCGATCCGCTCGACGAAACCAACGAGCGGCTCGAGGAGCTGCTCGAGCATCCGGACTGGTGGTTCGGCGATCGATCGAGGTTCCCGACGTTCGATGCGCTCGCGGACTCGTTCGAAACGCTCGTCGCCCGCCGGCGCGACGTGATCTTCCTCGGCGCCCACGCCGCCGGCCTCGCCGAGGATCTCGGCCGTCTCGATCGAATGCTCGGCGCATACCCGAACCTGTTCGCCGACCTCGCCGCACGAGTCGGGGAGCTCGGGCGGGTGCCGCGAGCCGCGGTTGCGCTCATCGAACGGCACCCCGACCGCATCCTGTTCGGCAGCGACGGCGTTCCCCCGTCGGCCGAGGAGTACTCGGTGATGTTCCGATTCCTCGAGACCGCCGACGAGCACGTTGCCTACTCCCCGGACCCGGTGCCGCCCCAAGGACGCTGGGCGATCTCATGCCTGGACCTACCGGACGACGTGCTCGCCCAGGTGTACGCGGGCAACGCCCGCCGGCTCGTCCCCGGCCTCGGGGTGGGCCGGACGTGAGGCACTGAGTCGGGTCACCGTGAAGAGTGTCGAGGTTCCGTCTCGCTCGATGGGCTCGCGGTCCGGTCGAGCCAGATGCCGGCTCGCTCTTCAGCCCGCCTCGACCGTCAGAAGCCGAGGCGGTCGAGCATCTTCGGATCGCGCTGCCATTCCTTCATGACCTTGACCCGAAGGTCGAGGAAGACGCGCTCCCCCACGAGCTGCTCGATCTGCTCTCGTGCCTTGGAGCCGATCGCTTTCAGGGTCTGCCCGCCGTGACCGATCAGGATCCCCTTCTGCGAGTCACGCTCGACGACGATCGAGGCGAAGATGCGCTCGAGGGTGTCCTCATGCTCGATCTCCTCGATCACCACGGCGACCGAATGTGGCACTTCCTCGCGGGTCACCGCGAGCGCCTGCTCACGCACGAGCTCGGCGATGCGCACCTCAAGCGGTTGGTCGGTGACCTCGCCGCCTGGAAACAGCGCCGGTCCAGCCGGCATGCGCGCGACGAGCAGGTCGAGCAGGGTGTCGACCCCGATGCCTCCGACGGCCGACACGGGCACGATCTCGTCCCAGTCGCCGAGCTCGCCCGCGGTCGCGAGCTGCGGGATGACCTCGTGATGACGGATGCGGTCGATCTTGTTCACGGCGCACATGCGCGCCGGAGCGTTGGCGCCCGCGACGTGCTGCTCGTAGACGTAGGCGTCGCCGCGGCCCACCCCCGACGCTCCGTCGACGACGAGCACCACCACATCGACCCCCGCGACCGCGTCACCGACCAGCGCGTTGAGGCGAACCCCGAGCGCCGTGCGAGGTTTGTGGAAGCCGGGCGTATCGGTGAAGACGATCTGCGCCTCGTCGGTGGTCCTGATCGCGCGGATGTCGCGCCGGGTCGTCTGCGGCTTGTCGGAAACGATCGCGACCTTCTCGCCCACGAGGGCGTTCACGAGGGTCGACTTGCCGACGTTGGGCCGGCCGACGACGGCGACGACACCGGCACGGTGGGTCTCGGTCGTAGCGGCGTTCACGTCCGGTTCGGATCGAGATCGCTCGGCCCGAACGCGTCGGGCAGGAGCTCGTCGAGTGACCACATCGTGCGGACCGAGCCGTCTGCCGACTCGGCGACGACCGCCAACCCCGCCCCTCCGAACTCGAAGAGCACTTGACGGCATCCACCGCACGGAGGAGTCGGCGTGTCCGCATCGGTCACCACGGCAACGGCTCGCGTGCTCTCAGCCGCACCGGAGGCCACCGCCATCGAAACGGCGTTCCGCTCGGCGCAGACCGACAATGGATAGCTGGCGTTCTCCACGTTGACCGCGGCGAAGACCTCGTCGCCCGCGAGCAGCGCCGCTCCGACATGGAAACCGCTGTACGGCGCATACGCGTTCTTCCGGATCGCCCGCGCGCTCGCCACCAGGCGATCGAGAACGTCCGATTCGATCGAGGTCACGGTGCCGATCCCTCGACGAGCGTCGGTTCCATCTCTGGGTCACGGGTGATCAGCACCTTCTCGATGCGCCGTCCCTTGATCTCTTCCGCGGTGAAGGTGAGCCCGTCGATGCGGCATTCCTCACCTTCGTCGGGGATGTGACCGAGGATGTCGAGCACGAGTCCCGCAACCGTGTCCCATTCCTCGTCGGGAAGCTCCACACCCAGCAGCTCGTTGACATCGTCGATCGAGGTCTTGCCACTCGCGCGGTACACGCGCTCACCGACTTGCTCGACCTCGGGTTCCTCGCGGTCGTACTCGTCGGTGATCTCGCCGACGAGCTCCTCGAGCAGGTCCTCGAGCGAGACCAGGCCGGTCACCGAGCCATGTTCGTCGGTGACGAGGGCCAGGTGGAACTTCTCGCGCTGCATCTCGCGAAGCAGGTCTGCCACCTTCTTCGACTCGGGCACGTACCGTGCCTCGCGCACGATCTCGGCGAGGGGCATGTCGTACTTGCCCTGGTGCAACGCCTTGAGCACGTCCTTCGCGAAGACGATACCGACGACGTCGTCGAGGTCTTCGTCGGCGTCGTAGACGGGGATCCGCGAGGTGCCGTGCGTGAGCACGAGCGCCTGCACGTCGCGCAGAGCCTTGTCGTCCTCGATCGCGATGATGTCGGGCCGCGGCACCATGACCTCACGCACGATCGTGTCGCCGAACTCGAAGATCGAGTGGATGAGCTGCTTCTCACCTTCCTCGATCGAGCCTTCTTCGCTGCCGACCTGGGCCATCGAGCGGATCTCTTCCTCGCTGACGAATGGCCCCGCCTTGATGCCCTTGCCGGGCAACAGCACGTTCGCCAGGCCGATCAGTCCCCGGGTCGGCCACGCGAGCAGGCGCCCCAGGAAGTACACGAGGGGTGAGAGCGCCAACGCCACGCGGTCGGAATGCAGCACGCCGAACGTCTTCGACATGGCCTCGACGAAGACGAAGTACAGCAGCGTGAACACGAGCGAGGCGATGGTGATACCCAAGCTTCCGAACTGCGCCTCCGCGAGGATCGCGACCAGGATCGCCGAGCCGTTCTGCACGATCATCACTGCGAGGTAGACCGAGTTCAGGTATCGCGGCGGGTCGGTCTCGAGCCGCACGAGCAGCGCGGCGTTGCGCCGCCCTTCATCCTCGAGAGCCAACGCCTTCACGCGGGTCATGCGGGTGAGTGACGACTCGGCCAGGGCCAAGAGCGACCCGAGCGCCACGAGCACCGCGACGAGCGCCCACATGTAGTTCACGGAGCCATCACCCCGCTGTAGCGCTCCTGCCGTTCCCACATCGCCGCGCGCGCGTCGTCTTCCTCGTGATCGTAGCCGAGCACGTGTAGCACCCCGTGTACCACGAGCAAACGCATCTCGCCGTCGGGATGGGCGGGATTGTTACGGGCGGCGACCGCCGGCGCGACCACGACATCGCCCAGCAGGCGTGCGCCGCCTTCGTCAACATCGTCATCGAGCGGGAACGACAACACATCGGTCGGACCGGGTTCCTGCATGTAGCGCTCGTGCAACTCGGTCATCTCGTGCTCGTCGACGAACGAGAGCGAGAGCTCGGCACGCCCGTAGCCCTCGGCGACGAGGGTCGACGCCGCGAGGGCCGCGAGCGCCGTTTCGTCGACCGTACGCGGCTGGCGGTTCGACACGATCACCGATGGATGGCCACCGCCATCGTCGTGCGAGGCTGCGCTCACGGCTCGACGTCCGTGGTTCGCTGACCGAACCGATCGTAGGCCTCCACGATCTCCTGCACGATCTTGTGTCGCACCACGTCGCGTCCACCGAGATGGCAGAAGGCGATGTCCTCGATGTCGCCGAGGATGCCCTCGACCACCGCGAGCCCCGACGCCTGCCCCGTGCCGAGGTCGACCTGGGTCGCGTCGCCGTTGATCACGGCCTTCGACCCGAAGCCGATGCGCGTGAGGAACATCTTCATCTGCTCGGGCGTCGAGTTCTGCGCCTCGTCGAGGATGATGAACGCATCATTGAGGGTGTTGTGGGTCACGAGGAAGTCGTCGGTGACGTACAGCGAGTCCTGAGTGGCCACCTGTATGCACACGGTCTCCGACTCGCCGGCGGGCTCGATCCGATCGATGAAGCGCCTCGGCCGTCCGCCACCGCCGAACGCCTCGTAGGTACCCGCCTTCCGGGAGAGCCGGAACGGTGCGATATTCTTCGGAAGCCTGATGTCGAGGGTATAAGCGTCGGCGCGATACGCCACCGCTCGTCCGCTCGCGCGACCCGGAGCACGGCCGTGTGCCCCCCGCGTCCGTGCGTAAGCGACACCGCCGAGCGACCGCACGAGGAAGACAACTTCGTCGCGGAGTCGCGGTGAGGTAGTCGTGTACTGGATGCGGCAGCGGCGGCGAGCCTGCGTCACCGGCCCGCCATCGGTATCGAGGAGACCTTGCAGGAGCCCGAGCCGAACCTCGGCCGAGTTGCGCAGGTAGGGCTCGGGAACGAACTTCGTTCCTGACCGGGCGCCCGCCAGACCGAGCTCCCGAAGCACCGCTGTGACCGGGTTCGCAACGATCACTCCCCCGCGCTCACCCCTGCCGCGGCGGCACAGTACGTAGTCGTAGGGGCCCTTCGGGACCAGTTCGACTTCATCCAGCGCCATCTCGAGCGACAACGCGAGCTCCGGGTCGGCGGTCGAGAACGAGGGCGTCAACGAGGTCGTGATGCAGCCGTCTCCCAAGAGGAGCCCGAGCGCGTACGGGTCCATGGGGATCTCTCGCGGTTCGAACGACACAGGCTCGGACACGAGCGGAAGCTCGAATCGGTGCGCGTGGGCGGCGCGGAGGTGACCCATCATCTCCCGCGTCTCGAGCACACGGCATGGGCGACCCGCTCGTCGGTCCGCGGCCGTCGACACGGCCCAGAGGTGCTCGGCCGAACACATCGTCGACGCGCCGTCCTGGGCCGTGAGTCGGAAGACCTCCTCGCGCCCCTGCGGGAAGACGCCCAGCACAGGAGTGGGTTGTCCGTCGGCGCCGATCACGAGATCGCCCACCCGCAGGCCGCCGATCGGCCGGAACCCCTCGGGACTGAGGACCTGGCGATCGATCGGCTGCGCTCGACCCCGCATGTAGGCGAGCGGCGCGACCTCGACCGTTCCCCGCTCCATCAGCCGGGGCAGCGTCTCGGCCCCGGTCATCTCGAACAGCGCGTCGTAGAGCGGACGCATGTATGGATCGATCTTCTCGTACAGCGTCCCAGGCAGGAAGCCGAGGCGCTCGCCCGCTTCGACCGCCGGCCGAGTGAGGATCAAGCGCGAGACCTGGTGGTCCTGCAGCGCCTTCACCGCAGTCGCCACCGCAAGGTAGGTCTTGCCGGTGCCCGCCGGTCCGATCGCGAACGTCACGGTGTTCGACCTGATCGCGTCGACGAATCGCTTCTGTCCGATCGTCTTGGGTGTGATGCCTTTGCCGCGGGCGGTGAGGAGCCGGTCACCGAGCACCTCCGACGGACGCATGTGCTCCCCCGGCTCGCCCTCGACGCCACCCTTGACGAGCGCGATCGCTTGTCCGACCGACGAATCGGTGAGTTCGTTCCCCTGCTCGAGCAGAAGGAGCAACTCCTCGAAGATGCGCGCGACCCGCTCGGCCTCGGCCTCGCGGCCCGTCACTGTGATCTCGTTCCCACGAACGAGGATGCGGCAATCGAACGCCGACTCGATCAATTTGAGGAAGGCGTCGTGCTGGCCGAGGAGGGCCACCATCGACTGGTTTCCCGGCACGAGGATCTTGACTTGGGTGGTGGCGCTCGCCACGTGTGTCGTCTCTCGGGGCGGTGGCCCCGTTCCCTCCTGCATCGGCGTCACGGTCAACGACGGCCGCCGTCAGGCGGCCTTCCGGTCACTGTAGCCGAACCTCGCCGACAAGCTTGCCCATCGGACGACCTCCGAGCAGATGGAAATGCAGGTGGAACACCGTCTGCCCGGCATCGGGACCAACGTTCGTCACGAGCCTCCAGCCATCGTCGGCGATACCTTCGGCCCGTGCGAGCTGGTTCGCCGCCTGCACGATGTCGGTCAGCAGATCGCCATGATCGTCGCCGAGCTCTGCGACCGAGGCGATGTGTTCCTTCGGGATCAACAGGATGTGCGTGGGAGCCTGCGGACTCGTGTCGCGGAAGGCCATCACGCGCTCGGATTCCCGAACGATCTCCGACGGGACCTCACGCGCGGCGATGCGGCAGAAGATGCACGAGCTGTCCATGGCGCTCACCAGCCTACCGCCGGCGACGCTCAGAACTCCGGGCGCCGGAGCCTCGCCCGCGCGGGTCCCTGCTTCGACGTCTGCTCACCGCGCAGTGCCGACAACTCCTCCCAGAGCTTGCGCTCCTCGCGAGAGAGCCGCTCGGGGGTGACGACGTGCAATGTGACGTAGAGATCGCCGCGGCCGCGACGGTTCACGTTGGGCACCCCGCCGCCCTTGATGCGAACGACGGTTCCCGACTCGGTGCCGGGCGCGACGCTGATGAGCTCCGGTCCGTCGAGCCCACCGATCTCCAGCTCGGCACCGAGCGTCGCCTGGGTCATGGAAACATCGAGCACCGTGAACACGTCCTGACCGCGGCGATCGAACTCCTCTGCCGGCTCCACCGAGATACCGACGTAGAGATCGCCCGGCGGTCCAGCAGCGATGCCTGCGTGACCGTTGCCGGTGACCCTCAGCTCCATGCCGTCGGAGACCCCCGCGGGGATGTCGATCGTCACGGTGGTCTGCTCTCGGCGGCGGCCTTCGCCGAAACATGCCTCGCAGGGGTCGAGCACCTGCTGGCCGGAGCCTCTGCACGTGGTGCACGGTGTGGCGGTCATGACGGTGCCGAAGACGCTCCTCCGTACGGCTTGGACTTGACCCTCGCCGCCGCATGTGCGACACGCGACCGGCGCGGTGCCCGGCTCCGCGCCGTTGCCGCCACATCGCCCGCAGGCGACGAGCCGTTCGATCTCGAGATCTCGGCGAGTGCCGAAGACCGCGTCGCGGAAACCGAGCGTGATACGCACCCCCAGGTCTTCGCCGTGCCGCGTACGCGAACGTGAGCCTCGGCCGCGAGTACCGGCGGCGCCGAATCCGCCCTGGCCGAAGAACATGTCGAAGATGTCCTGGATGTCGTTGAACCCGCCGCCCGCCGGGCCGCCCGTGCTTCCGAAGGCGTCGTACTGCCGGCGCTTCGCGGGGTCGGAGAGTATCTCGTAGGCGCCCGCCACCTCCTTGAACCGTGCCTCCGCCACGGCTTCGCCGTTCACGTCGGGGTGGAGCTCGCGGGCGAGACGGCGATAGGCCTTCTTGATGTCGTCGTCGCTGGCGTCTCGCGTCACGCCGAGCACCTCGTAGAGGTCGCGCACGGCCGCCATCTAGTGGTCGATCTCCGTGGCGAGCTCCGACAGGCGCCTGGCTACCGCGCGCACCGAAGCCATGGCAGAGAGGTAGTCCATGCGGGTCGGACCGACGACGCCGATGGTACCGAGCGTCGTCTCACCCGTCTTGAAGGGCGCTGTGATCAGCGAGGCTTCCCATTCGCCCGTGGAAGGATGCTCGGCGCCGATCGTCACGTTCAGCTCTCCGTGCGGGGATCCGATATCGGCGAGCACGCCCAACATCTCCTGCTCGCGCTCGAGGGTCTCGACGAGTCTGCGCAGCGTGTCACGGCGCATCTGCTGCGCCTCGCCGGCAAGGTTGGACACACCACCCACCACCATGTGGGCCGAGCGCTCGCCCTGGGTCGCGACACGCAGTGTCTCCACGGCGTAGAGCAGCAGGTCGCGCTGGCCCTCGCCACCTTCGGCCGCGAGCTGCAGCAACCGTGCTTGGGCGTCGAGGTAGTTGAGCCCACGCAAGCCTTTCAGGCGCCGATCCGCCTCGCGCAGGGAGGCCGCGTCGACACCGTCGGGCTTGTCGATCACCTGCTTGTCGACGCGGCCGTGCTGGCCGACGACCAGGATCATCAGCGTCGGTCCCATGTCGATCAGCTCGAGTCGCACGATCGGTTCCTCGCCGGCGCTCGGCGGTACCGCGAGGCCGGCGTACTGCGTCAACCGCGAGAGCAGCTGCACGCTGCCGTTGAGCACTTCCTCGAGATCGACGATCGCCTCGGCGAAGTAGCCGGCGATCAGACGGCGCTGGGCCTCGCGCAAGCGTCCACCCGCGGGAAGGGAGTCGACGTAGTGGCGGTATCCCGTGTCGGTAGGGATGCGCCCGGCGCTCGTATGCGGGTGCGTGAGATAGGCGAGCTCCTCGAGCGCGGCCATCTCGTTGCGGATGGTGGCGCTCGACACACCGAGACCCGAGTGTTCGGCGATCGATTCGCTGCTCACCGGCTCGCCGGTGCGCACGTACTGCTCGACCACGGCGTGCAACACCGCTGACTTGCGAGGGCCTAGCTCGGGACGATCGTGATCCGCCATGCCCCAATCATACGTAGCACTCTGTGGCGGAGAGTGCTAAGGAGCGTCCCGTCAGCGCTCAGCAGGGCAGATCGGCCATGGCCTTTCGCAGCTGCGCGAACGGCTTCGTGGTGTCCCGTTGCGTCGCGAGCGCATCGCGGGCTCCTTCGATCGCCGCGATCACCGCGCTGACCTGTTTCGCGGTCTCCCGCTCCCCCGCCTCCTTCAACACGGCAACGTCGGTCTTCAGATCGTCGCCGGCGGCAGCCAGAGCACTGTCTCGGAAGAGCTGCATCTGCTGCACATGCCCGCACATCGTCGTGGTCGCCTGCTCCGCACTCACGGGTCCGGTGTCACCCGGCGGAGGCGCGTCGTCGCCCCCGAACACCAGGTTGAACACCACGATGAGGACCACGAGCGCCAACACTCCCGCGGCGATGTAGATCCACATCGGACGACCGCCCGACTCGCGCACAGGCATCGCGAACGCGTCCTGAGGGCCTTCGTCGTCGCTTCCGAAGCCGAGGCCGGGAGGGAACGCCGAGCCCGGCGCCTCCTGCGGCTCATCCAGCACGGCGTCGGTGATCAACACCGGCTGCGGTGTTGCAGGTTCCGGCGGTGGCGCCGGTGGGGGTTCGCTCGAGGCTTCCTGCAACAGCCCGCACTTCGGACAGGTCCACGTGGTTGCTTCGGGCTTCGCATGGAACCGCGACCCGCACGAACGGCAGACCACGAAACTCCAGTCCCTTCCGCACGACGAGCATGTGTATCCAGGTACCCCCCCCTCGACGTGCTGGGCCGTATCGCAGCTCGGGCAACGCACAGAGGGCATAGGCTGCACTCTATCCCGCCCGAACCGCGACGCGAGTCTGGGACAACCAGATGTTCGCCCCGAGCGTCTCTCAGGCAGGAAGGAGATGCCGCTGCTCGACGACGCGACCATCCGCGAGTTGTTGAGGTCCGACTATCCGCGACTCGTGAACGCCGTCGCCCTCGTGTCAGGAAGCTTCGCAGCGGCCGAAGACGCGGTGCAAGAGGCGATCGTTCGCGCATGGACCAGCCGGGAGTCGATCGAGTCACCTGCCGCATGGGTAGCCATCGTTGCGATGAACCTGTCGCGGAGCGCGTGGCGGCGATCGTTCGCCGAGCGGAGGGCGCGCGAGCGCCTGGGAGACGCACCCCTCGGAAACCCGGGCACCAGCGAGGACCGCGTAGACGTGGCCCGCGCGCTCGCCGGGCTTCCTCGCCGCCAGCGTGAGGTGGCGGTGCTCCGCTACTTCCTGCAGCTCAGCACAGACGAGACCGCGACCGCGCTCGGCGTGGGCGCCGGCACCGTGAAGAACTCGCTCGCGAAAGCTCGGGTCTCGCTCGCGACCGCCCTACGAGAGACCGACGACGTGGAGGTGACCCCCGATGGCTGACCTCGATGAACGAATCACTCGGCGCCTGGCCGCGTTCGACCTGCCGGTCGAGCCCGGCCCCACGTTCGAAGCTCTCGACCGGCGTCGCGCCAAGCGCGCGGCTCGCCGTTCGATCGCCCGCGGATCCCTCGCCATCGCCGTCGTAGCCTCGACGATCGTCATCTCGCTCGTCGCAGCGGGCACGTTCGGCCGCGACGGCGCCCCTGCGATCGTGATCGGATCCGGACCGTCCGGCCCCATCGCCAACGGGGTCTTGGTCGTCGCCGATGGCCAGGATCTCTTCGAGGTCGACACAGAGACGGGCAAGGCACAGCGCATCGAAGGTCTGCCGCGGGGCATCTGGAAGGTCGCGTTCTCTCCCGACGGTGCGCGGATCGCGCTCACGGTGTTCCCGATCGACGGGCCGAGGGAGTTGTGGGTGGCGAACGCCGACGGCACGGGGGCCCTTCGGATCGCGAGCGCGTCCAACGTATCGCAAGCATCGTGGTCGCCCGACGGCGCGTGGATCGCCTATGCGGCCGATACACCGGAAGGATCCACGATCCGTCTCGTTCGCCCCGATGGCACCGATGAGGTATCCGTCGGGTCGGCTCTTACCCGGCGCGACTACTTCTCCGTTTCGTTCTCCCCCGACGGCACCTCACTGCTGTTCGACCAAGGCACAGACGTCGGGTTCGGCATCTTCGTCATGAACATCGACGGCACTGGTGTTCGTCGCATCTCCGAAGGCGACCGTGACTACGACCCATCATGGTCGCCCGACGGCTCCCGCATCGCGTTCACACACACGGACGGACCGATGGATTCAGACATCTTCGTCATGGACGCCGACGGCTCGAACATCGCTCGCCTCACCGATGGCGCAGACGGCGCCACGAACCTCGACCCCGTGTGGTCGCCCGATGGAACCCGGATCGCGTATCAAGCCGGGGTGACCGGAGGACCAGGCCCGCTCCGGCTGATCGACCCCGACGGCGGCAACCCAGTGCTCTTGCTCGACTCGGAGATCCTGGGGATCGCGTGGCAACCTCTCCCGGCCAGCGTGGACCCGTCACCAGCGCCCACAGCACCGGAAGGTGTCGACATCGGGCTCGAGTTCCGGCTCTGCGACGTGCAGCGGCTCGGCGGTATCGACTTCTTCGGAGACGGGAACCGAGGCGTCGCATGGACGGGTTCCCCCTTGAAGGAGAGCGGTCGATGCTCGAAGGCGTATGACGCGAAGCACGTGGTGGCCGTCGATCACGACGGCGACGGCTCGGCCGACTCGTGGGCGGACCTGCTGGTCTGTACGGGCTGCGCGCCCTACGACGCCACCGATCTCGGGGGCGACGGCACCCGTGAGCTGATCGTGCAGCTTCAGTTGAGCAGCACTCCTGACTTCGCGGTGTACGACGTCGTCCCCGATGGGCTCGCGAGAAGTGCCGGCGTGTACCCCGTCTACGTGGACCCGCCAGGCGCCCCAGATGCGGGACTCCCAGCGAACGAACCGGTCACCCTGTGGACCGGCGGGGACGAGGGATTTTCGGCGGCGATCCGATGCGAGGGCTATCCTGCGGACCCGGAGCTTGTGCTCGCTTGGAGTGACTACTCCATCACGGAGTACGAGAGCGACCATAACACCACCGAGGAATTCCATCTGATCCGTCTTCGGCTCGTCGAACCCGACGCATCGAGCGCGACCTTCGTCGTTCTCGAGAACTCGTCCGCGGATAGACCGGTTGACACGCCGCTCCCGTTCGAGACTCCCAGCCGCACCTGCGGCGTGAACTTCGCCTACTGAGCAAGCAACCTCGAGGGCGCCTGGCGCCCTTCCTCATCGAGGGTCACATCACAGGGCTGCTGGACGACGAGGATCTCGACGAGTTCCTGCGCGCAACGGATACGAACGAATCCCGGTGGGGATGCGTGGCGATCCCCCCGATTGATGTGGGCGGCTACCGGACGACCCTAGCGCGGCCTGCCGTGAGTGCCATCACGATCTCGTTGAGAAGGAGCATGCCGCGCTCCGTCGGTAGCAGCGAACCATCTTCGTGGGTCAGCAGGCCGCTCTCGACGAACGGGTCCGCGCGACTGTCCTCGATCCAGCTGGCGGGCACCCCTTCGAGGATGCGGAGCCGCAGGAACACCTCCTCCAGGTAGGCGTCGCTCACGTCGAGCGTTTCCGAGCCGCCGACGGGCAGCTCGCCGTGCTCGACGGTCGCCAGGTACTCCTCCGGCGGGCGGACGTTCCACCAGCGGCGATCGTTGCGGTACGAGTGCGCGCCCGCGCCGAGCCCCAGGTACGGCTGGCGCCGCCAATAGCCGAGGTTGTGCTGGCATTCGTAGCCGGGTTTCGCCCAGTTCGAGACCTCGTAGTGGCCGTATCCGGCATCGCCGAGCATCGAACATGCGAGCAGGAACATGTCGGCCTGCAGGTCCGGGTCTGGCCCTGGCACTTCGCCCCGAGCGACCGATCGGCCGAGCGCGGTGGCGGGCTCGATCGTGAGTGCATACGCGCTCACGTGCTCGGGGGCCAGGGAGATCGTCTCCTCGAGGGTGCGCTCCCACGACTCGAGGGTCTCGGCGTGCGCGCCGTAGATGAGGTCGAGATTGACGTTGGAGTAGCCAGCGGCGCGCACGCCGGCGCACGCCCGCCTGACGCTCTCGGGAGCGTGCACCCGCTCGAGCGCCTGCAACACCGCGGGATCGAACGACTGCGCGCCGATCGACAGCCGCGTGTATCCGGCCGCATGCAGCGCGGCGAGCGACGCCTCGTCGACCGTATCGGGGTTCGCTTCGGTCGTGATCTCGGCACCGGACGCGACGTCGAACGAGTCGCGCAGCGCCGTCAACACGGCACCGAGATCGCCCGGAGCCATCGTCGTGGGCGTTCCCCCGCCGAGGAAGACGCTTCCGACCTCGACGTCGGCCCAAGCGGGCGCCGCGAGCGCGATCTCGCCGAGGAGCGCCCGGAGGTACCGCGGCTTCAGCGCATCGATGCCGGCATAGGCGTTGAAATCGCAGTAGCCGCACCGGGTGAGGCAGAACGGAACGTGCACGTAGATGCCTGCGTTCACTTCTTTGCCTTCGCGGAGCTCCCGTCGTCGACCCGCAACGCCTGGATGAACGCTTCCTGCGGCACGTCGACGCGGCCGACGCGGCGCATGCGTTCCTTCCCCTTCTTCTGGGTCTCGAGCAGCTTGCGCTTGCGGGTGATGTCGCCCCCATAGCACTTGGCGAGCACGTCCTTGCGCTTGGCCTTGACCGTCTCGCGCGCGATGACCTTCGAGCCGATCGCGGCCTGCACCGCCACGTCGAAGAGCTGGCGCGGGATGAGCTCTCTGAGGCGCTCGACCATCTGCTTGCCGTAGGAGTACGACTTCTCACGGTGCACGATCGTGCTGAACGCGTCGACCGGCTCGCCGTGCAGCAGCACGTCGACACGCACGAGGTCGGCTTCCTGGTAACCCCACGGCTCGTAGTCGAGGCTCGCGTAGCCGCGCGTTCCCGACTTCAACTGGTCGAAGAAGTCGAAGACGATCTCGGCCATGGGCAGCACGTAATGCACCTCGACCCGTTCCGGCGTGAGATAGCTCATGTCGACGAGCTCACCGCGGCGCTCCTGACTGAGTCCGAGCACCGCGCCCAGGTAGTCCGACGGCGTGATGATCGTGGCGAACACGACCGGTTCCTCGGCCTTGTCGTAATCGCCCCCCGGCGGCATCTCTGCGGGATTGTGCACCGTCGTCATCTCGCCGCCGCGGAAGACGTGGAACTCGACGTTCGGCGCGGTCGCGATCAGCTCGAGATCGAACTCGCGCTCGAGCCGCTCCTTCACGATGTCCATGTGCAACAGCCCGAGGAACCCGCAGCGGAAACCGAAGCCGAGCGCGCGCGACGTCTCGGGTTCGAAATGCAGCGCCGCATCGCTGAGCTTCAGCTTGTCGAGCGCGTCGCGCATGTCGGCGTAGTCGCTTCCGTCGGCTGGGAACAGCCCCGACCACACCATCGGCTTCGGCTCGCGATACCCCGGCAGCGGCTCGGTCGCCCCGTGTTTGCCCGCGAGCGTGATCGTGTCGCCGACCTTTGCCTGGTGCACATCCTTGAGGCCCGTGACGAGGTAACCGACTTCCCCGGGGCCGAGCTCGGGCACCGGCGTCGGCTCGGGCGCATTCACGCCCGTCTCCTCGGCCTCGCTCTCGACGCGCGTCGCGAACATGCGGATGCGAGCCCCCGACGCCAACACGCCGTGCTGCACCCGCACGTACGTGATGACGCCACGGTACGGGTCGAACAACGAGTCGAAGATCAGCGCCTGCAGCGGTTTCGTCGTGTCGCCGACGGGCGGCGGCACTCGCTCGATCACCGCGGCGAGCAGCGCATCGACGCCCTCGCCCGACTTGGCGCTGATGTGCAGGATGTCCGCCGGGTCGCAATCGAGGAGGTTCGCGAGCTCCTTCGTGCGCTGTTCGGGCTCGGCCGCGGGCAGGTCGATCTTGTTGAGGGCCGGCACGATGACGAGGCCGGCGTCGCGCGCGAGATGGTAGTTCGCGAGCGTCTGTGCCTCGAGGCCCTGGGCAGCATCGACGAGCAGCACCGCACCCTCACATGCCTCCAGCGATCGCGAGACCTCGTAGGTGAAGTCGACATGACCGGGGGTGTCGATCAGGTTCAGCTCGTACCCCTCGTGAGCGAGTCGCACCGACTGCGCCTTGATCGTGATGCCGCGCTCGCGCTCGAGATCCATCTTGTCGAGGTACTGCGCCCGCATGTCGCGACCGCTCACCGTGTGCGTGACCTCGAGCAGCCGATCGGCCAGCGTCGACTTGCCGTGGTCGATGTGCGCCACGATGCAGAAGTTGCGGATGTGAGAGGTGTCGGTGGTCACGGCGCACCCATGGTACGGGCGAAGCTCGGCCGCGCTCGCAGCCTGACCGCTTGCCGCGAGCCGCTGGTACGCTGGGCGGCCGTTATGGCGAATATCAAGTCACAGATCAAGCGGAACAAGCAGAACGAGGTGCGCCGCGAGCGGAACAAGGCCGTTCGCTCCGCACTGAAGACCTCGCAGAAGCGGGTCCAGACGGCGATCGCCGAGGGCGACACCGAGGCGGCGTTGGAACGCTCACGCGAGGTCAGTCGCGCGCTCGACAAGGCCGCGAGCAAAGGCGTGGTGCACAAGCGCACCGCCGCCCGGCGCAAGAGTCGCCTCGCGAAGGCCGCGAACGCGGCCACCGCCTCGAAGTAGCGCTCTCAGCGAGCTGCGATCTCGACGACGAGCATCGGCATCGACGGTCTCACCCGACGCTCCCGATTTCAACGCTCGATCGGTCTCGGTTATCCGGTCGTGCAGTTGCAGCAGCTCCTGCATCGAGAAGTTCCTCGCTTGCTGCTGGTACCGCTTGGCCTGCCAGTCGAATCTGAGGCCGGCGGCTTTCGCGAGCTGTGAGGGCGGCATCCGGTCGGGCAATGCGCGGATCCTGATGAGATCACGCAGGCGGCTCGATACACCGCCGAGCACCTTGAGCGGGTCGTCACCGCCTTCCTCGATCGAACGCCACGATCGGATCGCGCCGGCGAGATCGCGCGAGAAGGCACGGTCGCAGAGATCCCATGTCTTCTGCTCGCCCAGCCCGCGGAACTGTTGGGCGACGATCGCCGGCGTGATGCGCTGCCCCGAGAACGCCGATGCGAGTTGCTGTAGGGAAGCGACGAGTTGCCCCGGTTCCTCGCCGAGGACCTCGACGAGCGCGCGAGCGCCAGGCACCGAGAGATCGAGGTTCAGGGTGTCGGCGCGGTGCGTCAACCACGGCTCGAGATCCTTCCGCTTGATCTCGACGTGCACGACGTCGCCGACGGGTCTCACGAGCTTGTCGAGCGCCGCAGGCACTTTGCCTCGCTCGGCGACCTGGCAGCAGATCACGAGCTGCGCATCGGGGTCGGGAGCGCCGAGATAGGTCGCGAGCTCGGCCGTGGCGTCCTTCGTGAGCGATCGGGCATCGGAGATCAGCAGCCCCCTCGGTTCTCCGAACAGCGACGGGGTCGCGAGGTCCTGTAGCTCACGTCCTTGCCAATCACCGGCGTCGATCTCGGTGGGCTGCAACTCGCCGAAGCGAGCGAGCGCCGCCTCGCGAAGCAAGAAGACGTCTTCTCCCCAGAGCAGAGCGATCCGAGCGAGAGCGCGAGCCTGCATCGCACCGATGGTAGCGCGCCGTCACGACGTGGCCGATCGAGCCGGTCACCGCTCGCCGGTGACGACCGGCACGCCCTCTTCGAAGGTCACCGTGATGGTGCCGTGCTCGTCGGTTCGCCAGACGTTCGAGCCTGCCTCGGCGAGCGCATCGAGCGTGCTGGGCACCGGGTGGCCGTAGGTGTTCTCCCCCACACTCACGACGGCGACCGGCGCAGCCACCGCATCGAAGAACTCGGCGACCGAGGTTGCTGCGCCATGATGGGGGACCTTGAGCAGATCGGCGCGCAGGTCCAGACCCGCGTCCGTGCTCTGGTCGAGCATCCATTCCTGGGCGGGTTCCTCAGGCTCGGTGGCGAACAGCACGATGTCGTTGCCCCGCACGAGCCTGATCACCAGAGCGTCGTTGTTCGTGTCGGACTCTGTGCCGGTGTAGCACTCGTGCGGCGAGATCACATCGAGGCGCACGTCCCCGACGACGAATGAATCCCCCGCCCACGGCGAGCGCACCTCGATGCCCTCGTCTGCGATGGCGTCGTCGACCTCGACCTGAAGCGCCGACGTGGTCGGACAGCCCGGCTGCAGCACCAGCCCCACTTGGAAGCGTGCCAGCACCGACGGGAGCCCGACGACGTGGTCGGCGTGCGGATGGCTCGCGACCACGACGTCGATGCGCTTCACGCCGAGGGCCGCCAGCTCGGTGGCCAGCAGATCCTCGTCGGGTCCGCCGTCGACGAGCATCGTCATACCCGCCGGCGTCGTCACGACCGCCGCGTCCCCCTGGCCGACGTCGAAGAAGCGAACGGTGAGTGTCGACGGGGGACCGACCGAGGCTGCTGAGTTCCAGACGAGCAGTGGCAGGACCACCACGCCGGCGATGACGGCCCGGCGGGGCGGCTTCCAGCCGCTACGAAGGGCGACGGCGACTGCGGCGGCGATCGCGGCGCCGACGATCAGCACGATCGGACCGCCTCGAGAGGTCACGTGAGCGATCGGTGCCCGCCCGGCGACGTTCGCGACGAGCTGAAGGACGCGCATCGGCACCTGGGCCCCGAGCCCCACGAGGTGCCCCAGCGGTTCCGACACGATGCCGATGGCCGCGGCGACGAGCCCGAGCAGCAGCGAGGGAGCGACCGTCGGGGCCGCGATGACGTTCGCGATCAACGTCACCCCCGGCACGTCGTGGAAGTGGAAGAGCAGGACCGGCGTGACCCCCAGCTGGGCCGCCAACGTCGTGCCCGCAGCGGCTGCGACGGGGGCCGGCATGAGCGTGGTGAGCCGCTCGCCCAGTGGCGCGGCCATCGCGACCATGCCGGCCGTGGCCGTCACGGAGAGCTGGAATCCGATCGACCGCACCAGCGTCGGCTGCAGGATCAATAGGATCATGACCGCGCCTGACAGCGCGACGGCGGTCGAGCGGACGCGACCGAGCAGCAGTCCGACGAGCGCCAGCGAAGTCATCGCGCCTGCGCGCATCACCGAAGGCTCGGCGCCGGTGAGCACCACGATGAACGCGACAGTGAACACTCCGATCGCGACCTGGGCCGGCCTCGGCAGGGCGAGCATGGTCAGGAGCGCGAGCACCGGCCCGAGCACCATCGCCACGTTGCCGCCTGAGACGACGAGCAGGTGCGTCAGCCCGGTGGCCTTGAAGTCACGCTCCACGCCCGGGTCGAGGTTGGAATCGTCACCAAGCGCGAGACCCATGAGCAAGCCGGCCTCGCGGGCCGGGAACACCGCGTCGATGGAGCGGCCGACGACCGTGCGCACCGCCTGGGTCGCGCGCACGAACGGGTTCGGCGAACCGCCGAGTCGCTCGACCTCAGAGGCGCGGAGCGTGACCGCAACGCCCTTCGCATGCAGCGCGTCGAGGAACTCCGCATCGTCGGGCGTCTCGAGGGACCCTTCGACGCGCACGAGATCACCCCTCGTGACCTCCGGCGGCGCCTCGTCGCCCGAGAGCCAAACCGTCTCACGAAGGGTGCTCGTGGCGCCGTCGAGCCGTATCAGGCGCACATCGGCGAGCGCATGCCACCCGAGGACACCGGGGCGCGGATCTTCCCGGAGCGTCGCCTCGACCTCGACCCGATCCGGAGCCAAGCCCGTGAGAGCCGACGATTCCAGTCGTTGCTGGGCGAGCAGCGCCCACGATCGCCCCTATCGCCCACACCCCTGCGAGCACCAGCGCAGCCACCGCGACTGCAGGACCGCCGGTCGAGCGCCGGCCCGCCGAGACGCGCTGCACAGCCTCGGGAGGCATGCGGGCGGCGGGAACGAGCCCGGCGTCGGATACCGGATCCATGCGGCGGATCGCCGGAGCGGCGATCACGGCCGAAACCAGCATCGCGAGCCCCAACACCGCGGGAACCCACGCCGGCCACGACCCTCCCGCACCGAAACCGGTCATCGATCCGGCCCACCAGGCAGCCGTCGAGGCGGGCAGGAGCCAGGCCGTCATACCGTGACCTGGTCGCGGATCTCCTCCAGGGTCGAGGGGCCGATTCCGCTCACGCTCTCGAGATCGTCGACGGAGGCGAACGGGCCGTTCTCGGTGCGGTAGTCGACGATGGCTCCGGCCAACACCTCGCCGATGCCCGAGAGTGTCTCGAACTCGGTCGCGCTCGCCGTGTTGATGTTGATCAGAGCGGCGCCGGCGGTAGCCGACGTGCCGGCGCCGGTCGCGCTCGGAGCAACAGCCGAGGGCCCGCCGGCACCCTGCTTCGTCACGATGACCTGCGTGCCGTCGGTGAGCGGCGCAGCCAGGTTCAGCACGCTCAGATCGGCTCCGGGGCGGGCTCCTCCGGCCCGCTCGACGGCGTCGATCACCCGGTCGCCCTCGAGGAACTCGTAGACCCCAGGCCGGTGCACCCATCCGGTGACGTCAACGATGATCGGCGGCCCGGCGGGAGAGACCGGTGCGGCCGCCCCGGGGACGACGGACGCTGACGATGTGCCGGTGAGCGGCGCCGGCACACCTTCCGCGATCGCCACCGGCTTCGGAAGGGAACGCACGTACCAGAGCCCGGCGCCGACCATGGTGACAGCGACCACGACGATGAGCCCGACGAGCTCGCCGCGCGAGAGGGTCTCGAGCCGTTCTCTGATGCTCATGGCTCGTCACGCTACGGACGGTTCGCCTGATGGTCCGTGACGCACGTCACGTTCGAGCGATGGTTTCGCCCGGCCAGAACATTTGTAGCATCGACGTATGCGGCGGCGGCGAGACAACGGCATCGGCCTCGATGAGCTCGCATTGGCCGCTCGCAACCACGGCATGCCGCTCGAGGCGATGCGAGCCGACATCACCCCCGCGGGCATGCACTACCTGCTGATCCATTTCGACGTGCCGTTCGTCGACCCGGCCGCATGGAACCTCGTTCTCGACAGCTTCCAGCGCCCGGTGCGCCTCACCCTCGACGAGCTCCGAGCCCGGACGGCCGTGACGGCCCCCGTGACGCTCGAGTGCGCGGGTAACGGCCGGGCGATGTTCGAGACGCGGCCACTCAGCCAGCCCTGGCTCCTCGAGGCCGTCGGCAACGCCCAGTGGACCGGCACGCCCCTCGCACCTCTGCTGCAGGAAGCGGGCGTGCCCGACGGCACGATGGAGCTCGTGTTCACCGGGCTCGATCGAGGGGTCGAAGGCGGTGAGGAAGGGTGGTACGAGCGAAGTCTTCCCCTCGACGAGGCCATGCGCGACGACGTCATGCTCGTGTACGAGATGAACGGACAGCCGCTGCTTCCCCAGCACGGCGCGCCCGTGCGGCTGGTCGTTCCTGGCTGGTACGGCATGACGCACGTGAAATGGCTCGGTCGCATCACCCCTGTCGCCGAGCCGTTCGAGGGCTATCAGCAAGCGGTCGCGTATCGCATGCGCAACACCGAAGACGAGCGGGGGGTGCCGCTCGGTCGCATGAGGGTTCGATCGTTGATGGTGCCGCCTGGATTGCCGACGTTCCCAGAGCGCGAACGCGTCGTTGCCCCCGGCCCCACGAAGCTGGAAGGCCGCGCGTGGTCGGGCTCGGGCGCTATCGAGCAGGTCGAGGTCAGCGTCGATGGCTGCGAGACGTGGGCCGAAGCCGAGCTCGAGCCGTCGGCGGCGCCGTACGCGTGGCACCACTGGACCTTCGACTGGACCCCAAGCCCCGGCCAGCACCTTCTGGCGTGCCGCGCGACCGATTCCACCGGCGAGAGACAGCCGATGCACCCTGAACCCAACCTGGGTGGCTACGCGAACAATGCGGTGCACCGAGTGCCCGTGACCGTCACCGCCTGACCCAGACAGAGCTCAGGCGCGGGTGACGAGGTTCACGAGCTTGGGAGCTCGCACGATCTGCTTCACGATCTCGCGGTCGCCGATCGCCGCGGCGACCTTCACGCTTCCATGGGCGAGCGAGAGTGCGAGATCTTCATCGATGTCGGTCGGCACCTCGGCCTTGTCGCGAAGCTTGCCGTCGACCTGGAACACCATCGTGACGGTGTCCTCGATCACGAGTGCGCGGTCATACGTGGGCCACGCCGAGCGGTGCACCGAGGCGGTCTCGCCCAGGTCGACCCTCCAGAGCTCCTCTGCGGCGTACGGTGCGAACGGCGCGAGCATCTGAACGAGGGCTCGCGCCGCTCTCAGCGCACCGCCACCGGCGGCGAGCGCCGACCGCATGTCGTTCGTGAGCACCTGCAGCTTCGAGATCGCCGTGTTGAACCGGAACCGATCGATGTCGTTGGTCACGCCCTCGATCGTGCGATGCGTGAGGCGCACCAGCGACTCGGGCTCTGTGACGCCATCGCCGCGTTCGACCGCGTCGCCGACCACGGCGAACACGCGCCCCAGCCATGAGTGCACTCCCGGACGCCGGTTCGTATCGTCGCCCGAGATGAGCTTCCAGTCGATGTCGTCCTCGAAGGGGCCTGCGAACAGCATGATGAGGCGCATCGTGTCGGCGCCCCAGCGCTCCACGAGCGGCATCGGCTCGACGATGTTGCCCTTGCTCTTCGACATCGAGCCGCCGTCGAAGATCACCTGGCCCTGGTTCATGAGCTTCGGGAACGGCTCCGTGAACCCGACCATGCCGAGGTCGGAGAGCACCTTCGTGAAGAACCTCGTGTAGAGCAGGTGAAGGATCGCGTGCTCGACGCCCCCCGTGTACTGGCCGACCGGCATCCAGCGGTCGACGTCCTCGCGCCGGAACGGGCCGTCTTCGTACCCGGGCGAGCAGTAGCGGAACAGGTACCAGCTCGAGTCGACGAACGTGTCCATCGTGTCGGTGTCTCGCGTGGCCTCGCCGCCGCACGAGGGGCAGGCGACGTGCTTCCATGTCGGATGCCGAGCGAGCGGCGATTCCCCGCCCAACCGGAAGTCGGCGTCGTCGGGAAGCCGTACCGGCAGCTCGTCGTCGGGCACGGCGACCTCGCCGCATCGGGGGCAGTGCACGATCGGGATCGGCGCCCCCCAATACCGCTGCCGACTCACCAGCCAGTCCCGCAGCCGGAAGCGCACCGTTGGCTCGCCTCGACCTTCCTGTTGGAGCCACGCCGCGACTTTCGCGATGGAGGCAGGTGAGCGCTCCCCATCGAAAATCCCGCTGTTGACCATGACCCCCTCGTGCGGCATCGCATCGGCCATCGCGTCGGGGTCGATCGGGTCGTCACCCGGCGGCCGGATCACGATCCGCACCGGCAGCGAGTGCTGCCGTGCGAACGCGAAGTCTCGCTCGTCGTGCGCGGGCACGGCCATGATCGCGCCGGTGCCGTACTCCATCAGCACGTACGGCGCCGCATAGACCGGCACCTTCTCGCCGTTCACGGGGTTCACGGCGTGCACGCCCAGGAACGCGCCCTCCTTGGTGTCGGCCTGCTCGCGGCTCGCCATCGAGGCGGCGCGGGCGCGCTCGATCATCGGCTCGACCTCGCTCCAGGTGCCGCCCAGCTTCGCGAGACGCTCGACCCCGGGGTGCTCGATCGAGAAGACGAAGAAGGTCACGCCCCACAGCGTGTCGGGACGGGTCGTGAAGACCTCGATCTCCTCCCCGGTCTCGTCGATCGTGAAGGTGACGCCAGCGCCTTCGCTCCGTCCGATCCAGTTGCGCTGCATCGTGAGCACGCGCTCGGGCCACTGGTCGAGCATGGCCTCGTCGTCGAGCAGACGCTGCGCGTAGTCCGTGATCTTGAAGAACCACTGTGTCAGGTTGCGCCGTTCGACCGTGGCGCCGCACCGCTCGCACGCCCCCTGGATCACCTGCTCGTTCGCGAGCACCGTCTGATCGTTCGGACACCAGTTGACCGGAGACTCCTTGCGATAGGCGAGACCCTTCTCGAAGAACCGCAGGAACAGCCACTGGGTCCACCGGTAGTACTCGGGGTCGCAGGAGGCGAGCCGGCGCGTCCAGTCGAACGACATGCCCATGCGCTGGAACGAGCGCGCCTGATGCTCGATGTTCGTGTTGGTCCATTCGGCCGGCGGCACCCCACGTTTGATCGCCGCGTTTTCGGCGGGAAGCCCGAACGCGTCCCACCCGATCGGATGCAGCACGTTGAATCCCTGCATCGTCTTGTAGCGCGCGATCGCGTCCCCTCCGCTGAACGCTTCAGCATGGCCCATGTGAAGGTCGCCCGACGGGTACGGGAACATGTCGAGCGCATAGAACCGCGGCCGTTCGTCGTCGGCACGTTCGCTCGCTTCGTAGAGGCGCTCGTCGGCCCAGGCCCTCTGCCACTTGGGCTCGATCTCCTTCGGCTCGTATCGCCTGCTCATCGCGACAGATGGTAACGGAGGGTCGACACCGTCCGATCGCGGCCGGCGTCAGCGCTCGGCGGTCGGAACCGTCCCCGCGTCAAGGCGTCACGTCGACGGGGAACAGGCCGTGCTCACGAGTCACCAATGCCGGGATGTCCTCGGCGGGCACTGGTCTCGCGAAATGGAAACCCTGGCCCAACGGGCAGCCGTGTTCGCGCAGGAACTCGAGCTCCCCGGCGGTCTCGATGCCCTCGGCGAGCGGCGTCATGCCGAGACCGTTCGCGAGCTGGAGCATCGCCTGCACCATGCTGGCAAGCCCCGCGTCGAGATGCACATCGCGGATGAACGACCGGTCGATCTTCAGGATGTCGGCCGGAAGGTGCTTCAGGCGAGCGAGCGATGAGTATCCGGTCCCGAAGTCGTCGATCGCCAGTGAGATCCCCCACGCGTGCAGCTCGGTCAGGATCTTCTGGGTGCGGTCCGGGTCTGCCATGGCTGTCGATTCCGTGATCTCGACGACGATCTTCGACGGGTCGACGCCGGCGGCCCGCAGCTTGCCGAGCAGGTTCTCGGCGAGATGCGCGGACCAGAGCTGACGGGGCGACAGGTTGAACCCGACCGTGAGGTGGAGGCCCGCAGAAGCCCACGCGCGTTGTTGGGCGGCCATCGCCTCGATCACCCAGTCGCCGATCGCCTCGATCAGCCCGAGTTCCTCGGCAAGCGGGATGAACTCGCCGGGAGGCACGATGCCTCCGTTGGGATCGCGCCATCGCACCAACGCCTCGACTCCCTCGACCGAGCCGTCGCCGAGGTTCACGACGGGTTGATAGTGCAGCACCCAATGGTCGTTCTCGACCGCGCGGCGCAGCCGGGTCGTCAGCGAAAGCCGCTTCAAGGGGTCTTCGCCGCTCGTCGCGAAGAGCACGGAGCCCCCGGGCTCCTCCCTCTTCGACTGATACATCGCGGCGTCGGCGTTCTTCAGCAGGCTCTCGGCGTCGAGCGCGTCCTGCGGGAACAGGGAGATGCCGAGCGAGCCGCTCGCGATGAACTCGGATCCGTTGAGGTTGAATGGCTGGGCGAGTGCCTCGTGCACCCGCTCCGCGACCGACCGGGCAACCTCGACGGCGGTGTCCGCGCCCGGTGACGGGTGCAGGGCACGGTCGAGATCCGAGAGCAAGACGAGGAACTCATCGCCACCCTGACGCGCCACGAGGTCGGTCTCGCGCGTGCACACACGAAGCCGATCGGCGAGCTCGGCGAGCAACTGGTCCCCCGCGGCATGCCCGAGCGAGTCGTTGACAAGCTTGAAGTTGTCGAGGTCCAGGTAGATCACGCCAACCCCGAGGCCATGGCGGCGGGCGCGGGAAATGGCGCCTTCCAGCATCTCCTCGAACAGGAGACGGTTCGGCAGGCCGGTGAGCTTGTCGTGATAGGCGAGGAACGCGACCTGCTCCTCTGCTGCCTTGCGCGCGGAGATGTCGAAGATGACGCCCTGGATCATCCACGGCTCGCCCCGCTCGTCCCTGATCGGATATGCCTGTTCGAGCACCCACCTGACCGTGCCGTCTTCGTGGACCATGCGGTACTCATGGTTCAACGTCGTGTGCTCACGAAAGGAATGCTGATATTCGGCCCAGACTCGTTCGATGTCCTCGGGGTGCACGTGGCTCCGCCAGCAGTACGGATCGCTCAGCCACTCTTCCTGGCTCACACCCAGCAGCGACACCACCTGTGGGCTGACGTAGACCGAATCCGAATCCTCGTCCACCGGATCGACGTAGACGACAGCCGGGATGTGCTCGACGAGCGCCTGGTACTTCGCCTCGGCCTCGAAACGCGCCTCACGGCCTGCTTTCAGGTCGCTCGCATCCCGAAGGGTGATCACGATCAGATCCTCGGGCCCCGTCATCCGGCCGAGGCGTACCTCGACGGGGAGTTCGCCGCGTCCCCGGGTTCGGCAGACGGCCTCCCCACTGGTGCCGAACTCGAGCTCGAGCAGATCGGCGGCGACCAAGAG
Organism: uncultured Actinomycetes bacterium; assembly: GCA_963762075.1. Classification (GTDB taxonomy): domain Bacteria; phylum Actinomycetota; class UBA4738; order UBA4738; family HRBIN12; genus JAOUEA01. The sequence goes on from CAVXJC010000002.1 coordinate 97,120, forward strand.
CTCGATCGACTGCCCGACCAGCTCATCATGCCCGAACCCGGTGAGCTGCTCGACGTGGCGATTCACGAACACGATCCTGCCGTCAGCGTTGGCCACGACGAGGCATTCCGGTGTCGCTTCCAGGAGCGAATGCACGTCGATCGACGCGCCGAGACGAGCGCCGGCAGGATCACCGACCAGAGTTCGCTCTTGTTCGTCCACCTAACGCCGCCTTCCGAGGAGTCTCGCTTGAAGCATCGGGCGCGCCAGCCCCCGACCTAAGAACGAGCCAGCCCTGCGGGAACCACCGGCGCATGCACGGCCGTATCCTCGATGTATGGGGCATCGTGTCGCGCGTCAGGTCGAAACCGACTGTCCACAGACGAAGGCGTTCGACTTCGTGGCGGACTTCTCGACCACGCAGGAATGGGACCCGGGGATCATCGAGGCGAAGCGTCTCGATGATGGCCCGATCGGCGTCGGAAGCCGGTTCGAACTGGTGTCGCGATTCGGTTCGCGTGAGCAGACGATCGTCTACGAGATCACGGTCTTCGACCCGCCGCAGAGCATCACGCTCGTCGGCGATGGCTCGAACTTCCAGGGCACCGACGAGATCTCGTTCGACACGCGTGAGGGCGGCGGCACCCTGGTGCGCTACGTCGCAGACCTCGGCCTCAAGGGCCTGTCGGCGGTGGCGTTGCCCTTCATCAGAGGAAGGCTCGACGAGATGAGCGACCGCGCGGTGGCCGGGCTGAAGTCCGCGCTCGACGCTCGCGCCTGATCGCTCACGCGATCTCGCTCATTCCCCAGGGACTGCCGTGGTCGTTGAGCAGGTCCATGAACGGCACCGCGTCGAACGCCTCAGGGCCGAGCACTCCAGCGCCCGTCCACGTGCCGTTCGCGAGCAGCTCCAGGCCGATCACTGGATTGATCGCCGTCTGCCAGACAACAGCCTGCGCTCCGTCGGTCTTCCACGTCTGCTCGTTGTCGACGACATGGTAGAGGTAGACCTCGCGGGGGTTACCGTCGACGCCTGTACCGGAGACCCATGTGCCGGCGCACGTCTTGCCGGTCATCTTGTCGCCGAGCGTCATCGGGTCCGGGAGCGCGGCGGCCACCACGTCGCGCGGGGAAACCTCTGCGCCGCGCACGGTCACGGTCTCGACCCGGTCGAGTCCGAGCTTGTGCAAGGTCTCCAGCACGTCGATGAACTCGTCGCCGAGTGCGTACTTGAACGTGACCCGTCGGCAGTCGACCCATCGCGGCACGAGCACCACTTCCTCGTGCTCGACGTTCACGCATCCCGCTTGCCCGATGCCTTCGGGGAACGTGAACATCTCGGGCTCGCTGAACGGGGGGGTCGTGAACCAGCCGCGATCCTTCTCCCAGACCAGCGGCGGATTCAGACACTCCTCGATCGTCGTCCAGATCGAGAACGTCGGTGCGAAGTCGTACCCCTCGATCTCGAGGTTGGCGCCGTCTCGCACGCCGACCTCGTCGATCTCGCTGAACAGATGGTCGGCTGCGTAGCGCGCGAACACGTCGGATGCTCCAGGCTCGGTGCCGAGACCCACGAGGGCGAGCAGTCCTCGTCGTTGCCACGCCTCCGCCATCGCGAACTGGTCGTCGCCGAGCTTCTTGCCGACTTCGTCGTGCGGGCGCTCGGGGTGCGGCTCCGACAGCGACATCGCCATATCCATGTAGTTCACGCCCGCGTCGAACGATCCCTGGAAGATCGGCATGACGAACCTGGGGTCGGCGGCGTTGAGGATCACATCCGCGCCGTTGGCTCGGGCGGCCTGGGCCACCTGCGCGGCGTCGGTCGCATCCACCTGGGTGGCGCCGAACCGCCCATGGCCGCCGTATCGGTCGACGAGGCGCCGTGCCCGCGACTCGTCGATGTCGGCGAAGACGATGTGCTCGTAGAAGTCGCGTCGAGCTGCGATCGGGGCGAACGCCGACCCCACTCCCCCGCTCCCGATCACCAGGATCCTCATCGCGCTGAGTTCCTCCCTTCGAGGTGCTTCGAGGTGGCCTCGTCCGGCCACGGCAGCCGCGATGGTACGCGTACGCCGTCCCGTCCACCAAGATGCGCAGATCCTCAGGCGGCTGCACCCCCGGGGCACCCCCGTCGAGGACCGTCAGTTGCAGGGCACGGGACCGCCGCTGTCGAGCACGGTGCCGGTGACGTCGAGGAATCGCCACGAGTAGCCATCTGCGTGGAGCGTCAGCCTGAGCACACCGAACGAGTCGGCGTTTCCGTACTCGAGACCCGGGTCGGGCGTGGCCGCCAGTGCGTAACGCTCGCTCCCCCCGGTGCCGACCACGAACTCGCGGATGCCGTTCGCTGCGGCGTTCCCCGACGGATCCTGCTTCGTGAAGCGTTGATAACTGTGCTCATGTCCGTTGAGGACGATGTCGGCCCCAGCGAGGTACAGGTCGTCCCAGAACGGCCGGACGGCCGGGGCGTCTCCGTGGCCGCTGCCGGAGTTGAAGAGCGGAGCATGCCAGTAGGCCAAGATGCATGACTCGCTCGTTGCCGCGAGATCTTGTTCGAGGAAGTCGTTCTGAGGGCTTCCCTCGCTGCAGGCAGGTCCGTCGGAACATCCGTGACCCGACGAGTTCAGTCCGATGACATGCCATGAGCCGAGATCGAAGCTGTGATACCCGTTGGTTCCGCCGGTCGGTCGCGCCTTCGAGGCCCAATAGTCGAAGTATCCCTGAGCCCCTACGGTCTGATACTCGTGATTCCCCGGAACCGGGAAGGTGGCGGCCGCGAACTGACCCCAGCTCGGGTCGAACCCGCGCGTGAACTGGTCGAGGGTGCCCGCCGAGTACTGCAGGTCGCCGAGCGGCAAGATCGCGTCGGCGCCGCTCAACAGGTCGTCGGTTCCCCGGTGCTGGCAACGGGCGGGGTCCACTCCCGCGAACGCCGAGCTCGATGGATTGCAGACGATGTCGCCGGCGGCGGCGACCGTCACGTCACCGGGAGCGGGCGGATCGGTCGGATCTGGCGGATCGGTCTCATCGGAATCGCTCACATCTACGCAGCCGGGATCGGCTGGATGATCGGTGAGTCCGTCGGCGTCGTTGTCCAGGCCGTCCGCGCATGCGGCGGCAGGCTCGGCGCCTGTGTCCACCAGGAGCTGAGGGGGATCGAGACCTGATTCCCGGCTGCGGAACGTGGCGTCGGCCGAGGCTCTGCAGCCGGCAGCGTGCCTGAGCACGAAGCTCACCGGGCCGCCGGCAGTGACCGCCGCACTCACATCGAACAGCTGGATGCCGGCAGAAGGCCACGTTTCGACATCGAGGACAGGTCCGGTCGTGCCCGGCTGGTTCGCCCACGTGATGGCCGTCTCGCTCCATGAGTTGCTCGCCGCCCGCAGAACGTCGACGCCGAGCATGCATTGGCTACCGGTGGTCGCAGCCACCTGCAGGATCGCGGAGCTCACGACTTCACCCTCTGGGACTGGGGGCACGTTGAAGCGCATGTACGAGACCTTGGCGACGTTCCTGGCGCGAAGGCTCGTCGCCGTACCCTTGTTGAGCGTCGGATTCGACTTCAAGACGAAGGCGTCCGCCTGTGCGACCGATGTCGCGACGGCGGCAGATGCCGCCGGGATCGACGGCTCCGAGACGGCGAGACCCGCTAGCAAGACGGCGAGACCGGCGAGCAACCCAGACTTCGACTTCCCCAACCTCACCCCGGCACCCTACCCTCGGGGAAGTAGTCGCGACCCATCCTGCCCCCGGTGATGCGCCCCCCTGTCGCTCCCGGGGGGAGTCGAAGGGCGGGCGGCGACCGATGAGAACTGGTCGGGCGTGATCATCAGCGCGCTGTTGGTGATCGTCTGCATCGGCGCCTGGCGCTCTCGAGTTCGGACTCCCCAACGCTGCGCGGTCATGATGGAGCTCCGTTCGTAAGCTGGGCTCATGAGCGACCACGCATGCAGGCTGCCCAGAGAGTGGCCACTGAACGAAGACGGCTCGATCGACCCATGGCCATGTCCCGACTGCGGGAGGCGTTGGTGCGCCGAGGTGGCACAAGACACAGGTCCCGCACCCCGAGTGTCATTCCTCGACGAGGACGACGTTGTGGGGGTGTCGCAGGCCCGATGGGTGGAGTGCCCCGAGTCTTGACGAGCTCAGGGGTCCTTCCCGGTCGACACATCTCGTCGTCGTCCGGCGTCACGAGACCCAGCACCACCACAGCGATCACGAAGAGCGCCACGACGATCGGGCCCAGGTTCCGACCGGATCATCTCGCGTCGTAGATCAGGAGCGGCAGGGGCACGGTGAGGATCGAGCGGTCCCTCCAGCGATGACCTCCGGATCGACATCGTTGAAGCCCTACTCACCTCAACTCAGATCATGACCATTCGGCCAAGGCATTCCAGACCTTCGGCCGTGATGGCTGACTCCTGAACGAGATAGCCTGCGGCAGAGGGGATCGACCGTTCGCGGTGTCACCCTGATCTTTCGGCTTCGGAACGACCTGGGAGTGATGCCCGATCCAACAGCACCGTCATGCCACCTGCCGCATCTCTATCGCGCTCGTCGTCGTAGCGCTCGTGGGTGTGATGGCACCGGTCGCGACAGCTCGCGCGCCTGTCATCGTCGCGGCCGGCGACATCGCCTGTGCGGACTCCCCATGTGAGCCACAGCGACGGACCGCAGGGCTGATCCGACGGATCGATCCGAAAGCAGTGCTGGTCCTCGGCGACGCGCAATACCCGGACGGAGGCTACGGTGACTACCTCTCCTCATACCACGCGACGTGGGGCCGCTTCCGCGGGAGGACACACCCCACTCCCGGCAATCACGACTACTACACGGAGGGTGCGAGCGGCTACTTCCGTTACTTCGGGAAGCGGGCACATCACAAGAGCGGCGGAACCTACTCGTTCAACATCGGAGCGTGGCGTGTCGTGTCGATCAACACGGGCAGGGGCCATCCCGAGTCGGATCTGATCGAGCGGGTCCGCAGGAATCTGGCAAAGGATCGCCACCGGTGCGATCTCGCCTTCTTCCACCACCCGGCGTTCTCATCTGGGTCCGAGCACGGGTCTGACGATCGCATGCGAGACCTCTGGGCGATGCTGCAGCACGCAGGGGTCGACGTCGTGCTGAACGGGCATGAGCACAGCTATGAGCGTTTCGCTCAGCTCGATGCGGAAGGTCGTCCGAACGCTGGGTCAGGCATGCGAGAGTTCGTCGTCGGCACCGGAGGAGCCAGGCTTTACGAGCTGGGTGCTGGGATCCGAGGATCACAGAGCCGCATCGACGACCGGCATGGATTGCTCCGCATGCGGCTCCGTGCTCGTTCCTACGTGTGGAAGTTCGTTTCCGTCGCTGGATCGACGCTTGATCGGGGCCGGACACAGTGCCATCGATGAGGAGCTATTCGACAACGGCGTTGTGATTCAACGGGTTACAGAGACTTGCCGCAGTAGCTGCACATCGCTTCGGCGTGCCCCCGTTCATCGGAACACTTGAAACAATCCATCGGCGTGTCGAACTTGGTGGCGATGACGTCCCGCCAGTTCGTCTCGAACTCATTCATCGCCTTGCCTCCTCCTTGGGCTGTGGCTCCACCAGCCGATGCAGGCCTGCCCCTCCGAGCAACGTCAGCCTCCCCGCTCTTTGCAGGAACGAGGCGACGCTTCCAAGGAATCGGCGGGCCGTGGTCATGCCTCTCAATCGACAGTCCGACGACGATCAGCGCATGGTCAAGACACCCTGAATCGGCGTCCCCCGATACCCAGGGGTTGGTAAGACCCATGCCATGCGGAGACGAGACGGGGCTCGCGATCTTCAGATCGCGGGGCAACACTCCGCGTGTTGCAGCGTGGTGCAAGGTGCGATGAGGCAAGACCGGGCACAGGGCCGACCCGCGGTTATCTGGTGGACCCAAGGGGAGTCGAACCCCTGACCTCTTGGCTGCCAGCCAAGCGCTCTACCAGCTGAGCTATGGGCCCGTGTTTGTGCAGGTCAGAGGGGGTAACCGACCTGCGCGGGTGTTCGAACAGCGCTCCGAGAGATCATCACTTGACAGCAAGAGATACCACTGGGAGATCGCCGTCGGTGTGACGTCTGACGAAGCATAGGCTCGAAGTGTAGGGGACATGTAGGCCCTCAGCCAATCGTGGCGGCTGTCGCTCGAGGATCCAACAAGTCGCCCCAACACGATCTACACCTACACCAGCGCCTCGACGTGTTCTACCGCCTCCTGCAGGAGCTTGCGATGCCGACCGCGGTAGGTGCTGTCGCCGAGCGAATATCAGGCGTTCCCCGCCCGGGCGCTCGAAACCTACAAGCTCTCGCGTCAGTGCGGAACACGCTCCAGGCGCTCCAGATCTTCTTCCAGTGGGCGCTGGAGGAAGGGGACAGCGAGTCACCCCGTTGAACATGCGCCGCACAGGTGCCCGAAACTCCCTCACCGGTGCTCGCCTGACAAGTAGCTGAAAGCCAGGGTCAGAAGATCCCCTCTCGCGTTGGTGCATACGGGATGAGCAGCGATTTCACTCACACATGAGTGGTCGAGGCCTTCCGTGGGTATCCGAGGAACACGACGACGAGGGAGGACGAACGGTGGGGATCTTCGGCACGATCGCGACGTTTGGCGTTGGATATGCGGCGGGAGCTGTTACGGGGCGGAGGGGTCTGGAAAGGCTTCCCGCACGTGTTCAGCGGTTCATCCCCGGAATGGGCGATGCTTCCGGCGAGGGCTCGCTGATCGACCTTCGAGAGATCCGCGAGGTCATGACCGCGGCGCCCGACGCCGTCAGGGAGACCAACACCCTGCAGGAAGCGGCGCGCCTGATGAGATCGAACGATATCGGGGATGTCCTCGTCGAAGATGAGGAAGGGCGACTCGCCGGCATCATCACCGACCGAGACATAGCGGTCCGGGCGGTGGCCGAAGGAACGTACCCCGCAAGGACGATCGCCGGCCTCTACAGCCGTGACATCACCGCGCTGGCACCCACCGACACGGTCCACGACGCTATCACGCTGATGCGAGCCGGGGACGTCCGGCGCCTCCCTGTCGTCGAGAGCGGGAAAGCGATAGGTATCGTTTCACTGGGTGATATTTCGGTCGAGACCGCGCCAGGATCGGTCCTCGCAGACATCAGCTCGGCCTCGCCGGATCGCTGAGGCACGATCCACGATCGCTAACTCACGATCGGCGGACAGATGCACTGTCCGCCACGGCTCCTGATCCGCTCTCCCTAGATCGCGGGATTCGCACACCTGCGGCTCGAGGGCGAGTTGGACGACCGGTTTGCAGTACCTGTCGATGGGAAACTCTCGCCTGATGCGGCGCTTCACATTCCTCCTCGGACACCGGCTCCGCACCGATCTCTGGCTCATCCCCTTCGCCTGCGCCATCGCCGGCATGGTCCTCTCCTTCGTAACGATCGCCATCGACCGCGCGACTGACGGTGAGCTGGTCTCCCAGTCGATAACCGGCGACCCCAATGCGGGATTGCAGATATTGGGGACCGTGGCCGTGTCGATGGTCTCGTTGACCGCCCTGGTGTTGTCGATCACAGCCGTCGTCGTGCAACTGGCTATGGGGCAGTTCTCACCGAGGAGCGTCCGGCCGTTCCTCCGGGACCGTCCAAGTCAGTTCGCGATCGGCATCTTCGTCGGAACGTTCGTGCACGCGATGCTGGCGATGCGAGAGGTCCGATCCTTCACAGAGAGCGGCTCCGTGCCTGGCCTGACGGTCATGGTCTCCTTCGGGTTGGTTCTCGTGAGCATCGTGGTTCTCGTGGCGTACGTGCACCACATCGGCAACGCCCTCAAGGTCGACACGATCATCCAATCGATCGGAGACGAAACCCGGGAACTGTTGGACAAGCTGTATCCCGCGTCGCACCCGTCCACGGTCCCGGATGACATGGTGCTCGCGGTAGGACCGGGCATGATCTTCCGAGTCGACGAGGATGAGCTCGTCGCCACTGCTCGCGCCGCAGACGTCACGCTCGAGATGACTCACGGGGTTGGTGTCTTCGTACCCCAGGGGGCCCCGCTCTTCCTCGTGGACGGTGACCCCAGCCGCCTCGACCGGCGTCGCGTGCGAAAGGCTGTGTTCTTGGGTTCGGAGCGCACGATGGACCAGGATGGAGCCTTCGGGGTGCAGACGTTGGTTGACATCGCCGAACGCGCCCTCACCGAGAGCTTCAACGATCAAACCACCGCCGCCCAGGCTGTGGACCGATTGCACGACATCATGCGACAGCTGGCGACGAGCTCGTTCCCCACCGGGCGATTCAAGGATCAGGATGGTGCCCTCAGACTGATCGTGCCTGTGTATGGATGGGAGGACTACGTCGCCCTTGCTTTCGACGACTTGACAGTCGCCGCGAAGAGCGCGCCATCGGTCATGCGAAGAGTTCGCTCCGCGCTCGACGACTTGATGGACGTGGCTCCTCCCGAGCGTCGACCGTCGGTCGAGAAGCGTCTTGGTGCCCTGGGATAGCGTCTCGGCGAAGCCGCTGAGGGGAACTGGACAAGGTACGCGCCTGTGATTCTATCTGCCGGCAGCCGCCGCGGACACCTGCCAAGCGATCTTCGGCGCATCGGACCACAGGCGCTCGAGGTCGTAGTAGGCGCGCTCTTCCTCGCCGAACACGTGGATCACGACGTCGAAGTAGTCGAGCAGCCACCACCCTGCGTCGGGCTCCCCCTCGCGCCGGATGGGTTTCGTCCCCAGCGCACGGAGGGCTTCCTCGACCGCGTCGATCACCGCGCGTACCTGTCGTTGCGTGGCCGCCGAGCAGATCACGAAAAGGTCGGTGATCACGATGATCTCGTGCACGTCAAGCACGACGATGTTCGTGGCCTGCTTCTCGGCGGCTGCGCGGGCGGCGGCGATGGCGACATCGCGACTGGGCGGCAGCGCCCCCGCGCTGACTGCCCTGCTGCCTCGTTCCTGCGTCAAGCCGTGAAATCCTTCCCCACCACGATCGTGATGTCACCGACGTTCGATGGTACCGCCGACACGCGAACACGCCCGACGCCGAGCGCCGCCTTGATCGCTCGAGCTTCCTCCTCGTGGGCTGCCCCGTTCGCGAAGACCTCGGTCCGGGTCACGTCGAACCTCTCGGCGTTCTGGGACAGCACGACCCGGAATCCGGCAGGGATGATCCGCACCGCCACCGCCTCACCCACCCCCGGCTCTCCACTGCCGTTCTGCACGATGGCGGAGACCGGCGTCGGACTTCCGAGGCTCGCGGAGAGCAGACCGTCGAGGGTAGGAAACACCGGCAGCACGATCGTTGCGTTGATCCTCTTGGTCGGCATGTCGAGCGCCTCTGCGTCGCCGGCACGGGCGACGATCGCGTTCACCGCCTCGGCGTCGTCGGTCTCGACCGTGTCGCTCGTGAGGGTCGTGACGAGCCGCAGCGGATCGGCCAGCATGGCTCCCAGCACGATCTCCCACCTGACCCGGGCGTCGCCGGTGGCGCTCTTCAGGAACGCCTTGACCTGACCGCCGTTCAAGGTGACCTCGCCCGGACCGAACACATCGATCGCCGTCGGATAGGCGTCGGGAAGGTTCACACTGAGACCGCCCGCCTCGTCGACCGCTGCCCCGAGGTCCCCGAGTGACAGCACCGCGAAATGATCGATCCATGACCCCGTCACGTTCGAGAGCGCCACCCGCATCGAGTCGCCCGGAAGGGCTGCAACTCCGGCCGCCGAGGTCTCGCCCTGGCCGGGCACGACCACATTGAGTTCGGTCGACAGGGGCATGTAGAACGGCGCTGCATCGCTCGGCACGCCGACGACGGCGAGCAAAGGCGCGGGCCCACCGGTGACCTGCAGCGCAAGCAACATCGATCGGGTGGGCGCGTTCGTCTCGCCGCCCAGATCGCTCGCAGCGGGTGGAGGGCCTCCGCCGCCTCGACCCGCGAGGTATGCGCCGAGGGCGACCACGGTCAGCGCTCCCACGATCCCGGCGACGATGGAGCGGCGGACCAGCCGCGCACGCGCACCTCGCTCGACGCGCGAAGGTCGAACCTGCCCACCGGAGGACCAATGGTCACTCAACGATAGAGCCCGGCCTTCTCGATGTAGCTCTTCACGCCTTCGGGCACCAGGTAGCGGATCGGGCGCGTTGCATGCACGCGCGTGCGGACATCGGTCGATGAGATCGCGAGCGCCGGCACGTTCATGACCGTGATGCCCGGGTGCTTCGTGGGGGCGTGTGACTCGAACGCCTCGAGGTCGAACCCGGGCCGGGTCGCCGCGATGAAGTGTGCGAGCGCGAACAGCTCGTCGGGCTGCTTCCATTGCACGATCTCCAGCACCGCGTCGGCGCCGGTGACGAAGAACAGATCGGTGTCGTCGCCGCGCTCGTGCTTCAGCTCGCGAAGGGTGTCGACCGCGTACGTGGGCCCATCTCTATCGACCTCGATGCGCGAGACGCCGAACAATGGATTCGAGGCGGTTGCGATCACCGTCATCAGATACCGGTCCTCCGGCGACGAGACGACCTCGTGCTCCTTCATCCACGGACGGCCGGTCGGCACGAAGAGCATCTCGTCGAGCTCGAACTGAGACAGCGCTTCCTCTGCGGTGACGAGGTGGCCGTAGTGGATCGGGTCGAACGTGCCGCCCATGATGCCCAGGCGGGTCCTCACCCGGCCCATCCTAGCCGTCACGTCAGACCGCTTCGGCACAGCTGCCGGGCTTCGCTCGTCGATGCTCACGCTGCACCTTCGACGAACGCTCGAAGATCGTCGACATGCTTGGCGTAATGAAGAGCACCGGATTCCTCGAACCACTCGGCGGCCTCGGGCATGGGCGTGGCTGAGCGGGAGCCGAGCTCGCCGAAAGCCTGCACCATGTGCCGACGCGACGCGGTGAACCGCTCACGCACGTCGCCAGGTGCCATCGTTCGGGATGCCTCGAACCACGCTTGGTTCTGGCGTTCGATCGTCTCGCCTGTCTCCTCGTCGGGGTCGAACGAGCCGTCACGCATGCGCTCGAGTTGCCTGCCGCAGTCGCCCATCCACCCGGCCACGTGGAACATGGCGTCCTTCGGCGACCAACCTTCGGCGGTGAGGGTTGGTTCTTCGAACCGGTCGTCGGGGATCTGTCGGAACGCCTCGTCCAACAGGCGCCAGGCCTCGGCTTCCTCGGCGAGCAGACGCGTCACATCGGTCACTCGACGGCTTCCTCGTCGCCCGCACCGGCCACCATCGAGGCTCCCTCGTCGGCTCGCGTGTCGTCGTCGGGCAGATACTCGAACACTCGGTCCAAGATAGCGACCTCATCCCCGCGGCGCGCCCCGAGCGACGCAAGCTTGCGCTCGACGCCTTCCTTCCTGAGCCTCATCTGCAATGTCTCGACGGCGCCTTCATCGTCCAGGTCAGTCTCGAGTACCCACCGCTCGGCCGAGCGTCCCGCAACCCGCCAGCGGCCGTCGGGGTCGCGCGAAACGGTGAATCGAGGGCGACCGGGACGGAGCACGACATAGGACCGACGATCGGGCTGGGCCTGCTCCGCCTCACGGGAGAGCAGGCCGAGGCGATCGATCAGCTCGTCGATGCCGTCGCCGGTCATGGCCGATATCGCGAACGCATCGTCGCCCAGCGAGCCGGCGACCGCGGCAGGATCGCCCACCAGATCAGACTTCGAGCCCACGACCAGCGACGGCCTCGAGGCCAGCTGGGGGTCGTAGGCGGCCAGCTCCCGACGGAGGGTGGCCAGATCACCCTGCGGATCGTCGGCGGCCAGGTCGACCAGGAGTACGAGCGTCCGACAGCGCACGATGTGTCGCAGGAACCGATGCCCCAGCCCCCTCCCCTGGCTCGCCCCCTCGATCAGCCCCGGGATATCGGCGAGCACGAATCGATCGGTATCACCCCCGGTCACTCCAAGGTTCGGAATCAGGGTCGTGAACGGATAGTCGGCGATCTTCGGTGTGGCGGCGGTCAGCCGAGCGAGCAGCGTCGACTTGCCCGCGTTCGGAAGGCCGACGAGCCCCACGTCGGCGACCGTTCGGAGCTCGACTCGCAGCCGCTTCTCCTCCCCGTCCTCGCCCGGCTCGGCGGTGCGCGGCACCCTGTTGCGAGCGCTCGCGAACGCCACGTTCCCGCGCCCTCCGCGGCCGCCTCGAGCGACGACGGCCCGTGCTGCGTCGCCCACGAGATCGGCGAGCAGGCCCTGATCGTCGAAGACCACCGTTCCGTCGGGAACAGGCACCACCAGGTCGGCGCCCCTGGTGCCGTCGCGCTTGGACTTGCGGCCGGGGTCACCCGCCGGAGCCTTCTGATGAGGGTGATCGGCGAGCCACGAGAGATCGTGCACGCCGCGCGAGACCTCGAACACGATCGAGCCGCCATCGCCGCCGTTGCCGCCGTCGGGACCACCCAGGGGCTTGAACGGCTCGGAGTGCAACGAGGCAGAGCCGTTGCCTCCCCGCCCCGCTCGAGCGAAGACCGTGCACTCGTCGACGAAGCTCATCTCGTCAGCCTACGGTGGTCGCGGAACGCTGGGGCGGGCGATGATACTCCCATGCCCGAGCCGGTGACGGTGTGGAAGGTGCGACTGCGACGGGGCGACCTTGCGGACCGCGAGGGCACGCTTCGCCTGGACGACGATGCGCTGGTCTTCGAGGACAAGGCATCGGACGATCTGACCCGTCTCGAGTTCTCCGCGATCCGGTCCGCCAAACGCGTGCGAGCTTCCCCGGTCATGCTCGTCGTCCACGAGGACCAGGGCGAGAGGGTCGAGACCGCCTTCTACTTCTCACAGCCACCGCCCCTCGATGCGTCATCGCCGAGCGCGGTGACGGGCTCCTCGGACCGCACGCTCGGACCACTGGCGGCGGCTCGAGGCTCCTCGAAGAAGCGCCATCAGCGGGAGAACGTGCGATACCTCACCGCTCGGAGCGGCGGCCTGAAGCCGACGATCCAAGCCTGGGTCGAAGCGGTCGGCGCGCGGACGAACCGCTGACGCTACTCCGCGGCCAGGACCGACGCGAACTTGCGTCCGCGCGACCGGGAGAACGTCACCTGGCCCTCGCGCAGGGCGAACAACGTGTCGTCGCCTCCCTTGCCCACACCGTCACCCGGATGGATCCGTGTGCCGCGCTGGCGCACGATCACCGACCCCGCGGTGACGGTCTCGCCACCGTAGGCCTTCACGCCGAGGCGCTTGGCGTTGGAATCGCGGCCGTTTCGGGACGAGCCGCCGCCCTTCTTGTGTGCCATAGGTCCTCCAGGGTAGCAAAGGACATCGACTCGCCGGTCCTAGGCGTCATGCTCCTCGGACGCCTGCGTGTCGGTTTCTGTGGTCTTCGTGGGCTTCTCGGCGGCCGCCGGTTTCTTCGCAGTCGTCGTCTTCTTCGCAGAAGTCGTCTTCTTGGCCGTCGTCGTCTTCTTGGCCGTCGTCGTCTTCTTGGCCGTCGTCGTCTTGGCCGTCGACTTGGCTGCAGTCTTCTTCTCGGCCGAACCGAGTGCGACGCTCTCGATCTCGAGCAGCGTCAGCAACTGACGGTGACCGCCGCGCTGCGCGTATCCGCTCTTGGGCCGATACTTGAAGATGCGGACCTTGTCGCCCTTCCGCTCCCCGAGCGGTTTCGCAGTGACGGAAGCCTTGGCAGCCTCGGCACCCACGTGGGTCGCCCCGTCGTCGTCGACCACGAGCAGCGGCTGGAACGTGATCGTCTCGCCCTCGTGCACGATCTTCTCGACCTCGATCACATCGCCGGCCTGCACCTTCTGCTGCTTCCCGCCCGTCTTGATCACCGCATACATGGCCTGCCTCCAGGGTGGATGCACGACGCGGGCGAGGTCGACCCGTCGACGGGCCACCCGCGCTCACGACTCATAGTTGATGAGGATGCCCCTGCCTTCGCAGGTGGGGCAGGTCTCGGAGAACGACTCGACCAGGCCAGAGGATACGCGCTTGCGTGTGACCTGCATCAAACCCAGGGGGCCGATCTCGAACACCTGGCTCCGTGTCTTGTCGAGCGCCATGGCTTCCTTCATCGTCTCCTCGACCTTGCCCTTGTTCTTGTCGAGCAGCATGTCGATGAAGTCCACGACGATGATGCCCCCGATGTCGCGCAGGCGAAGCTGGCGGGCGACTTCCTTGGCGGCCTCGAGGTTCGTGTTCACCACGGTCTCCTCGAGGTTCGTCTTGCCGACGCTCTTGCCCGTGTTCACGTCGACGATCGTCATCGCCTCGGTGCGCTCGATGATCAGATAGCCGCCGCTCGGCAGCCAGACTTTGCGGTCGAGGGTCTTGAGGATCTGCTCCTCGATGCGGTGTTCCTCGAACGCAGGAAGCTTGCCTCGGTGCAGACTGACCTTCGCCTCGAGGTCGGGCGCGATGTCGCGCACGTACGACAGGACCTGCTCATGGATCCTGGGCGAGTCAGTGACGAGGCCCTTGAACTCCTCGTCGGTGAACAGGTCTCTGAACACCCTCAGGGTGAGCTCCGGCTCCTCGTAGAGCACCGACGGGGCCTTCACCCTCTTGGCTTGCTTCTGGATGTCGTCCCAGAGCCCGATCAACCGCTTCATGTCATGCACGAAAGCCTCTTCAGCGGCTCCCTCCGCTGCCGTCCTCACGATGACGCCGTGGCCCGAGGGCTGCACCTTCCTGAGGATGGCCTTGAGACGCTTCCGCTCGTTGTCGGGAAGCCGGCGGCTGATACCGGAGAGATCCTGATCGGGCGCGAACACGAGGTAGCGCCCCGGCAGCGAGATCTGGGCAGTGAGCCGCGCCCCCTTGCCACCCATGGGGTCCTTGGTGATCTGGACCATGACGGCTTGGCCGGGCTTCAGCACGTTCTCGATGCGCGGCGCGGGCCCCTCGAGGTCTTCAGGCCGGTAGTTGACCTCACCGGCGTACAGCACCCCGTTGCGACCCCGGCCGATGTCGACGAAGGCCGCTTCCATGCCGGGGAGCACGTTCTGAACCCGACCGAGGAACACGTTGCCCACCATCGACGTGGCGCCCTGACGGGTCACGTAGTGCTGCACCAGCACGTCTTCCTCGAGCACGGCGATCTGGTCACGCTCGCCGCGTTCGGTGATGACCATGAGCTTGTCGGTGATGCGCGGAGGAAGGATCGTGGGCTCGCGCCGTCGCCGTCCATCACGGCCGCTGCGCCCTCCCGTTCGGGTTCGGCTCCCCCGGATGCTCCGGGTGGGGCCCCCGGAAGCGATCTGTTCTTCCGCCGTCATCTGCTTGGGCTTGCGCTCGGTCGTGGCCTGACCATCGTCGGCCTGGCCGCCCGACTTCGCGCCGGAACCCCGGGAGCCGGATCTGCGCGACGAGCGTGAGTGCGACGCCCGGGCATCCGGAGCCGCATCGTCGCGCTGTGAGTCGGGGCTCTGCGGTTCGGGAGAGGTCTCGAGGCCCTCGGGGTCGGCAACGGCGGCGCGCCCGGTGCCTCCGGTGCCTCGGCCTCTGCCCCCACGACGGCGTCTTCGAGGCGCGCCGCCAGAACCCGCCGTCCCCCCCGCGGGCGACCCGCTCTCGCCCGAAGGCGCGGTCGCGGGATTCGTCGTGGATGCATCGTCCGGGTTCACGTCGACCGTGTGTGGCTCGGTCGACGTGGCGGCCTGGGCAGAGGCTCCGCCGGCGCCCGCCCCCCGGCCGCCCCGGCCACGTCCACCACGGCGACGCCTCCGCGCTCTGCTCGGCGATCCATCGTCTCCCGAAGCGATCGATTGGTCGGATGCGTGGCCGCGGTCGGCGCTCCCCTCGGCCCTCTCAGGGACTGAGACGGGCACGGCGGGTTCGATCTTCTGCTGCACGGCCGGTTGCGGCTTCTCAGCCGCGGGCTTCGGCAGGGGGGCGCCTCGCTTGAAGGCAGCAATCCGCTCGTCGACCTCCGGCGCCTGTTCGGGCGCCGCGGTGTCGGTCTCGTGATCCATGGTCACTCCTCTCGGTCGGTGCGAGGGGTCGCGCCGATGCCGGAAGGAACGCCACGATCGAGCCATGCACGGTTGGCCACCGCGCTCGGCGGTGTGCCGGTGCCTGCGCCCGGGCGGCGGCATGCGCCGCGCCGCGGGCATCGCGCGAGATCGCGCACCCGGTACGTCCTTGTCCGGCGCTTGCGGTCCGCGCTCCTGGCATGGTCGCCGGGCGGCGGTCGCGCGCCTTCTCGACTGGATTGCAACCCGCCCGACCCACGAAGGGTCCTGGCGGGAACGACTGTGTCCAAGCATAACAGCGGCCCGGTGACGAACCCGGGAGATCGGTCATAGGACCATCGTTGTGCCTGAGACGCTGGCGGGGGCCTAGTTCCTCCGGACCAGAACGGGGGGTCTCTGTCCCCCGAAGGGAACCCGACGTTGGCTGGATACCGCCGTGGGCCGTTCGCACCGAAACTCTACCTATGCGCGACATCGCGGCCCCTGCCAGCGTGGCCACCCTCTCCACGCCGATCTCCCGTGTGCGGGTGTTGCTGGTCGACGACAACGAGGGCTTCCGCGAGTCGTTGGCGATGCTGCTCGACACCGATGAGATGGTCGTCGTCGGTCAGGCACCCGACGGGAGGGCAGCCCTCGCGATGATCGAGGGACTCTCGCCCGACGTCGTGCTCATGGACGTGCGCATGCCCGGCATGGACGGCATCGAGACCACCCGCGAGCTGAAGTCGCGGTTCCCTGCCCTCGGCATCGTGGCGTTGACGGGAAGCGAGGACCAACGGGCGGTACGCGACATGCTGGTGGCAGGGGCATCGGGATACGTCTTGAAGGACAGTGACGGCGACGAGATCCTCTTCGCGGTTCGCCAGGCGTTCACCGGCGGTGGGGTGCTCTCCCCGGAGGTGACCCCCACGGTGATCGAGGAGCTGACCGAAGCCCTCGAGCGGGAACGTCGCCGCACGCGTCAGCTCGAGATCGCGCAGGAAGCCCTGCTCGAACGAGCCGCGCGCCGCCACGAGCTGATCTCTCGCCTCGGTCACGAGCTCCGGACCCCTGTGACCGTCATCCTCGGCATGGCACAGACGCTCGCCAAGGGCACCGCTCCCGAACAGGAGCAGGGTTCGATCCTCGATAGCCTCGTCGACCGCGCCAACGGACTCGCCCGGCTGGTGCACAGGTTCGAAGCCGCCGTCGAGGCGGGCATCACCGAGTGGGCGGACGTCGTGCAGGTCGCGCGCGAAGTGGCGGAGTCCCAGCCGCGGGTCGAGGTGACCGCACCCGATGGTCCCGCCATGGCGAGCCTCAACCGGACCGCCGCGCATCGCATCATCGAGGAGTTGGTGGACAACGCCGTCGCCTTCTCCTCACCCGATGAACCCGTGATGATCAACGTGGTGCTGGGCGCCGCCGGTCCCGAGGTCCGCGTGATCGATCGCGGGCGCGGCATCGACCAGGGAGCGCTGCACCGGATCTTCGAACCCCTGGAGCAGGCTGAGAGCCTGAACACCCGCACCCACCAGGGAGTCGGGCTGGGCCTCACCCTCGCCCGGATGTCGGCCAATGCCATGGACGGCGACGTGGTGCTCGAGTCGACCGGGCCGGAAGGCTCGACGTTCCTGTGGCGGGTGACCCGCCCTACTTGAACCGGCGCATGTGCACGTTCAGCAAGACGCCGACCGCCGTGAAGTTCACGAGCATTGCGGTGCCACCGTAGCTCAAGAACGGCAGCGGGATGCCCGTGATGGGCATGATGCCGATCACCATGCCGACATTCACGAAGATCTGGATCGTGAACATCGAGGCGACCCCCGTCGCGAGGTAGGTGCCGAACGAGTCCTTCGACATGTACGCGATGCGGATGGCCCGCCAGATGAGCAGCGCGAAGAGGGCGAGCACGAAGGCCGAACCGAAGAAGCCGAACTCCTCGCCCACCACCGTGAAGATGAAGTCGGTGTGCTGTTCGGGCACGTAGTCCAGGTTCGTCTGGGAGCCCTGCAGGAACCCTCGTCCGAACATGCCGCCTGAACCGACGGCGATCACCGACTGGTCCAGGTTGTAGCGAGCGTCGTCGCTCACCGAGCCGGAATCGAACACCGTCAGCAGACGCTCGACCTGATAGTCCTCGACCACATTGAGCTGGAAGGCGAGCGCGATCAACACGACCGCCCCCGCCGCGAGGGCGATCAGGTGCTTGGCATGGGTACCGGCGACGACCAACATGCCCACGGTGATCGCTGCGAGCACGATGGTCGTGCCGATCTCGACGTTGACGAACACGAGGAGCATCGTCAGCACCGCCACCCCGATCACGCGGACGAGGTCGGCGGCCGTGGGCATCGGCGAGCGCAGCTCCGACAACATCGCCGCGAGGATCACGATGAGCCCGATCTTGGCGAACTCCGACGGGCTGATCTGCAAGAGGCTGACGCCCGGGATGTTGATGAAGTTGCTCGTGCCGGTCTCGCTTGCGGCGAGCCCCGGGATGCGTAGCAGGAGCAGGCCGACGATCGTTGCTCCGTAGATGAACCCTGCGTACACCTTCAGGAATCGGTAGTCGAACGTCGCCATCACGAGCAGGAGCACGACGCCGAGCACCGCGGTCACCAACTGCTTGTTCACCCGGTCGAATGGATCCTTACCATCCTGGAGCAGGGTCTGGCTGGTCGCTGAGTAGATCGCGAACATGCCGATGACGATGAGCGTGGCCGTGACGATCAGGAGCATGGGGTCGAGGTGCCTGATCGGCCGGCGCTCGGCGATCCAGGCGCGACCCGCGACGACGTCCATCAGTCCTGTCCCGTCGACGAGATGACTTGTCCCCCGGGCTCGATGCCGTACATCTCTTCGATCATCCGCCGCACGAGCGGCGCGGCGACGTCGGAGCCGAACCCCGCTTGCTCGACCATCGCCACCACGACGTACTTCGGATCGTTCGCGGGCACCATGGCCGCGAACCACGACGTGTCCTGGAACTGGGTCCCCCGGAAGGCGGTGCCGGTCTTGCCGGCGACCGGGATCTCCGACAGCGGGAATCCGAGGAACGGGGTCCTGGCCGTACCGCTGACCGGAACCTGCGTGAGCGCCTCCCGTACGTAGTCGAGTTGCTGCCTCGTGTACGGGACGGTGCGATCGCACCGACCGTTGACCTGCTTGAGCACGGTCTCGCGATCGCTCGCCATGATGCGGTCGACGACGTGCGGCCGGCACAGGTGCCCGTCGTTCGCGATCGCCCCGTATGCCGCCGCGAGCTGCAGCGGCGTGACCGACATGTACCCCGATCCGATCATCGTGAGGATGTAGCCCCCCGGGTTCCAGCCCTTGGGGAAGAGATCCCGCTGGTCCCAGTCGTTGCCCCACGCCGCGTCGGGCAGGAATCCGCTCGCCTCGCCGGGAAGGTCGATCCCGGTGGGCTCTTCGAACCCCCAGGCGCGCAGATCTTTCTGGAGCGGCTCGTTGTCCTCGCCGAGCTGGTCGTTCTGGTAGCGGAACCAGAAGTCGGAGCCCCACGAATAGAACATCGTGTCGCAGGACCGCCAGAGGCCCTCGCCGATCGACATGTAGCCGAGCCCGAACGTCGACCAGTTCAGGAAGTCCGTTCCCGATTCGTCTCCGGGGTGCACGTACGACGCCGGACAGTCGTACGACGTGTCGAGGCTCGCATAGCCCTCCTTGACCGCGGCGAGCGCGGTGAACGGCTTGAACGTCGAGCCGGGCAGGTAGACCTCCTGGTAGGCCCGGTTCAACAACGGCGCCGCGTCATCGGCACCGGTGCACTTCGGGTCGTAACCCAGGTAGCACTGCTGGTCGTTCGTCAGCCCCGTCACGTACCACCGAGGGTCGAAGTCCGGCCACGACGCCATGGCCTTCACACCACCCGTCTCCACGTCGAGCACGACCACGACTCCGGCGTCGGCCTTGAAGTTGGTCATGTGTTCCGGGCTGTCATCGAAGACCTGGCGGGTCCGGTAGATGCTGTCCTGCAGGTACTGCTCGGCTGCTTGTTGCCACCGGCTGTCGAGCGTGAGCACGAGGTCGCCGCCCGAGGTCGGCTCCCGTCCACCGAGCTCGCGGATGCGCTCGCCGTCGGAGTTCACGACGTACCGCACCAGGCCCTTCCTGCCGCGGAGCCACTTCTCGTATCGCGCCTCGAGCCCCGCCTGGCCGGCCACGTCGTTCGGGCCGTACTCTCCTTCCCGAGCCTGGTCGAGCTGTAGGGCCTGTACCTGGCCCACCCACCCGACCATGTGTGACGCCGTTCGCTCCATCGGATACTCGCGCACGTTCGTATTGCGCACCTGCACGCCCGGGAACTCCTCCTGCCGCTCCCCGATCGCGAACGCGACCTCTTCCGGGACGAACTCGGCGATGGGCTTCGGCTGGTACTCGAAGTACTTCGTGCTTTCGAGTTCGGCGCGGATCTTCCTGACCGAGAGGTCGAGCATCTTCGAGAGTCTGCTCAGCACCTGTTCGGCCATGCCGCTCTCCTCGAGCTCCTGCACGTCGACACGGACCTCGAGGCTGCTGCGGTTCTTCACGAGTGGCACGCCATTGGGTTTGCCGTATTGGTCCGAGGTCCAGATCTCGCCTCGCAGCGCATCGATCGCGACCGTGCGGACCCCGTTGTCCTCCGCCTGCTCGACGTAGGCCTCGGTGGCGAGCACCTGCAGGAACCACAGGCGGGTCGAGAGCGCTCCGAACATCACCAGCACGAGGATCGCGAACACCTTGAGCCGGGCCGAGCTCCGTTCCATCTAGAACCGCACCACCCTCGTGGGGCGCGACCCCTCGATCACGCGCCGCAGCAGTGGATAGACGATCGGCGTGAGGAGCGCCCCGTACAGTGCCGAGAGCAGCGTGACGCGAGCCGCGTAGGCGAATGTCTCCTGCAGCTGATCCAGCAGGAAGGCGACGACCTGATAGAACGCCACGCCCGCAGCGGTGCCCACCGCCACCAGGATCGTCGGCAGCAGCGGCGATGCAGAGACGATGTATTGGCGGGCGAGGCCCGCCGAGTAGCCGACGAGGGTGAGTGTGAGCGCCGTGACGCCCTTGGGCTCGTTCAGCAGGAAGTCCTGCGCGAGGCCGGCCGCGAAGCCAGTGATCGCGCCTTCCTGCGGACCTTCGAGGATCGCAACCACGATCGTCACCAGGAACATCAGCTCCGGGCGCACACCGAGCAGCTTGAACTGCCAGAACAGCGTCGATTGGAGCAACAACCCCGTCACGATCACGACGATGGTCACGAGCACTCGACGGGTCACCCGCTCACGCCTCGGTCCTGGCCCGCAGCACGAGCACGAACTGCAACGTCTGGAAGTCGACAGCGGGCCGCACCTCGACGTATTGCTGCGTCTCGTTCTCCGAATCGACGAGACGCGAGACCTGTCCGATGAGCATGTTCGGCGGGTACAGACCCGACTGACGGTCGAGCTCGTAGCCCTGCGTGAACACCGGCTCCCCGCCCTCGATCAACGTGCCGGGTGCCACCAGGCTCATGCGGAGGTCGCTCGCACCTTGCCCCTCGACGAGCCCGGCTTCCTCGGTGTCGCCGATCGTCGCCGCGACCTTGTGATCGCGGTCGATCAACAGCAGCACGTCGGCCGAGACGGGGGTGACCGAGACGACCCGCCCGACCAGCATCGGAGCGTCGGCGCTGCCCGTGGCCACCGGCTGGCGGATCTCGATGCCGTCGGCTGAGCCCTTGTCGATCGTGATGGTGTATTCGAAGTTCGAGACGCCGTTCCCGATGACGTGCGCGGCGACGGCCGTCGGGTCGAGCGTGCCGCGGAGCTCGAGGAGCCCGAGCATCGCCTCGTAGTCCGCCTGCTGGTTGGCGTTTTCCTGCACCTTCGTGCTCAGGGCGGCGTTCTCCTCACGCAGCCGTTCGTTGTCGTCGGCGAGCGAGGGCAGGTGCGCGAGACCCGTGAAGAAGTCGCCGATCGGTTCGGTCACCGCGGTGACGGCCTCCTGCATGGGAGCCATGAAGGCCTTGGCGGCTTCACCGGCAACCGAGAGCGGGCCGGAATCCTGTTGGCGATAGTCGAGCGTGATCACGGCGAGTGAGATCGAGACCAAGGCGACGACCAGGAGCCGCGTGGAGCGGGGACGTTGCCTGATGGCCACGGGCGACTACCGGCGCGAGGAGGTCACCAGGACCCGCTGCAGCACCTCGAACTCTTCGAGGCACTTGCCGGATCCCAGCACTACCGCCTGCAGCGGCGTATCGGCGATGCGAACGGGCATGCCGGTCTCGTGCCGCAGGCGTTTGTCGAGCCCGCGGAGCAAGGCGCCGCCGCCGGTGAGCACGATGCCGCGATCCATGATGTCCGCGGACAGCTCCGGGGGAGTCCGGTCGAGCGTGGTCTTGATGGCGTCGATGATGGCGTTGACCGGTTCCTCGATCGCGCGGCGGATCTCCTCCGCGCTGATCGTGATCGTCTTCGGCAAGCCGCTGACGAGGTCACGCCCCTTGATCTCGGCCACGAGCTCTTCAGGCATCGGGAAGACGCTCGCGATGGCGAGCTTGATGGCCTCGGACGTGCGCTCCCCCAGCAGGAGCGAATACTCCTTCTTGACGTGCTGGATGATCGCCTCGTCGAGCTCGTCACCGCCGATACGGATCGACGTGCTCGTCACGATGCCGCCGAGCGAGATCACCGCGACCTCGGTCGTGCCGCCCCCGATGTCGACCACCATGTTGCCGGTGGGCTCGTGGATGGGGAGCCCGGCGCCGATCGCCGCCGCCATGGGCTCCTCGATGATGTACGCGCGACGGCTGCCCGCCGCGATGGTCGCCTCCTCGACCGCGCGCTGCTCGACGCCGGTGATACCCGACGGCACGCAGACGACCACACGCGGTTTGGCCAGCAGACGACGCTTGTGCACCTTCTGGATGAAGTACCGGAGCATCTTCTCGGTGACGTCGAAGTCGGCGATCACGCCGTCCTTCAACGGGCGCACCGCCTGGATGTGGCTCGGCGTCCGCCCGATCATGCGCTTGGCTTCGGAGCCCACCGCAAGGATCGCTCCAGTGAGGGTGTTGATCGCGACGACGCTCGGCTCGTTCAGCACGACGCCGCGTCCACGCACGTACACGAGCGTGTTCGCGGTGCCGAGGTCGACGGCCATGTCGCGACCAAGGAACCCGAGTACACCCTCCGCCCCTTGGTTCTTGGACGTGGGAGAAGAAGAACGCTGAATCCTCTCGGCCATGATGGGACTCGCCGGTCATTCAACAGGAGGGCCGATGAGCTGGCAACCTCTGCGAACCGAAAGCACTGGGCCAACACATCCCAGTGCCACCGGCCGGCGCGACCGCCGGCGCGACTCGGTAGCCTCCTCGCATCATGTCGATCGCGGTGATCTTTCCCGGGCAGGGGTCGCAGTTCGTCGGGATGGCGGACCCATGGGCGACACACCCCGCCGGCGAGGCCGTGCTCGAAGAAGCCGGCGAGGCCATGGGGCGCGACGTGATCTCCGGCACGCACGATGAGTCAGCGCTCGCGACGACCGAGTTCGTGCAGCCGGCATTGCTCGCGTGCGGCGTTGCGGCCTTCCGGGTGCTGGAAGCCGAGGGGCTCACGGGCGTCGTCGGCGCGGCGGGGCACTCGCTGGG
The DNA here is from genome assembly GCA_963762075.1 of uncultured Actinomycetes bacterium. Taxonomy (GTDB): domain Bacteria; phylum Actinomycetota; class UBA4738; order UBA4738; family HRBIN12; genus JAOUEA01. The sequence continues at coordinate 120,619 of CAVXJC010000002.1, forward strand.
AGAATTCTCGGCACTCGTGGCGGCCGGCGCGCTTCGGCTGCGTGGGGCGTTGCGTGTGGTGGTCGTGCGTGGTGAGGCCATGCAACGCGCCGGGGAGGCGAGGCCCGGCACGATGAGCGCGCTGCTCGGCGCCGGCCCCGACGACGCCGAGGCGTTGTGCGACGCGGCTCGGGGTGACGACGTCCTGCTCGTCGCGAACCGCAACTCCCCCGCGCAATCGGTGATCTCCGGGTCGGTGGCGGCGATCGAGCGCGCCGAGTCGATCGCCGCCGAGCGGAAGATCAGGGCCGTTCGCCTGAACGTGGCGGGAGCGTTCCACTCGCCGCTGATGGAACCCGCCGTCGAACCCATCCTGCGCGAGCTCGCGGGGCTCGAGCTGGCGCCGCCGGCGTTCCCGATCGCGTCGAACGTGAGCGGCACGCTCGTGTCCGACCCGGCGGAGCTCCGATCACTGCTCGAGCGTCACGTGATCTCGCCGGTGCGGTGGTACGACGACGCCCAGGCGCTCGCTGCGGCGGGCGCCACGACCTTCCTCGAATGCGGGCCGGGCGAGGTGCTGACGAAGATGGCCAAGCGCGCTGTGCCGGGGGCGACAGCGCTCGCGGTGGGCTCGCCCGAGGCCGCGGTCGCCGCGGTAAGCTCGCCTTCGTGACGCGCTACGCCACCATCGCCGGAGTTGGCAGCTCGCTCCCACCCCGACTCGTGCCCAACACCTGGTTCGAGGAGATCGTGGAGACCAACGACGAGTGGATCCGCGACCGCACCGGCATCGAGGCTCGCCATTTCGCCGACGACGACGTGCAGGCTTCCGACCTGGCGGTCGAAGCGGCCCACGCCGCGCTCGAGAGCGCGGGCATCGATGCGCAGCAGCTCGACATGATCGTGGTGGCCACCATCACGGGCGACACGGTCTTCCCCGCGACGGCTGTGTGGGTGCAACAGAAGCTCGGAGTGAGCTGTCCCAGCTTCGACGTCAACGCGGCGTGCGCCGGGTTCAGCTACGGCCTGTCGACAGCCACCGCGTTCATCACGGCGGGGATGGCCGACACGATCCTGCTCATCGGCACCGAGGTGTTCAGTCGCATCCTCGATTTCACCGACCGGGGCACCTGCATCCTGTTCGGCGATGGAGCGGGTGCCGCCGTGGTTCGCGCATCGGAAGCCGCCGGCGTCGAAGGGTCGATCCTCGGCGCCGATGGAGGCGCGGCCGAGATCCTCTGGATGCCGGCCGGTGGCACGCGAACGCCTGCCTCGGCCGAGACGGTCGCCGCCAACGACCACGTGGTGCGCATGCCGAACGGCCGCGAGGTGTTCAAGCGCGCGGTGACCGAGATGGCGAGCTCGTGCCGCGAGCTGCTCGAGAAGTCGGGACACTCGATCGACGAGGTCGACGTGCTGATCCCCCACCAGGCGAATGCCCGCATCATGACCGCGGTGGTCGACCGGCTCGGCATCGACCCCGCCAAGGCGGTGGTCGACGTGGCCGAGGTGGGCAACACGAGCGCCGCGTCGATCCCGGTCGCGCTCGACCGGGCCTGGCGCGCAGGCACGATCCGCGAGGGCGACCTCGTGCTCTTCACATCCTTCGGTGCCGGCCTCACGTGGGGTGCGACGCTCGTGCGCTGGACCCTCGCGTCGCCCGTCTCGCGCCCGAAGGTCAAGGCGTGACCTCGAGGGTCGCGGTCGTCACGGGCGCGTCCCGCGGCATCGGACGCGCGTGCTCGGTCGCGCTCGCCGAGGCTGGTTGGACGGTCGCGGTGGGCTACCGCAGCGACGAGGCCGCGGCCAAGGAGGTGCTCGGTGCCCTCGAGGCGGCCGGCACGCCGGGACTGACCATCTTCTGCGACACGACCGACGAGGCGAGCGTCGCCGAGGCCTTCCGTCGCGTCACCGAGGAAGCCGGCAACGTCACGGGGCTGGTCAACAACGCGGGATTCAGCCAGGACGGCCTGCTGTTGAAGTACTCGATGGAGACCTACGACAAGGTCATGGCCACCAACGTCAAAGGGGCGTTCATCTGCGCCAAAGCCGCCATGCGGGGCATGCTCCGCGAGAAGTGGGGGCGCATCGTCAACGTCTCGAGTGCGGTGGCGCTGCACGGCAACGCGGGTCAGACGGTGTACGCGGCGTCCAAGACGGCGCTGCTGGGGCTCACGACCTCGCTCGCGCGCGAGATCGCCGCCAAGGGCGTCACCGTGAACGCGATCTGTCCGGGTCTCGTCGACACCGAGATGACCTCGCACCTCGACGACCGCGCGCGCGCCTACTACGTGGAGCAGACGCCGCTCGGGCGCACCGCTCACCTCGAGGAGGTCTCGGCGGTCGTGCGATTCCTGATGTCAGATGAAGCGTCGTACGTGAACGGTGCCGTGATCCCGGTCGACGGCGGACTCACCGCGTGAGGTCGTCGACCGCCTGACCGGTCGTGAGGGTGCTCGGACCCGCTAGCCTTGTGCCGAACTTGTTGGAAGGACAGGAGGGAAGCGATATGACCGACCGTTCGGAGATCGAGACAAGGGTGAAGAAGGTGCTCGCGGAGCAGCTCGCCGTCGACGAGGTGCAGGTGGTGCCCGATGCGCGCTTCGCCGAGGATCTCAACGCGGACTCGCTCGACCTCGTCGAAGCCGTGCTCGCGCTCGAGGAAGAGTGGAGCATCGAGATCCCCGAGGACGAGATGGAATCGGTGAAGACGGTCGGCCAGGCCGTCGACCTCGTGGCCGGCAAGCTCGGCGTCTCCTAACGCGATCGACGTCATACGTCGAGAGGAGCGTTTCCCCGTGAGCTCGAGGACGAAGGTCGTCATCACCGGCATCGGTCCGGTGGCGCCCGTAGGAACGGGCATCGACGACTTCTGGCACGGCATGACGGCCGGACGCAACGGGGTGCGCCCGATCGTCGCCTTCGATACGAGCGATCTCCCGGTGAGCGTGGCCGGCTACCCGGAAGCCTTCGTCGCCACCGATCACCTCGACCCCAAGGAAGCACGGCGCACCGATCCGTTCGCCCAGTACGCGATCGCGAGCGCGAAACTCGCCTGGGCCGACGCGGGGGAGCCCGAGGTCCGCTCCGAACGCGGTGCCGTGATCTACGCGACCGGCATCGGGGGGGTACAGACGCTCCTCAACCAGCACGATGTGTTGCGCGAGAAGGGTGCGGGTCGCGTGTCGCCGTTCATGGTGCCGATGCTCATGGCCAACGCCGCCGGCGGGCACATCGCGATGCACTACGGACTCACGGGACCGAACTACTGCACCGTCTCGGCGTGTTCGTCGTCGAACCACGCGATCGGCGAGGCGATGCGCCTCATCCGTGACGGCTATGCCGATCTCGCGATCGCCGGAGGGTCCGAGGCGGCGACGATCCCACTGACCGTCGCCGCGTTCGCGCAGATGACCGCACTCACCAAGAACCCCGACCCCGAGACCGCCTCCCGCCCGTTCGACGCCGACCGCAACGGTTTCGTGCTCTCAGAAGGCGGCTGTGCCCTGATCCTCGAGAGCGAGGAACATGCGCGCGCCCGCGACGCCCGCATCTACTGCGAGGTCGCGGGCTACGGGGCGAGTGACGACGCGCATCACATCACGGCACCCGATCCGAAAGGCGCGGGCGCGGCGCTCGCCATGACGTGGGCGCTCGACGACGCCGGCGAAGACCCATCGGCGGTGAGCTACGTCAACGCGCACGGCACCTCGACACCGTTGAACGACGCTGCCGAGACCGCAGCGATCAAGTCCGTGCTCGGCGAGCATGCCCACACGGTCGCCGTATCGTCGACGAAGTCGATGACGGGCCACATGCTCGGCGCCGCCGGGGCGGTCGAGGCGGCTGCGTGTGCGCTCGCGATCGCGAACGGCGTGATCCCGCCGACCATCCATTACGCGACGCCCGATCCCGACTGCGACCTCAACATCACGCCGAACGAAGCGCGCGAGCTCGATGTCAGCCTCGCCCTGTCGAACTCCTTCGGCTTCGGAGGCGCGAACGCCACGCTCGCCTTCCGCGCGATCTGACGTCGACGCCGGGCCACGCGAGCTCAGTCCGGCATCGATAGTCTGGCTCAGACTACTCGTCGGGCGATCGGAACCAGCGTCCGGCGTTGAACTCCGCGACCACTGCCTTGCCTTCGGTCGTGAGGCCCTCGAATCGCACGCGACGTGGGTCGCGCTGGTCGCCCACCGCGAACGAACCGTCGCCGACTGGCACCAGTTGGCCGTCATTGCCTTGGTCGCCGCTCTCGTACGGCCACTGCAGGACCAGCCCGCCCTTGCGGACCAGCACCCTCAGCACGGGATTCCAAGGACAGTCGTTGCGGTACAAGCCGGGGAAGCCGCTCCACTCGGGAGGGAGCGGTTCGGGCTCGGACCCCGCGTAGGCCTGTCCTCGGAACCACGTGGAACCGTGGAAAGCCTCGACCACCCGGCCATCGCTGTCGCGCACGAACTCGAGGGGGAACCGATCGAGCGCCTCGTGCGCCACCAGGAACGTGTCGCCGACCTCGGTCGACAAGGGATCTCGCTCGAGTCGAACGGCGAGCGGTCCGAGCCGCGCCACGAGCCCGTCGTCGACTTGCTCGATCACCAGCTCCCGGCCATCGTCGCCGGCGTAGCGACCCGCGTAGTCGGGCGCCTTCTCGATCTCGGTCGGAAGCGGCGGTGACCACACCTCGGGAAGCTCCTGCCCCGCGAGGCTCGCGCGGACCGCCGAGAGCGCTGCTGCGGCGATGCCCCGCTTCGTGCCGCCTCCGTTCTGCAACACCACGATGCCCAAGCCGTCGTCAGGTGAGACCCCGAGCAGCGCCGTGAACCCAACCATGCCACCCGTGTGCGCGATCCATCGGTGACCATCGACGTCTTCCTGCCAAAGGCCGTATGCGTAGCGACCTCCATCGCCATCGTCGGTGCCGTTCTCGGTGAGGGTCGAGAACATCGCGTCGCCCAGGATCCGGTCCCCACGGCCGTCGGGCACGTCGCCGCGGGCGAGGAGCAGCCGCGCGTACGCGCACATGTCGATGACGTTCGAGACGATCGAGCCGTCGGCGCTGCTGCTTACGATGCGCGTGGCCGGCGACAACGAGTGCCGAAGCTGCGGAGGACGGTCCCATCGGGTCGGCTCGTAGCCCGTCGCCGTTCGCTCGTACTCGTTCTCGTCGATCGCCGCGACCGAGTCGCGCATGCCGAGCGGGGCGAGCAGGCGCTCGGCGATCAACTCGTGAACCTGCATGCCCGTGACGCGCTCGAGACAGGCGCCGACGATCTTCCAGCCGTCGTTGGAATACCAGAAGCGTTCGCCGGGCGGTGTGGTTGCAGGCACGCGGCGCATCGTCCACAGGGTGCCGGCCAGGGTGGGGGCATCCTCGGTGCCGACCGCGAGGCCGGCGGTGTGCTGCATCAGGTGGTGCAGCGTGATCGGGCCGAACGGTTCGGGAAGCTCGAGCCATGGCAGGATCTCGTTCACGCTCACGTGCAGATCGAGACGACCCGCTTCGGCTTCCTGAACCACGATGATGCCGGCGAACGATTTCGAGATCGATCCGATCTGGAAGCGTGTCTCGGGCCGTACCGGCGTGCCTGCTGCAACCTCGGCCATGCCGCGGACCGCGACGCCCAGGATCTCCTCACGGTCGGTGACTGCGAGCGCGGCGCCGGCTGCGTGAGAGTTCGCGACGTGGTGCTCGAGGCTCTGGCCGATGCGGTCGAAGGCTTCCTGCAGGCCGGGCATCGGGTGACCTGAGCCTCAGTCGGCGCCGAAGAAGAGCGCGAGCTCGCGCTCGGCCGAGTCTGCGGAGTCGCTGCCGTGCACGATGTTCTCGCCGATCTCGGAGGCGAGATCTCCTCGGATCGATCCAGGCGGAGCCTCGACAGGGTTCGTCGGACCCATCAGGGTGCGCCAGCAGGAGATCGCATCGTGCCCGCTGATCTTGGCGACCACGACAGGGCCGCTCGTGATGAATCCGACGAGCTCGCCGAAGAAGGGCTTGTCGCGGTGTTCGTCGTAATGCTGCTCGGCGATCTCGCGCGAGATCGTGAAGAGACGCAGCGCGTCGATCGCGAGTCCCTTCCGTTCCACACGGCGCAGCACCTCGCCAACGAGGCCACGGCGCACGCCGTCTGGCTTGACGATCAGCAGGGTCGATTCGGTCGTCATCCGATCTCCAGATGTCGTTCAGGAAAGGCGCATCAGGTCGCGAGGCCGAGCGCCCGGCGGGCGTCGGCGACAGTGTACAGAGAGCCCGTCACGCAGATGAGATCGTCGGGATCCGCAACCGCACGAGCGGCTCCGAGCGCTTCTGCAACGGAGCCGTGCACCGTCACAGCAGGCCCGTGTGCACCGAAAGCCTCGGCGATCGACGACGCATCGGCCGAACGTTCGCTCCCGTTACGGGCCGCGTAGACGATGTCGGCAAGGGGCGCGAGCTGCGCGGCGATGCCGATCACATCCTTGTTCGCGCTGATCGAGAGCACGAGGTGGAGCCGCTCACCTGGGAAGAACTCGCGCAGGGCCGCCGAGAGCGCCTCCGCGCCCGCCACGTTGTGCGCACCGTCGAGCACGATGGCCGGGCGGCGCCCGGCCACCTCGAGCCGTCCCGGCCACCGCACGCCGGAGAGCGCGCCGCGCACCGTCTCATCGTCGAGTCTCTCGCCGAGCAACGACTCGCAGGCGATGATCGCGGCGGCAGCGTTGTGCACTGCGTGCTCTCCGAGAAGGGGCAGGAACAGCTCGTCGTAGTTGGCCATCGACCCACGCATCGAGAAGACCTGACCTCCGACGGCATGCAGTCGTTCGAGCACTTCCCAGTCACGGAACTCGAGGAGCATCGACGCGCCGACCTTGCCGACGCGTCCCTCGAGCACTGCGAGCGCCTCGGCTTCCTGCTCGCGTACGACGACCTCCTTGCCCTCCTTGATGATGCCGGCTTTCTCCCCCGCCACCTCGGTCAGGGTGTCGCCGAGCTCGGGATGGTCGAGCCCGATCGGGGTGATCACCGCGACGTCGCCCGCGACGAGGTTGGTGGCGTCCCACGTGCCGCCCATGCCCACCTCGAAGACACCGAGGGCGACTGGCCTGTCGGCGAACCAGAGATAGGCGAGCGCCGTCAGCGCTTCGAAGTAGGTCACGTGCTCGTCGGACTGCGCGTCGACGAGTTCGAGGAAGGGATGCAGATGGGTGAACTCGTCGGCGAACTCTTGCTCGGTCATATCGACACCGCATACCGAGAGACGCTCGGTGACGCTGTCGAGATGTGGCGACGTGTAGAGCCCCGTCGTGAGGCCATGGGCGCACGCGATCTCGGCCGCGACACGTGCGGCCGTTCCCTTGCCGTTCGTGCCGGTCACGTGGATCGTGGGGTACGAGAGCTGTGGGTCGTCGAGGTACGTGGCGAGCGCGAGGATGCGCGAGAGGTCCGGGATCATGCGCGATTCCTTGCGGGAATCGAGCTCTTTGAGCGCCTGGGAAGGATCCATCTCAGGAAGCCGGCCCCGGGCGCGGATCCGGCTCTGCGAGGACCGTGTCGACCGAGAACATGTCGGCTTCCTCTTGGTCGATCGCGCGGATGTTGCCGGCCTCGCGCAGGTCGGCAGAGGCCTGGCTGAGCAGCCGCAGCCTGTCCCCGGTGTCATGCACCGTCACCGAGTCGACCGGAGTCTTGAGCGAGACCTTGGCGAGGGCCTTCTCCTTACGCACCGCGGTCAACACGGCGGCGGCGACCTCGTACACGCCCGCGACACGATCGGAACTCGCGGCGTCGATCGCCTCCGTCGGTTCGGGCCACGCCGCTCGATGCACCGAGCCCTCTCGCCACCATGACCACACCTCTTCGCAGACGTAGGGCAGGAACGGCGCGAACGCGCGCAACAGCACGTCGAGCGCGGTTCGTAGGGCGCCAACCGCGGAGCCGGCCCGTTCGGCGCCCGAGGCCCCGTACGCGCGCTGCTTCACGAGCTCGAGGTAATCGTCGGTGAAACCCCAGAAGAACGTCTCGATCACATCCAGCGCCTTCGAGTGCTCGTAGGCGTCGAACGCGGCCGTGGCGTCTTCGATGACATCGGCGAGCGATGAGAGCATCGAGCGGTCGAGCGGCTCGGTGATGGAGCCCGGAGCGGCTTCCATCGACAACACGAAGCGCGAGGCGTTGAGGATCTTGATCGCGAGCCGGCGTCCGACCTTCATCTGCTGCTCGTCGATGGTGGCGTCGTAGCCGAGACGCGCGCTCGCTGCCCAATAGCGCACGGCGTCGGCAGAGTGCTTCTCGAACACCTCGGTCGGCAACACCACGTTGCCCGTGGATTTCGACATCTTCTTTCGATCGGGGTCGAGCACGAACCCGCTGATGGCGGCGTTCGACCAGGGCAGCGAGTCGTGCTCGAGGTGGGCACGCAACACGGTGTAGAAGAGCCAGGTTCTGATGATGTCGTGGGCTTGAGGCCGCAGATCCATCGGGAACACCCGCTCGAACAGATCGGGATCGTCTTCCCATCGTCCCGCGATCTGTGGCGTGAGTGACGACGTCGCCCACGTGTCCATGACGTCGGGGTCGCCGATGAACCCTGCGGCGGCTCCGCGCTGCTCGGCGGTGTAGCCGGGTGGCACGTCGTCCTGCGGATCGACGGGGAGCGAGCCTTCCTCCGCGAGGATGGGGGCGTCGTAGACGGGCTCGCCGGCGTCGTCGAGCGGGAACCAGACCGGGAACGGCACGCCTGAGTAGCGCTGACGGCTGACCGACCAGTCCTGGTTCAGGCCCTCGACCCAGCTCTCGTATCTCGTGCCCATGAAGGCCGGGTGCCAGGAGATCTGCCTTCCACGCTCGAGCAACGCGTCCTTGAGCTCGAGCGTCTTCACGAACCATTGGCGGCTCGAGATGACCTCGAGCGGACGCTCGCCCTTCTCGTAGAACTTCACCACGTGCTGCACCGGCTGGGGCTCACCGACGAGCCAGCCTCCGTCGCGCAGCAGCTCCACGATCTGTTTGCGCGCTTGCTTGGCGGCCTTGCCCTCGAGCTGCGCCATGGCATCGTTCGCGGCCTCGGGGTCGCGCGACTCCACCCCGGGTCGCCGAATCGGCCGGCGGCGAGCGTGCCGTCGCGGCGCACGATCACGCGAGCGGGGAGTTTCAGGTCGCGCCACCAGATCACGTCGGTGACATCGCCGAACGTGCAGACCTGGGCGGCGCCGGTTCCCTTCTCGGGGTCGGCGAGCTCGTGCGCGACCACCGGCACCGGCACGCGGAACACGGGGGTCAGCGCGGTCGCGCCGACGAACGGCGCGTACCGCTCGTCGTTGGGATTCACCACCAGCGCAACGCATGCAGGGATCAGTTCAGGTCGAGAGGTCTCGATCTCGATGCGATCGCCGGCATCTTCGAGGTCGAATGTGATGCGCTGGTAGGTGCCGGCGATCTCGCGGTCCTCGATCTCGGCCTGGGCCACGGCGGTGCGGAAGTCGACGTCCCACATCGTGGGTGCCTCTGACGTGTAGGCATGACCGTGCTTCACCAACCGCAGGAACGCCCGCTGGGACACCCGTCGCGAGATCTCGCCGATCGTCGTGTAGGTCTGCTGCCAATCGACCGAAAGGCCCAGTCGGCGAAACAACTCCTCGAACGCCTCCTCGTCTTGGGACGTGAGCCGCCCGCAGAGCTCGATGAAGTTCGTTCGGCTCACCGCGACGGGTGCGTCGTCCCGCCGCTCCAGCGTGGAGAGGTCGAAGTCAGGGTCGTACGGGAGCGACGGATCGCACCGAACACCGAAGTAGTTCTGGACCCGGCGCTCGGTGGCCAGACCGTTGTCGTCCCATCCCATCGGATAGAACACCTCGGCGCCTCGCATCCGGCGGAACCGGGCCACCAGGTCCGTGTGCGTATACGACTCGACGGACCCGAGGTGCAGCGAGCCGCTCACCGTCGGCGGCGGGGTATCGATCGCGAAGATCTGTTCGCGGGTCTTCGTCCGATCGAACCGATAGGTGCCATCGGCTTCCCACCGCTCGCCCCACTTCGCTTCAAGGCCGTCGAGCGAGGGCTTCTCGGGCATCGTCATGGCGCGCAGTCTACGGAACAGGCCCGCCTCTTCGAGGAGCTGGGGTCGGTGGCCGAACTGCGCCTGGCAGGGGAGCTGATCGAAGCCGGCGCCGGCAGCTAGGCGGTCTTCTCTTGACGCTCGCTGCGCTTCTTCGCGGTCTTCGACTGCGGCACGAGCGTCGGATTCACGCCGGTGAGCACGACGTCCTTGTCGACGAGGCACTTGGTGACGTCGTCGCGTGAGGGCAGCTCGTACATCACGTTGAGCAGCACCTCTTCCATGATCGCCCGCAGACCGCGTGCGCCGGTGCCCCGCATGATCGCCTGTTCACTGATCGCGCGCAGAGCGTCGTCCTTGAACTCGAGCTCGACGCCGTCGAACTCGAACGACCGCTGGTACTGACGCACGAGCGCGTTCTTGGGCTTGGTCAAGATATCGACGAGCGCGCTCTCGTCGAGGCTGTCGACGCTCGTGATCACCGGAAGGCGGCCGACGAACTCGGGGATCAGGCCGAACTTCAGCAGGTCCTCGGGCAGCACCTGTGCGAAGAGCTCGCCGATGTCCTTCTCGTCGTGTGAGAGCACCTCGGCGCCGAAACCGATGCCCTTGCGCCCGATGCGGCTCTCGATGATCTTGTCGAGTCCGGCGAACGCGCCGCCGCAGATGAACAAGACGTTGGTCGTGTCGATCTGGATGAACTCTTGGTGTGGGTGTTTGCGCCCGCCCTGAGGAGGCACGCTCGCCTGCGTGCCCTCGAGGATCTTCAGCAGCGCCTGCTGAACACCTTCGCCGCTGACGTCACGTGTGATCGACGGGTTCTCGCTCTTGCGCGCGATCTTGTCGATCTCGTCGATGTAGATGATGCCGGTTTCGGCCTTCTTCACGTCGTAGTCGGCGGCCTGGATGAGCTTGAGCAGGATGTTCTCGACGTCTTCTCCGACGTAGCCGGCCTCGGTGAGCGCCGTCGCGTCGGCGATCGCGAAGGGCACGTTGAGCATGCGCGCGAGGGTCTGCGCCAGGTATGTCTTGCCGCACCCCGTGGGCCCCAGGATCATGATGTTCGACTTCTGCAGCTCGACGTCGCCTTCGTTCGCGCCGACCTGGATGCGCTTGTAGTGGTTGTAGACGGCGACGGCCAGCACTTTCTTGGCGCGTTCCTGGTCGACCACGTACTCGTCGAGGAAGGCGAAGATCTCCTGCGGCTTGGGCAGCTCGTCGAGCTTCAGCTCGGTGGTCTCGGAGAGCTCTTCCTCGATGATCTCGTTGCACAGATCGATGCACTCGTCACAGATGTAGACGCCGGGACCGGCGATCAGCTTCTTGACCTGCTTCTGACTCTTCCCGCAGAAGGAGCACTTCAGCAGGTCGGAATCCCCGAACTTGGCCATCTGCCTCTCTTCTCTCTCCGACGGATCGAGCAGCCCGGCTCGCGACCGGGCCGCAGGATTATCACGCGCCGGCGACCCCAGCGGAAGCAAGCTCCGCGATGCCGCGGGTGGTGATGATCTCGTCGATCGCCCCGTAGTCCTTGGCCTCTTCAGCGGTCAAGATGAAGTCGCGGTCGGTGTCCTTGGCCACCTTCTCGATGGGCTGGCCTGTGTGCTGAGCGATGAGCTTCTCGAGGAGCTGACGAGAGCGGGTGATCTCCTTCGCCTGGATCTCGATGTCGACGGCCTGTCCCTCGGCGCCTCCGTGTGGCTGGTGCAACAGCACGCGCGAGTGCGGCAAAGCGAATCGTTTGCCGGGGGCACCCGCGAGCAGCAGCACCGCGGCGGCACTCGCGGCCTGGCCCATGACGATCGTGGAGACGTTGGGCTTGATGTACTGCATCGTGTCGTAGATCGCGAACAGCGACGTGATGACCCCGCCCGGCGAGTTGATGTAGAGGTTGATGTCCTTGTCGGGGTCCTCGGACTCCAGGTGCAGCATCTGAGCCATGATCAGGTTGCCGACGTTGTCGTCGATCGGCGTGCCGAGGAACACGATGCGCTCCTTCAGCAGGCGCGAGTAGATGTCGAAGGAGCGCTCGCCGCGGCTCGTCTGCTCGACGACGACCGGCACGAGGTAGTCGTTGACGATCGGCATGGTGTTGCGATGGTCGGTCATGGAGTCTCCTCGGTGTCGTTGTCGGCTTCGACGGAGAGCTCAGGTTCGACTTCTTCTTGGCTCGCCGTTTCGATGTCTGCTCGCTCGACCAGCAGGTCGAGGGCCTTACCCCTGATGATATCCCCGGCCAGCGTCACGATCTGCCCGGTTCGCTCGAGCTGTCTCGCGAGCTCTTTCGAGTCACGCCCATAAGCCGCTGCGAGGGAAGAGATCTCGGTGCCCAGATCGTCGGCCGACACCTCGATCTTCTCGGCGCGGGCGACCCCCTCGAGGGCCAGATCGGCCTTGATGCCGCGGATCGCGTGTTCACGCGAGTCTTCCCGCAGCCGCGTCTCGTCCCATCCTTGGGCTTCGAGCAGATCGTCGAGCGTGAGGCCGGCCCGCTTGGCGCGCTCCCCCGCCTGCGCGACCCGATGCTCGGTCTCGTCGTCGATCAACGTATCGGGAATGTCGACGTGGATCGACTCGACCATCGCATCGAGCACGAGATCGCGCAGCGTCGACGCGGCCTCGCGTTCCTTCATCTCGCCAAGGCGCGTGCGCAGGTCGTCGCGGAGCTGCTCGATGGTGTCGAACTCCGACGCGGTCTTCGCGAGATCGTCGTCGACGTCGGGAAGCCTGCGGGCCTTGACGTCCTTGACCAGCACGGTGAGGTCGGCGATCTTCCCTTGCAGAGCCTCGCCTGCGCCGTCGCCCATCTCCTCGGAGACCTTCAGGATGTCGCCGGGCGTGGCGCCCGCGAGCTGCTGGTCGAGGGCAGCGCCGAACTCCCCCGATCCCACGAAATAGAGGTAGTCGGTGCGGGTCAGGCCGTCGATCTCCTCGTCGGCGGAGACCGCCTTGACGTCGATGGTCACGTAGTCGCCGTCGAGCGCGGGGCGGTCCGCAGGCTCCAGCTCGGCGAATCGCTCGCGCAGCCGGTCGATCCACTCGTCGATGTCGGTATCGGCGACCTCCGCGCTCGGGCGCGTGACCTTCAGCCCCGTGTAGTCGGCCTGGGTGAGCTCGAGTCTCGGACGCACCTCCACGGTGGCGGTGAACACGAGCGGGGAGTCGTCGATGAAGCCCTCGAGGTCGATCTCGGGGTCGGCGATCGGGGCGAGGTCTCGTTCGGAGAGAGCCTGGCGGTAGTACTGCGGCACGGCGTGCTCGAGGAACTCGTCACGCACGACCTCGCGGCCGATCTGGGCGTCGATGATCTGCTTGGGCACCTTGCCCTTGCGGAATCCAGGGATCTTGACCTGGTTCGCGATCGATCGATAGGTCGCGTCGAGCTCCTTCGAGTACTCGGCGGGCGGTATCTCGATCGTGAGCTTGACGGTGTGCTTCTCGGTGTTCTCAACGGTCGTCTGCATGGGTGTCCGCCAGGCTACCCGAGATGGTCGCGTTCAAGCCTCGGCCGAAGGTCTCAGCCTGGACGATTAGGCTGCTGCATCGTGTACGAGCATGAGCTTGCGTTCGCGAACGGCGTCGCGGACCGCGCGGCCGAGATCGGCATGGATCTGTTCCTCGGCGAGGGACTCGAGGTTCGACACAAGGCGGACCGAACGGTCGTGACCCAGGCCGACACGTCGATCGAGGCGATGGTGCGCGAACAGGTTTCCATCGCTTTCCCCGGTGACCACGTGTTGGGCGAAGAGGAAGGTGGCGGCGACCGAGCGACCGGTCGCGTCTGGATCGTCGATCCGATCGACGCCACCGCGAACTACGCGCGCGGCATCCCGATCTGGGCCACGCTGATCGCGCTGCAGGTCGATGGTGCCCTGGTCATGGGGGTGGTCAACGCTCCGGCGATCGGTGAGCGGTACGAGGCCGCGCGGGGTGGGGGCGCGCGCATGAACGGACGACCGATCCGCGTGAGCGGTATCGGCTCGATCGGTGAAGCACAACTCTTCCATGCGGGGCTGAAGGGCTGGCCCAGCGAGCCGCGTCACGAAGGCGCGCTCGGACTGCTCGCCACGGCGAACCGCACCCGGGGGTTCGGGGATTTCTGGGGACACACGCTCGTCGCGCGAGGCGCGGGCGAGGCCATGCTCGAACCCGCGCTCAACATCTGGGACTACGCGGCGGTCCAGGTCGTCGTCGAAGAGGCCGGCGGCCGCGTGAGCCAGTTCGACGGATCCGCCACACGCCACGGCGGAAGCGTGGTGTCCTCGAACGGCCTGCTGCACGAGGAGATACTGTCCCGGCTGGCCGCCTGAAGCGTGCCGGTCGGGGCGAGGGGCGGCGGGATTCACAGGGCGCGAGGGGAGTCAGCCCGATGGCTAGGAGAGCTCGATCGCATCGCCGCGATCACCGATCGCGGCCATGACGGCGTTCGCGGCCGCCACGTCCTGCACGCCCACTCCGGTGAGGTCGCAGATCGTGACCTGATCCGGGCCAGTGCGGCCGGGCACCACGCCCGCGCACACCGTGCCGAGCTCTGCCGCCCTATCCGCCTGCTCCGGAGCGTGCTGCAGCTCGCCCAGGCGAGAGCACTGATCGAGCGAATCAACGACCAGCACGTCGGCGCGACGCAGGATCTCGGGGTCGAGCTCCTGCTTGCCGGGGCCGTCCGATCCGACCGCGGTGACGTGCGCCCCGCGTGCAAGCCAGGGTGCCTCGACGAGCGGGGCGCGCGCGGCCGTGCAGGTGATGACCACGTCGGCGCCCTCGACGGCTTCCTGCACCGATGGCGCCACCGTGACCGAGCACTCGGAGTCGATGATGACACGCAGGTCGTCGACCGCACGCGAAGCGTGGTCGGCGTTGCGCCCCCACAGCCGCATCTCGCTGAATCCCGGTCTGACCTCGGCGAGGGCGGCGACCTGGTGGCGGGCTTGGGCGCCAGTGCCGATGACCGCGACCCGCTCGACACGCTCGGGAGCGAGGTGGCGGCGGCGACTCCTCCGGCCGCGCCGGTCCGCAGATCGGTCAGGTACCCGCCGTCGAGCAGGAACGCCGCCGGCGATCCGTCACACGCATCGAAGACCATGACGAGCCCGTCGATCGCCGGCGGCTCCACGCCGTAGAACCCGCCGGCTACCTTGACGGCGTAGTAGGGCGCGCCGTGCAGGTGCCCGGCCTTCACGTGGATCTCGCCCTTCGATTCCGCAACGTCGAGGTGGATCACCGCAGGCAGCTCCGCGCGGCCCGACGAGTACGCGATGAACGCCCGCTCGCACGCTTCGATGCAACCTCGCATGTCGAGCGAGGCTCGAACATCATCCTCACGAAGGATCCGAACCTGGCCCACGGTCGCGACTCTACCGGCAACGTCGCTGCGGGCTACGGTCGATGCTACGGTCGCGACGCAGCCGAGGGAGGCCAAAGATGGCGATCGAGCAGTTCCACATGGAGCGCTACCAGTCCCTGTACTGGCACGAGGTCGACTACGACCTGTCGGAATCAGGCGTGACGGCCATGACGATCCGAGACCTGCTCGGGCCGGAAGCGGACGCCGAGACCTTCCTCACGACGAAGCTCGGCTATCCGCTTTCAGAGGGGTCGGTCGAGACGCGGGCGAACGTCGCGAGCTGGTATCCGGGAGCGTCGGTCGAGAACGTGACGATGGTGAACGGAGGGTCCGAGGCGAACTTCCTGTCGTTGTGGACCTTGCTCGAGCCGGGCGATCGACTGGCGTTCATGGTGCCCAACTACATGCAGGGGTGGGGTCTCGGCCCGGCGTTCGGCGCGTCGAGCGACGCGGTGCGGCTGCGCCTCGAAGACGGACGTTGGCAGCTCGACATCGAGCAGCTTCACCAGGCGGTGACCGATCGCACGAAGGCGGTGATGGTCTGCAACCCGAACAATCCCACCGGTTACGTGCTGACCGAGCCGGAGATGGACGAGGTCGTGCGGGCCGCCGACCGTGTCGGCGCGTGGATCGTGGCAGACGAGATCTACCGCGGCGCCGAGCTCGATACCGACGCCGCCTCACCGTCCTTCTTCGGACGCTACGACCGAGTGATCGTGACGAGCGGGCTCTCGAAGGCCTTCGCCATGCCGGGCCTGCGTGTCGGGTGGGTGGTTGCGACCGCCGAGATGATCACGCGCATCTGGGAACGCCACGACTACACGACGCTCACCCCCTCGGCGGTGAGCGATGGGCTCGCCGCATTGGCGATGCAGCCGGACGCGCGGGAGCAGATCCTTGCGCGCACTCGCTCGATCATCCGCACCAACTACCCGCGGCTCGACGCTTGGCTCGCCACGCACGACGATGTCTTCAGGTGGGTCCGCCCGACCGCCGGTGCGATCGCGTATGCGACGTACGACCTCGATGTCGAGAGTGCCGACCTCGTGGAACGCATCCGGAAGGAGCGCAGCGTGCTCCTCGTGCCTGGCGACATGTTCGGGCTCGGCAAGGGCCTGCGGTTCGGCTTCGGCTTCGACATCGAGCACACGATGAAGGGCCTCTCGCTCGTCGACGACGTGCTTGCGGACGTCGTGGCAGGCCGGTGAACAGGTGCGAGTGGGCGCCGCTGGATCAGCCCCAGTACCTCGCCTATCACGACGAGGAATGGGGCGTGCCCGTGCACGACGACACCCGCCTGTTCGAGATGCTCACGCTCGAAGGCGCACAAGCCGGCCTGAGCTGGTCGACGATCCTGAACAAGCGCGAGGGGTACCGCAGAGCGTTCGCCGGGTTCGACGCCGCGAAGGTCGCGCGCTTCTCCCCCGCGAAGATCGAGCGCCTGCTGACCGATCCCAGCATCGTGCGGAACCGTCTGAAGGTCGAGTCCACCGTGAACAACGCCCGCGCGGTGCTCGAGGTGCAGGACCAGCTCGGCTCGCTCGACGCCTACGTCTGGACGTTCGTCGAAGGCGAACCGATCGTGAACGGCTTCCGTTCGCTCGATGAGCTGCCTGCCGAGACCGATGAGTCACGGGGCATGTCGAAGGACATGAAGCGCCGCGGATTCCGATTCGTGGGCCCGACGGTCTGTTACGCGTTCATGCAGGCGTGCGGTCTCGTCAACGACCACGTGGCAAGCTGCTTCCGTTACCGCGAGGTGTGAAGACGCCGCGTTCAGACGGGCACGGGCACCGGGTCGGAACGCGGCTTCGAGCGAGGCCCAGAACGGACGAGCCAACTGAGACCGGCGCCCACGAGCAGCGCCGCCGCTCCCGTCGAGAACGAAAGGTCGTAGCTGCCGGTCTGCGTGTAGAACCATCCGCCCGCCCATGCACCCAACGCCGAGCCCGCCTGGTGTGCGGCCGAGATCAGGCTCAATGCGAATCCCCAACCACCGGCGACGCACACCGACCGGGTGAGCGAGGTCGTCGGCGGCACCGTCGCGTAATCGGCGAGTCCGAAGAAGGCTGCGAACACGAACAGCGCCGGCGACGAGGTGAGCGCCGGGAGCAACAGCAGGATGCCGGCGCGAGCCGCGTAGGTGAAGGCGAGCATCTTCCCGCGGTCAAGGCGATCGGTGAGCACTCCCGAGGCCAGCACCCCGGCGACGTTGAACGCCGCGAGGGTCGCCAGCGCCGCAGAGGCGGTCGCTTCGCTGAGGTGGTGGTCGGTCGCGTACGGGATCAGATGCGTGTCGGTAAGACCGGTGCTCGTGTATCCGCAGATGAAGAACGGCACGAGCAGGAACCAGAACCCCTGCGTCTTCGCGATCGACGCCAGGTCACCCATGACGCTTCCCCGATCGCCCACGCCCGATGGCGGGGTCGGAGCCACGGCAACGGCGGCGATGAGGAACGCGACGGCCACCAGCAACGCCAGCAGCGCCATGGATGCCTGCAGCGAGACGTTGAGCGCCGCGGTCGCGATCGGAAGCACGATCACCTGGCCGCCGGCGGCCGCGGCGGTCAGAACACCGAACGCGATTCCGCTGCGGCGTTCGACGAGCCCCGCGGCGATGAAGCTCATCGTGGACAGCGATGCGAACCCGGCGCCTGCCGACGCGATCACGCCCGCGCCCAGGATCGCCTGCCAGAGCTCGGTGGCGAGCGCGGCCACCGCCAACCCGATCGCGCACGTCGCGAGTCCGACGAGCAACACGACCTTGCCTCCCACCCGATCAAGCAAGCGCCCCGCGAACGGTTGCGAGAGCCCCAGCGCGACGAACCCGATCGCCGAGACCAGCGACACGGTGGCCCGATCGGCGCCGAACGCCTCTTCCCAGGGCTTGATGAACAGCCCGAACGATCCGCGAGCGCCGTAGGTGACGATGCCGCCGACGACCAGGGCCGCCAGGCCGGCCCACACCCTGCGTGACACTTCGCCTCCTCGACCGACGGGTCGGTCAGTCTTCCACGAACAGCTCGGGGGCGTCGCGACGGCTCGCCATGTACGCCTGGAGCTCCTCGTCGACCGCGGGGTCGAGCCCGGGATCGACGTAGCTCTCGAGGAGCTGCTTCCACGCCTTGTTGGCCACGACCTCGGTGTTCTCGGAGCCCATCATCTCCCAGGTCGCGAAGTCGGGAGTCTGGAACAGCGGCGACATGTAGAGCCACTCCTTGAAGTGCTCGCGTGTGTGCGGCGACGAGAGGAACAGCCCGCCCGGACCGGTCTCCTTGAGGGCGTCGAACGCGATCTCCTCGTCGGTGAACCCGATACCCCGAGCCTGCACCTGGAACTGTCGCAGCAGCTCGACGTCGAGCGCGAACTTCTCGAACGAGGCGCAGAGGCCGCCCTCGAGCCATCCGGCCGCATGCAGCACCACGTCGGTGGCGGCGAGGTTGGTCGCCCACAGCATCATCTGGGTCTCGGCCGCGGCCTGGGCATCGACGGCCGGGCTCGAGGCGAGCCCGCCTCCGCCGCGGAACGGCAGCCCGTAACGCCGCGCGAGCTGGGCGCCGGCGAGAACTCCCCAGACCGACTCGGGCGTGCCGAACGCGGGTGAGCCCGTGCGCATGTCGGTCACCGTGAAGAACGATCCGTAGAGGCACGGCACGCCCTCGCGCACCAGTTGGGCGAGCGCGACGCCGCTGAGAGCCTCGGCGACCTGCTGCGTGAGCCCGCCGCTCACGCTCACCGCGCTCGTCGCGCCCGCGAGCAGGAACGGCGTCACGACGATGGGCTGCTTCGCCTCGGCCCAGGCGATCAGCGCGTCGGTCATGCGGAAGTCCCAGATCAGCGGCGAGTTCGGGTTCACGATGCCCATGAGCGCTGGCTCGGACTCGATCGCATCTCGGCCCCCGTGCACGATCTCGGCCATGCGGATGCCGTCGCGCGCGCGCGGGCCGCTCGTGCCGTAGGTCGTGTACGGCTTGTCGGAGTACCGGATCGCCGAGTACTCCATGTCCATGTGGCGGACCTCCATCTGCAGGTCCGTCGCTTCCGGACCACCGACCTGCACGCAGTTCAGCACGTCGGTGGCCTGCGTCAGCTTCACCATCGTGTCGTGATCCTGCATACGGCCGCTGCGCCGTCCGCCGTCGAGGTCGCTCGCGAACGGCGGGCCTCCGACGTTCATCCACACGGGCACTCCGTCGGGCCCGCCGACAGTGACGGAACGCTCGGGGTTGCGCGCCCGCATGCGGAACGACGACGGCGCCTTCGCGACCTGTTCCATGACGAAGCCGCGGTCCCAGTAGACGCGCTGCTCGTCGACCTTCAGCCCGGCCTCGGCGAGCAGCTTGCGCGCCGGCTCGTGCATCACGTCGGTGCCGATCTCCTCGAGGATGCGCATGGCGGTCTCGTGGACGGTCTCTTCCTGCTCGTCGGTGAGGATGTTTGGGGCGTTCTCAGGCTCGAACATCGTCCGTCTCCTCCATCATGGGCACGAGCAGCTCCTCGAGTGGCTCGATGCCGAGGTCGTGGATCTCGAGCGGCTTGCCCATGTACGCCGCGATCTCGCGTGCCTTCATCTCGCGCTCGGGGTCGGGATGCTGGCGCACGAACAGCACGCGGCTCAGGTTGCCGAAGTAGGTCTCGTGCAGCCACGGGAATCGGTCGAGGCCGAGTCCCTTGATCACCGCGCGATCCCAGTTCGTGACGAGCCAATCGGTGAGGAAGTAGATGCCGATGTCGTCTTCGAACCGACGGTACAACTCCCCCGCGTACCACTGGAAGCAGTGCACCCCCGCCGGCCTCGCCGCCGGGTAGCGCGCCAGCACCTCGTCGAGGCGCCCGCCAGTGCCGCAGTCGCCGTAGACGACGATCACCCGTTCGTACTTCGGAAGCAGCGCCTCAAGCTTGGCCTCGACCGCGGGCGCGATCTCGAGCGGCGTCATGTGCAGGTCGCTCGAGATGCCGTGCACGTCTGCGGACCAGCCGTGCTTGTCGACGAGCGCCTTGGTGTCGAGCGCGACGGCGCCGCACGCGATGAACGCGACGGCGGGTCCGGTCGAGCTCATCGTCGTCTCGCAGAGTCGCCGCCGGCCCTCTCATCACCTTCGACCGCGCCGGGGCGAACGCTTTCGAGCGGAGGAAACGACACGTTCGCGATGAACCGCTCGTTGAAGTCCTCGACCCCCGACAGCTCGAGGTAGTCGACGAAGGCGGGAAGCTCGAACGCGACGCCGCGTTCCCGGAACGACAGCAGCGCCATCTTCGCGCCTTCGCTCGCGGTGTTGCCGACGGCGCGGATCTTGTGCACCGCGACCGGTGGCACGAGGCCGAGCACCCGGGCGCCGAGAGGATCGATGTAGGTGCCGAACGATCCGGCGAGGAGCACCTCGTCGAGGTCGTCGGGGGTCAGACCCCGTTCACGCATCGCGGCCTCGATGCCCGTCGCGATCGCTCCCTTGGCCTGCTGGAGCTCGCGGACGTCTCGCTGCGTGAGCACGATGTCGTCGGTGAGCGCGAAGGCGCGCACGCCCTCGTCGTCGACGCGCAGTCGATCGGCCAACGGGTGCGAGGCCGCGACCGCGTCGTCGGGCGAGCTCATCATGCCGCCGTCGCTCAGCAACCCGACGAGACGGAGCTGCGCGACGGCGTCGATCAGACCGCTTCCACAGATGCCGCGGGGCTCGACGTCTCCCCCGATCACTTGGAGTCGCACAGCGCTCTCTGCGTCCTCGGCGTCGACATCGAGAGCCACACCCTCGATCGCGCCCTCGGTGGCTCGCATGCCGTGGAGGATCTGACCACCTTCGAACGCCGGACCCGCCGGGGCCGCCGTGGAGACGACGCGGTCTTCGTTGCCGACGACGATCTCCCCGTTGGTGCCCACGTCGACCAGCAAGCGGCGCTCGTGGTCGCGCGCGATGCCGGTGGCGAGCATATCGGCGACGATGTCGGCGCCCACGTAGGCCCCGACCGAAGGGAACAGCACCAGCCGGCCTTCGGGGTGGATCGCGATGCCGGCATCGGCGGCGCGCAGATCCTGGGCGTCGAGGAAGGTCGCCGTGAACGGCGAGCGACCGATCGACTCAGGATCGACGCCGAGCAGCAGGTGCAGCATCGTCGCGTTACCTGCGGCGACGACTTCCAGCACCTCCTCTCGAACGATGCCCGCGGTGGCGCACACGCTTCCCAAGAGGCCGTCGATCGTGGCCACGATCGCGGCTCGCAGCTCTGCGAGCCCATCGGGGCCGTGCATCTGCGTGTGGCTCACGCGCGTCAGCACGTCGGCGCCGAAAGGCGCCTGCCGGTTGATCGTCGACTCGACCGCTGCGGCGGCGCCGGCGCGCAGATCCATGAGCGTCGCGACCACGGTCGTCGTGCCGACGTCGATCGACACGCCGAAGAGCCGCTCGGTCGTGTCGCCTCGCTCGACATCGATGAGCAGGTTGCCCACGACCGTTGCCGTGATCGCCGAGGTGCCCTCGTCGTCGACCGCCAGCGCGAGCTTCGGCAGCACCGATGCGGCATGCGCGACCTCGAGCCCTTCGTCGACGAGTGCGTCGGTAACCCTGCGGAGCCTGCTTCGGGCATCGTCGAGCGTCGGCGGGGAGAGCGTCAGCAGGTACTTCACCGCGTTGGGCTCGAGCAGCACGAACCGCCCGACGCCCATCGTCGCGGCTTTGGGGACGCTCATCGGGCGCGGTACATCGACCACCATGTCCTCGGTCACCTCGCACTGGCAGGAAAGTCGCCAGCCCTCGTCGAGGCCCTCCGACACATGACGGTAGTCGGCGAGCGTGCGCTCGGCATCGCCCTGCACCACCCGCACCTTGCATTTCCCACAGGTGCCGCGGCCTCCGCATGTCGACTCGATCGGGATCCCGGCCCAGTGCGCCGCGTTGAACAAGGTCGTGCCGGTCGGCACGTGCGCGGTCGTGCCGCTCGGCTCGTAGGTGACCTGGTGCTTGCGCCCGGTCAACGTCCTCGCCCCCCCGCCGGGGGGCCACCGCTCGGCTTCGCCTCGCTCTCTGGGTCCCCCGACCCCCCCGCCTTCGCTCGGTGCTCGGCGATCCACCCGGCGCCGAACGTGTCGCGCCCGAGCAGCAGGTCGCTCGCGAGCAGGGCGCTTCGCACCGGCTGATGCAATGGGTTCGTGATCGCGGTGTTCATGCCCGCCATCGCGGCCATCGTGAGGAAGGCCGCGTCGATGCCTTGGCGGTCCGGCATGCCGAAGGAGATGTTCGAGGCACCGCAGCTCACGTTCACCCCGAGCTCATGGCGGATGAGCCGGACCGTCTCGAACATGGCCGTCGCGGCATCGCCGGCGGCGCCGATCGGCATCGTGAGCGGATCGATGATGACGTCGGCGCGATCGATGCCGTGGTCTGCGGCGCGCTCGACGATCTTCCGCGCGGCGGCGAGCCGGGCGAACGGATCCATGGAGATGCCTTCCTCGTCGTTGGCCATGCCGATCACCGAAGCGCCGAACTTCGCGACGAGCGGCAGCAGCCGTTCCAGGGAGTGCTCCTCGGCGGTGACCGAGTTGATCAGCACCTTGCCCTGCGCGAGCGGCACGGCCGCCTCGAGTGCTTCCGGTGTCGAGGAATCGATGCACAACGGAACGTCCACGACCTCGTGCACGCTCTTCACCACCGCCGAAAGCATCTCTGCCTCGTCGAACCCCGGGATGCCGGCGTTCAGATCGAGCACCGCGGCCCCCGCCTGCACCTGGGCGCGCGCGTCGCGCTGCACCGTCCGCATCTCCAGGACCTTCAGCTCTTCGGTCAGCTGCGAGCGCCCCGTGGGGTTGATGCGCTCGCCGATGATGCGGAAGGGGAACTCGTCGCCGATCGCGACCTCCCCCCCGGGACCGCTCAATGTGGTCGTCGCGACGCCGCTCACGTCATGGCCCCGGTCAGCTTCCTCGCGATCTCGACCGCCTCGGGCGCGTTGTTCGCGTATCCGTCGGCGCCGATCTTCTCGGCCCACTCGGGCGTCACGGGCGCGCCGCCCACCATGACCAAGACCCGGTCGCGAAGACCTTCGGCCTCGAGACGCTCGATCACTCGCTGCTGATACGGAACGGTGGTGGTGAGCAGAGCCGAGAGCCCCACGATCTGGGGCTCCAGCTCGCGCACGACCTCGACGATGCGATCGGCGCTCACGTCTTTGCCGATGTCGTGCACGTCGAAACCGCTCGTGCGAAGCATCGCGCCCACCATGTTCTTTCCGAGGTCGTGCAGATCCCCCTTGACCGTCGCGAGCACGACGATCGCGTTCACCGCGTCGCCCTCCTGGCGCTGGGCGAGTAACACGGGCTCGACGATAGCGTTGCACCGCTTGAACACCTCTGCGCTCGCGACGACCTCGGGAAGGAACACCTCGCCGCGCTTCCACATCTCGCCCAGATCGAACATGGCGACGGCCATGCCTTGCTCGAGGATCCACTTGGGATCGGCATCGCCATCGACCAGTCGCTGGACCGCGGCGATGCCGAGGTCCATATCGGCGGCGATGAGCGCGCGCTTCAGAACGTCGAGGTCTTCCTGCATCGCCGGATCCTCTCGGGTCGTGGTGCCGATGGTCCATCGTCGTGGTCGGACCTACGAGCGGTGACCTGAGGTCAGCCCTTGCGCGTCGGCCCTCCAGACACGATGATGCCAGCGAGAGAGGCTCGAAGGGAGCCCCGAGGCACCGTGCTGTGTGACCCTAAGTCATGCGCGCGGGCGCCCGCGCGAATGGAGACGTGATGGTCGCCGAGCCGAGATCCCCCCGTAACGAGAAGACGCAGGCCAAGCGCGACCTCATCGTCGAGGAGGCCATGCGTCAGTTCGCCGAGCACGGTTTCCAAGGCGCCAAGGTCGAGGACGTCGCGACCGAGCTCGGCATCGCGAAGGGATCGATATTCCAACACTTCGGGTCGAAGGCGGGGCTGTTCCTGCAGGCCTACAAGAGCGCGGTGCTGACGCTCCCCGCCTGGCTCGACGCTCCCGACGACGTGCGGGCTCAGGGATTCTTCGCAACCGTGCGCTTCTGGCTCGCCCGAACCGAGCACCTGATCAAGGAGGACTGGATCCCCAATCGCGTCGTGCTGATCGGCAACTACGGCACCGACCTCACGCTCAAGCGCGAGATCAACCGGTGGCTCGTCAGCGAGGATCCGTACGGCACGCTCGAGTTCGTGGAATGGGGCCAGCAACGCGGCGAGGTGCGCGCCGACGTCGACTTGGAGATCATCGTGTCGATGGTCGACTGGCTCTCGAACTCCCTGCAGGACGCCCTGGTCACCGAGGAGCTCGACCCGGGGTTGTTCCATCGGCTGGCGAACCAGCCAGAACGCCAGCGCATGCGCGTGGAGCACTTCACGGTGCTGCTGGAGAGCGCGATCGGGCCCACGTAGCCCGCAGCTCAGGTGCGGCGGAGGGCTTCAGCAGCGTCGTCGACCGTCACCGTGCGCCGGCGGTAGTTGCGCAGCGCGAAGCGATCGCACGCCGTCTCGGCCGCCGATCTCCTGCCGAGCTCCTCTCGCAGGTACCAGTGCATCCATTCGTGGCAGTAGAGGAAGCGCAGCACCTCGCGGCGGGTGCGGAACGTAACCCCCTCGGTCAGCCAGATGAAGCGCATGCGCTTGCCCGGCCGCCGTTTCGCCGCGTACGGCACGACTTCGCCGAACGGGAAGAACGGCTCGGGCACCTGGAGCGTGATCGTGCGCTGGTCGAAGTCGGTCCACGCCGACAGGTGCGGGCGCTCTCGGTAGCGCAGAGGCTTCACGTGCACCGCGTAGCCGTCGGCATCCGGCAGGCCCGCGGAGCGCGCGAGCCACGGCATCGGGCGGCACGGGCTCGGACGTCGAGGTGATGTCGCACGCCTCTAGCATGACTCGACGATGAGCGAGCCGGCCCGCACGCGATCGCACGCACCGCGACGGTGTTCGAGCCGTCGCGCCGCTCGCGATCGCGGTCGTCGGATTCGGCGTCTCGTTCGGCGTGCTCGCGCGCGCGGCCGGCATGGGCACGCTCGCCCCGATCGTGATGTCCATGACGACGTTCGCGGGCTCGGCGCAGTTCGCCGCGGCGTCGATCCTCGGGGTCGGTGGCACGGTGGCCTCCGCGATCACCGCTGCGGTGCTCCTCAACGCGCGCTACGGCCCGATCGGCGTGAGCGTGGCGCCATTCCTCACCGGCTCAGGGTGGTCACGCTTCATGCACGCCCAACTCACGGTCGACGAGTCATGGGCGATCGCCGCCGAGGGTCAGGGACGATTCAATCCACGGGTCTTGCTCGGAGCCGGCCTGACGCTCTACGTCGCCTGGGTCGGCGGCACGATGCTCGGGGTGGCGTTCGGCGACGTGATCGGCGATCTTTCGCGCTGGGGGCTCGACGCCGCCTTCCCGGCGCTGTTCCTCGCGCTGCTCGTGGCGCAGCTGCGCGGACGCCGGACGATCGCGGCCGCCGCACTCGGCGCCGGCATCGCGCTGGCGCTGACGCCGTTCACACCGCCCGGCGTGCCGATCATCGCGGCGAGCGCCGCCTGCCTGCTCGGGCTCCGCGGGCAGCATCGACCCGCGCCGAGGAGCGGCTGCGGTGACCGACGACCTGGGTCGTCGTTGCCGTCGTGGGCGTCGCCACGATCGCGATCAAGGCGCTGGGTCCGATGCTGCTCGGCGGCAAGCCGCTCCCGCCCCGCGCGACCGCGGTCGTCGGCGCTGCTCGCTCCCGCCCTGCTCGCTGCGCTCGTGGCCGTCAACACCCTCGGCGGCGATCGCGCGCTGCACGTCGACGCGCGACTGCCGGGCGTGCTCGCGGGCGCTGTCGCGATCAGGCTCAAGGCGCCTGTGCTCGTCGTCGTGATCGTCGCGGCCGCTCGTGACCGCGGGCGTGCGAGCGCTGGCCGCATGAACCCAGCAGCGACCCGGTAGGCTCCGCCCTCGATGACCAGATACCGAGACCTCGGCCTCACCGTCGGCTTGCTGCCCCCTGGCCCGTTGAACGCGATCACCGACGTCGATGGCCTGACGGTCGGCATGACGACGCTGATCGAGGGCGAGGGTCCGTTGCATGTCGGGCGTAGGTCCGGTACGCACCGGTGTCACCGTGATCGTGCCGCATGGCGACATCGGCGTGGAGCCCGTGTTCGCCGGATGCCACCGCCTCAACGGCAACGGCGAGCTCACCGGCCTCGAATGGGTCCGCGAATCCGGCCAGCTGACGACACCCGTCGCGCTCACGAACACGCACAGCGTGGGGGTGGTGCGCGATGCGCTCGTTGCCGCCGAGATCCGCGGACGCACCGACCTCACCGCGCTACTGGAGCCTGCCGGTCGTCGGCGAGACCTACGACGGCGCGCTGAACGACATCAACGGTATGCACGTGCGGCCGGAGCATCTCGTTCGCCGCGCTCGACTCGGCGACGCGGCGGTCCCGTCGCCGAGGGCGGCGTGGGCGGCGGCACGGGCATGATCTGTCACGAGTTCAAGGGCGGCACCGGCACGGCGTCGCGCCTCGTCGGCGACTGGACCGTGGGAGCGCTCGTGCAAGCGAACTACGGCCGGCGTGAGCGCCTCACCGTCGACGGTGTGCCGGTCGGCCACGAGGTCCCGCTGTCGGCCGTGCCCTCACCCTGGGATGAGGAGGAGGAACTCGCACGCCGCGCCGAGCCCGGCGCGGGCTCGATCATCGTGATCCTCGCCACGGATGCGCCGATGCTTCCTCATCAGCTCGAACGTCTGGCGCAGCGGGCCGCCCTCGGCATCGCCAGGGTCGGCGGCGGCGGCGAGCATTCCAGCGGGGACATCTTCCTCGCCTTCTCGACCGGCAACCGCGGAAGGATCGAGAGCTACAAGTCCGAAGGCTCGACCGCCCCGCTCGACGTGTCCATGATCCCCGACACCTCGATCAGCGATCTCTTCTGGGGTGCCATCGAGGCCACGGAGGAAGCCATCATCAATGCGCTCGTCGGGGCCGAGACCATGGCCGGTCGCGACGGGATCACCGCACATCGGCTCGACCACGACCTGCTCGTCGAGACGATGACGCGCTACGGGCGAGGTCCGGGCGCCCGCTGACTCAACACGCCAGCCGCAGGTCCGTCACCTCTCGCCCAACGATGCGCACCAGGGTCGAGCGGGCGTTGTTCCCCTCATCGGATTCGGCGAGGCGATCCGCGGGGTCGGCCTCGTTGCGAAGGCAGTAGCGGCCGTCGGGCAATCCCCTGATGTCCAGCTCTTGCCCGGGAAGCGTCGAGCCGTAGTAGTCGGCCCATCCGATCGACAGTCCGGTCACCGAGTCCTGGGTGCAGCTGCCGTAGTGCGCGAACGACGGCGAGCCGGCCAACGTCGGACCGAACCTGATGCTGTCGCGGACGCAGAACGAGACCTTCTCCGAGGCGGCCACGACCCGCCCGGTCTTCGGCTTCTCGAGCCGGTAACGGGCGAACTCCTCGAAATGCCAATGGTTGTGCTCGGCGTGGAACGACGAGCACCCGGCGAACCGCCTGTCGAAGACGGTGTCGACGTCGCGCGTGAACACACCGTCGCCATCGCCGTCGCGGAACACGCGTTGGAAGGCCTTCCGGTCGTTCAAGGGATCGCCGTCGCCGTCGCAGTCGTTGTCGGCCGAGCGCGCCGGCGAGTCGGGCTTCAGCTCGACCACGCCGACGCCACGGTTGCCGATGACCGACGCGAACCGCAACAGCTTCACTCCCACGTGCTTCTCGATCCGGATCTCACTCAACGGCCGCAGGATCACGTCGGGAAGCAACGCCGCTCCCCCGCTTCCCGCTGCGGCCGGTGATTGCGCTGCGAGCACCCAGATGCCCGCAAGGGCGAGCGATGCCGCGGCGAGCATCGCCGCAAGGGCGCCGCGGGGGGATCGAACCTTCGTCATGTCGGGGCGGCGGGATTCGAACCCGCGACCTCTTGCTCCCAAAGCAAGTGCGCTACCAGGCTGCGCTACGCCCCGCTCGTTTTCTGCAGGTCAGACGCCAAAGACCAGCACGCAGCCAGTCTAGGGGACATCGGCTACGCAGGAAGAGTGCCTGGGCGCATGGCCGACGCTCGTGACTCTGGGGGGCGTGACGGAGAACGCCCTTCCTACCGGATGGACGAGGAGCAGATGGTGGTCGTCGGCGACGTGCGGATGGACCTGCGCAACCGCCTCCCGGTTCGCGCCTGCTGGGGTTTCGGTAGGGCCCGTCTCGGTCAAGGACAGGCACGTCGAACGCTCAGCCTCGAGGTCACTGGGATTGCGGTCGCGCGATCGTCAGTACGCGGGTCGCAAGCTCCTGCATCGTGAACGGCTTCATCATGACGATGTCAGCCCCGAGGGCGCGGGTTTGATCTTGGTCGTCTCCGAGCGCCTTCGCCGTGATCACCACTACTGGGATGGTCGATGTCCGGGGCTCGGCCTTGAGCCGGCGGAGCACCTCGATGCCGTCGACGTGCGGCATCATCAGATCAAGCACGATTACGTCCGGCTGCTCCACGAGGCTCGCACCGATACCCTCTTCACCGCCCCGGGCTTCGAGCACGTCCATGCCGGCGTGACCAAGGTTGAGTCGGCAAAGCAGGAGTATGTCAGGGTCGTCGTCGATCACGAGTACACGGAGCGACGATGTCGGCTTCACGAGACCGAACCCGGGTCATCCACGACAATGCTTGGGGAGAACGCGCGCCAGGTGGGCTGGGCTCGAACGGTCGATCGAACGTTCGTCGAGCTGCGCCAACGGTTCACTGCCGGTCAGCTCGAAGATCAACCTGACAGCCCAATCCCCCTGATCCAGTCTCGGGCCATCAGGGCTGAGCGGGATCCCGACCATACCGAGCGACTTGACGCCGGCAGATGGAAGGCCAGGGCGAGGGACCGTCTTAGCGGTGCTTCGGCCAGTTGGCGCCCCCTGCGGTGGCCAGCGCGGCGATCACCGCCGCCAGCTTCACGTAGACCCACGTCACCCGCGAATTACGCTTCGCATTCATGTTCTCTCCCCTCAGTCGGCGGACTAGGGGAATGTAACAAATGAAGTAACCAAATACGAGGACCAGAGTTACATCGTGTTGTGGGCCAGAGTCACCCGCCCGAGGGACAACACTCGGTTACAGGACGGGTTACGATTTTCTGCCGTCCACGGAAGCGCAGGGGGAGAACGAGCATGGACATCGCCACGACGCTGCGGAGGCTGCGGTTGGAGAGGTCGATGACCCAGATCGAGCTCGCCGCACCCAGTTACACCCATGCATTCGTCAGCTCGATCGAGTCCGGTCGGCGACGACCCTCCGACGAAGCCGTGCGGTACTTCGCCGCGAAGCTCGGGGTCACCGAGGAGACACTTCGGACCGGCCGCTCGCCCGAGCTCGAGATCAGGCTCGAGATGGAGCTGGCGGAGGCCCGCCTGGCGCTCTCGGACAAGGACCCGGACGAGACCCGCCAGCGACTGATGGCCATCGCGGCCGAAGCCGAACAGTACGGACTTGCACGGCTCCAGTGTGGAGCGTGGATCGCGCTCGGCCTTCTGCGCGAACGCGACGGCAGACCCGAAGATGCCCTCAACTGCTATCAGACGGCGGAAGAGCTCGCCGGCGATCTCCCCGCGGCCAGAGCCGACTGCGTCGCAGGACGAGCCCGCTGCTTCCAGGCGATGGGCGACCTCGGCTACGCGATCTTCCTGCTCCAGAGCATGCTCGGCCAGCTCCAACGCGAAGGGCTGAACGACCCGGACGCCCTCGTGCGCCTGCACTCCTCCCTCCTCGACGCCTACCTCGACGCCGGGCTCCCCCGCCAAGCCGCGGAGTCCGCCCGCCTGATGCAGTCGATCGAGTCCAGGGTCGAAGACCCGCTCAGACTGGCGCAGATGCACATGAACCTCGCCCGCCTGCACGCTCAGTCCGGTCGCATCGACCAGGCTCGGGATGCGCTGCGCCGCGCCGAGGACGCCTACCGGCATCTGGGCCTTCGAGCCGAGCTCGGCGGCACGCACCTGGCCTACGGCTACGTCGAGTCTCGCGGCGGCAACCTCGAGGAGGCACGCCATGAACTGGAGACGGCGCGGGAGATCTTCGAGGAGACGCGGGACGGCAAGGACCTCACGCGGACGCTGAACGAGCTGGGCCGCGTCGCGCGCCTCCAGGGCCGGCTCGAGGATGCAGAGTCACTTCTGCAGCACTCGATCCTCCTGCTGAAGGGGAGCGACACGCTGATCCTCGGATGGGCGTTCCGGGAGCTCGCGCTCGTCCAGGGTCCCTCCGATCCGATAGCCGCCGAGAAGTCACTGCGCTCGTCGATCGACTACTTCGAGCGTGGTGAACAGCCCGTCGAGCTCGCCATCTCGTACCGAGAGCTCGGAGACCTCGTCAGGGCGCACGGACGGAGCAAGGAGGCGTGCGAGCTGTATAGAGTCGGGCTCGACGCCCTCGAGCCGACGTTGTGATGCACGAGACTGTCGAGGTCGAGCTGCACATCGAGACCGAGAAGGTAGGTCCGTGTGGACGATGCAGGTCGCTGATCTCCGGATCGCCGGCGCCCTGCAGCGAGAACTGAAGCCGTTGGGCGTGACCGTTCGGTTCAGGGAGCCAGCTCGTGTCGGCGAAGAGCTATAGCAGTCAGAAGCAACATTTGAATCCCCCATACGCCAATCGCCGTGACCCCCAGGGCGATGGCACCACGAAGCTGGCGGGCAAGGCGACGGTGGAGTTCTGAGCCTGCCTCGAGGTGTGACGGTGCCCTCGCGCAGGGAGACCGGCACTTAGGTCTCTAGGGGGCGAACGCTCACGAGAACTCCCTCGTCCTCGAAGGTGATCCAGGCGATCCCTTCGCCCACCGAGAGTAGTGCGGGTGTGGAGTAGGCCAGCTCGACCCGATCCCCGACCGGCTGCCCGGTCATCGGGTCGAGCTGGATCACCGAGACGGGTGAGGAACGGGTCCCCGCCAGTAGCCATAAGGTGGTCCCGTCACTCGCTACAGCTTCAAGCCCTGGGACATGTCGCGTGGCCACGATCTCACCGGTCGACACATCGACCTTTGACAGCTCGTCGCCCTGAACCCACAGGTATCCGCCCGCCACCGCCAAAGACCCGACCGACCCGATCCCGGGGATCGCCTTCTCGCCGGAGAAGTCGGTCGGAATGCGACTCAACCCACCCGTGCGGGCGCTTCCTGCTACCCAGAACGCATCGTCCGTTGCCACGATCGCTGAAGGTGCCCCGTCGCCACCGGCACCCCTGCTATCGCGGAAGTCGCCCGTCTCCGGGTCGTACCTAACGATGGTTCCGATGCCCTCGCCCGCTGACCCATAGACGAGGTACCCGTCCGAGAACAGGATGGCCGACAGCTCGCTGGAAAGAGTCACTCGGTCGGTGACCGCGCCCGTTGCCGGATCGAGGCGGACGACATCAGGGGTTCGACCTGCGTACTTCGGGCTTGCCGCCGTCACCCAGATCGACTCACCTCCGATCGTGAACATGGAGTGTCTCGATATGCCTTCGATCTCCATCTCGCCGAGCACCTCGCCGCTCTCAGGATCGATGCGCACGACGGCGTCGGGCACGGCTACCCACACCGCGTCCTCGGCGACCACGAGTCCAGACGCGCCAGGGGAAAGTGGGATCTCTCTGGTGACGTGTCCGTGGGGGGCTTGTCGTGTGCCCGTCGCGGCACCTGGGCCGTCGCCGCCCGGGTCGACAACCTCGGCGCACGACGCGGCTAGGACCGCAGTCAGGACGAACGGCAACGCTTTGGTTGTTCCGCGCATGGTTCTACCTCTAGACCCGCAGCCCGCTCTCGTCGCACACGCTCGATCCCATGTGTATCCAATCGTTTCCCGACAGTCCGACTCGCGAGCAATCAGATCGCATGCCCATCCACGAGTCATCGGCAGGGTGACGCCGATGCATGACAGAGCGGCCAGAGTGTGTCTCAGGTCGAACGATACGTGCAGTTCTACCTCAGACAGGAAATCTGAGAGCCCCGTCGAAGCATCGGATGGCACAAGGGAAGGAGATGCGGCGTGAGCGACTGAGAGACGCCACCGATAAGGAGCATGATCTCATCGTCTACACGACGCTATCGGCCATCTTGGGGTTGCTCGGCGGCTACCTAGCGATCCAGGCCCAGGAATTTCGGCTCAAGATCATCCTTGGAGCGCTAGCTCTCGCGCTGCTACTCGGCATCGTGAGGCTCTTCCCGGCACGGCCGTTCACGGAGCGATAGTGGGCCGTGTTCGAGGTACCGACGAGCTGTACGGTCCGTGGTGCCAACCACCGACGACGGTGGGGCTGGTCCAACACGAGCGTGGTTGCTGGCATCAGCGAGGGCCGGACGCAGCTGCGTGGGAAGGTTCCAGTAGCGGCTCGTAGGCGACCGCCATGTCGATACCGGTCGTCGTGGGCAGGCAGTACACCGTCCGATGTCTCGGCCAAGACTTGAATGGCTCCCGGGGCTGCCTCCAGCGACCTTCGTGGGGGTTGTCCCGTTCGACTATTGGGATGGTGATGCTCGACGACTAGCATCAGCCTTCACCCGAGGAAGGGGATGGCTTTGGAAGCTGTCATCTTGATCTGTGATCGCGGCGACGGTCGTCCTGCTACGGAATCCTTGCGCTTCAAGATCGGCGGAAGGAACATGCAGCTTGATCTCTGCGCTCAGCACCTCCAGGAGTTGGCGAGAGCCGCTCATCCCGTGCGGCGTGGTCGTCAGCGGAAGACATCCTCGAAGGGCGCAGCCACGGCGAAGCGGACCGCGAGTAAGAAGACGGGGGCGGCCAAGCGCCGCGGGCGTCCTCCCGGTTCGAAGAACAAGCCGAAGAGCTGACGCTCAAGCGGCCTCCCGCGTCATGCCGAGGACTATGGCGGCGGCCCCGCCGCTAGCATCTTCAAATGGAAAAAGAGCCGCCTCGCGAAGGCTGCGAACGCGACCGCCTCCACGTTGCTCGCTCGGCAGCTCTCAACCTGTCGTTGGCATGCCCGTCACCTCGATAGGCTGGGTTCATGGCGGCTCTGCCACGCCTTTCCCCGTTCTCGGCGTACCTCGCGATGGCGGGCCTTGTCGCCGCGGTATTCGTCGCGTTCACCCTGATCTCCGAACCAGCGAGGCGAGAGCAACCGGAGCGCGATGCGGCGCTTCCGCTCATCACCAACCATGCGAGGCCGTCGCTCGAACGTGACTTCCTCACGACCGTGCTCGGCCGGCCACGAACGTCGGATGCCGCTCCTTACTGCGAGGGCCGAGCGTGCTGCCCCACCTGGCGAACGACGTTCGGCACGACGGCGCCCACCGGCGAGGTGATCGCCTCGTTCGAGGCCCACGGCTACGTCGCTCAGCCCGGCGATCGCGACATCGTGCGCCCCGGTCCGTTCCCGCAGGTGCGGTGGACCGCCGAGCTCGACTATGCAGGTCGGTGGAAGTGGCGCCGAGTCGAGGTCTCCCAGGGCTCCGACGTCGGCCGGCCGGAATGGCCGACCGTGTTCTTCGCGAGCTCGGTCGCCTGCAGCCCGCGGTAGGCCTTCGCGGATGCGCGAGGAGCCTTCAAGAGCAGCAGCACTGGAGGCAGCCTAGGGGACATCGGCTACTCAGGCCTATCCGGCGCTCAACCCGACTGCACGGAACGGTCGGGCCCGGTTTCGGGGAGCAAGACGAGCGGGGTCGTTTGTTCATCTTGTGAGGACATGGAGCTGTCCGCCCTCGCTTCCGAACCATCTTCCCGCAGGGTCTCGCTCTCTTCCCCGATCGACGAAGCCAGAGTTGCCGATCGTGTCGAGAGACCGGGCGAAGGAGAGCCGCAGATCGGCAACCATGGAGTCGCATTGTGCCGTCAGTTCGGCCAGGGACCGCCTCGCTTCGTCGCGGACCTGCGCCGCCGCCAGTTCGGCCGCCACGCGGATCTCTTCGGCTTCGCTCAGCATGCGAGTGGCCTTGCCTCTGGCGTGATCCAAGATGTGTTCCGCCTCTGCCTCCGCTTCTCCTTGCGCTTCTCCTCGAAGCTTCTGGACATCTCGATTCAGGGCCACCATGAGCTCCCTCACGCGGCCAGACACCTGCTCGTAGGTATCCTCATCAGCCGCAGGGCGCTCTCGAAGAGCCGCGTCTCGATCCTCGTGAGCAGCAGCCTGCTCCCCCGGGACCGCGTCTCGCTGCCGACCCGCCTGATCGGCCTCGGACCGCAGCTTGGATACCTCTGCCTCGACGTCTTGCAAGCGCCCGGTCACCAGTTCCAAGTAGGCGTTCACCTGAGCCTGGTCGTAGCCGCGCCTCGTCGTCGTGAAGGCCGGCAGGGCGGTCTCCGAGTCTTCCGGAGGGGCCGCATGCGGAATCTTTGACCACCCGTCGGCGTCGGTCTCGTTCGTGTCCATCGGACTGCTCCATGAGCTCAGTCGGGGGGGATGGTCCACGTGTAGAGCGATATTGTCCCCCGGGAGCGCCCTACCGAGCAAGAGCTACAGCAAGAGCTCCGCGTCGATCGCTCGAATCATATGGGGACGATGAGACGGGTCCCAGCACGCCTCCCGCGAACCGCCCCGGTAGAGTGCCGAATGGCTCGCCAGGTGGGTCCGAAGGACCGATTGCGCCCCAACACAGACCGCCGCTACGTTTGTCGACGTGGAACTGATGCCGCAGAACCGGTCGACGATCGGCTATCTGGCCCTCCTCGTGCTGCTCGTCGCCGGCATCGCGATCGGCCTGGCCCTGTTCGCTCTTCAAGCGCGAGCCCCGCTGGCACACGCCGAGTTCACGGTCGCCGAGGGCGAGGGGGTCGAGTGCCCAGCCGGTTCGGGTGCCCCCACGTGCTTCCGCTTCGACGTCACCAACACGGGAGCCGGCACGGGGCAGCTCGAGTGCATCGTCGTTCCGACGGGAGAGGGATCTGCCGTGTTCACGGCGAGCGGTGAGGACCGCTACTTGAGCTCGGGCCCCGTTCCCGCGGAGGCCACGTACCCGATGTACACAGAGGTGACCCAGGCCGCGGGCGAGACGACGGTCGAGATGCCCGCCGTAGCCTGCCGCGAGGCCGAGTAAAGCGCACGTCGAGTCGTCCGCTCCGCTCAGAACGAGAACGAGCCCTCTCCCATCAGTCGCACGCTGCCCGAGACTGCGATCGACCACGAGCCGCCCTCATGTGCCACCTCTACGTCGAGGAAGCTGGGCCGCCGCACCATCTCGCCTTGGGCCACCGTCGCCCTGCCAGGCATGCCCGCAAGCCCCTGCCGTGAGAGATAGGCGCCGAGCGGACCTGCCGCCGAGCCGGTCGCCGGATCCTCCCCGATCGCCACGGAACGGTCGAACATGCGGGCCATCACATCGCCGTCGCCGAGCACCGCGAACAGGTAGAGCGACTCTGCGTCCGCAGCCTCACAGACGGCGTTGCACGCCCGCGGGCTCCGTTCGGCTCGGCGAAGGGTCGTCTCGTCGCGAACAGGAACCATGAGGTGGGCGATGCCGGTCGAGACGGCCATGATCGGCAGATCACCAACGAGGTCGTCGCTCTCGAGTCCCGCGCCTGCAGCGACGGCGACACGATCACCGAACGGTTCGGAGAAGGTCGGTGGAAGCTGGTGCATCGTCGCCCGCCCGTTCGCGAGGTCGACCTCGACCGGCACATCGCCCGCCGCGGAAGTCTGCACGAGCGACGCGGCGAGACGCCCATCGGAGACGAGCACGAACGCCGTGCCGATCGTCGGATGACCCGCGAACGGAAGCTCGCCGTCGGGCGTGAAGATGCGCACGTCGTACCCGTCGTCGCGCACCGCCGTCACGAAGGTGGTCTCGGAGAACGCGATCTCACGAGCGAGCATGAGCATCAGCTCGGCGTCGAGCCCCGCCGGCACGTCGGGCACGACACAGAGCTGGTTGCCGGTGAACGGCTCGTCGGCGAACACGTCGAGCAACCGGAAGGGCACGCGCATGGTGCGGAAGTATCGCAGCGCACCGATTGCTAGGCTTGGCGGGAGATCAGCGCGGGTGTAGCTCAATGGCAGAGTTCCAGCCTTCCAAGCTGGCTATGCGGGTTCGATTCCCGTCACCCGCTCTTCGCAAGGGTCGGGCATGCCCCCTGGACCATCGAGCCGTCCCGACCACTCTCACGTAGAGTCTTCCCGCCTGTGGAAGCGCAGACTCGCGCCGGTAGCTCAGGGGACAGAGCGGCGGACTTCTAATCCGCGGGTCGCAGGTTCGAATCCTGCCCGGCGCGCCGATGATCCACCAGCCCCCGGAAGGCGGGAAATCGAGGAGGCTCCTGCGGCGCCTCGTGAGCAGATCGCGAGCGAGAGCCGACCTCCGTCGTAAGCGCGTCCTCGATCAGGCGGCCGCGGAGATGAGGTTCCGTGAGCGCAACCGCGAGGGCAGCATCTGGAGATCCGGGAAGGGCGGCTTCCACCACGACCGCTGACGAGTGGCGGTCAGGTTCTCCCAAGTCGCAACCTCGGCACGATCTCCCCCTTCGTCGTCCGGCGGCCCGACGGTAGCCGCGGTCACCGCTCCCCGACCAACCTCAGCACGGCGTCGGTGCGACCCTGTAGCTCCCCTTCGCCGTCGGCGGTCACCGTCACATGGCCGAGCTTTCGCCCGGGCCGTGGCTCCTTGCCATAGACGTGCACGTGCGCGCCCTGCACGGCCATCACGGCCGCGAGGTCGGGCATCTCGCCGATCAGGTTCACCATCGCGCTCACGCCGACGAGCCCGACCGGCCCCAGCCGAAATCCACACACGGCACGCAGGTGGTTCTCGAACTGCGACGTCTCGGCGCCCTCGATCGTCCAGTGACCGGAGTTGTGCACCCGCGGCGCCATCTCGTTCCCGAGGAGCGACCCCCCGACCTCGAACAGTTCGATCGCGAGGACGCCGACGTATCCGAGCTCCGCCATGACCGCGCGGGCGTGGGCCTCGGCCGCTTCCTGCATCGCGTCGTCGACCTCCGGTGCCGGAGCGCGCGTGATCCGCAAGATGCCGTCGCGGTGGACGTTCTCGACGAGCGGATACGCGGCCATCTCGCCATCGAGCCCGCGTACCGCAACGATCGACAGCTCACGTTCGAACCCGACGAACGCCTCGAGCAAGCAGGGAACCTCACCGAGCGACCGCCACGCGTCGACGGCGAGCAGGGGGTCGTGGATCATCGCCTGGCCCTTACCGTCGTAGCCGAGCCGCCGGGTCTTCAGCACCGCAGGGGTGCCGAGGCGTTCGAGCGCATCGGCGAGCGAGCCCGGTGAGTCGACCGGGGCGTACATCGGCACTCCAAGTCCGACCTCAGTGAACAGCTCCTTCTCGGCGAGCCGGTCCTGCGCCGCTTCGAGCGCGGCCGTCGGGGGGAAGACCGGCCTCAGGGCTTCGACGAACCGTGCGGAC
This sequence comes from uncultured Actinomycetes bacterium, assembly GCA_963762075.1. Taxonomy (GTDB): domain Bacteria; phylum Actinomycetota; class UBA4738; order UBA4738; family HRBIN12; genus JAOUEA01. The sequence continues at coordinate 158,294 of CAVXJC010000002.1, forward strand.
TCGACGGGCACGTTCTCGAACTCGTACGTGACCACGTCGGCCGCGGCGGCAAGCTCGGCCAGACGCTCGCGGTCGTCGTAGGCGCCCACGATCGCGGGCGCGACCGCCGCGGCCGGTGACGCGATGGCCGGGTCCAGCGTCGTGCACTCGACACCGAGCTCATGGCCGGCGAGCGCGAGCATGCGCCCGAGCTGGCCTCCGCCGATGATGCCGACCCGTGTCACGCAGGAAGGCTCACTCGGCGGGATCGGGACGTTCGAGCACGCTCGCCGTCTGCGACTCGCGGAAGCGCACCAGCCGCTCGCGCACCCCGTCGTCGTCGAGCGCGATCACCGAGGCGGCCAGCAACGCGGCGTTCACGGCGCCCGCACGTCCGATCGCGACGGTGCCGACAGGCACGCCCGCCGGCATCTGCACGATCGACAACAGCGAGTCCATACCCTTGAGCGCCTTCGACTCGATCGGCACGCCGAACACCGGCAGGTGTGTCTTCGCCGCTGTCATGCCGGGAAGGTGCGCAGCCCCGCCGGCGCCCGCCACGATCACCTTGAGACCGCGATCCGCGGCGGTCGATGCGTACTCGAACAGCAGATCGGGCGTGCGGTGGGCGCTCACGACCTTCGATTCCGCCGACACGCCGAGCTCGTCGAGCATCTCCATGGCGTGACGCATCGTTTCCCAGTCGCTCCGGGACCCCATGATCACGCCCACCACCGGCTCCGGCATCGTGCGCGCAGTCTAGACACCACTGATCCGCTCGCACAGACTATCGACCGAGGGCGGCACGCCAGGCAGGCGGCACCTGGCCGTCGAACGCTATCTCGCGGGCGCCCAGCCAGCCGGCGAGCTCACGGATGGCGCTGCTCGCCGCCACGCCGTCGCTCGCCCCAGTGCCCGGCTCGGCGTGCACCGCGTTGATGTGCAGCACGTTCGAGGTGCGATCGAACCGGGGATCGACACGGCCGATCAGTCGGTCGCCCCTCAGGATGGGGAGCACGAAGTAGCCCCACCGCCGCTTCACCTTCGGCACGTAGATCTCGAGCCGGAAATGGAAGTCGAACAGGGCCTCGGTGTGGTCGCGGTCGCTCACGAGATCGTCGAACGGCGACAGCAGGACGCTCCGGGGCCTCCAGGGGCGATGGAGCAGCTCGGCGTGCGCGTACCAGTCACCCTTGTTGATGCCTTCGATCGCGATCGGCACCGCGATGCCCTCACGCTCGAGACCGGCGAGCGCTCGCTGCCAACCATCGGGACGTCCGTCGAACAGATGGCCGAACTGATTCACGGTCGCGACGCCGCGAGCCTTGAGCTGTCGCTGCAGCACCTCCCGGGCAACCTCGCTCGCCGACCGCCGCGGTTCGTCGAGCGGCAAGCTGCGAGACGCCAGGTCCCACAGACGCTGTTGCCCATCACGACCGACGATCATGACTTCCCCCTTGTCCCACAGGAGGTCGAGGATCATCGCGACGTTGCGACCCTGATCGTTCCAGCCCCCGGTGTGCCACCCTTCGGCGACTCGATCCTCGAGATCGCGGGCCCGCAGCGGTCCTCGCAGTCGCAGCTCCCGCAGCACGTAGCGGCGGAAGGCGCTGTTGGCCTCGAGCCATTCGCGAACGTACCGCCGGCGCTGCAGCCCGCCGTACGGACCCGCGGGGTAACGGCGCATCGATACCCGATGCAGCCATAGATCGCTCGTCGGCACGATGTGCACCCAGTACTCGAACAGCGAACGCTCGACCCAGAGCATGCGCTCGAGCTGGTCGATGCGGAAGCGCCGCCCCAGCCGCGAGAAGAGCACGAGATGCTCGGTTCGCGCGACGACCCGCGTGGGGTCGAGCTGCACCATCGTGAGATCGTGCACCGCCTCGGCGATCGAGACCGGCCGAGGACCGGCGAGACGCTGGCCCTGCACGCAGAGCCGCCGCGCCATGCGCTGATCGATCGCGAGCGGTCTCGAGGAGCCCGACATCCCGGCGGAGTCTAGGGGGCAGCGGGCAACAGCAGCGCCGTCCAGCGATCTAGTCCACCCTGGACTACTGGGTGATCGCGTCGGCGAAGCCCTCGAAGTTCTCCACGTAGCGATGGGCGTCTGCGTCGCTCATCACGATCGACGTGGTCCAGCTCTCCCACTTGGAGCCGGGAGACTTGAAGACGCCTCGGTTGAGCTGCCAGAGCCAGGCGAGCTGCGGCACGCGGTCGTCGATCTTCCACAGGTCGCGGTACTCATGGATCGGCGTCGTGCTCCAGTCGATCGAGCCCTTCGCGCCGAGCGTCTTCATCGAGGCAGGGAGCCGGTACTTCGCGATCACGTCCTCACAGCGATGCAGGATCGTGTTGAGCTCGTCGAGACGCTCGTACGCCGGCTGCGTGAGCACCTCGGTCAGGTTGACCTTTGCGGCGGCCATCGTGAGCGGGTTGCCGTTGAACGTGCCGACCTGCTCGATCTCGCCCGAGATCACGCCGGCCATGGCGTCGGCCGTCCCACCGATCGCTCCGCACGGAAGACCAGCGCCGAGCGCCTTCGCGAACGCGGCCAGGTCGGGCTGCACGCCGAAGGCTTCGATCGCTCCCCCGCGGGCGACCGTGAAACCGGTCTTCACCTCGTCGTAGGCGAACATCGCGCCGTTGGCGTGACAGAGATCCTTCAGGCCCTGCAGATAGCCGTCGTCGGGCAGGACGACGCCACAGTTCGTCATGACCGGCTCGACGATCATGCCGGCGATCTCGCCCTCATGCTCGGCGAACACTTCACGAGCGAGCTGGAGGTCGTTGAACGGCACGCAGACGACCGACTCGGTCGTGCCGGGGATCATGCCGCGAGCCTGTGGCACCGAGTTCGGGCGATCGCGGGGGCCTGCGTCGCTCTCGGCCGGGAAGACGCTCACCATGAGCGCGTCGTGATGCCCGTGGTAGGTGCCCTCGATCTTCACGATCAGGTCACGTCCGGTCGTGGCGCGCATGATGCGAACCGCGTCGAGCGTGGCCTCGGTGCCCGAGTTCCCGAACCTCCAGTACGGAAGCCCCGTGCGCTCCGCGAGCTGCTCGGCGACGGGAAGGGCGTCTTCGGTGGGCTGGGCGAAGTGCGTGCCCTTGGCGACCCTGTCGCGCACGGCCTCGACGATCTTCGGGTGCGCATGGCCCATGACCATGACGCCGTAGCCGTTGTGGTAGTCGACGTACTCGTTTCCGTCGATGTCCCAGACCTTCGAGCCCTCGCCGCGGTCGACGTAGATCGGATGCGGCGGCCAGGTCTGCCACGACGACGACACGCCGCCCGGCAGGTGGGTCTTGGCTTCCTCTCGGTAGCTCAACGAGCGCGCGTGCTTCTCGTCGAGCGCAGAGCCTTCTCGATTGGTGAGCTCTTCGACCAGGTCGAGGTCGATCTCCATGGAGTCGGTCTGGGTGGCGCTCATCGGTCTCCCTCAGAGTCTCGGGCCAGAGGTCTCGGGTCGCTGCCCCACATGCTAGGCGGTCACGGCAGTCGCGAATTCCTCGAAGTTCTCGACGTAGCGCGCAGCGTCCTCCTCGGTGTGGAAGACCGAGAGGGTCCAGGTTTCCTGCTTGGTCCAGGGCGACTTGAACACGCCGCGGTTCTGCTGGAAGAGCCACGCGAGGTAGCTGATGCGCTCGTCGATGCCGACCACGTCGCGGTACTCGCGCACCGGCGTGGCCGAGTAGATCACCGAGCCCTTCGCGCCGACGCCACTCACGTAGGCGGGCAATCCGGTCTTCTCGATCACCGACGTGAGGCCGTCCTTCATGGCCTTGTCGATGCGGCTGAATCCCTCGTAGGCCTCGGGCACGAGCACCTCGAGCAGCGCGGCCTGCGAGGCCGCCATGGTGAGCGGATTGCCGTTGAACGTTCCCGCCATGTCGTACTCGGCCTCGAGCACCGGACGGTAGAGCTCGCGCGTGGCGCCGATCGCGCCGCAGGGAGTGCCTCCGCCGATCGCCTTGGCGAGGCAGATGATGTCGGGGACCACGCCGAAGACCTCGGTAGCGCCGCCGTAGGCGAGCGTGGCGCCGGTCTTCACCTCGTCGAACGCGAGATAGGCGCCGTTGGCGTGGCAGAGATCCTTCAGCCCCTGCAGATATCCGGGCTCGGGAAGGATCACGCCGCAGTTCATCATGGCCGGCTCCACGATCATGCCGGCGATCGTGCCCTCGTTCTCGGCGAAGACCTTCTCGGCCGCCTCGAGGTCGTTGAAGGGCACGATCCGCACGAGGTCGGCGAACGACTGCGGAATGCCCATCGCCTGCGGCACCGTGGTGGGGTGCTCGCGTGGTCCCATGTCGTCGGCGTCGGGCGCCACCGAGAACATCAGCGAGTCGTGATGGCCGTGGTAGCTGCCCTCGATCTTCACGAGCACGTCGCGCCCGGTGTTGGCGCGCATGAGCCGGCCCGCCTCGAGCGTGGCCTCGGTGCCCGAGTTGCAGAACCGCCACAGCGGAAGCCTGAACCGCTCGGCCAGGTTCTCCCCGATCACGTCGAGGTGCTTGGTGGGCTGCGCGAAGTGGGTGCCGAGGGCGGCTTGGCGCTGGATCGCCTCGACGATCTTCGGGTGCGCATGACCGGTCACCATCGCCCCGTAGCCGAGATGGAAGTCGATGTACTCGTTCTGGTCGATGTCCCAGATGCGGTTGCCCTCGCCACGGTCGACGAAGATCGCATGGGGCGGCGAGTCCTGCCAGCTCGAGGCGACTCCCCCGGCGACATATCGATCCGCAGTCGCGCGGTAGGCGATCGAGGCGCTCCTGGTCGGCTCGAGGGTTGCCTCCTCGCGGGCGATGAGGCTGTCGATCAGGTCCATGTCGAACTCGACCTGTGTTGCCACCATGGCTGTTCCACGCTCCTTCGGGGAGCCGCCGCGGTCGCCCGCAAGAGCGACGGATTGAACGGCGGTTCAACTGTGAACGATGATACCCCAGGCGAGGTTGCAGAGGCCACCGGGGCTCGTGCGGCGGGGGCTCCGTTGGTATCGTGGTGAGCGCACGTGGTGGGTGTAGCTCAGCTCGGTTAGAGCGCCTGGTTGTGGTCCAGGAGGCCGCGGGTTCAAATCCCGTCACTCACCCCAACTCGTTGATCGTCGTTCGAAGCGGGCAGCCCGGGGTCGCAATCGGTATCGTGATGCGGGCCTCTAGCTCAATCCGGCAGAGCAACGGACTCTTAATCCGCAGGTTCGGGGTTCGAATCCCCGGGGGCCCACCACTTCTGCCTGGGGAAACGGACTCGTCGGCCACCGACGCGGCGCCGACTCGCCTGCGTGAGGTCATCCCGGCATCACGACGAACTCGTTGCCGTCCGGGTCGGCCAGCACGACGGCGCCGTCCTTGCCGACCCGAGTCGTGTGGCCCCCAGGGAGACCAGCCGGTCGACCTCCGTTCCTTGGTCACCGTCGGGCAGGACGAGATCGAAGCGCTGCCGAACCCTCCCATTCGAGGGGGCCACGGGCGGGCCTCCCCATGCGATCTTGGTGCCGCCGTGCGGAGACTGGATCGCGGTCTCCTGGTCCTGGTCCCACACCAGAGGCCAGCCCAACGCCTCGCTCCAAAAGAGGCCGACCTCCCGGTTGCCGTCGCAGGCGAGCTCCCCGAGGAAGCCGCACCCGGCAAGGTAGGCATTGTTCCGGTTCGATCACGCAGAACTCGTTTTCCTCGGGGTCGGCCAGGACGACGTGCTCCTCCTCGGGCAGTTGCCCGACGTCGAGATGGCGAGCGCCGAGCCCGAGCGCCGTCTTCACCGTGTGCTGTTGGTCGACGGGGCTGGCGCTGGTGAGGTGCAGATGCATGCGGTTCCGTCCCACCTTCTCCGCACGGCTCGGGCACGAACCGGAGGCCGAGCTGGGTTTCGTCGCCAGGTAGCAGCGCAACACCCGCGTCCTCGACGGCCGTGCGGCCGAGCACGCCTGCCCAGAACCGCGCCAGACGGGAGGGGTCGTGGGCGTCGAAGGTCACCGCCAGCAGTCGAGAGAACACCGCCGAAGGCTAGGCGCGGTCAGGGACGCACGACAACGCACCAAGCCGGGCCGGCCGGCGTGTCGCCCCGAGTCCCGCCGCTACCGGAGGCCATCTCCGTCGAAACGCTCGATGCGCGATGCGCTCGGGTAGGGTTCTCCGATGCCCGCCGCGACGCTGGCCGTCGGAGACGTCGAGATCACAGCGATCCTCGACGTCGACACGTCGATGCCGCTCGCCGAGGTGTTCGATGGGAGCGGCGACCCTCCACCAGGCGGATCAGAGTCCCTCGCTGCGACGTATCCGGACGAGTTCACCGCCGACTCGTGGCGCTTCCGCGACCATTGCTTCCTGGTCCGCATCGGGACGCGCCTGACCTTGATCGACACGGGCGTCGGTCCGGCCGACTCGGCCTTCGGACGATGGCTCGGCGTCAGTGGGACGCTGCCGGACGAACTGGCCGCGCTCGGCGTCATGCCGGACGACGTCGACGACGTCATCCTCACCCATGTCCACTCGGACCACACGGGGTGGAACACGGCGCCGTCATCGAGCGGATGGGTCCCGCGGTTCTCGAATGCCCGCTACCACCTCCATGACGCCGACGTCGCGTGGATGCGGGGCTTCGTCGACGAGGAGGACGTCCGGGAGTTCGCCGAGGCGATCGCCCCCCTCGAGTCAGCGGGACAGCTCGACACGTCCATCGAGGACCGCGCGTTGTCGCCCGGCTTGAACCTGCGACACGCGCCGGGTCACACCCCAGGACACCGGTGCGTTCTCCTAGACACCGGAGGCGAGCGGGTGCTCTTCGCAGGGGACCTCGTGCACTTCACCTTCCAGCTGAACGACCCCGGGTTCCGCTCACCCGGCGACGATGATCCAGAGGAGGGAAGCCGCACACGGGCCGAATGGCTCGACCGAGCGGAGTCGGAGGGGCTGACGCTCGCGACGGCGCATGTTCCACCGTCCCCCATCGGTCGGATCGTCCGTGAAGGGGGGCAGCGGCTGCTCCGGCGGCGCTAGGGAACCCCTCGACCGCTCTTCCGTGCCAGGGCAAACGAGGGCTTCGCGGGCGAGCGCAGGGCGCGCCGGGCGCGCTAGACTCGCTCCTCGATCCGCAGGTTCGGGGTTCGAATCCGCGCGGGGCCCCCACTTCCATGAGTCACAACGTCTGGGTGGTCTCGGGAGGGTCACATGACCGAGCACGACATTCGAGCCGATGCGTTCGTGGAACGTGTCTTCGGCACCGTCCTGCAGACCTGGGATCTCGTCAGCATGTCGCTCGGGTTGAAGCTCGGCTACTACGCCGCTCTGCTCGACGACTCTGCGACGTCGGTCGAGCTCGCCGAGCGCACCGGAACCATGGAGCGCTACGCGCGCGAGTGGCTCGAGCAGCAAGCCGGAACAGGCATCCTCGAGTGTGAGGATGCGAGCGCACCGCCGACCGAGCGACGGTTCTCGCTCTCGGCGGCACATGCCGAGGTGCTGCTCGACGGCGATTCCATGCGCTACCTCGGGGCCTCGGTACGCATGGTGACCGCCGCCACGTTGACGATGCCTGCCCTGCTCGAGACCTACCGCGGCAGGCGCCCGCTCGGCTGGGACGACTTCGGCGAAGACATGCGGGAAGGCCAAGGGGCGATGAACCGGCCGTTCTTCCTGTCGGGCCTCGCGGAGGAAGCGCTCGGCACGATCCCCGAGGTGCATGAGCGGCTTTCGGCCGGCGCACGCATCGCCGACATCGGCTGTGGCCTCGGATGGTCCGCGATCGGCATGGCGCTCGCCTACCCCTCGGCGGTCGTCGACGGGTTCGATCTCGATGAGCCCTCGATCGAGGCGGCGATCGGGTTCGCGAAGGAGCACGGTGTCGACGATCGGGTCCGCTTCCACGCCCGAGACGCGGGCGAAGGCGACATCGAAGGCGAATACGACCTGGCGCTCGCCGTGGAGTGCGTGCACGACATGTCGCACCCTGTGCCCGTGCTCGCCACGATGCGGCGCATCGTGAAACCCGACGGATACGTGATCGTGGCAGACGAGCGGGTCGCCGAAACGTTCGATCCTCCCGTCGACGACCTCGAACGGTTCTTCTACGGCTGGAGCATCACGACCTGCCTGCCCGACGGCATGTCGACCGAGGGTTCGGTCGGAACCGGCACCGTCATGAGGCCAGACACGCTGCGAGGCTACGCGCGCGAGGCGGGGTTCGCCGACATCGACGTGATGCCGATCGAGAACGACTTCTTCCGGTTCTACCGGTTGGTCGGGTGAACGCCCGAGAGTCCCGTGCGCTTCACGCGGGCATGACGAGGGCGGTTCCACCATCCAGTTTCAGTGTGGTGCCGAAGGGTTCCGACATCGCCTGCACCTGCTCGAGGATCTGTTCGGCGACCTCGGGTGAGGGCGTGCGCGGCACGCCGCGACGAGTGATCGGCTCGTGCCGGCCCAGGTCAACCGGGTGCAGCCTGAGCTCCTCGAGACCGTCGGGGCCAAGGCGCACGCGAGCGAGGATCGCATGGAAGGTGCCATCGTTCCCGAAGGAATCCTCGTTCAGCACCCTCGTCAGATCGGAGTCGGTCACGGTCGACACGTCGTCGAAGCGGTCACGCAGCAGTGCCCGGCTCTCGTCGTAGAAGTAGCGCTGGATCGGCTCCTCGATCTCGCTCCACACGAAGTTGCCGAGCCCGTAGAAGATCGGCCTTCCTCGATGCAGCTCGACCGGCGCGAGGTTGTGCGGTCCGCTGATCGCCACGATGTCGGCGCCGTGATCGATCGCATCGTGCGCCCATCGCCGCAGGAACTCATGGGGTTCGTGCGGCCGGCTGTCTCCCTGGTGTGCGTGCGCTGCCGCGATGACGACGTCGGCATGCTGCGAAGCCTGCCGGATCGCCCGCAGGTTGCCCGTCAACGCTTCGTCATCGACGTCGTGGCGAACATCCATCGCTTCGCCGAGCTCGAAGCGGCACCCGAACAGCTCGAGCACGGGCGGCGGGCCGCCTTCAGGGTCGATGCGTTGCACGAGCCAGGCGACATCGCTCTCCGGGTTCGCTTGACGGATCGCGATCAGGGCACGCATCACCTTCGGCGTCACCACGATCGTCGTCCGCACCGGGATCGCGTGCACCCCCGCGCGAGGAGGCACTTCGCCGAACGCATCGAGGGCGGGCGCGATACCGCTCGCAGCGCTGGTGGTCATCGACACGAGGCCGAGCCGCCCCGCGTCGGTCTCGAGGTACCGCGGTGCTCGCGCGGCGGCGAGCGTGGCACCGGCGCCGGCGTGCACGAGCGCAGCCTCGTCGAGCCAGAGGCTCGTCTCGAGCAGACCGCCCACTCCCCAATCGGTCGAGTGGTTGTTCGCCCGACCGAAGACGTCGAAGCCGAGAGCCCGCAGGTCGAGCGCGGTTTCCGGTTGTGCACGCGTCGCCCAGTCGTCGGGAAGGGCCGATGGGGTCGCCGATGTGTCGGTGAGATCGATGATGCTCGTCTCGAGGTTCCCGAAGGTGGCGTCGGCGCTTCGGAGGAGCGTGACGACGTCGGCGAACGCGCCGTCGCCCGGCGCGAGCGAGAGCAACGGACGACTGACGATGCAGTCCCCGACCGCGCTGACCGTGAACGAGCCGGCGAGCGTGGTCGTCTCAGTGTCGTCGATGCGTGCCACGGGCGCATCGTATCGGGCGAGACCGCAGCGTACGGCGCGTACGTGCCCGCTTCGTCAGTGACGGATCAGCACGGTCGTCCCCATCGGGATGTTCCGGAGCTCGTTCATCTGCGGGTTGAAGACTCGCGCGCAGCCGTATGACACGCGATTGCCCGGGTCGCTCTCGTCGGCAGTGCCGTGGATCGCCATGCGCCCGCCCCCGGGCCAATCGGTGAGCACCTCGGAGAACCCCGAGAGACCCAGGAGGTACGAGCCATAGGGCCCCGAAGGGTCGCGAGGATCAAGGTGCGCCCAGACGAAGAACCTCCCGACCGTGGTCGGCGTCGACGGGGCGCCGATACCGACGACGAAGCGATGCACGAGCTCATCGTCGCGGTAGTGCCGGAGCGTGCGGGAAGAGAGATCGACGATGACCCGGTGCCGGATACGATCGAACGTCACAGCATCGCCGCGAACCCATCCGTTCGAACCGTTCGGCGCGACACCGAGCATCACCCGATACCAGGCCTCCCCCTGCTCGATGTGTACAGCCCGCACGGGGAACGCGACCGGCTGGTCCCACGGGTTCGATGCATCGACGGTCATACCCGGGGCCGCCGCGTCACCCGGCTCCGCGTACACGATCAGTTCCTCGCCCTTCGCACGAAGCGCCCATCCCCATCGATCGAGCGACCTCGGGGCGGGCACCTCGGCCAGCAAAGCCTGTGCTCGGGCTTCGGGTGCCGCTCCGGAGCCGATCTCAAGGAACGCGCGAGGCGCCGGCGAGGGGGGCGATACCGACGGGAGCTGACCGGCCGACACGGCGTCATCGGAGATGGCACTGCATGACGCACCGACGAGTGCGAGAGCGATGAAACACGCAGTCTGGAGAAGTGGGGGGGCCACGGACGCCCCATCATTCCATAGCGTCGCGCCGCGTGCGTACCGACTTTCCAGGGGTAGCCTTGCCATGCGCGAGAGTGGCGGAATGGAAGACGCGCCGGGTTTAGGTCCCGGTGCCCGAAAGGGCGTGGGGGTTCGACTCCCCCCTCTCGCACACCTTCTGAATCGGTGTCCCCCTGTAGCCGAGCGATGACGCAGTTGCCTTCCTCGGACCCCGCCTTGACTGGAGCTCAGGCCCAGTGCTTCGATACGTGAAGAGAGCTTCAGTACGGTTCGAGAAGGTAGGGGAAGGTCGGCCGTGACTGCGTGTCCCCGTTGCTGGTCGTCGTCGCGCGCCGTCGTCCCTTGGTCGGCATCGCGCGCGCCGCCGGTGCCACGGCCCGACCGCAATGCACGCGCCACTCATTCCAAGGGGGTAGATCATGCGCAGACTGCTGCCGATCGTCGCCACGATGCTCATCGCCGCTGTCATCGTCGGCACGACCTCGTTCATCGGAGGTGCGGGGGGCGGAGGAGAATCGTTCACCGTCGTCGGAAGGTTCTTGCAAGCCGAGAACATCGATGTCGGGGCACCCGGCGACAGCCCCGGCGACTACTTCATCGAGAAGGACGCTCTCTGGAACGAAGCCGAGACTGAACGTGTCGGGTGGGACATCGTCAAGTGCACGTTCGACTTCGGAACGACGGCGCTGTGCACCGTTGGTCTCCGGTTCTTCGGACGCGGTCAGCTGACCGGCACCGGTGTGGTCGACGCGACGTCGAGGTCCTTCACGTTCCCCGTTACGGGTGGGACGGGTGACTTCCGGGACGTAACTGGCTACGTACGAGTCACCCAGATCAAGGATGGAGAGATGCTCGAGTTCCACCTCTCCGGCACTGCCTGATGGGAATGGAGTATCGGGAAGGGGGCGCCCGGCGAGGCGCCCCCTTCATTTCGAATCCAGGCGCTTGACTCGCGACTGGTGCAGTCCAGACGCGGCCGACAGCACGCCCAGCATGTCCTGGCTGTGCGTCCGAGCCGATCAAAGCGAGCCCGGACTCAACATCGGCCTTATCCAGGGCGTCGAGCATCCGCTGCACCATCGCGGTCAGCTCAACAGACATCCCACCGCCCCCTCCGTGGCCCCGGGTGGGCCTGAACATTCAACATGCCCCTCGTCCTCAGAAGACGGAGGACGGTGTTGTCCGATGACCACGGTCGAATTCGAACAGATCAGACTGCGTGGAGCTGATGCTCTGCGGGCGCCTCGTCGGCCGGGGTGGCGAGTGGCGTGATCTCGCCGGGGAGCGAGACCACGAATCGGGCGCCGCCGGTCATGCCGTCTTCCACATGTGCTGACCCGCCATGGAGTTCGGCGAACCGCTGCACCAGCGAGAGTCCGATGCCCATGCCGCGCCCGCTCGAGGCCTCACCCTGGCGGAACGGCTCGAAGAGCACGAGCTTGAGCTCATCAGGCACGCCGGGGCCGTCATCTTCCACGGCCAGTCTGATGCCATCGGCTTTCGCCGTGATCTCCACGAGCACCGCGGTCCCCGCAGGGGTGTGCCGGGCTGCGTTGACCAGGAGGTTCTCGATCACCCGCTCGACCTTGCCCGGGTCGACGTCGACGAGCACGGGGTCGGCACGCACGCGCACCGGATGGTCGGCCAGTTGCTCGGTGTCGGCGACAACTCGACGAGCGAGCGCCCCGACGTCGGTGGGCTTGCGCCGTGGAAGCACCTTCCCTCGATCGATCCGGTCGAGGTCGAGCAGGTCGTCGATCAGACGGTTCATCTTTCGGCCGCTGTGCTCGATCACCTGGTGCAGGGCCTCGCGTTCGTCGGCCGTGAGGTGCAGCTCGTGATCACGGCGGATCGTCTGCATCGCGCCGAGGATGCCGGCGAGTGGCCCCTTGAGGTCGTGCGAGACGGCATGCAGCAACGTGTCCTTCACTTCGTTCATCTCGCGCAGATCGCTGGAGCGGTCGGCTTCCTCCTCGAAGAGGCCCCACTGATCGTCGATGATGGAGCGCAGCGTGTCGAGCAACATCGCCGCGGCGAGGAAGACCGCGAAACGCACGACGCCGTTCCAGTACGGCACGGGGTCGGTGGTACTCGTCGCGGGCGACGACAACACATCGCTCACGAGCCCTGCAACGGTCGATACGACGACGGCGACGGCGCCCCAGCGACGGCCCAGGTTCCAGGTCACCAGCCCGATCGGCATGAGGTAGAGCAGCGAGAGGGAGAACTGCAATCCGGTGAGATAGTCGAGCACGCTCACGACGGCGATGAACGCCAGACCGAGCACCGCCACGAGCAGAGGGGACTTCCCGTCGAAGAAGCCCTTCGTGCTGCGGAGCACCCGCCGATCCATGACGCGGCCTACGGCATCAGTCGGTTCCACCTGTGATGACTCGACAGATGGGGTGGCTACCTTGAGTCGGGTATCGAGGCCCGGTCATGCAGGTCCGACGCCGCCGAGGATCTCCTCGAGTGCGCGGAAGGCCCGCCCCCGGTGGCTGATGCGATCCTTCTGCTCATCGGTGAGCTCGGCCATCGTCTCGTCCCATCCTGCAGGCACGAAGACGGGGTCATAACCGAAGCCCTTCGCCCCACGTCGTTTCGGGACGATCGAGCCTTCACAGGTGCCGTCGGCGTGGACCGTTCGCCCGTCGGGTGACGCGAACGCCGCCACACACCGATATCGGGCCGTGCGACCACTGATCGGCACGCCCCGCACCGCACGCAGCAGCGCCGCGAGGTTCTGCTCGTCGGTCGCCTGTTCGCCCGCGTATCGGGCGGAGCGATGCCCCGGCGCCCCGCCGAGCGCATCGACCTCGATGCCGGAATCGTCGGCGATCGCGGGAACGCCGAGCGCCGCCGACACCTGGGTCGCTTTCAGCAGCGCATTCACGAGATAGGTGTCGCCGGTCTCCTCGACCTCGGGGAACGCTGTGGGGTCGTGATTCTCCACGGTGACCCACTCGACCGGCCAGTCGCGGCAGATGCGGGCGAGCTCGCGCAGCTTGTGCCGATTGCGTGATGCGATCGCGATGCGCTCGGGGAACACCACGGCAGTGGTCTCAGCGGCCGAGCGCTTCCCGCTGCAGCTCGGTGAGCCGCGCGATGCCACTCGACGCCAGGTCGAGCATGCCATCGAGGTCGGTCCGAGAGAAAGGCGTTCCCTCTGCGGTCCCCTGCACCTCGACGAGATCACCGGAACCGGTCATGACCACGTTGAAGTCGACGTCGGCGGCTGCGTCTTCCTCGTAGCAGATGTCGAGCCGCGGTTCGCCGTCGACGATGCCGACGCTCACCGCGGCGACGCTGTCAGCGAGCAGGTCATCGGGGGCATCGCCCTGCTCGACGAGGCCGTTCAACGCGAGAGCCAACGCGATGTAGCCCCCGGTGATCGACGCGGTTCGCGTTCCGGCATCTGCCTGCAACACGTCGCAATCGATGGTGATCGTGCGCTCGCCGAGGCGCGGGAGGTCGGTGATGCTCCGGAGCGACCGTCCGATCAAACGCTGGATCTCCTGTGTGCGACCTCCCGGTCGTCCTCGGTTCACCTCGCGGCTCGAACGATCGGTCGTGGAAGCGGGCAGCATCGAGTACTCGCCCGTGACCCATCCCCCACCGGTGCCCTTGAGCCAGCGCGGTGCGTCGTCGGAGACGCTCGCAGCGATCAGCACGCGCGTCTTGCCCATGGACAGGAGCACCGATCCCGCAGCCCATTCCTGGAAGCCGATCTCCCAGGTCACCGGACGCAGCTCTCCGGGCGCCCTGCCGTCGGGACGCGTCACGTTCCGACCTCGGTCACCGACGTCACGGCGCGACCCTCGTTGCCGTCATCACGGGGCGACCCTGAGCGTCGTGCCGTCCTCGGCGAGCTCGATCGGGCCGTTGAACGCCGCGGCAGCCTCGATGAGTGAAACGGCGGGGTCGAGGGTGGGCAGGATGTGGGTCAGGACCAGTCGCTTCGCGCCGGCTGCTGTGGCGTGCTGAGCAGCCTGCGTCGCGCTCAAGTGGAAGAACGCCTGGCTCGACGCATCCTGATAGGTCGCCTCGGCGACGAACATGTCCGCGTCGCGCGCCATCTCGATGACTTCCTGGCACGGCCCCGAGTCCCCCGTGTAGGCAAGCACGGCCCCCCCTGCCTCGACGCGGTAGCCGACCGAGCTCACGCCGATATGGGTCATCTCGTACGTCTCGAATGCGAACGGCCCGACCTCGAAGTCGTCGCCGCCGACGACCGTGCGGAAGTCGTACGCCTCTGCCATCACGTTGCGTCCGTTCTCGCTCGTCAGCATGCTCATGCCTTCCACGAAGCCCTCGGGCGAGTAGAAGGGAAGGTTCGGCGCCCCCATGCCGCCGTAGTGCCTGGCGTAGAAGGCCGGCAACACGTCGATGAAGTGATCGGTGTGACCGTGCGTGATGACGATCGCCGCGATGTCGTCGATGCCAACGAACTCCTGCAGTCGCGCGAACGTGCCGGTCCCGGCATCGAGCCAGACGTGCGTGCCTTCGTGACTGAGCAGGTGCCCGCACGTGGCGCCCCCTGGGCCGGGCCAGGTGCCTGCTGAGCCGAGCACCGTCAGCTCCACGAGCCACCACCGACCGGCTGCGCTTGCGCGGCGCCGACGTCGGTCAGCTCCGGTCCCAAGAAGATGCCTGCGACCCGCTCGAAGGCTGCGGGATCACCCGTTGCGAGGAACTCGTGGTCGGCGGGAGAGCCATCGTCCTCCCGCAGCAGTTGCCCGGCCACCAGCGTCGCGTACACGTCCTTGGCGGTTTCCTCGGCCGAGGAGACGAGCGCCACATCGGGGCCGAGCTCGAACTGCAGCAGACCCGAGAGCAGCGGGTAATGCGTGCAGCCCATGATGAGGGTGTCGATGCCGTCTGCCATCAGCGGAGAAAGATACCCCCGCGCGGCCCGCCGTAGCTCGTCGCTCGTCGTGTCGCCGCGTTCCACGTGCTCGACGAAGACCGGGCAGGCTTGCGAGCTCAGCGCGACCTGCGCGCCGGTCGCCTCGATCGCCCGGACGTAGGCGCCGCTCGCCACTGTGGCCTCGGTTCCGATCAGGCCGATCCGACCGTTGCGCGTGACGTGCACCGCCGTACGGGCGCCGGGGTCGATCACCCCCACGACGGGGATACCGCCACGCATCGCGATGTGACCGATCGCACTCACCTCGATGGAGTTGCACGCGACCACGAGCAGCTTCACCTCGCGATGCACGAGGAAGTCGGCGATCTCGAGCGCGTACCGCCGGATCTCGTCGATCGGCTTGGGCCCGTACGGGAACCTCGCGGTGTCACCTACATAGACGATGGGTTCGTGTGGAAGCTGGTCCATGATCGCGCGGACGACGGTGAGGCCGCCCACACCCGAGTCGAAGACACCGATGGGCCGTGGGTCGTTCATCCGACGATCACCACCACAGCGATTCCGCCACGCCCTTCTCGGCGGTGGCGAGATCCTCTGCCCAGGCTTCGGTGGAGAGGTACTTCCAGCCGCCGTCGGGAAGCAGACACACGATGTCGCCCTCGTCGATCTCGCTGGCGATCCGCTGTGCGACATAGACCACTGCACCGCTCGAGATGCCCGCGAAAATGCCCTCCGACGACGTGAGCTCGCGGTTGGTGCGCAGCGACGACGACGAGTCGACCAGGAACTTGCGGTCGATCTCGCTCGGATCGAAGATCGGCGGCACGAACCCGGCATCGAGCGAGCGAAGCCCGTAGACGAGGTCACCGAGCTCGGGCTCGGCGGCCACGACCTTCACCTCGGGGTTGTGCGCGTGCAATCCTCGGCCAGCCCCCGTGAGGGTTCCGCCGGTCCCCATGCCGGCCACGAAATGCGAAACCTCGGGGAGGTCGCGGATGATCTCCCGGGCGGTGCCCTCCTCGTGTGCCAAGGGGTTGGCCGGGTTCCCGTATTGGAACGGCATGTGGTACTTGTCGTCTCGCGCGAGCGCGCGCGCGACCTCGATCGACCCGTTCGTGCCCTTGTCGCCGTCGCTGAACACGATCTCTGCCCCGAACAACCTGAGCAGGCCGATGCGTTCCTCGCTCGCGTTGTCGGGGATCACGACCGTGAGGCGGTAGCCCTTGCGCGCGGCGACCATGGCCAGCGCGATGCCGGTGTTGCCGGAGGTCGGCTCGAGGATCGTCTTGTCGGGGGTGAGCTCGCCCGATGCCTCGGCCAACTCGACCATCTTCAACGCGATGCGATCCTTCGTGGAACCGGTCGGGTTCGTTCCTTCGAGTTTGGCCCAGAGGCGCACACCGGGCTTCGGTGACATGCACGGCATGCCGACGAGCGGCGTGTTGCCGATGGCCTGCAGGATGTCGTCGAAGCGCACGCCCGGGATTATCGCAGTCCCGGGCGTGCGCTCCTTCTGAGGTTCAGTCGATCAGCGATGCCTCACGGCGCCGCGGGGATCGGGATCAGCGAGCCTGTGTCGCCACCGCCGGGCTTGGCGAACCGCAGGTAGAGCGAGGGCACCACGAACAGGTTGAGCAACGTCGCCGTGATCAGTCCGCCCAAGATCACCCAGGCCATGGGGTACTCGATCTCCTGCCCGGGGATCTCGCCCGCGATGAGCAGTGGCACCAGCGCCAGCCCGGTCGTGAGAACCGTCATCATGATCGGCACGACGCGCTCGCGGGCTCCCTGCAACACGAGCTCCGGACCGAAGGCCATGCCCTCGAACCGTTCCAGATGCTGGAAGTGGCTGATGAGCATGATGCCGTTACGCGCCACGATGCCGAGCACTGTGAAGAATCCGACCAGCGAACCGAGCGAGACGACCCCTCCGGTCATGTAGGCCGCGATCACGCCACCGATCAACGCGATCGGCAGGGTCAGGAACGAGAGCGTCGCGAGGCGCCAGCTGCCGAACGACGCTTGCAGCAGCAGAAGGATGCCGATGGCGGCCGCGATCGCCCCGAGGTTCAGTCGGCTCGACGCCTCTTTCCGCTCGGTGTACTCACCGAGGAACTCTGCGTGGTACTCGTCGGGCCAATCGTAGTCGGCAAGCCGACTCTCGATGTCTGCAACGATCGATCCGAGGTCACGGGAGCCGTCGATGTTGCCGCCTACGTCGAGACTACGGAACAGGCTGTCGTGATAGATCACGTTCGGCACCGGTTCGACCGTCACGTCAGCCACCTGCTCGAGACGCACATACTTCCCGCTGGGCGTGTCGAAGAGCAGATTGCCGATATCCATGAAGGTGTCTCGTGTCTCTGGAGTGCTCCAGACCTGGATGTCGTAGGCCTTGCCGTTCCGGAAGATGTCCCCCGCTTCCTCACCCGCGAGCAGGCGGGCGGCGGCCCGGCGCACGTCGCCAGGCTTGAGACCGTAGCGCTGGGCAGCGGCCAGATCGACCTCGACACTCACCTGCGGGATGTCTTTGAGGGACTCGACATGGTTCTCGATCACTCCGTCGACGCTGCCGATGACGTCGTTGATCTCATCAGCCGTTTCCTGCAGCTGCACGAGATCCTGTCCGTAGATGCGGATCGTGATCGCCTCACTGGAACCGGTCAGCACCTCCCTGATGCGTTCCTTCAGGTAGGTGAGCACATCTCGGTACAGGCCGGGGTAGCCGTCGACGACCTCTTGGATCTTCGTCAGCGTTTGGTCGTAGTCAACAGAGGGATCGACACTGACCCAGTTCTCACCGAAGTCGATTCCGACGACTTCGTCCATGAGCAGGGCTTGTCCGATATGCGACCCCGCGTTTCGCACACCCGGGATCTCGAGCAGCTCTGCATTGGCTCGGGCTGAGATGCGGAACATCTCCGGCTGCCCGGTGCCGGGCACGGTCAGCCAGTGCATCAGGAAGTCGCGCTCCTTGAACGACGGGAGCAAGGACTGACCGAGGAGCGGCAGTGCCGCGATGCCCATCACGGTCGTCAGACCAACGGCCACGTATGCGCGGCGCGGCCTCATCACGATGCGCGCCAGGATCGACTGGTACGCCCGCTGCAGCGCGGGCACGATCGGGGACTCGCGGTGGCGCAGCGAGGAGGGCTTGCGGAAGAAGATCAAGCTCATCGCCGGCGTCACCGTCAGTGCCACCACCATCGAGGCGAGCAAGGCGAGCGCGTACGAGGTGGCGAGCGGTCGGAAGAAGGAGCCCGACAGGCCCTCGAGCATGAAGATCGGCGCCACGGCGACGATCTCGATCAACGTCGCGTACACGATCGCGCTGCGCACCTCGAGCGAGGCCCCGAGGATGATCCTCGCCGTCGACGGCCCACTGCCGTCGGCAGGTCGCTGCCGCAATCTTCGGACCACGTTCTCGATATCGATGATCGCGTCGTCGACGATGTCACCGAGTGCAATCACCATGCCGGCCAGGATCATCGTGTTGATCGTGGCGCCACGCCAGTGCAGCACGAGCCCTGCCGCGACGAGCGACAGGGGGATGGCCACGACGCTGATCACCGCGGTGCGCCACTCGTAGAGGAAGGCGCACAACATGAGGATCATCAGGATGGCCCCGAACCAGATCGCCTTCGAGAGGTTGCTGATCGATTCCTCGATGAAGGTCGCGGGGCGGAAGATCGTGGCGTCGATCTCGATGCCGCGCAGGCCAGGCTTCAGCTCTTCGAGCGCTGCCTCGACGCCCCGGGTCACGTCGAGGGTGTTGGCCCACGGCAATTTCTCCACGATGAGCATGAGCCCATGGCCGTCGTTGATGACGGCGTCGCCCACGAGCGGCCAGGTACTGCGCTCGAGGTTCGCGACGTCGCTGATCGTGAGGTGCTTTCCGGTGACCGACTCGATCGGGATGTCAGCGAGATCCTCGGCATTGACGATCGGCAGCACGTGCCGGATCGAATACCGGTTGGTGGGCGTGTCGAAGAACCCACCTCGACCGATGTAGTTGCCGTCGGAGTACTGCAACAACCCGGCATCCAGGGCGTCGGCCACCGCTGTGGAGACCGCGTCGACGGTGACGTCGTGCTTGCGCAGAAGCTGCGGATCGATCTCGATCGTGGGCATCTCGATGCGCTCGCCCCAGATCGGGACGTTGGCCACTCCGGGCACGCGCATGAGTCGAGTGCGGATCTTCCAGTAGGTGGTCATCGACAGGTCGATCAGGTCGAGCTCAGGGTCGGTCGTCGTGAGCCCGATCTTCATGACGCGGCTCGTGGCCGACAGGGGCTGGATCATGAACGGGGGGCTCGCCCAGGTCGGAAGTTGAGGCGAGATCTGAGAGATACGCTCGGCCACGTGCTGGCGCGCAGTCAGCAGGTCGGCGCCCGGCTCGAAGATCATCTCGATCGACGAGAGCGACTCCACCGACTTCGAGCGGATCTCATCGAGGCCCGGCACGCCGTTGAGGGTCTGCTCGAGCGGGATGGTGACGAGGTTCTCTACCTGATTCGCCGACAAACCGAGGGCCGGGGTCTGAACCTCCACCTTCGGCGGCGCGAACTCGGGGAAGACGTCAACCGCCGTGCTCTGGAGTTGCTGAACGCCGAAGAACATGAGGGCGGCGGCGAGCGCGACCACGAGGTATCGGAACTTGAGGCTCGAACCTACGATCCATCGGAGCATCGTGTGTGGTTTCCTTTCGCGATGTCGCTCTTACGTTCCGAACTCAGTCTCGGTGCCGTACAGCTCGGGGACGCCTACCGTCACGACCTGCGTGCCGGCGGATGGGCCCTCGCCGAGGATCGCCTCGGTCGAGGTTTCGCGCACGATGTGGATGGGCGCGCGGATGAACACCTGCGGCTCGGGGTTCGTGTACACCCAGAACTCGCCATGGGAATCGAGGTAGACGGCGTCGTAGGGCACGACCAGCTTCGATCCGTTCTCTCGCACCGGAACGGTCTCGATGCCGAGCCGCTCGACGGCTGATTCCGTGAGGGTGACCTTGAGCACCTCTTGGCCCTCGACCTCCTCGAGGGTGTAGGGCTGCTCCTCGATCACGTACTCGTCCTCGATCGTGCCCCCGCACGAGGACAGGATCAGCGTCGCGAGAAGAACGACACCGAGGGAGAGCAGGCTGCGCTTGTTCATCGTTGCCACCTACCCCTGCACCGTGTCGACGTCGGGCACTTCGATGACGAGGTCCTCGGCCGAGACATCGAGCTCGGCGACGAACCCGTACCGCAGGTACAGGGCAGGCACCACGACGACGTTCATGAGCATCGAGGTCACGAGACCGCCGAGGATCACGATCGACATCGGCCCGACGATCTCGAAGCCGGCCGACCCACCGCCCAGGGCGAACGGGATGAACACGACGGCCGCCGCCAGGGTCGAGGTCACGATCGGGAGGATCCGCTCCCTGGTCGCAGCGATCACGAGGTCGGCACCGAAGGCGTCTCCGTCGGCCTGTAGCCGCTGGTAGTGCCTGATGAGTGCAACGAGGCCGCGAGCAGCCACCGCCAGCACGGCGACGAATCCGGCGACGGAGCCGAGCGTGACGTCACCACCGGTCAACAGCACGGCGAGCGCCCCGCCGGTGAGCGCCATCGGCAGCGCGAGGAACGCAAGCACCGCCAGGCGCCAGCTCGCGAACGCCGCCTGCAGCAGCAGGAAGATCGCGATCGCAGCAGCGACCATAACGGCGATCACGCGCGAGCGTGCGTCGGCGTCTTCTTGGAAGCCTCCCAGCACCGCGGCGTGATGCTCGAGCGGGAACTTGACTTGCTCGATCGCCTGCTCGACATCCACAGCGACGTCGCCCGCGGAACGGTCCGAGACCCCGCCCGTGACATCGACGTAGGACTCCACCGACTCGTGGCGGATCACCGCGCGGTTCGGGACCACCCGCACGTCGGCGACCTCACTCAGCCGCACGAGCTCACCGCTCGGCGTGTCGATCAGCAGATCCTCGACATCGGCCACGTCCTGGCGGATCTCCGGGTCGCCCCAGACCGCCACGTCGAACACCTTTTGCTCCTCGAACAGGTTGCCCACGACGAGGCCGGAGAGCAGGGTGGTGGCCGCCCGGCGTATATCGCCGGGCGCGAGGCCGACGCGCTCTGCCGCTTGGATGTCAGGCTGCACCTCGATCGTCGGCTCCTCGGCAGGCAGCTCGACCCTGGGGTCATCGAGCCCGTCGACGCCCTCGATGGCCGCGCGAACCTCTTCTGCCATGCTCGCAAGGATCTCGGGGTTCGCCCCGTAGACGCGCACGACGATCTCGTCGTCGCCTCGTCCGAGCACTTCTGTCACCCGCTGCTCAGAGTAGGTCAGCACGTCGGTCGAGATCTCAGGAAGTCCTGCGGCCACCGATTCGATCGCACCGATCGTGTCGGCATAGTCAGCCGAGCCGTCCACGCCGACCCACACCTCGGCGGAGTTGACGTTGACGATCTGATCCGACTGGATCGCCCGCCCGACGTGGGCTCCCACGTCGTCGACGCCGGGCAACGCCCGTAGCTCCTCGACCGCCTGCGCCGTGATGGCGTCCATCGCCGGCAGCGACGTGCCCGGCTGGGCGTCGAGCCGCACCACCACGTCGCGCTCCTCGAGCACGGGCCGCATCGACCCGTTGAGGAACGGGGCGGCGACCAGGCCCGCCACGATGAACACACCGAAGATCGCGAACGCGAGTCCGGTCTTGGGCACGAGCCGCGCCGAGATGCGCTGGTAGGTCTCACCGACCCGGCGCGCCACCGGCGACTCGCGAAGCTCGCGCGTCGACCCACCCAGCATCATCATGCCGAGGGCCGGAGTGACGGTGAGAGCCACGACCATCGACGCGGCGATCGCGAGCACGTACGAGGTGGCGATCGCCGGAAGGAATGCACCGGCCTCGCCCTCCATGAAGAACGCAGGCAACAGCGCCGCGCCCACGATGAGCGTCGCGAAGAGCATGGCGCTCCGCATCTCGAGCGTTGCGCCGATCACCACCTGCCATGCGGGCACGCCGTCACCCTGCGCGCGCTGACGCCGGAGGCGCTGCGCCACGCTGTGCATGTCGACCACGGCGTCGTCGATCAACACGACGAGCGCCATGACCAGGCCGGCAAGGACCATGGTGTTCACGATCGTGCCGGTGAAGTAGAGCACCAGCCACGCGGCGCCCAACGACATGGCGATCGCCACCGCACTCACCACGGCGGCACGCCAATCGAGGGAGAACGCGCCGAGCACGAGCAGGAGCAGGATCGCTCCGATCAGCGCCGCCCGTCCGAGGTTGTCGAACGATGTGTCGATGAACTCTGCGGGACGGTAGATCGAGGTGTCCATCTGCAGGCCCGGCAGACCTGGGGCGAGAGCCTCGAGCGCCTCGTCGATGCCGTCCGCCACTTCGGGAGTGTTGGCGTCCGGGAACTTCTCGATCACGAGCAACAGGCAGTCCCCATCGGTGCAGAGGGCGTCGCCGATCAAGGGCTGGTGGTCCTCGACAACATCGGTGACGTCACCCAAGGTCAATGCGGAACGTCCTGTGGGCGCGTCGCCGCTCGGGTCCTGGATCGGCACCTGCGCGAGCTCGTCGCTATTCGAGATCGCCGCTTTGTGGAAGATGTGCAGCCGCTCGTTCAACGTATCGATGAACCCGCCCGTGCCGGGCGAAGAAGCCTCGAGGAAGCTGAGCGGCGAGACCTCTAGCGCGTTGCCCGTAGTCTCGATGATCTGGCTCAACGAGACGCCAGCGTCGTTCAGTGTCTGAGGGTCGACCAGCACCTGGAGCTGCCGGTCACGGAACCCCCACGTGGAGACGTTGGCTACCCCCTCCACCCCGAGCAGCCGTGGGTTGATGACCCACTTGGACAGGATGGACATCTCGATCGGGGTCAGCTGGTCCGATGTCATTTTCACCATCGCGACGCGGCTGGTCGACGACACGGGCTGGATCATCTGCGGCGGTTGGGCCACCTGGGGCAGACCCGCGGCCGCCGACGGCCTGGGTCAGACGCTCGGCGACGACCTGGCGCGCGTCGAGCACTTCGGTGCCCGGTTCGAAGGTCATGACCACCGAGGAGAGCCCGGGCAGGGACACCGACTCGATCTCATCGAGGAACGCGATGCCGACGAGCAGATCCTGCTCGAGCGGCACGGTGATCAGCTCCTCGACCTCCTCGGCGGAAAGGCCGAGGGCCTCGGTCTGCACCTCGACCGTCGGCCGCTGGAACTCGGGCAAGATGTCCGTGCGGGCATCGTCGAGCTGCAGCACGCCGTAGACGAGGAGCCCCACCGACAAGGCGATCACGAGCCGACGGAACTTGAGACTTGAGCCGAGTATCCAGCGCATCATGACGAAGCGACCTCCAGGGTGTCCGTGGACCATGCCTCGCTCCGGATGACAGACGTGAGCCGCGAGAGGCGGCGACGCTGCTTGGAGCATGTTGGAAATGCGGCGATTCGAGGATCGGGGGAAGGATTCCGAGAACAGCGCGAAAGCTTTACGTCGCAGAACGCAAGACGTAGGCCACCTGGCCTCCCCGATCGGACGGACGCGCGCATGCGCCGAAATCTACGCCCCGGTGGGGTGAGAACGCAACCCCCCAGACCTACATCGTTCGGCCTATTCTTCGGGAGATACTCCCGGCGGGCTCCCGAAGCGCCCTAGATCGGTTTCCGGCGTGGAGTTTTCCACAGGGCTCCTGAACGTCCGCTGAACGGGCGACAGACGCGATTCAGGAGTAGGGCAACTCGCGGAGGGCGGCGATACGCCCATCGACCACGGTCATCGCGAAGGGGTCGTGTCTGATGCGCCGCCCCCGCGAAGATTCCAGTCTCGAGAGTCGTTGCAACTCGGCGAGCGTGATCTGGTGCGAACCCCCATGCCGCCGGAGCACCGTGACGGTCGCGAAGAGATCGACGGGAAGGGTGCGCCACCCGACATCGTGGTTACGGAAGTACCTCGACCTGGTCTCTCCCGCGACGATCACACCGTCTTCGATCGCTGCACGCGTCGCGGCCCTTCCGGTGAACCACCGGCCGAGATCGGTTGTGACGAAGGCCGGCGTTTGGTTCGCGCCGACCGCGATGAGCCGACCCACGTGCGTCCCGTCGCCGAGCGGCAAGCCCATGAACGAGCGCAAGCGTGCCCGTTCGGCCTCGAGCTCCGCCCTCACGTCTCGGAGCTGCCTCCTGGTCTCCTGCTTGCTGGCTGCGAGCACCGACCTGCCTTGTCGCGCCCGCTGCAGGTCACCCTCCATCACGGCGATGCGAGACTCGAGGTTCTGGATCGTCGCGCGCGACGCGGTGGCGGCGTCGATCAGCGCGCGCTGATCGTCGAGGGCGATGGCGAGTTGGGTGTCGAGCTCGCCGACTCGCTGGCGCTGATCGGCGGCGTACACGGCGAGCGCGATGATGAGCACGAGTGACAGCACTCCTGCGACGACGATCGTGGTGAGTCCCCATCGCCTCTCCCGGGTCGCCTCGGGGATGACGATCAGGTCCTGCTCGAAACGCGAACGTTCGTGCGGACGCGGCGGTTCAGGAACGCGCGGCGGCGCCACCGGCAGGTGGTCGTGGGGTCCCTTCGTCGGGGTCTGCACGGGGGGATGCGCCTCCTTCGGACCGGACGCTAGACCCCAGCGAACCCGCAGGTCAATAGGTCGAAGAGCACTTCCCAGCGTCGGGCCGAATGCGCATCCGGGGCGAGATTCGGGATTTGCAAAAGAGTCCTTGCGCAATTATCCTTTCGGATATGCGGGAACGAGACCCCCTCGAGCTCACCGATCCCCGGCAGATGCGAGCCCTCGCGCATCCACTCCGCCTGCGCTTGCTGGGCCTGCTTCGCACCGACGGACCGGCGATCGCGACCGATCTGGGCGAGGAGCTGGGTGCGAGCCCTGCTCTCGTGAGCTATCACCTCCGAGCGCTCGCGAAGCACGGCTTCATCAACGAGGCTCCCGACCTCGCGCGCGATGGTCGGGAGCGATGGTGGCGGGCATCACACCGGGGCATCACATGGGAGCCGGCCCATCTGCTCGACACTCCCGAGCGGTCGGCAGCGGCGGGCGCCCTCCTATCGGAGATCGCCGACCGATATGCGGAACTGGCCCACGCGTGGCTCGCCGACGCACCGAACTGGCCCGCTGAGTGGGTCGGGGTGTCGGACATGAGCGATTGGAAGCTGGAGCTCACCGCCGAGCAAGCCGGTCGTATGCGGAAGGATCTCGTCGAGGTGATCGAGCGGTACGGGGCCTTGCCGCCGGACGATGGAGCTGAACCGCTCAGTGTGATCGTGCACGTGCTGCCGCGTCGTCGGAAGGGCAGGCGATGAGTGATACGGCAGCCGCGCTTCCCCGTCGCCGAGGACCCTTGTTCGCACTGCTGGCCGCGAACGCGATCTCGATGTCGGGGAACGTCGCAGCCCTCGTTGCCATCCCTTGGTTCGTACTGCAGACGACCGGTAGTCCCGCACGCATGGGCATCGTGGCAGCGGCCGGACTCGTGCCGATCGTCCTCTCAGGCTTCCTGGGCGGCGCGCTCGTCGACCGTCTCGGGTATCGGCATGCGAGCATCGTCGCCGACCTCGCAAGTGCCGGCGCGGTGGCCGCGATCCCCTCGCTGCACATGACGATCGGCATCGAATTCTGGCAACTCCTCGCGCTGGTGTTCCTGGGCGGTTTGCTCGACGCGCCCGGGGTCACGGCTCGGGCTTCGCTGCTCCCCGACCTCGCCGGGGATGCACGATGGAGCTTGGAACGTGCGAGCGGAGCTTTGGCGGTCGTGGAGCGAGCGTCACGACTCGCGGGCGCCCCGCTCGCGGGCCTATTGATCGCGATCGTCGGCGCGACGTCCGTGCTGTGGATCGACGCGGCGACGTTCTTGGTGTCCGCGGGACTCGTGGTGATCGCGATCCCTCGCCGAGAACGAGGCACCGGTGTTCCCGACGCTGAGCCGACGAGCTACGTCCGCGAACTGCGTGACGGCTTCGCGTTCCTGCGTGGCGACCGCACCCTGTTCACACTCGTGGCGGTCTTAACACTCACGAACATGCTCGACTCGGTATCGATGGTCGCGCTGCCCGTGTACGCGGAGCAGGTCTACGGCACCGCCGTAAGCCTGGGATTGATGATAGGTGTGGTCGGCGCGGGTTCGGTGGTGGGTGCCCTCGCGTTCAGCGTCGTCGGCGATCGGCTGAGCCGTCGCCGGGTGTTCACGTGGGGATTCGCGGGCGTGACGGTCTGGTATCCGATCGCGGCCCTGTTCCCCCCGCTCGGGGTGCTCCTCGCGGCGAAGACCCTCTCGGGCATCTCGTCAGGCCCGTTGAATCCGGTGATCGACACGGTCTTCTTCGAGCGCGTGCCCGACGGGCTGCGCGGGCGCGTATTCGGCGTGGTCTCTGCCTCGGCGTGGCTCGCCATGCCGCTGGGTGTGCTCATCGCCGGCCCCGCGATCGAGCTAGTCGGCCTTCGCGTCAGCTTGCTCGCGACCGGTGGACTCTATCTCGGCGTCGTCATCGTCGCGATGTGGCTGCCTGCGTTGGCAGGGCTCGACGAACGTCGGAACTCCGACGCCCGTTCAGCCTCCGGCGACGGCGGGCAAGATGCTGACCGTGTCACCGTCTGAGACTTCCGTCTCGAGTGACCCGAGGTACCGCACGTCCTCGTCGTTCACGTAGACGTTGATGAAGCGGTGCAGGCCACCGTCGTCGGAGATCACGTTCCTCGTGATCCCCGGATAGGTGCCTTCGAGGTCGGAGAGCACGTCGCGCAGCGTGGCGCCGTCGGCGCCCACCTTCGCCTCTCCCCCGGCGTGCTTGCGCAGGATCGTCGGAAGCTTCACGGTCACGGCCATCGTCGATCGTCTCTCCTGTGTGATCGGGTCATGAACGGGCGGGCACGCCACAGAACGCCTCGTAGTCGATCAGCTCGGTGATCGACGGCTCCTTGCCGCAGACGGGGCAGTCGGCGTCCCAGCGGATCTTCACTTCCTGGAAGTCCATGTGCAGGGCGTCGTACAGCAGCAGACGCCCTTCGAGCGTATTGCCCTGGCCGGTGATGAGCTTGATCGCCTCGGTGGCCTGTATGCCACCGATCACACCGGGAAGCACGCCGAACACGCCGCCTTCGGCGCAACTCGGCACGGTGCCGGGAGGAGGCGGCGACGGGAACAGGCACCGGTAGCAGGGCGTCTCCTGACCCGGCATGAACACGGTGGCTTGGCCCTCGAACTGATAGATCGAGCCGTACACGAGCGGCTTGCTCGTGAACTGCGTCGCGTCGTTCACGAGGTATCGAACCGGGAAGTTGTCGGTGCCGTCGACGACGACGTCGTATCCATCGAACACCTCGTACACATTGGTCGAGAACAGCAAGGTGTCGTGGCCGACGATCTCGATCGTGGGGTTGATCGCACGCAGGTGCTCGACCGCGCTGTCGACCTTGGAGCGCCCGATGTCATCGCTGGTGTGCAAGATCTGCCGCTGCAGGTTCGAGACGTCGACCTCGTCGAAGTCCACGATGCCGAGCTTGCCGATGCCGGCAGCCGCGAGGTACATCGCGATCGGCGAGCCGAGCCCACCTGCACCGATCACGAGCACCGAGCTGTCGAGCAGCTTGCGCTGGCCGGCGCCGCCGATATTGGGCAAGATGATGTGACGGGCGTACCGCTGCACCTGATCCTCGTTGAACATCGGCGTCGGAGTCATGTGACGATCAACTCCTCCTCGGTGACCTCGCCGTCGGAGATGGCGAACGAACGCATGACGGGTGCGTCGCGATCGACGAGTGAGAACACGATGTAGCGAGTGTCTGGGTAGAACGCGAGCTTGCGGTCGGTCTCGCTCGGATAGGCCTCGGAGTGAGTGTGCGAGTGATAGATCGCCCAAAGGTCCCAGCCTTGCTCGTCGATCTCATCGAACACCTGGAGCTGCTCCTTGCCGTCGAGCCGGTACGTCACGGGGCTCGCATCGGCGTTCTTCATCGCGAAGACCTTCACCGGAACGCCCTCGGCGGCCGCGATCACGCCGCAGCATTCGTTCGGGAACTCCCGAAGCCCCTGTTCCACGATCTCCTTGTAGAAGACGCCGTCCAGCTCGGTCAAGCTCGTGCTCCCATGGGTTGCGCCTCGCGCGGACGATCGCCCAGCGCTGTTGCAGGTGCAAATGCTACCAGTGGGGTCGATTATTCCGGGAACGAGCCGGTCACGGCGACGGCGCCCGGCACCCCGTCGATCACACGGCCCACAACAGCGCTCGAGACCGCTCGAGCGTCGAACGCGGCCCGGAGTTCCTCGGGTTCCCGCGTGGCGACCAGAAGGCCACCGCTGGTCTGAGCATCGGCGAGCAAGAGCTGCTCCGGTTCCGCGAGGCCGCCCCAGGAGACGCGCGGGTCGACGTAGGCGTGGTTGCGCCTGGTCCCCCCTGCCACCACGCCGCTTCTGGCAAGGTCGAGCGCGCCTCGGATCATCGGCACAGCGCCGGCGTCGATCTCGGCTCCGTACCCGCTCGCGAGCAACATGCGGCAGAGATGGCCGAGCAGGCCGAACCCCGTGATGTCGGTTGCGGCGTCGGCACCCACCTCCATGACAGCTTCGGAGGCGACCTGGTTGGGCGTGACCATCAGGTCCACCGCGGTCGCGAGCATGTCCTCGGTCGCCACTCCTCGCTTCACCGCCGTCGAGATCATGCCGAGGCCGAGCGGCTTCGTGAGCACGAGTGTGTCGCCCGTGACCGCGGTGGAGTTGCGCAGCATGCGCCGCGGATCGACGAAGCCGAGCACGACCATGCCGTACTTCGGCTCGGGATCGGTGATCGAGTGCCCGCCGAGCACCGGGAAGCCCACGCCGCTCGCCGCATCGATGCCGCCCTGCAACACCCTTCCCAGCATCTCGAGCGGAAGGTCGTCGACCGGCCAGCTCACGATGTTCAAGCCCAGGAACGGCGTGCCCCCCATCGCGTAGACGTCACTCATCGCGTTGGTTGCGGCGATGCGCCCCCAGTCGTACGGGTCATCGACGATGGGGGTGAAGAAGTCGAGGGTCGCAACGAGCGCACGATCGTCGTCGATGCGATAGACCGCCGCATCGTCCCCGGTGTCGGCGGCGACGAGCACATCGGAGGACACGTCCGGCAGGCTGAGGCCACCGAGCACCTCGGCAAGCTGGTCGGGTCCCAGCTTGCAACCGCATCCGGCGCCGTGGCTGAACGAGGTGAGCCGGCGTTCGATCTGCATGCACCGAGCATACGAAGCGGTGTGACCGTTGATGAGACCCGCGCGCACCGTGACACCGATGCTGGGGTCAGGGCGGACAAGAGCGCTCCGAAGCGGTCCTCGACACCGATATCGGTGTCGTAGGACGGCTCACACACGAACGAAGCGGATCGTGTGCTTCGCGACATCGGCTTCCGCGAGTCGCACCCGGACCTGCGCGCCGAGCTCGTGCACGTCGTCGCACGGCCCGACCACGGCCGGATCGCGCAGCGCGACCTCGCCCTTGCCACGCTTCCACAGGTCGATCACGACGGCATCGGACTCCCTGCCGACGAACGACGCCAGCACCGCGGCTTCGACGGCGTCGACCATCGTGCGTTCGAGACGATGCCCGCGATCGGCGCCGTTCGCCATCTCCTCGGGCAGGTCGGGGAGTGCCTCGCGTGCCCAGGCGGGCACATCGTTGCCTGCGTCGAGCGCGAGGCACACCTCGTTCGCGTATCGATCGACGAGCCTGCGCAGCGGCGCGGTGCAATGCGCGTACTGCGCGGCGATCGCAGCGTGCAGGAGATCCTGCGGTCGCTCACCGTCGAAGGCCGCGTACGAGGCGGCGCGGAACAGCACCGCGGCCTCCTGCAGGAAGACGGCCTCGGCGGTCGATCGGCTCGGCTCGATGGTGTGCAACATCTGGGCGTAGGGAAGATCGTCCGGCCAGTCGACGCCGAGCCCGGCGGCGACGCGGCGAAGGCGCGACACGTCGACAGGATCGGCCGGCGGCATCGTGCGCACGATGCCCAGGCCACCTTCCAGCATCATGTCGGCTGCTGCGCGGCCGGTCAGCAGCGACAGCTGCGCGTTCCAGCCTTCGACGGGCAACGCCTGCCGGAAGGCGAGCGTGAACCCGTCGCCGTCAGGCACGACCTCCTGGGTCGGCACGCCCAAGCTCGCGCCACCGCGAGCGCGCTCGGCCCGCTCGAGCGCCGCACCGATCTCGGGCAGGAGCACGAGCATCTCGTCGGCGCGGCCGTCGTCGAGCATCGACTGGACGTCGGCGTACGAGAGCTTCGCGCGACTCGTGACCATCGCGCGCTGCACGTCGACATCGACGGTCGCACCGGCATCGTCGATATCGACGCGCCACACGACAGCCGGCCGTGGTCCGTCGGGAAGCAGCGACGCAGCGGCCTCCGACAAGACCGGCGGGTAGAGGGGGGCTCTCCCGTCGGGGCTGTACGCGGTCTCGACCCGACGATGGGCTTCGGCGTCGACGGCGCCCCCGGGGGTGACGAACGCCGCGACGTCGGCGATCGCATAGTGCAACCGGAAGCCGCCGCCGGGAAGGCGCTCGAGGTGGAACGCCTGGTCGAGATCCTTCGACTCCGGCGGATCGAGCGTGACGAAAGGCACATCGGTGAGGTCGACGCCGGGTATGGCCGGCTCGCGTGAGCAGGCCTCCGCCTCGGCGAGCACGTCAGGCGGGAAGGTCTCCGACACGCCGATCTCGGCTCGGATCGTTGCGAAGATCGGCAAGAGCTCATCCGCGCGAGCAGCGAGTCGAACCGAACGCCTGGGCACGCATGGAGGATACGGACAGGTCGGCTCAAGGGCGCTCGGTCGAATGACGATTGCTCCGGAACGGAACCCATCTGCAGGAGAAGAGCACGTTCATGCGGAAGCTCGCCATACTCACGGGGCTGATCGTCGCGCTGAGCGCCTGCGCCGACGGATCGGTGAGCCAATCCCCCGCCGGCGGAGCCGCCACCGCTCCCGCGACCTCGCCCGAGCAGCTGCAGGCGACCATGTGTGCGCATCTGATCGAGGAGCTCAGCCCGCTGCTGGATGCCCCGATCGAGGTCGATGCGAGCATCTCGAAGCAGTGGCTCGATATCGCGGTCGCGCTCGAGCAGGACGCAGTCGCGTATCAAGCGGTGCCCGACGCGGTGTTCGCCACGGAGCTGCTCGGGGTCGCCGACGCGGCCTACGACATCGCGGTCGTCACCGACCCAGGTGGTCAGTCCACCTCGCAGGCGCTCGATGAGGCCTCGATCACGCTGAAGCGGCAGGTTCGGCAGCTTGGCGGCGCCCTTCCTGAGGAAACCTGCACGGACCACGACCGCGGCGCGCAATCCATGCTGCGGAACGCTCTCGTCGCAGCGAAAGTGGCCTACACCGACGCGGGTACCTACGACTCGGTGACGGTCGAGGACCTGAGCATGATCGAGCCGTCGTTCCCGTTCGCGGGCGACGTGCCCGCCACAGTCGACGCAGTGAGCGTCAACCTCCTCTCAGGCAAGGAGGTTGTGCTCAGCCTGGCCAGCGAGTCGGGACGGACATTCTGTATCGGGGACAGCCCCGACGGCACCTTCTACGGCACGATGGATGCGGTGGGCGCGACCTCCGTGGCGGACTGCGGCGATACCAAGCCCTGGCCCGACTGAACCGGACGCGCGGAGGGCTAGGACCCTCGTGTCACCGCGTACACCAGGCCCCTGATCGCCTGGAACACCGCGACTCCAATCGCGGTGTTGACCAACGCCAGGAAGCCCGGCCTCGATCGCGAACGTTTTCCGGAACGGCCCTCCCTCAGGCGAGCATGGTGGCCATCGTGGCCCACTGCTCTCGGTCGTCGTCTCTGAACGCTTGGGTCTCGGCCATCGTGGTGGGTCCGAGCACCCGGTTCCTCGAGGGCAGCGTGCGCCGGATCTGCTCGAGCTCGCGCCTGGTGAACCGACATCCCTCGGTGTTCGGCTCGACACCGTAGAGGGCGGCGCCGTTCAGGCCGAGGATCTTGGCCTTCAGCTCCTTCGTGAGCTTCGGGTAGCCGTATCGCTCCTGGAACTCGGCGGAGATCTGGAACGAGCGCATCGCCTGGATCATGGGCTGGGGCGAGCCGTAGAACAGGCAGTCGGTGCCCCAGAGCACGTTGTCCTCACCGACGTAGAGGAGCAGCTTCCCGAGGAAGTGCGCGGCTTGATCGGGGTAGCGCATCACGAACCACCACGACGTGCCCATCTCGGCGTAGACGTTCTCGTTCGGGCCGATACCGGACCGTTCCATCGACCAGATCAGGCGGTTCGTGCCCATGTTCCTGGCGGACTTGGTGTACGGCACTTCGGGCACGTTCGCTTCGAAGCCCGAGTGATACGCGACGAAGTTCATGTCGGGGTGCCGCTTCGCCGCCGGGCCCATGTCGTCCGGTGAGGCGAACGGCGAACCGAGCGACAGCCCCTTGTGGATGCAGATCGTGTTCGTGCCGATCTCTCTGGCTTTGCGGATGAACCGCTCCCCCACCTGCCGCTCGTTGGGGTCGCGATCGTCGAGCCACCAGCCGTTGCCGTCACCCTCGAAGGCGTCGGGGAAGTGCGTGAACGTCTTCCAGGCGGCGACGGGGTAGGCGTTGGCCGTGTGCTCCATCGCATCGAGCGCGGAGTCGAGCGTGCCGACGTTGGGCAGCGCCTGGCCGTGCAGCAGGATGCGGTCGTCGCGGCAGAGGCTCGCCGCGACCTTGCGCGTGAGGTCCATCACGTCGTGGCCTTGCGGGCTCCGCTCGGGGAAGATCGGCAGCGCCGAGAGCACGAGCATGTTCGTGTCGGAGCGCAGGAACATCAGCTCGAGGAAGTGCTCGATCGAGTAGCACGCGCGCGGATCGCTCTCGCCGCAATCCTGCTGCGGGAACGACGCCCAGAAGTCCTGACCGTTCAAGACCGGGTTGAGGTGGTACTCGAGCAGATGCCCCTGGATGTCGAAGACGAACTCCTCGCCCCCCAGCGCCTCGAACGCGCTCTCGGGCTCCACCGATGCGCTCGGCGGCACCTCGTACGTGCCGCCAGGGGTCGTGCCGGTCGCACTCGGCGACGTCGGGCCGGCCGCGTGCTCCTCCGACGTACAGGCGTTGAGCGCCAGGAACGCGGTCGCGGCGCCGCAGACCGAGAGCAGGAACTCGCGCCTCGACATGCCGAGCCGATCGGCGTTGTCGATCGACCATGCACGAGCCCGTGCGATCGTCTCCTCGAGAACCGGGGGCAGCGATGGCTCTGGGTCGAACTCACCGTTGGAAGCGGGCCCCAGCTGTATCGGCAGACCTGGATCCTGCTCCTCGTCGTTGCGGTGCGGTGGCACGCTCCTGCTCCCCTCGTCGTCCTCCGCGGTTCCCCGCAAGGAGACCCTTGCACCGTGTTGATGGTTCCGCCAACCAGGCGGGTGCGAGACTGGGGCGATGAGGGTCGCGGTCGTCGGGCACGTCGAGTGGGTGTGGTTCGGCTCGGTCGACAGCATCCCCGGACCGGGCGACATCGCACACGCCACCGACGAGTGGGAAGTGCCTGCCGGGGGCGGCGCGGTCGCCGCCGTGCAGCTCGCGAAGCTCGTCGGCACCTGCGACCTGTTCACCGCGCTGGGCGATGACGAGATCGGGATGCGCGCTCGCGACGAGCTCACCGCCCTCGACCTCGAGGTGCACGCCGAGCTCCGTGACGACCGTACGCGCCGGGCGCTCACGCTCGTCGATCCGGCGGGCGAAAGGACGATCACCACGCTCGGGCATCGGCTGCAGGCGAGCGGAACCGATCCGCTTCCCTGGGAACGCCTCGAAAGGACCGACGCGGTCTACGTCACGGCCGGCGACGCGCGGGCATTTCGGTTCGCTCGCGAGGCTCACGTCATGGTCGTGACCAGCAGGACACTTGATGCGCTTGTCGACGCCGACGTGAAGCCCGACGCACTTGTCGGCAGTGCGAACGATCCGGCCGAGCACGTCGACGTCGAGATGCTGCCGTGGCGGCCGCCGGTGCTCGTGTTCACCGAGGGAAGGTCGGGCGGCCGCTACGAGACGTCGAGCGGGGAAACCGGTCGCTACGAGGCGATCGAGGCAGCTCGGGGGCCGGAGAGTGACGCGTACGGCGCCGGAGATTCCTTCGCGGGCGGGCTCACGTACGCGCTCGGCGCGGGGTGGCACCTCGATCGCGCGCTGACGTTCGCGGCGAGATGCGGCGCGGCGTGCGCGGCGGGCCGAGGACCATATTCAGGACAGCTCACCGCCGACGACCTCTGACATCGTGGTCTGCCGGCCTCGAACGATCGAGGAAACGCGCGTGGCGTCAGTCGAAGTACAGGTCGGTGCCCATGGCGTGGAAGCCGCCGTCGACGTGGATCATCTCGCCGGTGATGCCCTTCGACAGATCCGAGAGCAGGAACGTCACGGTGTCGCCTACCGGCGTCGGGTCGGTCACGTCCCAGCCGAGCGGCGCGCGGCGCGACCACGTGTCGGTGATCGCGTCGAACCCCGGGATGCCCTTGCCCGCCATGGTTCGCAACGGCCCGGCGCTCACTGTGTTCACCCGCACACCCTTCGGCCCGAGGTCGCGGGCGAGATATCGGGTCACCGACTCGAGACCGGCCTTGGCGACGCCCATCCAGTCGTAGATGGGCCATGCCACTCTCGAGTCGAAGGTGAGCGAGGCGACCGATCCGCCGCGTTCCTCCATCAAGGGGAGCATGCCGAGCGCGAGCTCCTTCAACGAGAACGCGCTCGTGCGGAACGCTGTCGCGACGGACTCCCATTGCGTGGTCGAGAAGTTCCCGCCGAGCGCGTCGCCCGGCGCGAACGCGATCGCATGTAACAACCCGTCGATGCTTCCCCATCGACCCTCGAGCTCGCCCCGCACCTCCGCGATGTGATCGGGCTCGTTCACATCGAGCTCCATCACGTCGGGCGGGTCGGGAAGCCGTTTGGCGACCTTCTGGGTGAGGCTCACACCACGGCCGAAGTTCGTGAGCACGATCTCGGCGCCGTGCTCCTGGGCGGAACGCGCCGCGGCGAAAGCGATCGATTGCGGCGTGAGCACGCCAGTGATCAGGAACCGTTTCCCCTCGAGCAGCACGGGCGCCCCCCTCAGGCCCCGCCGGGCGCCGCGTTGACGAATTCCCAGTTGACGTTGCCCTGATCGTCGAGCTGTGTCACCAGGATCGTGAACTCGACGTCGTCGGGGTCGACGGCCGTGCATTCGAACGTGTGGCCCGTCTCGGGCTGCACATCGCGGGGGCATGAGACCGATACGAAGTCCTGGCGGGTCTTCTCCTCGACCTGCCGCAAGAGCTGCGGCTCCAGACCCTCGGTGTCGAGTGGCGGATTGCAGACCGCAGCGACGGGGGTGATCAGCGCGATGGCGCACGCGACCCGGGCGAGTTGCCGGAATCTGTGCGGCATACGCGGAACCTTCCTCCCTCGGCTGGTTGAACGCCCGAGCCTAGCCACGCTGCGAAGCAAGGGTCAAACGCCCTCAGCGGCGATGCGACCGAGGAACGTCCACTGTTCAGCGGTGACGAAAGGAAGCGTGTAGTAGCTCGCGCCGATCACCTCCGCATCACGCACGGCGCGGACGAACGCGCGAGTCTCGGCGCCGGTCGCGTCGCGCGCGAGACCCCCGATCACGTGGATCGGCACAGCGTCGGACCCGACCCCTGCACGGATCTCTTCGACCGCCCGGCTCACGTACTCCATCGTCTCAGCGGGTCCGTGCACCCGATACGTGAAATAGGTCATCGGCAGCACGGCGTCGTAGGTCAGCGCGAGATCTCCCCATGGGAACCCGGGCCAATAGGTCGCGTCGTCGGCCAGCCGCGCAGGCGACGGCACGATCGCGCCCAGCGGGAACGCGTCGCCCGCAACGGTGCGCAGCCGGGTGGAGAGCGTCGCGAGACGTTCGTTCCGCCGTGTGACGACCCTCACCGCCGGCGACTCGATGTCGAGCGCGAAACCGTCGAACCGGTCTCCGCGGGGTGTGGTGAACCCGATGGCGGCTCGCGCACGCGCCTTGTCGAGCACGAGATCGCTCAGATGCGGCAGGTACCAGGCGACCACCTGCAGGCCTCGGTCGTGCGCGGCCTCGATGAAGAAAGCCGTCTCGTCCTCGAAGACGAACGGGCCGATGCGATCGGCGTTCGACGACTGGAGGTAGAGCGTCGAGGCGCCGTTCGCGACCATGGTGTCGAGGGCCGCGACCGGGTCCGCCCACGCCTCGCGGTCGTAGATGTCGACCCACGAGCCCAGCCCCTCGAACGGCCCGGTCACCGGGTTCGTTCGGACGAGCGGTTCCGCTGCGTCCGAAGGAACGTCGCGCGCCGCGAGCACCGCCACTGCGGCGATGATCGCCACCATCACGGATGCAGCGATCACGATCGTTCGGGGGGAAGGCCAGCGCTTCATCCATCTCAGCGTACCGGCGGCTCGTAGCATGCGGGCCATGGATCTCGGGCTCAGCGGCCGGGTCGCGATCGTGACCGGAGCATCGAAAGGCCTGGGGCTCGGCGCGGCGAAGGCGCTCGCGGACGAAGGCGTGAACCTCGTGCTCTGCGCACGCGACTCCGGCCGACTCGAGGCCGCGGCGGGCGAGCTCTCGACCGCGACCGCCACCGTTGCCGCCGACGTCACCGACCCCGAGACGCCTGCGAGGCTCGCCGAGGTTGCGATCGAGCGATTCGGCGGACTGCACGTGCTGGTCGCCAATGCCGGCGGACCGCCGCAGTCTCGCGCGCTCGATGTGGACGACGACGCGATGCGCGCGGCCGTCGAGGCGAACATGCTCACGTCGATCCGACTGGTGCAGGCCGCCGTGCCACACATGCGCGAGGCCGGTTGGGGTCGCATCTGCCTGATCACGTCGTTCGCGGTGAAGCAACCCATCCCCACGCTCGCGTACTCCAACGCCGCACGAACCGGCTTATGGGCGTGGGCGAAGACGGCCGCCCAAGATCTCACAGGCGACGACATCACCCTGAACCTCGCGTGCCCGGGCTTGCACGCAACCGACCGGAACAAGGAGCTGGGCGGCGACACCGGCCGCCTGGGCGACCCCGACGACTTCGGCAAGGTCGTCGCATTCCTCTGCTCGCAACCGGCGGGGTACGTGAGTGGCGCGGCGCTCCAGATCGACGGCGCCGCGACGCTCGGATTGCTGTGAATCCCGCGATGCGGTCTAGTCCATATTGGACTAGACCCCTGGCTTCGTCGCGCGCAGCAGCACGTAGTCGAGCAGACCTCGGCGCCAGAGCAGGTCGACCTGGCGCAGCATGAGGCGCATCGCGAGCTCGTAGGAACGCGGAACCTCGTGCGAGCCCTGCACCCGATCGAGCCGGTCGCGCACGAACCGAAGGGCAGGCCCGATCGTTCGCTGCCCAGCCGACTCCGCGCGCACCTCGACGAACCCAGCGCCGAGCGCCAGTCCCACGATCTCGTCGGTGGTCGCTGCCGCGTGCATGCCGAGCCCCCACGCGCGGAGCTGGGTCCAACCCGCGATCGCCTCGCGGGGCGTGCGCGGCATGCGTGTGGTGGGGATGTCCGACATCGTGAGCACCCCACCGGGACGCAACACCCTGAACGCTTCTGCGAAGAACGCCGCCCTCGAAGAGAAATGGAACGCCGCCTCGACGCTGATCACCCCGTCGAACGATCCGTTCCGAAGCGGAAGCCGCGTCGCATCGGCATTCACCCCCTGGGCGCCCGCGTCGTCGAGACGTGGCCGGCCCGCCAGCAGCTGCGACAGCGTGATGTTCACCGCGGTGAGGGTGCGCGTTCGAGCCACGTGTGCGATCACCGGATCCTGCTCCGCGAGGCCGTTCCCGACATCGAGCACGTCACCGCCGGCAGGAAGCTCTGCGGCGATCGTCTCCACGAGGCGGCGCACGGCCACGGGCGCCTCGCGCGCGTCACCGCCGTCGCCTTCCCACAGGCCGAGGTTCAGCCACCCGGGGGCAAGCGCGAGGAGGAAGTCGCTGCCGAGACTGTCGTAGACGGTGGCTGCCGGATTCCGGCCATGCCGAAGGACCGCCATCGCATGACGAACGTTCTGCCGGGTCCATGACACCGCCGGCACCGACGTCAGCTTCCTGCGGCGTCGTTCGTCGGGGCCGACGTCCAGGCGTCGCGAAGCTTCACGCGCCCTCCGGTCTTCAGCACCGCGCCGGAGTACAGCCGGGCCGAGAGCGGCACGAGCGCGGCGGTGCCGGCCAGCAGCAGGACGATCGAGAGCGTGACCTGCGGAGCGCTCGCAGAGCCCAATGCGATGCGTACCGGCATCGCGAGCGCCGCGGAGAACGGAAGGACCGACGCGATCGTCGCCATCGTCGAGTCGGGGTCCGAAAGGGCGCCGATCGAGATGAAGAACGAGACGAAGATGATCAGGTTGATCGGCACCAAGGCGTTCTGCAGCTCTTCCATGCGGGAGACCAGAGAGCCCGAGACCGCGAACAGGCCCGCGTAGAAGGCGAACCCCATGACGAACCACGCGAGCACGACGAGCGCCACCCCGACGGCGGTGCCGGGGAGCTCGAGCGCGCCGGTCGCCAGGGAGAGCACGATCGCGAACGTGGCGATGAACGTGAGCTGCACGATGCCGAGCAGCCCGATACCCGCGATCTTGCCGGCGAGAAGCTGCCACGGCCGGATCGCCGAGAGGAGGATCTCGACGACCCTCGATGCCTTCTCCTCGATCACCCCGGTCGCGACCCACACGCCGTACCCGAAGAGCTGTCCGTAGGCGAGCAGTACCGCCACGAACGCGATACCGGCGTTCTGGTCGCGGTTCGGATCCTGCGGTTCGAGCGTGCGCACCTCGATGCCCGGTCGGTTCATCAACGTCTCGATCCGCAACGCAGGCACGCCGGCATCTTCGAGCGAAGCCGCGATCCTCCGTCGACCCACAGCGTCCTCCGCTACCTGGGCGAGCTCCGGCGGGACCGAGGAGACGCCGAGGATCGCGACGCCCCTGCTCACGACCAGCGCGTCGAGATCCCCGTCGCGCAGCGCGGCAGTTGCCACCGTCTCGTCGTCGTACTCCGCCAGGTCGATCTCGATGCCGAGCCGGGCGGCGGCTTCCTCGTAGTGCACCGCGTCGACCTTCCTCTGCTCGGCCGCCCCTGCGAGCCCGAGCCGGAACGAGGTCGTGCCGTCGCCACCGTAGGCACCGAGCAAGATCAGGGTCGACAGAACGGTCAACGTGATCGCGGTCGAGATGATGAATCCCTTGTCTCGCAAGCGAACCGAGAAGTCTCGGACCGCGACGAGCCGCCAAGCGCCACGGTCGGCGTCACCGATCTCATGGCGGCTCACGCGCCGACCACTTCCCTGAACAGCTGGGCGAGCGTCACGTGCACGGGGCCGAACCGCTCGACGTCGCCCGCAGCTCTCGCCAGGTCGAGCACTCGCTGCTCGTCGACGTCGGCGGCGAGCTCCAGCACGATCCCGTCGGCCGTCGACTCCACCAGCCCGACGCCGGGGATCGACTCATGCCAGCCGTCCTCGGCGTTTCGAACCTTCACATGGAAGAGCCTCCGCTCCCGCCCCGCACGCAG
Organism: uncultured Actinomycetes bacterium; assembly: GCA_963762075.1. Taxonomy (GTDB): domain Bacteria; phylum Actinomycetota; class UBA4738; order UBA4738; family HRBIN12; genus JAOUEA01. The sequence continues at coordinate 198,210 of CAVXJC010000002.1, forward strand.
CTCCTCGATCGTTCCTCTCGCCACGACGTGTCCTCGGTCGATCAGCACGACCGCGTCGCAGAGCCGTTCGACGAGCTCGAGCTGATGGCTCGAGAACACGACCGGCACACCGTGGTTCGTCGCCTGGCGCCGCAGCACGCCGGAAAGCACATCGACCCCCACCGGATCGAGGCCCGAGAACGGCTCGTCGAGCACGAGCAGATCGGGTTCGTGCACCAGCGCGGCCGAGAGTTGCACGCGCTGCTGGTTGCCGAGCGACAATGCCTCGACCCGATCGTGGGCTCGTTCGGCAACGCCGAGGACGTGGAGCGTTTCCTCGGCCCGCTCCCGAGCATGGGCGCGCGACAGGCCATGCAGCCGCGCGAGGTACACGAGCTCCTCCAGCACGCGCATCTTCGGATAGAGCCCCCGCTCCTCGGGCATGTAACCGAAGCGGCGGCGCATCTGCGCGTCGACCGGCTCCCCCTTCCACAACACCGCGCCTGCGTCGGGGGTGAGCACGCCGAGGACGATGCGCATCGCGGTGGTCTTGCCCGCCCCGTTCGGACCGACGAACCCGACGATGGACCCCTGAGGCACGGTGAAGGAGACGTCGTCGAGGGCCACGAGGTCGCCGAACGTTCGGCGCAGGCCGGTCAGCTCGAGCATGCGGACATCGATGGCGACGACACGCCCGCCAGCTTAGGGAAGGTTCGCTCTCGATGAAGGCCGGATCAATCGCCGTTCGAGACGTCGATGACCTTCCCTGTCCAGTCGGGGTGGTCGAGCGCGTCGAGCAGCGCGGTCGCGAAGTCCGCCCGCGAGATCGACGCACCCCTGCCCCGATCGCCGACCATCGCGTCGTAGGAGCCACGCGGCTCGTCGTCGGAGAGCATCGGCGTTGCGACCACCGTCCAGTCGAGGTCGGCGACCCGCAGGCATGCGAGGGCGTCGCGATGCTCCTGGGAGACCGCGGCGTAGCGGCCCTCGAGCGGGTGGTCGTCGAGCACCCTCGAGTTCGCCGAGATCACGAGCCGCCGGATGCCCGCGGCCACCATCGACCGGGTCAGCGCTCCGATCGCGTTGGAGTAGACGGCGCCCGGCTCGGGTCCCTGTGGCCCCATCGCTGAGACGACGGCCTCTGCGTCGCGGATCGCCGAGGCGACGGCCGCGGCGTTGCGAGCATCGCCCGAGACCACCCTGTCGGCTCCGGTGAGCATGTCGTCGCCCGGCCTGGAACGAACGAACGCGGTCGCGGAGTGACCGCGTTCGAGGGCCTGTTCCATCAACAGACGCCCAGTGGCACCCGTCGCTCCGAAGACCGCGAGCTTCACGCCGCGGAGGTTACCGCTTCCTCCCTACGCAACGCTACCGCGAGCACCTGGTCGATGCTCTCGGCCACGTGGAAGGTCATCTGCTCGCGGATCTGATCGGGCACGTCGTCGAGGTCACCCTCGTTCCTCATGGGAAGCACGACTTCCTTCAGCCCCGACCGATGGGCGGCGAGCACCTTCTGCTTGACGCCTCCGATCGGCAGCACGCGGCCCTGCAGCGTGACTTCACCGGTCATGCCGACCTCGGCGCGCACGGGAGTGTCGGTCACCAGCGAGACGAGCGCGGTGGTCATGGTGACGCCCGCGCTGGGGCCGTCCTTGGGCACAGCACCCGCGGGCACGTGCACGTGGAACCGGCCGCGCAGGCGCTCCGGTGAGATACCGAGCTGGCCCGCATGCGATCGCACATAGCTGAGCGCGATCTGGGCTGATTCCTTCATGACGTCTCCGAGCTGGCCCGTGAGGGTCAGACCGTCCGGAGCGTCACCGCCTTCTTCACGCGACGCCTCGATGAACAGCACGTCGCCACCGACACCGGTGACCGCAAGACCTGTGGCCACACCGGGCACGGCTGTGCGCTCGGCCGCCTCGAAGAAGAACTTCTGGCGGCCGAGGTGCTCGCGAACATCGTCGACGTCGATCACGACCGGCAGTTCGACATCGTTCGCCGCGACCCTCGTCGCGACCTTGCGCAGCGCCTTGCCGAGCTCGCGCTCGAGGTTGCGCACGCCGGCCTCCCTCGTGTAGTCGCCGACGATCACGCGCAAGGATCCATCGGTGAAGCTGACCTCGTCGTCGCGCAGGCCGTTGCGCTCACGCTGTCGGGCGACCAGGTGGTGCTTCGCGATCGCGACCTTCTCGTCCTCGGTGTAGCCGTCGATGCGGATGACCTCCATGCGGTCGAAGAGCGGGCCGGGGATCGTCTCGGCCACGTTGGCCGTGGTGATGAAGAGCACTTCGCTGAGGTCGAGGTCGACGTCGAGGTAGTGGTCGCGGAACGTGTGGTTCTGCGCGGGGTCGAGCACCTCGAGCAGCGCGCTCGAAGGGTCGCCGCGCCAGTCAGCGCCGACCTTGTCGATCTCGTCGAGCATCATCACCGGGTTCTTCGAGCCGGCGTCCTTCAGTGCGCGCACGATGCGGCCGGGAAGCGCGCCCACGTAGGTGCGACGGTGCCCGCGGATCTCCGCTTCGTCGCGGATGCCGCCGAGCGAGACGCGCACGAACTTCCGACCGAGGGCGCGCGCGACCGACTCTCCGAGCGAGGTCTTGCCCACACCGGGAGGTCCGACGAGCGTCAGGATCGCACCGGAGCCGCGTCCGGTCGCTTCGCCGAGCCCACGCTCCGCTCGAAGCTTCCGCACGGCGAGGTACTCGAGGATGCGGTCCTTCACGTCTTCCAGGCCCTCGTGGTCGGCGTCGAGCACCGCGCGGGCCTCGGTGATCTCGAGGTTGTCGTCGGTTCTTGTCGACCACGGCAGATCGAGCAGCCAGTCGAGGTACGTGCGGATCCAGCCGTACTCGGGCGACTGCTCGCTCGTGCGCTCGAGGCGCCCGATCTCCTTCTCCGCTTGCGCGAGCACGTCGTCCGGCATGCCCGACTCGGCGATCTTCGCGCGGTAGGTCTCGACGACGTCTTCCTCGCCGTCCTCGCCGAGCTCCTTGCGGATCGCGCTCATCTGCTCCCGCAGCAGGAACTCGCGCTGTCGCTTCTCCATGCCCTCGCTGACGTCGGTGCGGATCTTGTCCTTGAGCTCGATGTCGGCGAGCGTGTCCTTGGCCCACGCGGTGACGAGCTCGAGCCGCGCCTCGACATCCAGCGTTTCGAGCACCTCGATCTTCCGCTCGAAGCTCAGATCGGGCGAGTAGCCGCTCGTGTCGGCCACCTGGCCGGGATCGTCGATGCCCCGGATGAACTCGGCGACCTGCGGAACCCCTCGAGCCTCGACGATGTTCTCGATCACTGCGCGGTACTCGCGCGCAAGCTCCCGGGCTCGGGTGGTCGGTTCACCCTCGTCGACGGGGTCGGCCTGGACCCACACGGCCTCGCCGGTGCCGGGCACACCCACGCCGACCACAGCGCGCGAGAGCCCGCGGATGACGAGCGCCTCGACGCCGGTGCGGGTCTGGCCCAGATCCTCGATCTTGGCGACCGTGCCGACGCGTGCATAGCGGCCGTCGACCTTGGGCACCAGGAGCAACAACGCATCATCTGTCGAGGAGGCCGCTTCGGCCGCGGCGTGCGCCTCGTCGGACTCGAGCGTCAGGGTCACGACCATGCCGGGCAGCACGACCCCGGTCGTCAACGGAAGCAGCGGAAGGACCAGCTGGTCGATCTCGGGGGTGGTGGTGTCGGGCATCTCGTCGTCTCCCTCGATGGCACAGGACGCGGCAGTGCGCCGCCTTGCACGTCCGACAACGACCTGTATCCGAAGACTATTCCCGGTTTGTAATCGGCATTACATGGGTTCGAAAATCATCCCGTCAATCCATCGGTTCCTGCACAACCGGTAGTCCTGCCGCCTTCCATGCGGTCATGCCGCCGACGACCGTGACCGCATCACGTCCGTTGGCGACGAGCAGGCTCGTGGCAACCGACGATCGGAAGCCGCTTCCGCAGACCACCGCGACCGGACGGCCGGGCGGCACCTCGTCCAGCCTCGCCGGCAGCTCCGCAGCGGTGAGAAAGGTGGCCGTCTCGGCGTGGCCGCCACGCCACTCCCCCGGTTGGCGAACGTCGAGGAGGGTGACCTGGCCATGCGCAGCACGATCACGGGCCTCGTGCACCGAGAGCTGGGCGAGCGTCGCGATCCTATTCCCCGATGTTCGCCAATCAGCCATGCCCCCGCTGAGCCACCCGAGCGGCGTTCGGTACCCGATGCGCAGGAGTTGCCAGGTCGCTTCCCAGAGATCGTCCGCGCGGTCCAACACCAGCACCACGTCTGCTCCGTCGGGAACGACCGTGCCGGCCCAGGTCGAGAAGGAGCTGCCGAGGCCGACATTGAGCGCTTCGGGCACGTGCCCCCCCGCGAAGGACTCGGGCTGGCGCGTGTCGAGCACGACGGCTCCCTCGCTCTGCAGCTCCGCGACCTGCTCGACGTCGAGGGCCGGCGGCTCGGCCAGCGTGCCGAGGAGCGCCGGGCCGGAGAGGTTCTCGGGCCTCATCCGTATCCAATACGGGGGCACCGCGGGAAGATCCTGCAGGTCGAGGCATTCACGCACGAAGATGTCCTCGCTCGTGATCCGGCGCAGCATCGGGTTCGTGCGCCGCTCATAGCCGATGGTGGTGGACAGGCGCGCTCCGATGTTGGCCCCGCAGAGCGACCCGGCCACATGGGTCGGGAACACCTCGACGTGGTCGGGTAGCTGGAGGATCTTCGTCTGCAGCATCTCGCACATGGCCGCGGCGCTTTCCCGCGTCTGCGCCGCGCCGCCGAGCAGGTCTGGGCGTGCGACGTCACCCACGAGGAGTGCACCGCCAGACAACAACACGGCGGGGTCCTCGCCGACGGCCCGATCGTGCACCAACAGGCTCATGTGCTCGGGTGTGTGACCGGGGGTATGCATCATCTCGAAGGCCACATCGCCCATCTCGACGACCTCGCCGTCATTCACCCGGCGATGTTCGTAGCCGAACTTCCCTTTGGCTGAGGCGAGCACGGTGAGCCCAGGAGCGCGCGTCGCGATCTCGGAGATGCCCGAGAGGTAGTCGTTGTGCCCGTGCGTGTCGATCACGTACGCGATGCGTGATCCATGCACGCGAGCCACCTCGAAGTAGGAACGCACGTCGCGCTGGGGGTCGAGCACGAGCGCCTCGCCGGTCGCCTCGTCGCCGATCAGGTACGACGCGTGACCCAGGCTCTCGAGATGGAACTGGTGCAGGAACACGAAGGCGACCATACCCGGACGTCGTCGCGCGACAACCTCGGAACCGCACGGGCCAGATGGCGATGTCGCAACTCGTCGATAGGGTGAGGGCCATGGCCTCTCCAATCATCCGCACCGAACAGCTCGTCAAGCACTTCGGCGAGGTCGAAGCGCTCAAGGGCGTCGACCTCGAGGTGTACAAGGGCACCGTGTTCGGGCTGCTCGGCCCGAATGGAGCCGGGAAGACAACCGCGGTACGCATCCTCACGACCTTGTTGGCGCCGACCCGTGGAAGAGCTGAGGTCGACGGGCTCGACGTGGTGCGCGACGCTGAAGAGCTACGCTTCCGCATCGGGCTCGCCGGACAGAGCGCCGCGGTCGACGAGAACCTCACCGGGCTCGAGAACTTGGAGCTCGTCGGGCGCCTGTACCACTTGCCCAAGGCTGAAGCCCGGCGCCGCGGCGGCGAGGTGCTCGAGCGTTTCGGCCTGTCCGATGCCGCCGATCGTGCTGCGAAGACCTACTCGGGCGGTATGCGTCGCCGTCTCGACGTGGCCGCGAGCCTCGTCGGACGCCCCGACGTGCTGTTCCTCGACGAACCGACGACGGGCCTCGACCCACGCAGCCGCATCGACGTATGGGAGTTCATCCGCGAGCTGCAGAGCGAGGGCACGACGTTGCTCCTCACCACCCAGTACCTGGAGGAAGCAGACCAGCTCGCCGACCGCATCGCCGTGATCGACGTGGGTACGGTGATCGCCGAGGGCACCTCTGACGAGCTGAAGGATCGGATCGGGGGCGAGGTCCTGGAGCTCCACGTCGATGATCCGGCCGACCTGGCCCGAGTGTCCACAGCCCTCACGGGGGTTGGCGCGGGTGCCCCGACCGTCGATGAAGATGCCCGTCTGGTTCGCATCCCGGTGGGGAGCGACGGCTTCGACGCTCTGCGCGACAGCGTCCGACGGCTCGACGAAGGCAGGATCTGGGTGGCCGACATCGCCCTGCACCGCCCGACCCTCGACGACGTGTTCCTGTCGCTCACGGGCCGAGGCGCCGAGGAAGGCACCCCCGACGGTGACCCCGAGGCCCAGCCCTCGCGGCGCAAGCGCAGAAGGAAGAAGGACGCATGAGTGTGACCACGCAACAGGCTGTGACCGACCGTCGGGCCCCGAGCGGCATCGGTGCTCGAGCGGGCCTGGCTCTGTCCGACGGTCTCCTGGTGGCCAGGCGCAACCTGGTGACGCTCACCCGGGTGCCGACCGTGTTCATCTTCGAACTCGTGCAGCCGGTCATGTTCGTGCTGCTGTTCCGCTACATCTACGCGAATCAGTTCGCCTTCCTGCCACCCGGCCTCGACTACGTGATGTTCTTGATGCCGGGCATCTTCGTGCAGAACGCGATCTTCGGTGCGACCACCACGGCGGTCGGGTTCGCCGAGGATCTCAAGGGCGGCATCATCGATCGGTTCCGCTCCCTTCCCATGGCACGGTCCGCCGTGCTGGTGGGACGCACGACTTCCGATCTCCTCAAGAACTTGATCTTGGTCCTGCTCGTGATCGTGATCGGGTATCTGGTCGGGTTCCGATTCGAGAACGGCTTCGTGCCTGCGGTCGGCGTCGTCGTGTTGGTGCTTGCCGTTGGGTTCGCCTGGTCGTGGATCTTCGCCTGCTTGGGGATCTCCTTGAAGAAGGTGGAAGCAGTGCAGGCGGCATCGTTCACCCTGATCTTCCCCGTCGTGTTCGTGAGCTCGGCGTTCGCGCCGGTCGACGGCATGGTGAGCTGGCTCCAGCCGATCGCTCGCGCCAATCCGGTGTCGATCTGGTGCAACCTCGCCCGCTATCTCTCCAACGGTGAGATCGGCATCACCGACCCGAACACGCTGGAACCGATCGACACGTTCGAGGGGCTGCTCTTCAAGTCAGCGCTGTGGATCGTCATCCTGCTGGCGATCGGAGTGCCGCTCGCGGTTCGGCTCTACCGCAAGCTCGACTGACCGAGCCCGCGGAACATCCTCGAGCATCGCTGCGTTCGGTACTCCGATCCTTGCCATCGATCGAGGGGTGACCGTTGGGTCTGTTCGGTTTCGAAGGTGACAACGCGCGCGAGAAGATCATCGTGCTGCTCACGATGTGCTTCGCGCTCGCGATGGTGATGATCGACAACACCGTCGTGAACGTGGCGCTTCCGACGCTGAACCAGGAGCTCGGCGCGAGCATCTCCGACCTGCAGTGGATCGTCGACGGATACGTGCTGGCGTTCGCATCGCTGCTCCTCACGGGGGGCATCCTCGGCGACCGATACGGACGCAAGCGTGTGTTCCTCACCGGACTCGCCGTCTTCACCGTGTCCTCGCTCGCGTGCGGGCTCGCGTCGACGAGCCTGGAACTGATCGGCGCCCGTGCGGTGCAGGGCATCGGCGCCGCCCTGCTGATGCCGGGGACGCTGTCGATCCTCACGGTGACGTTCCCGCCGCACGAGCGGGCCAAGGCGATCGGCCTGTGGGCGGGCGTGTCGGGCCTGGCGCTGGCGCTCGGGCCCACCCTCGGCGGGTACATGGTCGAACATCTCGGTTGGGAATCGGTGTTCTTCCTCAACGTGCCGATCGGCGTCGTGGCGCTGGTGATCGCGGTGCGCACCGTGCGAGAGTCCCGATCCGATCATGCACGCAGCCTCGATGTGGTGGGCCTCGCGATCGGCACGGCGACGCTGTTCGCGATCACGTACTCGCTGATCGAGGCGAATCAGCGCGGGTGGAGCGACCCCCTCATCATCGCCGGACTCGTGGCCGGCGGACTGCTCGGTGTCGCGTTCCTCGGCTGGGAAGGCCGCAACCCGCAGGCGATGATGCCGCTCTCGTTCTTCCGCATCCCCGCGTTCTCGGCAGGCAACCTGGTCGCGTTCTCGGTGTCGCTCGGCATGTTCGCGACGTTCTTCTTCTTGAGCCTGTTCATGCAGAACCCGTTCCTACGCGGATACTCGGCGTTCGAAACGGGGGTGCGGTTCCTGCCGATGACATTGATGATCGTCGTGACCGCGCCGAACTCGGGGCGGTACGCGTCGAAGCACGGGTCGCGCGCGCCGATGACCTACGGGTTGATCCTCGCGGGCGGTGGGCTCGTTTCGCTGTCGCTGATCACGCCCGATACGCAGTATTGGATCATGGGGGTCTTGTTCGCGATCATGGGCCACGGCATGGGATCGACGATGGCGCCGATGACGGCCGCGGTGATGAACTCGGTCGGACCGCAACGCGCGGGCCTCGGCTCGGCCATGACGAACACGAGCCGCGAGGTCGGGGGCGTGTTCGGCATCGCACTGTTCGGCACGATCTTGTTCACGAGGCTCGAAGCCGTGCTCGCGCCCAGCCTGGAACGGCTCGGCCTCTCGGAGCCGCAGCAGGCATCGATCTCCTCGGCGGCGGGACACGGACAGCTCGACGTGGGCGCGCTCGGCCTGCGCCCCGATGAGGCGGCGGCCGTCGGGCGTGCGTTCGGCGATGCGTTCATGAGCGGGTTCCGGTTCGCCGTGATCGCCGCGGGCCTGGCGCTGCTCGCGGCCGCGGTCGTGGCGAACCGGTTCATCCCAGGCCGTGACGCCGTGGTCGTGAGGGCGCCCGGCGAGGCTCCTGTCGCCGCCGAGGTCTGACAGCATCGGGGCATGGAACTCGCCCTTCGCATCGTCTCGGTCACCGTAGGGCTCGTGCTCATCACGGCAGCGTTGATCTCGGCGGTGAAGACGGTGGTGATACCGCGAGAGGCGACGTCGACGATCGCCCGTGGGGTCTTCGCCGGGCTGCGACGCCTGTACGACCTCGCCACCCCTGCATCGATGTCGTTCGAGCGGCGCGACCGGGTGCTCGCCACGTACGCCCCCATCGGCGTGCTCGGGCTTCTGGTCACCTGGATCTCCCTGACATTCCTCGGCTATGCGGCCGTCTTCTGGGGACTCGACGGCGCGACCAGCGCATCGGTAGCGCTGGAGCTGTCGGGCTCCTCACTCTTCACGCTCGGGTTCCTGCGGCCGAGCCAGTTCTGGCTGATGATGGTTTCGTTCACCGAGGCGGCGATCGGGCTTTTCCTCGTGGCGCTGCTCATCACCTATCTGCCGAGCATCAACGCGGCCTTCTCCCGGCGAGAACGGGGCGTCACGGCGCTCGCGGTGCGCGCGGGCGAGCCTCCTTCGGGCGTCGAGATGGTGCAGCGGTTCTGGCGGCTCGAGCGCATGTCGGAGCTCCACGAGGTATGGGTCGAATGGGAGCGTTGGTTCGTCGACGTCGAGGAGACCCACGCCTCGTTCTCCGCGCTCGCCTTCTTCCGATCGCCGCAGACCGACCATTCGTGGGTCACCGCAGCGGGCGCCGTGCTCGACGCCGCCGCGCTCACGATCTCGAGCGTCGACGTGCCGCACGACGTGCAGGCCGACATCTGCATCCGTGCGGGTTACCTGACGTTGCAGCGCATCGCGGCCGGGTTCGGTTTCGGTTTCGACCCGCAACCTGCGCCCGATGCGCCGATCTCGATCACACGCCAGGAATGGAACGATGCGATGGACGACCTCGCTGCAGTGGGCGTCGCGATCAAGCAGGACCGCGATCAGGCCTGGCGCGACTTCGCCGGGTGGCGCGTGAACTACGACACCGTGCTGCTCGAGCTGGCCGAGCTCACCGACGCGCCGTACGCGATGTGGTCCTCGGACCGGGGGGTGCTTCCCGCCCGTCGCTGAGCTGCGCTTCAGGGGGTCGGATCGCGGGCGTCGTAGCGCCAGAAGCCCGGCGCGAACATGCGCAGCGCCGCCACCCCGGCGATCGTGAGCAGACCCCCTGATACGATCGAGAAGGGCACGCTCGTGATGGTGGCGACCGCGCCCGACTCCACGTTGCCGAGCGAAGGCCCGGTTGCCCACACGGCCATGCCGATGCCGTCGAGACGGCCTCGCAGCCGATCCTCGACGGCGGTCTGCAGGATCGTCGAGCGGAAGATGCCGCTCACCATGTCGCCTGCGCCCGCGATCGCGAGCATGGCGAGTGAGAGCACGAGGCTGTCGGACAGACCGAACACCACGATCGCGATGCCCCAGACCGTGATCGCGACGAGGATCGCGCGGCCCTGGCGTCGAACGTGCTTCGCGCGGCCCGACACCATGGTCGCGAGGAACGACCCGACCGCCGGCGCCGCGTAGAGGAACCCGAGCACGGCAGGCCCTCCACCCAGGCGATCGGCCACCGCCGGGAACAGCGCGATCGGGAATCCGAAGATCATCGCGTTGAGGTCGGCGAGGAACACCGTCTGCAAGGTGCGCTTTCCCGCGAGGAAGCGGAACCCGTCCTTGATCGCTTCCCAGCTCACCTCGATCTCGTCATTCGACGGTGGCGACGGCCGCATGCGCGCGATCTGCGCCATCACGATCAGGAACGTGACCCCGTCGAACACGAATGCGCCTGCGGGTTCGATCGTCGCGAGCAGGATGCCTGCGGCGACCGGCCCGAGCATCGAGTCGAGCGATCCGAAGCCCGATTCCAGCGCGAACGCCGACGGCAGGACGTCCTTGTCGAGGAGTCGCGCGGGCCACGTGTCGAGCGCGGGCCGGTTGAAGGTGTAGACGCCGGCCGAGATGAATGCGAACAGGTACAGCGGCCAGAGCATCGCCTCGTCGAGCGAGGCGTTCACCGCCATCAACACCGACATCACGGCGAGGATCGCGTGTGTGGTCAGCGTGAGGCTGCGGCGCTCGAGGGCATCGGCGAACGCGCCTCCGACGATCGGGAAGACGAAGACGGGGATGAGCTCTGCGAGGCCGACCAGACCGACCGCGAGCGTCGAGCGAGTGATCTCGTAGACCTGGAACGGGACGACCACCATGACGACCTCGTCGCCGAAGTCCGAGATGGACCGGCCGATGAACAGCTTCCGGAACTCTGCGGAGACCTTAAGTGGCGTCAGGTCGACCAAGTGATCACGAGCGCGAGCGAGCAAGCCCTCGGGCTGCGGATCGTGCGGCGGCGATCCCACGTGGTCGGCCATGACGGCCGACCACGCTACCGGACCCCTTCACGCCTGAGGTCAGTGGGAGCGCGAGTACCTCACGAGCTCGCGGAACCTCGAATGGTTGAGACGCTTCGTCTGGCCACACGTGCCGTCGGACGTGAACGAACCGTCGTCGAGCCCGCGCGCGATCACCACGTACCGACCACGGGGTCGGAACTGGAACCGATACGAAGTCCCCTGGTCGGGGAACTCGCGCCAGAAGCGAACGCGCGATCCGGGCGGGACATATCCGGTGGGGTGCTCCACTACATCCACCCGAGCGACGGTCCTACCGCCGCGGGGATCGCCTCCCATGTCCTTCAAGGAGGAGACGACGCCGAGGAACATGATGGGGTGACGTTGCTTGCCCGTACTTGCCTGATCGATCATCTCGCGGAACGTGAGAGCGTCGTCGTCTGGGGGACATGAAAGCGCCCAAGCATCGGGCGGGGGATCGACGGCGAGCGTGGTGCCCATCGTCGCTGCGATCGCCGCGATGAGGAAACGTCGCACAATCGAACAACCCTATCTCAGCGCAGCAGGCGGCTCATGCGGCGGTCGGCGAGCACCTTGCCGCCGGTCTGACAGGCGGGACAGTACGTCACCTCGTGCGATTCATAGCTCACTCGCCGAAGATCGGCGCCACAGACCGGACACCGCTCGCCCGCGCGGTTGTGCACCGTGAAGTGGTCGCCGAGCTTCGTCGGCAGACCACCGTTTCGGCGGCGCTCGACCTCGAGCGCCTCGGCGAGGATCTCGTGGGTTGCCGTGATCAGCTCTTCCCGGTCGGCAGCGTCGAGCTTCGCGAGCGAGGCATACGGCGAGAGCTTCGCTCGGTGCAAGATGTCGTCGCTGTAGCCACGCCCGACGCCTGCGACCGTGCGCTGATCACGCAGGATCGTGTGCACCCGTCGCGTGTCGTCGCTCGTACGGAACAGCTCGTCGGCCTCGTCGCTCACGGCTTCCGGGCCGAGCTTGGCGAGGGGTCCCTCGTCGCCGGCGGCGAGCACCCACCAGCCGGCCTTGCGCTCGTGTCCGAATTCCTTGACCAGCACGCTCGGCCGCTCGTGGGCGCGCACGCGCAGCACTGCCCCGCGAGGCTTCGTCGACTTCGGCGGGGCCTCGATATCGATCCGTCCGCCCTGCGACAGGTGCACGAGAACTCGCATGCGGGCGTCGAGCTCGACCACGAGGTACTTCCCACGACGAACCACCGACTCGATCGTGTGGCCGAGCGCATCGGTCGGACGGGGCGCGTAGGTCTTGAGCGAGGAGAACTGGAGCATGTCGAGCGCCTCGAGTGCAGCGCCGGCGAGCACCTCGTCGAGCCGCTCGGCGAGCGCCTGCACCTCGGGCATCTCGGGCATGGTTTCCGCTCCCTCAGCGATCGTGCGCGAGCTCGGCGGCCGCCTTCGCCACGATCTCGATGCATTCGTCGATGCGGTCCTTGTGCGTGCGGTGCGACAGGATGCACGCGCGCAGCACGTACTCTCCGTCGATCATCGTGCTCGACAGGAACACCCGCTTCGACGCGTTGATCCTGTCGAGGAACGCCTTCTGACGCTCCGCGTCCTCGGTGCCCGTGAGCCGGCCGGAACGTCGGAAAGCCACGACCGTGAGCTGGGGCTTCCACCGGAGCTCGACGTTGGGGTCGTCTTCGAGCGCGTCGGCGAGGTAGGCGGCCAGATCGAGCTTCTCGTCGAGCGCCTCGCGGAAGGCTGCCACACCGTGCAACCGCAAGGGGAACCACACACGCAAGCCGCGGAACTCCCGGGAGAGCTCCAGCGAGTGCTCGGAGTAGTTGGGAAGCTCGCCCGAGGGCGGCAGGTCCTGCAGGTATGCCGCACCTTCGAAGTGCGAATCGCGCAACGCCTCGCCGTCGCGCACGACGAGGGCACCGGTGCCGTACGGCAGGAACAGGCCCTTGTGTGGATCGAGCGTGACGGAGTCGCTCCGCTCGATGCCCTTGAGCCAGGAGCGGCCGCGATCGGTGAGCTTGAAGAACCCTCCGTACGCGGCATCGACATGCAGCCACAGGCCCTCGCTGCGGGCGACGTCTGCGACCTCGTCGATCGGATCGATCGCGCCGGTGTTCGTCGTTCCGGCCGAGGCCACCACCATGAAGGGCCGCAGACCGGCGCGACGGTCTTCGGCCACCATTGCCGCGAGCGCCTCCGGGTCGATGCGGAGCTCGGCGTCGGTCGCAACGATGCGAAGGTTCGAACGGGAGAACCCGGCGATCGTCGCGGCCTTGGTGACACTCGCATGTGCCTGTTCGCTCACGTAGTACGTGCCGTCGCGGAAGTCTTCGCCGAGCTTCGTGTGCCGAGCGGCGACGACCGCCGAGAGGTTCGCGAGCGAACCGCCGGTCGTGAGGATGCCTTGCGCGTCGGCCGGATACTCGAAGAGGTCGCAGAGCCACCGTGTGACGTTCTCCTCGATCGCGACCGCCGCCGGCCCCTGCAGCCACATCCCCACGAATCGGTTGTAGCCGCGGGCCACGAACTCCCCGAGTGCCGATGTGAAGAGCCCCCCTCCCGGGATGTACGCGAGGTAACCCGGTCCCGCGTACTCGCGCGCCTTCGACATCGCCTCGAGCACTTCGCTCATCAGCTCGTCGAAGTCGCCACCGCGTTCCGGGGGCGCAGCACGCAACGCCCGCCCGAGCTCCATGGACCCCTCGATGTTGTCGGCCGGCGCGACATCGAGGCCTTCGATGAATCCGATCAGGTGCTCGAGGGCCGCCCGGCCCATCGCGCGCATGTCCTCGGGCGCAGGATCGAGGGGGAACATCGGCCGATGCTACCGCTACGCGGTTTCACGTCCACGCCCGAGGGCTAGGCACACGGGGAACCGGACCGGGGCGAGGGAGGAGGCGCATCGATGACCGAGCAGGACGAGCAGACGATCGATCCGCAGAAGGCGATCTGTCACATCTGTCAGAGCGAATTCCCGACACAGGAGGATCTCCACAAGCACTTGATCGAGGCGCACGACGACGAGACGCTCTCCGACGACGAGAGCCGCCCCAACGATGAGGACGACACGCTGCTCACCTGACTCGCCTGCCCACGTCAGTGTGAGACGGCAGCCGCGGCGATCTCGGACACGAGCACGCGATCGCGGAAGCGAGAGATCGCGAACGGCGCGATCAGCTCGGGCACCCGCCCGGTGTCGATCAGCTCGGCCATCGTCACGCCGCAGATCGGCGTCGCCTTGAAGCCGTACGTGCCCCATCCGCCGTCGAGCAAGAAACCGTCGACCTCGGTCTCTCCCATGATCGGCGAGTAGTCGGGCGTCACGTCACAGAGCCCGCCCCACGCTCGCATCAGCCGCACGCGACCGAGGATCGGCAGCATCTCGAGTACGTGTTCCGCGGTCTGCTCGAGGAAGTTCAGCGTCGAGCCTTGCGAGTAGGAGGAGTACGGCTCGATCTCGGAACCGATCAGCACCTCGCCGCGGTCGGTCTGCGAGATGTAGACGTGCAAGGTCGCCGAGACCAGGATCACGTGCAGGAACGGCTTCAAGGGCTCGGTCACGAACGCCTGCAATGGATGGGTCGTGATCGGGGCTTGCACGCCGGCCATACGGGTGATCTCGCTCGTCCATCCGGCCACCGCCGACACCACGACCGGCGCGGAGATGTCGCCTCGGTTCGTGCGCACGCCTGTGACATGGCCGTCGCCGGAGACCTCGATGCCGGTGACCTCCGTGCTCTGGTGGATCTCGACGCCCATGCGATCGGCCTGCCGTCCGTACGCCCACACCACGGCGTCGTGGCGCAGCACCCCTCCCGGCGGGTGGTACAGCGCCGCCATGATCGGGAACGCGGGCCGCTGGGACAGGTCGAGCTCGGGGCAGAGCTTCCCGATCTCGTCGGGGTAGATCACGCGGGAGTCGACACCCAGGGTTCTGTTCACCTCGGCGCGCTCGTGCGCGACGTTCACCGCCCGCTCCGCATGGGCGAGCGTCAGGTGGCCTTGCTGCGAGAGCATCAGGTTGTAGTCGAGCTCCTGCGCGAGTTGCTCGTAGAGGCGGAGCGACTCCTTGTAGAAGGCCACGCCTTCGGGCGTTCGGTAGTTGGCGCGGATGATCGTGGTGTTGCGCCCGCTTCCGCCCGCGCCGATGTAGTCCTTCTCGAGCACGGCCACCCTCGTGATGCCGCGCTTCGCGAGCTCGTAGGCGATCGCGAGCCCGTGCGCGCCAGCGCCGATGATCACGACGTCGTAGGTCTGCTTCAGCTCGTGTTGCCGCCACATGCGCCAGGGTTTGAAGTACCGGATCGGATGCATCTACGACCATCCCTCCGCGCGGAGCGCGCGCCAACCTGCGGCACGACCGCCGAGCGAGGCCGCGACATCGTGCAAGGTCTCCCAGACGTAGCGAGCGAGCTCGGTAGCCACGTATACCTCGAGCACCGCCACCTCGAGGTCGCGGCGAAACATGATCGAACGCACGCCCGCGATGGGCGCCCCTGTGCCCGCCCCTGGCGAGAGCGTCGCGGGGTTCCAGGAGCTCGTTCGCGCCAAGAGATCGGGCAGCAGCGGACCGCACAACGCGTAGCCGGCGAACAGGTGTGTCGCATCGGTGACCATCGCGTGCGGCCCGGCCGACGACTCGAGCTTCGGGCGCACTATGTCCTCCGCGCCGGGCGCCGTGAGCACGAGCGCCCACTCGGGTGCGATCCGGGCGGTGAGCTCACCCCCGGCGGACCCCAGGGCGGCGCCCACGTCGCCGCGCACATCGATCTTGCCCCTCGGCGTGACGTCGGCGACGGCGACGACGTCTCGGATCGCAGCCCGCTCCGCCTCGTCATCGCCGTAGGAAGCCGGGAGCGACCACCCTTCCTCGATCTCGAAGGTGGCGCCGAGCCGTTCGTGCACGTGGCTCGCCGGCGGGCGTCGCAGCGGCCCGGTCACGACCGGAGCCTCTCGCCCCGGGGGTCGTAGAAGGGCTCGAGCGCCACCTTGCCCTGCGCCGTGTCGGCGCCCGAGTGGATCTCGAACGGCGTGCCTTCGCTCGCCCACCCTGCCGGCACCCACGCGAGACCCACGATCGAGCCGACCGCCTCGCTCTGTCGGGCGGAGGTGACCCTTCCCACCCAGGTGCCTTCGTGAACGATCGAGGCGCCCTCGGGCGGCAGCCACGAGCCCTCGCACGTGAATCCGACGAGTCGCTCGGCGGGACCGGATGCCTCGAGGTCGGCCAGCGAGCGCTTGCCGAGGAAGTCGGGCTTGTCGGCCTTGACCATCCATCCGAGACCCACCCCGTACGGGTCGGATTCCGCGTCGGTGTCCTGCCCGATCAGGATGTGCTGCTTCTCCAGGCGCAAGATGCGCTGCGCCTCGAGACCGAACGGCACGATGGCCTCCTGACGGCCGGCACGCATGATCGCGGCCCACACGTCGTCGCCGTACATCGACGGGAAATGGATCTCGAAGCCGAGCTCGCCGACGAAGCCGATGCGCAGCACGAGTGCGGGCACACCTGCCACATCGATCTGCGCAGAGCCGAGGTAGCCGAGCGCGTCGGCCGACACGTCGGCGTCGGTGAGCCGCGCCATGACGTCGCGCGACCTCGGCCCCGCGATGTTCACCGCCGCGAAGGCCCCCGTCACGTTCAACAGTCCAACGTCGAGCTGCCAGTCGGCGAGCCACCACGTCATCCAGCGCTCGAGCGCACCGGTGTTGCCGCTCGTGACCGTGACGAAGAACTCGTCATCTGCCACGCGCACAATAGCGCCGTCGTCGACGATGACGCCCTCGTCGTTCAGCATCACTCCGTACCGCACGCGGCCGACGGGCTGATCGGCGAAGCGATTCGGGTAGAGCCGCTCGAGCAACTCGACGGCTCCGGGACCCGCCACGCGGAACTTGCCGAGCGTCGAGACATCGATGACCCCGACCCCGTTGCGGACCGCGCGGACCTCGTCCTCGGGCGTGGTGAAGTGATGGGGACGGCGCCAGTCGCCGGCCCACATGATCTCGGCGCCCGCGCGAGTGTGCAGGTCATGCATCGTGGTTTCCTTGCGAGGCGTGCGCCGCGTGCCTGCGAGCGTGCCCAGCTCGACCGGAGTCCAGGGCGGACGTGAAGTCGTGCGTTTGGTCTCGGCGAACGTCGAGCCGGTCGCCTGGGCGCAGAGTCGTTGCGAGGGCACCATGCAGGCCTTCCCCTGGCATGGACCCATGGTGATCGTCGTGTAGCGCTTCAGCAGCTCCATCGAGGAGAAGCCCTCGGCGACCGCCTTCTTCAGCTCCTTGTCGGTCACGTCCATGCAGAGGCAGGCGAACTGCTTCCCGTCGCCGGACCCGATCTCGGGTGGAAGCACGACCGGGTCGCCCTTGTCGGAGGCGGCTTCGCGCAGCGCCTCGATGCGTTCGGCGACGCCTGCTGCCGGCGCGCCTTGGGCGAGGCCGATCTCGAGGCCGGCCAGACGTCCCTGGGCGACCGCTGCATCGTGCGAGACCGCGCCTGCAACAGTGCCGACGGCGAACACGTGATCGGGCAGGCGCTCCGGCAGGAAGGCCTGCGCGTGCTCGTCGAAGCCAACCTCGGCGCCAGACATCGAGAGCAGGTTCGTGCTCGGGGCGGTGAAACCGGCGAGCACGAGCAGGTCACAACCGACGGGCGCGCCGGTAGCGCCGCCGGGCGCGCCGATCGTGACGCCGGTCACGCGGCGGCGCCCCGTGGCCGCGAGCACCGTCTTGCCGGCCGCCACCCTGTAGCCCTCTCCTGCAGGGGCGTCCTCACGCAGGTCGACCACCGACACGGTCGCTCCGGCCTCGACGAGGGTGCGCGCAGTCTCGTGACCGGCCTCGCTCGAGGTCATGACGACCGCGTTCCTGCCCGGGAGCACGCCGAATCGATGGACCAGCAGCTCCACCGCCGATGACAGCATGATCCCGGGCAGGTCATTGTTCGGGAAGACCGCGGGCTGCTCGATCGCCCCGGTCGCAACCACGAGGGAGCGCGGACGTATGCGGTACAGAGCGCGAAGGCTCGCCGCGGCGACAAGCGGGCCCTCGAAGATCCCGAACGCGGCCGTGCCCGTGAGGATGCGGACGCCGGCGGACTCGGCCGCGGCACGGAGCGCGTCCCCCTCGGCCGCGCTCGAGCCACGGCGCAGGGAGCCGCCGACATCTCGCTCCTGCTCGAGCACGAGCGTGTCGAGACCGGCGTCGGCGGCTTCGGCGCCCGCCGCGAGGCCGGCGGCCCCGCCTCCGATGACCAGCACGTCGGGGTGCAACGTGATGCGTTCTCGCGGCTCGTGGTCCTCCTCACGCGGCACCTTGCCGAGCCCGGCCTTGGAGCGGATGAACGGTTCGACGAGCGGCCACGCCCATCGAGGGTGTTGGAAGATCTTGTAGTAGAAGCCCGGCGGCATCATGAACGAGAACTGATTCAGCCAGCCGTGGATGTCGCGATCGACCGAGGGCCACGCGTTCTGCCGCTTCACCTTCATGCCGTCGCGCACCGGCTCGATGCACGCGCGCACGTTGGGGATGCCGTCGACCTGCATCATGCAGTTCGGGCACGATCCGGTCATGCACGAGATGCCTCGGGGGCGGTGGTACTTGAACGAACGGCCAGTGATGTCGACCCCGGCGGCGGCGAGCGCCGAGCCGATCGTGTCACCTTCGAAGGCCGAGATCGTGCGGCGGTCGAGGGCGAATCGCAGCGGCCGGTCGCGCCGGATCGATTCCCCCTCGCGTTGGCTCAGACGCTCGCTCACGCCATGACCCCCGGCGCTCCGGGCTCTCCCGCGACGCCCGGCGTCACCCCGGTCGGATCGTGCGGATCACGGTCCTGCCCGGGCAGCCACGTCGACCGAACCTCATTGGTCGATGTGTGGCGTTCGGCGAGGAACCACGCGCGGCATCCGTCGCGGTGCAGCCACCATTCCGTCTGCCAGCCGTTGACGTTCTCTCGGTAGTAGAGGTAATCCGTGAACTCACGCTCGGCTGCCCCCTCGGCCGCCCGGCTGGTGGTCTCGCCGCCGTACGCGAACTCCAGCGCCTCACGCGAGCCGCAGTGGGGGCAGTCGATCACGAACGTCATCGGTGCGAGCCTTCGCCGTTCGCCCCGAGGCGAGCCGCGACGAGCGCGGACTTCCGATGCTCGGCCATGACTCGGCCGATCGGTGCGTCGTTACGCCGCTTGTAGAAGATGCCGGTGATGCCGCACATGGGGCCGCCCGCCTCTCCGCAGTCGGCAACGGGGGCTAGCCTAACCGCTTCCGTTCAGCCCAGACGATCGAGGGACGCGTCAAGCGAGACCGGATTCTCGACGCGAAATGTGTCCGATATGCACATACCTCGACATTGCCTGACCGCGTATCTCTGTGCCAGGTCGCTTGCGAGTCCGTCACAACACGACATAACCATCGGGCGACTCAAACTCGGCTCGCTGGCCCAGAGGAGGCAGGGGTTGGCTTCGCGGATCTTGCGCACGGCGCGCCGATAAGTGCGTGAGTCGAGCGCCGCCCTGTCGGGACCGAACACCAGGATCCCGGGATCACGTTCGGAGACGAGCTCGAGCAGGGCCGTGATCGGGCGCGGGCTCCTGATCCGTAGTCGTTCGACCTGCAGACCGAGGGAACGGGCCAATCGCACGGACCGTCGCATCGAGATCGCCACCTCTGGGGTGAACTCTTCCAAAGCGTCATAGCCCAGCCGCACGGACAGCCACAGCGGTTCCAGCCGCGTGACATTGACGAGGATCAGCGTTCGGCCCTCTTCCACGGCTGAGTCGACGGCGAACACCGTGGCGACGTCGTCGAGCGGAACCCCCAGCGTGGCAAGCACGACCGGACGACCGTCGGCGACCGTCTCATCCGGCGGCGTCGACCCTCGAAGATCCGTGGCCGCCCGCAACGGCTACTCCGGACGGAGCTGCCAGGTGGGCACGCTGCGCGCCTTGGCGCGGAGCTTCCGTCGCCACCTGGGCATGAAGATGAGCATCCATGCGCCGACGACGATCGGGGCGAGCGCCCATGCAGCAGGTCCTGCGGTCACGGCGAGCGCCGCGAACCCTCCCGCCACGACGACCGCAGCGACCATGACCTTCACGCGCTCATCGCGCATCTGCCTCATGATGCCCCAGTACTCGTCTGGCGGGATCTGATTCGTATCCCACTTGCGCTCGCACTCCGGGCACTGCCATGTCTCGCCGTACGGTACGTACTGCACCTGACCGCAGTCGCACCGAACCGTGATGGACGCTCCTCGCATGCCCTGATGCTACTCCCCGACGACCCCCGGCCCGAGATTCGTGCGGTGCAGACCGCCTCGGACACTCGGGTGTACGAACTCACCGTTGCGGGGTTCGTGGAAGGCGTGCTATACCGCCGACGACACCCCCGCCGGGGGGCAGAAGAGAAGGAGGTGTCGCGTGGCTGAGGCGACGATCGAGGAACGCCAGCTCCTCAAGTCGCTCCACTGGTACGACGGGTTCGTGATCGCCTTGTGCAACCCGGGATTCCTGATCGCATCTCTCGGATTCTCGCTCAGCACGGTGGGTGCATGGGGCTCGGTCGTGCTGTGGGGGATCTCCGCACTGGTCGCACTCCTCCAGAACTGGATCTACTCCGAAACCGCAGCGATGTTCCCGGACAAGCCCGGCGGGATCGCCCTGTATGCCCATGAGGGTTGGCGGAGCCGGTTCAATCTCTTCGGCCCCATCGCGGCGTTCGGCTACTGGATCGGGTGGTCGGTCGTGCTGTCCCTGTTCGGCAACCTGATCGGTGGGCTCGTGACCACACAGTGGTTCTCCTCCGCCAAGTTCGGGGGTCCCGCCGGAGACGCCGAGTTGTCCGACGGTGGGTACTTCAGCACCGGGTTCGTGGACATCGGTCTTCCACAGCTGATCGGCATCGGACTGATCGTCGCCGTGTGGCTGTTCAACATCTACGGCGTCAAGCCGTCGCTCTTCGTCGGTTACGTCACGGGCATCCTGCTCGTGGTCCCGCTCTTCATCTTCATCGTGTTGCCGTTCCTGACGGGTGACTGGCAGAGCTCGAACCTCGAGTACGCCAGCGTCGAGGGATTCAGCAACGTCGAAGTCGCGTTGATGTGGCTGTTCCTGATGTGTTGGTCGGCGTACGGGGTCGAAGTGTGCGCGAGCTTCGCGCCGGAGTATCACGACACCCGTCGCGACACCACGCTCGCCCTGCGCTCCGCGGGTCTGTTCTCGTTGTTCGTGTACGTGATGATGCCGCTCGGGCTCGGTGGGGTAGTCGGAACGACCGGCGACTACGGGCCGTTCTACGTCGAGGCCTTCAAGACGATCGCCGGTGACTTCATGGGGTCGATCGGCCTCATCTGTCTCATCGCGAGCCTCGTTCTGTCCATGAACACGGCGACGGCGGACGGTGGCCGGGCCCTGTACGGGATCGCCCGCGACGACATGACCATCAAGCAGCTCTACCACCTCAACCGGTTCCATGTGCCCGGCCGAGCGATGACCGTGGACATGGCCGTGAACGTGCTGTTCATCCTGTTCATCGCCAACAACCTGGCGCTGCTGTATGCATCGAACATCGGCTACGTGTTCTCGCACGTGCTCGCGCTCACCGGCTTCCTTCTCCTCCGCATGGACCGGCCCGACTGGCCACGTCCCATCAAGGCCGGAGGACTGTGGCCCGTGGTTGCCGGCCTGTTGGCCCTGTTCAACCTCGTCCTGGTTGTCTGGGGTGTGACGCAACGGGAACTCGCGTCCACGATCGGTGGTTACGACTTCAGCGGCTCGTTCTTCGTGGGATTCGCGGTGCTGATCCTCTCGGTGCTGCTGTTCTTCTACCGACGGGTGGTGCAGGACAAGGCGAGGATCACGCTGCGCGATACCGACGTGTCGATCACGCCCAGCGAGGAACAGATGGCGTTGCTCCGCGAGGAGGTCTCGGCTCGCTAGGCGGCCCCGGATCGGCTCACCGCAGAGGGGCGGCATGTCGCCGCCCCTCCTCGGCCGCGTCCTTCGGCCGTGCGAACCCGCACGCGCCGGTAACATCACCTAAGGCATTCGATGCCCGTCCGGAGGTGGGTCCATGACCGAGAAGATGTGGGGATCCGAGCCGTTCTGGGGCCTCGGGTACGAGTGGGACCCCGACTGGGTGTTCACCGACCGGCAGAAGGAGCTCCGAGCGACGATCATCGAGCTCTGCGAGACGGAGCTTCGGGCCAACGCCAAGCGATTCGACGACGAGCTCACGTTCCCTCGCCGGAACTTGGAGATCCTCGGTGAGCACGGTTTCCTCGCATTGACCGTGCCTGAGGAATACGGCGGGCTCGGCGAGAACCACGTCGCCTACTCGATGGTGTGCGAGACGATCGCGCGCTACGGCTGCGCCTCGACGGCGATGTGCTACGTGATGCACATGGGGGCGGTCAACGCGATCATGCTCCGCCAGACACCGGAGCTCGTCGACAAGTACATCCGCCCGCTCAACAGCGGCAAGCTGGGCACCCTGTCGTACTCGGACCCCGAGACGGGCTCGCACTTCTGGTATCCGATCTCATCGGGCGCATCCCGCTCGAACGGCGGCTACACGGTGCGGAAGAAGGCCTCGTGGACGACCTCGGGCGGCTTCGCCGATTTCTATGTCGTGCAGACGACGAGCCCCGATTTCACCGGCTACGACGACCTGTCGGTCTTCGTGGTCGATGGTGAACATGTGAAGTCGCAGCCCTCGCTCTGGGACGCGCTCGGTCTGCGCGGCAACCAGTCCGGGCCGATCGAGATCGACGGCATCGAGGTGCCGGTCGAGCAGCTCGTCGGTCCGACCGGCGACGGAGCCACCTCGAACGACGAGTCGGTCGATCCCTGGTTCCTCATCGGATCGTCATCGGTGTGGAACGGTCTCGCGCTCGGCGCGATCGACATCGCCAAACGGCACACCACGCGCAAGCGACACGTCGACGTCGGCCTCCGCGTCGCCGACTACCCCACCATCCAGGACTACGTCGGAGAGGCGCTCATGGACACGAACGCCAGCCGCGTCTTCGCCCTCTCGGTCGCACAAGCCATGGACGGCGCCACGGAGAACAACACGAAGAACCCGGGTCCGGGTGAGCTCGCGCGAGGAAACTTCCTGCATTGGGCGTGGCAGATCAAGTTCGAGGCGGCCAAGAACGTGGCGCACGTCGTCGACAAGATGCTTCACGCCTGCGGCGGATCAGGCTATAAGCGCGACATGGAGCTCGAGCGCTACCTGCGCGACGCGAAGGCCGGATGGGTCATGGGGCCGACCAATGAGGTCCTCCGCCAGTTCGTCGGCAAGGCGGTGCTGCTCGGCTTCGAGTCGCTCGACTACTGGAATCAGTCGTACAACCGCCGTGCCGTCGAGAACGAGGTGAAGAAGCTCGACGCGGCCGCCAAGCGCGAGCTGGCGAAGCAGCTGATGTCGCAGGCCGACGATGAAGAGACCAAGGAACCAGCCACGACGTAGGGCGACAGCCGGGCAGCGGCCCGGCGCGCCGGAGGGAAGCGAGCAAGCCATGGCCACCGAGACGAGCTCGTCGAAGCTGCTGATCGGGGGGCTTCGGCCCGCCGACCCGTTCCTCGAGACCTATCGCGTGAGGCCCGGTGGCGCCACCGTCGTGGCGCTCGGCCCCGACGACCGCATCACGATCACGGACGTCGACGGTGGCCAACCCGCCGAGGTCACCGCCCTGGCACCCGACGGCGCTCCCGCCGAGGCCGCGCTCGGAGCGGCCGCCGACGCGCCGGCCACCGTGCTCCGAGCGCTCGTGGCGTCGGCGGCCGCGGGGGCGAGTGACGTGGTCACCGACCTCGCCCGCCGAGGTCTGGACCCCACGAACGCCATGGCCACCCGACTCTTCGACGAGTGGGGCGCCGCGGGCGCCTCGACCTCGTTCGTGACCGATCGCGAGGTGGTCGTGGTGGTGGCCGCACCCGCCGGACGCGTCGTCGACGGCGCTCCCCCACCGTCGGATCTCGCCGTCGAGGTTCGCCGCACGGTCGGTCGCGCGCACGACGAGATGGAGCTTCCGGCCCCGCTCGCCGAACCCAGACTCGACTTCCGCATCGACAAGGCGACCGCGCTGTCGTACGAGGTCAAGCAGGGCGAGTTCATCCAGGTGATCGACGTCGAGGGACGGCAGTGCTCGGACTTCCTGGCCTTCCATCGGCGCAAGCTCGACGACGGCATCGAGCGTGGCCTGGACTCGACCGTGACCCGTACGCTGATGGGCAACGCGTTCCCGACACCCGGCCTCACCGGGAAGTTCTACGACGCCGACATGGAACCGCTCGTCGAGGTCGTGCGCGACACGGTCGGTCGCCACGACACGTTCGCCCTCGCGTGCAACGCGAAGTACTACGACGACCTGGGCTACCCCGGGCACGTGAACTGCACCGACAACTTCAACGGCCAGATCGAGACCTACGCGATCGCAGCTCGCGCCGGTTGGCCTGCCTTGAACCTGTTCTTCAACACGGGCTTCAGCGCCGACAACATCCTGGTGAGTGACGAGCCGTGGTCGCGCCCCGGGGACTACGTGTTGATGCGCGCGATGACCGACCTCGTCTGTGCGTCGTCGGCATGCCCTGACGACGTCGATCCCGCGAACGCATGGGATCCGACCGACGTGCACGTGCGGGTCTACAGCCCGGAGCAGAGGTTCTCGACCGCGATCGCGCGGCGGGTCACTCCCGACGCCGAACCGGTGCTCACGAAGAAGACCGCGTTCCAGCCGAGCTGGGAGACGCTCACCCGCAACACGACCGAATACGCCGGTTACTGGCTGCCGAGCCACTTCAACGGCGAGGGTGCTGTGGCCGAGTACTGGGCATGTCGCGAGAAGGCCGCGGTCATGGACCTCTCGCCGCTGCGTAAGTTCGAGGTGCTCGGCCCCGACGCCGAGGCGCTCACCCAGGCCGTGATCACCCGTGATGCGCGTCGGCTGTCGACAGGCCAGGTCGTGTACACGGCGATCTGCAACGACCACGGGGGGATGATCGACGAGTGCACCGTCTTCCGGCTCGGTCAGGACAACTTCCGATTCGTGGCCGGCGACGATCACGTGGGCCTCTGGCTGAAGGAGCAGGCCGATCGTCTCGGGCTCGCCAAGGTGCACGTGAAGCCGTCGATCGACGAGCTCCACAACATCGCGGTGCAGGGGCCGAACAGCCGCGATATCCTCAGCCGGTTCGTCTGGACGCCCGCAACCCAGCCTTCGATCGACGAGCTCAGCTGGTTCCGGTTCCTCGTCGGTCGAATCGACGAGGGGCAGGGCACCCCGATCGTGGTTTCTCGCACCGGATACACCGGCGAGCTCGGCTATGAGATCTTCTGCCACCCGAGCGACGGCGCGGCGGTGTGGGACGCCGTGTGGGAGGCGGGCCGCGACCTCGGCCTCGCTCCGCTCGGCCTCGACGCACTCGACATGGTGCGCATCGAGTCCGGCCTCATCGCCGCCGGCAACGAGTACGACGACCAGATCGACCCGTTCGAGGCAGGCATCGGGTTCACCGTCGACCTGCGTGGCGACGAGGATTTCGTCGGCCGCAGGGCGCTCGAAGAGCGCCGCACGCATCCTCAGCGGGCGCTCGTCGGCCTGGAGCTCGAAGGCAACGAAGCGGCCGCGCACGGCGACCCCGTGTACATCGACCGCCAGCAGGTCGGGGTCGTCACGAGCGGCGTGCGCTCACCCGTGCTCAAGAAGAACATCGCCCTCGCGCGCGTGATGACACCGCACACCGACCTCGGCAGCGCCCTCGAGGTAGGCAAGCTCGACGGCTTGCAGAAGCGTATCGCCGCTGAGGTCGTACGCTTCCCCTTCTACGATCCCGACAAGTCCCGCCCCCGCTCGTAGTCGCGTGATGAGCGACGTCGTCCATGCGTTCACCGCTCAACAGGTCGAGGATTTCCACCGTGATGGATTCCTGGTCGTCGAAGAAGGCCTGATCTCCGAGCCCGCGCTCGAACGGCTCCGCTCGCGCTACGAGAGACTCTTCGAGGGCGACTACGAGACAGGCATCGCACCCGACGAGGTCAACTGGAAGCCGGGCCGCGACCCCGAAGATCGAACGCGCCAGCTCTGCAACGCCTGGAAGTCCGACACCGTGATCGCGGCGCAGGTGCTGTCGGAAAGGATCGGGCGGCTCGCGGCGCAGCTCATGGACTACGACGGCGTGCGCATCCTGCAGGACAACGTGCTCTGGAAGCCGCCCGGCGCGAAGGCGGTCGGCTTCCACCAGGACGGCTCGTACGCCGACTACCTCGTGCCGCCGGAGATGGTCACCTGTTGGATGACGCTGCACGAGACCGCCGACGACGCCGGTCCGATCGCCTACGTTCGCGGCTCGAACCACTGGGGCGTGTCGCCGCCCGCCCGCACCGCGTTCCACGCGCCCGACGACTGGCTCGCGGGTGCGCGCGAAGCGGCTCCACCCGGCGCCGAGCTCGACGTCGTGCCCGTGGTCGTGAAGGCGGGCGGTGGCGCGTTCCACCACAACGCGACCTGGCACGGCTCGGAGCCGAACCGCAACTCGACCGTGGCGCGCATGGGGCTCGTCTCGCACATGCTGCCGGCCGAGGCTCGCTTCCACGAGACCAACGTCGACCTCAATTACTCGCGCTACCGTCGACACGACGACACGACGATGGACGAGTCGTTCTTCCCCGTCATGTGGAAGCCCGACGGCTCCCGCACGCCCTGGCTCGCAGAGCTCCCCGATATCGATGCGGTAGTCTGAACGGGACTAGTCGCGACGGAGGCGGTTCGCGAGGATCTCGAGCATCGCCCAGGCTGCGCCTGGGTGCGACGCCAGCGCCTCCCTGATCACGTCGCGCGGGATGGCGAGGCATCTCACCGGTCCGGAGGCGACCACGTCGGCCGAGCGGGTGCCTCCGTCCAGCACGGATACTTCGCCGAAGAAACTGCCGCTCTCGATCCGGGTGATCTCACGTCCCTCGCGGACCACGACAACCTGCCCCTCGAGCACCACGAACAGCTCGTCGCCGGGATCGCCGGTGCGGACGATCGTCTCGTCGCCCGCGTAGGACCGTTCCTCACCGGCGTCGACGATCGGGCCGAGCAGCTCGGCGGGCAGCGCCGAGAACACCGGCGTGGTGCCCACCATGCGCTCGTACCGCCCGCCGTGGAACAGCAGCGGCTGGCCGACGCCATATCGTGCGTACTCCACCCGCCCGAGGAACAGGGAGTGGTCGCCGCCCCAGTACGACCGGACCACCCGAGCCACGAGGTGTGCCAAGGCTCCCTCCACGACGGGCGTCGCACGCACCTGCACGAACGACGGCTCCTCGATGCTTCCGCTCCTGCCGGCGAAGCGGTCGGAGAGCGCCTGCTGGTCGTCGGCAAGCACGTTGATGCCGTAGTGCCGGCCCTCGTACAGCAGCTGATGCATCTTCGACCGGCGGTCGACGGAGATGACCACGAGCGGCGGCTCGAGCGAGACCGACATGAAGGCGTTGGCAGTCATGCCGTGGACCTGGTCGCCGACCTGGGTCGTGATGATCGTGACCCCGGTCGCGAACATCCCGAGCGTTCGTCGGAACGCGATCGCCGGATCCTGCCCAGGCTCCCCCGCGATCTCGATGTGCTCTTCCTCGGGGATGTCGTCGAGGAACGTCTCGCCGATCGCACCGGGCATGACGCTGATCGCCGGCAGACGCAGATCGAACTCCACCGGCACCGGCGTGACCTCGGTCTCCTCGGTCGCGCCTTCTTCCGGCACGGGCGTTCCTCCTCAGCTCCAGGGGTAGGGCGAATTGCTCACCGGATGCAGCTCGCCCGCGGCGAACCGGGCATAGCGGAACGGCTCGAGCAACGCCTGCGGCTCGCCCATGACTTCCTTGGCCACGAGCGCGCCGACACCGATCATCTTGTAACCGTGGTTCGAGTCGGCGACCACGTACACGTTGTCTCGGAACGTGTCGAAGACCGGGAAACTGTCGGGCGTGAACGCGCCGATGCCACCGGTCGGCGCCTTGCGGTACAAGCCTCGCTTGCCCTCGAATCGCTTGTGGCAGTGGGCGAGCGCAGACGTCCACATCCGCTCGAAGTCCGCCGTCACGACGAACTCGGTCGATCTCTCGCCGTAGGGGTCGACGGCCACGTCGTCGGCGGGCTGCTCGACCACCCACGGCATCGCACCACCCTGCACCCCTCCGAAGTTCACGTCGGGCTTGTAGTACACGCCCCAGAGCCGGTCGGTGACGAGCGACCCGTCGATGTCGTCGATCAGCGGCGCGTCGGTGTCGATGTGCACGACGGGAGGCATGTTGCCGTCGTTGTCGAGCAGGTAGCTCGGCTCGACGCCGAGCGTGCCTTCCTGCAGACACCAATAGGTCCAGGTGGGCCAGTCGTGGTCGGCGCCGTCGGGGCCGCGCACGACGGTGGTCGAAGGCAGATCGAGCATGTGCCAGAAGTCGCGAACCCACGGGCCGGCGGCCACGATCACGGTATCGCAGGCGATGTCGCCCTGGTCCGTCTGCACCTTCGTGACGGCGCCGCCGATGACCTCGAGACCAGTGACGGCCACCGGCGCGAGGAGTCGCACGCCGAGCGCTTCGGATTTGCCCCTCAGGCCCAGCATCGAGGGCATGTTCTCCGCGTAGCCACCCTGACGTTCGTGGAGCACCACGGTGACGTTCTTCGCCTGCCAGTCGGAGAAGATGCCTTCCATGTGACGGCGGCAGTCGTCCTCGCCCTCGATCAGATCCGAGCGGTATCCGATCGCCCGCTGCTCGGCGTGGATCTGGGCGACGTCGGCGGCCATCACGTCGGGCGCGATCTGCAGGTACCCGACGCCGTGATAGTGGAACGTCTCAGGATCGGATTCCCATATCGAGACGGAGTGCGCCATGAGCTCGCGCATCGCCGGCTGGAAGTAATTGTTGCGGATCACTCCGCACGCGATGCCCGACGGCCCTGCCCCGACGCCGGTCTTGTCGAGCACGACGACGTCGTCGCCCGAACCACGGCCAGTGGCCTCGAGCTCATTCGCCAGGTGCCATGCGGTCGATAGCCCGTGCACGCCCGCGCCGATCACCACGTAGCGGGCAGATTCAGGAAGCGACATCGGATGGGGTCATCTCCTCGGGCTCGGGGCGTGCGGGGCAGACACAGAACAGTGTGCCCCAGGGATCGGTCATCGTCGTCCATCCGATGAACCCGTCGTCGGTCTCGTCGACGACCCAGGCCACGCTCGCGCCCAGGCTCGTCAGACGGTCGACCTCGAGAGCGGGATCATCGACTCGCAGGTCGAGATGCACCGGCGTCTTGCCGCGCGCGACCTCGTCGACCTGCTGGATCACCAGCCGCGGCCGCGCATCGCCGTTCAGCGGGCCGAGCACCACGTAGGGCGAGCGACCGTGGATGCGGCGATAGCCGAGCGCCCCGGCCCACCACGAGGCGACCGCCTCCGCGTCCAGCGCGTCCATCGTCACCTCGACGCTCGGTGTCATCCGGACCGGCGTCCCTTCACGCATCGAACGACGTTCCCGAGCGGCGTCGACGAACGCACGCCAGATGCCGAGGGTGCGTTCGTCGTGCTGCCATTCCTCGTGCAGCTCCCATTGCACACCGAGCACGAAGGCGGATGCCTGCGGCATCTCGATCCCCTCGACGGTGCCGTGGGGCGCGAAGGCCGTGGCAACGAGCCCGTCGCCGATCCGGTCGATCGCCTGATGGTGATAGCTGTCGACGTCGCAGCGATCGCCGAGGTGTTCGGCCAGCAGCGACCCGGTCGCGAGGTCGACCGGGTGCACGGGGTGCGGGGACGGCTCGTCGCCCCTGAGCGTGGCGGCGACCAAGGCCCGCCACTCGGGCCATCTGGCGCCCGGATGGTCGGCGCCGCCTTCGGGGAACTCCTCGAGGTCGCCGAAGAGCGTGCCACCGAACGCAACGTTGATGATCTGGCAGCCGCGGCAGATCCCGAGCAACGGCACGCCCGCGTCGACGGCGAGCCGGGCGTAGTCGAGCTCGATCTCGTCGAGCTTCCACGCCGGCTCGAGCTGGTTTCGGTGCGGCTCGGTGCGGCCGTACCGCCAGGGCTCGATGTCGCGTCCGCCCGCGATCACCAGCCCGTCGGCGCGACTGATCGCATCACGGCGGTCGGCTGTGTCGTCGAGGTAAGGCAACAGGACGGGGAACGCTCCGGCGGCGAGCAGCGGGCGTGGATAGCCCACCCCGTAGTAGTCGCCGTAATCGGCGAACCCTTCGGAGATCAGCACCAACGGCCGCGAGCCGTCGGCGCTCATGTCCGTGGATCTCTCCGGCTGGTCGTTCAGCATTTTTCCACCGTCGCGACGATCGGGTCGAACCTTCCCGGAAAGGCCCCGCCCTCGTCGAGCTCGACCATGGTGTTGGTCGCACCGAGCGGAAGAGCCCGTCCTCGTACACACCGGGGCTCGCAGGCGATGTGCTGGAAGACCAGGACGTCCACGAGCCTCAGTGCCCGGCGGGCTTCTCCCAGCCCTCGAGCACGGCGGGGCGATAGTCGGTACCCACGACGCGCGAGCCTTCGACCCACGAACCGAGCTCGGGCTGGGTGAACTTCGTGTGCCGGGCCTTCAACGAGATGCCGTAGGAGTTGCCGTCGATCAGGTGCTTCATCAGCAGCTTGCGCGCGATCTCGTCGCCGCGGCCCTCGGGGATCGGGAAGTAGATCTTGAGGAACGAGTTCGAGTATCGATCGAACACGGCCGGCACGCCGTCTTCTTCGAGCAGGGTGATGTCCTCGAGCCAGTTGAGGTCCTCTCCGGGGGTGAGCGCATCGAGATCGATGTCGTCGAGCAGGGAGATGTCCTCCTGGTACGGGAAGCGCCGCCCCGCGAGCTCCTCGGCGTCGAGGCCGATCTTCGTGCTCAGGTGCGGTTCTGTCATCGTCACTCCTCGTGGTCTGCTAGGCAGTGGGCATCTGGCCGGTGTCGGCCACGTACTTCGCCATCATCGACTTGATCTCGTCGAGTGTGCGCTGCTCGGTGACACCCGGGATGTAGTCGGTGCCGGCGAGCGGCACCTTCGCCATCGCCGAAGCCTCGACCGTGAGCGCGCACAGATCCTCGGGCTCGAGGGAGTGCACGTTGGTCTTGCCGCACGCCCGTGCCAGCATCTGCAACTCCATCGTCATGGCGGTGAGGAAGTTGTAGACGCGCGTCGCCGCGGACTCGACCTCGAGCCGTTTGCGGAGCTCCGGATCCTGCGTGGTGATCCCGACCGGACAGCGACCGGTGTGGCAGTGGTAGCACTGACCGGCAGGCACGCCGACCGTTCCCTCGTAGTCGGTGACTCCCGGGATCTCCTTGTTGCAGTTGAGCGCCATCAGCGCCGAATGCCCGATCGCCACCGCCTTGGCGCCGAGCGCGATGCACTTCGCGACATCGCCGCCGTTCCGGATGCCGCCGGCAACGATCAGGTCGATCTCGTCGGCCAGACCCACGTCCTCGAGCGCCCGCCTGGCCTCGGGGATCGCCGCCATCAGGGGGATGCCGGTCTCCTCGGTCGCGATGTGAGGGCCGGCGCCGGTGGAGCCCTCCGCGCCGTCGAGGTAGATCGTGTCGGGTCCGCACTTCGCGGCCATGCGCACATCGTCGTAGACACGCGCTGCGCCGAGCTTGAGCTGGATCGGCACCGAGTAGTCGGTCGCCTCGCGGATCTCCTGGATCTTGAGCGAGAGGTCGTCGGGCCCGAGCCAGTCGGGGTGACGCGCCGGCGAGCGCTGGTCGATGCCTGCCGGCAGCGACCGCATCTCCGCAACCTGCTCGGTCACCTTCTGACCCATCAGGTGCCCGCCGAGCCCGACCTTGCACCCCTGGCCGATGAAGAACTCGATGCCGTCGGCGAGCATGAGGTGGTGCGGGTTGAACCCGTACCGGCTCTGGATCACCTGGTAGAACCACTTCGTCGACAGGTCGCGCTCGGGGGGGATCATGCCGCCTTCCCCCGAACAGGTCGCGGTTCCGGCCATCGATGCGCCCTTGGCGAGCGCCATCTTGGCCTCGAGTGACAGGGCGCCGAACGACATGCCCGTGATGTAGATCGGGATGTCGAGCTCGATCGGGTTCTTCGCGAAGCGAGCGCCGAGCACGGTCTTGGTCTCGCATTTCTCGCGATAGCCCTCGATCACGAACCGGGTCAGCGTGCCGGGCATGAACATCAGCTGATCCCAGTGCGGGATCGGCTTGAACATCGAGAACCCGCGCATGCGGTAGCGCCCGAGCTCGGACTTCACGTGGATGTCGTTGATGACGTCCTGGGTGAAGATCGGGCTGCGCCCGAGCACGTCTGTCTTCGAGGAAACGTCGATCTCGTCAGCCATGTCGCCGCCCCTCTCAGTGGATCACGAGCTTCTTCTCTGAAGGCTCGAGGTTGTCGTAGTTGTAGAGCACCTTGCCGCACACGTACTTTCGGAAGGCATCGGGCTTGTCGAGCCCGTAGATGCGGAACTTCCGATCGATCATCTCCTGATCGGTGTCGGTCATCTCGGCTTCGACGCAGTCGATGCCGAGCGACTTCACGGTGCCGCCCACGTAGATCTCGCCGTCGTACATCGAGTCGCCCAGCCCCGGCCCGACATCGCCACAGATGATCTGACGCCCACGTTGCATCATGAATGCGGTCATCGTGCCGGCGTCACCCCCGACGATGATCGTGCCGCCCTTCTGGTCGATGCCGGTGCGGGCGCCCACGCTTCCCTTGACGACGAGGTCCCCCCCACGGATCGCCGCGCCGGCGAGCGAGCCGGCGACCTTCTCGATCACGACGACCCCCGACATCATGTTCTCGGCGACCGACCAGCCGACCCGGCCGGTGATGTGCACCTCGGGCCCGTCGATCAGTCCGACTCCGAAGTACCCCAAACTGCCCTCGAACGTGATGTGGCACCGCTGCAAGATGCCGACGCCGATCGAGTGCTTCGCGCCCGGGTCGCGGACCGTGACGTCGGTGACGCCTTCCTCGTAGATCAACCTGCGCAGCTCCAGGTTGATCTGGCGTGTCGAGAGGTCCGAGGCGTCGAACGACGCCGTGCCGCCCTCGACGACGGCCGTGCGAGGCGCCTCGACGTCGGGCTCGGCGAGGCCGCGCGCGTCGTAGGTGATTCGCCGCGAGCCGGTGGCTACCTGCTCCATACCAACACCTGCCCTTCGTACGGATCGGAGGTGTCGATCTCACGTTCGAGCACCGCGCGGATCGCGATCTCCTCCGAGGCCATCGCCACGAGGTTCTCGGACTCGTAGAGCACGAGCGGCTTCGCGGCCATCTCGTCCTTGGCGACACCGAGCGAGTCGTTCGTCACGGCCATGTACGTGAAGACCCCGTCGAGCTCGTCGAGGCTGCGCTTCATGGCGTCTTCGAGGGTCTCACCGTCGGCCATGCGTTCGGCGAGATACACGGCGATGATCTCGGAGTCACATTCCGACTGGAACCTGTGTCCCGACGCTTCGAGGCGACGCTTCCATTGGAAGTAATTGGTGAGCTGGCCGTTGTGCACCACCGCGACGTCGGAGAACGGGTACGCCCAATACGGATGGGCGCCCGAGATGTCGACGTCGGACTCCGTCGCCATGCGGCAGTGCCCGATCGCGTGCGTGCCCCGGAACGACGCCAGGTCATACATCTCCGAGACCTCTGCCGCGTCGCCGAGATCCTTCACGATCTCGAGCGAGTGACCGAGCGAGAGCACCTCACAGCCGGGCACGTCCTCGAGGTAGTCGGCGAGCGCCTTGAGGTCTCCCTCGTACCGCACGACCGCGCGGTAGGCGTACTCGGTCTCGGACTCGACACGGTCGACGTGAGCGCCGATCTTGCCGAGCCGCGACTCGACCTCGTTGCGATGGCGCTCCAAGCGCTCTCGGAAGTCGAAATCCCGCGGATCGTTGGCATCGGCGAGCTTGAACCTGATCACGATCAAGTCGCTCGGGGGGCCGAACAGCGCGTACCCGGTGGAGTCGGGGCCCCGATGCTTCATCGACTGGAGCATGCTGGTCATCTCCGACCCGACGTCGGCCTCGGCGTCTCGATGGATGATGCCTGCGATACCGCACATGTGGGAAGCCGGCTCCTTTCGCCTCTGGCGCTCTCGTTCGGCTCTACGGCAGGATGTCCAGGTACTCCTCGACGTCCCAATCGGAGACGGTCGCGAGGAACCGCTCCCATTCGTCTCGCTTGTAGTGCATGAACACGCGTCCCATGTCGCCCGGCAGGGCCCCCATCACCACGTCGTCGCCCTCGAGCGCGTCGAGCGCTTCGCCGAGGCTCGTCGGGATGCGAGCGACGTCCTTGCCGCCGGCGATGGCCTCGTAGATGTTGCGCTCCTCGGGCTCGCCCGGATCGAGCTTGTTCTCGATGCCGTCTTGCATCGCGAGCAGCAGGCCGGCGAACGACAGGTAGGGGTTGACGGCCGAGTCGACGGAGCGGTATTCGAAGCGGCCCGGCGCGGAGATACGCAGACCGGTTGTGCGGTTCTGGAAGCCCCAGTCCGCGAAGATCGGCGCCCAGAAGCCGGCATCCCACAGGCGTCGGTACGAGTTCACGGTGGGTGAGGACAGGCATGTGAGCGCGCGGAGGTGCTTGATGATGCCGCCGATCGCATACAGGCCGATCTGCCCCGGCATCTGCGGGTCGTCGCCTTCTGGCATGAACTTGTTCTCGTCGCCTTCCCAGAGCGAGATGTTGTGGTGACAACCGTTGGCCGACACGCCCATGAACGGCTTGGGCATGAAGCACGCGAATGCGCCGAGCTCCCGTCCGACCTGGCGGCAGATCTGGCGGTACGTGGTGAGCCGGTCGGCGGTCTTGTCGGCGTGGTCGAACATGAAGTTCAGCTCGAGCTGGCCGGGCGCGTCCTCGTGGTCGCCCTGGATCATGTCGAGGTCCATCGCCTTGCCGTACTCCATGACCTTGTGGATCAGCGGCTGGAGCTCGGAGAACTGGTCGATGTGGTAGCAGTACGGCTTGGTCTTGCCTTCGACGGTCGGCTTACCGTCAGCGTCGACCTTCAGCCACATCATCTCCGGCTCGGTACCCGCGCGAAGGTGCAGTCCCGTCTCCTCGGTGAACTTCGCGTGGATGCGCTTGAGGTTGCCGCGGCAGTCCGACGTGAGGAAGGCGCCGCCGTCGACCTCTTCCTCTCGTCCTCGGAACAGCGTGCACCACACCCTGGCGGTCTTGGGGTCCCATGGCAGCACGTTGAAGGTCTCGGGCTCCGGCAGCCCAACGAGCTCGCGAGCCTCGGGGCCGTAGCCGATGTAGTTGCCGTGACGGTCGGTGAACAGGTTCGCCGTCGAGCCGTACACGAGCTGGAACCCGGTGCCGGCGATGCGCTTGAAGTGCGCCGCCGGGATGCCCTTGCCCATGATGCGTCCGGTCACCGAGACGAACTGGTAGTACATGTATTCGACGCCCTGGTCCACGATCTGGCGGTTGACGGCCTCGACGGCTTCTGCGCGACCGTCCTCGGATACGAAGGTCTCGAGATCGGTGGTCAACTGCTCCCCCTTGTGTCCGGCTGCACAGTTGCGCGCAGGCGCCCCATGGTCGCACCCAGGGTAGCGCGCCCCGGTTGCCGCGACCTGCTCGCGCCTCCACGTAGTTCGGTCTGCCGGTATGTGCGGAGTTGCCATATGCCGGCGGGCTCTTTGGTTTGACGTACCAGTTCGCGAAGCGTAGCGTCGCGCCGCGTATGGGCACGGAACACACCTCGCGGTCGGCCCCTCGCACGAGGCGGGCAAGCCCCTCGGTCGCGAACCGTTCGGCGGGCGACATCCCGACGATCACGCCCCTGCCTCGCCTCGACGACGAGCGCGCGTATCTGTACGGGATCATCCGCACCATCGGGTCCGGACCGGACCTTCGCTCGATGCTCTCGGGCGTGGTGCGGCTCACGACCGAGGCAACGCAATGCCATGCGTGCTTGATCTGGTTCCTCGAGGGAGATCGGCTGGTGCTTCGGGCGTCGTCTGAGCCCTATGCCTCCTTGGCCGGCGACATCAGCATGGATCTGGATGAAGGGCTCGTGGGCTGGGTCGCTCGATCGCGCAGGTCGGCGGTGATCGAGGACGACGCGTTGCAGGACCCCCGCGTGAAGTACTTCCCCGAGCTCGACGAGGAGCACTACCAATCGCTGGTCTCGGTGCCGATGTTCGATCGCAACAGCGATGTCATGGGCGTGATCTCGCTCCATGCCGAGGCGCCGCACGAGTTCGCGCACGACGATCTCGAATTCCTCGAGCACACGGCCTCATTGATCGCCGGAGCCGTCGAGAACGCGAGGCTGTATGAGCAGAGCACCGCACGCGTCGACCTGTTGACCGAGCTGTCACGGCTCTCGCGCCGCATCTCGGCGGCGAGCGAGCTCGACGAGGTGCTCGCCGTCGTCGGACGCGGCACTCGTGAGCTGCTCTCGGCGTCGGTCTGCGAACTGTTCCTCGCCGACGGTGAGGGTGGGCTCGATCTTGCGGCCGCCGATCCGCCACACCACAGGCAGAGAGGTCCCGTCGACGCCTCACAGCTCACTCGTGTTACGGCAGATCAGTCATCCTCCGATGCCGCTCGGGTCGCCCGCGCCATCTGGGGAACCGTGCCCCTGGGCACGGCATTCTTCGAACCGCTCATGGTCGGTGACGAGCAACTCGGTTGGCTTGCGATCGTGATCGAGACGCCCCCTCCAGGAGCAGCAACCGTCCTTTCGGCGATCGCTGCGCACGCTGCGGTCGCGATCCGCCAGCTCGATCTCGTAGAGCGGCTCCTCGAGAAGAACCTCGTCTCGGAGTTCTTCCAGGCGCTCTCACGACGCGACGGCGACCAGGCGCGTGTGCGCTCCCTCGCCGGCAGGCTCGAGGCGGACTTGGAGCGACCGCACGTCGTCGTCGTGCTTTCCGGATGGGATGGCGCTGCACGCCCATTGCATTCCACGGGCGCCTGGGCGGAGGTCGCCGCCAAGCTGGAATCGGCGATCACGTCGCGGCTACCGGGCGCCTGGTTCGATCGCACCGAGCGCGCTGTGCGCTTGATCGTATCGGCGCCTGACGGGGCTGCGCGCATCGAGGCAGACATCGAGGACATGGTCGGCAGGTCGAAGGTGCCCGCACTCTCGGCAGGCATCTCGGATCTCTGCTCTGGCATCGCCGGCTTTCCGGCAGCCTTCGAGGAGGCCGCCGCCGCCGCCGAGATCGGCGCGCTACTGCGCGGTAGCGCAGGCATCTCGACCTTCCGCGATCTGGGCGCGTATCGCTACGTCCTCGCCTCGCCGGATCTCGGCCGCGGCGCCGACCGGCAGCGGCTCGATCGGCTGGTCGACTACGACGCGCGGCGCGGCACCAGGCTCCTCGGGACGCTGGAGCGCTATCTCGAAGAGCGAGGGAACGTCATGGGTACCGCGCGTGCTCTCTACATCCACCCCAACACGCTCCGCCAGCGGCTGGAGCGCATCGAGCGGGAATCTGGCCTCGACCTCGAGCGAGACGACTGGCTCTCGCTGGGCATCGCGGTCAAAGTCGTTCGATTGGAGCAGATGCGGGAACGAGCCGCAACGTAGTTACGTACTCGCGGCAAGGCGACCGGGTCAACCGGTGGTGCCGGCGGGGCTCACGTCGTCCAGCAGGACCTTCGATGCTTTCGCTACCGCGTCCACCGCGCGCACGAACGCCTCTTCGTTCTTGCGGGAA
Organism: uncultured Actinomycetes bacterium; assembly: GCA_963762075.1. Classification (GTDB taxonomy): domain Bacteria; phylum Actinomycetota; class UBA4738; order UBA4738; family HRBIN12; genus JAOUEA01. The sequence continues at coordinate 236,060 of CAVXJC010000002.1, forward strand.
GGCTCGCGGTATCCGCTCACCTTGCGCACGAACTGCAGAGCGGCAGCGCGGATCTCCTCGTCGGTGGCGGGCTCGTCGGGGCTGCGAAGGGTCTTGATGCTTCGGCACATGGGTCGAGCCTACGACGCCTGGACGCGGTCGTCCCCGAGCGTCAGCGGCGCCCGGCGAGGTCGCGTACCCGTCGCGTCGCCTCCCGGGCGCACGCGAGATCGGCTGCCGACGGCTTCGAGGGTGCGAACCGCTCCCGCTCGAAGGTGCGAACGACCGTCTCGGCTGCCGTCACGACCGCGTCGCCGAAGCTCTGGTCGGCGGCGACACCCGCGAGATACTCGCTCGGCGTGACGTTCGGCGCCCGTCCGTGCCCGAGCGGCTCCAGCACCCCGACCAGATCCAGGAACGCCGCTTCCGCAGGCGTGCGAGGCGTTCGACCCGATCGTCGCCGCCATCGGCGAAGCACGAGCGCGATGCAGCCGGTTGCCAGCAGGCCGACGAGTGCGATGGGCCATGCGCGGAGCGCGATCGCCCCTGCGCTCATCACGCTTCGAGCGACGACCCCCATCGAGTCCTTGATCGGCCGGGGCACCGCGTCGGAGATGAACCGGCCGATCGCCGCGAACACCGGGCCCGCCAGGAAGCGGCTCGCGGCGCCCGGCGCGGCTTCCGGCACGCCGAACGTGGGGTCGTACTGCACCCAGCCGATGCCCGGATAGAAGACTTCGAGCCAGGCGTGCGCGTCGGACTGCTTCACCTCGAAGTAGCCGGTGAGCGGGTTCCTCTGCCCGGGGCCGTAGCCGGTCACGAGCCGTGCGGGGATGCCGAGCGTGCGCAGCATCACGGCCATCGACGAGGCGATCTGCTCGCAATATCCGCGCCTCGTCTCGAACAGGAAATGATCGACCGCGTCGACCCCTTCGGGGTCACGAGGCACCTCGAGGTCGTAGCGAGTGTTCGCCTGGAGCCACGACTGCACGGCCTCGACCCTGCCGTAGCACGGTCGCCCGATCCGCGGTGATGCGGTCGGCGAGATCGCCGACGCGGCCGGCAGGTCCGCGGGGAGCTGCAGGTAGGGCGCCAACCTCGCGGGTACCCGGCCGGTCGCCGTTCGCAGCTGCCAGTCCTGGGTGAGCGGCACTTCCGAGACCACGGAGTACACGAGGCCCTCATCGAGCAGGATCGGCGACCGGATCGATCCGGCAGCGTCGACACGAAGACCGGCCGACGGGAAGTACACCTGTCGTGCGGTGGAGGCCGCGAAGAGCACGTTGGGCTGGGCGGCATCGATGTAGAACGTCTGCACGACCTTCGACGAGTCGACCCCGGCCGCGTCGTTGCGCGAACTGATATCACCCGGCACCGCGTACGAAAGGCCGTCGCCATCCTGAGCAAGGGGCACCGTCTCGTCGTCGGTGATCGTCCACGCCGAGGCCTCGTAGCGATCGAAGACCTCGGCCCGCCAGAGCGCCGGCTGCTGCGCCCGCACCCGGAACGCGAGCTCGTCGCTCAAGCCGCCCTCGCGCTCGCAGGTCGACGACGTCGCTGAACCCCGGGTAGCCGCCCGAGGAGAAGTCGATCGCGCCGTCACCCGGCGTCGGCGGGCAGGCCCGGATTCGAGACAGCGCCGTCGAATGCCGCGACCGGCGACGCGTTGCCGGCGAGCGAGAACGGCGGTGTGCGCACGAAGCCCCCCGGCAGACGGGGCATCGCGAGGAACACGAGCGAGGCCGCGAGGAGCGCGAGGCCCGCGGCGGCCGTGGCCGAGCGGATCGGGGCCGATGCGCGACGGCGCGGCGCTCCGGCGCATGCCGGCGCACCGCCACCGGGGTCGCGACCTGGTCGGCCCTCGGCCGCGACGACAGCGAGAGCCACGCGCCGGCGAGCCCCGCCCACGGCAGCAGGAACAGCAGGAACGAGGTCGAGAGCGAGAGGGATCCGGCTTCCGCGATCAGGATGAGGCTCGAGACCATCGAGAACGCGAGGTCGCGCCGGCGCGGCACGTCGAACGCGTGCAGCACCTGCACCCACAGGAACAGCGACGCGAGCGGGATGCGCGCCTGGTCGAACGAGATCACGCTCTCGCACGTCGCCGAGGAACTGCCCGAGCGCCGCGAGCAGCGCCACCGACAGCGCGATCTTCAGCAGCAGGTTCGGCGAACGCCGGCGCCGGTAGGAGTACCAGTACCCGAACGGCGCGAGCGACCAGGGCCGCGATCGCCACCGGTGCCGGCACGGCCCCGGGCTGCGCCACCACCGCGGCGATCGCGACCTCGACGGCGCCGGCCACGACGACGCGCATCGCGACCGAGTCCTCGGGCGGGCCCGACGGGCGGCGCAGCTCGAGCCTCATCGCGGCGCCGCCTCGCTCCGCGACGACGCCGAAGCGGCTGCCGTCGAGCGGACGTCGCCGGGTCGCCGCCACAGGTGCACCGAGGCCCCCGCCGCCCGCAGCCGCTGCACCGAGGCCGTCGAGCGCCCTCGGCCGTCAGGGCGCCTGCGGACGGCGGTCCGATCGACCACCGGCACCGCGACCACCGTGGGATCCTCGCCGTCGAGCGACCCGACCGCGGGAGCGAGCCGATCGGCGGTCGTTGCCGTCCCACGTCGGGAAGACGAGCACCGCGGTCTCCACCCCGCAGGAGCGCATCGGCAGCGGTCGGATGCAGCTCGGGGAACGAGTCTCGGCAGCAGGTGCGGTTCGACGCAGGGCGAGGCGCTCGAGCAGCTCGCGCTCGCCCGCGCCCGGCGAGCACGTCCACGCGTCGCCTCGCTCTCCCCGCGTCACGACGAACGGGCGCCGTGACCCGTGCGCGAGCGCGGCGAGCGCGACCGATGCCGCCGCCGAGCACGCGCGATCGAGCGGTGTGAACCCGTCGTCGCCGGGCTTCGGCGTCGCGGGAGGCATCGACGACGATCGCGAGCCGCCGGGTCTGCTCCTGCTCGAACTCGCGCACCATCATCGCGCCGGTGCGCGCGGTCGAGGCCCAGTGCACGTGCCGCATGCTGTCGCCGGGCCGGTACTCGCGGATGCCGAGGTACTCCGGGCCGTGACCCCGCCGAGGAGCGGTGTGCATCGCCGACTCGGTCGTCGACGCCGGGCGCACGAACGGCAGCGCGTCCGAGCGGCTCGACCGCCGGCAGACGAGCGTGCCGTGCGCCGTCACCGTGACCCGGCGCCGGCGTTCCGCGACGCCGAACGGCGCGGCGGACCGAACCGTCACCCGACCTGGCTCCGTGCAGCCCGCGGCGGCGGGCCACGCGCAGGCTCGAGACCTCGACGCGCTCCCCCGGTCCGCACGGTGCCGACCCAGAGGTCGGCACGGCGTCGAGGAACAGGTCGCGCACGAGTCAGCCCCGCCGGGTCGACCGCCGAGCCCCCGTGCACCGTCGATGTCGACGAGCGCCTCGTCCCCTGATGCATCTCGTCGGGCGCGCGCCGTTCGACGACGACGCCGCGGGTGGCGCGTCGCCGGCAGCACGATGCCGGCGATGACGCGCGCCGAGCAGCAGCGCGGCGAGCACGAACAGCCACCCCGCCTGCACGTTCGTGCCGAGGAAGAAGAGCAGACCCGCCCCGAACAGCAGGCCGAACGCCCGCTTGCGCAGGCGCATGCGTCAGGCCCGCCCGCGCCGGGCTCGCGCGTGCGTGCAGGGAGGCACGGGCACCTCGTCGAGCACGCGGCCGACGACCCGTCGCCCGACCTCGGCCCCCGCCCGCGCCTGGCGGGCACGATGCGGTGCGCGAGCACCGACGGAGGCGAGCGCCTTCACGTCGTCGGGCAGCACGTGGTCGCGCCCGAGCGCGACGGCGCGGGCCTGCGCGCATCGGGTGAGCGCACACGGTCGACCGGGGCGAGGCGCCCGAGCGCGACCTCGGGCGCCTCGCGGGTCGCCGCCACGATCGCCACGACGTAGTCGACGATCGCTGTCGTCGACATGCACCGATCGCACGGCGCGCTGGGCTGCGAGCACCTCGTCGGGCGTGAGCACGGCGCGCAGGTCGTGCATCGGATGCTCGAGCAGCTGGCGCCGCACGATGTCGCCGGCCATGGCGTCGTCGGGATAGCCGACCTGCACCGTCATCGCGAACCGGTCGAGCTGTCCTTCGGGAAGCGGGATACGTGCCGTGCTGCTCGATCGGGTTCTCGGTCGCGATCACGACGTAGGGCACGGGCAGCGGATAGGTCGTGCCCTCGACCGTGACCTGGCGCTCTTCCATCGGCTCGAGCAGGGCCGACTGGGTGCGCGGCGTCGTGCGGTTGATCTCGTCGACCAGCACCACGTTGGCGAAGACCGGCCCGGGCACGAACCGGAACTCGCCGTGTTGCTGGTCGTAGACGCTGATGCCGGTCAGGTCGCTCGGCAAGCAGGTCGGGCGTGGCCTGGATGCGGCTGAACTCCCCGCCGATCGAACGAGCGAGCGCGCGGGCGAGCGTCGTCTTGCCGACGCCCGGCACGCCCTCGAGCAACAGGTTGCCGTCGGCGAACAGGCAGATGGCCGCGGTCTCCACGGCCTCGGTGTTGCCGGCGATCACGAGCTCGACGTTGTCGACGAGGCGGCGGAAGGCATCGCTCGGCGTCCGCCGTCGCCGAACGGGGCGGGCGAGGGGTCGATCATGCATGGAAGCTTCGACCCCGCGGCAGAGCGCGCTTGAGCGAGTCCGACCCCGGACCGTCCCGCTACGAGGCGTTCCGCGCGCGTCCTGCGCGAGGGCGCTGATCGCTTCCATCACGGTGCGATGCGCGAGGATCGCGGTGACCTCGGCGTGGTCGTACGGCGGCGAGACCTCGACGACGTCCATGCCGACCAGGTCGACCTGCCCGACGATCTGGCGCACCGCGCGCAGCAGCTCGCGCGCGAGCATGCCGCCCGACTCGGGCGTGCCGGTGCCCGGCGCCATGCCGGGGTCGACGACGTCGATGTCGACGCGACAGGTAGATGCAGTCGGGTCCGTCGAGCGCCTCGGCGATGGCGTCGGCGATCACGGCCTCGCCGCCCCGCTCCTCGATCTCGACCATCGTGTGCCAGCGGAAGCCCTGCTCGCGCATCCAGTCGAACGTCTCCTGCTCCGGCCAGTAGCCGCGCAGACCGACCTGCACGAAGTTCGGGCCGGCGATCCAGCCTTCCTCGATCAGCCGGCGCATCGGCTCGCCGTGGCCGTAGAGGTTGCCCCACTGGTCGGCGCCGGTGTCGGCGTGCGCGTCGAAGTGCACGACGCCGACCCTGCGAGGCCACATGTGCCGCGCCACCGCGGCCGCGCTCGGGTAGGTGATCGAGTGATCGCCGCCGAGCACGATCGGGATCGGGCCCGCCTCGGCGACCCGGAACACCTTCTCGTGGATCACCCGCAGCCCACGCTCGAGGCGTGTCGGCACGATCGGCGCGTCGCCCGCGTCGACCACGTGAGGTTCGAGTACGGCTCCACGTCGAGCTGGATCGACCAGGCGGAGTCGCTGCTCCACGTGGTCGGCGCCATGCGGATCGCGCGGGGGCCGAACCGCGCTCCGGGACGCGAGGAGACACCTTCGTCGAGCGGCGCGCCGACGATCGCGACGTCGGCACTCGGCCGCTCGCAGCGACTCGTCGTCGGTCGCCCACGGAAGCTTCTCGAAGGAGCCTCGCCAGTCCGAGTAGTACGGCAGATCGTTGGTCGTGAACTCGGCGAACTCGTCGTCGCCGCGGAGCTCGCTGTGCTCAAGGCGGAAGTCGGGCACATCGCTCATCGGCGAAGCTTCCCACACACGATCGACACACACTTCCATGTGCCCGTCACAGCGCGAGGCGTGCATCAGAGATTAGGCTCGCGCTGTGGAACCCGTCTCCCGCGGGAGCCGCACGGGCCGCGTGCTGCTCGTCGTGCTATTGATCGCTTGGCCATGGCTGTGGTTCGTCGTGCGCGACGCCGGCGGCGCGGTCGACACCATCGCGGTCGGGCTGCCACTGATCGGAGTCGCGTCGGTGCTGTTCGGGGCGGTCATCTCGGGAGTCGCTCGTCGAATATGGCCGCTGATCGGCGGGGTCGCGATCTTCGCGGTCTGTGCGGTTGCCGTGATCGCGCCGAGGCTCCCGCGTCCGGTCGCACGGCCCGATCCTACGATCCGGCTCGTCGTGGCCAACGTGTGGGATGAGAACCCGATCCCCGAAGCCGTGCCGGACTCGATGCTCGCGCGAAGCGCCGACGTCGTCGTGGCAGTCGAGATGCCCGACAACGCGTTCTACGAGGCGATGAGCTCCAGCGCGGCTTCCAAAGGCCTCGATTCCTCGTGGGAACAAGGTCGGCAGGCGGTGTGGTCACGATTCCCCATCAGCGCCCTCGGGGAGAGGGGGCTGCCGGAATCGCGAGTGCTGCGCGTCAGCGTCGACGTGCCGGGTGCGCCGTTCGTGCTCTACGTCGTGCACGGGCTGAACCCGTTCCGGGAGACGAGCTTCGCGGACCAGCTCGCGTTCACCGATGCGTTGCTCGCCGCCATCGACACCGAGACCCGGCCCGTCGTCGTCGCGGGAGATCTCAACACCAGCGATCGAGTCTTGAGCTACCGGGAGCTGGACGCCGCACTCACCGATGCGATGCGCGCGCGATCCACGGGAGCCACCACCTACCTGGGCGGCTGGTGGCCCGCCCTGATGCTCCGCATCGATCACGTCTTCGTCACTCGCTCGTGGTGCGCGGCCGAAGCCGGCACGTTCACGCCCGCCGGTTCCGACCATCTCGGCGTCGAGGTCTCGGTCGGCCCCTGCACCTGAACGCCACGGATGAGGGCCGGGGACGCACCCCGGCCCTCAGGCTGAACATGTGCGGCGTGTCGCGATCTACAAGATGCCGGCCTCGGTGAGGTACTCGGCGGCGACGTCGGCGACGTCGCGCTTGTCGTTCACGACCTGTCCGACCATGTCGCGCATGTTCTCGTCGGTGAGCGTCGGCGTGACGCTGTCGAGCAACGCTCCGAGGCTCTCACTCGCGACTTCCTCACGAACGACCGGGATGAAGTTCCCGTTGGCCTGAAGGTTCTCCGTGTCGGTGAGCACGACGTATCCCTTGTCGACGATGGTCGGGTCGAGGGAGAAGAGCTCCCCCACGTCGACGGCGCCGCTGTCGACGGCGGCGACCGTCTTGGGCCCGCCGAAGTCGAGCGGCTTGAATTCCCCGAACTCGATGCCATAGGTCTCCTTCAGGCCGGGGATACAGAAGTCGGAGTCAGGGCAGTCGGGTGGAGCGCCGAGCGTCATCTCGCCCGCCACGGCCGCAAGGCTGGTCATGTCGGTCAGGCCGTTCGCTTCAGCTGTTTCCGGGGTCACGACGAACACATTCGTGCTGTTTGCCTCGGAGATCGCGTACGTCACGAGCCCTTCGGGCGCCAGAGCAGCGGCCAGCGCATCGGCCACCGCCTGGGGATCGCCGTTCGTCGACGCCGACTTGTCGTACAGCGGCAGGTCGAACCCGGTGTACTCGGGTTTGATGTCGATCTCACCCGCGGCCAGCGCCTCGTTACCGACCGCCCGATCGGCGATGTCGAGCTCGCGGGTGACGGTGTAGCCGTCGGCCTCCAGGACCTGAGCGTACATCTCGGCCACGAGCTGGTTCTCCGCGAACGCGCCTGAGACGCCGACGACGATCTCACCCTTGGGCTCGGCGCTCGCCGGCTCGGTGGCGCCATCGCTCGGGTCGTCCCCACCCGAATCTCCGCACGCGGCCGCGAACAGAGACAGCGCGAGGATGCCCGCCCCGAGGACGATCATGCGGTGCTTCCGCATGGGTATCCCTCCATCTTGTCGTGGGGCGTCCATCTCCCCGATCCTGGACATGCGCACCCTAACAACGGCGCGCGACGAACCGCTACCCAACAGGCATGCGTTGGGATGGCGAGGACGCAACGTTACAGGGGGACGATATCGACAGGGTGTCCCTCGACGGCTGGCTGCGAAGGTTGCGCCCGAGCCCCTTCCGATGTGAGGCGAGGCGCTGTCACGTTCGTGAGCATCGTGAACAGGAGGTCCGTCAGCAGAGACAAGACAGCGATCAGGATGGAACCGGCGACGATCTTGTCGTTCTCACGCAGCGCGAATCCGTCGACGATGTAGCGGCCCAGTCCCCCACCACCGATGAGGGCCGCGAGGCTCGCCGTCGCGACGATCTGCACGGCCGCGAGTCGAAGGCCGGTCATGATCAGTGGTGTCGCCATCGGAACCTCGAGCCGCCGGAGCACCTGCCGGCCGTCCATCCCCATGCCCTTGGCTGCCTCGACGGTGTCCGGGTCGACCTGCTGGATCCCGACATAGGTGTTGATGAGGATCACCGGGATGCCGAGGAGCCACAGCGCCACGATCGTCGGCAGGAAGCCGAACGCGAGCTGACTGGAGTCGCCGGGCAGCAGTTTCAGCGTCAGCAGGAACGCGATCGAGAGCACCGCGAGCGAGGGCACTGCGCGGCCCACATTCGCGAGCTGCACGGTCCAGAACTGTCCTCGTCGCGTGTGACCGATCCACAGTCCGACCGGTACCGCCACGATCGTCGCCATCACGAGCGGGATCACCGAGAGTTGCACGTGCTCCCACACGCGCGCGGGGATGCCGTCGACCCCCGACCAGTTCGCTCCATCGACGAGCCACTGCAGCCCTTCGATCAGACCGTTCATGTTGCGACCACCCGAACCCCCGCGGCCCTGGACCACGGGGTGACCAATCTCTGCACGCCGAGCAGCAGGATGTCGGCGCCGAACGCCAGCGCGATCGACAGCACCACCCCAACGAGCAGCGGCGTCCAGAAGAACGTATTGAGGCCCTCGAGGATGAACTGTCCGAAACCCCCTCGCCCGATCAACGACGCGATCGTGATCAGCGCGATCGCGCTCACGGTCGCGATGCGCAGGCCGGCGATGATGACCGGCATCGCGAGCGGGACCTCCACGCGCCAGAGCAGCTGCCTTCGGGACAGCCCCATGCCGAGCGCAGCTTCCTTCACGTCCAGCTCGACGGAGTCGAGACCAGCGAGCGTGTTTCGGAACAAGATCAACAGGCTGTATGCGATCAACGGGATCGCCACCGTCGTGAGCGACAGCCCGGTGATCGGCAGCAGCAGGAAGATGAACGCGAACCCCGGGATCGTGTAGAGCACACCTGAGATCGATGTGATCGGTGAGATCGACCAGCGGTGGCGCGACGCGTACACCGCGGCCGGGAACGCGATCAGGAATCCGATCACGACCGAAACCACGGTCAGGTAGACGTGTTGCAGTCCACGGCTCACGATCTCGTCGGTATGGTCGGTGATCCAGATCCATCGGATCAGCGGCTCGGTGTCACCCTGGGCGAAGATCCCGGCCATGACGGTCACCGTCGCGCTCACGAGACGATCTCCTTCGAGATGCGTTCGAGCGACAGGATGCCTCGGTACTGCTGTCCCTCGGTGACGACCACTGCGACCGCCGTGCGCGAGGTGACGATCGAGTCGAGCGCCTGCCGAAGGGAGTCGGTCGCCGTCACGTAGGCGCTGAACGGGCGAGGGTTCGCTTCTCCGGCGGTCGATCGGCCTTCGAGCGACTCAGCGTCGACCCAACCGAGCAGCTCCCCGTCGTCGACGACGCTCACCCAGCCGAATCCGCCGGCCTCGATCGCGCTGCGAGCCTCGTCAGCGCTCGCGTTCGGTGCGACGACCGGACCATCTTCCACACCGACGTCGCCCACCGCGATCAGCGCCAGTCGTTTCAGGCCTCGCTCGGCGCCCACGAAGTCGCGCACGAAATCGTTGGAGGGTTCTCGCAACACGGTCTCGGGCGGTGCGAACTGCTCGAGCACACCTCCGACGTTCAGGATTGCCATGCGATCGCTGAGCTTGATCGCCTCGTCGACGTCGTGGGTCACGAAGACGATCGTCTTGGAAAGCCGGGCTTTGATGTCGAGGAACTGATCTTGCAGACGCGCGCGCACGATCGGGTCGACCGCGGCGAACGGCTCGTCCATGAGCATCACCGGCGGATCGGCGGCGAGCGCGCGAGCGACACCGACTCGCTGACGTTGCCCACCGCTCAACTCCGCCGGATACCGGTCGAGCAGCTCACGGTCGAGGTCGAATATCTCGAGCAACTCGTCGATACGAGACGAGGTGCGCGCATCGTCCCAGCCGACCAGGTTCGGCACGGTCGCCATGTTCTGACGGATGGTTCGATGTGGCAGCAGGCCCGTGTGCTGGATGACGTATCCGATCCCTCGACGGAGCAGCACAGGATCCTGGTCGAGCACGTTCGTGCCGTCGAGCACGATCCGCCCGCCGGTCGGCTCGATCAGCCTGTTGATCATCTTCAAGGTGGTGGTCTTGCCGCATCCGGAAGGCCCGACAAGCGCAACGGTCTCGCCTTCCTCGATATCGAGCGAGAGGTCGCCGACCGCGGGCGCCGCTGCGCCGGCGTAACGCTTCTCGACGTCTTCGAGCGAGATCATGGCGGTCACGGGTCGACCTGTTCGTCGATGGAAGCCCGCATCCTAGTGCAGCCGCTCCCCCACGGGCACCTCGAACGGCAGGGTGTTCTGGGCAGGCGGAAGCGGGCACGACCAGCTCGGGTCGTAGGAGCATGACGGCTGGTACGCGAAGTTGAAGTCGAGCACGAGACGACCACCGTCGACGCCGAGGTCGGCGCCCTTGACCGTGTCGAGCAGGTAGCGGCCACCACCGTAGGTCTCGTTGCCACTCGTCGCATCGCGGAACGCCAGGTAGGTGCCACCTCCGTACTGGTCGAGCCAGAACACCTCGAGCGCGGCCTCGTTGCCGAATAGCTCGAAACGCGCTCGGGCGAAGCGGATCATGCGGGTCGAGTGACCGTCGCTCGTACCTACCTCGACCGCGCCACCGTCGACGTGCTCGAGGTCGGCGAGCACGCGCGCTCGAGGCTCGTAGGGGAAAACGAACGGCCCCGTGTGCGAGCTGCGATCCGATTCCGGGACCGGCGATTGCGGGTGCGAGCCGAACAGATCGTGCCGCGTGTCGCACCAGCGCTTCCAGGCACGCGCGTGATCGCCGTCAGCCCGGATCGAGCGGTAGAGCTCCGCCACCTCGCGTCGCCACTCGGCGAGCGACATGATTCCGGAAACCGACGTATCCATCGCGCGAGGCTACATTCGGAGCTCCGAACTCGAAGGGGGCAGCGCGTGACCAGCGCCAAGGACGACGACCACACCGGTTTCCCGACGACCGAGATGGAGCTGACACACATCCTCGTGGTCTCGGACTTCGAGCGCTCACGCGAGTGGTACCGCGACGTGCTCGGCGCGGAGCTGTTCCGCGAGTACGGGGAAACATCGGCCGTGTTCACGTTCGGCGCCGCGTGGCTGCTGCGTGGTCACAGGAGGCGGACCGACCGAGGACAAGCCGGACGTCACGTTCGAACCGCCGACGGATCCTCGCACGGTCGCTCACTCGATGACGATCCGCGTGCCCGACTGTCGAAGAGCCTACGAGGTCCTCCGCTCGCGGGGTGCCGAGTTCCTCACGCCCCCCTACGACTGGGGTCGCGAGGTCCGCTGCTTCTTCCGCGATCCCGACGGACATCTCTTCGAGATCAGCCAGGCGTAGCCGAGACGCCGCCTACCGCTTCGCATCCGCCAGGATCTGTCGGGAGGCGTTCGCACCTGGGCCGCCCGTGATGCCACCGCCGGGGTGCGCGCCAGAACCCGCCAGGTACAGCCCGTCGATCTGCAGGCGGTAGCGCGCCTCGCCGTTCAGCGGACGCCACGCGAAGAACTGGTCGAGCGCCGGCTCGGCGTGATAGACGTGGCCCCCCGTCAAGCCGTACTCGTTCTCCATGTCCTCGGGCGTGATCACCTCGCGCGCCTCGACGAGCTCGCCGAGCCCGGGTGCGAATCGTTCCAGGGACTTGACCGCGATATCGGCCACGCGATCGCGTTCGATCGACCACTCGGTGTCACGCAATCGGCGGGGCGCCGCTTGGAACAGGATCGACATCACGTGCTTGCCGTCGGGAGCCAGCGACGGGTCGACGAGCGTTGGGATCGTCGCCTCCAGCATCGGATCCTCGGCGACGTGCCCGTACTTGTTGGCGTCCATCGCCTGTTCCACATGATCGATCGACGAGCCGACGACGATACGCCCTTGCAGCCGCTCTGCGTCGCCGCCGTGGAACGCCGGCAGTCCAGAGAGCACCAAGTTGACCTTGGCGGTCGCGCCCGGCTGGCGGATGTTCTCGGCGCGCCACACCTCGTACGGGTTCAGCTCGACGGGATCGCACAGGCGCAAGGTGCGCTTGGGATCGGCCGCCGAGACAACGACGCGCGCGTCGATCTCCGTGCCATCGGCGAGCGTCACCCCGCGAACACGACCTTCCTTCGAGCGGATCGCCACCACCTCGGCGCTTGTGCGTACGTCGACCCCTCGAGCCTCGGCCGCTGACCCGAGCGAGTTCGCGAGCGCCGCGGTGCCGCCGCGCGCGAACACCGTGGTGCCCGCGGCACCCCCGTCGGTACCTGCCGAGTCGTTCAGGAACACCGCCGCGGTGCCCGACGCCCACGGCCCCATCGATGTGTAGAGGACGCCGCGGGTCGTGAGGGGACCTCGCACCGCTTCATCGTCGAAGACCTCCTGCACGAGATCTGCCACCGCCATCGGCAGCGCCCTGATCGCCTCGCGACCGGTCCTCGCACCCAGGTCGCGGAAGGCCTTTCCGAGCTTCAGGCCCATGATCGCGTCGGCCAATGACGGTGTCTTGGCGTCAGGAGGCGTGGCGACGTTGATGTACGCGAGGAAGCTGGCGATCGCGCGCACCTTCGAGTCGAATCCCTCGAACGCCGCGCCATCGTGAGCGTTGCGCTCTCGGAGCTCCGAAGCGGTGCGCCCCGGGTCGCCCCAGAACGTCACGGCCGATCCGTCGGGTTGAGGAGCGAACATGCGCACGGCCGGCGTGATCGTCTCGAAGCCGTGGCGCTCGAGCTGGAGATCGTTCACGACCGAAGCACGCAGACGCCCGACCGTGTGCGCGAGGCCGGGCGCGACGACGCCCTCCGCCGGCGAGGTCGTCCGCAAGATGCCCCCGATCTCGGGAGCCGCCTCGAGCACCGTCACCCTGTGGCCGGCCTTCGCGAGATACGCCGCGGCGATGAGGCCGTTGTGGCCTCCGCCGATCACGATGACATCGGACCGCGCCCCTTTCACGCGCTCCCCCGTCGGTGCTTGAGCGCCCACTTCAAGCGCTACCCCTTCGGTGCTTGAGCGCCATCTAGGCTGCCCGTCTTCCGCGCTTGCGCTGCTTCAGGTACTCACGAGCGGCGATCATGCCCGGCGCTCCCATGATGCCGCCGCCCGGGTGCGTCGCCGAGCCGCACATCCAGAGGTCCTTCACGGGCGTCTCGTATCGCGCCCACCCGGGCACAGGCCGGTTGAAGAAGAGCTGCTCCAACGAGAGCTCCCCCGCGAAGATGTTGCCCTCGCTCAGGCCGGTGATGTCCTCGATGTCCTTCGGCGTCACGAACTGGTGTCCCTCGATCAACGACCTGATGTTCGGGAAGCGTTCCTCCAGCGTGTCGATCACGTTCTGTCCGAACGACTCGCGCTTCGCGTCGTCCCATCGCTCACCCTTGTCGAGGTGGTACGGCGCGTACTGCACGAAACAGCTCATCACGTGCTTGCCCGGCGGGGCCATCGTCGGATCGACGAGGGTCGGCATGATGCAGTCGATGTACGGACGAGCCGACGGCCGGCCGTACTTCGCGTCGTCGTAGGCTCGCTCCATGTAGTCGAGCGAGGGCGAGAAGGAGATGGCGCCACGGAGCCATGGACCCACGCCCGGCTTGCACGCGAGCTCGGGCAGGCCGCTGAGCGCCAGGTTCACCTTGCCGCTCGAGCCCCGGTACTTGTAACGCATGACCTCGTCGCGGAACGAGGGTTCGAGGTCGCTCTCGTCGAGCAGGTTGATGAACGTCTGGCGGGAGTCGAGCGAGCTCATCACGACGCCGGCGTCGATCTCCTCGCCGCTGGCGAGCACGACACCGGTCGAGCGGCCCCCCGCGGTCTTCACGCGCGACACGCCCGCCTCGGTGCGGATCTCGACGCCCAGCGAGAGCGCGCTGTTCGCGATCGCGGAGGCGACCGAGCCGGTACCGCCACGCGGCACGCCCCAGGCGCGGAAGGCGCCGTCGATCTCACCCATGTAGTGGTGCAGCAGCACATACGCGGTTCCGGGCGAGCGCGGCCCCTGGAAGGTGCCGATGATGCCCGACGCGCTCATCGTGGCCTTGAGCGGCTCGGTCTCGAACCATTGGTCGAGGAAGTCGGCAGCGCTCATCGTCATGAGCTGGATGAAGGTCGTCTGCATCTTCTTCGGCAGGTCGCGGAACGCCTTCGCGAGCGGTCCCAGCGGCAGCCAGTGTCCGGGCGAGATCTTGCCCGTGTCGGGCGGCGCGATCGACAGGATCGGCTTGATGAAGCGGCCCATCTCGGCCATGAGCTGGCCGTACTCCTCGTAGACCTCGGCGTCGTTCAGACTCCAGCGGCGAAGCTCCCGCACGGTCTTGCCGTGGTCGTTCACACGCCACAGGTAATCATCGTCGAGTGGCGTGATCGTGCCGTCGAGCGGCAAGATCTCGAGCCCGTGCTTGGCCAGCTCGAGCTCGCGGATGATCTCGGGTCGCAGCAGCGACACGACGTAGCTGAAGACCGAGAACTTGAAGCCGGGCACGATCTCCTCGGTCAGCGTCGCGCCACCCAAGATGTGCCTGCGCTCGAGCACGAGCACCTTCAAGCCGGCCTTCGCGAGGTACGCGGCATTCACGAGACCGTTGTGCCCGCCGCCGATCACGACCGCGTCGTACCGCTTGGCCATGGGTTCCTCCGGTGTTCGCGGGTCGAACGGCAACGGAACGCACACCCCGTGCGCCGGTCGCTCATGCTAGCCGGGGGTCCACGGGGACACCAACGTCCTCTTGACTACTGGTCAAGGAGACGAGGACCGGGTATCGAACCAGTCGATACGCTTCGCCCGGCTGCGCACTCGATCGCGCCGTGAAGGGAGGTGTCACCTGTGAGCGTGCCTACCGCGTTCTTCCCGCGTCAAGAGGCGCTCAACACGAAGATGGCCTGGGGAGAGTGGTCCGGGTACTTCGCGGTGCCCGTGTACGCCGACTTCCACGACATCGAGTACAGCGCCATCCGCGAAGCGGCTGCGGTCATCGACATCAGTCCGCTGTACAAGTACGAGATCCACGGCGCCGACTCGATGCGATTGCTCGACCGTGTCATGACGCGCGACATGACGAAGCTTCGGGTCGATCGGGTCGCGTACTCCCCCTGGTGCGATGAGGAGGGCAAGGTCCTCGACGACGGCACGATCGCGCGGCTCGACGACACCACCTACCGCATCACCGCCGCAGACGCCTGCTACCGCTGGTTCGTCATGAATGCGACCGGCCTCGACGTCGAGATCGACGACATCAGCGACCGGACCGCGGCGCTCGCCCTGCAGGGCCGCCTCAGCCGCGAGGTGCTGGCCGGCGCCACCGGACAGGACTGGTCCGAGCTGAAGTATTTCGGTCGCCGCAAGACCGAGATCGCTGGCGTCGAGGTCGACGTGACTCGCACCGGTTACACGGGCGACCGCGGCTATGAGCTCTTCATGCCCGCAGACGAGGCCCTGGCGGTGTGGGACGAGGTCTTCTCAGCCGGGGAGCCCTACGGCATCTTCCCGGTCGGCATCGCGGCGCATGGACGTCGCGAGGGTGGAGGCCGGCTTGATCCTGATCGAGGCCGAGTACACGAGCGCCCGTCACGCCGTGGCGCCAGAGCAGCAGTACTCCCCCTACGAGCTCGGTTTCGAGCCCTTCGTCGATCTCGTCAAGGGCACCGACTTCACCGGCCGCCGGGCACTGAGAGCAGAGCATGCCGGAGGCGGCCCTGCCCGCCGTCTGATGGGGTTGGAACTCGACTGGTCAGGGATCGAGGGCATGTACGCGAAGCACGGCCTTGCTCCCGCGATCAGTCCGTTCGTTCAGCGCGCGCCCGTTCCCGTCTACAAGGAGGGGAAGCAGGTCGGTCGCGCCACCTCCGTCACGTGGGGTACGACGATCAAGAAGATGGTCGGCTTCGGATCGCTCGACCGAGCTCAGGCGAACCTGGGCACGCGCGTGAGCGTCGAGTGGAGCGTCGAAGGCGAGCGTGGAAAGGTCGGCGCGACCGTCGTGCCGTTGCCATTCCTCGACCTCGACCGCAAGCGCTCCTAGCGCGGCCCGCAACGCGAACGCCATACGTGGTTTCCCACACGCCCTTGCGGGCTCTGGGAACATGAACGTCTCCATGGATCGGCGTTCTGACTTCCGTGTTCTCACCGTGTTCGCCGCCCTCTCCGGGTTCGTCGGACTCGCCGTGGGGATCGCGGGGTCGTGGGTGCTGGGTGTCGCCGCCGGACTCCTCACGCTCGCGATCGGGCTCGCGATCGCATGGTGGGGACCAGGACGGGAAGCAAGATCTCACGCCGACCCAGGGCGCCGGAACCTCCTCGTGGCAGCCGGTCTCGGCGGGCTCGCGTGGGCCGCCGCAGGCCCCACGATCGGGTGGGCTGCACGCCGGCTCGGACGTCCCGACCCGCGGCCGATGCAGGAGGCGATGGCCACCGACCTCGGCGCGGAGTACATGGAGCTCGTGCGCCGGAACTTCATCCCGCGGCGATCGGGCGACCTCCAGCTCCTGCTCGCCCCGTACAACAGCTCGAACTACCCGCACGAGTCGCTCTCGCTCGTGCCACGCGATCCCCGGACGAGTCATGCGAGCGTGTGGATGTATCTCGAGCGCATCCCGCTCGTCGTGCACGCACCCGGCCTCGTCGTGGCAGGCAACACCCTCGAGCGCGTGACGCTCGCCGACCTGGCTCCGACGGCGGCGTCCTTCATGGGTTTCGACGGCTGGCCCGATGACCGCGAGGGGCGCCCACTGCCGCTCGCGACTTCCCGGACACCGCGACGTCCCAAGGTGATCGTCACCTTCGTCTACGACGGCGGAGGGTGGAACGTGCTCGACCGTTTCCCGGGCGACTGGCCCGAGCTCAAGGCCCTCATGGGCGAGAGCGCGACCTTCCCCAACGCGATCATGGGGTCGTTCCCGGCCGTGACGGCCTGCGCGCATGCCACGATCGGCACGGGCACGTACCCGAACCGCCACGGCATCACCGGTCACAACATCCGTGACGAGCAGGGCGTCGTCCGCAAGGCCTACGACACGCCCGGCCGGGCGCGCCCGGCCGACATCTTGCTCCCGACCCTCTCCGATCTCTGGCACGAGCAGACCGGTGCCTGGGTCGGTCAGATCGGCTATCAGGTGTGGCACCTCGGCATGATGGGGTTCGGTGGCCGCAACCGCCCGGCCGACGACCTGCCGATCGGCGTCTTCTGGGACGAGGACGGGGACGGCACGGCGACCTGGCAGCCACACAACTCCGAGCTGTACCGGCTTCCCGCATCGATGCCGGCGCCGGAGGACTTCCGGCGCTACGTCGACGGATTCGTCGATCCGGGCTGGGATGCGCAGTTCGCCCCGGTCGGGCAGGCAGTCGCCCTGCTGCAGTCCGCCGATCGTGCGCTATCAGGGTGACGTGATCGAGGCGGCGTTCGACTCGGAACCGATCGGGCGGACCGGCACGACCGACCTGCTGTACACGACGTACAAGTCGCCCGACTACACCGGTCACGTCTACGGCATGGGCTCGAAGTGGACCGGCTTGCAGCTCCGGGCCGTCGACGAACAGCTCGGGCGACTGCGCCGCATGCTCGACGAGCGATTCCCGGGGGAATACGTGCTGATCGTCACGGCCGACCACGGACAGTGCCCGCTTCCCGACTCGGTCGGCGGCGTGCGGCTCGATCCGATCCAACTCGAGCACGTCATCGAGTCGCGGTTCTCGGGCGTCACGGGGGTGATCGACAGCGTCGTGCCCTCGGAGGTCTTCATGAACGTCTCGCGACTGTGGGACAACGGCGGCGCGACGATCGAGGATGTCGCCGCCTCGATCGCCGACTACCGCTACCGCCAGAACATCGGCGCCTACGTGCCGCGCAGCGCCGTCGAGCAGGACCTGCTCGACCAGAGGGAGTTCGCGGCCGTGTTCGGTACCACCTTCCTCGAGTCGATCGCCGAACGCGACCTCACCGTGTACGGCGATACCGCCTACCCGGACGGTGATCCGGGTGGGATCCCTCCGCCGCTCTAGTCCAGTCTGGACTGCCCAGCCGCACGACTCACGAGCCAGACGTTGTGTGAACGCTCATCCGCCGTGCGTCGGCTGATGTGTCGTCTCATCGTCGAAGGTGTTGCCTTCGGCGGGGATCGGCGTGGCCTTCAGGATCCGTGCGAGATGCACCGTGTTGTGGGCCATCCAACGGGTCGTGCGCTTGGTGTACTCGTGATCTGCGCCGCCAGCCTCGATGTAGCTCGGCCCAGGGCCGGCGTCGCCCACCCAGTACGTGTCGGCGTTCGGCGGGATCGCGCACCCGAGGTGCGAAAGGTTGAACAACGTCGTCTCGGCCGCGGCGTGCGCGCCGTCCTCGTTACCGGTGACGACGACGCATCCCACCTTGTTGTAGAGCGGATACTGCCCGGCCTCGTTGGTGTCGTTGTAGGTGCCGTCGAGACGCTCGATGACCATCTGTGCGACCGAGCCCCGCGTCCCGAACCAGATCGGCGTGCCGATGCAGAGGATGTCGGCCCCGAGCACCTTCTCGAGGATGTGCGGCCACTCGTCGCCCTCGCCCTCGTCGGAGCTCACACCGAAGCGCACGTCGTGATCGGTGATCCGAACGATCTCGGTCTCGACGTCCATCGTGTCCCACCATTCCTTCACCTTCAGCATCAGC
The DNA here is from genome assembly GCA_963762075.1 of uncultured Actinomycetes bacterium. Classification (GTDB taxonomy): domain Bacteria; phylum Actinomycetota; class UBA4738; order UBA4738; family HRBIN12; genus JAOUEA01. The sequence continues at coordinate 254,892 of CAVXJC010000002.1, forward strand.
GCCTCGGTGTTGGAAACCTCGGGCGCGTACTTCAGCGTGCAGTTCAACATCACGGCCCTGAGGCTCGTCACGGAAGATCCCTTCACTCGATCGTTTCGCATGGCGTCTTGCCCGCGGCCGCCATCGTGACACACGCACGGTGCATGACAGGATGCGTCCGTGCCGGATCCACCTTCGCTCTCGCTCTCCGACGACGATCGCGCGGTGCTCCGCGGCGACAACGGCGAGGCAGCGAGGGTTGCGATGCGCATCATCTCGCGTATCGGCGAGGTCATGGGTGCACGCGTGCTGATCGATGTGACCTCGGCGCACATCGATGGCTGTCTCTACCACGGGCCCGCAGGCCTCGATTTCGCGCGGAAGCTGACCCTCGGCGGCGCTCGAGTGGCGGTGCCGACCACGCTCAACGTCTCCTCGCTCGACCTGCTGCACCCTGACCTCGTGCGGCTCGATGCCGACACGGCAGCCGATGCTCGAGCCCTCATGGACGCCTACGTCTCGATGGGATGCCGCCCGACGTGGACCTGTGCCCCGTATCAACTGCCCGACCGCCCCGGGCTGGGAGAGCACGTCGCATGGGCGGAATCGAACGCGATCGTGTTCGCCAACTCCGTGCTCGGGGCACGCACTGGCCGATACGGCGACTTCATCGACATCTGCTGCGCGATCACGGGACGTGCCCCGGCCGCCGGCCTGCATCTCGAGAGCGAACGCCTCGCACGAGCGGTCTTCCGGGTCGAGGGCGTGCCCGACGTGCTGTTCGCCGACGCGGCCGCCTACGCGGCCATCGGTCATCTCGTCGGACGCGCCGCCGGTACCACGGTTCCTGCGATCACCGGACTCCCCGAGGACACGACCGAGGATCAGCTCAAGGCGCTCGGCGCGGCGGCGGCGTCGTCGGGTTCGATGGCGATGTTCCACGCGGTGGGCATCACTCCCGAGGCGCCGACACTCGAGGTCGCGACGGGAGCGATGGATCCAGTGCTCGACGTGACGATCGATCGCAGGTCGATGAGGGCGGCGCGCGATGAGCTGTCGACCGTCGCGGCCGGCGCCGCCGTTGGGAGCGTGAGCCTGGGAACGCCGCATGCCTCGTCGGCCGAGCTGCAACGCATCGCCGAGCTCGTGCGCGGCCGGGAGCTCGCCGTGCCGGTCTATGTCAACGTCGGACGCGACGTGCTCGCCGGGGCGCCCGACGCGCTCGGGGTTCTGCAGGATTCAGGCGTGAGGGTCGTGAGCGACACGTGTACGTACATCACCCCGATCATCGAACGGACCGCGACTCCCGTGGTCACGAACTCGGCCAAGTGGGCGTGGTACGCCCCGGGGAACCTGGGGTTCGACGTTGCCTTCGCAACCCTCGAGGAATGCATCGACTCGGCGGAGGCCGGGCGCCTCGTGCGACACGAGGGGGTCTGGGGCGATGTCTGAGGTGCCCACTGCCGCTCATGCTCTGATGCTGGCGCCCGGCATCGCCACCGGCGAGGTGTTGGTGCTCGACGAGCCGCTGAGCTTCTGGGGAGGGCTCGACCCCGAGACCGGAATGCTGATCGATGCACACCATCGACGCGTCGGCGTTGCGCTCACAGGGAAGGTGCTCGTGATGCCCTCGGGTCGAGGATCGAGCTCGAGCTCCTACGTCTTCGCCGAAGCGATCCGCGCCGGCACGGCGCCCGCAGCGGTCGTGCTCGCCGAGCCCGACCCGATCGTCGCACTCGGTTCGATCGTCGCCGCTGAGCTCTATGGCATCGAGGTGCCCGTGGTCGTCTCGCCCGAACCGGGTCTCGTCAGCGGTCGGCGGGCGACCGTGCGGGCCGAGCGCTTCGGGCACGCCGAGATCCGCCCAAGCTGAGACGAGGGCGGCCCACGAGGCGCCGATAGACTCGGGATCCGTGGCGATCCCCTGCCCCAACTGCCAGGCGAACAACGACGACGGCGCTCGATTCTGCACGTCATGTGGAACGGCGCTCACCCAGCGGTGCCCTGTGTGCGGCGCCGAGGTGCCACCGCACGCTCGCTTCTGTCCGTCGTGCGGGTCGCCGCAGTCCGCCGCCGAGACCCCCACCGGCGCGGGCGAGCAGGCTTCCTCGCCCGTCGAGGAACGCCGGATGGTCACGATCGTATTCGCCGATCTCGCCGGGTTCACCGAGCACAGCGACCGGGCCGATCCCGAAGACGTGCGACGCCTCCTGGTGCCCTTCCATGCCGTGGCGAAAGAGGAGATCGAGCGGTTCGGGGGCACGCTCGACAAGTTCATCGGAGACGCGGCGATGGGCGTGTTCGGCGCCCCCGTTGCCCACGAGGACGATCCCGAACGGGCGGTGCGAGCGGCGCTCGCGATCCGTGAACGCGTCGCCGAGGGCAACCTGCCGGTGCGGATCGCCGTACACACCGGCGTGGCGCTCGTGACCGCCGGTGTGGGGCCGATGGTGGGAGAGCGCGTCGCCGGCGATGTCGTGAACACCGCGTCGAGGCTGCAGGGCTTCGCCCCGGAAGGCTCGGTGATCGTGGGGGGGCACACCGAGCGCGCCACACGGCACGTGATCGAGTATCGACCGCTTCCGCCCACCAAGGTCAAGGGCAAAGCCCAGCCGCTCGAGGCGTGGGTCGCGGACGCGGTACGCACCGACTCCGCCGACCGCGATGAGGACGACCCGCCACCCTTCGTCGGACGGATGCACGAGCGGGAACTGCTGCACGACCTGCAGGCGCGCACCGTCTCCGACCGGACTCCCCGCCTCGTGACGGTGGTCGGCGAGCCAGGCATCGGCAAGACAAGGCTCGTGATCGACCTGCACGACCACGTGCGTTCGGCCCACGACGACGTCGCGTGGCATCGTGGTCACTGCCCCCCCTACGGTGAATCCATCACGTTCGCCGCGCTCGACGAGGTGGTGCGCTCGATCGCAGGCATCGCACCCGGTGACACGCTCGGCGACGCGACGAAGAAGCTCGATGCCGAACTCGCACGACTGGACCTCAATGCGGAGGATCGCGATTGGCTCGCGTCCAGGCTCGGCCCGCTGATCGGAGCACCGACCGACGAGGACCTTCCCGTCGACACTGACGAGGCCTTCGCGGCCTGGTCTCGCTATCTCGAAGCCGCGGCCCAGCGCACTCCGCTCACCATCGTCGTCGAGGATCTGCATTGGGCCCACGATGCGATGCTCGGATTCCTCGAGCACCTGATGGAACGCGCGCCCGATGTGCCGCTGCTCCTGCTCTGCACCGCCCGACCGGAGCTGTACGCGCGGCGCGCCGGGTGGGCATCCGGAGTGTCACACGCAACCGCCATCACCCTCTCGCCGCTCACCGATCCGGAGATGACGGTCCTGCTCGGCGCCTTGCTGCTGAGCTCGGTGATGTCGGTCGAGGACAGCGAATTGCTCATGCGCAGGGCAGGAGGCAATCCGCTGTACGCACGCGAGTTCGTGCACATGCTCGAAGACCGAAGGCCCGGCGAGGCCACAGGCTCAGAGCCCCCCGGATCAGGTGTTCCCGACACCGTGCAGGCGCTCATCGCGGCACGCCTCGACGCGCTCGAACCCTCCGAGCGCGTCGTGCTGCAAGCAGCCTCGGTGATCGGCGATCGATTCTGGACGGGCACCCTCGAGGCGATCGTGTCCGACGTCACCGACCTCGAAGGCTCACTCCGCGCTCTGCAGCGACGGGGGCTGATCCGGCGTTCCTCCACCAGCTCGATCGCCGCACAGTCAGAGCTCTCGTTCGCGCACGCGTTGATCCGCGATGTCGCGTACGGCCGGATCCCGAGGCCCGCGCGTTCCCGTCTGCACCGAGAGGTCACCTCATGGCTCGAGACCGTGGCCGACGAAGGCATGACGGCACGTGCGGACCTGTCAGCGTGGCACGCCACCCAGGCCCTCGATCTCGCCCGTGCGGCAGGCCTCGATGACGACGTGCCCCAGCTCGAAGCCGTTTCGCTGCGCTGCCTCGTGCTCGCCGGCGACCGTCAGATATCTCTCGACGCCATGCGGGCCGCCGAGTACTACCGAGAGGCTCTTGCGCTCGCGCCTGCCGGGGCCGAACGTGCGCTCATTCGTCGGGACGCGACCGTGCTCCGCTGGCGCTCGGGCGGCATGACGAGCGACGAAGCGCTCGAGCAATACCGCCTCGCCGAGCGAGAAGCGATGGAAGCCGGCGACCACGGTCTCGCCGCCCGAGTGCTCAGACGCGTCTACTACCAGCTCGGTCTGCTGGGCGAGACGACCGCCGCCCATGACGCTCTCGACAAAGGCATCGCGCTGGTCGAAAGCGATCCCGACTCGGCGGAGGTGCTCGCCGAGCTGTATGCCTGCCGCTCCGAGGAGGAGATGCTGGCGGGCCACTCAGATGCCTCGGCCCGGTGGGCGGACAAGGCACTCGAGCTTCCGCGCACCCAGTCGGTGACCCTCATGGCGCTGCACCTGCGCGGGAATGCCAGGTGCGAGACGGGTGATCTGGGGGGTGTCGACGACCTTCGCGAGGCGCTCGCCATCGCCGAGGCATCGGGGGTCGCGATCGACATCGTGACCTCACACTCCTACCTGCTCGAATGGGTCGGGCTCGAGAGCGGCCCGTCCGTCGCCCTGCCCATGAATCGCGCCACGGCAGACCTGTGCAGGCGGCGCGGCATCGAGGGCCAGGGCATGTGGACGAGGGCCGAAGGCCTGTGGCTCCGGTTCGACGCCGGCCTGTGGGAGGAGGTTCTCAGCGAGACCGACGAGATCGGCAGGTGGGCGGCTGACCACGGCGACAATCAGATCGCTACCGTCGCGGACCTCTATCGCGCACGGGTCCTCGCCCATCGCGGCGACCCCGAGACGGCCGTCGCGCTCGCCGGCACCTTCACGCCGGCCGCACGTGGGATCCGCGACCTCCAGGTGTTGGCACCAGCCCTGGTGGTCGCCGTCGTTGCCCACACGGCTGCCGGCGACCATACGAGCGCGCTCGCCCTCGTCGAGGAGTTCGACGCCGTCACGGGCGGCGGTCCGTCGGAGTACCGCGAGCTCTATCTGCCGGAGATCGTGCGGATGCTGCTCTCGGTCGGCGAACAGGAACTCGCAGAAGGGATGGTGGGCGAGCGCCCTGTGTACGTGCGGCGCACGCGTCTGGCGGTCGAGTCGGGCCGGGCGTTGCTCACGGAGGTGAAGGGCGACCTCGGACACGCGGTCTCGGCGTTCCGTGAATCCGCTGCCGCATGGGAAGCCTGGGGTGGCCGGTTCGAGCAAGCTCACGCCGTGGCCGGACTCGCACGATCGCTCGAGGCCTCGGGGAAGACAGGCGAGGCAGCGCTCGCGGCGAACAAGGCCGACTCGATCTTCGCCTCACTCGGGATCCAGACTGGCGCTTGAGCCCTGCGACGATCGTCGAGCACGTGCACCGCAGATTCGCTGTGGAGGTGGCGGGATTCGAACCCGCGTCTCTCGGCGACCACTCGGGACTTCTCCGGGCGCAGCCAGGCGGTGAGATCTCACCTCGGGGCTCCCACCGGCAGAGTTCCCTTCGGCCAGCCTCGGTGCGATGTCCCCCACCGGCCCCGAGGCAGAACCGGCGGAGTGAGTCTGCTCACGACGCCCATCCCCCGGTCGCAGACATCCCGGGGGGGACGGCTACCGCTTAGGCAGCGAGCGCGTACTCTTCGTTGGCGCTTGTGTGTTGTCCGGCGTTTAACGTGACATCCGGGATCACGGCCCGCTTCCCCCGAGCGATGAACGCCCAGATCGAAGCCAGTACACCCCCTATGCAGTTGTCTTCGAGTATACGGCCGTTCACCGACACGACTGAAGGCCCTAGCGGCGCCGGCCGAGTTCCTGCGCGATCTCCCGTTCCTGCTCGCGCTTCGCGATCGACTGGCGCTTCTCGTGCTCGCGTTTGCCCCGGCCCACCCCGATCTCGACCTTGGCCATGCCGTGCGTGAAGTACGCGCGCAGCGGCACCAGAGCCAGGCGCTGTTCCTGTTGCTGGCCCACGAGCTTCGCGATCTCGCGCTTGTGCAGCAGCAGCTTGCGGGGACGCGTGGGCAGATGCCGCCGCTTGTCACCCTGCTCGTACGGCGGGATGTGCATGCCCTCGAGCCAGACCTCCCCATCGCGGACGCGGGCGTAGGCCTCGGCAAGCGAGGCGCGGCCGCCCCGCAGCGACTTCACCTCGTCGCCGGTCAGCATGATGCCGCACTCGACCGACTCGATGATCTGATAGTCGTGGCGCGCTTTGCGGTTCGAGGCAACGACCTTCTGTCCCGGATCGGCGTTCCTCTGCGGCACGGTCTCGCCCCCCCTCAGACGTCGAGGAAGCGACGCATGCCGATCGTGCCCGCGACCACGGCGACTGCGGCGGCGGCGATCAGGATCCACGGGGCCACCGCCAACACGTCGGCGTTGCGGATCAGCGGGAAGAACTGCAACTCACCGCGGAGCTGATCGATGAAGAAGACCTTGATCACGAAGAGTGCCGCCAACGCGGCGATCGCCCCGATCAGCGCCTCGACCAGACCCTCGATCAGGAACGGCACGCGGATGCGCCAGTTCGTGGCCCCCACGAGCCGCATGATGCCGATCTCCTTGCGTCGGGCGAACATGCCCATGCGCAGGGTGTTGGCGACCAGCGCGACCGCAGAGGCCAGCATGATCACCGCGATCGAGAGGACGCCGATCGAGAGGACCCGCGTGATCGCCGTGAGCCGATCGAGCAGATCGCGATAGTCCGAGACGTCACGCACGCCTGGTTCGGAACATTTGATCTCCTGGGTCGTGCCGTCGCTCTCGCAGCCGAGCGCACTCGTGATCTGTTCGAATTGCGATGGATCGGCGAGGTTGATCCGCAACGAGGTCGGGATCGCCTTCTCACAGTCGACACCTTCCTGGAAGACCTGCTGACCTTCGAAGAGGCGGTCGAAGGCCGCACAGGTTTCGCTCTTGTCCCAGTATTCGATCGAGCCGACGGCATCGAGTTGCTGCAGGTTCGTCTGAATCCGAACCACGGTCTCGTCGCGGGCTGGATCGTCGAGGTAGACCGCGACCTGCACGTTTCCGGTCCAGGCCTCGATCACCAGGTTGAATTGGCGCGCGATCAGCAGCGCGAGGCCGAAGAGGAAGAGCGCGATGAACGCGGTCGACATCGCCGCGAACGCCACGATGCCGTTTCTCCGAAGCCCAGCTGCGGTCTCACGGAAGTAGTACTCGAGACGCATCAGCTGTAGACGCCCCGCGACTGGTCGCGGATCACGTGACCCTTGTCGAGTTCGATCACGCGTTTGCGCATGGCGTCGACGATGGCCTGGTCGTGCGTGGCCATGACGACGGTGGTGCCGATGCGATTCACCTTGTCGAGCAAGCGCATGATGTCGACGCTCGTGTTGGGGTCGAGATTGCCGGTGGGCTCGTCGGCGAGCAGCACCAACGGGCGGTTCACGCATGCTCGCGCGATGGACACGCGCTGCTGCTCCCCACCCGAGAGCTCGTCGGGGTAGTTGTTGAGCTTCTCGCCGAGGCCGACGTAGTCCAAGATCTCGGGCACCCGCTGGTCGATGATGTGCTTCTGCTTGCCGATCACCTCGAGCCCGAACGCCACGTTGTCGAACACGGTCTTGTCGGTCAGCAGCTTGTAGTCCTGGAAGACCGTGCCGACGTTGCGGCGCAGCTTCGGCACGTCCCACGACGACATCTTGTTGAGGTTCTTACCCCCGACGTAGATGTCACCGAGCGTGGTCTCCTCTTCCTTCAGTAGCAGTCGGATCATCGTCGACTTCCCCGAGCCGGACTGTCCGACGATGAAGACGAACTCACCCTTCTCGACCTCGACACTGACGTCGGTGAGGGCGGTGACCCCGTTCTTGTAGGTCTTCGTGACACGCTGAAGACTGATCATCTGCACCTCAGGAGAGTGGGGAAGGGAGAACCGGTCAACCCTATCAGACCTCCCCGAGCCACCCGGGAGGTGACTCCGTAAGCTGGGCCGCCATGGGTGCCACGGAGCCGGTCGCGATGGTCGCGCCGAGTCACGGCCGACCCGATCCCGGCCGTCGTGCCGCGCTCGCCGTCGCTGGACCTGCGGTGATCGTCACCGCAGTGCTGTTCGCGCTGCGGGGCTTCGTCTTCGCTGATCGGTTGAGCGACGCCCACCCCGACATCCTGTCGTTCTGGCTCCCGAGGTTCTCCTTCCTCGGGCGGTCGATCGCGGCCGGACACGTGCCCCTATGGAACCCATTCGAGATGGCGGGCTACCGGTACGCGGCCGACCCCCAGGGCGGCTGGCTCTACCTGTTGCCGATGGGGCTCTTCTCGCAACTCTCCCCGGCCATCGCGATGCGCGCGTTCATCGTCGCCAACCCGATCATCGCCGGGCTCGGCCTCTTCTCGTTCCTGAGACTCGAGCGACTCTCGCGCCTCGCGGCGACCGCGGGTGGACTGTCGATCGCGATGGCGATGTCCACATCGGAGATCGCGATCTCGATGCCCTTCGCCGGCGCGATCGCGTGGTCGTGCGTGGCGCTGTCAGGCGCCGCCGGCTTCCGAAGAACCGAGCGATGGTCTGCGCGGTTCGGCTGGATCGCCTTCTCAGGTCTCGCCTGGGCGCAAGTCGCAACCGCGCACCTGAGCCATGGCCTCGTCGTGTGCACGGCGCTGCTGGTCGCATACCTCGTGTCGGCGGCCGTCGTGGACACGAGCGGAGCGCATGGTCGCCCTCTCGCTGGGGCGGGCCGCGCCCTCGTGTTCCTGATCGCGATGCCGCTGCTCTCGCTCGCCGTCTTGCTGCCGCGCATCGACGCGATCCAGGCGTCGAGCCTGGCTGCCGGGTACGAGCGCATCGGCGACGCCCTCGGCGCTCTGGGGGGCAGCGACGGCGGATCGCTCCAGGCGAACGGCGTGTGGGCTGCCTGGCCGCTGGCCTTCGGCGCCACGCCGGGCGCCTACGCGGGGGCCACCATCCTGCTCGGGGTGCCGCTCGCGCTCCGTGCGCGGCGAAGGCGGGTGCTCACGTGGGCGTTCGGGGGTGCGCTCGTGCTGACGTGGGCGTTGATGCTCGACGCGGTGGTGTCCTCGGATTGGATGCGCGAGATCATCTTGCGCGTGCCGTTCGGCGATGTCTACCTGCACAACCCTGGGCGGATGCGGTACCTCGCGGTGATCGCGGTGCCGGTGCTCGGAGCCGTGGGGCTGCAGGGGCTGCGCGACGATCCGCTCCCTCCGAGGGCCGCATGCCGGTGGCTCGTCGCGGGTGGCCTGCTCTGGCTCGGGATCCCGCTGCTCGCGTTCGCGAACCCGCTGTACTTCATCGTGCTCGCGCTCGGCCTCGTGGGAGGCGCGTGGGCGCTGTTCCGTCTCTCGACGGGCCGGCTGACACCGGACCAGATGCCGAGGGCGCGGGTCGCAGTGGGAGGTGTCCTCGTCCTCGAGCTCGCCGTGAGCGCCATCGTGTCCCAGCTTTCGCCTCCCGGTCGCACCGTCCTGCTGAACCTCGAAGGAGGGGCACATCCGAACCTGATCCCCCAGCCGCTGCCTCTTCCCCGCATCGAGGCATCGGAGTTCGTTGCGCCGACGGCGTTCGTGCCCCGCCTCGCGATGACCCATGACCGGTACCTGACCTGGGCTCCGCCGGCATCCTCGTTCGAGAAGGGGTATCTCTTCATGCAGCTCGAGCCCGACCGGCCCGCGCTCGCGATGGAACGGGGAACCCTTTTCGGCCTCCACGACACGCTGGGCTACAACCCCGTGCAGCTTTCCCGGTACTGGGGTTACATGCGCGCGCGGACCCCGCTCCCGATCTTCTACAACGCAGCGGTGATCGACCTGCCGACGCTCCGCGACGTGAGACTGCTCGGGGCGCGATACCTGGTCCTGCCGACGGGGGTCGAGTCTCCTCTCGAAGGAACATCGGTCGGGCGGGCCGACGACTACGACCTCGTCGAGCTGGAGGGGTGGCAGCCACGGGCTTCGGTCGTTGCCGACTTCCGCGTCGTGGCCGATGCTGCGAGTGCATTGCGGGCGATCTTGCCGAGCTCGTTCGATCCTAGCCGTGTCGCCGTGCTCGAGCGCGAACCCGGCTTCGATCCCGTGCCCCACGCCGCCCCTGGGGTCGCAACGTATTCCGAGAGCTCACCGGAGAACGTGGCGATCGACGTGCGGGCCACGACGCCCTCGATCGTCGTGGTGCGCACATCGTTCGATGATGGATGGGCCGCCACGGTCGACGGGCAACCCGCGACCGTCATGCCCGTCGACGGCTTCCTTCAGGGGATCGTGGTGACGGCCGGCGACCACGATGTGCGATTGACCTACCGTGACGAGGCTCTGACCGCGGGCCTGCGGATCGGTGCCGGTGCGTGGCTGCTCATCGTTGTGGCGGGCACGATCGCATCCGTCAGCGAACGGCGGCGGCGACATCGGCCCGATCGTCTTGCGAGACGGGACCTTGATCCAGGTGATGCCGGCCGATGAGGAATGCGAGTCCGTAGGCGATGGCGACGGCGACGAGCAGCAGGCGGTAGCCGGTCGCGATCGCGACGTACTCGAGCACACCGCCGAGCATCGCGCCGAGCAGGTTCGCGCCGAACGCGACTGTCGAGGCGCCGACGGTTCGGAACCGCTGCGCGAAGATCAGGTTCGCGACGAACACCGGAGCGAAGGCGACGGCCACGCTCGCGGCGAACCGGGTGGCCACCGGAAGACCCAGCAGAGCGGCGGGGGGCACGAGCCACGCGACGCCCAGGCACGCCAGCAGCACGGCGTACATCACCGCTGGCGCCGGGAGCCGTACCCGTCGGGCGAGCTCCACCGCCGCGAGCACCGCCAACAGGATGCCGGCGAACACCAGCGAGTTCACGAACCACGTCGTGCCGAAGAGCAGCGCGAACTGCACCACGTTCTTCGTCTCCAGCAACAGGAACGCGGCGCCCATGAAGAACAGGTCTGCGTAGGGGCGCATGCGTGCGAGCGGCGCACCCGAACCCGCTCGCACCACGACCAGCGAGACGAGCACGATGGCCCCCAGCCACCACAGGTAGAACGCGGGGATCATCCGGCCCACAACGTAGGGGAACGGTCTGTCGTCGGTGGAAGGCGCGGGCACCGTTCCCGCAGCCATCCATGGCGTCATGCACGTGATGTCGCGAGGCTCGCGTCCGATCGTCAAGACCGACTGTTGGCGAGGACCCGACACCGCCATCCCCTCGTCGAAACACGGGTCGTGGCCGAACACCTGTCGCATCGTTCCGGCATATCGCGCGAACACGTCGGCTCGGTAGTAGTTGTACATGGCGTAGACGCCACCCGGCGCGAGATGCTCCCGCACTGCCGACATCGCTTCGGTCGTGAACAGGTAGCTCTCGAGCCGCAGCGATCCCTGTCCGCTGACGAGGGTCAACGAGTCGGGGAGCGCGAACAAGATGAGGTCGTACTCCTCGTCGCTGCGCTCCAAGAACGCCCGTCCGTCGTCGATGTGCGAGGTGACACGCGCATCCTGGTACGGGCGCGCCGAATGCATCTGGCTGCCGGCTCGCTGCAGCGCGGGATCGATCTCCACCGCATCGACGTGATCCGCACCCTGATCCAACGCCAGTGCGACGTCATTGCCGTTGCCGGCGCCGATGATCAGGACCGAGCCCGGTGGGCGGTCGAGATGCCCATAGGGCTCGGAGTAGAACCCCGCCTCCACCTCTGCGAGCGGCAACATCGACTGGTGCGGCAGGGAGTTGACCCGGATGGGGATGCGCCCGTCCCGCTCCTCGTACACCGAGACCCTGTAATAGGGCGACCAGATGTCCGTCGACCAGATCGACCCCAGCGCGAGAACCCCGATGGTCGCGGCTACCGCCACCCTTCCGCCCGCGTAGGCCGGGCGCGGCGATAGCACCAGGAAGCAGACCCCGAGCACCAGGCCCCACACGAACGGGCCTACCCCGAGGAACGACAGCACCGAGAACACGACGATGCCGAGCAGGCTTCCCGTGATATCGAGGCGGTAGGCCTCGAGCGGCTCGAATCGCCCGAACAGCTCAGCCACGCCACGCGCGATGCATGCCATGACCCACGTCGCACCGATGAAGAGCACCGGGAGCACCGCCCAGGTCGGTGGCGCAGGCAGACCGAAGATCGTCTCGAGCGCTCGCTCGCCTCCGAAGCCCTTGGTGACACGCAGCGTGAACACCAACCCCGCGAACAGCGCGAACGAGGCCGGCGCCATGCGGAACGTGAAGCGTCCACGCGAACCGAGGAATCCGATGCCGATGCCGAGGAAGCTCGCGAGCAGGATGAAGTTCGTGAAATAGGCAACGTAGATCTGATACGCGGAGACCCAACGGATCAGCGCCAGCTCCGCGAACAGCATCACGAAGCTCGCGAGCACGAGATGGAAGCGGTCGGCCCGGCCGGCCGTCACGCGGTCGATCCGCCCTCCGCCGCCCGGCGACGGAGCTCGGCTTCGATGAAGCGGTCGATGTCGCCGTCGAGCACCCGCTGCGGGTCGCCGATCTCCTCGTCGGTGCGATGGTCCTTGACCATCTGATACGGCGCGAGCACGTACGACCGGATCTGCGAACCGAAGTCGACCGCCTTCCGCTCGCCGCGGATCGAATCCATCTCCTGCTCTCGCTTGAGGCGATCCAACTCCGCGAGACGCGCCTTGAGGATACGCATCGCGACCGCCCTGTTCTGGAGCTGCGACCGTTCGTTCTGGCACGCGGCCACGAGCCCGGTCGGGATGTGAGTGATGCGCACCGCCGAGTCGGTGGTGTTCACCGACTGACCCCCGGGTCCGCTCGAGCGATAGACATCGATGCGAAGCTCGTCCGCCGGGATCTCGATGTTTTCCTCGTCGGATCCCTCGAGCATCGGGATCACGTCGAGCGAGGCGAACGACGTGTGCCGGCGTTTCTGGGCGTCGAATGGACTGATGCGCACGAGCCGATGCACGCCGCGCTCGGCTGAGAGCAGACCGTAGACGTTCGTGCCGCTCACGGTGAACGTCGCCGATTTGATGCCGGCCTCGTCGCCGTGCTGGATATCGTCGACCTCGGCGTCGAAACCCTCGCGCTCTGCCCACCGCGTGTACATGCGCAGCAGCATCTCGGCCCAGTCTTGGCTCTCGGTTCCTCCGGCGCCGGCATTGATGGTGGCGATCGCATCGGACGAGTCGTACGAACCAGAGAGCAGCGCGGCAAGCTCGAGCTTGTCGACATCTGCCTCGAGCCCGTTGACCGAGCCCGCGAGCTCGAGTTCGAGCTCGGCGTCGGAACCGTCTGCGAGCAGCTCATCGATCGCGACGGCGTCGTCGACCCTGGTCATGAGTCCGTCGTAGCGATCGATCTCGTCCCTCAGCTTCGAGAGCTTCGACGTGATCTGCTGAGCTCGCTGTGGGTCGTCCCACAGCGACGCCTCGGAGGCCTGGATCGCGAGCTCTTCGGTCTGCGCGCGTTTTCCGTCGACGTCAAAGGAACTCCTTGGCGGCCAGCACGCGCTCACGCAGCTTCTGGAGGCGCTCCGTGTGATCGCTCATCGCGACGGGCATGGTAGCAGCGACTCGCTGCGCCCCCGTGCGCCCGATCCCCCAGGACACGCACCATCGATCACCTGTCGACTCAGACGGTTGCCCCGTGGCACTTCTTGTACTTCTTGCCGCTGCCGCACGGGCAGGGCGCGTTGCGCGGCACCTTCTCGCTCACGGCCTGATTCGCGCCGGCGGTGCCACCGGTTGCGGCGCGTTGTCCTCCCGCCTCCTCGACCGCGGCCCGGTTGTCCTGCACACGCGAGGGTTGCGCGGCTTGCTGTCGGGACTGCTCCTCGCCTTGCTTCACGAACTCGACCCGGTAGATGTAGCGGACGAAGTCTGCCCGGATCGATTCTGTGAGTCCCTGGAACATGTCGTATGCCTCGCGCCGGTATTCGGTGATCGGATCCTTCTGCGCCAGCGCGCGCAGGTGGATGCCCTCTTGCAGATAGTCCATCTCGTAGAGGTGCTCGCGCCATTTCGTGTCGGTGATGTTCAGCAGCACGACGCGCTCGAGCTCGCGCATGACCTCGGGGGTCACTGCCTGCTCCTTCTCCTGGTATCGAGCCATCGCATCGGCCACGAACAGGTCCACGAGCTCATCGGTGCTCGCGGCTTGCTGTGCCTGCTCCCGCGCCACATGGACCGGGTAGATCTCGAGGAGCGCGGTGAACAAGCCGTCGAGATCCCATTCCTCGGGGAAGATGTCTGCAGGGCATTGGCTCTCGACGACATCGGAGACGAGGTCCTCGACGAACCCGACCGATTCCTCACGCAGGTCCTGGCCTTCGAGGATCTTGCGACGCTCGCCGTAGATGGCCTCGCGCTGGCCGTTCATGACCTCGTCGTACTTCAGCACGTTCTTACGACGCTCATAGTTCAGCTCTTCGATCTGCTTCTGCGCGTTCTCGACGGCCTTGGAGACCATCTTCGCTTCGATCGGCTCGTCATCCGGCCACTTCAGCCGCGCCATGATCGATGCCACGCGATCGCTCGCGAACATGCGCATCAGATCGTCCTCGAGCGACAGGTAGAACCTCGACTCGCCTGGATCCCCCTGACGTCCCGAACGTCCGCGGAGCTGGTTGTCGATGCGGCGGGACTCGTGCCGCTCGGTGCCGAGCACGAACAGCCCCCCGAGCGCCACCACCTCCTCGTGCTCGGCGTCGGTCTGCGCCTTGAACTTCGCGAGTATCGGCTCGTACTCGGCCTCATAGGCGCCCCGATCCTCCTCGGGCATCTCGAAGAGCAGGTACGCGTCGTTGTCCCAGTCCCGCGCGGCCATCTCCTGGCGAGCGAGGTACTCGGGGTTGCCGCCGAGCAGGATGTCGACGCCTCGTCCGGCCATGTTGGTCGCGACGGTGACCGAGCCTTTGCGCCCCGCCTGCGCCACGATGACGGCTTCCTTCTCGTGGTTCTTGGCGTTCAGCACGTTGTGGGGGATGCCGCGACGGTTCATGAGACCCGAGAGCAGCTCGCTCTTCTCGATCGAGACCGTGCCGACGAGGATGGGCTGGCCGCTCTCGTTGCGCTCCTTCAGGTCCTCGACCACGGCGTTCCACTTGGCTTCCTCGCCCTTGTAGATCAGATCTTGCTCGTCGTCGCGCACGTTCGGACGGTTCGTGGGGATCTCGACGACCGAGATCTTGTAGGTCTCCTCGAACTCGGTGAGCTGCGTCTTTGCCGTTCCCGTCATGCCCGAGAGCTTGTCGTACATCTTGAAGTAGTTCTGGATCGTGACCGTCGCGAGGGTTTGGTTCTCCTCCTTGATCTTCACCCCTTCCTTGGCCTCGATCGCCTGGTGCAAGCCCTCGGAGTAGCGGCGACCTTCGAGGACGCGCCCGGTGAACTCGTCGACGATCTTCACCTCACCACCTGCCACCACGTAGGCGACGTCACGCTTGTACAGCTCTTTGGCTCGGAGCGCGTTCTGCAGATGGTGCACGAGTGTCGTGTTGGCATGGTCGTAGAGGTTCTCGACGCCGAGGATCTCCTCGACCTTGGTCACGCCCTGCTCGGTGATCGCGATCTGGTACTTGGACTCCTCGACCTCGTAGTCCTCGTCGCGCTTGAGGCGAGGCGCGACCCGGGCGAACGTCACGTACCATTTCGCCGAATCGCGGACCATGCCGCTGATGATGAGCGGCGTGCGCGCCTCGTCGATCAGGATCGAGTCGACCTCGTCCACGATCGCGAAGTTGTGCCCTCGCTGCACCGTCTCGGCCAGGCGCATCGCCATGTTGTCGCGCAGGTAGTCGAAGCCGAATTCGTTGTTCGTGCCGTAGGTGATGTCTGCCGCGTACGCCGGCCGCCGCTGCGCTGGCGACATCGAGGACTGGATCAACCCGACCTCGAGGCCGAGGAAGCGATAGATGCCCCCCATCCACTCGGAGTCGCGCTTGGCGAGGTAGTCGTTGACCGTGACGATGTGCACGCCCTCGCCCGACAGGGCGTTCAGATATCCGGGAAGCGTCGACACCAGCGTCTTGCCCTCGCCGGTCTTCATCTCGGCGATGTTGCCCTGGTGCAGGGCGGCGCCACCCATGAGCTGTACGTCGAAGTGCCGCTGGCCGATCGTTCGGCGTGCAGCCTCACGCGTGGTCGCGAACGCTTCGGGAAGCAGGTCGTCGAGCGATTCGCCGTTGGCGGCCCTCTGTTTCAGCTCACCGGTCTTGGCGCGCAGCTCGTCGTCGGAGAGATCCTCGACCTCGGGCTCGAACGTGTTCACGAGCTGCGAGATCGAGTCGAGGTTCTTGAGCTTGCGGCCTTCGCCGATGTTGGAAAGCTTGTCGAGTACCGGCACGGAGTTCCCTTCGGCGCCGAGGAAGGTGAAGCGGTCGAACTTCGATTCTATCGGCCCAACGGTTCACGCCCGGATCCAACGGCGTCGAGGCCTTGACGGACCATGCCGGCGATCCGGTCGTATCCCAGGCGGGCGTAGAACCCGACGGTGTCCTCGTCGCAGCACAGATGCCGCCGTAGATGGGGCCGAAGGCTCGAGCGATCCTGCGGACGAGCTCGCTTCCGATGCCGCGTGCACGATGGCTGGCGGCGACTTCCACGAGCGGGATGAACGCGAAGAGCGCGTGATCGGTGAGCGCCGTCGCGAATCCAACGAGCCGGACACCGTCGTAGGCCAGCACGCAGGCGTCCGCTTCGGTGATCGCTGCCAGGCACCGGTCGGGAGCGGGAGCGGCGCGCCACCCTTCGAAGAAGCTCACCAGCTCCGCGATGGTCAGCTGGGCTGGATCGTCGCCGTAGGTGATCGGCGTCGCTCGGCACGGCTCAGATGGGGTCGGTGAGGGCGCCCAGCCGCTCGATCAAGCGGGCGTTCTCGGCATAGTCGATCGGGCACGCGATGATCGAGACGGCTTCGTCGTCGAGTGCCTTGCGAATGGTGGGCGCGAGCTCATCGGCCGAGGCGATCTCGTACCCCTTCGCGCCGAAGCTCTCGGCGAGCGTCACGAAATCGGGATTCGAGAAGGACACGGCGGCCTGCCGGCCGAATTCGATGTCCTGCTTCCAGCCGATCAGACCGTAGCCGCCGTCGACCCAGACAAGCACGACGAAGTGCACGCCCTCGCGCACGGCTGTCTCGATCTCGGCCATGCTCATGGCGAACGCGCCGTCGCCCATCACCGCCAACACCTTGCGGTCGGGGTGCACCAGCTTCGCGGCGAACCCGCCGGGAAGAGAGAACGCCATCGTCGCCAAACCGTTCGAGATGAGGCAGGTGTTTGGGCGGAAGGTCGGGTAGAGGCGAGCCATCCACATCTTCACGGCGCCGGTGTCGCACAGCACGATGTCGTCGTCGCCGAGGACCGAGCGGATGTCGGAGACGGCACGCGCGGGCGCGAGAGGAAAGGCATCCTCGGCCGAGCCGCGTTCCAACTCCTCTCGCACCAGGTCTCGTCCCGGAACGATCTCGCCCTTGATGCCGTGCACGTCGCTCACGGCGCAGATCGCGTCGAGCGTCGCGCTGATATCGCCCTGCACTCCCACCTCGAGGGTGTAGTTCGCGTCGACCTCGGCGACCGTGCGATGAACGTGCACGATCTGCTTGTCGGCGAGCGGGTTCCACCGGGCAGGCGAGTACTCGACCAGGTCGTAGCCCACCGCGACGACGACGTCGGCGCGATCGAACCCGAAGTTCGCGTAGTCCTTCACCATGAACCCGATCGTGCCGAGCGCGTTCGCGTGACTGTCTGGGAACACCCCTTTGCCGAGGAAGGTGGTCGCGACCGGCACGTTGAGCTGCTCGCTAAAACGGATCAGCGCCTCAGAAGCGCCGTCGCGGGCCACGCCGGGCCCAGCGAGCACCACGGGGCTCTGAGCCTCGGCGAGGACGTGGGCCGCTCGATGCACCTGCCCTTCGTCCGGTGATGAGTCGACCGGCGTGTTCACCCGGAGCACCGGTGCGTCGGTCTGATGCTCGGCGACGTCTTCGGGCAACACGATGAACGTGGCCCCAGGTCGTTCGGTGGTGGCCTGTTTGAATGCCTTGCGTACCATCTCGGGCGCGGCGTCGCCCACCGTCACCATGCCGCCCCACTTCGTGATCGGCCGGAACAACGACACGAGGTCGACGAACTGATGCGACTCCTTGTAGATGCGGCCAAGGCCCGCTTGCGCCGTGAGAGCAACGAGCGGATGCGAGTCGAGCTGCGCGTTGGCCATGCCGAGCATGAGATTGATCGCGCCGGGGCCAAGCGTGGCCAAACAGACCCCCGGCGCTGCCCGTCAGGGCGCCGTAGGTATCGGCCATGAACGCCGCACCGCGCTCGTCGCGCGTCGTGATGAACCTGATCGCAGAGTCGGCGAGCGCGTCGACGACGTGCAGGTTCTCCTCGCCGGGTAGTCCGAACACGACCTCGACGCCCTCGTTCTCGAGGCATTCCACGATCGCGCGAGCGACGGTGCGACTGGTGGCGCTCATGCGCGAAGCGTAACGGAGTGACCGGTCACGCTCCCGGCAGCAAGGCCTGACGTGTGAGCTGGGCGTGGCCGACGTGCTCGCGCAGATGCGAGAGCGCGTGCAGCAGAGCCCATGCAGCTGTGACGGGCTCGGCGGCGAGATCGTCCGCGCGCCACGGGGCGGTGCCGACTCGTCCCGGATCGAATGGATCAGCAGCGTCGAGGAGCGCTCGGCATTCCCCCGCCGTCGCATCGAACCACGAAATGAAGGCGCCCACGTCCTCGACGACGACTCGGAACTCGGCCGGCCGATCCCGATGTGGCAGATCGGCCCCTGTCGCCAGACTGATCCAGGATCGGGTGCTATGCAGCGCGTGTGTGGCGAGCACCGTGAGTGAGTTCGTTTCCTCGCCCGCAGGCCGGCGGTTCAGCTGCTCGGGCGAGCAGCCATCGACGGCCTGGCGGAGCTCGTCGAGCGAGTCTCCGAGCAGGTCGCGGGCCGCCTCGATCGTCGCATCGCCCACTCAGCTGATCTCGATCATCTTCTCGCGCACGGCGTAGACCACCGCTTCCATGCGCGAATGCAGGTGCAGCTTCTCGAGGATGTTGCGGATGTGGTTCTTCACGGTGTTCTCGCTGATGAACAGCTGTTTGGCGATGTCGCGGTTGTTGAGTCCTTGCGCCACGAGCCGCAGCACCTCCATCTCCCGATCGGTGAGGCGCGGGGCCGGCATCCTTGGTTGCTCCTTCGCCGACTTCGAGATAGCGGCGAACTCCGAGAGCAGCTTCGACGCCATGCTGGGAGATATGCGTGACTGCCCGGCCCAGACGCTCCGGATCGCGTCGGATACTTCCTCGATGGGGATCTCCTTGAGCAGGTACCCGCTCGCGCCTGCCTTGATGGCGTCGTAGAGATCTCCTTCTTCGTCACTGATCGTGAGCATCAAGATCTTGCAATGCGGAAGCAGCTCCTTGATCTGACCGGCTGCCTCGATGCCCGATCGCTTGGGCATGCGAACGTCCATGAGCACCACGTCGGGCATGGTCTCCTGCGCTCGCTCGACCGCCTCGGCGCCGTCGGAAGCCTCACCGACCAGCTCGATGTCGGATTCCTGCTGGAGCACCATCTCGAGCCCGCGCCTGAACAGTGCGTGGTCGTCGACCACCATCACCCGGAGCCTTTCGGGCGTTTCGTTCGGATCCTTGGTCACCGGTCCCCCTCGATCTCAGCCCTCTGCATCGGTATCGGCAGGCGGGGCACTCTGGTGTGCGGAGTCTAGTGCGCCCCTGTGCACCGAGCTACGACGCTTCCCGTGATGATCACGGAGCTGCCGCTCGAGCTTGCCGGCCACGCGATCGATCGCCGTCGGCACGTCCGAGGCCTCTGCATGGGCTCTGAACGTCTTGCGCGGGATGTGCAACGCCGCTTCGACACGCTTCACGCCGTCGAGCGTGGGATAGTGCTCGGCGATGAGCTCGAGGTCGACCCGGGTGGTCCTGGGCTCCATGCGCTCGAGGTGCGCGAGCTTGTGGCCCGCGATCTCCCGAACCTCGTCGGTCACAGGGAGACCCCGGCCGGTGAAGGTCAGATCCATAGGCGCTCCGTCGTCTCCTCTTCGCTGGGGCGGGCCCTCGAACGGCTGACCTGGTCTTTTGCCCCACACCCGCCTGCTGGAGTGCTCGCCTTACGGCCACGAGGACCCAGACTCCCACCCTCTCTCGCTCGAAGGCGAGGCAGGACTTACATCTAAACCGCGCCATGCTCAGCGACCAAGGGTCGCCTTACGTGGGTCGTTTCGCCCGCGGCTGGCGTCGACTACCGGGGAAGATCCCCGGGCAACCACAGACCCGGACGAGGGCCCGGTCGAGTATAAGCTCGTCGCCCAGGGCGCAGGAGCGCCCGGGCCCCGACGACGAGCATCACCTGCGACGCGCCGGCATCGAGCAGCGCCTCGGCGCACGCCGCGGCCGTGGCGCCCGTTGTGAGCACATCGTCAACGAGCAGCACGTTCGCGGACACCGCGGCCCGATCGCGAGCTACGAACGAGCCGCGCATGGCCGTTCGACGGTCGGCGGCATCTCGCTTGGCCTGAGGGCCGGTCGATCTCACACGCCGCAAGAGAGACCGGACCGGCAGACCGGCGTTCCTCGCCACCTCAACCGCCAGCACCTTCGACTGGTCGAATCCTCGCTCGGCTTTCCGGCGGCGGGTGAGCGGAACCCAGGTCACCACGTCGGCGCCGCGAGGGGCCGCAGAGGTCATCGCAGCGCCGAGCGCTCTCCCGACACCTCGCACCCCGCGATATTTGAGGTGGTGGATCGCCTGCCTGGCCGGCCCCTCGAAAGCGAACGGCGCCCGCGCACGAGCGATGACGTCGGGTGGGCAGTCACGACAGCGCCCCACGCGCGCGCCGGGCGATGGGGCGCCACAGCGGTCGCACCATGGGGGCGACAGCGCGATGAGGTCGCCTCTGCACCGGTCGCAGAAGGGCCAGGCGCCCGCGCCACAGCCCGCGCACCGCGGGGGGAAGACCACGTCGAGCGCGCGCTGCAGCATCGGCCGACGATATCGGCGCTCTGCGACATGATGGGCAGCTCGCTAGGGAAGCTCGACCTCCAGCGGACGATCGGCCCCGCGGGTCGTGATGGCAAGCTGTGATCGTGTCTTGGCGACCGGATAGGTCGTCACCCGTCCCTTGCCCGTCTGCATGTCGAACTCGTCGTCGATCTGAGAAAGCGCCACATCGTCGGCGGACAGCGCGAGTCCCACGCGGGCCGGCGCCTGATACGTCACTCTCAAAGAGTCCGTTGCGCACTCGACCTGCTCGATCGTCACGCTCACCGAACCGGCGGCGATCGCTCGGTCGACGGCCGCAGTCCCGCGTCTCATCGACCCACGCGGCCACGCCACGACGAAGCGCTCGCCGGGCCGAACGACACCCTCATCACCGTCGACGGCAACATCGAGCTCGAGCTGATACCACCCCGGGCCGAGTTCGAGCAACGGCACCTCGAACGGCACGAAGAGGTCGATGTGGGGCGCCACGTCGAGCGTGGCCGGCTCCACACCCATCGGCTGCGCAGCGTTGCCCGAGAGCTCTGTTACGCGTGCAGCTTCGATCCGCACCTGATGAGGGTCCGGATCGTCCCCGCGCAGGACGAAGGCACCCTTGAGCGACGCGGGGAATCGCTCGTAGTGCGCACGGATGGAGACACGACCGTCCATGGCCTAGGTACCCTGTTCCCAGCTACTGAGGTAATGCTCCTGCTCCGCGGTCAATTCGTCGATCTCGACGCCCATCGCGCGCAGCTTGAGACGAGCGACTTCCTTGTCGATCTCCACGGGAACGGGGTAGACCCGCGGCTCGAGCTGCCCTCTGTTGGCGACGACCCATTCCGCAGCGAGCGCCTGGTTCGCGAACGACATGTCCATGACGGCGGCGGGATGGCCTTCTGCCGCCGCCAGGTTCACGAGGCGACCCTCCCCGAGGAGGTAGACGCGCCTGCCATCGACGAAGGTGTACTCGTCGACGAACTCGCGAACGCGGCGCACTCCGCCAGTGCCGAGCGACGAAAGGGCAGCCTTGTCGATCTCCACGTCGAAGTGACCGGAATTCGCGAGCATCGCGCCGTCGTGCATCAGCTCCATGTGCTCCGAGCGGATCACGCTCGTATCGCCGGTGAGCGTGATGAAGATGTCCCCCACGCGAGCCGCGTCGCGCAGGGGCATGACGCGATAGCCCTCCATCACCGCCTCGATCGCCGCGGTCGGGTCGACCTCGGTGACGATCACGTGTGCGCCCATACCGCGGGCCCTCGAGGCGACGCCACGACCGCACATGCCGTACCCGCAGACCACGATCGTCCGTCCGGCCAGCAACCGATTCGTCGCGCGCATGATCGCGTCGATCGTCGACTGCCCGGTGCCGAAGCGGTTGTCGAAGAGGTGTTTCGTGTCGGCGTCGTTCACGCTCACGATCGGGTACTTCAAAGCGCCGTCGGCCGCCATCGCGCGCAGCCGGATCACACCGGTGGTCGTCTCCTCGGTGCCGCCGATGATCTCGGCGATCTGGTCTGCTCGCTGCTTGTGCAACACGCTCACCATGTCGGCGCCGTCGTCCATCGTGATGTTCGGCTTCGTGTCGAGCACCGCGTTGATGTGCTTGAAGAACGTGTCGGTCTCTTCGCCCTTGATCGCGAAGGTGTCGATACCGGCTTCCACCAATGCCGCGGCCGTCTCGTCCTGGGTCGAGAGCGGATTCGAGGCGCACAACGCCACCTCGGCGCCGCCGGCCTGCAGGGTGAGCATCAGGTTCGCGGTTTCCGTCGTGACGTGCAGGCAGGCTCCCACGCGGATGCCCTCGAGCGGCCGTTCCTTCTCGAAGCGGTCTTTGATCAGCGCGAGCACGGGCATCTCGGCGCCCGCCCAATCGATCCGGTCGCGACCTTCGGAGGCGAGCGACGGGTCGCGCACATCGTGCGTCATCTGGTCTCCTCTCACGGCACTCGGGCTCATGGTGGCGCACCGGGTACCCCGCGGTCATAGACGGGGCATCAGGTCGACCAGCAGCCTACCCATCGCAGCTGCAGTCTCGTTGGAAACTCGAACGACCTCGTCGTGGTCGACGTGCTCGCCGAACGCGTTCGTGAGCGAGCAGAGGCCGAGCACCCGCATCTCGAGCGCAGCCGCCGGCAGGGATTCGGGCACCATCGACATGCCCACCACGGTCGCGCCCGCATTGCGCAACATCGCGAGCTCCGTCGGGGTCTCGTACGCGGGGCCACTCATCGCCGCGTACACACCTGTCGCCGACGCTATGCCTAGAGCTTGCGCGCGCTCGAGCGCCAGGTCGCGAAGCGCGGCGTCATAGACCCCAGTCGTGGAGATGAACGTCGGCATGCCGTCGGGATAACGCCACCCCCGCAAAGGCGACTCTCCCATCATGTTCAGGTGGTCTCGCAGGATCACGATGGTGCCCGCCGCTTCGCCCGGCACGAGTCCTCCCACGGCAGCTGTCAGCACCATGGCCTGCGCGCCCATCTCCTTCGCGAGCCGCGGAAGCAGCGCAGGCACATCCATGCCATGTCCTTCGTAGAAATGCACCCGTCCGAAGAATGCGGCGACCGGCACACCGGCGAGATGACCCAGCACGAGCTTTCCGGCATGACCCGGCACCCCGGATGCCGGGAAGCCGGGCAGGTCGGTGAACGGAAAGCGGGCCTTCTCCTCCAGGTGATCCGCCAGGGCAGGGCCGAGTCCCGATCCGAGCACGACGCCTGCCGCCGGCACCAGATCGGTTTCGGCACGCACAGCGGCTGCGGCACGCGTCGCGAGATCGTCGCCGGGTCCGGGCATGCCCGACGCCGTCACGTGGTCGCGCCCGCGTCGAGGAACGCCTTGAGCCGCACGATCGCATCGATCGGCGAGGGATCCACCCCGTTCCCGAGACCGACGTAGCAGCTCGTGAAGTCGCCCATGATGACGAGCGAGAGGAACCGCGAAAGACGGCTCCGCCCCGTGGCCCACACTTCCTCGGTCACTGCGCCGGACTCGCGAGCGATCTCGAGGGAGATCGGGAACCGCATCGAAACGTCTGGATGCTCGTGCTCGTCTCGAAGCGCGACGAGGAACGTGTCCCGGCCCTGCCCGTTCGCCCATCCGACGACCTCATTGTGGTCGAGCTCGGGGAGCGCCGACGCCCACGCGGGCACCTTGCCGTTCTCGTTCATCTGCGCCTTCCAACGGGCCGCGGCCGCCGACCCGACGCCATCGGCACCCCAGATCACCGGCTGTCGCTGGCCGATGCGCATCGCGAGCGCCTTGGCCTCGTTCCTCTCGGATGGCATTTCCGGCTTGAGAGCCTCGACGAGCGGGCTCAGCACGGTGATCGCCTCGGCCACGTCCTCGGCGAGCCTGGGAAGGAGCCCGACCCGTTCCATCGCACCCAAGAGCGCGAACGCGAGGTAGCCGAGGGCGGCCCTGGGCAGATAGCCGCCTGGGATACGCACCACCGAGATGCCGAGCTCGTCGGCACGCTCCGCGAGCGTGCCACCCGAAGCGATCGGCACGATGCGGGCGCCACGGGCTCGGGCCTCCTCGAAGCACGAGAGCGTCTCCGCGGTGCCGCCCGAGTACGAAGAGGTCACGACCAAGCTGTGTGGACCGACCCACGCGGGCAGGACGGGTGAGCGTGTGACCTCGACGGGCACGACCAACCGGTCACCGTAGGTGGCACGCAGCACATCGCCCGCGATGCCCGAGCCGCCCATGCCACAGAACGCCACGGCCGTGACGCCGTCGGCCAGAGGCAGACCGTCGGTCGCCATGGCAGCTTCGTAGCCTGCACGGGCGTGCTGCGGCATCGAGGCGACCGCGCCGAGCATGCCGCCCGCGTCGAGCGCCCGGAGCGCCTCGACGTCGTTCAGGTCCGTCACCGCACCCCCGGTTCCTTCGGCTTCTTGCTCTGCTTCTGACCGGTCTTCAGGTCCGGCTTTTCGGCCTCGTCGATCAGCATCACGGGGATGTCGTCGCGGATCGGGTAGCGGTAGCCACACGACATGCAGACCAAGAGCTGCTCGGACTCGCGGTAGTCGAGGTCGCCGCGGTCGTTGGGGCAGACGAGGATCTCCAGCAGTTGTGCATCGAGGGTCACGGTCGCTCCTTTTCGTCGTCGGCACCGCCGCGGATCAGCGCGAGCACTTCGGCGGTCTTCTCCGCCAGCAGCTCGGGGGTCCGCGCCTCGGCGTTCAGCCTGAGAAGTGGCTCCGTGTTCGAAGGACGCACGTTGCACCACCAGTCGTCGAACTCTACCGTCAGGCCATCGAGCCGGTCCTGCGTTCCCGGGGCGAAGTGCGCCGCGATCTCCTCGATTCGCGCCACGGGGTCGTCGACCACCGAGTTGATCTCCCCTGACGCCACATAGCGCCGGAGAGGGGCCAGCAGCTCAGAGAGAGGTCGGTCGGCCTTCGAGAGCTCCCCAAGTGCCGCGACCGCCGCGATCAAGCCCGAGTCCGCTCGATAGTTCTCGCGGAAGTAGTAGTGACCCGAGTGCTCTCCCCCGAAGATCGCGCCCGTCTCGGCCATGACCTGCTTGATGAAGGAGTGACCGACCCGTGTGCGCACGGGTTCGCCACCGTGCTCGCGGATCACCTCGGGCACGGTCCACGAACAGATGAGGTTGTGCACGATCTTCGCCCCCGGTTCGTGTTCCAACATCGAGATGGCCACCAGTGCCGTGAGCAGAGACCCGCTCACGTCTTGCGCGTGCTCGTCGATCAGGAAGACCCGGTCGGCATCACCATCGAAGGCCAGGCCGATGTCGGCGCCGTGCTCGAGCACCGCCGCCTTGAGATCCTTCTGGTTCTCGGGATCGATCGGGTCGGCCGGGTGGTTCGGGAAGGTGCCGTCGAGCTCGGGGTAGAGGTGATGCAGCTTCACGGGCAGCCGCTCCATCACCGCCGGCACCACTAGCCCGCCCATGCCGTTGGCCGTGTCGGCCACGATCGTGAACGACCGCATGGCTGTCACATCGATGAACGACAGCACGTGCTCCACGTACGCTCCGAGCAGGTCCTGCGTTCGTACGGACCCAGGCTCACGCGCGGCGGGCCGCGGACCCTGCTCGACCATCTCCCTGATCGTGCGAAGCCCGGTCTCCTCGCCGACGGGCCTGGCCCCGGCGAGGCAGAACTTCAGCCCGTTGTATTGCTTCGGGTTATGGCTCGCCGTCAGCATGATGCCGGGCATGTCGAGCGAGCCGGATGCGAAGTAGAGCAAGTCCGTCGAGGCGAGCCCGAGATCGACGACATCGACTCCGCTCGCAGAGGCACCCTCGGCGATTGCGAGAGCGAGCTCGGGCGAGCTCAGCCGACAGTCGCGCCCGATGACGATGCTTCTCGCGCCGCTCCATCGCGCGAACGCTGCGCCGATGACGCGAACGAGGTCCGCGTCCAGATCGTCGGGCACCACACCGCGGACGTCGTACGCCTTGAAGATGCGGTCGAGATCGCCGGTCACGTCCGCATGTTACGAAGGGGGGACCCAGACGTCAGACGCGCGAGGCCGGGGACGACCAGTTCGGTCTTACGAGGAGCTCATTTCTCGACGACGAGCCCGATCACCGATGCCAACGGCACCTGGTCGCCATCGCGGTACCACCATTTCGCCTCGCAGTGGTGACAGGTAGTGAACGAGAGATCGCGCCCGCCGACCGACATGGAGATCGCGATCAGGTCGCCGACGCGGCACTGGGGACAGGTTCCGGTTTCCATGTAGAGGTCTTCGGCGCTCAAGCGTGGCCGGGAACATGGCTCGGTGCGGTCATTTCCATGGGTTGTGTGAGCCGTGTGCGCCATAGGCCGCTCCGGAACCTTGCCTGCCCCATCGGGGGGACACGTGTTCCACGCCCGCGCAGATCCGGGCGGAACAGGGTGAGGTCAAACGGCCAGGGCGGGCTCGGAGTCGGAGATCGTCACGACGCGGGAGTCCTCGACCGACCAGCCCACCGGCGGGGTCATGCGGTCGACATGCTCGCGGCACAGGTCGAGCAGGTTACGGTCGCGCTCAGCGAGCAGATCATCGATCAGGACCCGCGCTCGGCTGATATCGAAGGGAGACGGTGGCAACGGGCTCGGCGTCACATCGCATCTTCGCGCAGGTTCGCATCGCGCGAAGCGTAGATGACAGAGATGTGATTTCAAGCACTCAGCACTGGGGAAGATCTTCGGAGCCGGGTGCCGACAGAGATGTACCCCGCAGTGGCGCTCCGGTTTCCCATCGCGTCGCTACGGGGTACGCGAGAACCATACGACGTCGCGGCAGCGTCGCGGCAAGGGCTCGGGCCGAAGAAAGAATGACAAGAACGGCGGCCGGAGATCAGACGTTGACCGAGGCGGGCGTGTCACCCTCGATCGCGCCGGCGGGACGGGCACCGACGATGATCACCCTGGTGCCCACATCGACCATCGGGTACAGCTGCTCGATCTCGGAGTTGTGCATCCGGATGCAGCCATGCGACGCATACGAGCCGATCGAGCTGTCCGCCGGGGTGCCGTGGATGCGAATGAGCCCCGGAGCGGTGATGTAGAGCGCCCGAGTGCCCATCGGGCGCGGTCGGACCACCGGGAACGACCGCCGGGAGGTCTGCGCCCCAGCTGTCGAGCGCCGGGTTGTACCAGGTCGGGTTCTCGGCTTTGCGATACAGGTTCCAATCGCCCTGGGGGGTGATCTAACCGGGCATGGCGGTCGCCACCGACCACGTACGGATCACCTCGAATCCGTCGTAGAGGTAGAGCATGTTCTCGTCAACCCGAACGACGATCGTGCGCGGCATGTTCTGCTCGGTGACCTTCGGGGTGACCTTCAGCATCGGAAGCACGACCTTGTCCACGTCGTCGGCCTTCAGTGCCGCCCGAACCGACCTTCGTGCCTGCACGAAATCGAGCGCTCGTCCCGACCGAGAATCCACGAATCGGAGCTGGCCGTCCTCGAAGGTGATATCGGCAGTTCGCCGGTCTGACGAGCGACGTCGTGGGCGAAGCGGGTGAGGACGGCGTCGACGCGTCCAGTCCCGGAGAAGCTCAGCTCGATCTCTTCTCCGACGGGCTCGTCGTTGAACCGGTGCCAGAAGCGAGAGAACGTCCCCATCGACTCGCCGATCGCGAGCGCACGATTCACGGCGCCGGCCGCGTTGGAACGCTGGCCGAGCTCTCCGAGCGTGACGGTGGATCGATGCCCGTTCGCCCGTAGCTCGATGGTGGTCTGCAGCCTGACGGAGGCTTCCTTCCGGACCGCGCCGACCGCCTCGGGCTTCGTCATTCCGCCGACGTCGACCCCGGCGATGGTGACGCCCGGCAGGATGCGATCGGCGTGGGAGCGTTCGTACCGATACGCGGAGTAGGCGGCGCCCCCTGGCGACGAGCACGAGAACGCCCGCGACGATCGTCACGATGAGGAGCGCGCGGCGCTTCCTCACGGGTGCATGTGTTCCTCTGGTCATCATCGAACCTCTCCGACGGGCCGGAACATGATACGGGAGAGCGCAACCCCTTCCCGTCGGTCGTTCAGGGGGTTTCCGAACCGGGTATCGGCACGCCGGCGGCCAGACCGAAGAGCGAGAGACCATCGTTGCCCAATCGAGGTCGACGCTCCGAGTGCGACGATCGGCTCGCCGTCGGAGATCACGAGCAGTGATGCGGCCCCGATGCTCTCGAGGAATTCGCGCGCCACCACTCCGACCGAGCCCGGGGGCACCGACACACGTGGTCTCCGAGCGCGACCTGCCGTTGCCCGGGATGCTCTGACGGTCACGGTGGCTTGCGACGCCCCGGGGTTCAGCAGAGAACCCGGGGCGGGCCGGCGAACCGGCAACCGTCGGGGTCACCAGCCATGATGTGGCCGGGGCGGCGGAGCCTGCGGTCGCGCCGCCATCTCTACCGACACCCGCCGTCCGGACCGCCGAGACGATCGGCGGCGCCCTCGCCGACCACGAGATCGATGGCCGACGGCCCGGTCGTCGCGATGGGATACACGGAAGCCGACTCGGGGTCTTGCGCCTGCTCGGCGAGGCCGTCCGCTGGCTGGGGTGGATCCTGCGAGCGAAGCGTCGCCGTGAACGTCGAGCCGAGTTGGCCGGGAACCTCGGCCACGCTCTGTTCGTCGGCGACGCTCGGAACGGCCACGGCCAGCACGGAACGCCCTGTACCCGTCGACGTCAGCAGCACCTGTCGCTCCCCCGGCTCGCTCGACGCGAGCACGCTGCCGATGCCACGCCCATCGGACACGACGAGTGTCGAAGCAGCGACGCGACCCGATGACACCTCGATCGAGACGCCGAGCCCATCCTCCCCCTGCGCGAAGCGGTTCAGACGGATCGCGATGCTTCGCCGAACCCTCACGGTGACGTCGGTGAGCTCGGCGTGACGAACGGGCGCGCGCGAGGCCGAGAACAAGGCGACGTCGAACACCGCATCGGTGTCGAACGGATTCATCACCACCAGGTAGGCGTCGTCGCCACGGCCGGTCGTCGGTGCCGCGGAGACCCAGTCGCGACGCGCCTCGGGTGCGCAGGGCTCGGCACCGACCCCCGCCTCTCCTCCGCCACCCCGGATCAGCCAGCCGGCGCCCACCCACCCTCCGAACGTTTCCACGAACGTCGATGACGATCGCGTCGAGGCCGCGACCCCAATCTCGACCTGGGAGCCGGGCGGCACCGCCACCTCGGACGAACCGGCGGAGCCTTCCGCGTCGAGCTCGGTCACCCGGGCGATCACCTGCGTGTCGCCAGGATTCGCGAGGAACACCGTGCCCTCGTAGTCCGGACCGCCGCCATGGGGGCAGAGCCACGTCGACGAGAGTGCCGTGCCTGGTGCAGCCGCCGCCGGCTCGCGCGGCCCCAGCCGCTCGAGCGAGATCGCGCCCACGCTGACGGCGCCGGCGATCGCGATCGTGAGGATGCCCTGCCCGCGTGATCTCATCGCGCGACCGGCTTCCTGGTGAACCAGAGGGCAGCGGCCCACAGCGAAGCGAGCACCCATATCTGGATCGTGGCGGGGAGTTGGGAACCATGTCGCACGCTGACGGGTCCTTCCTGCACATCGAACCCGGTCGCCCATCCGAACGCCGTGAACGGCTCGTCGTCGGAGTCTTCCAGCGTCCAGTCGCCCTGGTACTCGGTCGACAGGAAGACTGGGCCGCCACCCTGGCTCCCCTCCCATCCGCCATCGACCTGCCGGAGCGGGGACCCCTGGCGCAGCATCGTGCCGGCGATGCCCGCAGGGTCCGTCGCGAGCATCGCGTCGGTCGAGGAATCATCGCCCTCCAGCACCGCGGCCGGGGCGATCGCACGGGCATTGCGGTAAACGATGAGCCCACCGGAGGGCACGAGATCGAGATCGACCTGCGCGTCGAGGAGCTCGGCCGCCTCGGCCGGCAGATCGTCGTCGCCGGCGACGACGAATCGCACCCCGAACGGCGCCAGCAGGGCACCTCCGTGCCGGGTGTCGCCCGACAGGATCTCATCGAGCGCCCTCGCCAGGCTGTCGGGCCCGGGGCCTGCCGACGCTCGAGCGAGATCGATCGCGAGTGAGCCGTCACGCCCTGTCAGTCCATATCGCAGCGTCGCGGCGCCGGCCTGCGCGAGGCCGGAAGGGTCACCACCGGGCGCGGGGAACGGGTCGCCCGTTCGGGCCCCGACCCACAGAACCCGGTAGTTGCCGCTGGACGTGCTCCGCAGCACAGACCATGCGGCCGGGATCCGTTCCGGACCACCGACGGCCCACCCGCCCACGAGCGCTGCCATCGATTGCAGGACGAGCCCTGCGCCCAGCACGATCGTCAGGAGACCGGTGAGCACCTGGCGCATGCCGAACGATTCCCGGCCGAGGCCCGTGGCTGCCGACGAGACACCGTAAGCCACGAGCATCACCTCCGCGACCGCCGCAACGACCAGGTACGAGAGCGGGTTCGACGTCGACCCCGGCAACCACCCCGCCGCCGACAGCCATGAAAGCCCCAGCGCGACGATCGACACGAGCACCGCGCGGATCGAACGGCCTCGCAGCTCCGCACCGACCAAGGCGAAGGACACGAAGGCTGCGATCGGCAGGAACGAGGCGACGACCCACGTTCCCGGGCCAGGGCCGGGCGCGAGTCGGGCGAGCTGTGGAAGCTCGATCGTGCCGATGTGCGAGACGAGCGCTGCGCCACCGCCGGCGATCAGGGCTGGCATGAACGGGAACAACAGTACCGCGGCCGTCGCGACCGAAGACGCGATCAACGCGAGGCCGCGCATACGGGCCGAACCCGCAACCAGTTGCACCGCGACGAGGAGCCCGACCGCGAGCAACGCACCGGGCAGGAACGCAACCAGGACCGCCAGTGTCACCCCCACGCCCGCGACGAAGCGCCACCGCCCGTCGACAGGTTCGGCAGACGTGAAGGCGGTCTCGATCCGCTCGAAGACGGCCGGCATGATCGCGAGCGCCACCAACAGATCGAGCCTTCCCTGCGAGAACGCCCACAACATCAGGCCGCAGAGCAGGTAGACGCCCGATGCCACGACCGAAGGCCCGGCGCGGCCGGTCAAGCGCGCGGCGGCACGATAGGTGAGGATGGCGGCAAGCACGGGGGCTCCCGCCAGCATCACCTTCTGCGCCAGTGCCGTGCTGCCGAGCGTCAGCCAGGAGAGGCCGCCCAAGGCGCCGAGGGCCGGTGAGGCCGAGAGCGGGCCGCCGAGCCCGGTCGTGCGGAACGCCGATGCCAGCTCTGCCCAGAAGTCCTGAGGTGCCTCTGGGAACGAGGGCAGCACCCCGCCCGCGAGCGGCTCGGGGCCCAGCAGTCCACGGATCACCAGCGCACCCAACACGATGCCGATGAACGAGCCGACGATGACCGGGTGCGCGCCGACGAGGGAAGCGGTTCGGTCCCGGAGGCGGCGGGACGCCGTCTCGCCGTCGTCGCGCTCCTCGATCTCTCGCTGTTCCTCCAAGATGCGCTCCGCCGTTTGGAACCATCGCGGAAGCCGGAGCCCCGCGGGCTCCATGAACCTGCGGATCGCACGATCCTTCACCCGCCGCTCTCGCTGGGCGCGCCTGCGGCGGGAGAGCGTGCCCGGGAGATGCATGAGGTTCCAGCCCCACGCCGCCAGAAGGTCGTACGCCTCTTCGAATCGGCGAGCCAATGTGAGGAAGAGCAGACGGACCACCCCGAGCGCCACCGCGAGCGGGCCGATCCAGACCAACGAGAGCAGACCGTAGTTCTTCACCATCGCGGCGATCGCCGCGCGGTCCTCCTCGTACCTGGGGGTGTGCGGCCCCGTTCGCGCATCGTCGAGGCTCGAGGGCACGGCCTCGCGGTGGCGCGCACGCGCGAGCGGCATCATCACCACTCGGAACCCGGCGATGCGGGCGCGCCAGCAGAAGTCGAGACTTTGATGTCGCGGCGTGACACGCTCGTCGAGCAATCCGGCCTTCTTCCAGGCGTCGCGCGAGATGAGCATGGCGGCCGACGAGACCGACAGCACCTCGAGGACCCGGTCGAACTGACCCTGATCGATCTCGTCGTCTTGAAGCGGCGAGTACGCATGGCCGAAGATGTCCGCGGATCGACCGACGTCGAGCAGCCTCCGAGGGTCCTGCCAGTCGACGATCTTGCAACCGACCACCCCGACCCGGTCGATCCCCGGCAGACCCACCGCCGCCTCGACCAAGCGCTGCACCGCATCGGGGTCGAGCGCGGTGTCGTCGTGCAGCAGCAGCACCAGCTCCGCCTCGGACGCTGCCGGCTGCTGCATCGCCACCCTGAACGCCGCGGCGAGACCGCGCGAAGCCTGCAGGGCGATGACCCTGCGCTCACCGAGGGCCTGCTCGAGGATCGCTCGCGAGTCATCGCTCGAAGCGTCGTCGACTCCCAGCACCGCGGTGCGCGGGTAGGTCTGAGCAGCGAGCGCCGCGACGGTCTCGCGGAGCCAGGCTGCTGCGTCACGAACCACCAGGACCACCAGCACGGTGGGCGCGCGCTCGGGTACGACGGGTGGGGACTGGGTCATGCGAGGGCTCCCTCGAGCGGCGGCGAGACTAGCACGGCACCGTCGAGAGAAAGCGGAAGGGGGGCCTATGGCCCCCCTTCAGATCGCGAGCGATCGCGATCAGCGCTTGCGTGCGGCGGTCTTCTTCCGCGCCGTGGTCTTCTTCTTGGCGGCCGGCCGCTTGCGTGCGGCGGTCTTCTTCTTGGCGGCGGGCCTCTTGCGAGCCGCGACCTTCCGCTTGGCGGCCGTCTTCTTCGCGGCGACCTTCCGCTTGGCGGCGGTCTTCTTCTTGGCGACCTTCCGCTTGACGGCCGTCTTCTTCGCCGCGACCTTCCGCTTGGCCGTGGTCTTCTTCTTGGCGGCCGGCCTCTTACGTGCCGCCGTCTTCGTGGCTGCTGCCATGCCTCCTCCCCTTTCCCTGCTGTCTCGTCGAGCCGGTTCGTCGAACCGTGGTGGCCTCGTCAGGACGCCATGCGCTTCAGGCGTCGGCGTTCCCGTTCACTCATGCCTCCCCAGACGCCGTAACGCTCGTCGCGTCTCAGGGCGTAGTTCAGGCACTCGATGCGGACGGGACACTCGCTGCAGATCCGCTTGGCCTCCCTCGATGAGCCTCCCTTCTCGGGGAAGAAGATCTCCGGGTCGTATTCGCGACACCGCGCTCGTTCTTGCCAAGGGATGTAGTGATGCATGCTCTTCCCCTCTCGGAATCACATCTGTGTGATTCTGAGGGAAGAACCGCCTCGGTGACAAGTCCTGAGCCGAGGAAGTTCCCTGCCTCATCCCTCGTTCCTCTCGCTATCGTGTCGAACCAGCGGCCAACTCGCAACTCGTATGCGCTCGTCGGTGTCGGCCACGAGCTCGGTCACGACGCCCGACGGGCTCCGTCGCCGACCCGCTCGTAGGTCGTGCTCCGCACCGACGGCGTCCGACCGATCGCGACGATCGCGTCGTCGAACTGTTCCGGTGTCATCTCGATACCCCACTCGGCGCCGGCCATGCGGCTGATCGTCTCTTCCATGAGCGTGCCACCGAAGTCGTTGGCGCCCGCGCGCAAGATCGCTTGACACGCCTCGACGCCGAGCTTCACCCACGACACCTGGATGTTGGGGACGAGCCCGTCGAGCACGATGCGCGCGATCGCGTGCATGCGCAGGTTCTCCTCGAAAGTCGCGCCCGGGCGGGCCTTGCCCGCCAGGTAGAGCGGGGCCTGCTGGTGCACGAACGGCAAGGGCACGAACTCGGTGAACCCTCCGGTGTCGGCCTGGATGCGCCCGATCCGGCGCAGGTGCGCCACCCAGTGAGGCGGTGCATCGACATGACCGAACATGATGGTGCTCGAGCTCTTGATCCCGAGGCCGTGCGCGGTGCGGACGATCTGATCCCAGGTGTCGGCGGGAAGCTTGCCCTTGGTGAGCACCCACCGCACGTCGTCGTCGAGGATCTCGGCGGCGGTCCCCGGGATCGTGCCCAGCCCGTGCGACTTCGCCTCGGCGAGGAACTCCTCGAAGGAGACGCCCAGCTTCGTCGCGCCGTTGAGGATCTCCATCGGGCTGAAGGCATGCACGTGCATCTCGGGTGTGCGCTGCTTCACCGCGTCGACGACGTCGAAGTAGAACGAGCCCGGAAGGTCGGGGTGGATCCCGCCCTGCATGCAGACCTCTGTCGCGCCCTTGCTCCACGCTTCCTCCGATCGGTCGCCGACCTCGGTGAGCGTGAGCGTGTAGGACTCCTCGTCGGCCTCGCGCTGGGCGAAGGCGCAGAAGCGGCACCCCACGTAACAGACGTTCGTGAAGTTGATGTTGCGGTTGACGACGTAGGTCACGTCGTCGCCCACCGCCGCGGCGCGAAGCGCATCGGCGACATGGCAGAGCGCATCGAGGGCGGCGCCGTCGGCGCGGAAGAGCGCGAGCGCCTCGTCGTCGGTGATCTGTCGGTGCGCTTCCGCCTTGTGGAGCGCCGAGCGGATCTCGGCGTCGAGCCTCTCGGGTGCAGGCCGGGCGCGGGCCCACTCCAGGGTCGCCTCGGGGTGATCCGCCTCGCCGTAAACGGTGCCGGCATCCTCGCGCAGGCCCGCATCGGCGGCCTTCGCGAAGGTGAGCGCGATGGTGCGCGGCTTCCAGCGGACATCGGGGTCCTGCCACGCGATCGGCTCGGGACGCTGTCCTTCGATGGCGCGACCGTCGCCGCCGAGCAGTGCTTCGACGGGCGCGCGCATCTTGCCGGCGATGAACGCCTCGGACTTCGAGGCGAACTCCGGGTAGATCGTGAGCCGCTCCCGAAGCGACTTGCCACAGGCCCGGGTCGTCGCGCGCAGCGCGTCGATCGAGGGCCACGGCTTCTCCGGGTTGACGTGGTCCGGCGTGATCGGTGATACGCCTCCCCAGTCGTCGATGCCGGCGTCGAGTAGCCGCACCCGCTGCGCGGGGTCCGACAGGTTCGGCGGCGCTTGCACATGCATGCGGGGCCCGAACACGACTCGAGTCGTCGCGACCGCCGCCAGGAATGCCTCGTCTGTGGGCTCGGGCGAGTCGTGCATCGCGGTGCCCGGCTTGGGCAGGAAGTTCTGCACGATCACCTCCTGCACGTGGCGGTAGCGACGGTGCAGGTCGCGGATCGCGAACAGCGCCTCGGCGCGCTCACGATCGGATTCGCCGATGCCCACGAGGATGCCGGTGGTGAACGGCACGGCGTGGCGGCCGGCGTCCTCGATCGTGCGCAGCCGCACGGCCGGCGCTTTGTCGGGCGACCCGAAGTGGGGACCTCCCCTGGCGAACAACCGATCGCTGGCGGTTTCGAGCATCATGCCCATCGAGGCGCTCACGTGCTTGAGGCGAGCGATCTCTTCGTAGCTCATGACGCCGGGATTCAGATGAGGAAGCAGTCCGGTCTGTTCGATCACACCGATCGCGACCGCGCGCACATAGTCGAGCGTCGAGTCGTAGCCACGTTCATGGAGCCAGGCGCGCGCCACCTCGTACCGGTCCTCGGGGCGGTCGCCCAGGGTGAACAGTGCCTCCTTGCATCCGGCGTCGGCGCCCGCGCGCGCGATCGCGATCACGCGTTCCGGAGTAAGGAACGGTGCTGCGAGCTTGGCGGGAGGCTTGGCGAACGTGCAGTAGTGGCAGTGATCGCGACAGAGCATCGTGAGCGGGACGAAGATCTTGCGAGAGTAGGTGACCGTCTCGCCGTGTCCGAGATCGCGTAGACGCGACGCGATCGAGAGCAGCCGGTGCAGGTCGTCGCCTCGAGCCCCGAGCAAGCTCGTCGCTTCTTCCAGCGTGAGCGAGCTTCCGCGGTCGGCTCGTGCCAGCGCCCGCCTCATCTCGTGTGTCGCTTGACGAGGAGGCATGGCGGCGAGCCTACTACGCTGTTTCTCGTGAAGGTCGTGGCGCTCGCCGGCGGCATCGGTGCGGGGAGATTCCTGCGGGGCATGGTGCGCCTCGTCCCCGGCGCCGACCTCACGGTGGTCCTCAACGTCGCCGATGACATCGTCGTGCACGGGCTGCACGTGAGCCCCGATCCGGACTCGGTCACGTACTGGCTCGGTGACGCGTTCGACCGCGAACGCGGCTGGGGACGGCGGGGCGAGACGTTCCGCGCGACCGAGGAGCTACGCATGTTCGGCGCGCACGACGCCTGGTTCAACCTCGGGGATCTCGACCTCGCCACCCACGTACTGCGAACCTCGATGCTGCGCGAGGGGGCCACGATGTCCGACGTCGTCGCCCGGGTCGCCGCTCGTTTCGGCGTGACCGCGCGCCTCATGCCCGTCACCGACGATGACGTCCAGACGCACATCGACGCGGTCGACGCGGTCACGGGCGAACCGCTCGACCTGCACTTCCAGGAGTACTGGGTGAAGCGTCGAGCCGCCGACCACGTCAAGGGAGTGCGATTCGAGGGCATCGACTCGTCGCGCCCGGCTCCGGGGGTGCTCGATGCGATCGCCCGGGCGGACGTCGTGGTGCTGCCGCCCTCCAATCCGGTGGTGTCGCTCGGTCCGATCCTCGCCGTGCCTGGGCTGGGCTCGGCCGTCGAGTCGCGCCGCCCGACCGTGGTGGGCGTGAGCGGCATCATCGGCGGCGCCCCCCTCGCCGGCATGGCAGACAAGCTGATGCCGGCGGTTGGTCTCGAGGTGTCCGCTGCCGGCGCCGCGTCCGCGTACGACGGCCTGCTCGGCGCGTGGGTGATCGACGAACGCGATCGTGCGCTCGCCGGTCGCATCGAGGCGACGGGCGTGCGGGTCATCGTCACCGACTCGGTGATGCGAGACGACGATGGAGCCGAGCGCCTGGCCGCCGTGACGTTGGGCGCCATGTCGTGACGGGAGGGTCACGGCCGCCGATCGAGGTGATCCCGGTCGAAGGCCTGCCCGAGGTGCGGCAGGGCGACGATCTCGCGGCGATGCTCGCGACCGAGCTTCGCGCAACCGGCGTCCACGACGGCGACGTCGTCGCGATCACCTCGAAGGTCGTGTCCAAGGCCGAGGGTCGGGTCGTGCGCGGGGAGGCTCGCACCGAGGCGGTCGTGCACGAGACCGTGCGAGTGCTTGCGCGTCGCGGCGAGCTCGTGATCGCCGAGACCGCCCATGGGTTCGTCTGCGCGAACGCCGGAGTCGACGCGTCGAACGTCGATGCCGGTTGGCTCGCCCTGCTTCCTCTCGACCCCGATGCGAGCGCGCGGGCGATCCGAGGAGCGCTCGAAGCCGAGCTCGGGCTGGAGCGACTCGGTGTCGTCGTCACCGACACGTTCGGACGCGCATGGCGAACAGGGGTCGTGAACGTCGCCATCGGCTGCGACGGCCTGCCCGCCGTGGTCGACCTTCGGGGCCGGGCCGACGACAGGGGCCGAGTGATGGAGGCGACCGAGGTCGCCCTCGCCGACGAGGTCGCGGCAGCGAGCGGCCTCGCCATGGCCAAGGACGCCGGTGTGCCCGCGGCGATCGTTCGGGGCATCGACCGACTCGACGGCACCGATGCGCCTGCGCGCGCGCTCGTGAGGCCCGCAGGAGATGACCTGTTCCGCGCTTCCCCGCTACAAGCCCTGCACGACCGGCGCACGATGCGGGCATTCGGCCCCGGGACGGTGCCGGCAGAAGCCCTTGAGGAGGCGATCCACGCGGCGTGCACCGCCCCGGCGCCCCACCACAGCCGCCCCTGGAGGTTCACGGTGCTGACCTCGCCCGCCGCCCGCCGGGGCTACCTCACCGCGATGGCGGCGGCGTGGCGTGCCGACCTGCGAGCCGATCGCACGCCCGGCGACGTCATCGAGCGTCGCATCGCGCGCAGCGATGACCTGCTGGGCACGGCGCCCGCGCTCATCGTTCCATGGCTCACGCTCGAGGCATCGCAGACGTACGCCGACGACGAGCGAAGCGCAGCCGAGCGGGACATGTTCCTCCTCTCCGCGGGGGCGGCGATCGAGAACCTGCTGCTCGCGCTCTCGGCCCAGCACCTGGCGAGCGCGTGGATCAGCTCGTCCATCTTCTGTCGCGAGGAAGCGCGGGAGGCCCTGGGCATGAGCGATGAGTGGCTCGCGCTCGGCACGGTCGCGTGCGGCCCGATGCCGACGGGGGGCGAGGCCCCGAGGCCACGCCCTGAGATCGATCTCGCCCCGTTCATCGACCGGCGCTGAATGCCCGCGCCGACACGGATCGCGTCGCCTACGCCAGCACGCCCCTGATGAAGTAGAAGAGGAAACCGGCCGTCACCAGGTACATGAGCGGGTGGATCTCACCGAACTTGCCCTGCATCACCTTGATCGCCGTATAGGCGATGAATCCGGCGCCGACGCCGTTCGTGATCGAGTAGGTGAACGGCATCAGCCCGATCGTGAGCAGCGCCGGGATGCCGATCGACGGGTCGCGCCACTCGATCTCCCCGACGGCTTGCATCATGAAGTAGGCCACGATGATCAGCACGGGCGCCGTGGCTTCGGGCGGTATGACCCCGGCCAACGGCGAGATGAACAGGCAGAGCAGGAACAGTCCGCCGACGGTGACTGCGGTGAGTCCGGTGCGCCCGCCTTCACCGATGCCGGCGGCGCTCTCGATGAAGGTCGTGTTCGACGACGACGAGGCTGCACCACCGGCCGCGGCGGCGACCGAGTCGACGAACAGCACCCGGTTCATCGCCGGGAGCGTGCCGTCGTCGTCGAGCAGGCCGGCCTCTTCACCGAGGGCGACGGCGGTGCCCATGGTGTCGAAGAAGTCGGACAACATGACAGCGAACACCGGCACGAGCGCCGAGACGAAGCCGAGCGTGGAGAAGAACGACAACGAGAAGTCGCCGACGAGTGAGAAGTCGGGGCTCGACACGACATCGTCGGGGATCGTCGCGATGCCCGTCTCCCCCCAGATCAGGCCGTCACCCCAGATCTCGTTGATCGCGATCGCGAGCACCGTGCTCGCGACGATGCTGAGCAGCAGGCCCCCTCGAACCTTCCGCACGACCAGGATCGAGGCGATCGCGAGTCCGGCGGCGAACACCAACATCGGCAGGGAGCGGAAGTCGGTCGTCAACGTGATCAACGTGGCTTCGCTGTCGACCACGATGCCCGCATTCACGAGGCCGATGATCATGAGGAACAACCCGATGCCGATGCCGATCGCCCGCTTGAGGTCGATGGGGATCGCGTTCAGCACCGCCGAGCGGAAGCCCGTGAGCACGAGCACCGCGATGATCAGGCCTTCGACCACGATCACGCCCATGGCCTCGGGCCAGCTCAACCCCAGCTGGGCGACGAGCGTGAACGCGACGAAACCGTTGAGCCCGAGGCCTGCGGCGAGCGCGAACGGCACGTTCGCGTACAGCCCCATCGCGATCGTCATGACGCCGGCGACCAGCGCCGTGACTGTGAGCACAGCCGGGAACCCGAGGCTGGCCCCCGTCGAGTCGGCGACCGCACCGAGGATCGCCGGGTTCAAGAAGAGGATGTAGGCCATCGTGAGCCACGTGGCCACGCCGGCGACGATCTCGGTGCGCACCGTCGATCCCCGCTCGGAGATCCTGAAGAACCGGTCCAGCCCTGATGAAGGCCGCACGTCGGTGTCGATCTGCGCCATCGCTCCCCCTTCCGCGACGACGCGAACGCCGCCGTACGAACACAGAGCGGGGAAGCCGTCCCGCAGGATAGGAGCCGAGCGGGACCGTCTGCAAGCCGTGCCGGGGCGCCGAGCTTGGGTACCCTCTAGCCGCCGAAGGCGTGCCCGCGCCTCGAAGGGAGACCCACCAACGTGTCGAACCGTGACGGCGACCGGCGTCCGACGAAAGCCGAGCGCAAGGAGCAGGCTCGCCTGGAGCGTGAGGCGATCCAGCGGCAGATGGCCTCGAGGAAGCGTAACCGCACGATCGGACTGTCGCTCGTGGCGCTCGCCGCCGTCGCTGTGATCGTGGCGGTCGTCGTGCTGCAACCCGGCGGGTCCGACGGATCGGGCCTGCCGACTCCTGCCGAGCTGCTCGCTCGAGCACCAGCCGCCGCCCAGGCCGCGAGCTGCACCGAGGTGCAGAGGACCGGCGAATACCCCGGCGCCGACGGAGGGGGGCGAGCGCACGAGGTGTTCCGGGAGAATCCCCCCCCACTCGACACCTATCCGAGCATCCCTCCAGCCTCGGGGCCGCACGCCGACTTCACGCTGCCTGCAGGCGTCTACGACTCGTCGCCCGACATGGGCAGCTTGATCCACTCCCTCGAGCACGGAGGCGCAGTGGTCTGGTACTCGCCCGACGCGCCTGCCGAGGAGATCGATGCGATCACCGCGTTCTACGGCCAGAGCGATCCGGTCGGCCAAGACCGAGTGATCGTCGCCCCCTACGACTACGAGGGTCCCGGTGGCCAACTCCCCGATGGGGTGCAGATGGCGCTGGTCGCCTGGCACCGGTTGCAAGCGTGCGTGACGCCGAGCCTCGACGTGGCGTTCGACTTCACGAGCCAGTATTCGGCACCGACGACGCAGGATCGCGAGTACGCGGGCGAGGCACCCGAGGCGGGGAGCGTGATGTAGGCGGTGACGAACAAGAACAAGAGGAAGAAGGCTCGGCGAACGCCGGCGACGACCGGGCCCGCCAGGACGCGCGCCACATCAGCCGGCGACGAAGCGCGGCGTGAACGCAAGCAGATGGCGCGCGAGGCGCGTGCAGCCCAACGCAAGCGGGCTGCCCGGGACGCGTTCGTTCGGCGCGCCGCCGCCTTCAGTGTGGTTGGCATCATCGGTGTCGGCACGTTCTACTTCCTGACCAAGGCCGACGGGCCGCGAGAGATCCCCAGCGCCGCGGTCGAAGCGGCGGCGGCCGCCGGATGCAGCGAGGTGACCCGGCCGGCGGGGGGCACAGCCCAGGCCGGCGTGCACGTCGACGAAGGCGTGCCGCTCGAGTACGCCGAGAGGCCTGCCACCTCGGGCGAGCACTATGGCGGCCAGGTCCTGCCCGACACTCCCGATTCATACGACGAGCCGATCGACAGCGAGCCGGCGGTGGTGCATTTCCTCGAGCATTCGGGAGTGATGCTCTACTACCGGGCAACGGGCGATGGGGCCGCCTCACCCGAGGTGATCGAGGCATTCGAGGGCGTGGCGGCCGCTCGTCCGATGACGGTCACCGCACCGTACGAGGGACTGCCCCAGGGCGCGACCGTTGCCCTCGCCGCCTGGGACCAGCTGCAGACATGTCCGGGTGGTGATCTCACCGCCGAACAGGCCGAGACCATCGCCGACGGATTCGCCGACGCGTTCGTCTGCACGACGAACGCTCCCGAGCCGAATCAGCCGGAGTGCTGAGGGTTCCTCTCGCCACGACGATCAGCGCGACTGACCTACTCGATCCGGCAAGCCCGGGACTCCCGACAGACGATCGTGCCGTGCTCGAAGTTCGCGAACGAGCCGCCACTGCCGTCGGGGCGGACCCGGCTCGTCGGAAATCCCAGCCGTCCATCGGTGCCCCCACGGTCGAGGTACTCCCCGAGCACCCGCCCCCACAGCGCATGCGCACCGGAGCCTGTCTTGGCCAGGATGCGACCCTTCTCGAAGATCGCGCGGGTGCCGGCGCCGGG
This sequence comes from uncultured Actinomycetes bacterium, assembly GCA_963762075.1. Classification (GTDB taxonomy): domain Bacteria; phylum Actinomycetota; class UBA4738; order UBA4738; family HRBIN12; genus JAOUEA01. The sequence continues at coordinate 296,858 of CAVXJC010000002.1, forward strand.
GTTCACGGCGACGATCTGTGATGCCGGCATGCCGAGCCTGCTCTTCGGACCTCCGATGTCTCGATACTCGCCGTAGATGGCTCCCCGCAGCCACACAGTGATGCCGGCCCCCCCGTTGCGGAAGATCGTCCCCTTCTCGAAGCGCTGCCGGCTTCCTCCGGCGACGCTCCGGATCGAGGAAGCCGGAAGCCCGGGCCTGCACATGACCGAGTCGTAGCGGTCCCTGATCGGCCCGGTGATGTTCCTGTTCGTGTCGATCCAGATGCGTCCGTCCCACGCCCCGATCGCCCATCGCAGCTCCGATCCGCTGATCGCCGCCGAGCCCCCCGAACCTCGGACGGTCGCCGAGATGATGCGGCCTCCTCCTGCTCGGCGAACCCTCGGGAAACCCCTCACGGTGCCGATAGCACCGGTATAGGGCGCGAGTCGGTCGGTGAGCGCCGCAGCGGTGTAGGACTTCTGCCAATCGATCCAGGGGTTGGCGGGCGTGCTCTCGCCCGGGTCGCACTCCGCCTTCAGGTAGGGGATCGCGTAGGCGTCGTTCCCTCCGTGCCAGACGTCCTCGACGGCATCGGAGTGCCCTCCGTCCGACGCTGCGTAGAACGCCTGGATGACGTTGCCGTTGTGGGTGATGACCTGGCCCCGCGTGTCGTTCACAGCGGCGACCCACCGGTTGCCGTCGGGACCACCTTCCTTGCTGTAGCCGACGTAGACCTGGTCGTTGGTGCCGTCGGTGATGTCGCAGTTGCACTGAGCGTTGCGCGGATAGCGCTTGACCTTGTAGGTCGCGAACGTCCGACCCGCCACCGCCTGCGAGCGCAGAGCGGCGGGCGGCCACGAGCTCGGCATCTCTCCGAGCCCGAACAGGTACTGCTCGAAGTCGATCGGCAGCACGAGCCGCTCGTTCCACGTGCCGCCGCGCTGGTAGAGGTTGAACTCGAGGTGTCCGCGGTTGTATGCGTACCCGGCGCCGCCGACGCCGTCGGCCTCCCGCACGAACGCGCGGGCGCCGGCAGGGTACGTGGCGATCAGATCGAAGGACACGCCGCCCCACGTGTGGCCGCCGACGAGCTTGCCGTCGTGATCTCGCACGGCGAAGCCGCTCCGTTTGGCGCGCACGGTCCAGGTACGTCCGGCCGGGACGCGCCCGATGCGTGTGCCGCCCTTCGGGCCGACCCAGAGCCGCACGGGACCCTCTTTCGCCGCGAGATGGATCTTCGTGCGATCCCATGTGAGGCCGACCCTGATCTTCCTCACCGGATCCGCGAGACGCTCGACCCTGGTGCCGCGGTAGAAGTGCTTCACGATGCGCTTGTGCGGCCAGCCCATCTGTGCGAGGCCGTAGGCACCCCATTGCGACATGCCGATGCCGTGACCGAAGCCCGAGCCGAAGAACCGGAAGCCGCTCCTCGCGATCCCCGGGGTCGCGGGAGCGGGCGAGCCGGTGAATGGATCGTCTGTCGCGCCGGGGATCGTCGTGCCTTCACCGGCCGCGAACGCGGGCGGCATGGCTGCAACCCAGAGCAGCATCGAGCACAGCACTGCGGCCCAGAGCGTGCGGACGCGGGTGCTCATGGCGCGGTCGCCTCCGTGTGCGCGGGCACGCGAGCACCGACAAGGGGCATCCCGGCGGGCACTGACGCACCCTCGCCGAGCACGCTCGAATCGACGGTCGCGCCGTCACCCACGACAGCGTTCGATGCGAGCACGGACCCGGACACACGGGCACCGATGCCCACCCTGGCGCCCCGATGGAGCACGGTGTCATCGACCTGCGCGCTCGAGCCCACCGCCGCGCCCGCTCCTACGGCGACCCATCGTCCGAGGTGTGCCTCCAGATCGACATCGGCTCCCTCGGCGACCCAGGGCGACGGGTAGGTCAGGCCGTGCACCTTTCCCTGGAACATGTCGAAATGCGCCTGCAGGTACTTCTCGGGGGTGCCGAGGTCCAGCCAGTACGCGTCGGCGACGAATCCATACACGGGGTGGCCGGACGCGATCACCGCGGGGAAGATGTCACGCTCGATCGAGGCGTTCTCCCCAGGTGCCCAGTCGGTGAGCACCGCGGGGTCGAGCAGATACGTGCCCGCGTTGACGTCCCCGGGGGTGGGATCCTGGGGTTTCTCCCTGAACTCGAGAACCCGGGAATCGACATCGCTCGCAACGAGACCGAACGCCCGGGCGTCTTCCACGTGGTGCAACGCGATCGTGATCGAGGCCTTCTTCGTCTCGTGGAAACCGCGCATCGCCGTCAGATCGAGATCGGTGAGGATGTCGCCGTTGAGCGCGAAGAACGCATCGTCACCGGCCGCCTCGAGAGCGTTCACGATCGCACCGCCCGTGCCGAGCGGGTTCGTCTCGGTGATCCACGTGATCGACGGATCGCCCTGCCTCGCCTCGATGAACGGGTGGAACTCCCGTTCGAGATAAGGCGAGCTGAGCACGACCTCGTGTACCCCGTGGCGCACGAGGTGGTCGAGCACGTGGTCGAGGGCGGGTCGGTCCATGAGCGGAAGCAGCGGCTTCGGCACGGTCTCGGTGAGCGGACGCATGCGCGTGCCTTCTCCCCCGACCAAGATGACGGCCTTCATGGTGTCGCGATCCTTCCTCGCAGCGCCTCGAGCTCGGCGCGCAGGCGAAGGGCGGCGCGCGCTGCCGGGAGGCTCGCCCGGCGCCACCCGTCGGCGCGGTGCTTGCGGTAGTAACGGTAGATGCTCCGCGAGTGCATCAGGAGCATCTCGCGGCTGCTACCCCTCGAGACGCCGATCTCGTGCACGATCTCGACCTCGGGCGTGTAGAGCACCGAGCGTCCCGCATCGCGAAGCCGTGTCGCGAAGTCGAGCTCCTCACCGAACAGGGGGAAGCCTTCGTCGAGCGGCCCTACCTCGTCGAACACGGCGCGCGGGCACAACATGCAGCACCCGCTGACCCAGTCGACGTTGCGCTCGCTCGTTCGATCCCAACCATCGAGCTGGTAGCGACGCGTGAACCTGTTGCCCGGTCGCATCGATCCGAGGAACGCGTGGCCGAGAGCGTCGATCACGCTCGGGAACCGCCGGCCGCTCTCATAGACGGTGCCATCGGAATTGCGCACCAGCGGTCCCACGATGCCGGCGCGCGGGTGCGCGCTGGGCGATCGCGACGTACGCAGCGAGGGTGCCGGCCCACCATTCCACATCGGGGTTCAGCAGCAACACATACGGGGCGGCCGTCGCAGCGATGCCCTGGTTCCAGGCGGGCGAGAGATAGACATTGCTTGAGTTCTCGATGAGCCGCGCCCACGGATGAGCGGCGATCGCTGCCCTGTGGGAACCATCGTGCGAGGCATTGTCGATCACGAGCACATCGAGCGCGATGTCGCCCCGATGCCGCTCGAGCGATGCGAGACACCGCTCGAGGAAGTCGCCGGTGTTGAAGTTCACGATCACGACCGCGAGCTGCGCGGCCTCGGGGACGACCGTCACTGATGTCCCGCTCGTACCCTGCGTGGCGTCTCTCGTCACCGTGTCCCCTCGCTCGTGCGCGATATCGCGTCGGTCAGTTGTGTGGCGTCTGCGCCACGAGCACGATGCCGAGCATGATGCACAGCACCCCCGTCCAGCGCAGTGCTGGGATCTCCTCATGGAGCACGAAGCGGTCGGCGAGGAGGATCAGCGCGTAGGTGAGCGAGGCGAACGGGTAGGCGAACGAGAGCGAGGCACGTGAGAGCACCGCAAGCCAGACGAACGCCGACAGTCCGAAGAGCAGGAGGCCACCCCAGACGGCGAGCGTTCCGGCGACGTCTTTCAAGGAATGGGCGTTGAGCTGCAGCTCGCCGCTGTTCGCGGCGACCTGGTTCATGCCGTGCTTCAGGGTCAGCTGGGCGAGAGCGGCGAGGGCTACCGACAGCAGGATCAAGCCGATCAACATCGTGCGGTCCTTCCTTCGGGCGGGAAGCCCCGCCGTGCGCTCGGCGAGGTGCGCGTCGTGCGCCTCGGGATCGGTGACGGGCGGGTTCGGGTTCACAGGTCCTCCACGGTCGCGACGGGCACGACTTCGAGGCGCGTGGGCGTATGCACGTCCTCGGGCACCTGCAGCAAGTACCGCTGCGTCTGCACGTGGAAGAGCCGGCCCTGGGTCGAGGCCAGGCCGATGGTGACGAAGTACTTGCCGCCGACCCACGATGCCGGCGGCACCCGGAAGATCACGCGCTTCTTGCCGTCGATCGGACCCACGTCGACGCCGAGCTCGCCCGTGCGCCCCTCGACGACGGCGTGGTTGGTTGATGCCGACACGACTGCGAATGACACGTCGAGGCCGGGTACGGGCGTGTTGGCCTGCACGTCGACCGCGATCGCGAGCTCGGCGCCGGGCCAGACCGTGCCGTTGCCGTCGCCCCCTGAGTCGAAGCTCACACCGACGACCTCGACTTCGCGGCTTCCTTCTTCCGGAACGAACTCGGGATCGCGGCTGAGCAGCGGTGGCGAAGCTCGCGCACGACCTCGGCGGGCTCACCGCTCGTGTGCAGCAGGCCGTGATCGAGCATGACGGCGCGATCGCAGACATCGACGACGGTATCGAGTGCGTGCGTGACGAGCACAATCGTGCGCCCGTCTCGCTGGAACTCACGTACACGCTCGATGCACCGCCGCTGAAACGATTCGTCGCCGACCGCGAGCACCTCGTCGATCAGCAGGATCTCCGGGTCGACGTGCACGGCCACCGCGAACCCGAGCCGCACGAGCATGCCCGAGGAGTAGAACTTGACCTGGTTGTCCATGAACTCCTCGAGCTCGGCGAAGGCCACGATGTCGTCGTAGACGCGCTCGGTCGCGCGCCGGTCGAGGCCGAGGAACGACGCGTTGAGGAAGACGTTCTCGCGTCCGGTGAGCTCCGGATGGAAGCCCGCACCGAGCTCGAGCAGTGCCGCCATGCGTCCACGCGAACGGATCGTGCCCTCGGTCGGGCGAAGGATGCCCGCGATGCACTTCAGCAGCGTGGTCTTGCCCGAACCGTTGTGGCCGATCAGACCGATCGAGGCGCCCTGCTCGATCTCGAACGAGATGTCGCGCAGCGCCCAGAAGTCCTCGGCCTTCGACCGTGTGACGAGCAACCGTTGCTTCACACTGCTCGGCCGCTCGCGGTACAGACGGAACCGTTTCGAGACGCGCTCGACCTCGATCGCGGCTGTCACAGCTCCTCCGCGAAGTCGCCTGAGCGCCGGAAGAACGATCGCCACGCGAGCAGCAGCAGCACGCTCGAGACCGCGAGCACGATCGCGAGCACGCCGGCATGCCATGCGACGGAGACGTCGGGCAGCACCTGCTGGCCGTCTTGCGCCGGGCCCCCGTACAACGCCCGCTGGAAGCCGAGCACGATCGGGACGAGCGGGCTCACCAGGTAGATGTTCCACAGACTCACGCCGGCGATCTCCCGCGAGGCGAGCTCGTGTTGCACCAGCGCGGCCTGGTAGACGATCGGGGTGATCCAGAACCACACGAGCAAACCGAGGTTCAGCAGGTGTCCCACGTCGCGGTACCGCACGTTCACGGCCGACGTCCACAGCGTCACCGCCGTCGTGAACACGAGGAGCGTCGCGAACGCGAGCGGATACGAGCACCACGCCCTGGAGGCCGATGCCGTGGCCAGAGACGACGATGAACAACAGCAACACGCCGGTCTGCAAGACGAAGTCGACGAGCGCGACCCCGACAGAGGCGAGCGGCAGGATCTCCCTCGGGAACGCCACCTTCTTCACGAGATTCGAGTTGTCGATCACGGCGCTCGAACCCGAGAGCAACGACGCCGAGAAGAGGTTCCACGCGAGCAGCCCCGAGAGCAAGAAGACCGGGAAGTCGGGCACCCGATTGTCGAGGACCACGACGACGAACGAGAACACGGCCAGGAACACCACAGGGTTCAGTAGCGACCAGATCGCGCCCAGGAACGAGGCCGTGTACTTGACCTTCAGCTCCTTGCGCACCAGGTTCGCGAGGATCTCGCGATAGCCCCACAGCTCGCGCAGACGCGGCACCGGACGCAGGTGCGGCGCCTCCGATGTGCGCTCCGTGACGGTGGTGGCGACGATGGGTGACGGCTCCTGTCGAGTCGGTCTTCGAGTCGAGGGTCGAGCGGGTCGGGTCGGATCGCGTTGAGGTGAACCCGCAGGTCAGCGCGGCGACGAGTCTAGCAATGGGGACAGCGCGAACCCGTTCACGGAGCTATGACGATCGTTCGACGTTCTGGCGAGCGGCGGCAGCCTCGGTGCCCCGCTCGAAGCTCGCGAGCGCACGCGCGTATTCCAGGCCGTAGCCCTCGGCCACCAGCTCCTCGCTGATGCCGGCGTCCACGAGCGACTTGCCCCAGATCGCCAGGGCTTTGCGAGCGGGGTCGCGCACCAACCCGAGGGTCTCGGTGATGGCGTGCTGATAGCCACGAGCGGTCTCCTCGCCGGCTCGTTGATGCTCGATGTACGCCGCTGCGGCGGCGCCGACGCTCGTGCGCAGACCGTGGTCGTCTCGTAGGCGTGTGAGCGCGTCCGCGAGCGCGTCGACGTCGGCTGGCCCGGGTGCGATCCGCAGCACCGAGTCGTCCGGCACGTCGAGGTAGGTGCCGGTGGCGCTCACGACGCTCGGCGTGCCGGCCTGCATGGCGCGACTGAGCGAGCCGCTCACCTCGCCGCGATGTGGGAACCGCAGATCGACCACCGCATCGGCGGCGGCGAGCCATGCGAGGAAGTCGTCGTCGCTCACGTCGGCGTGCACGCTGATGCGTGTGCCTATGCCCGCGGCCGCAACGAGCGGCTCGACGTCGTAGGCCTCGATGCGCCGGCCGACGATCGCGACATGCGCGTCGTCGCCGAGGCGCGCGGCGGCCGCGACGAGCGCATCGAGTTGTTTGGCCGCGTTCATGTCGCCGGGCGCCACGACGAGGAAGGCCGGAGCGCCCACGCCTCGTCGAAGCTCCTGGGCAGGAGCCTTCGCTCGCTCGAACGCCTGCGGCGCCTCGATCACCGGGTGCGGCACAACGAACACGGGCGTTCGGCATCCGAAGCTCTCGAGGTAGCGACGGCCGAAGTCCGAGTGCACGATGATCCCCCGGGCGCGGCGCGCAACATGCGCGCACCATGGCTCCCGCAGCGGCTCGTTACGGACCACGTCGGGATCGCTGATCGCGTGGCGCAGACGGGCCGCCTCACGATACGCCATGTACCCGAGCGGGTCGCCCGCTGCCTTCAGGCCACGCACGAAGTCGTCGAGCGCGAGATCGTGGAGCACGACGAGCGCATTCGTCAGATACGCCGCCCGGTAGATCTCCATGTGGAACTCCACGTTGTTGCCGAGCTGGAATACCCCCAGGTGGTATCCGCTGAACCGGCTCGCGTCCTGAGCGTGCACCGGCCACACGACGTCCATGCGTCGTCGGTCGGCCCGGTGACCCGGTAGCCCGCGGGCGAACCCGATGCGATCGAGGCCGTCCAGCACCGCCCGGTCATAGGTGGCGATGCCGGTGGGCGCCGGCGGCAAGGGGCCGGCGAAGACGACGTCGCCTTGGGAACCTGGTCCACGGCCGTGCCGCACCTCGACGCTCGCCTTCGCGCCGCGAAGTCGGCGCTCGATCGTGCGTGCCGCCTGCATCAGTCGAGCAACCGGGCAACGATCTCGGGCCAACGCGGCACCTCGGCACGCACGAGCGCGTTGCCGGCCGCGCCCATGCGCTCGGCGCCCCCCCGATCGTTCCACAGGCGGTCGAATGCCTCAGCGATCGCTTTGGGTTCCGGTGGGCGGACGAGACCGGTGTCGTCGTCGCGGACGAACTCGAGCGGCCCACCGGAATCGTTGAGCGTGACCACGGGCCGCGACGCGGCGAAGCCTTCGATGGTGACGTAGCCGTAGTCCTCGTCGAACGGGCCGAAGTAGACGCCGAGCGCCTCACGGTAGAGCTTCAGCAGCCGTTCGTCGCTCACGCCGATCTCGAAGGAGACGCGGTCGCCGACCCCGAGATGCTCGACCTGTTCGCGCAGCTTCGGCTCGTCGGGCCCCCGGCCCACGAGCACCAGGCGGACGCCGGTCGAGACGTGGCGCATGGCATCGATCACGAGCGACTGACGCTTCAGGCTCTCCAGGCGGCTCGGGAAAAGCAGGAAGTCGCCGGGCGGTTCGACGCCTGCTTCGAGCAGCTGCTCCGCCAGACGACTCGGGTGGTACAGGGGCTCGGCCGCGATTCGGAGCGAGCTCCAGAGTCGATCGCGCACGTTCTTCGCGTTCGTGAACACACGTTTGGCCTCGCTGAGCGCGACTCGGTCCGCTTCCCAGACCATGTCTCGGACCTTCGCTCCGTCGTCCTGTCGCTTCAGGTCGGCATAGTCGGGGTGGTCCCAGAGCTCGTAGGCCGTGCGGTGCTGGTGGATCAGCCAGACGATCTTGTGCTCGTGCTGGGCCAGGTACGCGGGGAACTTCAGACCGATCACCGCGTCGACCTCGAGGCCATTGGACTCGGTGATGTCGAAGCTCCGCCACACCGCCATCTGGTGAGCGAGCTGGCTGGGCGGGTACCACTTGCCCGCGATCTGCACGAGGTCGGCCTCATGCCCCGCGCCGCGAAGGGCGCGCACCAACGCTTCGGTGTGTGTCTCGGCCCCGCCTCGCACGAACGCAGTCTGCGGGTGGAGCACGGCGATCCTCACGCCGGCCCGCCTCGCGGTGCGTCGTGTCGCGTCGCGCCACCGTTCTGTTCATCCTTGAGCCGGTCGACCTCTGCTTCGAGCACCATGACCTTCTCTGCAAGGCTGGTCGTGAGCTCTGCATGGTCGGCGAGGAGCCGGTCGTAGCGCCAGGTCGCCGGGCGCATCAGTCGCCACAGCCGCCGCTTGACCTGGCGTCGCCACCTTGAAGGCGAGGCCAGGTTCCCCTCCCCCATCGGAATGATCACCGCCTCGTCCGTGCGCATCTGCGCCGCGAAATCGTGCAGCCGGTCGCGGATCTCGGGGGTCTCCATGCGCGCCCGGGCGGCGGTCTCGCGGGCCCAGTACATCTCGCGCAACACCTCGTCTTGAGCATCGCGAGGCTCGGTTCGCTCGCCCGACTCGCGCTCCGAGTCCGGAGGATCCTCGGCCACCATGACTTCGGAGGCTAACACCCGTTCGCGGCGCTTCCGGTGTGTGGTCAGCCGGCCTCTTCGGCGGTTGCCTCGCCGGTCTTCCGTGCCCAGATCGCGAAGTCCTGCGCGTTTCCCCGGTGATCTTCGTTGAGGAAGGCGATCTCGACGTCTTGGAACCCCGCGTGCTCCGCCATCAGTCGGAGGGTCTCGGGGTGTCCTGGCCACGTGTGGGTCACGTCGGCAACGAAATAGGCGCCCACCGCCTCGGGATTGAGGCCGTTGATCGTCTCGATCAGCATCGCGCCACCAGGCCGGAGCATGGCATGGATGCGCTTAAACAACGGGATCCACTCACCGCGGGGGATGTGCTCGATCAGTTGGATCGCGCTCACGGCGGACGGCGCCTCACCGCGGCGGGTCTCGAGGTAGCCGTCGACCTCGGCGAGCGTCGCGTCGATGCCTTTGGCTCGGCACGCGTCGATGGCGCCAGGTGAGCTATCGACCCCGTGCACGCGCCAGCCCCATTCCTGCACGAGCTCACAGAGCTCTCCCAGGCCGCATCCGAGATCGAGCCATAGTGGCTGCGCGCTCCCGGTGGTCTCGCCATCAACCGCGAAGCCTTCCCGCAGCGCCACGGCGAACCGCTCGTACTGCCGAAGGCGCCCGATGACCGAGGAAGCGTCCCCGCGCATCCGCCGTTCGAATGCCCAGTAGTAGGAATCGTCGACGGCCGGGGCGCCGTCTCCGGTCCCGCGCCCGGCTCCAGCCGAGGCGCGGATCTCGCTGAGCGCTCGATCCAGACGGTCGAGATCGCCACGCATGCGTTCGAGCTCCGAGGTCACCTCACGCAGCTGAGCCGACAGCTCGAGCGCGGCGACGGCAAGCTCGGTTGCCAATCGATCGGACCGTCGAGTCGCCGGACGAGCGACCCGGAACACGCCCCGCTTCACCGCGCCCTTCAGCGCAGAGCTGGACGCAAGGTATGGCTCTGCCTCGGGAACTGTTTCGCGCTGCTCCGACTGGAGCTGTTCGACCAGGCGGAGCAGCCGATCGTGCAACGCCTCGTCGGCCTCGGCGGTCGCCCGCCCCTCTTCGCTCACGGCGACCGAGCCTAGCACCGGCCCGTTCCCGCACATCGCACTCACCAGACGTCCCCCGGGCGCCAGTCGCAGCTGATGGGGGTGTCGAGGTCGAGAGCCGGCGTCGTCGGCGTTCGCCGGATCATCACGAGGCCGTCCTCGTCGGGGGTCTCGATCAACCCGCGTTCGGTCCGCACGGATGTCGGCCCCCGCCAGACCTCCCATCCGAAACGTTCGTAGAAGCCCGACAGCCCGGTGCCGAGCGCCCCGAGCTCGTACCGGTCGTCGATGAGCGAACCGACGGCCTGCATGACCTGCGTCGCGTAGCCCCGCCGCCGATGCTGGGGCTTCGTTGCCACGGCCTCGACGTAGCCGGTCAGCAGCTCGCGGCCGCCCGTCTGGAGCACGCGCTCGACCACCGATGCGTGAGACACGATCACCCCATCGATCTCGACAAGGAAGTGTGTTCCGCCGATCGCGCTCGTCCAGTCATCGTCGGAGAACTCGCCTTCCTCGTCACCCCACACCGCGTCGAACATGGCCCTCAGCGCCACCAGCTCATCACGCGACAGCTCGCTCGTCTGTGCAGCTCGAAGGGGCACCCGGCTACCGCGGTCGTCGAGCGTCGACCGAACCGGCCAAGCTTCGTCCGAGCTGCGTCGGAGTCGCCCGGGCTCGCTCGACAGGTAGGGATCCTTCGCGTCGTCGCACCCGTCGTCGTGGCCCATGATGACCAGCTTCCTACGGCTCGAAGAAGATCGGCCCTTCGCAGTCGTCACGCAGAGGCAGAGGCACCGGCTCGCGGGGCTGCTGATCGAAGTCGAATGCACTGAGCATCGGGGTCGCGCGACGGTCGCGCTTCGTGAGCTTCGTGAGTCCCCAGTTGTCCTCGATGAAGCGCAGCACGCTGGAGAACTCTCCGAGCTCGTGCGAGATATGCCCGGCCTTCGAATACGGCGAGAGGACCATCATCGGCACACGGATGCCGAACCCGAACCCGTCGACCTGTGGCGGCGGCACGTGGTCGTAGAAACCCCCGTAGTCGTCCCACGTGAGGAAGATCGCGGTGTCCTTCCACATGTCGCTGCGCATGATCGCGTCGATCACCTTGGTCGACCAGTTCTCCCCGTGACAGAAGTTGAACTCCGGGTGCTCGCTCAGCTCGAAGCGCGGCGTGATCCACGTGACCGGCGGCAGCGCGCCTGCCCTGATGTCCTGGATCACCCGGTCGACCGGGAACATGTGCTGTTGCCACCTCTTGGGGTTCTCTCGATATCGGCGGATCGCGGCGTAGGCCGACCAGATGTAGCCTCGCTGATCCTCTTGCGCGGCGTAGTAGGCCCAGGGGATCTTCGCGCGATTCAGCAGGTCGCCCTCGGTGAGGAAGTCGAAGCACGGCCGCACCCGCTTCGTGACCCCTTCGCTGTCGACGACCTCGACGAGCTGCTCGGGTGGCGCATCGCAACCGAACGTGTTGGATCCGAGCCCCGGACGCCGGCGGGGGTTGTCGTGCGCCCCCCCGGACTGCGCCGCGATCGTGTACAGGTGATTGGGGAACGACGGACCGTGCGCGCTCGCGAAGACGTTGTCGAAGAGCGTGTACTCCTTGGCCCATCGCCAGTAGTTGGGAAGCTGCTCCTTTCGGAGCTGTGTGTAGGCCCAGCGCTCGGCGGACTCGCTCTGGATGAAACCGTCCATGGCGCCTTCGTTCCACGCCGCGAGCGCGCAGCTGTAACAGTGCGGGATGTCCTCGCGGGTCGCTTGGTCGGTGCCGCGCTCGAGCCGACGCTCGACCCCGTCGTCCATGCCGACCGTGACACCGCGGGCTCCCGGGAACCTGCCGAACAGGTGGTCGAACGTGCGGTTCTCCTTGATGAGGAAGACCACATGCTTGATCGGCCATCGGGTGGGGAACGCGTTCGCGTCGATCTGCTGGGCGGCCGATGGGTTGGTGACCGATGGCGAGGGGGCGGTTGGCAGAGGAGTGACGATCCGCCCGTCGTCGCCCCCCACGCACCCGACGGCCAGGAGTGCGGCGGCGGCCATCAGGGGAGCCAAGCGGCGCATCGGCGGAGTCTACCGGTGGCTCTCCTCCTCACGAAACGTCGAGTGCCGCCGCGAGGAAGTCCTTCAGTCCTTCCTCGAGGGAAGGCATGGGATCGATGCCGAGGTGCGGCGTGAACACGCTCGTCAGCGCCGAGTACACCGGACGGGGGGCTGGCAGGTCGAGATCGGCGGCGAGCTGGGGCTCGACCGAGCCGGCCGACCCCGTGAGCTCGAGCACCCGCGTGAGCACTTGGAACCACGAAGCGGGCTCGGGCCCGGCTACGTGGTAGAGACCGAAGCGACCGGTCAGCACGAGTGGCAGGAGGCGTTCCGCCAGGTGTCCGACGAACGTGGGCGACCCCCATCGATCGGCGAGGCCACCGACCGCCTCTCCGGCCGCGAGGCGACGCACCGTGCGCGACAGGTAGTCGTGCCCCCCTCCATAGACATGGCCGACCCGCACCACGAACGACTCGGGCGCAACCTGGCGCACGAGCGCCTCACCCGCGAGCTTCGCGCGGCCGTAGACCGAAAGCGGTGATGGCCGGTCGGTCTCGTCGTAGGGCGCTCCCTTGGAACCGTCGAAGACGTAGTCGGTCGAGACGTGCAACAACACGGCGCCGCTCGCGCGTGCCGCGAGCGCGAGGTGCTGAGCGCCGAGCGCATTGTCGCGGAACGACCTCGCCTGATCGGACTCGTTGTCGTCGACCCGAGTGAAGGCCGCGAAGTTGAATATCGAGTCGGCTCGTATCGGCTCCACCACCTGGCGCACGGCATCGTGGTCACCGACGTCGAGCGCGGTATGGTCGAACGCGTGCACCTCATGGTGCGCGGGCACCTGGCGCAAGAACGCGCGACCCAGATCACCTCCTGCCCCCGTGACGATGAGTCTCATGAGTTCACCGCCCTCATGCGTCGGCTCCTGCAACTCGAGGGGCGGTCACGACCGGTACCACATGTGCCGCCTCGAGCGTGTCGAGGTGCTCCCGATACCACGCCACCGTATGTGCCAGGGCGTCGTCGAATGTCCACACAGGTCGCCAGCCCAGGGCCAGCAGGCGATCGGATCGAAGGCCGTACCGGAAGTCGTGGCCCGGCCGGTCGGCGACGAGTGAGATGAGGTCGGCCGGGCCGCCGGCGAGCTCGCAGATGCGCCGAGCGAGCTCGAGGTTGGAGAGCTCGTGCCCTTCCCCGAGGTTGTAGACCCGGCCTGCTTCCCCGCGATCGAGCACCGTCAAGGCGCCCCGGACCCAGTCCTCGACATAGAGCAGCTCGCGGCGCTGCTCGCCCCGGTCGTAGACGGGAACGGGAAGACCCCGAAGCGCGTTCACGGCGAACGTCGGCACCACCCGCTCGATCTGGCGAGGGCCGAAGGCGTTCGTGCCACGCACCACGACCACGGGCAGGTCGTAGGTTGCGACCGACGCGGCGCACAGCAGGTCGGCCGCGCCCTTGCTCGCGGCGTAGGGGCTGCGCGGGCGTAGCGGCGAGTCCTCGTGGAAGAGACCACCGGCCGGGTCGCCCTCGCCGTACACCTCGTCGGTCGAGATCATCAGCATCCGGGTGCCGTGGCGGCGGACCGCACCCAGAACGGTCTGCGTTCCCATCACGTTCGTGGTGAGGAACGCCTCGGGGTCGTCGATGCTGCGATCGACGTGTGTCTCGGCTGCCGCGTGCACGACCACGTCGGCATCGGCGAGAAGCGTCTCGACCACGGCCGCATCGCGGACATCGCCCTGCACGAACGTGAATCGCTCCTCGGCTCGGTGTCGTTCGAGATTCGTGAGGCTCCCGCCCGCGGAGAGCCGATCGAGCACCGTGACCCGGTCGCCGCGCTCGACGAGCGCGTCGACCAGATGGGATCCGATGAACCCGGCACCGCCGGTCACCAGCACATGTGCGTCGGACATGTCGGACATGCACACCTCGCGAGCTCACGCGGCGCAGACGCGCGGGCATCGCCCGAGTCGAGACGGTCGAGCGGACCGGCCGAGTCTACTCGCGCGCCACCTCGTGGGCGGCCCGCAGGGCCGCCGCGGTGCTGCGGGCGGTGGCCTCCCACGTGAATCTCGTGGCCCTGGTGAGCCCGGCGGCCGACAACATCGCCCGCAGGTCGGCGTCGTCGAAGAGCTGCGTCATGCCCTCGGCGATCGCTCGCTCATCCCTCGGATCAACGGCGATCGCGACGTCGCCGGTCACCTCGGGCAACGACGACACGTCGGAGGTGAGCACCGGCAGCCCGGCTGCGAATCCCTCGAGCACCGGGAAGCCGAACCCCTCGTAGAGCGACGGGTACGCGAGCATCGTCGCACCCGTCATCAGCGCCACCTTCTCGCGGTCGCTCACGTAGCCGGTCCGAACGATGCGCGCCCGGGCCGGGGCCGGAAGCTCGGCGATCACACCCTCGAGCCGCTCGACCGCCTTCGGGTCCCATCGAACCGGTCCGCCTGCGATCACCAGTCGGGTGCCCGGCTCGATCGTCGCGAAAGCGCGCACCAGCGCATCGAGGTTCTTCCGAGGCTCGATGCCGCCGACGAACAAGGCATAGGGCTGGTCGATGCCGTACTTCCGCCTCACCGCCTCGACGGCCTCCTGCGGCGCCGGCGCGAACGCTGCCATGTCGACGCCGAGCGGCGTCACGTGCACCCGCGCCTCCTCGACCTCGTGCGCTTCGAGCAGATCGTGCTTGGTCGAGCGCGAGGGCACGAGCACACCGGCCGCGCGCTGCAGCCACTCGTCGAAGCGACGGCGCCATCCGTCGTTCATGTGTGGGGCGGTCTCGGGGAGCCGTTCGTACGCGAGGTCGTGCACGACCATCACCACGCCGGGGCTGGCGGTGGCCGGAGGCAGGAAGTTCGTCGCAACGAGCACGTCGAACTCGACCGACCATTCGATGCGTGGCACCCCGAGACGCGAGGAGACCGGTCCGAAGATGCGAGCCGGGAACCGCGAGGCCTTCTCGGTGAGGTTGGGGGCGTGAACCCCCGAGAAGAACGACCGGGGCCGGAACGAGCCTTTGGCGTGCAGGTACCACGCGATGAACTCGTTGGTGGGGTCGGCGTGCGGCAGATGCCGGATCAACTGCTGCGTGTAGTGGCCCACGCCCGTGCGACGTGGGTCGAGCGCCGGCCGGGCGTCGATCACCGCTCGCATGAACCCCTGAGCTTACGCCGTCTGCCCTCGCATGCCGCGGCTCGCGAGCCAGCCGGTCACGGCCGAGGCCAACCACACGAACGCCAGGCCGGCCGCCAGAGGGATCACGAGGCCCGGATCCTTGCCGCGTTCGGAAAGCTCGCCCGCGAGCTGGGCGACGAACCATCCCCAGAACCACAGGCCGAGCGCGCCGACGACGATCGCCGCGTAGGCGCTCACGCGACCGGGCGCTCGAGCGCCGGCGATCGAGGACTCGTCGAGCGAGCGGAAGCCGAGCACGATCGCCGCCGGTGAGCTGCACGCCATCACGAACGGCCCGACGCACGCGAGGACGAATGCAGAGATGGCCTTGCGGCGACCGGGCACGACACGAAGCTGCTCCACCTCGACGATGCTAGGCGGGCGCCCTGCCGGTGGGAACCACCGAACGGCCTAGACGTTGCGCATGCCTCAGTCGACCTCGATGCGGCTCTGGTCACCCACGATCAATCGGTGGGCACCGCTTCCACCGGAATGACGGACCTCGACCCGCCGTCCCAGGATCGACCCTTGCAGCCCGCGCACATCGGCGATCACGCACTCGTCCATGACGATGGAATCGGCGATCTCGCTGCCCTCGATGCGGCAGCCATGGCCGATGGAGACGTCGGGGCCGAGGGTCGAACGCTCGATCGCCGAGCCCTCGCCGATGACGAGAGGACCTCGCAGCACGCTCCCCGTCACCTTGGCGCCCGCACGGACGGTCACCGGTCCCTCGACCGTCGTGGCGTCGTCGAGCTCACCGTCGATCGAAGCTTCGAGGGTGGCGAGGATCATGCGGTTGGCCTCGAGCAGATCCTCGGGCCTGCCGGTGTCCTTCCAGTAGCCGCTCACCATCTCGGCGCGCACCTCGCGGCCTTCGTCGATCAGCCACTGGATCGCCTCCGTGATCTCGTACTCCCCGCGCCCGGACGGTTCCAGCGTGTGACAGGCCTCGACGATCGAGCCTCGGAACAGGTAGACGCCCACGAGCGCCAGATCGCTCAGGTGTTCCACGGGCTTCTCGACGAGGCGCACCACCCGGTCGCCGTCGAGCGCGGCGACGCCGAACTGCTCCGGCTCGGCCACCGTTGCCAGCAAGATGTGCGCATCGGCGTCGCTCCCCTCGAACTCCTCGACGAAGCGGGAGACGCCGCCGAGCAGCACGTTGTCGCCGAGGTAGAGCAGGAACGGCTCTCCGTCGAGGAACGACTCGGCCGTCATCACGGCATGGGCGATGCCGAGCGGGGCGTCCTGCTCGATGAACGTGACATCGAGTCTCCATCTGGAACCGTCGCCGACCGCCGCTCGGACCTCGGCGCCGGTCGCGCCGATGACGATGCCTACGTCGTTGATACCGGCCTCGGCGATCGCCTCGAGCGCTTGGAACAGGATCGGCGTGCCTGCGACCGGGATGAGTTGCTTCGCGTTCGTCGAGGTGATCGGACGCAGGCGCGAACCTTCCCCGCCCGAGAGCACCAGGGCACGCATCAGGCCTCGGTGCTCGGACACTCGGCCGGCGGACCTTCCTCGCCGACCTCGGCAGCCTCGTACGAGCCGTCGACGAAGACGGCGACGTCGTCGGGCAAACCCTTGACCTGTTTCATCTCGAGCGTCGGGAAGTACTTCTTCACCACTTGGGCCTCGGCGTCGGCGTGGGGCGCGTGAGCGATCACGCTTCCTGACACCCTCTTCGCGTACCGCTCGTAGGTCTCGAGGCCCGGCGAGATGTCGAAGCCGGCCTGCGAGAGCACCTGTTGCACGCCGGTCACGGCCCCACCCGACGCATGATCGACGACGAGCACCGGCACGTTCGCTTCCGAGGGCGGGGTGTACACGGTGTCGCGACCGATCTCGCCGAGCGGCTCGCCGTCGCGGATCGCGGCGAACACACGCTCGGCCGAGGCGTCGACGCGCAGGATCGCGAGGTTCGTCGGATCGACGTAGGAGGGCACCGTTCGGAACTCCGCGGCACCGGTCGAGATGCCCTCGAGCTGTCCGACCAAGTACGCGAGATCAGCAAGGTTGAGGTCCTCGTCGCGAGTGAGGTTCTGCATGATGGGCTTGATCATGATCGGCAACTGCGCGATCTGATCGGGTTGCAGCAGCTTGTTGATCACCGCTCGCAGGAACTGCTGCTGCCGCGCGATGCGGTAGAAGTCGGGCGCCGCAGCGTCACATCGGAGATGGCGGGTGCGCACGTATGCGAGCGCCTGATCTCCCGGCAGCCGTTGGCACCCGGGAGCCACGTCGAGCGCCGTGAGCTCGTCGACGATGCGCCCGTCGGGCGTATTGACGTTCTCAGGGGGGATGCACATGTCGACCCCGCCGAGCGTGTCGACGACCCCCTGGAAGCCGGCCAGGTCCACGTAGAGCGTGTGATTGATCTTGAGTCCGGTCAGCTTGTGCACGGTCGCGGCCACGAGCTGTGCTCCCCCGCCGTCGATGCCGCCCTCGAAGGCGGCGTTGATCTTGTCCTGGCCGTGACCGGGGATCTCCACCCAGAGATCGCGCGGGAACGACAGGATGATGGCCTTCTCGAGTGCTGGATCGGAATGCACGAGCATGATCGTGTCGGCGCGATTCTCCCCACCGATCTGCTTGTCGGTGCCGAACTGCGTGAGCTCGGCGTCTGTGAGCCCGGCACGTGAGTCGCTGCCGAGGATGAGGTAGTTGCAGACGTCGTCGACACAAGGACCACCCATCGCCTCGGCCACCTCGGGTGGAGACGACGGATCGGGCGGGATCGATCGGCCCCGAGTCACCCGCTTGCTTGTATGCCAAGAACCCATAGGCGCTCCCGATGCCGATCAGCAGCGAGAGCGTGGCCGTGACCGCGACCGCGACACGTGTCACGCGTCCGTGACCGCGCCCAGGCAGCACGGCACCATTCGAAGGAGCCTCGGACATCCGTCCAGCGTACCCGTGCCCCGCCCGGCACCTCCCTTCCGGCGTCGTGGCGTTCCTGTGTCGGAAGGGTGGCAGCGCAGCACCTTCCCGGGCGGTGCGGCCCGAAACGGTGCGCACCTGACCGGCGCGATTCGCCTCGGGTGGGATAATCCCGCGACGGATCAGGGCGGCCAGGAGGCCGGCCGGGAGGCCAGATGGACGACGCGGTGATGGTGACGCTCGTAGGACTCGATGCGACGCTCATCGACGAGCTTGCCGATGACGAGCGATTCGAAGTGCGATCGATCGAGAGCGTCGATCAGCTCGTGCCGGGCGAGCACACCGACGCGGTCGCGGTGGCGATGAGCGGTCAGAGGCCCTTGGAGTTGCTCGAATCGCTTCGGAGCAAGGTCCCCGAGGCCGCCGTGGTGGTCATCACCGAGGCGGGCCACGAGACCGACGGGGCCGTCGCGATGCACGCCGGCGCCGAGGACCACCTCGTGCGCGGCTCCATCCCGGCGGGCCTCTTGCCGCGTTCGGTGGGATACGCCGTGTCGATCCGCCGGCTCCGCCGAGAGCTCGGATCGACCGACGAGGTCACCGGTCTGCCGAATCTCCGAGGGTTCGTGCCCATCGCCGAGCACCATCTGCGCATGGCGGACCGCAGCCGGGAGCCTGTGGTGTTCCTGTTCGTGCGCATCGAGGGCGACGTGCGGCCGGACGACGTGCGCGAAGCGGCCGAGGTGCTGCTCGACGCCGTGCGAGACGCCGACCTTCCTGCCCGCATCACCGACGACACGTTCACGGTGCTGCTCACCGGTGAAGCCGCGGGCGCGGAGACGATGGTGCTGTCACGTCTGGTCGAGGCGATCGCCGTGCACAACGCCAAGCAGGATCCGCCTCGACCGCTCTCGCTCTCGGTCGGCAGCGCTCTGTACGAACCCGAGACGCCGAGCACGCTGTCGCAGATCCTCGAGACGGCCGGCCGACGGCTCCACGAACAGGTGGAGGGCTGATCCATCCGATCGGCCCTACGCTGCGAATACCTCGCGAGACGATCCCGCTCCGTGGAAGGTGCCGTTCGTGCAGGGAACCCTGTGGTTGGGTCGAGGCGCCTCGATGGGTGATGTCGATTCGCCTGCGGATCGCGATCGCGACCTGATCGAGCGCTTGCTCGGCGGAGACGAAGAAGCGTTCCGGGGATTGTTCCACAGGTATGCGCCGTCGGCCAAGGCCCTGGCGCAACGGGTCGTGCGGCAGTCGCATCTGGCAGAGGAGATCGTGCAGGAGGCGTTCATGGCGGTGTGGAAGAACCCAGCCGCATACGATGGCGGGCGGGGCTCTGTGAGGAGCTGGCTCATGGGCATGGTCCATCACCGCGCGGTCGACCTCGTGCGTCGCGAAGAGGCGCACCGTCGCCGGGCCGAAGCCGCGATCCCCGAAGCCCTCGAGGAGGAAGCCGACCACGCCGACGACATCGTGCAGCAGCTCGCCGAGCCCGCCGAACGCCGCCTGGTACGTATCGCGCTGGCGGAGCTTCCGGCCGAGCAACGCAGGGTGCTCGAGATGATGTACTTCGACGGCCTCTCACAGTCGCAGATCTCGGAGGCGACAGGCATCCCGCTCGGCACGGTGAAATCCAGAACGCTGCTCGGCATGCGTCGCATGCGTGGCGCCCTCACGGAGGTCGAACGATGACCCTCGATCACTCGCTGATCGAAGAGCTCATGGCGGTCGACGCCCTCGGCGGGCTCGATGGCGACGACCGCGAACGACTGACGCAGGAACGAGCATCCCACGGCGACTGCGCCGAGTGCCACGCGATCGAAGCTGAATTCGGCGAGACAGCAGCGATGCTCGCATCGGTGCTCGCACCGGTTCCGGTCGACGATCAGATGATCGACCGCATCCTGGCAACGCCCCGCGATCGGCAACCCTCGACGGTTGCGTCGCATCACCGTGATGAGCTCGCTGAGCATCGGACCCGTCGCTTCCCGGCGTGGCAGGCGCTCTCCGCGGCGGCCGCCGTGGCCGTGGTGCTCGTGGTCGCCGTCGCCACGCTCAGACCCTCGACCACGAGTGTCGACGTGGTCCCCGCGTCGCAACGGATCGCCGTGTTCGAGAGCAGCACCGACGCCACGCTCGCCGTGGCGTACACGCCGGGTGAACCCGGCGCCGTCTTCTGGGGGAGCCGGCATCCGGACCCGGGCGAGGGCAGGGTGTACGAGATCTGGATGATCGAAGACGACAAGGCGGTCTCCGGGGGGTGCGTCACGCCGACCGACGGCGTCATCGCGCTCCGGGTCGACGCGACCATCGGCACGACCGAGGCGATGGCGGTCACGAGGGAGACATCGGACTGCCCGGCCTCACCGTCGGGGTTCCCGATCCTGTCGGCCGACCTGACCGTCGTCTGAGCGCT
Source organism: uncultured Actinomycetes bacterium (assembly GCA_963762075.1). Taxonomy (GTDB): domain Bacteria; phylum Actinomycetota; class UBA4738; order UBA4738; family HRBIN12; genus JAOUEA01. The sequence goes on from CAVXJC010000002.1 coordinate 317,543, forward strand.
AACCCGCCCGTTCGTCCAGCATCTGGGCGAGCACGAGGCGCAGTATGCCCCCGGCCTCGAAGTACTCGATCTCGGCCTCGGCGTCGATGCGCACCGTGACTGCGAAGGAGATCATCGAGCCACCTCGGCCGACAGCCTCGATCTGTGCCTGTTGGCCAGGCGAGAGTCCGGCGTCGAGTCCTCGCACCGCATACGTCTCGGTCCCGTCGAGTCCCAGCGAGGACGCGGACTCGCCATCGAGGAACTGCAGGGGCAATACACCCATGCCCACCAGGTTCGAGCGGTGGATACGCTCGTAGCTCTCCGCGATCGCGAACCGCACACCCAGGAGGTCGGGCCCCTTGGCCGCCCAGTCGCGGCTCGAACCGCTTCCGTATTCCTTGCCGGCGAGCACGGCGAGCGGAGTGCCCTCCGCGCGATACCGCTCCGCCGCTTCGTAGACGCTCGTGACCTCGCCGCTCGGAAGGTGAGTCGTGAACGACCCTTCGGTTCCGGGCGCCAGATCGTTCCGCAAGCGGATGTTCGCGAAGGTGCCGCGCATCATCACCTCGTGGTTCCCGCGCCGCGCGCCGTAGGAGTTGAAGTCGACGGGCTCGACGCCGTGCTCTCGGAGGTAGGTGCCCGCGGGCGAGTCGAGCTTGATCGACCCTGCGGGCGAGATGTGGTCTGTCGTGATCGAGTCCCCGACCTTCACGAGCACCCGGGCTCCGTCGATGTCGCCGCTCGGCCGGACCTCGCGAAGCCCCTCGAAGAACGGCGGCTCGCGAACATAGGTCGACGCGTCAGCCCACTCGTAGACGGGGCCGGTCGGCGTGGGAAGCTCGCGCCAGTGTTCATCGCCGTCCCAGATACGCCCGTATTGGGTCGTGAACTGCTCCTGCGTGATCGCGGTCTCGACCGCCTCTCGCACCTCATCGGGACTCGGCCAGATGTCGCGCAGGTACACCGGCCCGGCGCCGCCGTCGCCGATCGCATCGTTCGTGAGGTCGAGGTCGAGCCGGCCGGCGAGCGCGTACGCGACGCACAACGGTGGCGACGCGAGGTAGGAGGCCCGAACCTGTGGATGGACCCTGCCCTCGAAGTTCCGGTTTCCGCTCAAGACGGCCGCGACGTTGAGGTCATGCTCGTCGACAGCCTTCGCGACTTCCTCGATGAGCGGACCGGAGTTGCCGATGCACGTCGTGCACCCGTATCCGACCAGCGCGAAGCCGAGCTTGTCGAGGTACGGCGTGAGACCGGCGCGATCGAGGTAGTCGGTGACGACCCTCGAGCCGGGCGCGAGCGAGGTCTTCACCCACGGCTTCGTCTGGAGTCCCGCTTCGACGGCTTTGCGGGCGAGCAACCCCGCCGCGACCATCACGCTCGGGTTCGACGTGTTCGTGCAGCTCGTGATCGCAGCGATGACGACGCTTCCGTGGCCGACCGTCGTGTCACCGTCGGCGTCCTCCGTGACGTCGACGTCTTCTCCCGGGATGCGGTCGACGCGTGGGTTCCCGCCTTCGTCAACGAACCGTCCCACCTCCGTGCCCTTCGGGTCCGGTTCGGCATGATCGCGGAAGGCTCCGACGAACGACTGCCACACGTCGGGGAGCGCGACCCGGTCCTGTGGACGCTTGGGACCCGCCATCGACGGCACGACGGCCGAAAGATCGAGGCCGAGCACCTCGCTGAACGTCGGCTCCGGGTCGCCGTCGCGCCGGAACATCCCTTGTTCCTTGGCGTAGCGCTCCACCAGATCGATCCGGTCACCTCGTCCGGTGAACGACAGGTAGCGCAGCGTCTCGTCGTCGATGGGGAAGTACGACGACGTGGCGCCGTACTCCGGACACATGTTCGACAGCGTCGCCCGGTCGGCGATCGACAACGATGAGAGTCCGTCGCCGAAGAACTCCACGAACGTTCCGACCACGCCGTGCTCGCGGAGCATCTGCGTGAGCGTGAGCACGAGGTCGGTGGCCGTCGTGCCGGGCGTGAGCGCACCCGTCATGCGAACGCCGATCACGATCGGTTGCGGCAGGAACATGGGCTGGCCGAGCATCGCGGCTTCCGCCTCGATGCCGCCGACACCCCACCCGAGCACGCCGAGACCGTTGATCATCGTCGTGTGTGAGTCCGTGCCGACCAGCGTGTCGGGGAACGCGACCCCGTCGCGCACGGACACGACCTGCCCGAGATGCTCCAGGTTCACCTGATGACAGATACCCGCCCCGGGTGGCACGACCCGCAGGCCGTCGAACGCCTGTTGCGCCCACCGCAGCAGGGAGTACCGCTCCCCGTTACGCCGATACTCGAACTCGATGTTGCGCTCGTACGCCTCGGGTGTGCGGAAAAGATCCACCTGCACGGAATGGTCGATCACAAGGTCGACGGGGATCGACGGCTCGATCGAGAGCGGATCGAAACCCGCACGCTGAGCGGCGCTGCGCATCGCGGCGAGATCGACCACGGCCGGCACGCCGGTGAAGTCCTGCATCAGCACGCGTGCAGGCATGAACGCGATGTCGCCTGCCGGGGCGGGCCATGTCGCAAGCGCTCGCACGTCGTCGTCGCTCACGTCGCGGCTTCCCGCTCTGCGAAGCAGATCCTCGAGCAGGATCAGCACGGTCTTCGGCAGTCGCGCCACGTCGAGGCCGGTCTCAGAGGCGAGGGATCCGACTCGGAACAGCTCGACGGAACCGTCGGCGGTCTCCAACCGTCCCCGCGCCCCCGCGTGCTCACTGGTCATCGTGCGCGCACGTCCTTCCGGAGTGAGAGATGTACTGCCATGTTCCCACGCAGCGGCGCCAGGCCCGATTTCCACACTCGGCTGGACGCTCTCGATCGGCTGAAGATCATGCCCGCATCTCCGCCTCGCGGGCTGCCTTGACAGCCTCCTTGTGAGCGAGGCGGCTCTTGCGTCGGAGCTTGGCTTCCCGCTGACGTCGCTTCTCATCGTCGGTCTCGACCACCAGCGGCGGCACCGGCCTCGGGTGCCCGTCGTCGTCGACGGCGACGAACACGAGGTAGGCGCTGTTGGCATGACGCATGGTGCCCGTGACCGGATCGTGCGCCTCCACACGCACACCGCATTCCATCGACGTCGTGCCAACGTCGTTCACGGTGGCGAGCAGCACGACCACGTCGCCGATGTGCACCGGCTCGAGGAATGTCATCTCGTCGATCGCCACGGTGACCGCGAGACCGCCAGCGTGACGCACGGCTGCGAGCCCGGCCGCGGTGTCGACGAGCCTCATGATCACACCGCCGTGCACCGTGCCGGCGATGTTGACGTCGGTGACCTCCATCATCTGCGTGAGGGTCACTGCGGAGTCGGCGACGCGTTTGGGTGTGCGCTCGCGAGGTGTCGGATCTGGAGCGAGGTCTGGGTCGGTCATGGGCGGCATGGTACGTCGGGTGGGAGAGCCGACGGTACCGCGTCGGTACCGGACGAGTAGCATCGGGCGAGTGCGCCGACTCGCCTATCCGGCTGTCATCCTGCTCCTGCTCGTGGCGTGCGAGGGAAGCGGCGGAAAAACGCCTTCGTCGCCGCCCGCCTCCCGGTCGGGACCCGACACCCCGGGGGCGCTCGACGATCCGGGCGTCACCGGATCAGCGGAGCCGTCCCAGTCGGTCGCGGTGCTCCCCGACGGTGTGCCGGCGACGTACGAGCTCGATATCTCCGCTCGAGATCTTCCGATCGATCGGCTCATCCCACGTGGCGACGAGATCAGCGGCGTGGATCGCGCCCGGACCCGGACCGGCGAGGCAATCGTCATCGCGTTCGCGACTCCGAGCCGCGACCCATTCGTGCAAGCCCGCGGATTCGTCGTCTGGCTCCGGTCGGAGGGCGTCGAGCCGCCCTGGCGCGCCGTGTACGGCCTGACACACGGGAAGCGGGCAGGCGTGCTAGCGATCTCAGCGGACGCGACCGACCTCACCGGCGACGGCAGTGACGACGCACTCGTGCGTGAGGACACCGGCGGCACCGGCGCCTGCGCCACCTATCGCGTGATCGACCTCTCCGCAGGGGCTGGTCTTTGGACGAGATCGCTCTGCGACGCCGAGGTGCAACCGAACCCGGATCCACTCGGCCTCTACGTGGTGGCGCGTGTCTACGAACCGGGCGATCCGCACTGCTGCCCGAGTGCGATCAGCGAGCGCGTGCTCGTCTGGCGCGATGACCGGTTCGTCGAGATCTCGAGGGTCGAAACGCCGATCTAGATCGAGGGGTACGATGCCGCGCTCGTGGGAGCGGAACTGACACCGAGCTTGGCGACGCGCGAGCAGGCGCTTGCCGCCCTCCGGATGGACGGATGCGGGACGCCACGATCGTGGGCGAACGGCCCCGGGGACCGATATGCCCGGCACCAGCACGACCAGCACAAGGTGCTGTTCTGCCTCGGCGGGTCGATCGTGTTCCACACCGGCGAGGGGGACCTCCAGCTGACGGAAGGCGATCGGCTGGACCTACCTGCCGGCACGATGCACGCGGCCACCGTCGGCCCCGACGGCTGCGAGTGCGTGGAGGCGTTTCGCGACGGTTCTCACGGTCTCTCCGATGACGGCGATCGAGAGCGACCGTCTCGGTGAAGGTCGCGCTCCACGTCGATCAGCTCTGGTTCTCTGCACCGGGCGGTATCGGCACGTACGTGCGAGAACTCGCACCGGCCCTGATCGAGCAGGATCCGACACTCGAGCTCCTTCCCTTCCGCTCTCGCCTGCCCGATCCGGGGCCACCCGCTTCGTGGCTCCACGACCTGCCGCCGGTGACTATCGTGGATCACCCGATCCGAACCCTCTATCCGCTCTGGAACCTCACCGGCGGCCCGGCGTTGCCCGCGGATCTCGCCGAGGCGGAGGTCGTTCACTCGACCAACCCTGTGGCGATCGCCCCGAAGCGCCGCGGTCATCGCTTGGTGGTGACCGTGCACGACTTGGCCTTCGTCCGGCACCCTCACCTCTTCCCGCGGAGCTGGCGCATGCTCTATCGCGCCGGCCTGCGGGCGACGGCACGGCGCGCGGACGCCGTGCTGGTGCCCTCGGCGTTCACGGCTCTCGAGCTCCGGGAGCACTCCGACGTCGACGCCGCCAGGGTGCATGTCACCCCGCTGGCGTCGTCGCTTCCTCGTGGACCCACCGACGTCGACGCCCTGCTCGATCGCCTGGGCGTCCCGCGCCCGTACGTGCTGTCGGTCGGTACGCTCGAGCCGCGGAAGAACCAGGCACGGCTCATCCGAGCGTATCGGCGGATCGCCGGCGAGGGACGCCCGCACACGCTCGTGCTGAACGGATCCGACGGATGGCTCGACCGTGAGCTTCGCCGCGAGCTCGACACGGAAGGGCCCGGCCACGTCGTGCGAACCCGCGACCTCGACGAGCGAGACCTCGACGCCCTGTACCGAGGTGCCGACGTGTTCGCGTACCCGGCGCTGTATGAGGGGTTCGGGCTTCCGGTCGTCGAGGCGCTCGCGCGAGGCGTTCCGACGGTCGCCTCCAACACCTCTTCGATCCCCGAGGCGGCGGGTGACGCCGCGCTGCTCGTCGACCCGCTCGACGAGCAGGCGATCGCCGATGCGATCGCGCGGGTACTCGACGACCCGGCGCTCTCCCACGACCTGCGTGCCCGGGGTCCCGTACGGGCCGCCACGTTCTCATGGCAGGAGACCGCTCGCGCCACGTTGCGCGTGTACCGTCACGTCGTGGGCGCCCGATGAAGGTCACGCTGATCTCGACCGTCAAGGACTGCGCCGGATCGGTGCCCGGCTTCCTTGCATCGCTCGCGGCACAGACGCGCTCGCCCGACGAGGTCGTGATCGTCGACGGAGGCTCCACCGACGGCACACCTGACGCTCTCGAGCGCGCGGACGACGTGACGGTGTTGGTCGAGCCCGGCGCGAACATCTCCCGAGGTCGCAACGTGGCCCTCGCGGCGGCGACCCACGACGTGATCGCGGCCACCGACGCGGACTGCGAGCTCGACCCGGGGTGGCTCGAGGCGATCGTGTCGCCGATCGAGGCGGGCGCCGACGTGGCGATGGGGTGGTACGAGCCGATGCTCGCGACGGCGTTCGATCGGTGCATAGCCGCCGTGAACCTTCCGCTCGACGCCGGGAGCGTCGACCCTTCGAGGTTCGACCCGTCGCACCGTTCGGTCGCGTTCCGGCGCGGTGCGATCCACGCCGTCGGCGGCTATCCCGAATGGCTCGCGATCGGCGAAGACATGTGGGTCGACCAGCGCTGGCGCGAGCTCGGCCTCGACATGCGGTTCGCGCCCGAAGCGATCGTGCGATGGCGGTTGCGCGAGGGACTGGGCCCCACCTGGCGTCAATACTTCCGTTACGCGAGGGGCGATGCGCTGGCCGGTCTGCACCCCGAACGTCACGTCCTGCGGTTCGGGGTCTATGCCGGGCTCGGCGCTGCATCGGCATCGGGTCGCACATGGCCGAAGCTGCTGGCCGCTGCGGGCGCGGTCGCCTACGCCAGCACGCCGGTGCGCCGCGGCTGGGCCCGAGCCAGGAACCCTCGCGAGCGGGCGATCGCCACCGTCGCCGTTCCGGCCCTGATGGCCTTCACCGACGCGGCGAAGATGGCCGGCTACGCCGCGGGCTTGGCCGGCCGGGTACGTCGCCCACGCTGAGGGGCCACGGGCGGCGCACCCGGCTCGGGTCTCTAGTGGACTCGCGTCGTGACCGTGCTCCTTCCCGTGGGCACGTCAGGAGGAAGTCGTGCCCTCGGCGGGGTTCCTTGGCGGCGATACCCTACTCGCACGCAGTTTCGCTTGTAAAGCCCGCTCTTGACAGGGCGACTGGCCCTGTCGGATAACCCTGCACGATGAGCGAGCGGGCGCGAGGGGGCATGTTCCGCGCCGCGCTTTCCCACCGGGACTACCGCTTCCTGCTGAGCGGGCTGGCCATCTCCGAAACGGGAAACTGGCTGTACGCGGCCGCGAGCATCATCTACATCCTCGAGGCGACCGGATCGACGTCGTGGATAGGCGTCGCGGCGGTCGTGCGCCTGCTTCCCTACATCTTGTTCGGACCGATCGGCGGCGCGATCGCCGACCGGTTCGATCGGCGGAAGGTCATGATCGTCTCCGACCTCGCTCGAGCGGCGCTGATGGGCGTGCTCACCGTGGTGGCGATGTCGGATTCCACGACCGCCGTTGTCACCGCGATCGCGATCGCGTTCGTCAACAACTCCTTCTCCGCTCCCTACTATCCAGCCGTCACCGCGATCACCCCATCGGTCGTGACCGAGGACGATCTCGCGGCGGCGAACGCGCTCTCGGGCACGATCGACAACTTCGCTCTTGCGTTCGGCCCCGCCCTCTCGGCGTTCTTGCTGCTGCTCGGGGACCCTCCGGTCGCCTTCGCCGCGAACGGGCTCACGTTCCTCGTCTCCGCGTTCCTCGTCACGAGGATCGGCGTGCGTGGGAAGGTCGGTGAGGTCGAGGTCGAGTCGACCCTTCGTTCGCGCATGGTCGCCGGCGCGCGCGCGATCAAGGCCTCGCACGAAGCGATGCTGCTCGTCGGCTTGTCGATCGCGTTCGGATTCACGTTCGGCCAGGAGATCGTGCTGTTCGGCCCGATCACCGAGGACTTCCTCGGCATGAGCCTCGACGCGACGGGCCTGCTCTTCGCGGCGCCCGGCATCGGTGGCATCCTCGCGACAGCTTCCGCCGGGAAGCTCGCCTCGCGAAGCCACACCTCGGGCATCCTCGCCATCTCGGTGTTGGTCGCGGGCATACCGCTCACGGTGCTCTCGGTCGTGCACGCGCCCGTGGTCGCATACCTGCTGCTCACGATCGAGGGCGCCGCGGTGATCATCGCAGACGTCGTCAGCACCACCACCCTGCAGCGGGTCGTGCCCGAGGCCCGCATCGGCAGCGTCTTCGGCATCCTCGGCGCCGCGACGGTCGCGGGCACCGCGCTCGGGTCCCTCGCCGCCCCCGTCTCGATCGATCTGTTCGGGCTCGGGGTGGCCACGGCGTTGGCAGGAGGCGTGCTGCTCGTGCTCACGGTCGCCACGCTTCCGATGGCACGGCGGCTCGACGCCCGCGCTGCGGCCCGCGCCTCGGAACTCGCGCCGCGAGTCGCGCTGCTCGAACGCCTCGGTATCTTCGAGGCCGCCACCGCTGCGCAGCTCGAGGCGCTGGCGGCCGCCGGCACCGAGGAGCGTGTGCCGGCCGGCACCGTCGTGATCCATGAAGGCGATGAGCCCGACGACCTCTTCGCGGTCGTCGCCGGGGAGGTCGAGGTCAGCGTGGACGAGGGCGGTACGGCGCGCGCCGTGGCCACGCTCGCCGAGGGCGACTACTTCGGCGAGATCGGACTGCTCGAGAAGCGTCCTCGAACCGCCACCGTCACCGCGGTCGGCGACGTGTCGCTGTTCCGCATCCCGGGCGAGGACTTCCTGCGCATCGTCAGCGAAGGGCCACGCATCTCGACGACGCTGCTGGCGGCCATCTCGAACCGACTCGCGATCACCGGCTCAGCCGAGGAACTGGGGCACGCGTAGCTCGAACCCAGTACCGATCGATCGCCGTGGAACAGTGAAGGACCGCCCTGAGGCGGCCCTTCGATGCGTGACGAGCGGAGCCGGCTACAGCTCGAGAGCGTCGTCGTCGAGCTTCGGCCTGTGGACCTGGCCCTCGGTGTCGTCGTCGTCGAGCTTCGGCCGATGGACCTGGCCCTCGGTGTCGTCGTCATCGAGCTTCGGCCTGTGGACCTGGCCCTCGGTGTCGTCGTCATCGAGCTTCGGCCTGTGGACCTGGCCCTCGGTGTCGTCGTCGAGCTTGGGGCGATGAACCTGGCCCTCTGCATCGTCGTCGAGCTTCGGCCGATGGACCTTTTGGCCCTCGGTGTCGTCCTGGTCGAGGTTCCTCTTTGACCGCTGCCCCTCGGTGTCGTCCTCGGCCCTGCCCTGCTTCTCCTGGTCTGACATTTCCGACCCTCCTTCTGGGTGGGAGCCCTCTCTTCTGGGGCTCATCCTGACCCCTGCATCATGGTTCGTGCAACCCACGATGACTGTCAGGCACACGACTCTCGAGGTGTCCGATTGGCGACACCCTTTCGCGGTCGTTTCGCGGCTTGTAGCATCCGCGCGATGAGCGGCGACGATGGCTCGGCCACCGACGGTCCCGACCTCTTCATGCGGCTCGCCGAGGCCGCGTCCAACCTGGGACCGGCGATCGAGCCTCCTGCGTACCAGGAGCTGTTGGACTGGATCGTCGAGACGGTTCGCGACGTGACCGGCGCGAATGCCGCTTCGATCGCTTCCTTCGATCCGAACAGGGAGATGCTGAAGTTCGTCGCCGCTTCCGGTGCGGCCGGTGATCAGGTCGTCGGCATGGAGATGGACGCCGGCAAGGGCATCGCCGGATGGGCCCTGTCTTCGGGTCAGTCGATCTCCATCTCCGATGCGCCGAGCGACCCGCGGTTCGCGCGCGACATCGCCGAGGCCACGGGCTATACACCGTCGACGGTGTTCGCGATCCCGCTCGAGACCGACGGGGGAACCATGGGTGTGATGGAGATCCTCGATGCCCCCGAGGGCCGAGAAGGCGCGCACGACGAATCACGGCTCGTCGCCACGCTCGCCCGCCAGGCCGCGGTCGCGATCGAGACCGCTCGCCTCTTCCGCACGTTCGGCAGGGTCATGTTCAAGGCGGCGGCGCGCGCAGCCGAGGACGGCGACCTTCAGGCCGCACTCGAACGGATCGCGGAGAACACCCGAGGTCCGGCCCGAGAGTTCGCCGAGATGCTCGACCTGTTCGCGGAGATCGGCGCCCTCGGTCCGAAGGAGCGGCAAGCGGCAACCGACCTGTTGTACACGTTCCTGATGTACGCCCAGGGGAACCGGGGCTAGCCGGTGCGCCCGGCGTGGTCGTGGGCGTTCCAGCCCGGCGCCCTCCAGGAGGTCGAGGTGAGCGTCCCCCACGACATCACGTCGGAGTGGGCGTGGGGGGGGAGCACCGGGGCGGGCGTGAAAGTCGCCGTGCTCGACTCCGGCATCGATGCCGATCATCCGTGGGTGCGCGCCGTCGAAGGCGCGGTGGCGGTCGACTTCGACCCCGACGCGCCCGGCAACGTGCGATTCACCGAGGGTCCGCATGAGGACCTGTTCGGCCACGGCACCGCATGCGCGGGCATCATCAGGAAGATGGCGCCCGACTGCGAGATCCACAGCGTGCGCGTGCTCGGAGGCAAGCTCACCGGCAAGGGGTTCGTGTTCGCGGCCGGCCTACGCTGGGCGCTGCACAACGGCATGCGCGTGATCAACCTCTCGCTCTCGACCGGCAAGCGCGACTATTACTCGGTGTTCCATCGCATCGCCGACGAGGCGGCGTTCCGTCGCGTGATGCTCGTGTGCGCGATCAACAACATGCCGGGGCCGAGCTTCCCGGCGGAGTACTCGTCGGTGTTCTCGGTCGCCTCGCACCAGGACGTCGACGACCCGCTCGCGTTCGACTACAACCCGACGCCGCCTGCGGAATGGGGAGCGCCCGGCATCGACGTCGAGGTCCCGTGGCTCGAGGGAAAGACGATCGTGGCCACCGGGAACTCGTTCGCCGCGCCGCACATCGCGGGCGTGCTGACGTTGATCCTCGCCAAGCACCCGGAGCTCACGCCCTTTCAAGCGAAGACGGTGCTGATGGCGCTCGCGCGGAACGTGCGTAGGTGAGGAGCCCGCCCGTGAGGCGAGCGCCGAACGGTGAGCGTTGCCGGGGTCGTGTACTTCGTCCGATCGCCTCCCGCGTGCGGCAATGTCCCGACGCAAGGCTCGACGGGTTGCGCGCAAGCACCCCTGGGGAGTAGCGTCGCGTCGGCTGCCCGCCCTACGTAGTACCCGGAAGGGGGATGCGATGACACGGCGGCTTTTCCTGCTCGCCACGATGGTCTGTCTCGTCATGGTAAGTACCGTTCCCGCTCAGGCGGGCGCCGAGAGCGACGACCTTCACAGGACCGGCCTCACGCGAGCGCGATCTCTTGCCCGTTGGGCGCTCGGGGAAAGCCCGAGCCCGCTGCTGTCGGCGTTCGAGGGAGACTGCGGCGACCGCGTCGGCAACGCGTTCTTCCTGGCGCCGCCGATCGGCCAGGACATGGAGCTCAGGTGCCGGGTTCCGCTCGACACCGCGATCGTCTTCTCCCACGCTGCATGGTTCACGACCATCCCGGCCGACGGGGCGACCGACGCGGAGATCATCGCCGCGGCGAACGACGGCTTCGACCCCGTCTCCTCGTGGGTGACGTTCGACGGCGACCGGGTGGGGCTCTCGGGCAAGACGTTCAACCTCGGCGCGTTCACCGTGTGGTCCGAGCCCGGCAGCTTCTACGACGAGATCGGGCTCGGCACGGGCGGGGTGCGCACGTCGCTCACCGGCACCGTCATGACCCTGCCACCGCAGGATGCATGCGGGCGACACGTGATCAAGGCGGCGGTAGATTTCGGCGTTCCCGACGAGGTGTTCAGCGTCACCTACCGGATCAGGATCGGTCGCTGCGACGACTGAACCTCAGCGTGCGAGCCGTTCCGTGGCGAGGGCTCGGGCCAATGCTCGAACCTCGCCCGGACGGCCCGCTCCTCCACCGCATGCCGGCTTCTCGGGCGTGAAGAGCCACCGGTCGAACAGGGCATCGAGCTGCATGCCGGAGACGGTCTCGGCGAGCTGGATGAACTGGTCCGTGGTTCCGGTGTCGTTCGCCCGATCCACGACCCAGGTGCGAAGGATGTCGAAGAAGGCGGCCGAGCCCACCCTCTTCCGAAGGGACTGCAGCGTCATCGCTCCGCGAACGTATACCGCGCGATCGAACAGGTCGTCGGGACCCGGATCGCCGGGCGGCACCTCCCAGAACGGATCACGTGCCGGGAAGGAGTCGCACCAGGAGCTCGAGATGGCCTGAGGCGTCGCCAGCCCTCTCTCGTCTGCCCACAGCCATTCCGCGTATGTCGCGAACCCTTCGTTCAACCAGATGTGCTGCCAATCATCGACCGACACCACGTTCCCGAACCATTGGTGTGCGAGCTCGTGCGTGAGGATGAAGGTGTTCACGCGCCCGAAGAAGCGGGAGTCGTACACAGGGCGCGTCTGCGTCTCGAGCGCGTACCCGAGCCGGTGACGATCGACGATGCCACCGAGGTCGTCGAACGGATACGGTCCGAACCGGCTCGCGAGGAAACGCACGACCCGCTCTTCCTTGTCCAGCGATCGCTGAGCCTCTTCGGGGGCGCGAGGGTCGATCGCGTCCAGCACACGGATGCCGTCGTTGGCACGACGATCGATGCGGAACCTGCCGATCGCTGCCGTCGCGAGGTAGCTCGCCATCGGGTCGGCCACCCGCCACGACCACGTCGTTCGGCCCTTGCCTGCCGGCCTTCGATCGAGGAGGCGCCCGTTCGAGATGGCCTTCACGCGATCGGGCACGGTGAGATCGATGTCGTACGTCGCCTTGTCCTTCGGATGATCGTTCACCGGGAACCACGCGGCAGCGGCCTCGGGCTCGCCGATGAAGATCGCACCGTCGTCTGTTCGCACGACCCCACCGGTGACGAACACGCCGCCGAACTGCTTCGGCACGCCGGCGTATGTGACGCGCACGACGAACGTGGTGCCCTGGGTCAGCGTCCCCTGTGGCGTCACGACGAGCTCGTGATGCTGCTCGCGGGTCCAGGTTGCAGCGGCGCCATCGACCGAGAGTGAGCCGATCTGCAGCCCGACGAAGTCGAGGTTGAACCGCGAGAGATCGATCGTGGCCTGCGCTGTGATCGTCGCGTCCCCGACGAGCCGGTCGGAAGCTGGGCTGTAGCGGATGTCCAGGGCGTAGTGCTCGACGTCATATCCACCGTTCCCGTACAGCGGGAAGTAGCTGTCGCCGAGTCCCTCGGAACCGGGAGCCCCGGCGCCTCCGAGGGCAGGGGTGGTCGAGAACAGCGTGGCGATGGCCGCAACGACCACAACGGTCGGGATGCCTCGCCGTCGTTCGCCCATGGAACGTGATTATGTACGGCCGTGACGTACTCGATCGTGGCTCGTGACCCGGAGACGGGTCGGCTCGGAGTCGCGGTGCAGTCCCATTGGTTCTCGGTCGGCAGTGTCGTCTCGTGGGCCGAGGCGGGCGTCGGCGCCGTTGCCACCCAGTCGTTCGCCGAGCGATCGTACGGACCGCTCGGTCTCGAGTTGATGCGTCGAGGACGGAGCGCGCCTGAAGCGCTCGAGACGCTCGTGCACGCCGACGAAGATCGAGCAGTTCGGCAGGTCGCGTTCGTCGACGTATCCGGGCAGGTCGGTGTTCACACGGGCGGCGATTGCATCCGGGAGTTCGGCCACGTCGCCGGCGATGGATTCTCGGTGCAGGCCAACATGATGGAACGCGACACCGTCTGGGCCGCGATGGCCGACGCCTACCGACGCGCAGACGGCGATCTGCCCGACCGCCTGCTGCGTGCGCTCGCTGCGGCGCAGGCCGAGAGCGGCGACATCAGAGGGATGCAGTCTGCCGCCCTGCTCGTCGTCGAGGCTGAGCCGACCGGAACCGAATGGGGCGACCGCGTGATCGATCTCCGTGTCGAGGATCACGCCACGCCGGTCGAGGAGCTCACCCGCCTCGTTCGGCTGTGGCGCGCGTACGGACACGCCGAGCGCGCCGAGGAGCTCGAGCTCGACCACGATCTCGAGGGGGCGATGCGGGAACGCTTCGCCTCACTCGACGTGCAGCCCGATCACCCCGAGCTGGCGTTCTGGGCCGCCATCGCGATGGCCGGCGCCGGCCGACTCGACGATGCGCGACGCACCATCGCGATCGCCCATGCTTCTCGGCCTGGTTGGGCCGAGTTGCTCCGCCGGCTGGTCGCCGACGACCAAGTCGAGCTCAGCGACGACGCCCTTCGGGCGCTGCTTCCCGGCTCGGACTGACCTCAGCGCGATCCGCGACGGCGGAGCGCATCGAGATCCGCGATCACGACCTCGTGACCGCGCACCTCGAGGAAGCCGCGCGTCTCGAAGGACTTGAGGATCTGGTTGACGCTCTGGCGGGAGCCACCGACCATCTCCGCGAGTTCGGTCTGCGTGAAAGGCAGCGCGAGCACGATCGCATCACCCTCGCTCCGCCCGTCGCGGTCCGCAAGTGTCGCGAGCGTCTTCGCCAGCCGTCCGGCAAGGTCGAGGAAGACGAGGTCCGACGTCTGCTCGGTGATGCGGCGCGCGAGCCCGCCGAGCGCACGGAGCATGCCATCGGCCACGCCGGGATGGCGATGGACTGCGTCGAGCAAGGTCGCACGGTCGACCGCGACCAGCGTCGTCGGCTCGATCGCAGTCGCCGAGGCGGAACGAGGCCGTCCATCGACCGCCGTGAGCTCGCCGAACGCGTCGGGCGATCGGAGGGTGGCGAGCACCATCTCCCCGCCCTCCCCCGACGATACCCAGACCTTCACCAGCCCCTCGGCGATCACGAACAGTGTGTCGCCCTCGTCGCCCTGGCGGAAGATGTGGCGGCCCCGCTCGAACTCCAACCGAGTGGCACGTTCCGCGAGGAACTCGAGCGCTTTCGGCGCCAGGTCGACGAACAAGGCAGAATTCGCAAGCAGCGGAGCGTTGCCATTCGTCGTCACAGTTGGAGCCTTGCAGGAACGATGGCCTTGCCGCAAGCCCGCACCCCGGGAGTACGGTTCGCCGGTGGAAACCGACGATGGGACGCCTGGGAGCGAGATCGACTCCAGCTCCTCGGAGACCGTAGTGAGCGAGCTGCTCGCTTCGGTCCGCGGGTTCACCCGATCGTTCCGCACGCCCTCACTCGCGAAGGCGCTGGTCGCGCTCATCGCGTTCGGCATGGCCGAGTGGGGCGCCTACATCGCGCTCATCGTCTACGCCTTCGCAGAAGGAGGAACAGCGAGGATCGGCCTCGTATCGACGATCACCCTCGTCACGGCGGCAGTCGTCGCTCCGCTCGGGTCGGTGCTGGGGGACCGCTATCGCAGGGAACGTGTCCTCATCCTCGCCCACGGAGGTCTCGCCCTCGGCACCGGCACCACCGCGATCGCGATGCTGGCAGGGTTCCCTCCGATCGTCGTCTACACGGCGGCGACAGCCTCCGCGGCGCTGCTCACTCTGGTAAGGCCGACGCACAACGCCGTGCTTCCCGCGCTCGCTCCGTCACCCAGTGATCTGACCGCCGCCTATGCCGCCACCGGCGTGATCGAGAGCACGTGCGCGTTCCTCGGCCCCATGCTCGCCACGATCGTGTTCGCCGTCAGCGGCTCGCTGTCGGGACCCGGATCTGTTGACGCCGCGCTGGCGATCCTGCTGGTTCTCGGCACTGCATTGGTCGCCACGATCTCAGTCGCTGAAAGGATGGAACCCGAAACGCCCTCCAATGACCCGTCTCCGGCATTGGGCCGCGAGCTCTCCGATGGCGTCCGTACTGCCTGGCACGACCCCCGGCCACGGCTGCTCGTGGGGCTGCTTGGCATGTGGACCTTCGTGTTGGGCGTGATCGACGTACTGATCGTCGTCTTGGCGTTCGAGGTGCTCGGCACGGGCGAGTCAGGAGTCGGGTTGATGAACGTCTCGATCGGCATCGGCTCGATCGTGGGCGCTTCGGCCGCCGTCGTCGTCACCGGTCGCCATCGGCTGTCGGGCTCGTTCCGGTCGGGTCTCGTGATCACCGGGATCCCAGTCGCAGCAACAGCGATCGTGCCGGTCGCTGCCGCACCGATGTTCGCCTTCTCAGCAGCGGGCATGTCGCTCAGCAATGTCGCCGGCATCACGATGCTGCAACGGCTGATCCCCGACGCCAAGCTCACACGGGTACTCGGAGTGCTGGAGTCGATGTACATGGCTGGGGAAGGGCTCGGAGCGTTCGCTGCTTCGGTTGCGGTCATCGCCGTTGGTCCTCGGTGGACGTTGCTGGCTGGAGGGATGCTGTTGCCTGTGATCACGCTCGCCATTCGACGCCGCCTCGCACGTCTCGACGTAGGAGTGCGTGTCCCCAATCAAGAGATGGCCGTGCTGCGGCGGACGCGGATCTTCTCGGTATTGCCGGGGCTCGCGTTGGAAAGGTTGGCGCGCAACGCGGTGCCTGTGCACGTGCAAGCAGGAACCATGGTGATCCGAGAGGGCGACCCCGGCGACCGCTATTACGCCGTCGCGAGCGGCTCGGTGGAAGTGTCCCGGGCAGGCGCGCACGTCGCGACGCTCGGCCCCGGCGATGAGTTCGGCGAAATCGCGCTGCTGCGCGACGTGCCTCGCACCGCGACCGTGGTGGCGTCGACCGACTCCCGTCTGCTCTCGCTGCACCGCGACGAGTTCCTGGCCGCGCTGACGGGCGAAGCTCACGCGGCGGCGCACGACACCGCCCGCGGCCGACTGGATGGTCCCGGCTTCCAGGGATAGGACTACGGCTGGTCGACGTGCCGGCTCAGTAGTCGTAGAACCCGCGACCGCTCTTTCGGCCAAGGTGCCCCGCGTCGACCATGCGTTGCAATCGGGGGGGCGGCGCGTACCGCGGATCTCGGAACTCACCGTGCAGCACCTCGGCGATCTGCAGCACTGTGTCGAGACCGATGAAGTCCGCCAGGCGCAGCGGTCCCATCGGATGGTTCATGCCGAGCGTCATGGCGGTGTCGATGTCCTCACGGCTCGCGAAGCCCTCATCGTAGAGGGCGATCGCCGCGCACAGGTACGGGATCACGAGCCGGTTCACGATGAATCCTGCATGGTCCTTCGCGAGGACCACCGTCTTGCCGAGACGCTCGCCGAACCTGCGCGCGAACTCGACCGTCGCGGGAGACGTCGACAGCGACGGCGTGAGCTCCACGAGCCCCATCACCGGCGGGGGGTTGAAGAAGTGCATACCGATGACGAGCTCGGGGCGACCGGTGGCAGCACCGAGCGTCGCGATCGGGATCGACGACGTGTTCGAGGCGAGCACGACGTCGTCGCGCGTGGTGTCGTGGAGCTGGCGGAAAGTCTCGAGCTTGACCGCCGCGTCCTCGGTCGCGGCCTCGATCACGAGATCGACATCGGCGAACGCGCCGAGATCCGTCACGCCCGTGATCCGGCCGGCGATCGCTTCCTGCTCCTCGGCCGTGAGCTTGCCTCGTTCGAGCGCACGGGCGATCGATGTGTCGATGCGGCTCCTGCCGGCGTGCACCAGGTCCTCCGTGGGCTCGAGGTAGATCGCATCGAGTCCCACGCGGGCCGTGACCTCGACGATGCCCGAGCCCATGAGCCCGCAGCCCACGATCCCTACGGTTCGAACGTCCTCGGCTTCCACTCCCCGCCCGATCCCTCCGTCGACCCGATGTCCGCGCAAAGCCTACGGACGAACGTCTGCGGGGCACAAACCCGCCCGTCCTCGGGGTGGTTACGTTTGCTGGCGGGTTGACCGCTCGGCAGCGCCTCGGGGAGCCGGTGCCCTCCGATGTCGGCAGGGAGCCTACAATCCACGTGATGAGCGGGTCGCATCCTCGCCGCACCGTCGCCAGCCTCGGCGTGGCCGGTGCCGGGCTGATCCTCGGTCACTGGCTCGCCTACGCGATCGACACTCCGCACGCACACGCGCGTGAGGAGTTGCTGCGTGCGACCGGCCACGGATACCTGCCCTACGCGACGCAGGTCGGGCTGCTCGCAGCCACGATCGGGCTCGTCGGACTGTTCGTCGCTCGGCTGGGCCGACGTGGCGCTCGCGCCTCGTTCGTGGGGAACGTCGCGCGCCTCGCGGCTGCACAGTCCGCGGCGTTCATCACGATGGAGATCGGCGAGCGGCTCCTGTCTGACGCACCCCTGCACGACCTCGCGCACGGACCTCTGCTCGCGATCGGGCTCGGGGTGCAGATCATGCTCGCAGTCGCCGGCGCCGCGGTGCTCCGGCTCACGACTCGAGCCGCCGAGGTCGCCACGTCGCTGGGCCGTTCGCCGGCTCCAGCATCTCCACGGCTCATCGCAGCCGTTGCGTTCCCTTCTTCTCTCGTCGCCCCCCGACGCCCGGCGATGAGTGCCCCCGCGAGCCGGGCCCCTCCCTTCCTCCCCTGAGCGTCACCGCTTCGCACGCCGGCCGAGCGATCGGCCAAGTAACCGGGAGGAGCATCACATGCGTCGTTCCACGATCCGGCGCGCCGCGCTCGCCGCGACCACCACCGCTCTCATCCTGTTCCCTACCGCTACCGCCTACGCTCACGGCGACGTGGAGCATGGCGACCTCGTCATGACGATCGGATTCTCGGTGGAGCCGGCCTTCGCGGGCCAGCCCAATGCCGTGCAGCTCATCGTCGAGCACGGCGGCGAGCCGGTCACTGACCTGAGAACCGGCGACGTACAGGTCGAGGTCACCTACGGCGATGAGACGAGCGAACCGATGGACCTCTCACCCGCCTTCTTCTTCGATGGTGGACAGCTCGTCTTCGGCGAGCCCGGCGACTACCACGCTGATTTCGTGCCGTCGCAGCCGGGGAAGTACACGTTCCACTTCACAGGCACGATCGACGGGGAGAAGGTGGACGAGGAGATGACCTCGGGGCCCGAGACGTTCTCCGCCGTGGAGGACGTGGCGGCCGCATCGTTCCCCGAGGTGACGGCCCCGACGAACGATGAGCTCGCGACGCGCATCGACGAGGAGAGCACGCGAACGGCCGACGGCGTCGCCGCCGCGGAGGCGGCCGCCGCCTCTGCGGGTGAGACTGCCTCGAGCGCGCGAACCATCGGCATGGTTGGCGTCGTGCTCGGTGTGATCGGCATCGTCGCCGCGATCGCGGCGATCGCGGCGTCCAGACGAAGGGTCTGAGGGCAGAGCAGGTGCTCGCGCACGCGGGAGCAGCCGATGAGAGCCTGTCCGTCGTCTTCCTGTTCGCCGCCCTGTGGGTGGGGTGGGCGGGGTGGTCTCGGTTGAAGGGTCGAGGCTTCCCTCGCCTCCCCGCGTGGGCCGGGCGCGGGCTCCTCGTGGTGGCGACGGTATTCGCGATCGCGGCTGCCGTGGTGCCGAGGGCTCTGTTCCCGCCGACTCCGGCGGGGACGCGGGCATCGACGGTTTCGCCGGGCGCGAGGCCCTCGTCGACGGCGACGCTGTCCTTCGACGAACCCGTGAACGGCGAGGTGGTCCGAGAGGACCAGGTCGAGATCGTGCTCGAGCTGCAAGGTGGTCGCATCGTCGAAGGTGCCAGCTCGACGCTCACGCCCGACACCGGCCATGTACACCTCGTGCTCGACGGGGCGCTCGTGTCGATGACCTACGGACTCGTCCAGGTCGTGGCTCTGAGCGGCGTGGAGCCCGGCTCCCATACGCTGCAAGCCGAGTACGTCGCCGCCGACCATGCCCCCTTCGACCCGAGGGTGATCTCGATCGTCCGGTTCAGAACGGAGGGTCGATGAGACGCATCGTCGCCGTGCTCGGCATCGCAGCCGCATCCGTGATCGGCACGGCGTCGGCGGCAGGGGCTCACGCCGGGTTGAGCTCGTCGAACCCTTCGGACGGCGAGGTACTCGCCACTGCGCCGCCATCGGTCACGCTGGTCTTCACCGAGCCGCCTGATGTCGACCTGTCGTCGGTGACGATGCTCGATGGGACCGGCGCAGCCGTTCCGATCGGGCCTGTCGAGGAGGGCGATGCGCCCCGTTCCCTGACGGTCTCGATGCCCGACGACCTCCCCGACGGCGTGTATACGGTTTCCTGGCGGGTGGTCTCCGCCGCGGACGGCCACCCGACCGCGAACGTCTTCGCGTTCGGCGTCGGCGCGAGCCCGGGTGATGTGGTTGCCGCGCCGGAGCGCCCACGGTGACGACTCCGGCGCCTTCGCCCATCGGTGTTGCCGGGAAGTCCCTGTTGTATGCGGGCCTCGCGCTCGCCGTCGGAGCAGCCGTCTCCGCGAGGTTCGCATTCGGCGGCGAGGCGGTTGCCCCTCGGCTTCTGCCGATCGCCGGCGCCGGCGCCCTTCTCGGCGCCATCGTGGTGACGATCGCCGAAGCTCGCACGATCGGGGTCTCGATCGGCGACCTCGTGAGCTCTGAGACCGGGCGTCCGTACATCTGGTTGGTCGTGGCGAGCGCGCTCACGCTCGTGGCCTCGATCCTCGCGAGCCGTTCGACGTCGGGGTTGCCTCTGATGGGCATGGGGGCGATGGCCGTGGCGGCGATGGTGATCCGAGCCACCAGTGGTCACGCCGCAGCCATCGTGCCCGCCTGGCCGGCCGAGCTCGCACAGTCCGTGCATCTCGCCGCGATCGGCGTCTGGGTCGGCGGGTTGCCGTGGCTCTTCCTTCTGCTGCGGGCTCGTCGCGCCACACACGCCCCGTCGCCCGTTGAGGACGTGATCCGATTCTCCCGGCTCGCCGGTTGGGCGGTGCTCGCCGTGGTGCTCACCGGGACCGCGCGGAGCCTCGGCGAGGCCGGGGGCATCGACGGCATCCG
This sequence comes from uncultured Actinomycetes bacterium, assembly GCA_963762075.1. GTDB lineage: Bacteria > Actinomycetota > UBA4738 > UBA4738 > HRBIN12 > JAOUEA01. Next base: position 337,917 of record CAVXJC010000002.1, read on the forward strand.
GGCGATGCTCACGGACACGAACTACGGCACGGCGTTGCTCGTGAAGATCGGCATCGCGCTCGGACTGATCGCCCTCGGCGCCATCAACCGTCGCAGGTCGATCCCGCGACTCGGCAGCGACGACAGGCTTCTTCGGCGGGTGGTTGCGATCGAGATGGTCGGGGCTCTCGGCGTCTTCGGGCTGACCGGAACACTGACGAGCCTCGATCCCGATCCCTCGAGTGAGTCGCCCGACCGGCCCGAGTCGCCGTCGATCATGGCGTCGGGCGCGGACTTCGCCACGACCACCCGGGTCACTCTGACGGCGACGCCCGGCGTCGCCGGTCCGAACACGTTCGAGGCCAGCATCGTCGACTACGACGCGGGCACCCCCCTCGATGCCGACGAGGTCACCCTGCTGCTCTCGGCGATCGGCCGGCCCGAGATCGAGCAGACCTCTCTTTCGTTGGAGCGTGGCGGTGCCGCTGCTGAACCAGAGCCAGGCGGGGCACCCGAGGCCGAGGGGACCGCCCACACGAGCGAACACGCCACGTGGACCGGAAGCGGCACGCAACTCTCGCTCGCCGGAGCCTGGGACGTCATGGTCCAGGTGCGATCCGGGGCGCGCACGACCGAGGTGCCGCTCATCCTCGTCACGCGCGCCCCCCCGGCCACCTCGACCGTCTCCCGACAGCCGGGACTGCCCGAGATCGAGACCTTCACGCTCTCGACCGGCGAGCAGCTCCAGGTCTACCTCGACCCCGGAGCAACCGGGGCGAACGAGCTCCACGTGACGGCGTTCACCCCTCAAGGCGACGAGCTTTCCTTGACCGGGCTCGTGGTGGTGGCGATCGGCCCCGACCAACAGGGCGAGGCACTCGACGCCATGCGCCTCACGCCCGGACACTTCTCGGCTCCGATCGAGGTCGACGAAGGACACTGGCGGTTCGACGTGGTGGCCACGACCGAAGGCGGTACGGTGCTGCAGGCGACCCACGACCGGGAGATCGAACCGTGAAGCTGAGGCGAGCTCCGAACCGCCCGCGCGCAGCCGCGAGGTCCCTCGTGCTGGCGGCGATCGTCGCCGGGTGCGGCGGCTCCCCGACCGACGACCTTCCCGCACCCTCACCGGCCACCAGCTCGGCCGCGACCGAACGCCCCACGAGCACGGGCGCGTTGACGATCGTGAACCCCGAGAACGGCGACCGGATCGAGGGTGACACGGCCCAACTCGAGGTCGACCTCGAAGGCGCCGAGATCGTCGACCGGACCTCGACCGACCTGCGGCCGGACCAGGGACATCTCCACGTGATGCTCGACGGCAAGCTCGTGACGATGACCTCGGGAACCTCCCTGCCGTTGACCGATCTCACTCCCGGTGAGCACCTGCTCCAGGTCGAGTTCGTGGCGAGCGATCACGCCCCGTTCGACCCGAGGGTGCTGGCCGCGGTCTCGTTCGAGGCGCACGCATGAGCACGACGAGCGCACGAACCGCCCGCGTCGAACCGCCGGCGCTCCTTCTGGTCGCCACCGGCCTGGCTCTGTTGCTCACGCGCATCTGGCTCCCGGCGCTGGGCTCACAGGGGCGACTCGCCGGACTCACGGCGATCCTGATCGCTGTCTTGGCTGCGTCGCTCCTCGTGCCGGCGGCACGCGGCAGCGCCCGCCTGCACCCGGGACTGGTGCTCGGTATCGGCCTCGTGGCCATCGGGCTCGCCCTCATCACGGGAGGCCGGCCGGCTCAGGCTCCTCTCACCCCGTGGGCGCTTCCCCTCACCCTGCTCGCCGCCGTGGCCGAGGAGGCGCTCTTGCGCAGGGTCGCGTACGGCGCGCTCGAGCGCCGGGGCGCGATCGTCGCGATCGGGGTCACCGCGCTCGCGTTCGCCCTGATCCACGTGCCGATCTACGGGGTGGCGGTGTTCCCGGTCGACCTCGGTGCGGGACTGCTGCTCTCGTGGCAGCGCTGGGCCTGCGGAAGCTGGACGGTTCCCGCGGCCACGCACGCCACCGCCAACGTCGTGATGACGATGCTCCGATGAGGCGCCCGATCGCCCTGCTCGCGGCCGTGACCGTGATGCTCGTCGCGTGCTCGTCGGGCCCTCGAGGCACCGATGCGATCCGGGTCGGCGCGATCTATCCGCTCTCCGGCTCGCAGGGTCAGGGTGGCATCGACGAGCACAGGGGCGCTGTGCTCGCCGCCGAGCTGGTGAACGCCGTCGGCGGCGTCCACGGCCGAAGCATCGAGGTCGTCTCGACCGACGTCTCGGCCGCTGAGGCAGCCGCACGCGCCGTCGAGGGGTTCGACGCCGACGGCATCGACATCGTGGTCGGCAGCTACGGAAGCACGATCTCGGTCCCAGCCTCGGAGACCGCCGCCGCGAACGGCATGCTGTTCTGGGAGACGGGCGCCGTCGGCATGCTGACCGAACGATCGCAACAGGGAGTGAGCACGTTCCGCATGCCCCCGACCGGGGCCGTGCTGGGGCGCAACGCGATCGCGTTCATGAACGGTCCGCTGGCGGAGGCCTTCGAACGTGACCCGGCCGAGCTGCGATACGCGGTCTCGTTCGTCGACGACGTATATGGGCGATCGGTGGCGAACGGCGCCTTGCAGGCCGCGCGAGAGCTCGGGCTCGACGTCGTCGGACGGTTCGGTTACGACCTGGCCACCGCGGACTACGACGCGCTCGCACGACACATCGACCGATCCGGCGCCGACGTCTTGTTCGTCTCCGCCTACCTCGACGACGCGATCGCGCTCCGCCGGGCGATGGTTCGCAACGACGTGGACCTGCTCGCCAGCATCGGCACCTCATCGTCGTACTGCATGCCCGAGTTCGGGGCGGCGCTCGGCGCCGAGGCCATCGGGCTGTTCGCCTCGGACAAGCCGAGCGGCGCCGCGATCGAGCCTTCGACCCTTCGCCCTGATGGCGCGGCATTACTCGAACGGGCGCGGGCCGCGTACGACGACCGGTGGCACGAGGAGATGAGCCCGGCGGCGCTTGCCGGCTTCTCGGCGGCGTGGGCCTTGTTCGCCGAGGTCATGCCGAAAGCCGTCGACACGACCCCCCGAGCGATCGCCGACGCCGCGCTCGCGGCAGACCTTCCCATGGGGAGCCTCCCCAACGGCAGCGGTCTCTCGTTCGGTGAGCCAGGCACCGCGACGGCGGGCGACAACATCGCGGCGGCCTCCGTGATCTGGGAATGGATGATCCCCGGCGAGCACATGATCGTCTGGCCACCCGAGCTCGCCACACACGAGGTTCGGGCCCTGGACATCGCCCCGTGAACGACGATCGGCGCTCGCCCCACGGCCCAGGCATAGCGCCCTCCGACCGTGACGCGCGGCACGCGCTCATCGCCGGAGTCGTCGTGGTCGCTGCCTACGCCGCGCTCGCCGCCTGGTCGGGTGCGCTTTCGCCGCTCGCACGGGGTCCGCTGCTCGACGGCGCGGCTCCGGTGAACTACCGATGGGTGTCGCCGCCACCGGAGCTCAGGTCCACGAACCAGCGACCGAGCGCGGGCCGCTTCGACCTCGCGCTCCGAGACGAAGGCGTGCGCACGCAGGTCCTGTTCACCGACGACAGCCAGGTCACGGTGGTGATCGACGATGGCTCGATCGGACCCGCCACCGATCAGCGGGCGGTCGAGCTGGTCGTCGAGCCCGTGGATCCCGCGGGGCTCGCACCCCCTCCCGGCGGTGAGCTCGAGTTCTTCGGCAACGCGTACGAGATCGGCGCCGCGTACCGCCCGTCCGAGCGTCGCGTCCGCGCCTTCGACCGGCCGATCGAGATCATCCTCGTGTACCCGGCGACCGCCACGCTGCACGCGACGTCGCACGAGATGCTCTACTCCAGCGACGGCGAGGCATGGCAAACCCTCGAGACGAGCGATTTCCCGGGCGCGCAGCAGGCGGCGGCCAAGGTTGGGGGCTCCGGCTTCGTGGTGGTGGCGGGGGTGCCGTCGATCGTGCCGAGCCCATCGGTCGTGGGGCCGAGCACGACAGCCGGCACGCCACCGCTCGCGATCGCACTGCTGGTCGCGGCGGGAGTCGTGTTGGTGATCGGGCTCGGCTTGCTGATCCGAAGCCGCGGAACGAACTAGTCCATCGTGGAGTAGTTCCCCGGTCAGGTTCGGTCAGCCGCAGGCCGCGACGAGCAGCGGATACGGATTGATCGCGTCGTCGATGATCGAGTAGCCGTAGTAGCTCGCCGGCCAACTCGACGGCATCACGTTGGGCCGGAACTCGAAGTGGTTGTGGTTCGTTTCGCCACCGGCCAGGCCAGTGCTGCCGACGTAGCCGATCACGTCGCCGGCCTGCACCGGCCCGAGCTTCGCGATCGAGGTCATGTGGGCGTTGTAGGTGGCGCCGTACTTGCCGGCCACGTACACGGCGGTGCCGCCGTAGGCGTTCGAGGCGTCACTCGCAACCCCGTCGAACGTGGCATAGATCTCGGTCCCCATCGGCGCGACGATGTCGACCCCCTTGTGGAGGTGGTAGCCGCCGACGTAGCGGGGTGCCCCGAACCCGTCGCCGAATCCGCGAGGCTGCGCCACCGGACACACTCTGAACACGCCCGCCCACTCTGCCGGCAACGCGACCGACGAGTGGCTGCCGTAGCTCTGGGACGCGAGGAACTTCTGGTAGGCCTTCTCGGCCTCCTTCTCGTCGGCCGTGGCGCCGGCGAGGGACGACTTGACGTCTGCGAGCACGTCCTGCTGCGCCGCGAGATCGGCCTGGACCCGCGCTTCCAGGTCCTGCGCCTTGGCGTACCGTCGTTTCGCCTCGGCCTGCAGCGCCTCGAGCCGGTCCTCGGCCGCGAGCAACTCGTTCCGAACGTTCAACACCTGTTGCGCGAGGTCGGCGTCTTCCTGCTGCACCACGTCGACGAACTCGATGCGGTCGGAAAGATCGGAGAGCGAGGTCGCACCGAGGAAGAAGCCGACGTCGGACGCCGGACCCTCCATGAACACCTCGGCGGCGCGCTCGTTGAGGCGCTGCTCGATGCGGGCGACGCGGGCCTCTGCGGCGTCGCGTTCGTGGCGGGTGGCTTGCAGGTTCGCCGTGACCTCCTCGAGGCGGCCGGTCGCGTCCTCGAGCAGCAGGAGCGCCTCGGCGAGCGACGCGTCGAGCGTGGCGAGCTGACCTTCGGCGGCCGAGAGCTGCGCCTCGACTTCCTTGCGGTGCTGACGCGCATCCTGCAGCTCGTCCTTGGGATTGGCGAAGCCGCTCGTTGCAGCAATCGCGAGCATCGCGATGAGCGCGGTCGAAGCCGCGATCACGCGGACCGCCATGGGGAAAGGGGCGGCGTTGGGGAAGGGGAAGTACCTGATGGTCATGTGTGAGCGCTTACCCATACCGGACCGAGGGAAGGGTTGGCAACCGGCCCGATGCCTTTCAGGCTCCCCCGGGATCGGGACCGATGCAAGCATCCTCGGGGCGCGATGTGCACGCCTTGAGCCATCGCGCGGCCATGCGCCTGGGACTCGGTGGCCTATCGACGGAGTTCGAGGGCCATCTCGGGCTCGCGCAGAGCTTGCTTCCAGTGGTGGCGGTGCAGGAGATCGCGCGCCTCGAGCACGGCCTGTTCACCACCCGCGTCGCCGGGTCCGAAGAGCCGGGCTGCCCACCAGATCTGCGCCGCGTCCCCGTTCGTGGACCCGCCGGGTGCGGACTCGGTCGCGATCGCGAGCTTCGCCTTCGCCCTGGCCGTCTCCTCGTCGCCCTCGACCAGAGCCAGCAGGCATTCCGCCGTGAGCAACGCCGTCGAGGCACCCGGATCACTCTCGGAAAGCTGTGTGGCGGGATCGGTGAGGATCTGGCGCGCGGCCGATGGATCGCCCTGGGCAGCGACGATGCGCGCGAGCTCGGCTGCGATCGAGGTCACGAGCGCCCGCTCCCGGAGATCCCGGCAGAGCACGAATGCCTCGCGCAGATCGGCCTCGGCTTCGTCGAGCCGTCCGGACAAGCGGTACGTGGAACCCCGGTTGCCGAGGGCGCCCGCGAGCTCCCACCGAGCACCCAGCTCGCGGAGGGTTCGGATCGCGGCGTCGGCCTGGTCGAGCGCTTCGTCGAGGCGAAGCAGCCTGCGGAGCGACGCCGCGACGGTCTCGCGCGCCAACGCCGCCGTGAACGCCTGGCCGGCCTCCTCACCGACGGCGAGCGCCTCGAAGCCGACGCGCAGGGCTTCTCGTTCGTCGGCGACGGGTGAGATCACGTTCGCGATGCCGACCAGTGCCCGCGATTCGGCCCAGGCGTCGCGCTCGTCGCCCGACCTGGCGACGTCGAGCGCTTCGCGGAACATCGCCTCTGACCGGGTAAGGTCGCTCGTCCAGTACGGTGCCCACGCAGCCATGAGGAGCGTGCGTGCGAGCACGCGAGGTTCCCCAGGCGGCGCGCGGCTTCGAGTGAGCGCTCGAACATCGACGACGCGCCGCCGGCATCACCGCCGATGGTGAGGGTGATGTCTGCCAGGAAGCGGGAGGCGTGCGCGGTCACCCGGTCACTCGACTCCCCCGCCAGCGAGAGCGCGCGGTGCAGAGCCGAGCTCGCGGTATCGAACTCGCCGAGCCAGTAGCGGGCTTCTCCGAGCACGCTCAGGATCCACGCCTCGCGGTCGCCCCAGCGGTCGTCTGACCCCGCCATCACGAGGGCGCGTTCGTACAGGTCGGCCGCAGAATGCGACTCGATGCGACGACGCGCGATGTCACCTGCGTGCGCCAGCGCCTCGACCGCGCGCTCCGCGAGGGTGCGGTCGCCGGGGTTCAGGTCGAGCGCGGCCTGTGCGGCCTGTTCGAGGTGGAACGCCACCGTGCGCGGGTAGCGATCCGCATGATCGGCTTCGGTGAGCTTGTTCGCCACACGCAGGTGCAGTCGCTGGCGTTCGCGCTTGGCGAGCGAGTCGTATGCGACGTCGCGCAACACATCGGAGCCGAACCGCCACACGCCGGGTCGGTCCTCGTCGGCGACCAACAGCTCGTCGTCCTCGGCCTCGTCGAGCAGCTCCTTCCGTGGATCCGCGAGCAGCGAGAGCTCGTCGAGGTCGAAGCGTCCCTGCGGGAAGATCGAGGCGCGCCGCACGAGCTCGCGCGCGGGCGGCGAGAGCTGGTCGATGCGAGCCGCGATCACCGCTTGCACGGTCGCAGGCAACAGGCGTCCGCTGGCGGCCGGTCCCCACGGTGGAAGATCGCGTTCCTCCCGCCGCAACATGCCCACGATCTCCATGATGAAGAAGGGGTTGCCACCGGCATGGCGGGCCACCCGCTCGGCGTCGTCGTAGCGGAGGCCGCCGGCTTCCATCGCGAGCTCGGCGCCGTGACCGGGCGTGAGCGGCTCGACCCACAGGGTGACGTTGTCCGCGATGCCGCCCGCCCAGGTCGGACGTTGCTCGAGGAACTCCCAGCGCGCGACGCAGAGCACCATGAGGGGGACCTTGCGTGCTTCCTTGACGAGCTGCTCGATCAGATCGAGCAGCACAGGGTCTGCCTCCTGCAGATCCTCGAAGACAAGGATCACTGGGCCGCGCGAGGCGATGCCGGCCAGCACGCTCAACAGGCCGCGACGAACCTCTGCCGCGTGGTATCGCTGATCCTCCGCATCGGCGTCGATGCCCAGCGCCATGGCGAGCCTGCGCGCCGCCTCGTCGGCGCCATCGATCTCGACCCACTCCGCCACGAACGAACGTAGGCGTTCGTGGACCATCTCCGCGGGCGCTCCGCGATCGGCGCCGATCTCGCGATAGACCATCTGCGCGAGCGGCCAGAACGTGACCTCTTCCTCGAACACGCTCGAACGTCCGACGAGCACGCGCACGCCCTCGGGCACGCCGGCGAGGAACTCCTCGACGACGCGTGTCTTGCCGATGCCGGGCTCGCCGAGAAGCGTCACGAGGTGCGCCCGCTCGCGCACGCGGACCCGCTCGAACGTGTCGGTGAGCAAGGCCATCTCGCGGCGGCGGTTGACGAGCGAGACCGACCGGCGCGTCTGTGGCCCGACGACGCCGAGCGCCTGCCACGCGGGCATGGCCGCATCGAATCCCTTGGCCTCGATCAGGCGGCGCTCGCCGAGCTCGATCGAGTCGCCGACGAGCAGGCGCGTGCGCTCGCCCACGAGCACCTCTCCCGGATGCGCCGCCTGTTGCAGGCGTGCGCCGATGTTGACCTCGGCGCCGATCACGATGTTGCGATCGCTCGGCGTACCCACCGCGACCGGCCCCGTGTTCACCCCGACGCGCACGCCGACCGGCACGGGGAGTTCGAGCCGCGCGCCGACGCGCTCCGCTCGCTCCACGATCGCGAGGCCGGCACGAACGCCGCGCTCGGCGTCGTCGTCGTGGAGCACGGGCATGCCGAACACACCCAGAACCGCGTCGCCGATGAACCCCTCTGCACGCCCGCCCAATGCGGCGATCTCGTCGGTCACCATGCCGTGGAAGGCCGCCAACACGTCGCGGAACCGCTCCGGATCGAGCCGCGCGGCGAGCTCGGTCGATCCCGCCAGGTCGGCGAAGACCACCGTCACCACCCGTCGCTCCGACGCGGCAGGCACCGCGACCGGTGCGCCGCAGTTGGGGCAGAAGTTCGCGGCTTCGGGGAGCGGCTGGCCGCATCGGGGACACGGCTCGACGGGATCCGCTTCACCGGACCGCTCCCGGCCCTGCACGGCTCGCTCGGATGTCACGATCGATACTCGATGAGCTGCACGGGGTTGCCGTCCGGATCCCTCACCGTCGCGAAGCGCGCGAGCCCCTCCACCTCGCCGACGTGCTCCCCGACATCGGCGCCCCGCGCTCGCAGCTGCATGCGAGCCTCGTCGAGATCGGCGACACGGAAGACCACGGTGCCGCTCGTGGGCGCGGGGTCGGGGGTGCCGTGCAGCGCCAGTCGCACCGGCCCCGCCTCGAATTCAGCCCATTCGTCGCCGTCACGTCGCACGAGCGTGAGGTCGAGCACGTCGCGGTAGAAGGCCACCGCCGCCTCCATGTCGAGCACCCAGTAGTAGATGTGGTCGATCTCGCCGATCATGGCCGGTCATCACCGTCCGAGGATGCGTGCCTTCTGCGCCTGGAACTCTTCCTCGGTCAAGATCCCGCGGGCGCGCAGATCGGCGAGGCGCTCGAGCTCGGTCGTGACCGATGGCGAGGCGGGAGACGAAGCCACGGGCGAAGGCGGCGTGGCAGGGCCGTCGGGGCGCGTCGGGGCGTCTGCGTCGTGGGCAGACATCGAGCGACGCCCTGCGCGCTGCTGGTTGAGCTCCCCCTGATGGAAGATCGTCCGCTGCACCTCCTCGGGGCGGCGGATGTCGTCGAACGAGTTCGTGCCGCCCGTGCTCGCCGACTGGATCAGCAGCGTTCCTGCACCGACGATGCGATCGAAGATGCCCTGCTCGAAGCGGACATCGTTCACCTGTTCGAGCGGGATCTCCATCGACCGCTTCGCGATGAAGCCCTCGCGGCTGATCACCCGGTCGGTCGAGATCACGAAGATCGACGTCCACCATGCGACGAGCTTCGGGATGACGAATCCGAGCATCAGCGCGATCCACGCAGCCCACGCGATCCACACGATGAGCCCGTCGAACCGCGCCGCGACCCACCATGCGGCGAGCGTGGCGACCAGCATGGCGAGCACGGGCCCGGCCAGCGCCACCGGGTGCGGCCGCAGCTCCACCACGACGTCCTCGCCCGGGATCAGCAGCTTGCGAGGGAACATGGCGAGACGCTAGCCGAGGCTCAGCCACCCGACAAACCTCGCGGGCGATCGTGGCGGGCTGACGCCCCTCAGCGCAGGTGCTCGACCTCGTCGGAAGCGACCGCCGCGGGACCGTCAGGGGTCTCGAGCACCAACCGGCCGGCCGAGTCGACCGCGATCGCCACGCCTTCACGCCGGACCCCGTCGGTGCCCACCGCGGCGACCGGGCGGCCGAGCGTGCAGGAGGCCGCCGACCATCGTGCCACGACCTCGTTCGCGAGCTCCGCCGGGGGCGCGTGATAGCCGAGGCGGAACCGCGAGAGGAACCCGCCGAGCAACGCCACCCGGTCGACCCCTACGCCCAACCCGGTCACCTCATCGAGGTCTGGAGCCGCCAGGTTCAGTCCCGACCCGATCACGACCCACCCGACAACGCCACCCGTGACCGACGATTCGGCCAGCACTCCTCCCACCTTGGTCTCGCCGACCATGAGGTCGTTGGGCCACTTGCATCGGACCTCGATCCCGCTGAGCTCGGTCGCGATCTCGGCCCATGCCGCGCCGGCGAGCAGGGTCAGTAGTCCGAGGTCCTCGGGCGCCAGGGTCGGGCGCAGCACCAGCGACGCCATGAGCGATCCGCCGGGCCGGTCCAGCCACGTTCGCCCGAGGCGGCCGCGCCCGGCCGTCTGGTGCCCCGCGCCCACGAGGGTCCACTCGGAGGCCCCGCCGTCGGCGAGCGCTGCCGCGTCCGCGTTCGTCGACCCGGTAACCTCCTGCCAATGTGCGGGCGCGGACAGACCGGCCAGGCGCAAGGCTCGCTCCAGTTCCGTCGCCGTCATGATCGGTCGCTCCAGGCGGTTCGAGGTTTGACTCCCGTCGGAAGCCCGGACAGTATCGCGAGCGGACCGGGGAAACCGTCATGGAACCAGGCATGAGGCAGCCATGAAGCCGAAGCCCAGGGTGTTGATCGCGAACCGCGGCGAGATCGCGGTGCGCATCGTCCGCACGTGCCGCGAGCTCGGCATCGCGAGCGTCGCCGTCTACTCCGACGCCGACCGCGACGCGCTGCACGTGGAGATGGCCGATCAGGCGTTCCGCATCGGGCCGGCCCAGGCATCGGCGTCGTACCTGTCGATCGACACCATCCTCGACGTTGCACGCCGATCGAAGACCACCTTGATCCACCCCGGGTACGGATTCCTCTCCGAACGGCCGCAGTTCGCGCAGGCGGTCGCCGATGCGGGCATCACGTTCATCGGACCGTCGCCGCAAGCGATCGAGATCATGGGCGACAAGGCGGCCGCTCGCCGGGCAGCCGACGCGAGCGGCATGCCGGTCGTGCCCGGCACCCCCGAGCCCGTCGATGCGAAGCAAGCGAGGAAGCAGGCCGAACGGATCGGCTTCCCTCTGCTCGTGAAAGCCGCGTTCGGTGGAGGCGGCAAGGGCATGCACATCGTGCGCGACGCCAACCACCTCGACGAAGCGCTGAAGCGCGGGGCCCGCGAGGCGCAGTCGTACTTCGGCCGGCCCGAGGTGTTCCTCGAGCGCTACGTCGATCGCGCGCGCCATGTCGAGGCGCAGATCATCGCCGACGCCAAGGGCAACGTGGTGTTCCTGGGCGAGCGCGACTGCACGGTGCAGCGGCGCCACCAGAAGCTGATCGAGGAGACGCCTTCGACCGCGATCGACGACGCGATGCGCCAGCGTCTTGCCGATGCTTCGATCACGCTCGCCCGGGAGACGGGCTACGTGAACGCCGGCACCATCGAATGCATCGTCGACGAGGACGGCGACTTCTATTTCCTGGAGATGAACACGCGGCTCCAGGTGGAGCACACCGTCACCGAGATGGTCACCGGTCTCGATCTGGTCGCGCTGCAGATCCAGATCGCGATGGGCGAGTCGGTCGCTGCCCTGGAGGTCTCGCCCCGCGGGGCCTCGATCGAGTGCCGCATCAACGCCGAGGACCCCGGGCGGAACTTCATGCCGGGGCCGGGCCGCATCACGCGCTACGAGGAACCGGCCGGCCCCTTCGTCCGGGTCGATGCCGGATTCGGGCAGGGGCGGGAGATCCCGGGCGACTACGACTCCATGTTCGCGAAGCTGGTCGTCTCGGGAACAGACCGTGAGCAGGCGCGGCGGCGCATGCTGCGCGCGCTGGGCGAGTACACCGTGGAAGGTGTGCCCACCACGATCCCGGCCCACCGCTGGATGCTCGAGTCGAAGGAGTTCAGGACCGGCACCCACACGACCACGTGGGCAGAGCACGCATTGGCCGAGGCCGACTTCCCGGCCCACCCGGAGCTCGGGCAGCAGGGACCGCCGCTGCGTGAGGGAAGACCGGCAGACATCCTCGTCGAGGTCGACGGGCGTCGCGTACCGGTTCGCGTGTTCGACGAGCGCCGCGACGTAGCACCGAGGCCGCCCGAGGTGCACACGGCCGGACACCAAGAGCATGTGCACGGCGAGGTGCGAGCGGAGATGCAGGGCACGATCGTCAAGGTGCTCGTCGAGAAGGGGCAAGACATCAGGGCGGGCGAAGTCATCTGCATCCTGGAGGCGATGAAGATGGAGAACCACATCGCCGCGACGCGCGACGGTGAGGTCACCGACCTTCCGATCCGCGCCGGCCAGGTCGTGCAGACCGGCCAGACGCTCGCGGTCATCGACTGACGGTCGCGGTTCGGAGTTCGCGAAGTTCTACGCGGGCGTGCCGACGAACCGCGCGACGGCCTCGATGTAGCTTTCGGGCTCCTCGACGAACGTCATGTGAGCGCTCTTCTCGAACACCACGAGCTGCGCGTCGTCGATGCCGGCGGCTGTGACCTCGGCCGCCTCGAACACGCACGATCGATCGTGCAGGCCGGCGAGCACCAGCACCGGGGTCGACACGTCGTCGAGTCGATCCTCCACCTCGATCCCACCGTAGCCCGCCGCCGCGAAGTGGCGGAGCACGTCGGGCGAGTAGACCGTGTCGTCGGTTCGCGCACGATACTCGTCGATGCGGAGGTCGAGCGGGTTCAAGAAATGGAAGGCGAGCTGGTCGCGCATGAGCTGCTCGAACTCCTCAGGCGACGCGACGTCGGGCTCCCGGGCCCATGACGCGATCACACGCTGCCTGAGCCCGGCCGGCTCGAACGACTCGAGATTCTCGTCGACACGATCGAGGAACCGCATCGATGGGATGCCCCCTGAAACGATGGTTGCACCGGCCGCGCCCGGGAAGTCGACGGCGCTCTGCAGGGCAACGAGCGCTCCGAAGGAATGTCCGAGCACCGCGTATCGGTCGAGCCGCATCGCCCGCCCGAGCATGACCACGTCCTGCGCATACCGTTCGAGCGTCCATGTGTGTTCCGGTGCACGTTCGGATTGACCGCACGCACGTTGATCGACGAGCACGAGCCTGATCCCGCGCTCCGTGAGCGGGTCGAGGTAGTCTCCGAACTCATGGTGATCGAGCCCCGGACCACCGTGCAGCGCCAGGAGCGGCACACCGTCATCGGGTCCGCGCTCGACCACCCAGAGCGAGGTGTCGTCGATCGGCACGAGCCGGCCGGGGCAGCTCACCGTCGGTCGCTCCGACGCGACATGCGTGCGCGGTGCCCACTCACCAGGGCTCTCCCCACGACGCACGACCCGTGATCCGGAACCCGCCATCGCGCACCTTGTAGCGGCGATTGATCGCGATGATCAGAGGCGTGAGCGGCTCCGTGAGCCTTGCGTTCGCGAGTGGGCCGGCATCGACCCATCGCACGCCCGGAACGGAATCGATCAGGTCACCGACGAGTCGCTTCGCCCCGTCGTCGTCGGAACAGAGCAGCGCATCGGACTCGACCTCGCGATCGAGCGCCGCGAGCGAGTGGGCCGCCACCGTGTGGAAGCCCGCCACCACCGACACGCCCGCGGGTACGAGCGTCGCCGCGAGCTCGGCGGCCGAGCCTTGCCACGGACGGATCGCCTGCCATGCCTTGCCACCCACGGCCGCCATGAGCGGGCTCGTTGCGTCGAGCACGACTTGCCCGGTCCGCAGCGACGACGCGATGGAGCCGTAGCTCTCGATCATGCCCGCGAACGGCACGGTCACGATCACGACCGTTGCCTCGGTGACCGCCTCGGCGTTCTCGGCTCCGCGGACCAGCGCGCCCGACCCGAGTGTCTTCTCCGCCTTCGCGACAGCCTCTGCCGCCCGTTCGGCGGAGCGCGAGCCGATGGTGACGTTGTGGCCGGCGCTCCCCAGACGCAGCGCGAGCCCGAAACCTTCGGCGCCGGTACCGCCAACGATCGCGATGTCCATGACCTCGAAGCCTACGAGACGCCGGGCAGCTCGCCGATGTTAGGGTCGGCCGGCGTGGAGGCGGTCACCTGGACGATCGAGCTGGGCGTCGGGCTCGCTTGCCTCGTCGTCGGCGCGGCGGCCCTGCACGGAGCGCGACGTCCCTTCATCGCGATCATGTTCGTCATCGCCGGGATCGCCGCCCTCGGCCATGCCACCGTACAACTGACTCGCGGCTAGTCTCGCTCAGACTAGGCTCGATACCGTGCTTCGGATCCCTCGCATCGTCAAGCCGCGCCGAGGACCTCGCCATGGACCTGGAACAGATCATGGCGCTCGTGGCGGGGGGAAGATCGACGGCCGAGGTCCGGTAGCGACGCTTCCCTCACGCTGCGAGGATGCAGCTCATGGCTGGTGAAGGCAGGGCCGGGCGGCTCCTCGGTCTCCGACCGGGCGAAGGGTCGACGGTGGGCGTGGCGATGGCGGCGTCATTCGTCGCCTCGGCCGGCCTGATGATCGGCCAGAGCGCCATCGAAGCGCTCTTCTTCGCGCGCTACGGAGTCTCGAAGCTCCCGTTGATGTATCTGGTGCTGGGCGGCACGATGTTCGTGCTGACTGTCGCGTTCGCCGCCTTGCTCGGACGGCTGGGCCGGGGACGAGCGTGCCTGTCGATCCCGATCGCGCTGGCGCTTGCCGCCGCCGCGGGTCGCATGGCCCTGGCCGCGAACGTCGGCTGGATCACGCAGGCGCTGTGGCTGCTACAAGGGGCCGCGCAGTTCCTGGTGGGCTTGGCCGTGTGGGGTCTTGCCGGCCTCGTCACCGACACCCGTCAAGCGAAGCGATTCTTCCCGTTGATCGGAGCGGGCAGCGTGCTCGGCTACGTGATCGGGGGCCTGGTGACGAAGCCGCTCGCTTCAGCGGTCGGCTCGCCGAACCTGCTGATCGTGTGGACGGCGACCCTCGTGGTGGTCGTGGTCCTCGGCGCGAGGTTGATCGCGATCGGAGGCGACGGCGGGCCTCAACCGACGTACGCCGGTCGCCGACGTGATGCCGGCCCGGTCGATCAGCTGGTGCGCGGATTCCGGTACGTGCGGCGCTCGACGCTGATGCGATGGATGGCGC
Source organism: uncultured Actinomycetes bacterium (assembly GCA_963762075.1). Lineage (GTDB taxonomy): Bacteria > Actinomycetota > UBA4738 > UBA4738 > HRBIN12 > JAOUEA01. The sequence goes on from CAVXJC010000002.1 coordinate 352,981, forward strand.
TCGGCTCGATCCTGTTCTCCCTGCTCTTCTTCTCGCTGTACCTGCCGTTCTCGCGCGCCGCCACCGCGCGCTATCCCGATCCTGACGAACTCGCCGGCTTCTTCGGCGTGTTCTTCGGACTGTCGACGGGCGTCGCGTTCCTGCTGTCGCTCTTCGTCGACGAATCGGCTGCTGGCCCGCTTCGGCGTGCCGATGGTGCTGCTCGTGTTGCCGGTCCTGTACGTGGCCGCGTTCGGAGTGCTCTCGATCGAGTCCACCTTCGCCATCCTCGCCGTCTTCAGGTTCGCCCAGGTCGCCTGGATGTCGGGGGGCGCGATCAGCTCGTGGGAGGCCGTCATCAACACGGTGCCGTCGGATCGGCGAGATCAGACGCGGGCGTTCCTGTACGGGGGCCCCACACAGGTCGGCACCGTGCTCGCCGGCCTGGTCGCGCTCGTCGGTGAGGCGCGCTCAGCCCCACGATGCTTTCCGGCATCGGACTGGTCTGCGCGCTGCTCGCCACGGCGGCGATGGTGGGGGTGCGTCGCGCGTATCCGCGTGAGCTCGTGAAGGCTCTGCAGGAAGGACGACCCCACGTCTTCGATGCAGCTCCCGTCGGCGCGGAACCGTTCGGGCTTCACCTCTCGGATCGAGCGGCGGTGGACCGCCGCGGTGGAAGGGGTCGGCGGACCCCGACCCCCGCGTGCGGCGCCTGTCGGCCCATGTGCTCCGCGACATGGATCCGGGCGCGGCGACCGAACCGCTCCTCATGTGCCTCCGTGATGTTGATGCCGACGTTCGCGCGATCGCGATCGCCTCGCTCGTCCGTGCATCGGGGAAGGTGTCGTTGCCGGCGATCGTCGAGCGCGCGAATGATGCCGATGCCGGCGTTCGACTCGCGGTGGTCGACGCGATCGTCGCGAGCGGCGCTGACGACGCGACCTCCGCGCTCGCGCTTGACCGATCGCTGCACGACGCCGACCCGAACGTCCGCGCCGCCGCCGCCGCCGCACTCGTCGAGGTGAGCGGCGCTGCGCACGCGGTGGTGGCGCTCGCCGAGCTCGCCGCGCATGCAGACGAGGACACGCGTCGCGCTGCCTTCCACGCGATCCAGGGTCTCGATATCCCCGAGCTCTTCCATCTCGCGAGCCCAGGCATGTCCGATACGACTCCGTCCGTACGAGTGGAAGCGGCGCGCGCGATCGCCACCCTCGATCCGCAGAGAGCCCTGGGACCCCTCACCGAAGCCCTCGGCGACGAGCACCCGCTCGTACGAGGCGCCGCGGCAGAGGCGCTCGGCCTCATCGGGGTGCAGGCCACCGAACCGGTGGTCGGATCGCTCACATCGCCGGCCCGATGGGAAGGGGCCATCGCAGCACTCCAGCACGTGCCCATCCGTGGCCACGAGCACGACGTTCGACGCTTCGCTGTCGAGATGGTGGCCGGTGCCGTGGACAGCCATCGGCTCGCCATGTCGATCGACGGCGACTCCGATGACCGCCACGCGCTGCTGAAGGACTCGCTGCTCGCGAGGTCGGAGCGGGAAGCGACGCTCGCCCTTCGAACCGCAGCGGTGCTCGGCGGCACGGAGGCCATGTCCGTGGCCATCGAGAACCTCTCGGTCACCGATCCGACACAGCGCGCGAACGCGCTCGAGGTCATCGAGAGCGTCGGCGCCCGCGATGTCGTCAGACCCCTGCTCTCGATGTGGGACGGCGCGCCGACACGCGTCGATCGGATCGCCCTGTTCGAGCGGCTCGCACGCGATCCCGACGATTGGATCCGCGCCTGCGTGGAACTCGTCGAGCCGCCCCCCGCCGACCCTGAAGGAGGGATCATGACTCGAACCCTTGCGACGCTTTCACCGATGGAGCGGGTGCTGTTCCTGCGCAAGGTGGCTCTGTTCGCCGAGCTGCCGCCGCCCGACCTGCAACCGATCGCCGCGATCGCCGAGGAGCACGCCTTCACCGACGGCGACACGATCGCGCACCAGGGCGATCCCGGCGACGTTATGCACATCATCGTGAGCGGCGACGTCTCGGTCGTCGTGCAGAGCGGTCCGGGCACCTCCGGCAACGGCGAGCGTGTCGTCGCCGTGAGGTCCTCGGGCGACGTCGTCGGTGAGATGGCGGTCATCACCAACGAGCCGCGCATCGCCGGACTCGTGGCGCGCGGTGACGTGCGTGTCCTGTCGATCGACCGCCCGCAGTTCGAGTCAATCCTTCGCGAGCGTCCCGAGACCGCGCTCGGCGTGATCCGCGTGCTGTGTCAGCGCCTTGCCGAGCCGTCGCCGTCCACCACCGCTTCCGGAGAGACCGGAACCACGACGACATCTGCCTGATGGCCCTTGAGCGAGAGGTGCCGGCGCTCGAGCGCACCGACATCGAGGGAGGCGGCGGTCGCGGCCGCATCGGTCACCAGGATCTCGCCGGGACCGGCCTGCGCCGCCAGGTGAGCGGCGACGTTGATCGGGTCGCCGAACGCCGTGAACTCGCTCTCCTGGCCACTCGACACCATGCCGACGAACGACGTGCCGGTGTTGACGCCGGCACCCAACGGGAGCCAGGGCTCACCGGCACCGCCGTACCCGGTCGCGAGCAAGAGCGCCTGCGCCGCGCGAACCGCCGCGCCGGCATGACCCGGCCCCGCCAGGAACGGCATGAAGAACCCGACGACCTCGTCACCCACGAACTTGTCGATGAGCGCATCGTTGTCGATCAGCACCCGGTTCGCGGTCGCGTAGAACCGCTGCATCAGATACGTGAATTCCATCGTGCCCATCTGCCGAGCGATCTCGCTCGAGTGACGCACGTCGGCGAACAGGAACGAGATCTCGACCTCGGCGCCCATCACGTCGTACATCCGCATGTCTTTCACGCATCGCATGCAGACGTTCGGGTTCTTGTTCCACCGGACGAAGCCCATGCGCCGGAACATCGCCCCTCCCGGACCCGCGAACGGCGCGAAACACACCCTGCACCGGGGATCCGATGGGATGCGCCGGAAGGTGCGCCGGCCCCATCGGATCGACGGATGCGAGCCGTCGAGGTAGGCGCGCCATTCATCTTCGGGCGTTGCGAACCTCGCCATCACAGAGAACCCGGACGCCAGTCGATACTCGCCACCCTCACCGGCCGGGCGATGCCCTTCAAGGAGACCAATCGCTCCTCACCGACCGGATGGGGGATCGAGCCTGGCTCCATCGTCTCGCACGTCACCACGATCTCCCCACCCTCGGCGAGAGCGCCGGGTTGTTCGGCACTGGCGCGCACGAACCCTTCGTACGCGTCGGCCCAGGCGTGATCCTTCAGGGCCTGCCGAGCGAGTTGCAGCGTAGCGGCGTCGGTCACGAGGCGATCCTCCGGGAACCGCATGTTCCCACGTCCTCTCAGTCAAGAGGAACCCGCGGCTGTGCACCGGGATGCGAGGCGTGACCTTGCCTGACGACCACCCCAGGGTAGTCCAGTGCGGACTAGTAGGCCGGACGGTACTCGCCGAAGACCTCGCGAAGCGTGTCACTGACCTCGCCGAGGGTAGCCCGGGCACGGAGCGCTTCCTTCATCGGTGGTAGGAGATTCGCGGTGCCCTCAGCGGCCGACCTGACAGCTGCGAGCGCGCCGTCGACCGCGCGCTGGTCGCGCTGAGCCCGCATCGCACGCACCCGATCGACCTGCTTCGCGGTCTCGGCCTCGGAGATCCGCTGAAGCTCGACGGGCTGCTCCTCTGCCTCGACGAATCGGTTCACGCCCACCACGACGCGCTCGCCCGACTCGATGCCCTGCTGCACCGTGAACGCCGCCTCGTGGATCTCGTCCTGGTAGAAGCCGGCCTCGATCGCGCGAACCGCGCCGCCCATCGCATCGACCTTCTCGATGTAGTCGGTCGCGAGCCGTTCCAGCTCGTTCGTGAGCGATTCCACGAAGTACGACCCGCCCACGACGTCGGCCGTCTCGGTGACGCCGGTCTCGTACCCGATCACCTGCTGAGTGCGCAGCGCGATCGTGGCGCTGTGCTCGGTCGGCAGCGCGAGTGCCTCGTCGTAGGAGTTCGTGTGCAGCGACTGCGTGCCGCCCCACACGGCGGCGAGCGCCTCGAGCGCGGTGCGAACGATGTTCACTTCGGGCTGCTGTGCGGTGAGCGTCGCGCCGCCCGTCTGCGTGTGGAACCGCAGCATCCAGCTCCTGGGATCCTCTGCACCGAAGCGTTCGCGCATGATGCGCGCCCACATGCGCCTGGCCGCGCGGAACTTCGCGATCTCCTCGAAGAAGTTCATGTGGCACGCGAAGAAGAACGACAGCCGAGGCGCGAACTCGTCGACCGCCAGGCCGGCGTCGAGGGCGGCCTGCACGTAGGCGACGCCGTCGGCGAGGGTGAACGCGATCTCCTGCGCCGCCGTCGAGCCGGCCTCGCGCATGTGGTAGCCGCTGATCGAGATCGTGTTCCAGCTCGGTACGTGCTCGCCGCAGTAAGCGAACAGGTCCGTGATCAGTCGCATCGACGGCTCCGGCGGATAGATGTAGGTGCCGCGAGCTGCGTACTCCTTGAGGATGTCGTTCTGCACGGTGCCGCTGATCTCGGTCGACGCGACGCCCTGTTCCTCGGCCACCAGCTCGTACAGCAGCAGCAGGATCGGCGCCGTCGCGTTGATCGTCATCGAGGTCGAGACGCGGTCGAGGGGGATGCCGTCGAGCAGGCGGGCCATGTCCGCGACCGAATCGATCGCGACCCCGGTCTTCCCGACCTCGCCCTCGGCACGGGGATGATCGGAGTCGAGCCCCATCTGCGTCGGAAGGTCGAATGCCACGCTGATGCCGGTCTGTCCTTGCGCGAGCAGGTACCGGAAGCGAGCATTGGTCTCGGCGGCCGTGGCCATGCCGGCGTACTGGCGCATCGTCCACAGCCGGCTCCGGAACATGGTCGGGTATATCCCCCGCGTGAACGGGTACTCCCCCGGCTCCCCGAGATCTCGCTCGGGATCGAAGCCTGCGGCCGTCAGATCGTCGGCGGTGTACACCGGCTTCAGCTCGATCCCGGAATCGGTGCGCCGCTCGCTGTCGCTCACCGCTCCAGCCTACCGAGTGCCACTCGCAGCCGAGGCCGCTCGCGATACCGTGGAGCCATGGACATCGTCGATCCCCGCATCGAGGACTACACCGCATCGCTGCACGCCCGATACGACGAGCCCGTGCTGCTCGAGATGGAAGCCGAAGCTCGCGAGCGCGACTTCCCGATCGTGGGAAGGAACGTCGGCGTCATCTTGTGGGTGCTTGCCGCTTCGGTCGGTGCCCGACGCGTGTTCGAGCTGGGCTCGGGGTTCGGGTACTCCGCGTACTGGTTCGCGAAGGCCGCCGGCGCCGAGGGCGAGATCCACCTCACCGACGGTGACGCCGCCAACGAGCGGAAGGCCGCCGACTACCTCGGGCGTGCCGGGATGTGGACGCTCATGCGCTACCACGTCGGCGACGCCATCACGTCGCTCGCATCCGTCGATGGTGAGTTCGATGTCGTGTACAACGACATCGACAAGGGTGGCTATCCCGACGCATGGCGCGCGGCGCGCGATCGGGTCCGCATCGGCGGCCTCTACATCTGCGACAACACGCTCTGGTACGGCAGGGTGCCCCCCGATGGCGAGCCACCAGACGAGGTCACCGAGGCGATCCGCGAGCACAACGCGATGGTCGCCACCGACGAGCGATACGTCACGACCATCCTGCCCATCCGCGACGGCGTGCTGGTCGCGCTGCGCCTGGCGTGACGGTTGGGGCGATCGCCCAGATGGTATGCGGCGCTCCGGCGGGGCTGCCACAACGGAGTAGACTCCGCGCCGTTCGCTGGACGCCCCGGCACACCCGTTCGTCGGGGCGCGAGCTAGCCTGAAGGTGATCAGCCGTGGCGACCAGACTCAGCAAGAAGCAGAAGAGCGACTTCGGGACCGTGTACAGGGGTCACGAGGGTCAATGGTCGTGGATGTTCCACCGCATCACCGGCGTTGCCGTCATCTTGTATCTGTTCGCGCACATCGTCGATACGGCGCTGATCGGATGGGGCCCCGAGGCGTACAACCGGGTCACCGACGCCTACAAGAATCCGGCAGTGCACGTGCTCGAGCTCGGACTGGTCCTCGCCGTGCTCTTCCATTCGATCAACGGCATCAAGATCACGCTGATCGACTTCTTCCCGAGCTTGGCCGGTCACATCAAGGCCGTGGGCCGCACGTCGGCGCTCGTCTTCGCGATCTCGGGCCTCGTGGTCACCGCGATCATGGGCAGGCAGATCATCAACCTGTTGTGAGCGGAGCGCGCTGATGGCAACGACGATCGAACGGCCCTCCCGCGAAGGGGGTTCCCCCTCGTCACCTCACCGCGGCTACGCCGGCGGCCGCGAGCGTCCGGTGGGCGGCTTCGAGCTGTGGATGTGGCTGTTCATGCGGATCAGCGGCATCGTGCTGCTCGTGCTCGCGGTCGGACACACGCTGATCATGCATCTCCCCGCCGATGGCGTGGAACGCGTCGACTACAACTTCGTGGCCGATCGCTGGGGCAGTCCCCTGTGGCGCACGTGGGATTGGATGATGCTCACCCTCGCACTGATCCACGGCATCAACGGCCTGCGCAACGTCACGCTCGACTACGTGCGTTCACCCGCGGCGCGTTTCACGATGAACATGGTCTTCTACGTGCTCGGATTCACGCTCTTCGTGCTCGGCACGATCATCGTGGTGACGTTCGAGGCGGTCACCGCAGGCGCGGGAAGCTAGCCGATGGCCACGACCCCGGGCGCGTAGCGATGGCCACGACCCACACCTACGACGCCATCGTGATCGGCGCCGGCGGGGCCGGAATGCGCGCCGCGATCGAGCTCAGCGAGCAGGTGAAGACGGCGGTGATCTCCAAGCTCTACCCCACTCGGTCGCACACCGGCGCGGCGCAGGGTGGCGTCTGCGCGGCGCTCGGCAACACCGAGGAGGATCACCCCGAGTGGCACGCCTTCGACACCGTCAAGGGGGGCGACTACCTCGTCGATCAGCCGGCCGCGATGTTGATGACCGAGGAAGCGATCGACGCGATCTACCAGCTCGAGCGATGGGGTCTGCCGTTCAACCGCACGCCCGACGGCCGTATCGACCAACGCCGGTTCGGGGGGCACACGGCCGAGCACGGCGAGCGCCCGGTGCGTCGCGCGTGCTACGCGGCCGACCGCACCGGCCACATGATCCTGCAGACGCTCTACCAGCAGTGCGTGAAGCGCGACGTGCGCTTCTTCAACGAGTTCTACTGCCTTGACCTGATGCGCGACGCCAACGGCGCCGCGGCGGGCGTGGTCGCGTACGAACTCGCGACCGGAGAGCTCCACGTCTTCCGCGCGAAGTCTGTGGTGTTCGCGACGGGCGGCTACGGGCGCATGTTCAGCGTCACGTCGAACGCGCACGCCCTCACCGGCGACGGCCCGGCGGTCGTCTGGCGCCGCGGCGTGCCGCTCGAGGACATGGAGATGTTCCAGTTCCACCCGACGGGCCTCGCGAAGCTCGGTGTGTTGCTGAGCGAGGCCGCGCGCGGCGAGGGCGGCATCGTGCTCAACAAGGACGGCGAGCGATTCATGGAGCGCTACGCCCCCACGATCAAGGATCTCGCGCCGCGCGACATGGTGAGCCGCGCGATCTACCAGGAGATCAAGGAAGGCCGCGGCGGCGGCCCCAACGGCGACTGGGCGTTCCTCGATATCAGGCACCTCGACCCCAAGGTGATCGAGGAGAAGCTGCCCGACATCACCGAGTTCGCGCGTGTCTACCTGAAGGTCGAGCCCACCAAGGAGCCCGTGCCGATCCAGCCCACGGCGCACTACGCGATGGGCGGCATCCCGACCGACGTCGACGGCCGGGTGGTCGACGGCGCCGACGAGACGCCGATCCCGGGCCTGTACGCGGCCGGTGAGTGCGCGTGCGTGAGCGTGCACGGCGCGAACCGGCTCGGCACGAACTCGCTGCTCGACCTCGTGGTGTTCGGTCGCCGAGCCGGTGCCGATGCCGCGCGCCATTCGCAACATGCCGCGCTCCCCGATCTCCCCGTTCGCCCGACCGAGCGAACCCTCGCGGCATTGAACGCGATCCTGGAGCGCGCCGACGGCGACAACGGCGCCGACATCCGCACCGAGCTGCAGACGGGCATGTTCGACCTCGCATTCGTCGTGCGCAGCGAAGAGAGCCTGTCGAAGATGGAAGAGATCATCGGCGGACTGCAGGAGCGATTCGCCCGGGTCGCGATCACCGACAAGGGCGCGCTGTACAACACCGACCTGATGGAAGCGGTCGAGCTCGGATACCTGCTCGACTGCGCACAGGCGCTCGTCGTGAGCGCCCGTGCCCGCACCGAGAGCCGCGGCGGTCACTACCGCGACGACCATCCGCTGCGCGACGACGCGAACTGGCTGAAGCACACGCTCGCCTACCGGAACGACGACGGCTCGATCCGCCTGGACTTCAAACCCGTGAAGATGGGTCCGTACGTGCCGATGGAGAGGAAGTACTGACATGGCGACGCCGGCCGAGGTGCTGCAGGAGTCCGACGGACGTCGGGCCGGCGTCGCCGCACCGGGCACGGTCGAGTTGACGCTGCGCATCCGCCGCTTCAACCCCGAGGTATCGCAGGATTCTTGGTGGGACGAGTTCACCGTGCAGGCGGATCCGTTGGAACGCCTCGTCGAGGTGCTGCACCAGGTCAAGTGGTACCACGACGGCACGCTGAGCTTCCGGCGGTCGTGCGCCCACGGCATCTGCGGTTCCGACGCGATGCTGATCAACGGGCGCAACGCGCTCGCGTGCAAGGTGCTCGTCGACGACGTCGCACCGAGGGTCACGGTCGAGCCGATCCGCGGCCTCGCTGTGCTGAAGGACCTGATCGTCGACATGGACCCGTTCCTCGACGGGTACAAGGCAGTGCTTCCCTACCTCATCAACGATTCGGGAGAGCCCGATCGCGAGCGCCTGCAATCGACCGAGGAACGAGCGCGGTTCGACGACACGACCAAATGCATCTTGTGCGCGGCGTGCACCACGTCGTGTCCGATCTTCTGGGGCGACGAGGGCTACATCGGTCCTGCGGCGATCGTGAACGCGCACCGGTTCATCTTCGACTCACGCGATGAGGGCGGTCGCGAGCGCCTGAAGATCCTGAGCGAGAAGACCGGGGTCTTCCGATGCCGCACGACGTTCAATTGCACGGAAGCGTGCCCGCGCGGCATCCAGGTCACGAAAGCGATCCAGGAAGTGAAACGCTCGATCCTGTTCGACCGCTTCTAGATCCTCGCTCGGCTATCGTTGCGCCCGATGGCACATCGTGTGACGTTGATCCCGGGCGACGGCATCGGACCAGAGGTGGCCGCCGCCGCCCGGCTCGTGCTCGACGCGGCCGACGTCGGCATCGAATGGATCGAGCGAGAGGCGGGCACGGCCGCGCTCGAGGAACACGGCGAGCTCATGCCGGAAGAGACCCTCGATGCGATCCGCTCGAGCCGGGTCGGGCTGAAGGGCCCGATCACCACACCGGTCGGTGGCGGCTTCCGCAGCGTGAACGTCGCACTTCGTCAGGGGCTCGACCTGTTCGGGGCCGTGCGACCGGCCCGCGCGCTTCCTGGCGTGCCGATCCGTCACGCGAAGGTGGACCTCGTCGTCGTGCGCGAGAACACCGAGGACCTCTACGCCGGCATCGAGTTCGAGCGAGGTTCCCCCGAGGCGACGGCGCTGCGCGAAGAGCTCCGTGCGCTCGGGGGCTACGAGCTGCGCGAGGACGCAGGCATCACGGTCAAGCCGATCAGCGTCAACGGAACCCGGCGCATCGTTCGATTCGCGTTCGAGTACGCGCGCACCCACAACCGGAGGAAGGTCACCGTCGGCCACAAGGCCAACGTCATGCGATATTCCGACGGGTTGTTCCTGCAGACCGCCGAGCAGGAGTCACGCGAGTTCCCCGATGTCGAATGGCAGGAGATCCAGATCGACCATCTCACGAGCCGGCTCGCCAAGGAACCGAGCGATTTCGACGTGCTGCTGCTGCCGAACCTCTACGGCGACATCATCAGCGACCTCTGCGCCGGGCTCGTCGGTGGCCTCGGGCTGATCCCCGGCGCAAACATCGGGTGGGAGTACGCGGTGTTCGAACCCGTGCACGGAAGCGCCCCCGACATCGCCGGGCAGGGAAAGGCGAACCCGATCGCGATGATCCTTTCCGGCGCGATGATGCTCCGTCACATGGGAGAGCTCGCGGCCGCGGAGAACCTGGAGTGGGCGGTCGACCAGGTGCTCGAACGCGGCGAGGTGCGAACGCCCGATCTCGGCGGTTCGTCGACCACGATGCAGGTCGCCGAGGAAGTCGCGACCCAGGTCACGGCATGGGAGCACGGCCCGAGCTGATCCAGGCCGGCATGTCGCTCAGTGTTCGTGCGGGTCTTGCGACTCGCTCTCGGGACCCCGACCGAGGCCACCGTCGTCGAGACGTCAACAGCCGGGCTGGCCGTGGTTGCCGCAGCAGCCGCCGTTCACGAGGCTCTTCGCGCGGTTCTTGAACGTCAGTGCGACCTTCTCGGCGAGCCCGTAGTCGGGATCCCGCCAGTTCGTGAAGAAACCGCGAACGTGCGTGCCGACCTGTTCACGGAAAGTCGCCATGGGGTTGCATGCTACTCGGGGGTGGGCGCTGGAGGCTGCTTGGAACCGGGCACGTGCGGTGCGACGATGCCCCGATGAGCGAGCTCCTCGAAGGCGCAGCGCCGGCGGGCGACGACTCGATCGAGAGCACTCCGATGCGACTCGCCGGGTTCAGTCTGACGGCATTCGCCGGGATGCTGATCGGCGTGGGAGCCCTGATGCCGTGGATCCGCTCGTCGATCGTGGGCTTCCCCGATGAGCTGTCGCCCACGTACTACGGGATCGATCTTCCCGACGGGCTGGTCGTGCTCGTCACCGCCGTCGTCGTGCTCGCCGGACTCGCGATCACCCGCCTCACCTCGTCGCGCCGGGCGCGACGCCTCGCCACCGGCGCGATCATCGCCGGGTCGTTCGTCGCACTCTCGGTCGCCGGAGTTGCGGCGCTGGGCGCCGCCGGCCGGTTCGAGCCCGCCGTCGTCGACGACGTGCTCGGCGATCTCGATCCATCGGGCATCGTCACCGCCGACCAACGGGAACAGATCGAGGAGTTGGTCGAGACGCGACTCGAAGCCGGGCCGTTCGTGGCCATCGCCGGCGGGGTACTGGGCATCATCGGAGGCCTGCTCGTGCTCTCGTGGACTGCCCGCGCCCCGGCCGACGGCTAGAGCTTCGCAAGATCCGCGCACTTCGCGCGGATACCCTCGGCCGCCTCCCTTAGCGCGGTGAGCTCGGCGTCGTTCAGGTCGAGCTCCACGATCTCTTCGACGCCCGTGCGACCGAGCGTCGCGGGCACGCCCACGTACACCTCGTCGATGCCGTACTGGCCCGTCGCCCAGGCGCAGACGGGCACGGTGACGTGCGTGTCGTGCACGACCGCCTCGACCATCGCAACGACCGACGCGCTCGGGGCGTAGTAGGCCGACCCGCTCTTCAGCAGACCGACGATCTCAGCCCCTCCGTCGCGTGTCCGCTGGAACAACCGCTCGAGCGTCGCATCGTCGACCAGTTCGGGCAGGGGCTTGCCGGCCACCGTCGCATGGCGGGGAAGCGCGACCATCGCATCACCGTGCGAGCCGAGCGTCATCGCCTCGACGTCCGACGGATGCGCCCCCGTGATCTCGCTGATGAAGTAGCGCAGCCGCGCCGAATCGAGCACGCCCGCCATGCCGAACACGCGTTCCTTCGGGAAGCCGGACGACTCCGCAGCGAGGAACGTCATCTCGTCGAGAGGGTTCGACACCACGATGACGATCGCGTCGGGTGAGCCCGGCACGACGCTGGAGATCACCGAGTTCATGATCGCGGCGTTCTTGCCGAGCAGGTCCATGCGGCTCATGCCCGGCTGACGTGGGAACCCGGCGGTGATCACAACGATGTCGCTGCCGGCCGTGTCGCCGTAGTCGTTGGTCCCGACGATCGTGGGTGCATAGCCCTCGACGGGAGCGGCCTCCTTCATGTCGAGGGCCAGGCCCTGCGGCTTGCCTTCGACGATGTCGATCAACACGACGTCTCCAAGGGCTTTCTCGAGCAGCCGCATCGCGGTCGTCTGTCCGACGAACCCGCTGCCCACGACGGTGATCCTCATGAACGGCTCTCTCCTTCGATCATCGGTCCCTCGGCCAGAGGCTACAGAAGGCCGCGCGCGGAAAGCCCGTCTCGCACCGACAACCCGGCGATGACCGCGTCGGCGAACTGGAACGTCCCCGCAGGCGGACGATCGTCGTCAGGCTCACGCAGGTCTCGTGGCAGAGCGGCGCCCTCGGCGAGCACGCTCGCGACCGCGGCTTCGAGCTGATCTCCTGCATCGATCTCCCCCAGGTGGCGCAACATCATCGCCCCGCTCAACATCACGCCGACCGGGTTGGCCGTGTTCGTGCCGGCGAGGTCGGGCGCGGTGCCGTGGGTCGCCTCGAAGACGGCGAGCTCGAGCCCTCCGGCGCCGCCGAAGTGCCCGCCGGGGGCGACACCGGTTCCCCCGATCAACCCCGCGCAGAGCTCGGCCGCGACATCGCCGTAGAGGTTCGGCATGACGAGCACGTCGAACCGTTCGGGGGCCTGGATCAGCTGCATGCAGAGGGCGTCGATGATCCGATCCTCGAACACCACTTCGGGAAACTCCCCCGCCACCCGACGCGCCACCTCGAGGAAGAGCCCGTCGCTGAACTTCATGATGTTGGCCTTATGGCTCGCCGTCACCCTCGTTCGACCGCGCCGGCGAGCTTCCTCGAAGGCGAAGCGCACGATGCGCTCGCTGCCACGTTCGCTGATCGACTTGATCGAGACGCCGGAATCCTCGCGGATGCGCAGGCCGGTGGCGTCCTCGATGAACCCGATGAGTTCCTTGACCGCGACCGTTCCCATCTCGAACTCGAGGCCCGTGTACATGCCCTCGGTGTTCTCGCGCACGACGACCAGGTCGACCGCATCGTAGAGGCTCGGCACGCCTGGGTAGAGCCGGCAGGGGCGAACGTTCGCGTAGAGGTCGAGCGAGCGGCGCAGCTCGAGGTTCGAGCTTCGAAGCCCGCTCGTGACGGGCGTTTCGATGGGCCCCTTGAGCGCAACGCGGCTCGAACGGATCGACGCGATCGTCTCGGCGGGGAGCGCGCTGCCCGTCCGTGAGAACGCACCGGCACCCATGGGCATGCGCTCCCAGGCGATCGCCACGCCGGTCGCTTCGATCACCCGACGTGCAGCTTCGATCACCTCGGGACCGACGCCGTCACCGGGGATGAGCGTCACGCGATACGTCACACCCGAACGTCCTCTCGATCGTGTTCGCCTCCGAGGCGACCGCCCGTTTTGGTCCGTCGCTCGGCCGCCGACTATCCTGTCAGAAGCCCGTTGGCTCGACGCGGGCCCATGGCGCGCGCTCGGCGCGCCACTCGACCAAGGATGTGGCCAGGGTGAGCGAGAAGGGCCTTCGGGAAGTCGTCGCCGCCGACACGACCGTGTCCGACATCGACGGCGACGCCGGGCGCCTGTGGTACGCCGGCTACGACATCGCCGACCTCGCCGAGCACGTCAGCTTCGAAGAGGTCATCTACCTGCTGCACCACGCGCGACTCCCGAACCAGGACGAGCTCGACGAGCTGAACGAGCTGTTGGTCGAGAACCGCGATCTGAGCCCCTTCCTCACCCAGCTCATGTCGACGCTCGCCCAGCAGACGTCCCCGATGTCGATGCTGCGCACGTCGATCTCGGCCGCGTCCGCCTACGACCCCGACGGCTGGGACGAGTCGCCCGAGGCCCAGTACCGCAAGGCGATGCGCCTGATCGCGAAGACGCCGGCGATGATCGCCTACTACGAGCGCATGCGCACCGGTTTGGAGCTCGTGCCGCCGCACCCGAAGCTTCCGCACGCGGCGAACTTCCTGTACATGCTCTCCGGCGACGAGCCCGACCACGACGACGCCGACGCCCTCGACACCACGTTCACGCTCTACGCCGATCACACGATGAACGCTTCGACGTTCACGGCTCGCATCATCGCGTCGACCCTCTCGGACATGTTCAGCGCGATCACCGGCGCGATCGGCGCGCTCAAAGGCCCGCTGCACGGCGGCGCCAACGAGGAAGCGATGAAGATGGCGCAGGAGATCGCCGCGGGCGAGCCCGTCGAGACCTACGTGCGGGAGCGGCTGGGGCGCCACGAGAAGGTCATGGGCTTCGGCCACGCCGTCTACCGCACGATGGATCCGCGCGCGACCGTGCTCAAACAGCTCGCGCGCGAGGTGGGCGCTCGCCACGGCGACGAGCGCTGGGCCGACATCTTCGAGGCACTGCAGGAAACGGTCTACGAGCAGAAGCAACTCTGGCCCAACGTCGACCTGTACGCGGCCGGCGTGTACCACTCGCTCGGCATCCCGACCGACCTGATGACGCCCATCTTCGCGCTCGCGCGCATGGCGGGTTGGACCGCGCACGTGCGCGAGCAGTACGCCGACAACAAGGTGATCAGACCCGGCTCCACCTACGTCGGTCCGCGCGACCAGGTCTGGGTGCCGATCGAGGAACGCTCTTAGCGCACCCGGCGCTCACCACGTCGGACGGCCCTAGATGACACCCTCGCACGAGGGTGCGTCCGCTGCTGCCTCCTCGAGGTCGGGGCTCGCGAGATCCTCGAACGACGCGCTGATGCCGGCCGCAGCTTCCTGCAATTTGGTACCGGCGGTCGCGAATCCCTCAGCGAGCGCCGCCGGGTCCTCGGTCGACAGGCCCTCGATCTCGGATCTCGCATCTCTGAACAGCACCACGACCTGCTCGAATGCCGCCGTGAGTGCCGTTCGCACCTCGTCGCCGTTTTCGACGTCGGGGGTACCCAGCGCATTCACGTCGTCGAGAAGCTGTTCCGTGCGATCTGCCGAGCGTTCCGAGGAATGACCCCAAGACCGTCTTCGACTCCTCAGGAGTCGGGGTGCCACCCGAGAAGGAATCCTCGAGCGCCGCGCTCTCGGACTCGAGATCGGTCTGGAAGCTGACGATCGCCGCGCAGAGCCCTTCGATGTAGTCGGCGGGCGCGATGGCCTCGGCTGGAGCCTCGACCGATGTGTCCGCGCCGGCGACGGGGTCGTCGCCGGAGCAGGCGACGAGCACGGCCAGGGGAAGGGCAAGCACGATGGCACGGACGATCCAACGGCGCATGGACATGCTCTCCTTGTCGAGGGTGCCGGGGAGCCTAGCAGTGCCCCGACCGATCCTCGTGCGACCTGGGCATCCCTGGCGGTTATCGTCGACCAAGGATGGCGGTCATCGATACGTCCCAAGACGCCCTCGGTCGGGCGCTCCTCGATCACTAGGAGGGCCGGTCGGGTCGATCAGCTGCTGCTGGAGAGCGACGATGGTGCGATCCGCCCGGCAGACGTTCAGCCTGCGTCATTCTTCTCTCCCGTAGGGGCATGGCCGCCGTGGGAACGGCGCGTAGTGGGTCGGCTGTCGGTGCCGTCCTCGATCTGGGAGCGGGAGCCGGTCGCCACTCGGTCCACCTTCAGGACTGGGGACACGAGGTGACTGCCGTCGATGCGTCGCCGGGCGCCGTTGCCGTCTGCCGCGCTCGAGGCATCCGCGATGTCCGACTCGCCGATCTGAGGAGCCTCGAAGCTGACCGGCGCTGGGACACCGTTCTCCTGATGTGTGGGAACCTCGGCCTCGCCGGGGACTGGACCCCACGCGAACGCTGCTGACTCGGCTCGCGGCGATGCACGACGCAAGGGGGGCTGTTGGTCGGCGACTCCGTCGATCCGACGAGCGACGATCCCCTCGATCTCGAGTACGAGGAACGGAACCGCGAGGGAGGGGTTCCATGTCGGGCACGTTCGACTGCGCCTACGGTACAGGGACCTCATGACCCCGTGGTGGGAGCAGATCAACATCCCTCCCACGGAGCTCGAATCGCTCGTCGACGGCACGGGCTGGAGCTTGGAAGAGCGCCTGCTGGACGACGAGGGATACGCCGTGGTCCTTCGCCGGCTCTGACATCGCCCGTCTCGCAGGAGTAGCGTTCGCGTACCTACGGTGCCCACCCCCGTTCAGCTCCCGCTCATGTTCATTGGCTAGCATGCAACGCGTGTTCGGGAACCGGCCCCTTATCGCGGCGATCTCGGCATTCCTCTGCGTGGTGGCCCTCGCTGGTTGTGACGGAGGGACCACGACGACCGCCCAGACCTCGGCGTCGACGATCTCCTCGAGCGAGGCCCCGGCTTCGACCGGGGCCCCGACCGAGATCGCGAACGAGACGCCGACACCCAAGCCACCCAAGAAGATCCCGAGCACGTTCGACCCGAAGTACTTCGCTAGATCCCAGACCGACGTGAACCCGTGGGTGCCCTTGACGCCGGGGCTCCAGACGGTCCGCGAGGGCTTCGTGACCGTGGGCACCCGGCGTCTTACGCACCTCCGCGTCACCACCGTCACCGACGTGACGAAGGTGGTCAACGGGGTGCGCTCGGTGCTCGTCCTGGACCAGGACTTCGACGGTGGTCAGCTCAGTGAGCAAGCCATCGATTACTTGGCCGAAGACGAAGGGGGAAACGTCTGGTACGTCGGCTCCTACACAGAGGCCTACGAGGGCGGGCAGTTCCTGAACGCGCAGGACGCGTGGCTCGCCGGCGTCAACGGAGCCGTGCCCGGCATGTACATGCCCGGTAACCCGAAGGCAGGGGCCCCTCCCTTCCCCCAGACCCAGGTCCCCGGAGTCGAGGAGACCACCGCCCAGGTGGTCGAGGTCGGCCAGAAGACCTGTGTTCCGTTCAAATGCTTCTTCAACGTCGTGGTCATCCAGGAACAGAGCACCGAGAACAAGTACTGGGCGCCCGGGGTAGGGGGGATCCTCACGGAGCCACTGGCGGGCGAGGCTCAGGAGACCGAGGAGCTGGTCAACGTGAGGCAGCTCAGCAACAAGGCGCTGGCTGAGCTCAGCGCGGAGGTCCTGAGACTGGACCGGAACGCTGCCGACTACGTTCCGAGCGTCTTCGGAGGGTCCAAGCCCGCCGGGCGGAGCCGTTGAGCGCTGAGCCACTCGCGCGGCTCGACGAGGTCTCCAAGACCTACATGGAGGGCTCCGCTGACCGGCCCGTCCTGCGCGACGCCAGCCTGGAGCTCGCCCGCGGCGGGATGACCAGCCTCACCGGTGCGTCGGGCAGCGGCAAGTCGACGCTGATCTCGTTGCTCGCCGGTCTGATGCTGCCCGACTCGGGCCGAGTGGTCTTCGACGGTGACGAGATCAGCGAACTCGATGACGTCGCCCGGGCGCGGCTGCGGCCCGGCGGGTCGGGGTCGTGCTCCAGAGCGGGAACCTGATCCCGTTCCTCACCGCCCTGCAGAACGTCGAGCTCGCCATCGAGCTCGGGGGCGAGCGATCGCACCGGGGAACCGGCGGAGGCCCTGCTCTCGGAGCTCGGCCTCGGCGACCGCCTCCACCACTTCCTCGTCGGATGTCCGGAGGAGAGGCGCAGCGTGTGTCGGTGGCGGTGGCGCTGGCGAACCAGCCCGACCTGCTGCTGGCCGACGAGGTGACCGGCGAGCTCGACTCCGAGCACGCGGAGCAGGTCATGGGCGTCATCTTCGACGCCTGGCAGACGGCGCGGGCTGACCGTGCTGTTCGTGACCCACAGCCGTGAGCTCGCCGCCCGCGCCGAGCGTCTGCTTGTCTTGGAAGACGGAGAGGTGCGAGAGCTGTGAGCGAGGCGCCGGCATCGAGCTGCGCCGATCGTCACGAAGCGGTACGAGACGCCCGCCGGGGTGGTTCTGGCGGTCGACGGGGTCAGCCTCGACGTGCAACCCGGGACCAGCCTCGCGATCACCGGGCCGAGCGGCTGCGGCAAGTCGACCTTGCTCGGCCTGATCGGCGGCCTCGACGCTCCCACGGCCGGCCGCGTGTCGATCGGCGGCCGAGAGATCTCGACGCGTGCCCGAGTCGGACCGCGCACGCTTGCGCCGCCGCGAGATCGGGTTCGTCTTCCAGTCCGACAACCTGCTGCCCTTCCTGACGGCGACCGAGAACGTGAGCCTGCAGTGCTCGCTGGCCGGCGCCGGCGACAGCGACGGCGACGCGCGAAGCCTCGAGCTGCTGGCCGAGCTGGGCCTCGCAGAGGAAGCGGCAAGTTCCCGGACCAGCTCTCCGGCGGACAGCGCCAGCGCGTCGCGGTGGCCCGCGCGCTGATCCACCAGCCGAGCCTCATCGTCGCAGACGAACCCACCGGCTCGCTGGACGCGGAGAACGCGGAAGCGGTGGTGGACCTCCTGCTCGGCGCCCAGCGCGAGTCCGGCGCCACGCTCGTGCTCGTGACCCACGAGCCGGCGGTGGCTCGTCGGCTGGACCGGGCCGTCGGCATGCGGGACGGGCGGCTGACCGACCGGATGGATCCAGTCGATCCCGGATCGCCATCGCCGACACCCAAGCCCTCCCATGCTTAGCTACGTCTGGCGCGACCTGCTGCACAATCCGCGACGGACGCTTCGCCTCGTTGGTCGGGGTGACGCTCGGCGTCGGCTTGTTCTCCGGCGTCCTGTTCTTCATCGACGGCTCGGGCGCGACGATGACCGCGCGCGCGATCGTCGTCCCTCACCCTCGACATGCAGCGGGTGCTCACCTCACCGCTCGCCGGCGGCCTCCGGCTCACGGAGCGGATCTCTGCGCCGGCGGCGCTCGGTCCCGGGCAGGAGGCGACGATCACACTCACCGTCATCAACGAAGGTGCCGCGCCCGCCAACGAGGTCGTGGTCAACGACGAGCCGCCGCCGCCGCTCTCCTACGTCAACGGCTCGACGACGCTGGGCGGCCGGCCGCGTCCCGACGTCGCCGGGCAGAGCCCGCTGGCCCAGGGGCTCGGCGGGCTTCGGCCTCAACATCGGGACGGTCGAACCGGACGCCATCGTGAGGATCTCGCTACACCGTCCGAGCCGGACAAGCCGGTCGACGATATCGGTGCGCTCCGATTCCAGGGCACGGTCTCCAGCCGTGAGGACGTCGTGCCGACGCCGGCGAACGCACCGCCGCCGCTGACGCTGGAGCAGCTCCAGGCGCAAGTGGCGAGGATCCCCGGTGTCGCCGCCGCGGACGGACTCGGCTTCGTCGACCTTCCGCCCGGCTCGCTCGCCGCCGGCGGTTCCACCATCAGCGATCCAGTCCGCGTCTTCGCGTTCGACCGGCGATATCAGGCGCACTACCCGTCGATCCGGATCATCGCGGGATCGTTTCGCGCCGGGGTCCGCCTTGCTGAGCGCCGAGGCCGCTCAGGCACTCATGTCGGAGCCCGGCTGCGACGATCGAGGTCAGCGTTCCGGGGCGCCGAAACCCGCTCTCGCTTGCCGGTGGGCGGCGTGGCCGACCTGGCTCGAGCCGAGCCCTTGTTCTCCAGCCGGAAGTCCGCCAAGCTGGAGGAGTTCCTCTACGTGCCTGATGCGGTGGTCGTAAGCCCCGCGACGTTCAGGGACCAGATCGTCCCTGCATTCGCCACGGCGGGCGCCTCCATTGGCAGCGTGACCAAGAGCTTCCCGGTGTTGGAGCTCGACGTGCTGGTCGATCGGTCCCGGCTGCAGGCGGACCCCGGCATCCGCCCTGGCACAGACCAAGCGCATCGCCGAGGCCATCGATCGGATCGGCTCATGCCAAGGACTTCCTGATCGACAACATCTCCAACACGCTCGCGGTGGCCCGAGATGACGCGGCCGTGGGCAAGCGGATGTTCCTCTTCCTCGGCCTGCCCGGGCGTGCTGATGGCGGCCTTCCTGACGGCGTACGCCGGCAGCATCCTCGCCGCCGCGCAGCGCCGCGAACAGGCGACCCTGCGAGTCCGCGGTGCCCATCGAGGCCACCTGCGACGGATGCTCGTCTACAAGGCGCTCGCGTTCGCCGGCGTCGGCTCGATCCTGGGCATCGTGCTCGGCTTGGTGTCGGTGATGGTGATCCTCGGATGGAACGCGCTCCTGCGATCTGCCCCGAGGGACCTGGTCGTCTCCGGGCTCGTCGCGCTCGGGGCCGGGGCGGTGACCACGGCCCTCGCCCTGTACCTCCCCGCCAGCAGGTCGGTGACTCGCGAGGTCGGCCAGGAGCGCCGGGAGATGCATGTCGAGCGAGTCCCCGCGTGGCGGCGCCTGCGGCTCGACGTCGTCCTGCTCGCGGCCGCAGTCATCGTCGAAGGGTTCGCCGATCCGAACCGGCGCGTTCGACCCCCCGTCCGGATCGGTGTACTCGGGCGAGGCGGTTTCGCTGCCATCCCGGCTGCTGCTGGCGCCCTTGCTGGCATGGGTGGGGGGCATGCTGCTCTGCGTTCGACTGTCTCCACGCGGTCGCGTCGCGCTTGCCGTCGCGCTCCTCTGCCCCCGTCGGTTCGGTCATCCGAAGGGATGCTGCGCCCCAGCCTCCGGCGGAGGTCGTGGACCCTCGCCACCGGGATCGTCGGCCTCGGGCTGGTCGTGGCGCTTCGGCATGGGCCTGGCCATGTTCAGTGCCACCTACGATGCCGCGAAGGTCGCCGACTCCCGATTCGTCGTCGGTTCGGACCTCCGGTCACCCCCAGCGAGCTGAGCGCGCGTGGCCACCGGCCGAGCTATGCCTCGAAGCTCGCGGTCCCGGGCGTCTCTGCCGTGACGCCGGTCGTGTTCAAGCTCGAGAACTCGGTGCTGATCGGTCCCGACAACCAGGGCAGGAAGGACCTCGCGGCTATCGATCCCGCGAGCTTCGCCAAGGTGGCGCCGCTCCTCGGACCCATACTTCATCGATCGCTCGGCCGCCGGCGCCTTGGCGGCTCTGGAAGCCGAGACGCGGGGTCTGCTCGTCGACGCGGAGACGGCGGACGACCTGTCCGTGGACGTGGGCGACACGGTCGAGATCATCCTGTCGCTGGGGACGGAGCGGGAAACCCAGGAGAGGTTCAGCGTCGCCGGGCTCTTCGAGCGCTTCCCGGGGTTCCCGCAGGGCGCGAACCTCATCGCGAACCTGGATCGTTACGAGGCAGGCCGTTGGGCACCAGCACGTCGACTTCTTCCTCGCCGAGATCGCCGACCACAGCGATGCGGGCCTCGCCCGCAGTAATCGCCGCGGTCCAGTCGGGTCCGGGCGCGAGCGATCCGATCCACATCGACTCCACGGAGACTGCCCTGGACAAGGACCAGTCGAGCCTGACGGCGCTGAACGTGACCGGCCTGGTCGCCCTCAACTCGTTCTACGTGTTGCTGATGAGCGTCGCTGCCATCGCGATCTTCGTCTTCGGCCTGATGCTCCAGCGTCGCAGGGAGTACGTGACCCTGCGGGCGCAGGGCTTGCAGATGCGGGAGCTGCAGGCGCTGGTCCTGACCGAGGCAGCAGTGGTGGCCGTCTGCGGTCTGACGGTTGGAATCCTGGTGGGGTCGGGGGTCGCGATCCTGTTGATCCAGATCCTGCGGGCGCTGTTCATCCTGACCCCGACCGTGACGTTCCCGATCGGACACGTCGCAGTGCTCACAGCTCTGGTGCTGGCTGCGACCCTCGTCTCGGGCTTGGCCGCCGTGGAGATCCTCCGCCGACTCGAGCCCACCGAGATCCTGCGGGAGGAGTAGCTGGGACCGATATCTTGCCGACCGCCTCTAGACCTGCACCCGGCGCAGGATCATCACCGGTATGGTGCGGCTCGGTGGTGCCTTCGTACTCAGCGAAGGCCGAGTTCCGATCGGTGATCATCGCCCACAGACGCTCCCGCTCTTCGGGGCTCGCTTCCTCGGCGGTCACATCGAACGTCTCGGTACCGAGCTCCACCGAAGCCATCGGGTTCGCGAGCAGGTTGTGGTACCAGTCGGGGTTGGTCGGCGCGCCGCCCTTCGATGCGACGATCACGTAGCGGTCGCCGTCGGCGAAGTACGCGAGCGGGTTCGTCCGGGTCGTGCCGGTCCGCGCTCCCGTGTGCGTGAGAAGCAGCAGCGGCTGCCGTCGGAACGCCGCGACCTCGCCGCCGTTCGCACGGAACTCCTCGATGACGTTCCGGTTCCAGTCGTCCGCTTCCGCCATATGGCCAACAACATCGGGTCGGCCCGTCGCATTCCGATCGACCTGACACGCCAGCCCCTCGACCCGCCCAGGCGACGATCGAGGGGACGAGCGTCGCGTTCAGCGCCTCCGCCAGCGCGACGTACATCGCATCACATGGCCGAACGGTGTCGCGCACCGCCCAGCCGCCGTCGCAGGCTGCGATGACCGAAACGTTCGCCGGGCCAATCCCTGAGGTACTCCTCGGTCCTTCTCCGGGTCGTCCTCGGTGAACCCGGCCGACTGCGGATCTGGTCGAGGATCACCGACGCGGTGGCGAGCGAGCTCATCACTCTCGAGTGCTTGCGCACCATCGACCGCGCATGGATCCGACTTCGACTCGACGATGAGGACGTGGCCGACCGGCGGGCCGCGGTGCTGGAGGCGATCGAAGCCTTCAGCCTGGTGCCGCTTGGGCCGCCGGTACTGGAGCGAGCGGCGGACCCGTTCCCCACGACGCGATCCACCTCGCCAGTGCCGTGCTCGTGCGAGACACGTTCGAAGACCTGTCACTCGCCACGCACGACCTTGAGCTGCCGTGGCTGCACGGGGGGTTGGATTCCACGTCCACGGGTCTCCCTCGAGGATCTGACTGGGCTTGTGAAGATCCCGGCGGCGCCCGCCGGCTCAGAACCAATCGTCGAACCCACGACGCCCATCGAGTTTGAGCGCGTCGTCGCGAGAGCGAACGAACCACGCGAGCTCCTCGCCCGACACCCCCCGCGGAAGCGCCGCGCTCCGGCAGGCGATCGAACGCTCTCCGGCGTCGTGCGCCGCGGCGCCGATCGGCTGGGTCCTTGCCCACCCGATCAGACCGCCACGACGGTCGAACGGATAGGACGACGGCAGACCTGCCGAGCGGCAGCCGAGGTCGGTTACGACATCGACGCTACGGTGCGGTGCCACGTGTGTCGCCACGAGCACCGGGCGTCGATCCGGCTGAAGGTCGAGAACGCCGTAGGGGAAGCCCTCGAAACGCCGGACCACGTTGGCCCTGGCAACCGCGAGCGTTCGGCATAGGTACACGACCGGGAACGAGTCCGGCGGGTTCCACCTGCCGCCGCGCTCCGCCGCGAAGGTAGCGTCGAGGGGGCGGCGCCAGGCCGCATCGGCCACACGCAGGTACCGCCCGCTCCGACGCACGTGGCGGAAGGACGGGCCGCTCACGGCGATGCGGCCCAGTCGAACGACCGGGCGACGTCGGCGAGGAGCTCCTCGTGACGGTCGGCGGCGATCAGGTCGAGCATCGTCGCTCGGTTCCAGCGGTCGGAAGGGGTACGCACCACCGCAGGGATCCGCTCTGCAAACAGGTTCCGTTCGAGGAGGTCGGCCAACCGAAGCATCGTGGCGAGCTTGGGCAAGCGGACGGCCGGCACGCCGTCGTCTAGCCACTGCCCCACTGCTTGGCGCCGAACACCAAAGAGCGTGCCCATCTCGGTGATGGTCATGTGCCACGCAGCGAGCAGGTTCTCGAGCCCCGTGCCCGCACCTGAAAGCTCGGACAACACGAAGCGCGAGAACCGCTGGTAGTCGGCAGGGTCGGGAAGCGTCGCCGAAGCGACCCGACGCGGCGTTGCGGGAGGGGCCATGCCGGAGATGATGCCGGACGCCGCCGACATCAACGCGTGCTGAGGGCCCGCCGGATCGAAGGGCGCCGTCAGCGCGAGGTGGTCGAGGACCGAGGCCGCCGCGGCGGGGGTCTCGGGGTGTTGTGCAAGGAGGGCGGCGACGACGCCCCGCCAGGCGCGCGCATACCTGCGCGCCGCGCGCTCATCGCCCCGAAGGGCGTCGGGGATCCAGCGGGCGAGGTCGTCGACAGCGAACGACTCGGGACTTGCGGCCATGTGCCAAGGGTAGCGCAAGTGGAAGGCAAGCGCAAGTAAAACGCAAGGACGACCGTGGTTCAGCGAATGATCATGGGGTCGACGTCGGGGATGCGGCGCTCCCGGTCGAAGCTGAGCGCGGTCTCGGGATGCGGTCCGTCGATCTCGCGGGCCAGCCGATGGCCGTCGAAGACCGCCTCGGAGATCATGCGGGGAGCAACGCAGTCACCGATGCGATACACGGCGTCGATGCCCGCCGCCTCGAGCCCGGCAGGGTCGCTCGTCAGCTCCCGGTACAGCGCGTCGTCGGAGACCTGCTGCGTCACGAGCACGAGACCATCCACATCGAGGGAGAACGCTTCCTCGAACTCGTCCTCGCCCGAGATCCGCTCTGGCGCGACGCGATCGATCGTCACTCCGCGGTGCATGGTGATGCCGAGCTCGTGCAGATGCATGCGGAGCATCGGGCCCTCGAGCGTGAGATCGGACAGCGGCGAGACAACGTCGAGCGAGGTCACCAGGTGCGTCTCGTACCCCTCCGTCGCCAGGAGCTCGGCGATGCCGACGCCGCACCAATAGCCCTCTGCGTCGTAGACGGCAACGCGACCCCCGGCGGACGCTTGCCCTCTACGGCGACCTGCTCGGGAGTGAGCACGTGAGCAAGGGATGCGTCCGCGCCAACGATCGGCTCGTGCGTGCCCGCCTGGATCCCGGCACCGGACCACCTCGAGCCCGTCGCCACGATCACGATCCGCGCACCATAGTCGCGAACGAGCTCGGAGGTGAGCCGCTTCCGGCGCACGACGTCGACGTTCCTCAGCTTGCCGAGCTGGACCACCCGGTAGTCGACGAGCCGACCCCAGTCGCCGAGGGTGGGCAGTCGCCGGACCCACCGCATCCGACCTCCGAGCTCGGACTCGGCCTCCACCAGGTGCACCGCCTCGAAGCCACGTTTGCCGAGGGTGATCGCACATTCCATACCGGCCGGCCCGGCGCCGACGACGAGCACCGGCGTGTCTGCGTTCGCGGCACGATCGAATCGCTCGGGATGCCAGCCGCGACGATGCTCCTCACCCGCCGTTGGGTTCTGCAAGCAGCCCAGATGCCCGAACCCGTCGACCTTCATGATGCAGACGTTCGAGCCGGTGCACTCGCGGATCTCGTCGGTCCGCCCCTCGGCGATCTTGTTCGGCAGGAACGGGTCGGCGATCGACGGACGCGCGGCGCCGATCAGATCCCACTGCCCCGAACGGATGATCGAGGCCATGAGGTCCGGGCTCGTGATGCGCCCGACTCCGACGATCGGCTTCGTCGTGACCTGGCGGATCCGGCCCGTCCACTCGAGCTGGTACCCCTCCTCGAAGTACCGAGACGTTCCGGAGTCCTTGCTCCAGAGCGCGATCGATCCCACGTTCACATCCCAGAGGTCGACGAGCGGGTCGGCGAGTCTCACGAACTCGAGCGCCTCGTCGAGGCGGATACCCGCCGAACCGAGCGCATCGACCGCGATGCGGGTGACGATCGCGCAGTCGTTCCCGACCGCCTCCCGGACCCCTTCGAGCATCTGGACCCAGAAGCGTGCCCGGTTCGCGAGGGATCCGCCGTAGGAGTCGGTTCGCTTGTTGTAGAACGACGAGAGGAACTGCATCGGCAGGTACGAATGCGCCCCGTAGACGTAGACGATGTCGAAGCCGCAATCCCGGGCGCGCCGTGCGGCGGCCACCCACTCCTCCTGCACGGTCCCGATATCGCGAAGGTCCATGGTCTTCGGCACGACATGCGGTTCGAGATCCGATGCGAGCTGACTGGGTCCGAGCGAGAACCACCGCGTCACGTTGTTCGCGGCGTGGGAGCCCGCGTGGTGCAGCTCGATGCCGGCTAAGGCTCCGTGCTCGTGTGCCGTTTCGGTCATGAGACGGAGCGCGCGCATGTCGTCGCCATCCCAGAAGCGCGCAGCGATGAGCGGAGCCTCGTCCGAGCCGGGAGAGAAGGGCGCGTACTCGGTGCACACGGCCGCCCAGCCGCCTTCGGCTTTCACGCCCCGATGGGCCGCCTGTGTCCAGGGCTTCTCCGTTCCGAAGCCGGAGCAGTGGGGGACCTGGTAGAACCGGTTCCTCAGCGTCTTCGGGCCGATGCGAACCGGCTCGAACAATATCTCGTGGTTCAGGTCCATCCGACGTCCTCCCCTCTCACGAATGCATCGTGAGCAGATGCCCGTTGCTGCCGCAAGTCGTTCGGGGTGCCCCTCGATCCCAGAAGCTATGTTCGGTGTACGACCTCACCATCGACGACGGTGTGGGTCACACGCACGCCGAGCACGCTCCTCGGATCCGCCTCGACGGCGGCGAACAGGTCGTCACTCAGAACCACGACATCAGCCTGCTTCCCGACCGTGATGGATCCGCGACGTTCCTCGGCGAACACCACATGGGCTCCGCCCATCGTGTAGGCGTAGATCGCGGTCTCGAGATCGATGGTCTCCTCGGGCACCCACGATTCGGCACCGCCGAGGTCGGCGCGTGTGATCGCCGTGTAGATGCCGACCAGCGGATCCATCTCAGCGACGTTCCAGTCGCTCGAGAAGGCGAGCGTTGCGCCGGTATCGCGGAGCGAACGGAACGCCCAGGCGTGGCGCCACCGTTGCTCCCCGACGTTGGCACGCCAGTCCGCGACGATCTCGGGCGCGCAGTGTCGCGGCTGCATGATCGGGGTGACGCCGAGCGCGCCGAACCGCGGCACGTCGTCGAAGTGGAGGCATTCGGTGTGCACCATGCCGTGCCTCACACCGACCTCACCGTTCGCTCGTCGAGCCGCTTCGAATCCGTCGAGCGCTACCCGCAGGCCGCGATCGCCGGTGGCGTGCACGTGGCACGACCACCCGCGGCGTTCGAGGTCGATCACCAGGTCAGCGAACGCGTCGGGTTCCCAGAAGGTGTCGCCGCGCTCCCCCGGTCGGTTCGCGTAGGGCTCGAGCATCGCCGCCGTCCACGGCTCGATCACGTCGTCGATGTAGAGCTTGATCGGACCCACTCGCAGCCGATCGTCGTCGTAACGTTCGCGCATCGCGACGAACTCATCGAGTTCGGCATCGCTCGTGCCGACCGGGTGGAACATCGCCGCCACCAGCCGCGAGCGCAGACGGCGTTCGTCACGCGCCCGTGCGAAGATCCACATGTCGTCTGGGGAGTTCTGGGGCTCCACGATCGTGGTGATGCCGAACGCCGCGGCCATGTCGAGACTCTCGAGGGTTCGCCCGTACTGCAGGTGGCGCGCGTAGCCGGGCACGGCCCCCTCGAGCGCAGTTTGACCGGCGCGGCTGATGCCCATGACGGCGAAGTCCCCCACGATGCCCGTCGGCTCATCGTCGGCCGGATCCTTCCGCACCCGGCCCCACGGCAACATGTCGGTGTCGCGGGTGATGCCGAAGGCCTCCATCGCCTCATGGTTCAGCCACGCGTTGTGCACGTCGTAGGTGAACAGGAACGCCGGCCGGCCTCCGGTGAGTCCTTCGAGGTCGCGCCATGTCGGCATGCGCCCGCCGGGCATGACCGAGTAGTTGAAGCCCGACCCTTCGATCCACTGATACTCCGGATGGGCATCGGCGTGTGCCCGGATCCGCCCCTTCACCTCATCGAGCGTCGCCGCCCCGGCGAGATCGACGTCCAGCGGATTCGAACCCAGCCTCACGTGGTTGTGGGAGTCGATGAACCCGGGAAGCACCGTCGCCCCGCCGGCGTCGATCACCTCCGTGTCGGGACCGATCATGGCCGCAGCGCCCTCGTCGCCGCCCACCCACACGATGCGCTGACCCTCGATGGCCACGACGGCGGCCGACGGCCGATCGATGTCGACCGTGTACACGCGGGCGTTCCTGATCAGCAACGACGCCGGCGACGAGGCGCTCATGAGCTACAGCGCGCCGGTGGGGCGCGGGAAGAGTCCGGCTCGCTCCACCACCGCTCGCACGGCCTCGTCATGCCCCATGCCCATGAGGTGCACGCCGCCGATGCCCTCGATCGCTCGGATGCCACCGACCACATCGACGGTGAGGTCGAGTCCTGCCGCTTCGGAATCCTCACCGGCGACGTCGAGCGCATCGATGATCGGTCGCGGAACTCGAACGCCAGGCAGCTGGTCGTGCATGTACCGCGCGCCTTTCGCCGTGCGCAGGGGTACGAGACCGACGAGCACCGACGCGCGCTCGAACACGCCGCGGGACCGCGCATCGTCTGCCCAGGCGCTCAGGGCTTCCACGTCGTAGGCGATCTGGGTGAAGATCAGGTCGGCCCCCCCGTCGAGCTTGCGATCCAGGAAGGACGGATCGTAGGGGTCGGCGAGAGGCATCTCCGCGACGCCGATCGTGTAGCGCGGCGGATCGGTGACCTCGGCCCCGTTCGGCGCGACCCCCTCCTCTCGCAGGCGGTGTACGGCCGCAACCATCTCGAGCACGGAGAGGTCGTTCACCGTGAGCGCATCGGGATCGTCGCCGACGTGCATCGGGTCGCCCGACAGGCACAGCACGTTGCGCGCTCCGAGAGCCCACGCGCCCAGGAGGTCCGCGGTGATCGCGAGCCGGTTCCGATCGCGACGGGTGACCTGCAAGGTCGGCTCGATGCCCGCCCTCGACACGAACGCCGCGCCCGCCACGGCCGACATGTGCGCGCTCGCGACCGGGTTGTCGGTCACGTTGGCCGCGTCGATCGACCCGACGAGCGCACGGGCGTGCGCGGTGACCGCGGCCCCGTCGGCAGCACGGGGTGGCACGATCTCACCGGTGACCGCGAACGATCCCGATCGCAGGATCGCTGCGAGCCTTCCCCCCGCTGGCGCCGCACCGGAGGCGGCGCTCACCGACCGTACGCCTGCTGTTCCGCGGCGGTCACGGTGTTCACGAGCAGCATGGCCACGGTCATGGGGCCGACCCCGCCCGGCACCGGAGTGATCGCCCCCGCCACCTCGGCGGCTTCGTCGTGCTTGACGTCGCCAACCAGACCGTCGGGCGTTCGATGTACGCCCACGTCGACCACGGTCGCACCGGGCTTGATCATGTCGCCGCCGATGAGCTGCGGCACGCCGGCGGCCACGACGAGGATGTCCGCGCGCTTCGTGTGGGTCGCCAGGTCGCGCGTCTTCACGTGGGTGCTGGTGACGGTCGCGTTCCCTCGGATCGAATCGTGCGCGAGCATGATCGACAACGGCGCGCCCACGAGACCGCCGTGGCCGACGACCACGACCTCGGCGCTCTCGAGCTCGATGCCCTCACGCAGCAGGAGCTCGACGATCCCGTAGGGCGTGGCGGGTGTGAACGTCGATTCGCCGCGCACCATCATGCCGACGTTCCAGGGATGCAGACCGTCGACGTCCTTCTCGGGCGCAACGGTGCGCTGCACCTCCAGCTCGTGCAGGTGTGCGGGCATCGGCAGCTGCACGATGATGCCGTGGATCTCGGGGTCGCGGTTCAGCCGACGAAGCGTCGCGAGCAGCTCGCCTTCGGTCACATACGCGGGAAGGTCGACCTGCTCGGAGCGGATGCCCACATCGGCACACGCCTTGTGCTTGGCGCCCACGTAGATGCGAGAGGCTGGGTCCTCGCCGACGAGCACTGCAGCCAGGCCGGGCGTCGCACCCTTGTCGGAAAGCGCACGCACCCGTTCGCTCACCTCCGAGCGGATCCCTTCAGAGATGGCTCTGCCGTCGAGGATGCGGGCTGTCACGGGGCGAATCCTACCCGTGCGCCCAACGCCCGGCCACGCAACGGATCAGTGTCGGAAGTGCCGCGTGCCGGTGAGCACCACGGCCATACCCGACCGTTCCGCGGCCGCAAGCACCTCGTCGTCGCCCTTCGAGCCTCCCGGGTGGATCACGGCGGTGCAGCCGGCATCGGCGGCGACCTCGAGCGCGTCGGGGAAGGGGAAGAACGCGTCGCTCGCGATCACCGCGCCCTTCGCCCGGTCTCCAGCCTTCCGAACCGCGATCCACGACGAGTCCACCCGCGACATCTGTCCCGCGCCGACGCCCACCGTCGCACCGTCGCGCACGAGCACGATCGTGTTCGACTTGACCCGCCAGGCGATCGTCCACGCCAACTCGAGGTCGGCCCACTCCTCGGCGGTCGGCTCACGGCTGGAGATGACCTCCCAGTCGGCGCGCGTCTCGGTCACGAGGTCGCGATCCTGCACGAGGGCGCCGCCCGGCAGCGGCCGGACGTCGAGCCCCCTTCTGTCGGGAAGCGGGGCCTCGACGACCCGCAGGTTCTTCCGCGCCGCGAATGCTGCGCTCGCGGCCGGCGTGAACGACGGGGCGATGACCACCTCGGTGAACACGTCTGCCATGGCGGTCGCGGCCTCGGCGCCGACCTCGCCGTGGAACGCCACGATGCCGCCGAAGGCGCTCACCTCGTCAGACTCGAATGCCGCCCGATAGGAATCGGCGAGCGACCCCTTCGTCGCGGCGCCACACGGGTTGTTGTGCTTCACGATCACGGCCGAGCCATCTGGCATCGCGGCGACGAGCTCGTAGGCGGCGAACGTGTCGAGCCAGTTGTTGAACGACATGTCCTTGCCCTGCAGCACCCGTGCACCGCCGAGGGGTCCGGCTCCGGCCGCCTCACGGTAGAGGGCTCCACGCTGATGTGGATTCTCGCCGTAGCGGAGATCGCCGACCTTCTCGTACGCCAGACCGACGTAGGGAGGCAGCTCGTCGCCGGCGCGCTGTTCCGCGAACCACGAGGCGACGGCCGCATCGTAGGCGGCGGTGTGGGCGAACGCCGCAGCAGCCAGCGCGCCGCGGGTCTCGCGCGTGAGCCCGCCCTCACGGTCGAGCTCCTCGATCAGCGAGTCGTACCTGGCCGGGTCGACCACGACGCCCACCGAACCGAAGTTCTTCGCGGCGGCCCGCACCATGGCCGGGCCCCCGATGTCGATCTTCTCGATCACCTCGCCGAGCCCTGCGCCGCTCGCGACGGTCTCGCGGAACGGGTAGAGCCCCGCGACCAGCAGATCGAACGGCTCGATGTGGAGCTCCTCGAGCCGGCGCACGTGCTCGGGGTTGCGCCGGTCCGCCAACAGGCCTGCGTGGATCGCCGGGTGCAGCGTCTTGACGCGACCGTCGAGCATCTCCGGAGAGCCGGTGACCTGCTCCACCGGCGTGACGGCGAGGCCCGCGCCCGTCAGCACCCTCGCGGTGCCACCCGAAGCGACCAGCTGCACTCCGCGCTCGACGAGCGCCGTCGCGAACCCGACCAGCCCGGACTTGTCGTAGGGGGCCAGGAGCGCCCGGCGCACCGGCGTCACGCCGCTCATCGAACCCCCTCGAGGATCGCGACGTGCCGACCTTCGACCTCGATACGGCCCTCGACCAGGGCTCGAACCGCGACCGGGAGCAACCGATGTTCCACCTCGAGGATCCTCGACTCGAGTGAATCCCAGTCGTCGTCGTCGCGCACCTCGACCGCCTCCTGCAGCACGATGGGTCCCGTGTCGATGCCTTCGTCGACCAGGAAGACGGTGACACCGGTGACCTTGACCCCGTGGGCGAGCGCGTCACGCACCCCGTGCATGCCCGGGAACGACGGCAGCAGCGCCGGGTGAGTGTTCAGCCACCGCCCGGCGTACACGTCGAGCACCGCGCGGCCCAGCAGCCGCATGTAGCCGGCGGTGACAACGACATCAGCACCGTGACGCTGCAACGCGCCGGCCACCGCATCGTCGAAGGACGACCGCTCCGCGAAGCCCGACGGCTCGATCACGAGCGTCTCGACATCACTGGCCACCGCGCGCTCGAGCGCCCCGATGTTCGGGCGGTCGGAAAGCACGAGCGAGATGCGCGGTCCACAGAACGGGTCGTCGAGCAACGACTGCAGGTTCGTGCCGTTGCCCGACACCAGCACGGCGATGCGCTCCCCCATCTCCCCGGCATGCTACCGAACGCCCAGCAGCGGGCCCGGCCACGCCGGAGTGCCTTTCGGGTAGCCTGCCAGGGTCAGACGTGTGCGCCGACCACGAGGGGAACCGCCGTGAAGAAGTGTCCCTACTGCGCGGAGATGATCCAGGACGAGGCGATCAAATGCCGCTACTGCCACAGCGACCTCACCGTGCAGCCAGCATCGACCGCACAGACTCCCACCGAGTCCCTGGGGGCCGCCTCACCCACCCCATCGGAACCGCTCTCGTCCCCGACGCCCGATGTGCAACCGTCGTCGCCCTCGGAACCCAGGCCCGCTGAGTTCACCGTCACCCAGGACCCAGCTATCGCCTCGCCGGCTGCCGCCACCGGCGACGTCCGGTACACGCATTCCGGGTACCGCTACGTGCTCGGCTATACCGCCGACGACTTCGGGATCTGGGACCGCCAGTCGCCCGCACAGCCGTCGGAACGGTTCCCTCGAACCGATGACGGATGGCGTGAGGCATGGCTGCGGTTCATCGCGCTCGAGCCGAACAATGCCGCCGTCGACGAGGCGGAAGGCTCGCCGTCGCCGAGTCGGGCCACACCGACCGAGGGCGTCGCCATGGATCCCGACGACTCGGTGGCAGTGCAGTACACGCACTCGGGATCGCGGTACCTGCTCGGGTACGGACGCACGTTCTTCGGCATCTGGGACCGTCAGTCACCCGCGACTCCGATCGAGAAGTACCCGCGCGACGACGATGGTTGGGCGGCGGCATGGGCAAGGTTCACCCAGATCGAGTCGAACTTCACCGAGGTCAAGCTCGGCGGCTGAACCTGCGCGACGCGTGGCTCGCGGCGCTCACCACGACCCCGCCCGCAAGACCCCAGATCAGCGCGAGCGAGGCGGTCATGAGCGGATCGGGTCCGAGTGCGACCGAACGCGTGGTGCCGTCGCTCACGCCGAGCCACAGTGACCCTGCGAGCGCGGTCACGGTGACGAGCGCCGCGAACACTCCGCCCGCCACGACGCCACGCCCCACCGCGCGCACGAACGAGGTCGCCGAACGTCCGAGCCGACGCATGCCGAGCAGGATCGCCGCCGTGGGCACGGCGACGAAGAGCCAGGCCACCGGCGGCATGGGAGCGACCGGCGTCGATCCGTCGACCCGTCCGAGCTCGGACAGCAGCCACGTGGCCGGGTCGGGAGCGCGCGGGATGCGGTCGAGACAGATCACGTCGTGCGCGCGATCATCGACGCGCGACGACACGCATGCGCCCATCGACGGCGCGAGCACCCACATCGCTTGGTCGGGCAACAACAACGCTTGATGACCGATGTAGAGCGCTGCACGCTGGGGTCCTGCCGACCACATCTCGACGGAGTAACGCTCGAGCCCCTCGGGCCGCAGCGTCGCGAAGACCAACACGCCGACGAAGCTGAGTCCGATCCCCCAGAGGAAGGCCCACACACCGGCGCGCACCGCCCGGCCGGTTGATCTGCGCCAGCTCTCCGACACCGACCATCCCCCGAGCACCCCCGCGGCGAGCGCGAGCGCCCCCGGCAAAGCGAACCCTTCCCACACAGGAGCGGCGAACGTCGCGGAGTCGGGCAGGAATCCTCCGCCCGTGTCGAGGTGCAAGGCGACCCCGGCGTTCACGCCGCCGATCATGGCCGCATACGGCACGGCGAGCAGCGCGCCGGCGATGACGCGCCTTGCCCCGACGTCGTCGACGCGCCTGGCGGTCGCTCGAGCCCCCATCACCAACATGGCGATCGCGACCGCCGCGATCGTCAGCATGCCCAGCCGCACGCTGACGACGCCCGCTTCGAGCCCCTCGATCACACCACTCGAGCCGATCGCCCTGATCGACGCCGCGTGACCGGCCATGGTGTAGAGCCACCCCACGCGCAGCTGGGTCTGCACCGCGAGCCCGCCGCCCGCCACGTTCACGAGGGAAGGAGGTATCTGGCCGAGCGCGGCGACGGCGAGCGCGGCCGCCGTTGCTCGCAGCACCGCGACCGGCGTCGCGTAGATGAGGTCGCGGCCGAAGGAGGTCGCCGGGATGCGCACGACCTCGAAGGTCATGCCGGGCCCGCCCGCCTGCGTGGTCATGCCCGTTCTGCCTCGGCGAAGCTCACGCCAGCGCTCCCTGCGTCAGCTCGGCGACCTGACTCGGCGTGCGGGCGACCCGTACGCCGGCGGCCTCGAGCGCCTCGGCCTTCGCGGCCGCCGTGCCCTTCGAGCCGGTCACGATCGCGCCGGCGTGGCCCATGCGCTTGTCGGGCGGCGCCTCGAACCCGGCGATGTAGGCCACCACCGGTTTCCTCACGTGCGACGCGATATGCGCGGCCGCACGCTCCTCGTCGTCGCCGCCGATCTCGCCGGTCATGATCATGAGGTCGGTGTCGGGGTCGGCCTCGAAGGCCGTGAGCGCCTCGATGAATCCGATCCCGTGCACAGGGTCGCCACCCATGCCGACGCACGTCGACTGGCCGATGCCCCGCTGCGTGAGCTCGTGCACGATCTGGTAGACAAGCGTTCCCGAACGGCTCACGAACCCGACGCGCCCCGGCATGCAGACCTCCGGCGGGATGATGCCCACGTTCGCGACGCCTGGCGAGATGACGCCCGGGCAGTTCGGCCCGACCAAGGTGGTCTCGCTGCCCTCGAGGAAGCTGTGCACGTAGGCCATGTCTTTCACCGGGATACCTTCGGTGATGCAGACCACGAGCGCTACCCCTGCATCGGCGGCTTCCAGGATCGCCTCGGCGGCGAACCGCGGCGGCACGAAGATCATGCTCGTGTTGGCCCCGGCTTCTTTCACGGCGTCCGCCACCGTGTCGAAGACGGGGATGCCCTCGGCCACCTGTCCTCCCTTGCCGGGTGTCACGCCGGCGACGACGTTGGTGCCGTAGGCGCGGTTGCGGAGCGTGTGGAAGGTGCCCTCCTTGCCCGTGAGCCCCTGCACCAGCAGCCTCGTCCGGGCGCCGACGAGGACGCTCACGCTGCTTCGCCGTTCGCGAGAGCGGCGGCTCGTTCGGCCGCCTCCAGCATCGTCGCCGCCGAGACGATGCGCGGATGCGCTGCCTCGGCGATGATCGCGCGCCCTTCCTCGGCGTTGGTGCCGTCGAGCCGAACCACGAGCGGCACCGTGGCTTCGACGCGCTCGAGCGCGCCGAGCACTCCTCGAGCGACCAGGTCGCAACGGGTGATCCCGCCGAAGATATTGATGAGCACCGCCTTCACCGCCGGATCGGAGAGCACCACCTCGAGCGAGGTCGCCATCTGATCGGCGCTCGCCCCGCCCCCGACGTCGAGGAAGTTCGCCGCCCTGGCTCCCGCCTGCGCGACGACGTCGAGCGTCGACATCACGAGCCCGGCACCGTTGCCGATGATGCCGACGTTGCCGTCGAGCTTCACGTACTGCAGATCCTTCTCATTCGCTCGGGCCTGCACCTCGTCGATCGGGAACGCATCGGCGTATCGCCTCAACCTCGGGGTGGCGGAACAGCGCGTTGTCGTCAATCGTGACCTTGGCGTCGAGCGCGACCGTCGAGCCGTCGTCGAGCTCTACGAGTGGGTTGACCTCGACGAGCGTTGCGTCGCGCTCCTGCAGCAGCTCGTACATGCGCCGGAGCACGTCGCCCGCTCCCTCGCGCGAGTCGGCAGGCAACGAGCCGACGAGCTCTCGCACGTGGAACGCGCGCAGGCCCAACATCGCGTCGACGTGCACGCGGCGCAGGGCATCGGGGCGTGTGCGTGCAAGCTCCTCGATGTCCATGCCGCCCTCAGCAGTCATCATCGCGAGGTGA
The DNA here is from genome assembly GCA_963762075.1 of uncultured Actinomycetes bacterium. Lineage (GTDB taxonomy): Bacteria > Actinomycetota > UBA4738 > UBA4738 > HRBIN12 > JAOUEA01. Next base: position 388,623 of record CAVXJC010000002.1, read on the forward strand.
TCGCCGGTGGAACGGTCGAGCAGCATCGACGTGTAGAACTCGTGCGCGATCGGCAGCAGTTCCTCGACCAATACCTGCGTCACCGGGTGGCCCTTGAAGTCCGAACCGAGCATGCGAGCCGCTTCCTCGGCAGCCTGTTCGGGGGAATCGACGAGCACGACGCCCCCGCCCTTGCCGCGGCCGCCGGCCTGCACCTGGATCTTCACGACGCTTCGGCCGCCCAGCTCGCGCGTCGCAGCTGCGGCGTGTTCGGCCGTCTCGGCCACGATGCCTCGGGGCGTCACGATGCCGTGCGCCCGGAAGAGCTCCTTGCCTTGATACTCGTACAGGTCCACGAAGGGCTTCTCCCCCAGCTCGTCGTCTTAGTAGTCTGCGTTGGACTAGTGGGGGGAAGGATCTCGAAGCTGCTCGCGCAGCCACGTCGCGATGTCGCCAGTGTTCGCACCCGGCGTGAATATCTCGGCGATGCCGGCTTCCTTCAGCGTGGGGATGTCGTCGACCGGGATGACGCCGCCCCCGAAGACCAAGATGTCGCCGGCGCCGCGCTCGCGGAGCTGCGTCACCACCTTCGGGAACAGCGTCATGTGCGCGCCGGAGTGGCTCGAGAGCCCCACCGCATCGGCGTCCTCCTGGATCGCGGTCTCGGCGATCTGCTCCGCCGTCTGGTGCAGCCCCGTGTAGATCACCTCGAACCCGGCATCGCGCAAGGCCCGCGCGACGACTTTGGCCCCTCGGTCGTGGCCGTCGAGCCCCGGTTTCGCCACCACAATCCGATAGGTCGCCGCCATCGCGGCTGAGTCTAGCGACGGCGCCGTCGAGCGGCTTGCCAGTGCCGAGCCGCAGGGCGGATTATCGGCGCATGCGCAGCCCCGAGACCCGGTACGCGAAGACCGCCGACGGCGTGCACATCGCCTACCAGGTCGTCGGCGACGGATCGGTCGACATGGTGTTCGTGATGGGCTGGCTCTCGAACGTCGAAGCGATGTGGGAGGAACCCGACTTCGCCAGGTTCCTCGACCGACTCGGCACGTTCTCGAGATTGATCCTGTTCGACAAGCGCGGCGTCGGTCTCTCCGACCGCGTGCCCGATGACCGCCTGCCCGACCTCGAGACGCGCATGGACGACGTGCGAGCCGTGATGGACGCTGTGGGGTCCGAGCGGGCCGTGGTGTTCGGGGTTTCCGAAGGCGGTCCGATGTCGCTGCTCTTCGCCGCGACCTACCCCGAACGCACGGTGGCGCTCGCGCTCTACGGCACCACGGCCGACTTCACGATCAGGTCGCCCGCCTACAAGGACGATGGCGCGGCCTACCTCGAGCGCATGGAGGGGGCATGGGGAACGGAAGCGTTCGCCCGCCACGAGACCGGGGAATGGGGTGCGCCGGGCTTCGAGCACGACGAGCGACTGATCACGTGGCTCGCCTCCTACATGCGCCGATCTGCGAGTCCGTCCGCCGCGATCGCCCTCGAGCGCATGAACCGTGAGATCAATGCCACGCACGCCCTCGCATCGATCCACGTGCCGACGCTCGTGATCGCGAGGACCGGCGATCTCGACTTCCCGATCGAGGAGAGCCGACGCACCGCCGAGCGCATCGTCGGCGCCAGGTTCGTCGAGCTGCCGGGCAGCGTGCATTTCCCGTGGGTGGGTCCGCAGGACGACATCCTCGACGAGGTCGAGCGGTTCATCGTGCAGCTCGGCGAGGTGGAGGCCGGACTCGACCGCGCGCTGGCCACCGTGCTCTTCACCGACGTGGTGGGCTCGACAGAGAAGGCCGGCGAACTCGGCGATCGGGGCTGGAAGGACCTCGTCGAGACGCACCATCGTCGGGTCCGCGGTCAGCTCGCCCGGTTCCGAGGGATCGAGGTCGACACCGCAGGCGACGGGTTCTTCGCGACGTTCGATGGCCCCGCCCGAGCCGTGCGGTGTGCGGCCGCGATCATCGCCGCGGTCGCGCCCCTCGGCATCGAGGTGCGAGCGGGCGTGCACACGGGCGAGGTCGAGACGATCGACGGCAAAGTCGGCGGCATGGCCGTCGTGATCGGGGCGCGCGTCGGAGCGCTGGCCGGCGCCTCGGAGGTGCTCGTCTCGCAGACAGTGAGGGACCTCGTGGCGGGATCCGGCCTGTCGTTCGAGGAAGCGGGCGAGCACGGGCTCAAGGGCGTGCCCGACCGCTGGCGCCTGTACAGAGTGGTGACATGAGGGAGGACTGAGTGGCGAGCATCTACTACACGACTTTCGACTGCGCCGATCCACGAGGGCTCGCGGCGTTCTGGGCGACCGCGCTCTCGTACGAGGTCTACGCGCCGAACGAAGCACGGGGCGAGGTGGAGCTGCGCGATCCGACTGGGGAAGGACCGAGGCTCGGGTTCATGAAGGTGCCGGAGTCCAAGGTCGTCAAGAACCGTGTGCACCTCGACCTGCTCCCCGACACCACGCTCGAGGCGGAGGTCGAACGCCTGACCGCGGCGGGTGCCACGCTGGTCAACACCCTCCGGGACCCGGCGACCTTCGTCGACCCCATGCACTGGGCGGTGTTGCACGACCCGGAGGGCAACGAGTTCTGCGTGATAGAACGACGCGGCGAGCGCACGTGAACCCGAAGACCGGCTACGCGAGGACCGATGACGGGGTCTACATCGCGTACCAGACGCTCGGTGACGGTCCGATCGACATCGTCTGGCAGTTCGAGTGGATCGGCAACGTCGACACGATCTGGGGGTTCCGGCCGTACGCGGAGTGGTTCCGCGGTCTGGCGTCGTTCTCGCGGCTGATCCTGCATGACCGCCGTGGCATGGGAGCGTCGAGCCGTGACGTCGCGCCCCCGAACCTGGAGACCAGAGTGGCGGACCTGGTGGCCGTCCTGGATGCTGTCGGTTCCGAGCGAACCGTCCTCGGTGGGGCGTACGAGGGGGGCGCTCCGAACGTGCTGTTCGCCGCCACGTTCCCCGAACGCGTGCACTCGCTGTTCTGGTGGTACCCGGCGCCCCGAACGACCAAGGCACCTGACTACCCGTTCGGTGCGAGCCAAGAGCTCTTGGAGCAGGGGACGAAGGACACGCTCGAACGCTGGGGAACCGACGATTACGTGTTCGTGACGAGCGAGAACCCGAACCCGCAAGCGGAAGTGGTCCCATGGGGCCTGCTCAGCCGGCAGACCGCCACGCCGGACGTGGCCGCGAAGATGGATCGGATCTACAACGAGAGCGACGTGCGCGGGGCGATGCCCGCGATCGCGGCGCCCGTCCTGTTGCTCGCCCGCGAGCGCGACGTCGGAGCCCTCACCTACCTCGCCACGCTGCTCCGCAGACCGGAGATCCGCCTGTTCCCCGGCGAGGACGAGCTCAAGGTGCACGAACAGCCGGCCCTGCTGGATGCGATCCGCGGGTTCGTCGGCATCGAGGCTCCAGCCCCGGAGTTGGACACCGTGCTGTCCACCGTCCTGTTCACCGACGTCGTGGACTCGACCCGGAAGCAGGCCGAACTCGGCGATCGCCGCTACAAGGCTCTGATCGAGCAGCACCACGCCATCGTGCGCGACGGCCTCGATCGCTATCGTGGACAGGAGGCGAGCACCGCCGGGGACGGCTTCTACGCCACGTTCGAAGGGCCCGCCCGCGCGATCCGGTGCGCGCTCGAGATCGAGCATCGCGTCCGCGACCTCGGGATCGAAGTGCGCGCCGGCGTCCACACCGGCGAATGCGAGTTGATCGACGGGCAGGTCGGTGGCCTGACGGTTTCGATCGGCGCTCGGGTGGCCGCACGCGCGGGGCCGAACGACGTGCTCGTCTCACAGACCGTCAAGGACCTCGTTGCCGGCTCGGGCTTCTCGTTCGATGACGCAGGCGAGCACGAGCTCAAGGGCGTGCCCGACCGCTGGCGTCTCTACCGGGTGGTGGCCTGACACAGCCTGGTGCGACGGCAAGGCCGCCACGTGAACCGTTGGCCGTAGACTGACCCGCGTGCCGCGCTGGAAGCCGCAGATCCGTCCGCCCGGGCTGAAACCCACGACCAAGGTCGGCACGCTCGGGCCCTACCGCGCCCGTCTCGGCCTCGCATGGGTGATCGCACCGCTCGTCGCCGGCGTCGTGATCGCCGTTGCCGGATACCTCGCCCTCCGCTGATCCCGATGCTCGAGGGCTACTGCTTCCCGCGCTCCGCCGCGACAGGCGAGTCGCTGCCCCTGCACGTCGCGACCGACGCGGCGAGATTCAACGTGGAGGTGGCTCGGGAGGGGCCGACCCGCGAGGTCGTGTGGGGGGCCGAGGGCGTCCCCGGTCAGGCCCACCCAACGCCCGACGACGCCGCGGCGAACGGCTGCGGGTGGCCGACCGCCGTGGAGATCCCGATCGCCTCCGACTGGCGGAGCGGCTACTACTCCGTCACGCTCACCGCGGGCGAGGAACGCGGCGATGCGTTCCTCGTCGTGCGTCCGAAACCCGGGGCAGCGCGCTCCCCGATGATCTTCGTGCTCTCGACCACCACGTGGAACGCCTACAACGACTGGGGCGGACCGAGCCTGTACACCGGCGGCACTCGGGTCTCGTTCGAGCGTCCGCTGGCGCGCGGATTCCTGGACAAGCCGTCGCCTCACCGTCGCAAGATGCAGCCCGAGCCCGACCGCGAGGGAAACTGGTACTTCGAGTGGGCGGAGCCGCTGGGCCTTTCGCTCTGGAGCGGGGGCGCCGGCTGGGCCGCGTGGGAGCGCGACTTCGTTCGATGGGCCGAGTCGAACGGCTACGAGCTCGACGTCGCGACCTCAGAGGATCTCGAGCAGCACCCCGACGTGCTCGACGGGCATCGCCTGTACCTTTCGGTCGGCCATGACGAGTACTGGTCGTGGGGCATGCGCGAGGCGCTCGACGCCTTCATCGACGCCGGTGGGAACGCTGCGATCCTGAGTGGGAACACGTGCTTCTGGCAGGTGCGCTTCGACGACGAGCTCCGGTCGATGACGTGCTTCAAGTACCGGGCCGACGAGGATCCTGTCGTCGGCACACCCGACGAGCGCCTCGTCTCCGGCGTCTGGAGCGATCACCGCATCGCGTGGCCCGAGACGCGCACGATCGGCCTGACGTTCACGCGCGGGGGCTACTCGCGCTACGGCCTCGGCGTGCCCCGCGGGTCGGGCGCCTACACGGTGTGGCGACCCGAGCACTGGGCGTTCGAAGGCACCGACCTGCGCTACGGCGACGAGCTCGGGCGCGCGAACGCCATCGTCGCCTACGAGGTCGACGGCGTGGAGCTCACGACGGGCGCCGACGGACTGCCGGTCCCGACCGGGTCCGACGGCGCGCCCGACGGGCTCGAGATCCTGGCCACCGCCCCGGCGCGCCTGTGGAGCCGAGCCGAGCAGCCGAGCCGGTACTCTCACGAGCCTGGCGAGCTCGAGAACGCGGCGATGGCCGTGTTCGGTCCGGGCTGGCGAGATCAGGTGCATCGCGTGACGAACAACCACGCGTGCATCGGCGTGTTCACCAAACCGAACGGGGGCGGCACCGTTTTCAATGCGGGCGTCACGGACTGGACCTGCGGCCTCGGAGACCGCGACGTCGATCGCATCACGCGCAACGTGCTGGACCGGCTCTCATCGTAGACGCCCGGAATCACGCCTTCATCAACGGGGCGTATGCGAGCAGCACACGCTTCTCCCCCACATCCGGGAACGAGATCGTCGCCTCGGCACCGTCACCCGTGCCGGACACGGTCAACACGATGCCTTCGCCCCAGCGCTCGTGCACGACCGTGTCGCCCGATGCGATCACGGGCACCTCACGAGTCGACACGCCCCTGGGCTGCGGTGGCGTCCAGTCGGCTGCGGGCCGGTCGTCGTCGTCGTGCTCTCGCCGCCCGCCGATCACACGCCCGCCGCCTCTTCCGGCTCCCGGGTAGCCGCCGGCACCCGACCCGGGCCCTGGATCTCCGCCGGCGGTCACGCGGCTACCGCGCCTTCCACCTGCATACCGGCCGCCGTAGCCGGTTGCCGAGCCTTCGCTCTCACGAACATCGAACAGGTGCTCCGGCATCTCACCGAGGAACCGTGACGGCGGGTTGTACTGAGTCTGCCCGTAGAGCGTGCGGCTCCAGGCGTGCGTCAGGTACAAGCGTTGGCGAGCTCGCGTGATGCCCACGTACGCCAGGCGGCGTTCTTCCTCCAGGGCGGCCGCGTCGGTCATCGACCGGAAGTGAGGGAAGATGCCGTCCTCCATGCCGACGATGAACACGATCGGGAATTCGAGGCCCTTGGCGATGTGCAGCGTCATCAAGCGTCACGCTCGACGCGTCTTCGTCGTACTCGTCCTGCTCGCCGATCAACGACACCTGCTCCAGGAACTGCTCGAGGCCGGCGTCGGGCTCACGCGTGAGCAGCTCGCCCGCCACGCCGCCGAGCTCTTGGATGTTCTCGATCCGTCCCTGCGCCTCGACGGTGCGCTCCTCCTCGAGCTCACCGAGGTAGCCGGACTCGAGCGCAGCGAACTCCACCATGCGGGCCGGGCCGGCCCCCTCGTCGAGATGACGCCGGATCGCCTCCATCACCTGGTTGAAGCCAGCGACCGCACCCTTGGCCCGCGTCTGCAGCACCGCGATCTCGTCGATGCGTCGGCAGGCCTCGACCACGTCGATGCCCTCGGTATCGGCGAACGATTCCAGCGCCGCGACCGTGGCGTCGCCGATGCCCCGCTTCGGGCGTGTTCACGACGCGCCTGAACGAGATCACGTCCTGCGGATTGAGCAACAGCCGCAGGTATGCGAGCACGTCCTTGATCTCACTTCGCTGATAGAAGCGCACACCGCCGAAGACGCGGTAGTTCGTGCCGACGCGCATCAGCACGTCCTCGAGCACACGGCTCTGAGCGTTCGTGCGGTAGAAGATCGCCACGTCGGAGAGCCGGTAGCCCTCGGTCTCGCGCAAGCGCTCGATCTCGTCGACCACGAAGAAGGCCTCCTCGTGCTCGTCGTCGGCGCGGAACCGCACGATCAGCTCGCCCGACCCGGCCTCGGTCCACAGCGACTTCGGCTTGCGCTGCTGGTTGTGCTCGATCAGCGCGTTCGCCGCCTCGAGGATGTTCTGCGTGGAGCGGTAGTTCTGCTCCATCAGGAAGACGGTCGCGTCGGGGTAGTCGCGCTCGAAGTCGAGCATGTTCTGGATCGTGGCGCCGCGCCAGCTGTAGACGCCCTGATCGGCGTCGCCGACGACGCAGACGTTGCGGTGCTTCGCGGCGAGCAGGTTCACGAGCTCGTACTGAGCGCGGTTCGTGTCCTGGTACTCGTCGACCATCAGGTACCGGAACCGTTCCTGATAGTGCTCGAGGACCTCCGGGTGCTCGCGGAAGAGCCGCACCGTCTCGCTGATCAGGTCGTCGAAGTCGAGCGCGCCCGCGTCGCGCTTGCGCCGTTCGTACGCGTGGTAGACCTTGGCGATCGTTTCCTCGTAGAAGTTGCTCGCCATGCTCGCGAAGTCATCGGGACCGACGACACGATCCTTCGCGCTCGAGATGCCACTCGCCATCGCGCGGGGCGGGTAGCGCTTCGGGTCGAGGTCGAGGTCCTTCAGGATGCCGGCGATCAGGCGTTCGGTGTCACCGTCGTCGTAGATCGTGAACCCGCTCGGCACGCCGAGATGAGCATGCTCGCGACGGAGCAGGCGCGCACATGTCGAGTGGAAGGTGAGGATCCACATGCCCTTCGTCACGCGCTCGCCCAGCATGGCCTCGACCCGCTCGGCCATCTCGCGCGAGGCCTTGTTCGTGAACGTGATCGCGAGGATCTCGAACGGCGAGACACCCATCTCGCGGATCAGGTATGCGATGCGGTGCGTGAGCGCTCGGGTCTTGCCGCTGCCTGCCCCCGCCACGATCAACACCGGCCCCTCGGTGTGCAGGACCGCTTCCGTCTGGATGTCGTTCAAGCCCTCGAGCAGGGGGGAGACGGCGTTCACGCGGGCAAGTGTAGGTGGCATGAGCGACGCGGACCGCGTCTGACGGTACCGTTGGGACATGGCGGTCGAGCGACAGGCGCGCGGAGGCTGGCGCACGATCGTGCACTGGTTCGGCATGGCGTGCTTGATGGCCGCGGCAGGTTTCGCAGGGTACGTCGGGTGGTCACTCTGGGGCACCGGCCTGCATACGGCCGAGGCGCAGGAGCGACTCCGCACGGAGTTCCGGCGGGAGGTCGGAGGCGAGCCGGCCGATCCGTCGACCGCGCCCGAGCGGGTGCCGTTGGGCGACGCCTACGCGCAGCTCGAGATCCCCGCGATCGACGTGAACTTCATGGTGGTGCAGGGCACGAGCTACGAGGACCTGAAAGACGGGCCCGGCCATTACGCCGATACCGCCGACCCCTGGGACGACACGGGACGGGTCGCGATCGCAGGACACCGCACGACCTACCAGGCACCGTTCTTCGACCTCGAACAGCTCAGGAGGGGCGACTCGATCACGGTGCGTACCACGTACGGCACGTACCGCTACGAGGTCGATGACGTGTTCGTGATCCCTTCGGAAGGTTCGGGTCGCGTGCTCGCCCAGACACCCCGTCCCACCCTGGTGCTCACGACCTGCCACCCGAAGTATTCGAGCAGCGAGCGGCTGATCGTGACCGCCCGCCGGATCGAGGTCGCGACTTAGCGGCCCGGTGACCCCTCGAGGAGTGACGGCGCTGCGAGTGCGAAGTAGTCCGGGAGCCCATCCTCCGTGTTGGCGAGCAGCGCTCCGAGGGCCACAGGCTCGTCCGCGCCCGGGCGTCGTAGTCCGACGACCAGCTCGAAACCGGCACCACCGACGACCCGCATGAGCGTTCGCACGGTCGGCACGCGGTTGCCGGTTTCCATCGCCGTGACTGCCGCCTGCGATGTGCCGGACCCGGGATGCGAGGGCTCGCTGCGTCATCCCGGTCAGCTCACGGGCCGAAAGGATGGGCTCGCCCACTCCAAGGGGCGAAGGTCGGCTGTGGGCCGAGGCTTGAGCTTCGGCAGCGGCAGCCAGCTCTCCTTCGAGCAACGCTGTGAAGTCCGGGAGACCCCGTCCGGCGAGGCTCGCATCTCTGTTCGGCTTCGACACCGGAATCGGTGTCAAATTCGACAGAGGCGGGATCGGACCCGCTTTGACATCAGTATCGGTGTCAGCGCCATCAGAAGGACTTCGTCCGTACCGCATGCCCCGAGGTTACGGATCCGCGCCGACAGAGAAGGATTTGCACGCGGGGGCTCTACTCCCACTCGATCGTGCCGGGAGGCTTGGACGTGATGTCGTAGGCGACCCGGTTCACGCCCGGCACCTCCCGGACGATGCGCGAAGCGATGCGGTCCAAAACCTCGTCGGGAAGTCTCGCCCAGTCGGCGGTCATCGCATCCTCACTCGTGACGGCCCGCACGATCACCGGATTCTCGTACGTTCGGCCGTCCCCCATCACACCCACCGACGACACGCCGGCGAGCAACACGCAGAACGCCTGCCAGGTCTCGCGATCGAGTCCCGCCCGCTTGATCTCCTCGCGCACCACGGCGTCGGCGCTGCGCACCTTCGCCAGGTTTTCGGCGTTCACTTCGCCCACGATGCGCACCGCGAGCCCCGGTCCCGGGAACGGTTGGCGCTGCACGATCTCCTCCGGCAGGCCGAGCTCGGCGCCGACCGAGCGCACCTCGTCCTTGAAGAGGTCGCGCAGAGGTTCCACGAGCTCGAACGACATGTCATCGGGAAGCCCGCCCACGTTGTGATGGCTCTTGATGTTCGCGGCGGTCTTCGAACCCGACTCGATGACATCTGGATACAGCGTGCCCTGCACGAGGAAGCCTGCGTCGGCGTGCTCGCGCGCGACTTCCTCGAAGACACGGATGAACTCCTCACCGATCGTCTTCCGCTTCACCTCAGGGTCGGTGACACCCACCAGGCGCGCGAGGAACCGGTCAGCCGCCTTCACGTGCACCAGCGGCACCTCGAAATGCCGAGCGAACGCTTCCTCGACCTGATCGGGCTCGCCCTCGCGGTTCAGCCCGTGATCGACGAAGACGCACGTGAGCTGATCGCCGATGGCGCGATGCACGAGCAACGCGGCCACCGCCGAGTCGACACCTCCGCTCAACGCGCACAGCACATGGGCCTCGCCCACCTGCGATCGGATGCGCGCAACCTGCTCGTCGATGATGTTCGTCGGCGTCCAGTCCGGAAGCAGGTCGCACGCGTCGTAGAGGAACCGCTTCATCACGTCCTGACCGTGCACGGTGTGCGAAACCTCGGGGTGGAATTGCACGGCGTAGAACCCGCGCGATGGATCTTCCATCGCGGCGATCGGGATCTGGTCGGTCGACCCGGTCACCCGGAACCCGTCGGGCTCGAGCGCCACCGCATCGCCGTGCGACATCCAGACCGTGTCCCGACCGCGGAAGTCCTGGAGCAACACGCCCGGGCCCCGCTCATCGAGCGACAAGGCCGTCGCGCCATATTCCCGCTGACCCGTCGCAGCGACCTCTCCGCCGAGCGTCTGCGCCATGAGTTGGTGCCCGTAGCAGATGCCGAGCACCGGCACGCCGAGCTCGAAGATCGCGGGGTCGAGCTGCGGTGCGCCTTCTGCGTACACCGACGCCGGGCCGCCGCTCAAGATGATTCCCGCCGGCCGCCGGGGGCGAAGCGCTTCGGCGGTGGCGTCGTGCGCCACGATCTCGGAGTAGACGTGGGCCTCACGCACCCGCCGCGCGATCAGCTGCGCGTACTGCGCCCCGAGATCGACGACCAGAACGGGGCGAGCCTCACTCATGGCCGGCACGCTACCAGTCCCTCACGACGCCACGGCCCTGTCGACTCGGGTGCTAGCGGCCCATGCCGAGTCGCTGTTGCGTCTGGTAGATCTTGCCCTCGGTCTTGATCGACGGGGCGATCACCAGCTCGGCCTTCTGGAACTCCTTGATCGTCTCGTAGCCGGTGGTGGCCATCGACGTCGCGAGCGCTCCGAACAGATTGAAGGTGCCGTCGTTCTCGTGCGCCGGGCCGGTGAGGATCTCCTCGATCGAGGCGAGCTGCTGTGTCTTCACCCGCGCGCCGCGTGGCAGCGTCGGGTGGAACGTCGCCATGCCCCAGTGGTATCCGCGCCCCGGGGCCTCGTAGGCGCGCGTCAGCGGCGAACCGATCATCACGGCGTCGGCACCGCACGCGATCGCTTTGGCGATATCGCCCCCGGTACGCATGCCGCCGTCGGCGATCACGTGGCAGTAGCGGCCGGTCTCGTGCTGATGCTCGCGGCGCGCGGCCGCAGCGTCCGCGATGGCGGTCGCCTGCGGCACACCGACCCCCAAGACCCCACGGCTCGTGCACGCGTTGCCCGGTCCGACGCCGACGAGCACGCCCACCGCCCCCGTCCGCATCAGGTGCAGGGCGGTCGCGTACGAGGCGCAGCCTCCCACGATCACGGGGATATCGAACGAGGGGATGAACTCTTTGAGGTTCAGCGGCTCTTGCTGGCTGGAGACGTGCTCGCCAGAGACGACGGTGCCTTGGATCACCAGGATGTCGAGACCCGCGTCGAGCACGATCTTCGCGTAGCGCTCGACCCGCTGCGGCGTGATCGCCCCGCTCGACGTGACGCCGCCGGCCTTGATCTCCTCGATGCGGCGCCCGATCAGGTCTTCCTTGATCGGCTCGGCGTAGATCTCCTGCATGCGCCGCGTCGCCTTCTCGTCGAGCAGACCTGCGATCTCCTCGTAGATCGGTTCGGGATCCTCGTACCGGGTCCACAGGCCCTCGAGGTTCAGGCACGCCAGCCCGCCGAGCCTGCCGATCGCGATCGCGGTCGTCGGCGAGACCGCCGCGTCCATCGCGCTCGCCATCATCGGAAGCGGGAACGTGTAGGCGTCGATCTCCCACTCGATGCTCACGTCCTCGGGGTCGCGCGTGCGACGCGACGGAACGATCGCGACCTCGTCGAACCCATACGCCCGCCTCGCCGTCTTGCCGATGCCGATCTCGAACTCCATGCCTTCTCCCACCCCTGCCTCGGCCCGGAAAACGCAGAACGCCCATCGGCTCCCCGATGGGCGTCACTTCCTACATGGCAGCAGGGTAACAGACGACCTATGACGCTCCGGTGAGTCCTGCGACGATCCGTTCCGCGACGACCACGGTGGGAAGATTGGTCGTGGCCCGTGGGACAGCGGGCATGACCGAGGCGTCGGCGACCATCAGACCGTCGACGCCGAGCACGTGCCCGGAAGCGTCGGTGACAGCGCCCATCGCGCACGTGCCGACCGGGTGCCAGTAGTGGATCACGCCCGCACGCGCGGCCTCGCGCAGATCGTGACGGGCGGGAGCGGCCGGCCCCGGCTCCAGCTCGCGATCGAGCATGGACGCGAACGGCTCCGTCGAGGCGAACGTGCGTGCCAGCTCGATACCGTCGAGCAGAGCTTCCACATCGTGACCGTCTGGGTCGCTCAGATAGGCGTGGTCGAGCCTCGGCGCGGCCTCCGGGTCGAGACCGCCGAGGCTGAGTGTCCCACGACTGCGAGGTGTGAGCAGTGCGACGAAGACGCCGAGCCGGCCGTCGAGCGAGATCTCGGGGAACACGTGCAGGTCGAACGGTTCCCCGCAGGCCTGCGCCCGACCGCTCTCACCCTTGGCGAACCCCTGCTCGTCGGGCACGGTGCGCCCGGTCTCCTCGAACGCTGCCGTGCGCCGCAGCAGCTCGTCGCTCGGGGCGAAGAACAGCTCGAAACTCGGCTGATCGTGCAGGTTGCCGCCGACCGGCAGATCCTCGATCACCTCGATGCCGAGGTCGCGGAGCTCGGTGGCGGGACCCATGCCGCTGCGCAGCAGGATCGCCGGCGATCCGTACGTGCCTGCCGCCACGATCACGAGGTCGGCCCGGGCCTCGAACGCGCCCTGGGGGCCAAGCGCCCTCACACCGACGACGCCGCCCTTCTCGACGAGCACCCGATCGACGAGCGTGTCGCCTTCGATGACGAGCTCCGGGCGGGATCTCACAGGGTCGAGGTAGGCGAACGCGGCATTCCACCTGATGCCGCCGGGGCTGTTCGAAGGCTCCGCGCACACCGCGGCAACACCGTCGAGCGACTCCAGGTCGTCGAGCTCCGGCAGGCTCATCGCGATGCCCGACTCGATGAACGCGCCATGGAAGGGCGCGATCTCGTCGTCGGCGAACCGCCGCACGCGCAAGCGCGACGACGCCTCGTCGAACAGCGGCAGCAGATCGTCTGCCGCCCATCGCTCGAGTCCGAGTGCGGCCCAGGCGTCGTAGTCGGCGCGATGGCCCCACGACACGGTGCATCCGTTGTGGGCGGAGCTTCCGCCGATCACGCGAGCTCGCTCGTAGTTGAGCGAGCGACCCGGGAGCTCGTCGCCCGACGTATAGCCCCAGTCGTGCGTGAAGGGAAGGGTCCGCGCATCGAGCAGCTCCGCCGGCCAACGGCCTTCACCGTACCCACCGTGATCGGGGCCGGCCTCGAGCAGCAACACACCGCGGCCGGCCTCGACGAGTCGCCCGGCCACAACGCATCCCGCTGTGCCCCCGCCGCAGACGATCGCGTCGTACGTGTCAGTGCTCCTTGACGACGGTGCCGGCATCGCTGACCCGCAGGTCGGTCATGCCCGAGTGGGCGCGGTCTCCCGTCACCAGCACCGCGTCGTCGTCGATGCGACCGAGCTCTTTCAGCTTGGTCAACACGAACTGCAGCGACTCCTCAGGGCTCTGCGACAGCGTGTCGACCAAGATCTCCGGGTTCTCGGGCACCTCGTACGGAGCGTTGGGGTCGACGCCTGTGAAATCGGCGATCTCGCCGGCGAGCGCCTTCTTGTAGAGCCCTTTGGGATCGCGATGAGCGGCGATCTCATCGACCGTCGCGTGCACGTAGATCTCGACGAACTCACCGATCAAGTCGCGGCATGCGTCGCGAGTCTCCTTGTAGGGGCTGATCGGACAGCAGATCGTCGCGACGCCGTTGCGGGTCAGCAGGTTCGCAACGAAGCCGATGCGCATGATGTTCGTGTCGCGGTCTTCCTTCGAGAAGCCGAGGCCCTTCGAGAGGTTCTTGCGCACTTCGTCGCCGTCGAGGATCTCGGTCTTGAGGTCGCGAGCCCGTAGCTCGTGGAACAGCATCTCGGCGATCGTCGACTTGCCCGAGCCAGAGAGCCCGGTGAACCAGGCGGTGAAACCATGGTGTTCTATGCTCAATTCAGGAAGCTCCTTCCGGCAGCGTCGGCCGGCGCCTCGATGTCGTAGAGGGACAGGACCGATGGACCCACGTCGACCAGGTTCATACCATCGACGCGGCCCAGTCGCTTGGCCAGGCATGTTGACCATGGAGAAGAACGCGGTGCGGTCGTGGTTGGCGCCGTCGGCACCGGTATCGTTCTCGAACGTGTAGACGCTTGGATTGCCCACGGCGCCAACCGATCGCCAGTCGAGGTCCCCGAAGTAGACGATCAGGTCGGGGGCTACACCGCGCACCTCGGGGTAGACGTCTTGTGGCTTGTGCACCTTGGTGCCCATGAGCGAGCCATCGGGCCCTGGGAGCGCTTCGAGCTTCGTGACGATCTCGTTACGCAGCGCCTCGTAGCCGCTCGGGTTCGACGATGCCGCTCGGCTCACGGCCCTTGACGTTGAGGAAGCAGCGCCCGTAGTAGCCGCCGTCCCCCCATGCGACCGTGCGATTCCAGTCGACATCGGCATCGGCGATCGGCGTGATCTCGGTGAGTCGATCCTTGAGCACAAGGTACCCCTCGCGGATCAGCCAGTCGTTGAAGCAGACCCCGCCCATCATCGGACGAGCCCCATGATCGCTCATCGCGATCGTGATCACGTCCTCGGGCAAGACCTCGAGGATCGTGCCGATCTCTTTGTCGAGATATCGGTAGTAGTCATGAAACACCGACTCGTACTTGTTGCCAGGCTCATACAGCGGATGCCGAGGATCGTAGAACTGCCAGAAGCAGTGGTGCAGCCGGTCGAGGCCCATCTCGACCATCATGAAGAAGTCCCACGGCTTGGTCTTGATCAACCGCCGCGCAACCTGGAACCGTCGCTCGGTCATCTTGAAGATCTGATCCATCACGAAATCGGGGCCTTGCTGGCGGAAGTTCGGGATGTCGAAGATGTACTCGTTCTCGCCCAGCTCGTCCGAGATCTCCGTCTCGAGGTCCGCCGGGAACGCGTACCGCTCGGCGCTCGGCGGCGTAAGGAAGCACGCTACCCGCCAGCCCGGGAAGTCCTTGGAGGCGGAAAGCCGGGGGGCACGCCGATCAGCAGCGAACGCTTGCCGACACCACCGAGGGCGTCCCAGACCGCCGGCTCCTTCACGCTCAGCGATGTCGCGATCTGCAGCCCGTCGTAGCTCGTGTCCTTGCGATTTCGGAAGCCGTAGATTCCTAGCTGCCCCGGCGTCTTGCCGGTCATCGCGCAAGCCCACGCGGGCACGGTGATCGGCGGAGTGATGCTCGCGAGGTCACCGTACATGCCGTTGGCGAAGATCTTCCGGAGGTTCGGTACCTCCTCGGCGAGATCCTCGAAGAGAAGTTGGGGGGCGCCACAGTCTAGGCCGATGATCGCGACCCTTGGTCCTTGCTGCATGCGAAATCCTCTCGTGTACTGGCAACGACGCGGCAGATTGCTGAGCAGGCACGCGCGACGCAGAGTGCCTCAGCGCTGCGCGTATCATACCAACCGGTCGAACCCCCCATACAACTGAGGGAAGGCTCGTGAAGCTTCTGCGACGGTTGCTGAAGGCACAGGCCGGCCTGTGGGTTCTCTGGAGCCTCGTCGTCGGGGTGTTCCCTCGATGGGTGCTTGAGAGCGTCTTCGGCCAGCCTGTGCTCGACGACTACGTATGGTTGCGGGCATCTGCAGTGATGGGTCTGGTCCTCGCCTTGCTCATGGTGCTCGTGGCGCAGAGGATCGAAGAGCTCTGGTGGTGGTCGTGGGCCTTCGCGTTGCTGGAGGCTGGTACTGCAACAGTGTTCGCGATCAACGCCTTGTTCGGCGCGCCGGAGGGCGCGCCGGCGTGGCCGTTCTGGATGCTCGCTGCGCTCAACGGCGTGCTGGGCGCCGGGCTGCTCGTCGGCATGGGCCTCGGGGGCCAGGAGAAGCCGCTCGTCTGAGACTCTCGACCGTTCAGCCCGCGGCGGCGATCCGATCCGTGGCCAACCTGTCAGCGGCCGCCGCAGGCGTGACATCGTCGCGATCGGCCTGTTCGAAGATCTCGCTGAGCGTCCGGCCGATGCCTTCGAGTCTCGCAGCGATCTGCGAGTCATCGAGGGCCAGCCGTTCGTAACCGGCCAGGTGGATGACCCCGCCGGCATTGATCACGTAATCGGGTGCATAGAGGATGCCGCGATCGCGCAGCCGTTCGGCGTCCCACGACGTGGCGAGCTGATTGTTCGCGGCGCCGGCGACGACCTTGCATCGCAGCAGCGGGATCGATTCGGCCGAGAGCAGTCCTCCGGTCGCGCACGGCGAGAACACATCGCACTCGGAGTCGAACACGTGATGAGCGGCCGTCGAAGAAGCGCCGAGCCGTTGCGCAACGTGCGTCGCACGTTGGGCATCGAGGTCGGCCAGCACCAGCCGGGCACCGGCATCACGAAGCAGCTCCGCCAGTCGGGTGCCCACGGCTCCCACCCCCTGCACGAGCACACTTCGTTCGGAGAGATCACCGTCCGAGAAGGCCTGACGAACGCTCGCTCGGATCCCGTGGAACACACCGAGGGCGGTCGCCCCCGCCGCGCTTCCTGAGCCTCCGCACGCGACCGAGCGTCCGAGCACGTGATCGGTGCGTTCGCCGACGATGTCGAGATCGGCTTCGCCGGTGTTCATGTCGGCCGCCGTCACATAGGTGCCGCCCATCGATTCGACAAGATCTCCGTACCGCACCAACAGATCACGGCGGTCGGAGGAACCCGGTGCAGGCACCGTGGGGACAGCGATCACCGCCTTCCCGCCGCCGAAGTCGAGTCCCGCCGCGGCTTGTTTCATCGTCATGGCCTGGGAGAGCCGCAAGACATCGGCGAGGGCATCACCTGGCGATGGATAAGCCTGCAGGCGGGTGCCGCCCATCGCGGGACCGAGCACGGTGGAATGCACCCCGATCAGCATCCACGAGCTCGACGGACCATCGAACCGGATGACGACCTGCTCGCCGTCCCATCTCCGGATCAGGTGCTCGAACATGGCGTCGAGTCTAGGCCCGACCGTGGGCCTCGCGCGAGCCAGTGGCGCGCCGGGACATGCGCGTGGGGCGGGCCATCGAGGCCCGCCCCACGGGGCGCATCGCAGGGATCTCGCTTCAGAGATCCGTGTCAGTGTGCGTGGCCGTGGGCGTCGCCCGCGGCTTCTTCCTCCTCGGGCTTCTCGACGACTGCCGACTCGGCGGTGAGGACGATCGCGGCGATCGAGGCCGCGTTCTGCAATGCCGAACGAGTGACCTTTGCCGGGTCGATGATGCCGGCCTTGACCATGTCGACCCATTCACCGGTGGCGGCGTTGAAGCCCTTGCCGTCACCCTCGCTCCGGAGCTGCTGCACGACGACCGAGCCTTCGTACCCGGCGTTCTGTGCGATACGCCGTGCAGGCTCGCTCAGCGCGTTGCGCACGATACGCGCACCGGTCGCCTCGTCGCCTTCGAGATCGAGCTTGTCGAGACCTGCCTCGGCGCGGATCAGCGTGACGCCTCCACCGGGGACGATCCCTTCCTCCACGGCAGCACGGGTCGCACTCACGGCGTCCTCGATGCGGTGCTTCTTCTCCTTGAGCTCGACCTCGGTAGCCGCGCCGACCTTGATCACCGCGACGCCGCCGGAGAGCTTGGCGAGCCGCTCCTGAAGCTTCTCGCGGTCCCAGTCGGAATCGGTCTTCTCCACCTCGGCCTTGATCTGGTTGATGCGTCCACTCACGGCGTCGGCGTCGCCCTGGCCCTCGATGATGGTCGTGTTGTCCTTGGTGATGACGACCTTCCGGGCCTGGCCCAGCAGGTTGATCTCGGCATTCTCGAGCTTGAGGCCGACCTCCTCGGAGATCACCTCGGCCCCTGTCAGGATCGCGATGTCCTGCAGCATGGCCTTTCGGCGGTCGCCGAACCCGGGAGCCTTGACCGCAGCGGCGTTGAAGGTGCCGCGGATCTTGTTGACCACGAGGGTCGCGAGCGCCTCCCCCTCGATGTCCTCGGCGATGATCACGAGGGGCTTGCCGCCCTGCATGACCTTCTCGAGCACCGGTACGAGCTCCTGCACGCTCGAGATCTTCTTGTTCACCACCAGGATGTAGGGGTCCTCGAGCACGGCTTCCTGGCGGTCGGCGTCGGTGATGAAGTACGGCGAGATGTAGCCCTTGTCGAACTGCATACCCTCGGTGAACTCGAGCTCGATGCCGAAGGTGTTCGACTCTTCGACGGTGATGACGCCGTCCTTGCCGACCTTGTCGAGCGCTTCGGCGATCGTCTCGCCGATCGCCGGATCGGCCGCTGAGATCGCGGCCACCTGGGCGATCTCGTCCTTGGACTCGACCTCCTTGGCCTCGTTCGCGATGGACTCGACCGCGCTCTCGACGGCCTTCTCGATGCCGCGCTTGAGCGCCATCGGGTTCGCGCCGGCGGCCACGTTCTTCATGCCGCCCTTGACCATGGCGCGAGCGAGGACGGTCGCGGTCGTGGTGCCGTCGCCGGCCACATCGTTGGTCTTGGTGGCAACTTCCTTGGTGAGCTGCGCGCCCATGTTCTCCCATGGGTCGTCGAGCTCGATCTCCTTCGCGATCGTCACCCCGTCGTTCGTGATCGTGGGAGCTCCCCACTTCTTGTCGAGCACGACGTTCTGGCCTCTGGGGCCGAGCGTGATCGCGACGGCGTCGGCCAGCTTGTCGACTCCGGCCTCAAGGCCGCGGCGCGCTTCCTCGCCGAACTTCAGCAGCTTGGACGCCACTGTGAACCTCCTTCTCGGTCGAACGGATGCGGAACGGTACCCGCGTGCGGGTCACGTGCCGATCGGTCGTTACTTGGAGACGACAGCGAGCACGTCGCGGGCGGACAGGATCAGGTAGTCCTCGCCCTCGACCTTCACCTCGGTGCCGCCGTACTTCGAGTAGATGACGGTGTCGCCGGCGGCGACATCCATCGGCACACGCTCGTCGCCGTCCTCGTTGAACCGGCCGGGCCCGACCGCGACCACGGTGCCCTCTTGCGGCTTCTCCTTGGCGGTGTCGGGGATGACGAGGCCCGATGCGGTGGTCTGGTCACCTTCGTTGGCCTGCACGATGATGCGATCGTCGAGAGGCTTCAGCTTGAAGTCAGCCATGGTGCTCGCTCCTCCTTGCGGTCGGTGGTCCATTGCCGTGCGGTTTAGCACTCACGTGGGGTGAGTGCTAACAGGATAGCCACGAGAGTGCCAAGGGGTCAACGTCACTCTGGCTCATCGTTCGGATTCAGGTCACCAGCCCACGACGCACGAAGGACTCCCGGATGGGAGCCCTTCGGCCTTCGCGGTGCGGCGGTGACGTGCTAGCTCGCAGCCCCCACGGGCAGGCGTCCGGCGGAATCGAGCTGGCTCTCGATCCACGCGTAGGTCTCCTTGAGACCATCCTCGAGCGTGACTTCCGGAGACCATCCGAGCGCCGCTTTGCAGCGATCGTTGTCGGAGTTGCGACCTCGCACGCCCTGCGGCTTGTTGAGGTCGTGCTGCTTCACGAGCGTCTTGCCGGCCACCTCGCTCACCAGATCGACGAGTTGGTCGATCGTGACGAGACGATCCGAGCCGAGGTTCAGCGGCTCCCAATGGTCGCTCTGCGCGATGCGGAAGATGCCCTCGACGCAGTCGTCGACGTAGGTGAACGAACGGGTCTGCTGACCGTCGCCCCAGATCTCGATGTCGTCGCCGTCGACCGAGAGCGCGACCTTGCGGCTGATCGCAGCGGGTGCCTTCTCACGGCCGCCCTCGTATGTGCCGAGTGGGCCGTAGATGTTGTGGAAGCGAGCCACGCGCGTCTCGAGCTTTCCTTCCTCCTGGTAGTACTGGCAGAGCTTCTCGGAGTACAGCTTCTCCCAGCCGTAGCCCTCTTCGGGATCGGCTGGATAGGCGTCTTCTTCCTTCAGGGGGGTGACGTCGGGGTCGTGCTGCTTGTACATCGGGTATATGCACGCGCTCGAGCTGTAGAAGTGACGCTCGACCCCGTTCTTGTAGGCGGCCTCGAGCATGTGAGCGTTGATCAGCACGTTGTTGCGCGCGATCTCGACCCGGTTGCCCGTGATGTAGCCGATACCGCCCATGTCGGCAGCGAGCTGATAGACCTCTCCGACGCCTTCGGTGGCCTTCAGACAGTTCTCCCACTCGCGAAGATCGAGCACGAGGAACTCATCGGCGGGCGAGGTCTCGTACTCGGCTTCCTTGATGTCGACGCCCCGCACCCAGTACCCCTTGTCCTTCAGGTACCGGACCATGTGGTGCCCGATGAATCCGCCCGCCCCGCCGACGACCGCTCGCTTCTGCATCGTTCTGGTTCCTTTCGTCTTCGAAACTGATCCGTCTTGGCCACTGATATCGCCGCGGCCGTGGTTCCGGCCGGTGGGTGATCCGTGATGTGTATGTGATACCCGAAGTCATCGTTCCTTGGCTACGGCAACCGCACTAGTCCCTTCGGGCAGAATCGAGTCTTCAGGGGACGACCGCCGTCAGCCGCCGAAGCCGAAGACCGCGCATCGAGCATACGCAGCCACGGGGCTCTTCGTCCGGCGCCACCCGCCGCGGGCCCCCTCGAACGAGTCGGTAGCGTGCGAGCCATTCAGCGCTGGCTGGCGTGCATCGTCACACACCCTTCAGATAGGCCACCGTCTCGGCAAGCCCGTCTTCGAGGTGGGTCCACGGCTTCCATGCGATCGCGTTCGATGCCGAGCCGATGTCGAGCGCGATCCGCCGAAGCTCACCCGCCGGCAGGGGCCCATAGGCAGGCTCCCGTTCGTAGCCGACGATCTCGGCCAACAGCCGATAGAGATGGTTCACGCTCGTCTCGAGGCCCGTGCCGATGTTCACGAGCTTTCCCGGTCCACGATCGACCGCTTGCACGAAGGCATGCACCACGTCGTCGATGAAGACGTAGTCGCGGGTCTGGTTGCCGTCGCCGAAGATCGTCAACGGCTCGTCTGCCAGCATCCTCGACGCGAAGATCGCGATCACACCAGCCTCGCCGTGAGGGTCCTGCCGCGGTCCGTACACGTTGCCGAGCGCGAGCGCCGTGTACTCGAGGCCCTGGAAACGTTGATAGAAGTCGAGGTAGTCGAGCACGACCTTCTTCGAGATGCCGTACGGACTGAGTGGATGCGACCCCTGCGCGCTCGTTTCCTTCGCGGGCAAGCGCCGAGGTTCACCGTAGATCGTGCCACCGCTCGCCGCGAAGACGACCTTGCGTGCCTCGACACGGACGGCGCACTCGAGCACGTTGAGCGTGCCCATCACGTTGATCGAGGCGTCGAGCACCGGCGCCTCGAGCGAAGGCCGCACCCCCGATTGCGCTGCCAAGTGGAAGACGACCTCGGGGCGGTGACGCTCGAACAGCGGCAACAGGCCTTCGGCGCGAACGTCCATGTTGAAGAACGTGAACTCCTTGCCGTAGCCGCGAGCGTCGACGAGGTTGGCGATGCGACCCGTCGTGAGGTCGTCGACGCTGATGACGCGGTGGCCCTCGGCGAGGAGTCGATCTGCCAGATGAGAGCCGATGAAGCCGGCGCCCCCGGTCACCAGAACGGTGCTCACACGCTCAAACCTAGTTGCGGATCGGCGGCGATGTCGAGCGATGATCGCTCCCCCCGAATCCATCTCGCGGCTCCCAGGCAGGCGATCATGGCCGCGTTGTCGGTGCACAGAGGCATCGACGGGAACAAGACCCTGATGCCCTCGCGCTCGCCCGCCGCCGCGAGGCGTTCGCGCAGTCGTGAGTTCGCGACCACGCCGCCACCCAAGAGCACGGTCGAAACGGCCACCTCGGTGGCCGCGGCGATCGTCTTGGCGACCTGCACGTCGACGATGGCCTCTTGGAAGCTCGCCGCCAGGTCGGGAAGGTGCAGGTCTTGCCCGGCGGCCTGCGCCGCCTTGACGTGACGGAGCACAGCGGTCTTCAGCCCGCTCAACGAGAAGTCGTAGTCCCCGGAATCCTCCATCGCCCGTGGGAACCTGATCGCGTGCGGATCGCCCTGACGCGCCATCGCGTCCAGCGCCGGTCCACCCGGGAAGCCGAGCCCGAGAAGTCTCGCGACCTTGTCGAACGCTTCGCCTGCCGCGTCGTCGAGCGTCTGACCCAGCACGATGTGGCGGAACATCTCCGGCACGTGCACGAGCATCGTGTGGCCGCCGCTCACGATCAGCGCGACATATGGCGGTTCAGGCGGTCCGTGCTCGAGGAAGTTCGCCCAGTAATGACCTTCGAGGTGGTTCACGCCGATGAGTCCTGCGCCGGTCGCGAGCGCAACTGCCTTCGCGCCGGCCATACCCACCAACAGCGCACCTGCCAGACCTGGCCCGGCAGTCACCGCCACCGCGTCGATCTCCCCGAACCCAACGCCGGCCTCGGCCAGGGATTCCTCGAGCAGGGGGTTGAGCGCCTCGACGTGCGCGCGTGCCGCGACCTCAGGCACGACACCCCCGAACCGCTCGTGCAGCAACACCTGCGACGCGATCAGGTTGGAGCGCACCGCGAAACCATCTTCGACCACGGCGACCGCGGTTTCGTCGCAGGAGGTCTCGATACCGAGGGTGATCACGCCGGCGGCACCGACCCCGCCATGGACATCGCGATCGTCTGCAAGCGGTCTCCGTATTGCTGCGTTCGGATGTCGTCGGTCCACATGATGAGCGCGTCCTCGTGCAACTCCTGGTAGTAGTTGCGTCTGATACCCACGGGGCGGAAGCCGAACCGACCGTACAGGCGCTGGGCGCCCCAGTTCGTGACCCGAACCTCGAGCGAGATCGCGTGGCCGCCCATCTCGATCGCTTGGATCACGAGTTCGTGCAAGAGACGGGTGCCGATGCCGAGACGATGTTGCTGGGGGTCGACAGCGATGTTCGTCACGTGCGCTTCGTCGCCGTATCGGATCAGCCCCGCATACCCCACGATCGTCTTGTCGAATCGGGCGACCAGATAACAGCGATCGTTCGGCTCAGTCATCTCGGCGATGAAGAGGTTGGGACTCCATGGGCGCGCGTAGACCTGGCGTTCGATCGCCATGACGCCGCGCAGGTGCCTCCTGCGCATGCGCCCGATCTCGACCCTAGAGGCCCCGTACTCGCCGATCCCACGCGATCTCAGCATCGGACTTCCTTAGGTAGAGAGGAACGACATCGAACAGTCGATCGTGCTCCTCCCGCAGGAGACGTGGCACGGCGAGCTCGACGAGCGCAGCGGCTTCCGGATGTGCCGCGATCGACGATGCGAACTCGATGCGGCTGCCGACTTCCTCGAGCACATGGCGATACAGCATCGCACCGTTGCCCACCGCCAACACTTCACCCCGCATCGACTGGAGCTCGGCGGCGAGCCGGTCGGGCGCATGAACCTCGTGATCACGTTCACGCACGATGCCCCCTGGCACCGCCCGGTAGATCGCCGAGAAAACCTCACTTCGGCGAGCGTCGATGATCGCCACGATGCGCCGGGGCGAGTAGCGGGTCGCATACGCGAGGGCATCGAGGCTCGCGATGCCCACCACGGGCACGTTCACGACCTGGGCGAGGGTCTTCGCGGTCGCCACCCCCACGCGAAGTCCCGTGAACAGTCCCGGGCCGAGGCCGACCGCCACGCCACCGATCTGGGAGAGCGTGAGATCGCTTCGACGAAGCAGGTCGTGGAGGAGCGGCGTCACCGATTCCTGGCGCGCCGCTCCAGCCACCGATGCCTTGGCGATGATCTCGTTCTCGGTGCCGATGGCCACTGATGTCTGTGGGGTCGAGGTATCGATGCCGACGACGATCACGAGGCCACCGTCCATGGGAGCACTGCCGCTTCGAGCTCGGCGAACCGTTCGCGCCAGCCGCGACCCTTGGCCGAGATCGAGATCGATCGGACGCTTTCTCCGACAGCATCATCTGTCATGAGCTCCACGCGAAGTCGCTCGTCGGGCAACAGCTCCTCGATCGTGTCGCCCCACTCGACGAGCAGCACGTCGTCGCCACCACCGAGCTCCTCGAGACCGAGGTCGACCACGTCTTGCATCATGTCCAGCCGGTACACATCGACATGAGCGAGACCGAGGATGCCCGAGTACTCCTTGATCAGGGTGAACGTCGGCGAGGACACCTGCTCTTCGATGCCCAGACCTCGCGCGACGCCCTGAGCGAAGGTCGTCTTTCCGGCACCGAGCTCGCCGGTCAGCACCACGGCATCTCGCGCCCGCAGCAGCGAGGCGAACGCTTCAGCGACCTCACGCGTTTCCTCGGCGGAGGTTGTCCGCACCGTGACGCGCACGATCAGAACAGCTCCATCTGCTCGAGATCGGGAACATCGACCGCCGACTGGGGCGCCGCGGCCGCGAGACGCACCCTGTCCTCGAGCGTGCGATGGATGAGATGGAAGTCCTCACGCAAGAGCTCGAATTGCCTCGAACCCTCGCCGCCTCCGTGCAGGATCGCCGCAGGATGGAAGGTCGGGATCACCATGCGACCGTGCCAGTCGTGCACTCGTCCACGCAGTCGCGTGATGCCAGTCTGTGTGTCCAGCACGAACCGGGTGGCGAAATTGCCGAGCGTCACGACCACCTGTGGCTGGATCAACGAGAGCTGCTCCACGAGCCACGGAGTGCACGCCTCGATCTCATCGGATCTCGGATCGCGGTTCCCGGGCGGCCTGCACTTCACGATGTTGCAGATGTACACAGATCCCCGGCCGAGACCGATCTCACCCAGCATGCGCGTGAGCAGCTGCCCGGCGGCGCCGACGAACGGCTCTCCTTGCTTGTCCTCGTGGAAGCCCGGCCCTTCGCCGATGAACACCAGCTCTGCGTGAGGATCTCCCGCGCCGAATACGACCTGGGTGCGACCCTGGGCGAGCCGGCACCTCGTACAGCTCGCCGCTTCGATCGCGGCATCGGCCAGCGATCGCGTCATGGGTCGCTCCGAGTCTTCGACGCCGTGCGGCGACGCGGCCGGGGAGCATGCGCGATCGCAGCCACCGACTCGACGAAAGCGCGGATCTCCCGATCGACGATGACGGGGTGTTCCATCATCGCGATGTGACCCGCACCTTCGACCAGCACGAACCGCCCGGCGGGCAACGCGGCGGCGAGCTGCACGCCGCTCGCAGGAGGCGTGACGCGGTCGTGTTCACCCACGACCACGAGCGCCGGCATCGTGACCCGTGAAAGCACATGGCGAAGGTCGGTCTCGAGCAGCCCGACGAGCCCTTCGATCCACACTTCCGACGACGCTCGCTCGGCGAGCCGGACCACGTGGTCGACGACGTCACCGGGCGCATCGGGCCCCAGCTGCGTCAGGCGCACGACCGCGCCGCGCAGGTCGGTCGGACTCGCGAGCACTGCTCTGCGGAGCCTGTCAACCCTCTTCGCCGCCAAGGCCAGCGACCCGAGCCGCGGCCGCATGAGATCGGTGATCGAGCCCATCGCGCCACGCACGAGCTCCGAGGCCGAGGTGCCAACCAGCACGAGCCCCGCGACCGAGGACTCCATCACATCGGGCCGTACCTCCGCCATCGCGAGCGCTGCGATCGCGCCCATGCTGTGTCCGACGACCACCACCCGGCGGCCCGGCGCGACGTGCTCGAGCACGGCCGCGATGTCGCGCCCCATCGAACGAACCGAGAGGTCGCCGTCGGAAGGATGCTCGCTGGCACCATGACCACGATGATCCATGAGCACGCACCGGTGGTCGGCCGAAAGGTCGACCCACTGCTCGCGCCACGTCGTCATGTCGAGACTGAACCCATGCACGAACATCAGCATCGGCGCTTCTGGGTCCCCGGCGGCGCGGACCGCCAGTTGGGTCCCGTCGAACGAGCGCACCGGGCCGAGATCGTCGGGAGGCAGATCGCTCCAGGGACCCCCGGGGCCGTCGCGATCGCTCCGACGGCGCAGGACCGTGCGACCGACGGCGCCCGCGACCGCACCCGCGGCGACGGTCGTGGCAACCCCTCCCGCGATCAGGGCCGTGCGCTTCCTCACGTCGCTCCCCTTCCGCGATGGCGTCGAGGTACGCGTGCACCGATCCGAGCCAGCACTTCGTAGGCGATGGTGCCGGAATGCGCAGCGAGCTCCCATGCGGTCACCGCCTCCGAGCCCTGCGTGCCGAGGAGCACCACCTCGTCCCCCGGAACGGGCTCGAGCTCCCCGCAGTCCACGATCAATTGGTCCATCGTCACGCTCCCCGCCACGCGGCACCGCCTTCCGCCGATCAAGACGTCAGCCTGAGACGACAGCGTGCGAGCGTAGCCGTCGGCATAGCCCACCGGCACCGTCGCCACCCACGCGTCGCGCCCGATCTCGTGATGGTGGCCGTACGAGACGCGCGTGCCTGCACTCACCCGCTTGACGAAGGTTACCGTCGAGCGCCAGGTGAGCGCCGGCCGCAGGCCGAGGTCGTCCCCGACGCCGGGTGCGGGTTGCACTCCGTAGATGCCGATGCCCGCCCGCACGAGATCGAGCCGAGCACCGGCGAATCCGACCGCGGCCGCCGTGTTCGCTGCGTGCAGCAGGCGCGGGACGTGGCCCGCTCGTCGTGCCAGCTCGGCCACCTGAGCGAACGCGTCGAGCTGGCGCTTCGTGGTCACCTCGTCGCTATCGGCACATGCGAGGTGCGTCCACAGTCCCTCGAGGTCGAGGCCCGCGGAGGCCACCCGGTCGAGGAACGCCACCAGTTCGTCGAGCGGCCAGACACCGACCCTGTGCATGCCGGTGTCGGCCTTGACGTGCACACGGATCGGGGTCTGCACCGTCGGCGCCACTGCCGCGAGCCGAGCCAAGCCCGCCTCCGAGTACAGGGTGAGGGTGAGCCCGGCCGACACGGCGACGACCTCCGCCCCCGGCGGGCACTCCGACAACACCAGCACCGGGGCATCGATGCCCGCGCCACGGATCTCGAGGCCTTCCTCGACGAGGGCGACCCCGAGCCAGCTTGCGCCGGCATCGAGAGCGGTTCGTGCGATGGCGACACCGCCGTGCCCGTAGCCGTCGGCCTTGACGACCGCCATCAGCTCGCTCCCCCCGAACGAGAGCGCACGCACGTTGTGCGCGATGGCGTCGAGATCGACGTCGGCCCACGTCGGACGCAGGCTGGTCACCTCGAACCCCCTCGCTCCGAGTCGTGAGACGCCAACACCAGCCGGATCGCCTCGGGGAGCCGCTCGATCACGTCGCCCGCGAGCGCGCCTTCACCCAGTTCGCGCTCCGCGAGGGATCCGGCGATCCCGTGCACGTACGCCCCCGCGGCGGCGGCATCGAACACGCCGACGCCGCGCGCCATCAGGCCGCCGATCACGCCGGTCAGCACATCGCCGGTGCCCGCGGTGGCCAAGGCGACCCCTCCCGTCGGATTGACCCTCGCGACCCCTTCACGGGGCGCGATGACGGTCCTCGCTCCCTTGAGCAGCGTGGTCGCACCCGACTCGGAGGCGAGCGAGCGTGCAGCTGCCACTCGGTCGGGCGCGACGTCATCGACCGACCCGCGCATCAGGCGGGCGAACTCGCCGTCGTGCGGCGTCAGGACCGTGTCGCCCCCGCGCCGTGTGAGGCGCCCGACCTGGCCCTCGAAGGCGTTCAGACCGTCAGCGTCGAGCACGAGCGGCACCGCACAGCGACCGACCAAGGCTCGAACGAGTTCCGCGGTCTCTTCCTGCCTCGTGAGGCCCGGTCCGATCGCGACGGCATCTGCCCGCTCCGCAGCCACGAGCATCTGATCGAGCCCTTCGAGCGCCACCGTTCCTTCGTCGGTCTGTGCGAGCGGCAAGAAGATCGCTTCGGCGACACTCGCTCCGACCGAAGCCACGACGGCGTGTGGCGTCGCAACGGTGACGAGACCCGTCCCGACGCGGCAGGCAGCTCGCGCGATGAGGGCAGGAGCACCCGTCATCGCGCGAGATCCGGCAACGACGAGCAACACGCCGGAGCTCCGCTTGTGCCCCCTCAGAACACGCCTGGGCAGGATCCCCGCGATGTCATCGGCCTCGGTGAGCGCGACGTTCCAGCGCAAGAGATCGTCGGGGAACCCGATATCGACGACGCGCACGGTGCCGGCGCGTTCCGCACCCGGCAGCAGGACCGTGCCAAGCTTGATCCCACCGAAAGCGACCGTGAGCACCGCCCACACCGCTTCGCCGGGCGTGCCTCCCGTCGCCCCGTCGACGCCCGATGGGATGTCGACGGCCACCACCGGCACCGGCGAGGAGTTGAGCCCCGCGATCGCAGCGGCCGAGCTTCCCTCGGGCCGGCCCCGAAACCCGGTTCCGAAGATCGCGTCGACGGCGACGTCGGCACGGCCGAGAGCGCGAACGAGATCGGACGACGAGACGAGACGAACGGTCAGTCCCTGCTCGGCCAGGCGCGTGACGTTCTCTCCCGCGGAATGCGTGAACTCCTCGCGCGCCTCGATGGAGAACAGCTCGACCCGCACCCCGAGACGCGCCAGGTGTCTCGCAGCGACGAGGCCATCGCCACCGTTGTTGCCCTTTCCGCAGACGACGACCGCTCGCCTTCCGTAGACGCCGCCCGCGACCTCGATCGCGGCCCGAGCCACGGCACGACCTGCTCGCTCCATGAGGTCGACCTCGGGTACACCTCGAGCCTGCGTCTGCCGGTCGAGATCGGAGGCTTCCAGCGGCGTGAGGACCGGCTTCACGATCGCCTCGCGACGTGTTCGAACCCGGGACTCACGCGCTTACCGCGACGGCGAAGGCCACCGCGCTGGTCTTCTCGTGCGTGAAGGTGATCAGCACCTGGGTGATGCCGAGGGCGTCCGCTCGCACCTTGGCGTACCCCTCGAGCACGATGTTGGGGGCGCCCGACGGCGCCCGCCCGACGCTGATGTCGTGCCAGCGTTTGCCTCGGTACCCACCGAGAGCTTTGATCGTCGCCTCACGAGCGGCGAAACGGCCGGCGTAGGACTCTGCGGGTCGTGCCTTGGAGTCACAGTAGGCGATCTCGGAACTGGTGAAGACGCGCTCGCGCATCGTCGGATGGCGAGCGAGCGCTCGCTCCATGCGGGCGATCTCACAGATGTCGACGCCGAGCCCGACGATCTCCACCGGGCAAGCTTAGAGCCCCGTTCACCCGGGCGTTGTCAGGCCTCGCCTCGACGATCTCCTGCGCTCCGGCGCAACACGATGGCCCCTGCGACGAGCGCAGCTCCGCCCACGAGCCACCACCACCATCGCGACGAGTCTCCGGGGCGACCGGAGGATACTTTGCCGGCCCGAGGAGCCGCCGCCACAGGGCCGAACGACGGGCCGCCGAGGGCGGCACGTTCCCTCCATGCCGAGTGGCTACTCGACCGTGACGCTCTTGGCGAGGTTTCGCGGCTGGTCGACGTCGCAGCCGCGCAGCGTGGCCACGTGATAGGCCAGCAGCTGCAGAGGAACGGTGACGACGACCGGCGACATGAGCTCGGGCGTGGCCGGAACCTCGAGCACGTGGTCGGCGAAGGCGCCGATCTCGCTGTCACCCTCGGTGGCGACCGCGATCACCCGGGCGCCGCGGGCCCGCACCTCTTGGATGTTCGAGAGCATCTTCGGATAGACGTGGCATTGCGTGGCGACCGCCACCACCGGCACTCCCTCCTCGATCAGCGCGATCGGCCCGTGCTTCAGCTCGCCCGCCGGGTGACCTTCCGCGTGCAGGTAGCTCAGCTCCTTGAGCTTGAGCGCCCCCTCGAGCGCGGCCGGATACCCCGTGTGACGGCCGATGAACAGCATGTCTCGCACATCCTTGTAGCGTTCGGCGAGTTCGCGCACCTGGGCGTCGAGGCCGATCGCGCGTTCTACCTTGGCGGGAAGCTCATCGAGATCTGCCAGCACTTCGGCGATCTCCTCGGGGAACTTCGTACCGCGCACCTGCGCCAGGTACAGCGCGACGAGGTACTGCGAGACCATCTGTGTCGCGAACGTCTTGGTCGCCGCCACACCGATCTCGGGCCCCGCGTGGGTGTAGAGGACGCCGTCGGCCTCACGCGCGAGCGAGGAACCCACGGTGTTGGTCACCGCGATGACCTGCGAGCCCTGGCGGCGAGCGTGACGCGCGGCTTCCAGGGTGTCGATCGTCTCCCCTGATTGCGAGACGGCGAGCGTGAGCGTGTCCGGCCCGAGCACCGGGTCGCGATATCGGAACTCGCTCGCGATCTCGATCTCGACTGGAAGGCGGGTCCAGTGCTCGATCGCGTACTTCGCCACGAGTCCCGAGTGGAACGCCGTGCCGCAGGCGACCACGAAGACCTTGCTGACCTCGCGGAGCACGTCATCGCTCACGTGCAGCTCGTCGAGCGCGAGCCGCTCCCCGACCGTTCTCCCGACGAGCGTGTCGCGGATCGCCGCGGGCTGCTCTTCGATCTCCTTGCGCATGAAGGTGTCGTAACCGCCCTTCTGGGCGCGCGAGACATCCCAGTCGACGGTGATCGGCTGCGGGTCGAGCGCCGCACCGGCGAAGTCCGTGAATGTCGCGCCCTCACGCCGAACCTCGACGACGGTGCCTTCGTCGAGCGGGATCACGGTGGTCGTTCGGTCGAGCACGGCCGGGATATCGGAGGCGAGCATCGTCTCGCCATCACCGACCCCCACGATCAACGGCGAAGAGACCTTCACGCCGACCAGCACCTCGGGATCCGCAGATGAACTCACGACGAGCGAGTAGGCCCCCTCGAGTTGCATCACGGCACGTCGTACGGCATCGGTCAGAGAGCCGTTGCCGTCGGTGAGCATCTCCTCGATCAGATGGGCGACGCATTCTGTGTCGGTCTCGGAGACGAAGGCATGCCCCTGTTTCTCGAGGCCGGCGCGTAACGATCGGAAGTTCTCGACGATGCCATTGTGGATCACGGCGATGCGGCCAGCGCAGTCCAGATGCGGATGGGCGTTGCGATCGGTCGGCGCGCCGTGCGTAGCCCACCGCGTGTGTCCCATGCCGACCGATCCCGACGGCGACTCCCCGGCGAGTGCCGCTTCGAGCTCGGCCAGCTTGCCGGCGCGTTTGACGACCCCGAGGCCTCCATCGATCACCGCGACACCCGCTGAGTCGTACCCGCGGTACTCGAGCCGCCTGAGGCCTTCGACGATGATCGGAAGCGCCTCGTCGGGACCCACGTATCCAACGATGCCGCACATGTTCCAACCCTACAGGTGGGACCCGGCCCGAAGTCGGTGGGTCCGCCGCCGGCGTGATCAGCCAGCCAGAGCCTGCACGACGCCGGCGATGCGTTCGGCATGCTCGCTCGCGAGCTGCTCGGTCTCTGCCTCGACCATGACGCGGACGAGCGGTTCGGTGCCGGAGGCGCGAACGAGCACTCTGCCGTCGAGGCCGAGCACGGCTTCGGCTTCGGCGACGGCCCTCAGCACGGCTCCATCGACGGCAGTCGAGCGATCGGCGACCTGCACGTTGATCATGCGTTGGGGGTATCGATGCATCGACGAGGCGAGGTCGCGGATCGAGCGTCCCGAAGAAGCAGCCAGCGAGAGGAACCGCACCGCCGTGAGCATCCCATCGCCGGTGGCCGCAAGATCACCGAAGATCACATGGCCCGATTGCTCGCCGCCGATGACCGAGCCCGTGCGCACCATATCCTCCAGCACGTATCGGTCGCCCACCTTCGACGAGACGACCTCGATGCCGGCCTCACGCATCGCGTGGTGGAAGCCGAGATTGGCCATGACGGTCGTCACGACCCTGTTCCCGGGCAGCGCCCGGCGGCCGCGAAGGTCGAGCGCGAAGGCGGCCAGCACCTGGTCGCCGTCGACGATCGCGCCGTCGGCGTCGGCGAACAATGCCCGGTCGGCATCGCCGTCGAGCGAGACCCCCGCATCGGCTCCCAGACGCACGACCTCGTTCGCGACCACCTCGGGGTAGAGAGCGCCACAGCCGTCGTTGATGTTCTTGCCGTCGGGATCGGCGTGGATCGCGACGACGTCGGCTCCGAGCTGCAGCAGCAGCGCCGGAGCGAGCTCCGACGCTGCCCCATTCGCACAATCGATGACGACATGCATGCCGTCGAGCCGGCCGTGAGCCGCTGCTCGCAGGTGATCGAGGTACCGCGCTCGCCCGTCGCCGATCGGGCGGGTATCGCCGGCCCGGTCTGGCCGCGGCGAGTCCTCGTCGAGCGCCGCCTCGATCTCGTCTTCGATGTCGTCGGGAAGCTTCGTGCCCGAGGCGTCGAAGAACTTGATGCCGTTGTACTCGGGCGGGTTGTGCGAGGCCGAGATGACGACCCCGCTCGATGCCCCGAGGTCCGTCGTGATGAAGGCGATCGCAGGCGTCGGCTCGACGCCGGCGATGAACGCATCACCTCCGGCTTCCCTGATGCCTTCGACCAAGGCATCTTCGAGCCACTCGCCCGACGCTCGTGGATCGCGGCCCACGACGAACGTCGGGCGCCCCTGACCTCGGCGCCCGAGCACGAGCACGGCAGCGCGGCCCAGGCGGTATGCGAGGTCCTCAGTGAGATCGGTCCCCGCCAGTCCCCTGACGCCGTCGGTGCCGAACAGCCGTTGTGCCACGACGCGAGGCTACCCCAGCGAGGGTCGCCCACGCACGATGGCCCTCACACGAGCTCATGGAGCGGCGCCGCACGGCGGTCGAGCTCGGCTGTTCGCGCCGGTCGTTTCGGCGCGACGACCTCGCTGTTGTCGATGTCCCGGTCTGGGGAGATCTCGGCGTGGGAGGATGGGAGGAATGGACGACCGACTCGTGCGCGTATTCGCCAGCGCGGACCCCGTTGCGGGAGAGATGATGCGAGGGCGCCTCGAAGCCGAGGGCGTGAGTGCGATGCTGAAGGGCGACGGCGACGGGCCCTACCGAGCGGGTGCCGTCTACGTCTGGGTCTCGGCCGAGCACGAGGAGACCGCTCGGCAGATCGTCGTGGCCGTCGAGTCGGGAACCTATGCGCTCGACGTCGATGTCGATGTTCACGTCGGCGACGGGGCTGAGGACGCGACGGACCACTGACCGCGCGCTACCGCTTCCGCTCGCGGATGCGCGCTACCGCTTCCGCTCGCGGGTACGCTCGACCCCCTTGTAGTTCGCGAGTGCCTGCAGTTCGTGTTCGATCTCGACGAGGTCCGCCTGATCGCGCATCACCTGGTCGATCGGCTTGTACGCGTCGGGGTGTTCGTCGAGCAGGGCGAGCGCATCGCTCGCTTGCCACGAACGGCCCGCCATCTGCTGCTCGAGCGTCTCGACCGACAGCGTCTTGCGAGCCCTGGTGCGGCTCATCCGGCGTCCGGCCCCGTGCGAGGACGACCGGTAGGAATCGTCGCTGCCGAGTCCCCGCACGACGTAGGAACGCTGGCCCATGCTTCCCGGGATCAACCCGCGGGAGCCCACACCGGCATGGATCGCCCCCTTGCGCGTGATCCAGAGCATCCGCCCGTCGAACTCCTCGAGCTCGGTGTAGTTGTGATGGCAGTTCACCTCGTCGGTGGCTGCGACCTGGCGGCCGAGTTCAGCCTCGACTTGACGGTGGGAAGCGTCGAGCAGCAAACGGCGGTTCTCGCGGGCATAGGCCTGCGACCAACCGAGATCGCGGATGTACGCGTCGAACTCTGGCGTACCACGCTGCAGCCAGGCGAGCTCCGGGTCCTCGAGCTCGGTGCCGAGACCTCGGTGCAATCGCTTGGCGACCTTGGTGTGCAGGCTCGCGAGCCGGTTGCCGCCGCCGCGCGATCCGGAGTGCAGCAGCAGCCAGACGAGTCCAGCCTGATCCCGCGCAAGCTCGATGAAGTGATTGCCCGAGCCGAGCGTGCCGAGCTGCGCGGCCACTCGCGCAGGGTCGAGTCCCTCGGGGGCAGGGTGCGCCTCGAGCCACGCGATTGCTCGGGTCGTGGCCTCACCGTGCCAGCGCCCCAGCCCCGCGGGCACGGCGAGCCGCATGCGGTCGACCCAGCCATCGAGACCGGCGTCCGGCAGATCCTCGATGCGCAGGTCGAGCCGACGAGCGGCCATGCCACAGCCGATGTCGACGCCGACCGCCGACGGGATGACGGCGGACTCAGTGGCGATCACCGAGCCGATGGTGGCGCCCATGCCGAGGTGGGCGTCGGGCATCAGGGCGATCGGCCCGGCGAGGATCGGGAGGCGCGCCGTGCGAGCGGCCTGCTCGAGCGTGACCTCGTCGAGCTCACTCGCCCAGCTTCGGACGCCGGGAGCGATCTCGCGGAACATGCGTCGACCTCCTTCGCGACGAGCGTTCGAGCCGCAGGCTCGGCGCTCCCGGGAGATCAGCGCTTCGAGTACTGCGGGGCCTTGCGGGCCTTCTTGAGGCCGTACTTCCGGCGTTCCTTTTCGCGTGCGTCGCGGGTGAGGAAACCCTCGGCCTTCATCTGCGAACGCAGCTCGGGATCGAGGTCGATCAGCGCGCGGGCGATGCCGAGCCGTATCGCACCCGCTTGACCGCTGATGCCGCCGCCCTTGATGGTGGCGATCACGTCGAATTCCTTCTCGCGGTCGGCCGATCGCAGCGGCGACTGCGCCACCATGCGGTGCACCCGCGTGGGGAAATACTCCTCGAGGGTGCGGCCGTTGATGTCGAACTCGCCGGTGCCCGGCACGAGTCGAACGCGCGCCACGGCCTCCTTGCGTCGGCCCGTCGTGATCTTCGCGGGGGTCACTGCAGCCACGTGCTCACTCCTCGGTGTCGTCGGTCGCGGCGGGGGACGTCGATGCCTCCGGCTCGGCGGGCGGCGCTTTCGCCGCGCGCTGACGCTTCTTCGGCTCGGACGGTGCCTCCGAGGCGTCAGGCACCCTCGAAGAAGGCAGGCCCCGCCAGATCGGTGGCTCGCCCAGCGAGTAGGCGACCGGTTGCTGGGCGGCATGCGGATGCTCGGGGCCCGGCACGACGTGGAGCTTGCGGATCATCGAACGTCCGAGACTGTTCTTGGGAAGCATGCCTCTGATCGCCTTCTCGACCGCGAACACGGGCCGGGTGCGCATCAGCTCGTCGTAGCGGGTGGCCGTGATGCCCCCCGGGTACCCGGAGTGCCGGTAGGCGTACTTCTTCAGCTCCTTGCCACCGGTGAGCTCTATCTTGTCGGCGTTGACGATGATCACGTGATCGCCCGTATCCATGTGCGGCGCGAAGATCGGCTTGTGCTTGCCGCGAAGCAGGGCCGCGGCCTCCGATGCGACGCGGCCCAGCACCTTGCCGCTGGCGTCGATGACGTACCAGCTGCGCTCGATGTGCTCAGGCTTCGGAGAGTAGGTCTTCATGGACGTAGATATCGGCCAGGAAGGCTCCCGGCCGACGCGCCAGACTACCCGCGACAACTCGGAGGCGTCAAAGACAAGCGCTTGCCGGGGGTCACCGGGTTCCTCGCCGCCCGTACACGACTCGCTCGAGGGTGAGACCGTGCGCAGGCGCGAGATGGCGCGCCCCAGATCGATCCTTCGCGTCGAGGATCGCCGGGATCGCTGCAGGATCGACCCGTCCTTCCCCGACGGCGACGAGCGTGCCGGTGAGCGCGCGGACCATCTGATGCAAGAACGCGTTCGCGCGGAATCCGAGTTCCAGTCGGGCGTCGACGCGCGTCACGCTCACCCGTTGGAGATGTCTCATCGTGGGCTTGTCGGGTCCCGGGTGCCGGCAGAACGACGTGAAGTCGCGCTCCCCCACCAAGTGAGCTGCGGCGGCCCGCATCGCGGTCAACTTCGGCGCGCAGGGGTGATGCCAGACCCATCGTGCCGTGAACGGATCGGGCACGTCCCCGACGTCGACGCGGTAGCGGTACTCACGAGCCGAGGCGGAGAAGCGCGCATCGAAGCCATCAGGGGCACGTTCGATGGACCGAACCACCACTTCGGGCGCGAGCCGCCCGTTCAGCGCGTCACGGATCGATCGCACGTCTCGCTCCGACGCGGTGACGAACGACGCGACCTGCCCACGAGCGTGCACACCGGCGTCGGTGCGTCCCGCCACCGAGAGCTTGATCGGACCTCCGGCCACGGCGGTGAGCGCATCCGTCATCACCCCCTCCACCGTTCTGATGCGCCGGTCACGCTGGGCAGCCCAACCATGGAAGCCCGACCCGTCGTAGGCGATGAGCATCCGGATCGTCCGTTCGGGCAGCATCGGCACGAGTATGCCGGGAACACGAGTATGCCGGAAGTGAGGCCGGGGCTCGATGCCCCGGCCTCATCTCAGCGTCGCCCGGCTGGGATCAGGTGCTAGCCGCCGCGCTCCACCAGTTCGATGCGAGCCATCGGTGCGGCGTCGCCCTTGCGTGGCCCGAGCTTGAGGATGCGCGTGTACCCGCCATCACGTTCTTCGAAGCGCGGCCCGATCTCGTGGAACAGACGTGCGACCACGTCACGGTCGGTGATGTCCCTCAGGACGTCACGGCGAGCGGAGAGATCGCCCCTCTTCGCCTTGGTGATGAGCTTCTCGGCATACGGGCGCAGAGCCTTGGCCTTGGCCTCGGTGGTCTCGATCGCCTCGTGCGTGAACAGCTGCGCCGCCAATGTCGAGAGCAGCAGGCGCTGATGGCCCGGGTTCGAGCCGAGGCGAGGGCCCTTCTTGGGCGTTGGCACCGACTACTCCTCCCGCAGTCCGAGACCCAGCTCTTCGAGCTTGGCCTTCACCTCGTCGATCGACTTCTGGCCGAAGTTCCGGATGTCCATGAGCTCGGACTCGCTCTTCAGCACCAGGTCGCCGACCGCGTTGATGCCCTCGCGCTTCAGGCAGTTGTAGGAACGCACCGAGAGATTCAGCTCCTCGATGGTGATGCCGTAGTCGCCCGGCACCTCGTCGTCATCGGCGGGTCCGACGGTGACGCTCGCGGCCTCGGCCAGCTCGCTGAACAGGGTCACCAGCTCGAGCAGCGTACCGCCGGCCGACGCCACAGCCTCGCGAGGTGAGATCGAGCCGTCGGTCTCGACGTCGAGCACCAAGCGGTCGCGGTCTGTCATCTGCTCGACGCGAGTGTTCTCGACCGCGTAGCTGACCTTGCGCACCGGCGAGAAGATCGAGTCGACCGGGATCACGCCGATCGGATCGCGGGGCTTCTTGTTCTTGTCGGCCATGCGGTATCCGACGCCGCGTTCGACCGTCATCTCCATCTCGAGGCTCGCGCCCTTGCCGAGCGTTGCGATGTGCAGATCGGGGTTCAAGATCTCGACGCCCGCAGGAGGAGCGATGTCGCCGGCCGTGACCTCCCCCGGTCCCTTGGCCTTGAGATACACGGTCGTCGGCTCCTCGAGCTCGGACCGAGCCACGAGCTCTTTGAGGTTCAGGATGATATCGGTGACATCTTCGGTCACTTTCGGAACGGTCGAGAACTCGTGCAGCACACCGTCGATGCGAACCGACGAGATCGCGGCCCCGGGGATCGACGACAGCAGCGTGCGACGGAGCGAGTTGCCGACCGTGTAGCCGAACCCGGGCTCGAGCGGTTCGATCGCGAACCGGGAGCGGGTCGGAGACAGGACGTCCTCGAAGATCTGAGGCCTTGCCACGATGAACATGCGGTGCTTCCCTCCTTCAGCGGGGGATCAACCATTCCTACCCCGCGTCGTTGTCCCACGGCACCGTATCGCCGCGGGGGGTGTCGCCGGCTAGACGCGGCGACGCTTGCGCGGCCGGCAGCCGTTGTGCGGCACCGGCGTCACATCTTGGATGCCCGTGACCTCGAGTCCCGCGGCAGCCAGCGAACGGATCGCCGTCTCGCGGCCCGACCCCGGGCCCTTCACGTACACGTCGACCTTCTGCAACCCGTGCTCCTGCGCGCTGCGCGCCGCCTTCTCGGCGGCGAGTTGCGCGGCGAACGGGGTCGACTTGCGTGATCCCTTGAATCCGACGTTGCCGGCGCTCGCCCACGACACCGTGTTGCCTTGCAGATCGGTGATGGTGACGATCGTGTTGTTGAACGTCGAGGTGATATGAGCCTGGCCGTGCACGACGTGCTTCTTCTCGCGACGCTTGGTCTTCTTCACTTTCGGCTTCGCCATGCGAATGCAGCTCCTCGCCTTTCGCCCCGATCCGGGGCCCCTACTTCTTGGTCGCCTTCTTCCGTCCGGCGATCGCTTTCTTCGGCCCTTTTCGAGTGCGCGCGTTCGTGTGCGTGCGCTGGCCACGCACGGGGAGGGCTCGGCGATGGCGTACGCCCTGGTAGCAGCCGATCTCGATCTTGCGCTTGATGTCCTGGGCGACCTCTCGCCGCAGATCTCCCTCGACCTTGTGGTTCGCGTCGATGTAGGCGCGGATCTTCAGCACCTCGTCCTCGGAGAGATCACGCACCTTGGTCGCGCCGTCGACGCCTGCGCCGGTCACGATCGCCTTCGCGCCGGGGTCGCCGACGCCGTAGATATAGGTCAACGCGATATCGAGCCGCTTGTCACGCGGAAGGTCGACGCCTGCGATACGAGCCACCCAGTTCCCCCTTCTAGCCCTGCCGCTGCTTGTGCCGTGGATTCGTGCAGATGACCAAGATGTTGCCCCTGCGCCGGATCACGCGGCAGCGGTCGCAGATCTTCTTGACGCTGGGACGAACCTTCATCTGTCTACCACCCGATCTGGCATCTGGTTCTACTTATACCGGTACACCACACGGCCTCGTGTGAGGTCGTATGGAGAGAGCTCCACCAGCACCCTGTCGCCGGGAAGGATCCGGATGTAGTGCATCCGCATCTTGCCGGAGATGTGGGCCA
This sequence comes from uncultured Actinomycetes bacterium, assembly GCA_963762075.1. Taxonomy (GTDB): domain Bacteria; phylum Actinomycetota; class UBA4738; order UBA4738; family HRBIN12; genus JAOUEA01. Next base: position 427,430 of record CAVXJC010000002.1, read on the forward strand.
ACACTTTGTGTCCGTTCTCGAGCTCCACCCGGAACATGGCGTTGGGCAACGGCTCGATCACCGTTCCCTCGACCTCGATCGCGTCTTTCTTCGGCACGCTCCAGCTGTTCCCTCTCGAACGAGTTCTCGCCCCCGGCACCCGGGACGTGCGACAACACCCTCCGGGAGGGGCGAACGGCCAGTATAGGGGCCGACCAGCGGAAACGTCCACGCGCGCCGTTCAGTCGCGGGCGGTGAGGACTTCGGGGCCATGCTCGGTCACGGCCACGGTGTGCTCGAAGTGCGCCGCGAGGGAACCATCGGCGGTCACGACGGTCCATTCGTCGGACAGCACGCGGGTGCGCTCCTCACCGAGCATCAGCATCGGCTCGATCGCGATCACGAGGCCGGGGCGCAGGTCGGGTCCCCGGCCGGGACGTCCGAAGTTCTGGATGAACGGGTCTTCGTGCATCGAACGACCGATGCCGTGCCCTCCGTACTCGCGCACGATGCCGAAACCGGCGGGTCCGGCGACCGACTCGATGGCGTGGCCGATGTCGGAGAGTCGCCCGCCCGCCTGCACCGCGCCGATGCCCGCGTAGAGGGCCTCCTCCGTGGTCTTCATGAGCCTCGCTGCCTCCTCGCTGGGCGAGACGCCGCCGACGAACACGCTCACCGCGGAGTCGGCATGGAAACCTTCCCAGATCGCACCGAAGTCGAGGGAGAGCAATTGGCCTTCTTCCAGTGTGCGAGCCTTCGAAGGGATCCCGTGCACGATCTCGTCGTCGATCGACGCGCAGATCGTCGCCGGGTACGTGCCGCGGTAGCCCTTGAACGACGGCACGGCGTTCTGGTCACGGATGTACGACTCGGCGACCGCGTCGAGGTCGGCCGTGCTCACACCGGGGCGAACGGAATCGAGCACGGCCGAGATCGTGCCCGCCACGATGCGGCCGGCTCGGCGCATGCGATCGAGCTCCTCAGGCGATTTCCGGATGATCACGTCAGATCCCCGAGCGCCTGGATCGTGCGAGCGGCAACCTCGTCCTCGAGCACCTCGGCGTCGATCTCCAGGAGCAGCTTCCGCTCGCGGTAGAACGCTTCGAGCGGCGCGGTCTGCTCCCGGTAGATCGCGAGCCTTCGACGCACCGTGAGCTCATCGTCATCAGAGCGCCGCTCCAGCTCGGTCCCATCGACATCGCACACGCGATCGTTCGCCGGAGGCTTGAACTCCATGTTGTAGGTGCGCTTGCAGGCGGGGCACGTCCACCGGTTCAGCAGACGCCGCACCGCCATGTCGTCGCTGATCGCGAACCTGAGCACCGCCGTGAGCGGTCGACCGACCTGTTCGAGCGCTGCCTCGAGGGCCCCTGCCTGTGGCACGGTCCTGGGGAACCCGTCGAGGATGAACCCCGGCTCCGCATCGGCGTGGGCGAGCCGGTCCATGACCATACGCACGACGAGATCGTCGGGCACGTACTCGCCCCTGTCCATGTACGCGCGAGCCCTGATGCCGAGGCCCGACCCACGCTGCACATGCTCCCGCAGGATGTCGCCGGTGGAGATCTGCGGGATGGCGAAACGATCGACCAGCTGCTGGGCTTGCGTTCCCTTGCCAGCCCCAGGGGGTCCGAGCAGCACCAGCCGCATCGGCGCCTACTTCAGGAAACCCTCGTAGTGCCGCATCAGCAGCTGCGACTCGATCTGTTTCATCGTCTCGAGCGCCACCCCGACCGCGATCAGCACCGACGTGCCGCCGAACGGGAACTGCTGGAAGTCCCAGATGCGGAACACGATGGTCGGGACGAGGGCGATCGCGGCGAGGAACAGCGCGCCGGGCAGGGTGATGCGAACGAGGATGTCGTTGAGGTAGGTCGCGGTCGGCCCACCCGGCCGGATGCCTGGGATGAAGCCCCCTTGCTTGCGCAGGTTGTCGGCCTGCTTCACCGGATCGAAGCTGATCGCCGTATAGAAGTACGCGAAGAACACGATCATCGTCGCGAGGACGACCATGTAGACGTATGTGGGGTCGTTGGCGTTCAGGTACTTCGTGACGAACCCCTGGAATCCCTCCCACGGCACGATGCTACCGAGCAACACCGGCATGTACATGACCGAGGTCGCGAAGATGATCGGGATCACGCCGGCCTGGTTGACCTTGAGTGGCAGGTAGGTGCTGCCGCCGGTCGTCATCTTCCGCCCGACGATGCGTTTGGCGTACTGGATGGGGATGCGTCGCTGCCCTTGATCCATGAACACGACCGCGACGATGATGCCGAGCCCGATCAGCATGATCACGCTGAACTTGAAGTTGCCCCCTTGGCGCAGGATGGCGTCGCCCTGCCCGGGCAGCGACGCGATGACGCTCGTGAAGATCAGGATCGACATGCCGTTGCCGACGCCGCGCTGGGTGATGAGCTCGCCGAGCCACATGATCATCGCGGTGCCGGCGGTGAGCGTGAGCACGATCAGGGCGATGTTCGGCGGGGTGAACGTGCCCGTGGGGAAGGGGTCTGGGAGACCGGTCTGCCCCGAATGGAACAGGAACACGATGCCCGTCGATTGCAGGATCGCCAGCACGACCGTGACGTAGCGCGTGTACTGGTTGATCTTCTTGACGCCGATCTCGCCTTGGTCCTGCAGGGTCTGCAGCTTCGGGATCACGACCGTCAGCAGCTGCATGATGATCGAGCTGGTGATGTACGGCATGATGCCGAGTCCGAAGACGGCCATCTGTCCAAGCGCACCGCCCGAGAACAGGTTGATCAGCTGCAGGAATCCGCCCTCACCCGATTCGAGGGCGGCACGGATGCGCGCGAAGTCGACCACCGGCACCGGGACGTAGGAGCCGAACCGGTACACAGCGATGATGAACAGGGTGAACAGGATCTTGTTGCGAAGATCCGGAAGCCGGAACGCGTTGAGGAAAGCTTTCAGCACGGGCGTCTATCGTACCCCGGCAACTAGCGCTCGATGAGCTCGGCGCGACCGCCGGCCTGCTCGATCTTGGCCTTGGCCGCCGCCGAGAACGCGTGCGCCTTCACCGTCAGCGCGTGTCCGAGGTCGCCGCGAGCGAGGATCTTGACCGGCATGCCCTTGTGCACGAGGCCGTGCGCGGCAAGCGCATCGGGTGTGACCTCGCCACGTTCGTAGTACTTCGACAGCACCTCGACGTTGACCACCGCGTACTCGACGCGGTTCACGTTCGTGAACCCCTTGAGCTTGGGAACGCGGCGCTGCAACGGCATCTGCCCGCCCTCGAACCACGCCGGGACGTTCTTGCGGGCCCCCGTGCCCTTGGTGCCACGCCCGGCCGTCTTGCCACGTACGCCGGCACGCCCACGTCCCACGCGCTTGCGGTCCTTCTTCGCACCCTCAGCGGGCTTCAAGTGATGGAGCTTCATGGAGGAACCCTTCCGCGAGGCCGCCGGTCAGGCGCCCTCGACCTCTTCGACCTTCACGAGGTGGCGGACCTTGTCGATCATGCCTCTGATCTCGGGACGGTCTTCCTTGACGACGCTGTCGTTGATGCGGTGCAGCCCGAGCCGGCGGACCGTGTCCTTCTGATCCCGTGGCCGGTCGATCACGCTGCGCACCTGCGTCACCTTGAGCCTGCTCATCTGCGGCCTCCGCGCGGGCCCTGGCCGCGGCCCCGATCGCGCGAGGGCTGGTCGGAGTAGACCTCCTCGAGCGCGGCCGTGCGCGCGGCCTGCAGCCGCACCTCAGCCGCGGCCACGGCTTCGAGCATGGGCTTGGGCGCGACCTCGTGCACGTCGCGGCCGCGCAGCGCGGCGATCTGCTGGGGCCGGCGGAGCGACTGCAGCCCGGCCACCGCCGCCTTCACGATGTTGATCTGATTCGAGCTGCCGAGCGACTTGGACAAGATGTCCTTGATGCCTGCGGCCTCGACGAGGGCGCGGACGGGCCCGCCGGCGATGACACCGGTTCCGGGGGCTGCGGGCTTCAGCATGACCACCCCGGCGCCCGCCTCGCCCATGACCTCGTGCGGGATCGTGGTGCCCATCATGGGCACGTCGAACATGGCCTTTCGGGCCTCCTCGACACCCTTCGCGATCGCGGCGGGCACTTCCTTGGCCTTGCCGTACCCGAGCCCGACACGGCCCGCCCCGTCACCGACGACGACGAGCGCGGCGAACGAGAACCGCCGGCCGCCCTTGACGACCTTTGCGACACGGTTGATAGAGATCACCCGTTCTTCGAAGGGGCTTCGGTCTTGCTGGTTCGAGTCGTAACGCCTGCTCATGTCAGATCTGGAGTCCTCCCTCGCGCGCGCCGTCGGCGAGCGCAGCGACCCGGCCGTGGTACAGCCGGCCACCGCGATCGAAGACGGCGCGCTCGATGCCGGCGTCTCTCGCGCGGCTCGCCAGCAGTTCGCCGGCTGCCTTCGCACGCGCCGTCTTGTCGTCGCCCGAGACCTCGCGGTCGCTCACGTGGGCGAGCGTGCGGGCCGCGACATCGTCGATGAGCTGCGCGTAGATGAACTTGTTGGACCGGTACACCGCCAGACGGGGACGCGCACCATCGCCCGCGACCTTCTTGCGAACCCGGGTATGACGGCGCTCGCGCGCCGCTCGTCGCTCGTTCCTCGCCATCAGGCAGCACCTGTCTTCGCGGCCTTGCCGGCCTTCTTGCGCACGTACTCACCCTCGTACCGGATGCCCTTGCCCTTGTACGGCTCGGGCTTGCGGATCTTCCGGATCTTGGCGGCGATCTCTCCGACCGCCTGCTTGTCGTTGCCCCGCACCACGATCTGGGTCGGGGCGGGAACCTCGAACTCGATGCCGTCAGGCACGGGCACCAGCACGGGGTGCGAGTAGCCGGCCTGCACCTCGATGTCCTTGCCCTTCATGGCTGCGCGATATCCGACACCGACGATCTCGAGCTTCTTCTCGAACCCCTTCGTCACGCCCTCGACCATGTTGGCCAGGAGCGAACGGGTGAGTCCGTGCAGCCCACGGTTGAACCCTTGGTCATCGGGGCGTTCGACCCGCGCGACGCCATCGCCGACCGCGATCGACATGTTCGGGTGCATCGTCTGAGCGAGCTCGCCGAGCGGTCCCTTCACGGTGACGAGGTTGCTCTCGCCCACGGTGACTTCGACCCCGTTCGGGATCTCGATGGGCTGCTTTCCGATCCGACTCATCGTGTCCGTTCCTTCATCTCTTCTCGCGGGCTCCGCACCTGCCGTCTACCAGACGTGTGCCAGCACCTCGCCGCCGATGCCCTTGCGGGACGCTTCCTTGTCGGTCATGACGCCTTGGGACGTCGACACGATCGCGATGCCGAGCCCGCCGAGCACTCGGGGCAGCTTGTAGCGCCCCGCGTACACCCGGCGGCCGGGCGTCGACACACGCTTGATGCCGCTGATCGTACGCTGCCGCTGCTTGCTGTACTTCAGGCGCACGACGAAGGCTTGATGCACACCCTCACCGTCGCGCTCGAACCCTTCGATGTATCCCTCCGCTTCGAGGATGCCGAGCACGGCTCCGTTGACCTTGGAGACGGGCACCGCGAGATCGTCCTTGAACGCCAGGTTGGCGTTGCGGATGCGCGTGAGCAGGTCGGCGACCGGGTCGTTCACGTTACTCGAGAACCGCCGTTGCTTGGTCACCATGACGCCTTCGTCACCCCCGGAAGCTCGCCCGCGTGCGCCAGCTCGCGGAAGCAGATACGGCAGAGCAGGAACCGCTTGTAGACGGCGCGGGCACGCCCGCACCGCTGGCAGCGCGTGTAGGCGCGCACGCGGAACTTCGGATGGCGCTGCTGCTTGTTCTTCAGTGCTTTCTTGGCCATGTGTGTATCTCCTACCCTGCCTGTGCGACCTGCTCGAGCCCCGCGAACGGGAAGCCGAGCGCGGCCAGCAGGCTTCGTGCCTCGTCGTCGGTGGTCGCGGTCGTCACGATCGTGATGTCCATGCCTCTGACCTGCGCCACCTTGTCGTAGTCGATCTCCGGGAAGATCAGCTGCTCGGTCACGCCCATCGTGTAGTTGCCATGCCCGTCGAACGAGCGCGGTCCCATGCCCCGGAAGTCGCGGATACGCGGAAGAGCGAGCGATACCAGGCGGTCGTAGAACTCCCACATGCGGTTGCCGCGCAACGTGACCTTCGCGCCGATCGGCATACCTTCGCGCAGCTTGAAACCTGCGATCGACTTGCGGGCCTTGGTGACGACGGGCTTCTGACCGGTGATGATCGTGAGGTCGTCGACCGCGGCGTCGAGCATGCGCGCGTCCTTGACGGCGTCGCCGATGCCCATGTTCACCACGATCTTGTCGAGGCGCGGCACCTGCATCACGTTCTCGAGGCCGAGCGTCGACTGCAGCTCCGGAACGATCTCGTCACGGAAGCGCTGTTTCAATCTCGGCGTGTAGTCGTCGCTCATAGCTCCGCCTCACACTTGCGACAGATGCGCACCTTGGTGCCGTCGTTCTCGATGCGGTGACCCACGCGCGTCGGTTTGCCGCAACTCGAGCAGACGGGCTGCACGTTGGAGATGTCGATGAACGTCTCCACGTCGATGATGCCGCCTTGCTGGATGGCCTGGCTCGACCCGCTCGCCCGGCCCGCCGCGCGCTGGTGCTTCTTCGCGAACGCCACACCGTCGACCATGACCCGGCCCTCGGTGGGCATCACGCGGACCACGCGGCCTTCCTTGCCGCGGTCCTTGCCCGCCATCACACGGACCGTGTCGTCTCTCCGGATGTCGACGCCTGGCATCTGTTACAGCACCTCCGGTGCGAGCGAGATGATCTTCATGAACCGCTTCTCGCGCAGCTCGCGCGCGACCGGCCCGAAGATGCGGGTGCCGCGCGGGTTCCTCTGATCGGTGATGATCACGACGGCGTTGTCGTCGAATCGGATGTACGACCCGTCGATCCGCCGGCGCTCCTTCGCGGTGCGCACGACGACCGCCTTGACGACCTCACCCTTCTTGACGCCGCCGCCGGGAAGCGCATCCTTCACGGTGCCGACGATGACGTCGCCGACGCCGGCGTACCGACGGCCCGAGCCGCCCAGCACACGGATGCACAGGACCTCTTTGGCCCCCGTGTTGTCCGCGACCTTGCAGCGCGTTTCCTGCTGGATCACCGCCGGCTCCTCGTTCCTCGTCTCGTCGTGTTCTCTCGAGGGCTCACTTCGCCCGTTCGACGATCTCGACCACGCGCCACCGCTTGCTCTTCGAGATCGGGCGCGTCTCCATCACCCGGACGGTGTCGCCCACGTGCACGTCGTTCTGCTCGTCGTGCGCGGCGAGCTTCGACGAGCGGCGCACGGTCTTGCGATACAACGGGTGCGTCACCTTGCGGTCGATGCGGACCAGCACGGTCTTGTCCATCTTGTCCGACACGACCACGCCGGTGCGGACCTTTCGGCGTCCGCGCTCTGCGGTCGTGACGATCGCGTTCTGCTCGTCGCTCACTGCCCCTCCCCGGTCTCCGCGGCGTTGGCCGCGAGCTCTTGCGCCGCCGTCTCGGTCGCGCCGAGCTCGGCGTCGATCTCACGTTCGCGTAGCACGGTCGCGATGCGCGCGACGTCGCGGCGCACCTGCCTGATGCGCGTGGGGCTGTCGAGCTGGCCGGTCGCCTGCTGGAAGCGCAGGTTGAAGAGCTCTTCCTTGGCGTCGTCGACGCGCGACAACAGCTCGTCGTCGGGAAGCTCGCGCAGCTCTGCGGCCTTGCTGGGCATCGTCTACTCCCCGTCCCTTGTGATGAACTTCGTCTTGATCGGAAGCTTGTGCTGCGCGCGCTTCATGGCCTCGCGAGCCAGCGACTCGGGGACCCCGGCGAGCTCGAACATGACGCGTCCAGGCTTCACGACGGCAACCCAGCCCTCGGGATTGCCCTTGCCCGAGCCCATGCGGGTCTCGGCGGGCTTCTTGGTCACCGACTTGTCGGGGAAGATGTTGATCCACACCTTGCCGCCTCGGCGGATGTGGCGCGTGATCGCCACACGTGCCGACTCGATCTGACGGTTCGTGATCCATGCCCCCTCGAGCGCCACCAAGCCGTAGTCGCCGAAGCTGACCTCGGTGCCCCCCTTGGCCATGCCGCGGCGATGGCCCCTGTGCACCTTGCGGTGCTTGACCTTCTTCGGGGCGAGCATCAGCTCTCGCTTCCTTCCGGTGGCGCGTTCGGAGTCGGTGCTCCGGCAATGGGCATGTCGGTGGTCGGTGCATCGCTCGCTTCCGGATCCGCAGGCTCGGGCGCGGAGGCGGCAGGCTCGGGTGCGGCCGGCGTGGCGGCAGGCTCGGGCGCGGCTGACGTGGCGGCAGGCTCGGGTGTGGCCGGGGTGGCGGCTGCCTGAGCCGAGCCACCTCGCGCGGCCGTGTCGACCTGCTGGGCCGACGCGTGTGCACGGGCGAGCGCCCGCTCGGTCTGCTGCTCGCGGTGCGGCACCTCGTCGCCGTGGTAGACCCAGACCTTCACCCCGACGACGCCGAACGTCGTCTTGGCCTCTGCGGTGCCGAAGTCGACCTTCGCGCGCAGGGTGTGCAGCGGTACGCGACCTTCGCGGTACCACTCTCGCCGCCCCATCTCCGATCCGCCGAGCCGGCCGCCGGTCGCCACGCGCACGCCGAGCGCGCCGGAGCGCATCGCGGTCTGCACGGCGCGACGCATCGCACGGCGGAACGCCACCCGCCCCGCGAGCTGCTCGGCAACGCCTTGGGCGAGCAATGTGGCGTCTGTCTCGGGGCGCGACTCGCTCGCGGCCTGATTCATGTCCTCGACCTTCACGTCGACTCGCTTCTTGGTGTATCGCTCGATGTCCTTGCGCAGGCGGTCGACCTCGGCGCCCTTCCGGCCGATCACGATGCCGGGCCGGGCCGTTCGGATGAAGACCCAGATCTGGTCGCCCTTGCGCTCGATGTCGATCGAGCTGATGCCCGCGCGCGAGAGCCGGGACCTGATGTGCTTGCGGATCCAGATGTCCTCGTGCACCTGCGTCGCGTAATCGCGCCTGCCGGCGTACCAGTTGGATTTCCAGGGATAGATGACCCCCAGGCGGAACCCGTACGGGTTGACCTTGTGACCCACTAGCTTTCCTCTCCCATCGTCGCCACCACGAGCGTCACGTGCGACGTGCGCTTGCGCACTCGAGTCGCGCGCCCATAGGCACGCGGCCTGTAGCGACGCAACGTCGGGCCTTCGTCGACCCACGCGCGCGACACCGTCAGGTTCTCCGCGATCACGCCGGGCTGCTGCTCGGCGTTCGCGATGGCCGAGCTCAGCAGCTTCTCCACCTCGGGCGTGGGTCCGAGCGGGGAGAAGCGCAGGATGCGACGCGCCTCGGCAACGTGCTGACCACGGATCATGTCGATCACCCTGCGCATCTTCCGAGGAGACGTGCGCGCGTACTTCATGCTGGCTCGCGCTTCCACCTATCTCACTCCCGTCCGTCGCTCGTCCCTGGAGTGCGAGCGGAAGGTGCGCGTCGGTGCGAACTCGCCGAGCTTGTGCCCGACCATCGACTCCGAGATGAAGACCGGCACATGCTTTCTGCCATCGTGCACGGCGATCGTGTGCCCGAGCATCTCGGGCACGATCGTCGATCGGCGCGACCACGTCTTGACGACGCGCTTGTCGCCCCGCTTGTTCATGTCGTCGATCTTGACCATGAGGTGCTCGTCGACGAACGGACCCTTCTTGACGGACCTGGGCACTAGCCACGCCCCTTCCCACGACGGCGGACGATGTACTTGTTCGACGACTTGTTCTTCTTTCGCGTGCGGCCTTCCTTCTTTCCCCACGGCGACGTGGGGTGTCGCCCGCCCGAGGACTTGCCTTCTCCTCCGCCGAGCGGATGATCGACCGGGTTCATCGCCACGCCGCGCACGGTCGGACGCTTGTTCTTCCAGCGCGAACGCCCGGCCTTGCCGAGCGAGATGAGCTCGTGCTCGGGGTTGCCAACCGTCCCGACCGTGGCCTTCGAGGCCGCGGGTACCAGACGGGTCTCCCCCGATGGAAGCCGGACCGTGGCCATCGAGCCTTCCTTCGCCATGAGCTGCACGCTCGCGCCGGCCGAGCGGGCGAGTTTGGCGCCTGCGCCGGGCTTCAGCTCGATCGCGTGCACGACCGTTCCCACGGGGATGTTTCGCAATGGAAGCGCGTTGCCGGGCCGGATCTCTGCATCGGGACCGCTCACCAGCCTGTCGCCCTGGCGCACACCTTGCGGCGCAAGGATGTACCGCTTCTCGCCGTCGGCGTAGTGCAGCAGCGCGATGCGCGCGCTCCGGTTCGGGTCGTACTCGACGTGGGCGACCGTGGCAGGCACTCCGTCCTTGTTCCGCTTGAAGTCGACGATGCGGTAGCGCTGCTTCGTGCCGCCCCCCTGATGACGCGCCGTGATACGACCGTGCACGTTGCGCCCGGCTTTGCGGTGCTTCTTCTGGAGCAGCGATCTCTCGGGTGTCGAGCGCGTGATCTCGTCGAACGAGGAGACGCTCGCGCCACGCCGTCCCGGCGTCGTCGGCTTGTGCTTACGGATGGCCATGCCTACCCACCCTCGAATATCTCGATCGCGTCGCCCTCGGCGAGGGTGACGATCGCCCGCTTCTCATCGGGGCGCTTGCCCTTGGTATAGCCGCGGCGTTTGACCTTGCCGCGGCGGTGCAGCGTGTTCACCGATGTGACACGAACCTCCCAGATCGCCTGCACCGCTTCCTTGATCTCGGTCTTGTTCGACCGCTTGTCGACCAGGAACGTGTAGGTGTTCTGCTCGAGCCCGGCGTAGGACTTCTCCGACACGATCGGGCGGATGATCACGTCTCGATGCGACTTCACGACTCTTCACCCGCCTCGGGCGTGGAGCCCTTCTCGACTTCGGGCGTGGAGCCCTTCTCCGCTTCGGGCGTGGAGCCCTTCTCGAGCACGTCGAGCGCGGCCGCGGTCAGCAGCACGCGATCGGCCCACAACACGTCGTAGGTGCCGAGCCCCCCCGCGTAAGACATCTTCACGGCACCGAGGTTGCGGAACGACCGTTCCACGGAGCCGTCGCCGGTCGGCTCGTCGAGCACGACGAGCACGTTTCCCGAGAGCTCGAGCGCGGACAGCAGCGCGGTCGCGCGTTTGGTCTTGGGTTCGTCGAACGAGATCTCCGAGACGACGGCGAGCTTGCCGCTTCGCGCTGCGTCGGTGAGCGCCGAGCGAAGAGCCCCCTTGCGCATCTTCTTGTTCACCCGCATGGAGTGATCGCGCGGATGGGGGCCGTGTGCGACACCGCCGCCTACCCACTGCGGCGACCGGATCGAGCCCTGGCGCGCGCGCCCCGTGCCCTTCTGGCGCCACGGCTTCCTGCCGCCGCCCCGCACCTCGCCGCGGGTCTTGGTCGAGTGCGTGCCTGCGCGGAGGCTCGCGAGGCCGGCGATCACCACCTGGTGCATGAGCGGAACACTCACCTGCGCGTCGAAGACGCTGCCCGCGAGGTCTCGCGAGCCCGACTTCTTGCCCTGGGCATCGAGGATGTCGATCGTCGCCATCTCAGACACCCTTGCCCGCCGGGGCCTTGACCGCGGACCGCACCATGACGAGCCCCCCTTCGGGACCGGGAACGGCACCACGCACGAGTAGCAGGTTGCGACCGGAGTCGGACTGCACGACCTGCAGGTTCAGCACGGTGACCCGCTCGTTGCCGTGCTGGCCCGCCATGCGCATGCCCTTGAACACCCTGCTGGGCGTCGCGCATGCGCCGATCGCTCCCGGCGCTCGGTGCACACGGTGGGTGCCGTGGCTCGCCTTCAGACCACTGAAGCCGTGACGCTTCATCACGCCCGCGAAACCCTTGCCCTTGGACACACCGACCACGTCGACGACGTCACCGGCCTTGAAGACATCGGCCCGAACCTCTTGGCCGAGCTCGTAAGACCCGGCGTCACCGGTGCGCAGCTCGACCAGGTGGCGGCGCGGCTCGGCAGAGGCCACGTCATAGTGGCCCTTCATGGGCTTCGTGACCTTGCTCGGCCGGATCTCGCCGAAGGCGAGCTGCACGGCGTCGTAGCCGTCGCGGTCGTGCGTCTTGATCTGTGCCACGACGCACGGGCCCGCCTGGATCACGGTGACGGGCACCGCACGGGTCTCGTCGAAGATCTGGGTCATCCCCAGCTTCGTCCCCAGGATGCCTTTGACGTTGGTGTCGGATGCCATGTCGTCCTCTAGAGCTTGATCTCGATGTCGACCCCGGCCGACAGGTTCAGACGTTGCAGCTCCTGCACCGTCTTGGAGGTTGCGTCGACGATGTCGATCAATCGCTTGTGCGTGAGCATCTGGAAGTGCTCGCGCGAATCCTTGTACTTGTGCGGAGAGCGGATGACCGTATAGATCGCGCGCTCGGTCGGCAGGGGAACCGGCCCGACGACCTTGGCGCCCGTTCGGGTGACGTGCTCGACGATGTCGCGAGCGGCCACGTCGAGCATGCGATGGTCGTAGGCCCGGAGCTTGATGCGGATCTTGGGTCCTGCCACGGTACTCGCGCCTCTCGTCCGTCGTTCCTCGAACTATCTAGTCTGTGCTGGACTACTTGACGATCTCGGTGACTCGGCCGGCGCCGACGGTGCGTCCGCCCTCACGGATCGCGAAGCGGAGCCCCTCCTCCATGGCGATGGGGTTGATCAGCTCGACCGTCATCTCGACGTTGTCCCCGGGCATCACCATCTCCACGCCTTCGGGCAGCGCCGCCGAGCCGGTGACGTCGGTGGTGCGGAAGTAGAACTGGGGCCGGTAGCCGTTGAAGAAGGGCGTGTGGCGGCCTCCCTCGTCCTTGCTCAAGATGTAGACCTGGCCCTTGAAGTTCGTGTGGGGGGTGATCGAGCCCGGTGCGGCGAGCACCTGGCCCCGCTCGACGTCTTCCTTGTCGATGCCGCGCAGCAGGATGCCCACGTTGTCCCCGGCCACGACCTCGTCGAGCAGCTTGCGGAACATCTCGAGGTCGGTGGCGGTGGTCTTGCGGGTGTCGCGGATGCCGACGATCTCGATCTCGCTCATCTTGGCGAGGCGGCCCTGCTCGACCCTGCCGGTGACGACCGTGCCCCTGCCCGTGATCGAGAAGACGTCCTCGATCGGCATCAGGAAGGGCTTGTCGGTGTCGCGGGTGGGCTCGGCGATGTAGTCGTCGCAGGCCGCCATCAGCTCGTCGACCTTCTGCTGCCAGGCCTCGTCGCCCTCGAGCGCCTTCAGGGCGGAGACCTGGATCACCGGCACGTCGTCGCCCGGGAACTCATAGCCACTGAGCAGCTCCCTCACCTCGAGCTCCACGAGCTCCAGCAGCTCGGGATCGTCGACCATGTCGCACTTGTTGAGGGCCACCACGACGTAGGGCACCCCCACCTGGCGGGCCAGCAGCACGTGCTCGCGGGTCTGGGGCATGGGGCCGTCGGCCGCACTCACGACCAGGATGGCGCCGTCGACCTGGGCGGCGCCGGTGATCATGTTCTTCACGTAGTCGGCGTGCCCGGGCATGTCGACGTGGGCGTAGTGGCGGTTGTCGGTCTCGTACTCCACGTGGGCGATCGCGATCGTGATGCCGCGCTCGCGCTCCTCGGGAGCCTTGTCGATCTCGTCGAACGGGGTGAACTGGGCCAGACCCTTGTCGGCCTGGCGCTTGGTGATCGCCGCGGTCAGGGTGGTCTTGCCGTGGTCGATGTGGCCCATGGTGCCGATGTTCACGTGTGGCTTCGTCCGTTCGAACTTCTGCTTCGACATCTCTGCTCCTCTTCCCTCTTGGTCGTTACTCGCCCATGACCCGGGCGACGATCTCCTTGCCGATCTGGGCCGGCACTTCGTTGTAGGCGTGCAGCTGCATGGGGCTATGCGCGGCGCGTCCCTGCGTGCGCGAGCGCAGCTCGGTGGCGTAGCCGAAGAGCTCGGCCAGTGGCACGATCACGCGCACGACCTTCTGGCCGCTGCGCTCGTCGATGTTCTCGATGCGGCCGCGACGGGAGGTGACATCGCCCATGACGTCGCCGATGAACTCCTCGGGCGTCGTGACTTCGAACTCCATCACGGGCTCGAGCAGCACGGGATCGGCCTTGCGAGCGGCTTCCTTGACCGCCATGGAGCCGGCGATCTTGAACGCCATCTCGGAGGAGTCCACCTCGTGGAAGGACCCGTCGGTCAGCGTGGCTCGCACATCGACCATGGGGTAGCCCGCCATGATGCCGTTGTCGAGGGCTTCCTGGATGCCCTGGTCGACGGCCGGGATGTACTCGCGCGGGATCTTGCCACCCACGATCTTGTTGATGAACTCGTAGCCCCCTCCAGGACCTGTGGGCTCGAGGTCGATGACGACGTGCGCGAACTGCCCTCTGCCGCCCGTCTGCCGAGCGAAGCGCATCTCGACCTTGTGGGCTTGCTTGCGAACCGTCTCGCGGTACGCGACCTGAGGCTTGCCGACGTTGGCGTCGACCGAGAACTCGCGTTTGAGGCGGTCCACGATGATCTCGAGGTGGAGCTGACCCATGCCCGAGATGACCGTCTGGCCGGTCTCGTCGTCGTACTTCACGACGAAGGTCGGATCCTCGTCCGAGAGCTTCATGAGGCCCGTGCCGAGCTTGTCTTGGTCGGCCTTGGTCTTGGGCTCGACGGCGACCGAGATGACCGGCGTGGGGAACGTGATGTTCTCAAGCACCACCGGGTCGTCGGGATCGCAGATCGTGTCACCCGTGGTGGAGTGCTTCAGGCCCACCACGGCCACGATGTCGCCCGTGTACGCGGCTTCCTTCTCTTCACGGTGGTTGGCGTGCATCTGCAGGATGCGGCCGATCCGCTCCTTGCGGTCCTTCGTCGAGTTCATGACATGGGACCCGCTGTGGAGCACACCGCTGTACACGCGCAGGTAGGTCAGCCGGCCCACGTATGCATCGCTCATGATCTTGAACGCGAGGGCCGAGAACGGCTGGGCGTCGTCGGGCTCGCGCACGATGTGCTCGTCTTCCTTGAAGGGCTTGTGACCCTCGAGCGGCGGCACGTCGAGCGGGCTCGGCAGGAAGTGCACGATCGCGTCGAGCACGAGCTGCACTCCCTTGTTCTTGAAGGCCGAGCCACAGAGCACCGGCACGGCCTCGCCCGACAACGTGGCGGTCCGGATCGCCCTGTGCATCTCGCCGACGGTCGGCTGATCCTCGAGGACGAACTTCTCCATCAGATGTTCGTCGTGCTCGGCGAGCTTCTCGAAGAGCACGCGGTGCGCGGCTTCGGCTTGCGCCCGGTACTCCTCGGGGATCTCGGTGTCCTTCCACTCCTCGCCCATGTCGCCTTCCCAGTAATGCGCGTTCATGTGCACGAGGTCGATCACCCCGTGGAAGTCGGACTCCGAGCCCCATGGAAGCTGCAGCACGAGCGGGTTCGCGGCGAGCCGGTCGACCATCATGTCGATCGTGCGCTGGAAGTCGGCCCCGGTGCGGTCCATCTTGTTCACGAACGCGATGCGAGGCACGGCGTAGCGGTCAGCCTGGCGCCAGACGGTCTCGGACTGTGGTTCGACACCCGCGACGGCATCGAAGACCGCGACCGCCCCGTCGAGCACGCGCAGGCTGCGCTCCACCTCGACCGTGAAGTCGACGTGGCCGGGCGTGTCGATGATGTTGATCCAGTGACCCTTCCACTGACAGGTCGTCGCCGCCGAGGTGATCGTGATGCCGCGCTCGCGCTCCTGGGCCATCCAGTCCATCTGGGCAGTGCCCTCGTGCACCTCACCGATCTTGTAGGCCTTGCCGGTGTAGTACAGGATGCGCTCGGTCGTGGTGGTCTTGCCCGCGTCGATGTGGGCCATGATGCCGATGTTGCGCGTGCGGGCGAGGGGGTACTCACGGATGTCCAATCCCTTCGCCCCCTTGGCCTTCACGTCCTGTTCGGTCGTTGCCACCTGCATCGTCTCCGCGGGGACGGCCATCACCGGTCCCCCTTCAGTCGAGAGCCGGCCCCGAGGGACCGGCTCCGGACGCTTGCATCGATCACCAGCGGTAATGCGCGAAGGCCTTGTTGGCCTCGGCCATCTTGTGCATGTCCTCGCGGCGCTTCACCGATGTGCCCGTGCCGTTGGAGGCATCCATGATCTCGGCGGTGAGCCGCTCGGCCATCGAGTTCTCCCGGCGCGCCCGGCTGTAATTCACGAGCCAGCGCAGCGCGAGGGTCGTGCCGCGCTGCGGCCTGACCTCGACGGGCACCTGATAGGAAGCGCCACCCACCCGGCGTGACTTGACCTCGAGCATGGGCCTCACGTTCTCGACGGCACGCTTGAGGGTGATCACCGGGTCGTTGGCGGTCTTCTGACTGATCTGCTCGAGCGCCTCATAGACGGCGCGCTCGGCCACGGTCTTCTTCCCGTCGAGCAGCACCTTGTTGATGAGCTGCGTGACGAGCGGGTTCTGGTACACGGGGTCGCTCGCGACTTCGCGGCGAACGGCAGGGCCCTTGCGCGGCATGGCTCGTTACTCCCCGCTTCTCTTGGCACCGTAGCGAGACCGCGCCTGCTTGCGGCCCCGGACCCCGGCGGTGTCGAGCGTGCCGCGCACGATCGTGTAACGCACCCCGGCGAGATCCTTCACCTTGCCGCCCCGCACGAGCACGATGGAGTGCTCCTGCAGGTTGTGCCCTTCACCGGGGATGTACGCCGTGACCTCGTAGCCGCTCGTGAGCCTCACGCGCGCGACCTTGCGCAGCGCGGAGTTGGGCTTGCGGGGTGTGTAGGTCATGACTCGTGTGCAGACGCCACGGCGCTGCGGAGACTCGCGCAACGCGGGAGCCTTCGTCTTCGCCTTCGGGGACTTGCGTCCCTTGCGCACCAGTTGCTCGATCGTGGGCATAGATCTCTCGTCTGCACTCTTTCGATGTCAACACCGGAACTCGCGCGAGCCCGGCACCGGAGCACGGCGTGAGCCGAGCCCGCGGGCCAGTGCTACACCGTTGGGGCGCAGCGCGAACGCCGGTCTGCCCTGTTCGGTGAAGCACCCTGGGTGAGTCGAACGCGCCGGTGGCCCGCCGAGCCGGGGCGCGAGGAACAAAGCTACAGGTCACACGCACGAGCGTCAACGCGAACCGGGTGCCTGGCGGCCCCTGAGGTGGCCTGCCTCCTGTTCGAGATCACGCGTGCGTGTTCGCTGCTAGCGTACCCCGCCGATGAGGTCGCTGTCCCGCGAGGTCTCGGTCGCCGCGCGTGCGGTGGAGCGTGGGGCTGAGGTGATCCGAGCGGCCGACCCTTGACGATGCCGCCGCGGTGCGGATCAAGGGTGTGGCAGGCGACTACGTGACCGAGGTCGATATCGCCGCCGAGCGCGCGATCCTCGATCTGCTGGAGACCGAGGGCGGTGGCATCGGAGTGCACGGGGAAGAGCGTGGTGGGCCGGCGATCGAGGATCGCGGTGAGGTCTGGGTCGTCGACCCGCTCGATGGCACCACGAACTTCGCGCACGGCTTCTGGGCAGTCGGCGTATCGGTTGCCCTCGTCCGAGACGGCTCGCCGGCGGCGGGCGCTGTCTGCGCACCGTTCCTCGGCCAGACATGGGTCGCGGGGCGCGGCGAAGGCGCGTGGCTCGACGGCGCCGGGTCGCGGAAGTCGCGCCTGCGCGTCTCGGATCGAGACATCTCGCGCGCGGTGGTCGCCACAGGACTCCCGTTCCGGCGCAAAGAGCTGCTGACCCGCTACATGCGCATGTTCGAAGTGGCGTTGTCGCGCTTCGAGGATCTCCGACGCCCGGGCGCAGCCTCCCTCGACCTCGCCTGGGTGTCGGCGGGGGTGTTCGATGGCTTCTTCGAACTCGCGTTGGCGCCGTGGGACGTGGCCGCCGGCGGCCTGCTGATCGAGGAGGCCGGCGGATCGGTCACGGACTGGTCCGGGGGAGACGACTGGATGGGCGGCGACATCCTTGCCGGCCCCCCGGGCGTACAAGCAGAGCTCAGAAGTATGGCCCGCATGACCGCCGACGTGTCGTGATGGTCGCGCCGTGACTGGACAGTGAGCCCTGGCCCAAGATGCTCCCGAGCTGACAGTGGGCAGGCAGAGACCAGGAGGTATCCGACCATGTTCGCGGGGCGGACTTGGCAAGGACCTCCGTCCTCCGACACAGGCGCCACTACGGAGGTCCATGCCAAGTCACCGTGGTGAAAGACTCAAACCTCTTCCTAAGCTTGTCGGACCCTCCCGATACAAATGCCTCACGATGCCGTGCACCCTCACGCACGAGTGGAAGCAACCCGATCCCAACGTCTGGGATATCGTCGAGACGCACCATCTCCTTCACCAACGCATCAGGGTTACGCTCGACCAAGCATTGGAGGGCAACTTCGTCTCATTCGCACAGTTCCGCATGCTCTCCCTATTGCACGAGACGCCGAACATGTACCTGAACGAGATGGCACGTCGGCTCCGGGTCTCGCGACAGGCCAGCCGTGGAGTGCTCGACCGACTGAACTGGGCCGGGCTCGTCGATCGGGTTGAGGGCTACGAGCACGAGCAGGCCAAGCCCTACCGGGTGACCGATCTGGGGCGCCACCGCCTCGGCCGGATGTACGACCTCGCCCAGAGTCGCTTCAGCTCGGTCGCCGAGAGCCTCGACGGCAACGATCGCCGCACCCTGGTGGAGCTGATGCACCGCGTGGACATAGCCCTCGAGCCACCACGTCGCCCGATGTGGTGGCTCGAGTAGCCCTGCCGATGTCCTATTCCTCGGTCTTGACCGCCGAGAGCCCGCCGCCGAGCATCTGCTCGGCCTGCTCGCGGGTCAGCCCCACGAGCGTCGGCTCGCCCGACTCGGCCGCGACCGCTTCCGCGATCTCGCGCTGACGCGCCAGCCAGTACTCGGGGATCGCCTCGGGCTTGATGTTGACGGCCACGTTGCGGTAGCGCGCCAGGCCGGAGCCGGCGGGGATGAGCTTTCCGATGATCACGTTCTCCTTGAGGCCGAGCAGCGGGTCGGACTTGGCCGAGATGGCCGCGTCGGTGAGCACCCGAGTGGTCTCCTGGAACGACGCCGCCGACAGCCACGAGTCGGTCGCGAGCGACGCCTTCGTGATGCCGAGCAGCACCGGGCGGGCAGACGCCGGCACGTTGCCCGCCTCGACCACCTCGGCGTTGCGCTCCTCGAACGTGCGCCGCGCGACCATGTCGCCGGGCAGGAACTCGGTGTCGCCCGGATCGATGATGTGCACCTTGCGCAGCATCTGACGCGCGATCAGCTCGATGTGCTTGTCGTGGATCGTCACGCCCTGTGAGCGGTACACCTGCTGCACCTCGTCGACGAGGTGGTTCTGGAGCGCGAGCACACCCTCCACCCGCAGCTTCTCGTGCGGGTTCACCGAGCCCTCGGTGAGCTGCTGGCCCACCACGACCTCGTCACCGGCGCTCACCGTGAGCAGCGCGCGGAACGAGACCGGGTACTCGACCTGATCGCCCGACTCGTCGGTCACGAAGATGTTGCGGACGTGCTTCTCCTCGTCGTCCTCGATCGAGACGGTGCCGCTGATCTCGGTGATCTGCGCCTCGCCCTTCGGCTTGCGTGCCTCGAACAGCTCGACCACCCGGGGCAGACCATGGGTGATGTCGCGCCCGGCCACACCACCGGTGTGGAAGGTGCGCATCGTGAGCTGGGTGCCCGGCTCGCCGATCGACTGAGCGGCGATGATGCCGACCGCCTCACCGATGTCGACCATGCGTCCGCTCGCGAGCGACCGTCCGTAGCACGCGGCACACACGCCGATCTCCGCCTCGCACGTCGTGACCGATCGCACATGCACCTCGTCGATGCCTGATTCGAGCACGGCGGCCGTGACCTCGTCGTTGAGCTCGTCGCCGGCCGAGGCCCACTTCTTGCCGCCGACCTTGACGTCTTCTGCGAGCACCCGTCCGAAGACCGATGTGTCGGCGTGCTGACCCTTGGCGACCGTGCCGTCGGGCCTCGTCACGTTCACCCTGATCGGGATCGAACGGTCGGTGCCGCAATCTTCCTCGCGGACGATGAGCTCTTGCGCGACGTCGACGAGCCGGCGGGTGAGGTAGCCCGAGTCGGCGGTGCGAAGGGCCGTGTCGGCAAGTCCCTTGCGGGCACCGTGCGTGGAGATGAAGTACTCGAGCACCGAGAGGCCCTCGCGGAAGTTCGACTTGATCGGCCGAGGGATGATCTCGCCCTTCGGGTTGGCCACCAGGCCTCGCATGCCCGCGAGCTGCCTGATCTGCATGATGTTCCCTCGGGCGCCCGAGTTCGCCATCATGTAGATGGGGTTCGTGGGCGTGAACCCTGCCTCCATGGCGTCCTTGACCTCGTCGGTCGCCTGGGTCCAGATCTCGATGAGCTCCTGACGGCGCTCGTCGTCGGTGATGATGCCCTTGCGGTACTGCGTCTCGACCTTCTGCGCCCGCTTCTCGTGCTCGTCGAGGATGCGCCTGCTTCGCGGCGGGCACGGTCACGTCCTCGACGCCGATGGTGACGCCGGCGCGGGTCGCGTAGTGGAACCCGAGGTTCTTCAGATTGTCGAGCACTTCCTCGACCGTTGCCCTGTCATAGCGATGCACCGCCTCGTCGACGAGCCGCGCCACGTCGGACTTCAGCACCGCGTAGTTGTGGAACTCGAAGTCGTCGGGGAACGCCTGGTTCAAGATCACGCGCCCGAGCGTGGTGCGAACGACCGGCGTGCGACCGGCCTCGGCGGCATCAGAGCCGGCCCACCCTTCGGGCAGCATGTCGTCGGGAAGCGCCTTGCCTTCGAGGCGGATGCGGATCGGGGCGTGCAGCGACATGCCCCGGTCGAGCGCGAGCAGCGCCTCTGCAACCGACCCCAAGGTCGGCAGCTTCTCGATCTTCACCTTCTCGTCGTCGGCCAGCGAGAGGTAGTAGAGCCCGAGCACCATGTCCTGGGACGGGGTCGCGATCGGGCGTCCGTGGGCCGGCGAGAGGATGTTGTTGGCCGACAGCATGAGGATGCGCGCCTCGGCCTGAGCCTCGGCCGACAGCGGCACGTGCACCGCCATCTGATCGCCATCGAAGTCGGCGTTGAACGCGGCGCAGACGAGCGGGTGGATCTTGATCGCCTTGCCCTCGACGAGCACCGGCTCGAAGGCCTGGATACCCAGCCGGTGCAAGGTCGGCGCGCGGTTCAGCAGCACCGGGTGCTCGCGGATGACCTCTTCGAGCACGTCCCAGACCTGCGGACGTGCCCGCTCGACCATGCGCTTGGCGCTCTTGATGTTCTGCGCCAGGTTCTGATCGACGAGCCGCTTCATGACGAACGGCTTGAACAGCTCGAGCGCCATCTGCTTGGGCAGCCCGCATTGGTGCAGGCGGAGCTCCGGCCCGACCACGATGACCGAGCGGCCCGAGTAGTCGACGCGCTTGCCGAGCAGGTTCTGGCGGAACCGGCCCTGCTTCCCCTTCAGCATGTCGCTGAGCGACTTCAGGGGTCGGTTGCCCGGACCGGTCACGGGCCGGCCACGGCGCCCATTGTCGAACAGGGCGTCGACGGCCTCTTGCAACATGCGCTTCTCGTTGTTGACGATGATCTCGGGCGCCTGCAGGTCGAGCAGCCGCTTCAGCCGGTTGTTCCGGTTGATCACGCGGCGGTACAGGTCGTTGAGGTCGCTCGTGGCGAACCGGCCACCGTCGAGCTGCACCATCGGGCGCAGGTCGGGCGGGATCACGGGCACCGCGTCGAGCACCATGCCCATGGGCGTGGACTTGCCGTCGACGAAGTTGGAGACGACCTTCAGGCGCTTGATCGCCTTCAAGCGCTTGGTGCCCTTGCCGTTGTCGATGATGTCGCGCAGGAACGCGACCTCACCCTCGACGTCGTAGTCGTGCAACAGGCGCTTGATCGCCTCGGCGCCCATGCCACCCTCGAAGTAGTCGCCGAAGCGCTCACGGAGGCTGCGGTAGACGTTGTCATCGGCCACGAGCTGCTTGACCGAGAGGCCCTTGAACGCCGACAGCACGTCGTCGAGGTGCTGGGTCTCGCGGGTCGTGGACTCGGTGATGCGCTCGACGTCGCGCTGTGCCTCGCGCTTGGCCGCCGAGAGCTGGGCGCCCTTGGCGCCTTCGCCTTCGAGCTCCTTCAGGCGATCCTCGAGCTCGGACAGCCGCTTCTTGATGTCGTCGTCGCGCTCGCCTTCGAGCTGGCGCTTCTCGGCCTCGAGCTCGTTCTCGACCTCGGGCAGATCGTTGTGACGACGCTCGTCGTCGATGCGCGTGATCACGTAGGCGGCGAAGTAGATGATGCGCTCGAGGTCCTTGGGGGCGAGGTCGAGCAGGTATCCCAGGCGGCTCGGGACGCCCTTGAAGTACCAGATGTGGGTGACCGGAGCGGCCAGCTCGATGTGGCCCATGCGGTCGCGCCGCACCTTGCTGCGGGTGATCTCGACGCCGCAACGCTCACAGATGATTCCCTTGAACCGCACGCGCTTGTACTTGCCGCAGTGGCATTCCCAGTCGCGGGTCGGCCCGAAGATGCGCTCGCAGAACAGTCCGTCCTTCTCGGGCTTCAGGGTGCGGTAGTTGATGGTCTCCGGCTTCTTGACCTCGCCGTTGGACCAGGCGCGGATCTGATCCGCGGTCGCCAGGGCGATACGGAGCTCATCGAAGTAGTTGACGTCCAGCACTTAAGCGCTCGCCTCCTTGTGTGGCTGTGGGCGTGGCTCGCTCTTCACGATGTTCAACGCTCGCCGTGTTCCCGCCGATGCCGCAGGCGCCCCTCAATCGAAGTCCGCCCCGGCCGGCTCGCGACGGCTGAGGTCGATGCCCAGCTCCTCGGCGGCCCGGAACACGTCCTCGTCGGTCTCTCGCAGCTCGATCTGCTCCCCGGTCGACGAACGCACCTCGACGTTGAGGCAGAGCGACTGCATCTCCTTGATGAGCACCTTGAATGACTCGGGGATGCCGGGCTCGGGGATGTTCTCGCCCTTCACGATGGCCTCGTAGACCTTCACGCGGCCGAGCACGTCGTCGGACTTGATCGTCAACAGCTCCTGCAGCGCGTACGCGGCGCCGTAGGCCTCGAGGGCCCAGACCTCCATCTCGCCGAACCGCTGGCCGCCGAACTGCGCCTTGCCGCCCAGGGGCTGCTGCGTGATCATCGAGTAGGGGCCGGTCGAACGAGCGTGGATCTTGTCGTCGACCAGGTGCAACAGCTTCAGGATGTAGGCGACGCCCACGGTGATCGGTTCCTCGAACGGTTGCCGGAGCGCCCGTCGAAGAGCTGGGACTTGCCGACGTCGTCGACCATGTCAGGCCGTCGCGATTGGGTGCACCGAGCGGATCGAGTCGAGGATCTCGCTCT
>CAVXJC010000003.1:0-490830 GCA_963762075.1 uncultured Actinomycetes bacterium
CGATCAAGAAGTGGCCCGAGGTGGTCGGGTTCTCGTACAACAACGAGCGCACCGACTGCAGCTACCTGGTCGACTCGTCGACCTCGGCGCTGAACTCGTTCAAGCGAATGGGCGCCGACGACTCCTTCCGCAAGCGCCTGAACTGACGTCGAGTCATCGCGCTCGAACCCGAACTCGGTCGAGCGCGGCCGAGCCGGTAACCTCAGCGGCATGCCTGATCGCCGTCCGATCCTCGTCACCGGTTCTCACAGATCGGGCACCGGTTGGGTCGGCGAGATGCTCGCCGCGTCGCCCCATCCCCGAGTCGCATACATCTGGGAGCCGTTCAGCCCGCTCGCACGGCCCGGCATCTGTGCCGCGCCGTTCGACCGTTGGTTCCAGTACGTGGTCGAAGAGAACGAGGGGGACTTCCGTCAACCGGTGCGCGACATGCTCGACTACCGCTATCACCCCGGGGCCGAGCTGCTGGCGGTGCGGTCGCTCAAGGACGCCGTTCGCCTCGCGCGCGACTGGGCCTCGGTGAGCTCCCGCCGACGAGCTCACCCCATCCCCTTGCTCAAGGACCCGATCGCCTTGTTCTCGTCGGAGTGGATCGCCGACACGTTCGATGTGCGTGTGCTGGTGCTCATCCGCCATCCGGCCGCGTTCACGAATAGCCTGCTGTCGAAACGACTGCGTCACCCATTCGAAGACTTCCTGGCTCAGCCCCTGATGATGCGCGACCTCTTCGCCCATCGGGCCGACGAGATCGCGAGGTTCGCCGAGACC
Source organism: uncultured Actinomycetes bacterium (assembly GCA_963762075.1). Taxonomy (GTDB): domain Bacteria; phylum Actinomycetota; class UBA4738; order UBA4738; family HRBIN12; genus JAOUEA01. The sequence continues at coordinate 769 of CAVXJC010000003.1, forward strand.
GAACAGTCTCCACTCGATCAATCCATCCTGCTCTGGAACCTGATCCATGAGCAGATCGCGAGGTTCCGCGAGACACGCGCCGACTGGCTCTTCCGCCGGCACGAGGACCTCTCCCGAGATGCGGTGCCGTGCTTCCGAGATCTGTACGAGTGCTTCGAGCTCACGTGGACCGACCGGGTCGAGCGGATCGTGCGAGAGCATTCCGGAGAGGGTAATCCTGAAGAGACGGCCGACCCCACGTCGCACCGGCGCGACAGCTCCAAGGCGATCACCGCGTGGAAGCGCCGTCTCGATCCCGAGCAGATCGCCCGCATCCGCGAAGGCACCGAGCCGGTGTGCAGAGAGTTCTACGACGATGACGACTGGTAGCGGCGCGCCCGTCTTCACGCTGCGGTCGGTGCGACGCCGATTGGTGCAAGGCTCGGCATGGGTCTTCGGCGCACGGGTCGGCACGCTTGTGCTGGGCGTCGCCGTCAGCGTCCTGGCCGCCAGGATCCTGACTCAGTCGGAGGTCGGCGACTACTTGTCGGCAGCGACGATGGCCTTCCTCGGTGGAGCGGTCGCTCAGCTCGGTCTCGACCGGGCCACCGTTCGTTTCGCTGCCTCGGCGATGGGCGCGAGCGAACCGGGTCGAGCGCGAGCCGCGATCCGCATGGCCCTTCGCTACGGCACGATCGGCTCGCTCATCGTCGCGGCGATCGTGGCGCTCGGGTTCGGTCGCTTCCTAGCCGAACAGGTCTTCGATTCGCCGCGTCTCGCATCGATGATGCCGGTCGTCGCGGGATGGACCGTGGCGCTGGCCCTGCAGGGACTGTTCGTCGAGTCGTTCCGGGGCCTCCAACGGTTCGGCCCCGCCACGCTCCTCGACCAGGTGTTCACGAATGCGGTCTCCTCGATCGCGTTCGGCATCGTCTGGGCGACGGGAGCCGACGTCGGGCCCGGATTCCTGGCAGCCTTGACGGCGTCGGGAGTCGCCCTCGCCGTGGGAGTCGCTGCCTTCCTGATGCTCCGGATCCTTCGCGGCCTGGGGCGCCAAGGGGGTCTGACACGCAGCGAGATGTTCGGCGTGGCCCGGCCCCTCTGGGTGACGAATCTCGCGATCCTGATGCTGGGGGCCGGCATCGACCTGCTGATCCTGGGAGCCTTCGAGCCCCAGAACGTGGTCGGCCAGTACGGCATCGCCGCGAGGCTGGTGACCTTCGTCGTGGCCCCCTTCGTCATCTTCTCGGGGGTGATCCCGCCGATCATCGCCGAGCTCCATACCCAGGGAAAGATGCGCCAGCTCGAGCAGGCGCTCAGGGCCGGGGCCTCGCTCGCCGGATTCCCGGCGTTGGGTGTGCTCGTCGTGTTCCTGTTCGCGGGCTCGTGGTTCCTCGGATCGTTCTACGGGGAAGCGTATCGCGACGCATATCCGGTGCTCGCGATCTTGTCGTGCGGCCGGCTGTTCGCGGTGTGGGCGGGCTCGGCCGGCGTCACGCTCATGATGACCGGGCACCAGAGGGCGATGATGACGATCACGCTGATCTCGGGAACCGTGAGCGTCGCGGGTGGGATCATCGCCGCGTCGCTCTACGGAGCGGTCGGTATCGCGAGCGTGACAGCCGCGTCGCAGGTCCTCCAGAACACGATGCAGCTCACCCTCGTCAAGCGCAGGCTCGGCATCTGGACCCCGTTGCATCTCGATCCTCGTGAGCTGTACCGATACCTGCGACCGCACGGCCGTCGCGGGGAAGCGGCGGAAGACGCCGCCGAGGCGGTCGCCGAGCTGCTGGTGGAGCCCGCCCTCGGCCCCGACGACGATCAGTCGAAGGGCCAGACCTCGAGGCCGTGAACCGCGTTGCGCACGTCCATCGTGATGTTGACCGAAGCGATCCGTTCGCCGGTCCCGAGCTCGAAGGCGCTGATGGTCGCAGGCGATGAGCCGCCGATCACGATCGAATCGTCGATCACCGTGAGTCCTCGGCCGAAGTTGGGCCGAGCGAGATCACCCGGCAGGTCGGCGTGCTCGAGCGCCTGTGTCGGGTAGGCGGGCAGGCCCAAGGAGGTTCGAGTCACGCCGGCGCGATCGGCGAAGACGATCCGATCGCTGGCGGTGTGATTGAACAACACCCCGTCGCGGAACGGGCGCGCGTTGTGCGTGCCGTACGGGACGGTGGCGAAGGCGCTCACGGCGCCGTTCGGCCGGTCGTCGAGCGAGATCCTCCACATCGTGCCCAGCCGTGTGCCACATGCGAAGACCGCGCCGCCGTGCGGCCAGACGTTGTTGACATGCGTCGAGTCGGTGGGGGGCGGGCCGGCGGCGCCCGACGGATCGTAGCGGGCAGACCGGGGACGTGGCCGTCGGCCGAGGCGCTTGACCAGCTTCGCCGAAGGGCCGTATCGAAGCATCCACGCGCGTGAGAACGCATGGCGTGTCAGGTCGTACTCGAGCACCGAGTCGTAGCCGGTCGATGCGAGATAGAGACGGTCTCCTGCAACATTGATCTCGTGACAGTGCTTGAGGTAGGGGTTGCGGACCGACCCTTGTTGGCGAAACCCTCGGTCGTAGACGAACACCTCGTCGCTGGCGGCAAGGTAGATCAGCCCGTCGTGGAAAGCGATCCCCCGCAGCCCGCGGTCGCCTCCACGGCCCTCCCAGTCGATGGTGTCGTCGGACCAATCGATCACGCGTTCCGCGGTGCCGGCCTCCAGGTCGACCAGATAGACGCCGCCGTGGCTCTCTCCTTGGTGCACGGATCGGATCACCGAGCTGCACAACACTCGCGGGAGCGAGGTCACGGTCAACCGTGCGCCTCGTGCAGCGGGCCGGCGACCCGATAGTCGTAGCGACGCAGCAACGGACGCGTGATGGTCGTCACCGTTCGACGGTCGCGATCGTTCAGCTTCGAGGCCCACTCGATGTCCTCGCGGAGCGGGATACGGCCGGAGCTCATGCGCCAGCGGCTGCCCGAAGCGATGTGGCCGGCAGAGAAGTCGATGCCGTCTTCATGGATGAACCCGAGGTCGTGGTCCGACATCGCCCCGCCGAACAGGCCTGCCGCCTTGCGGAGCTGTGGCACGGGATCGTGCACGAGGTCTTCGTAACGGATCACGGTCGAGGGAACGCCGATGCGTTGCAGGTGGTCGAAGGCTTCGTTGAACCACGTCCATTTGACAGCCGAGCGCCACGGCGGGCGCCGGCCGCGGAACGCCCCGCGGTGCTCTCCGCCCTGCTTCTCCACCCACTTGGTGTTGGAGTAGGCGAACCCACGGCTGTCGCGGATGTGATGGGCGATCTTCACGTCGAGCTCTGGCATCTGCAGTGCCATCAGGTAGACATGCGCCGGGATCTTCATCGAATCGACCAGCACCGCGCCGCCGGTGATCTCGTGCATCGCCCGGTACACGGGCAGCATCAGGTCGGCGTACCGGCGGACCTTCTCGCGGAAGCTCGGCCACAGGTTCGGGTGCTGCAGGAACGGCAATGCAACAGGATGGGGCAAGCGGGTGCCCCCCATCTGCAGCTCACCTCGGAGCCGCGCTGCCGCGGTGCCGTCGACGGCGTGCCATCCGCCGAAGGCTCGCTCGCCCACCTCACCCCAGAACTCGCAGGAATCGAACGGATTCCCGCAGCTGCAGGTCATGTGCTCGTCGACGCCCTTGTCCCAGATGCGTCCCACCTCGCCGACTGCGTGGTAGCCGGGCGCCTCCCCCAACATGCGGGCGAGCAGGGTGGATCCGCTCTGGCCCGTGGCCGCGATGCAGATGACTCTGACCGGTGCGTCGGTGATCATCGTCCTCCTCTCGTCGCGTCGGTGCACGATCGACATCGGTGCGTGCTTGCGGAGCTGGAGCAGGGGCGGCTGTTAGCATCGCCTGACCTCCCCACTCGGAGCCATCGCGAATCATGACGAAAGCACACCCGCACGACCCCACGGTCATCTTCCTTCACATCGGGAAGACGGCCGGTAGCACGATGCGACGCATCTTGCGGCGACAGTTCTCCCAAGGCCAGATCCTCGATCTCACGCAGAAGATCCCAGACCCGAAGTATCGGTTGCGCCGTGAAGGCATGCCCGATCTGTTCGCCGCGATGCCCGAGGCCGAGCGCGCGCGACCTCGATTGATCATGGCGCACACCATCTATGGACTGCACGAGCACGTGCCGAGGCCCTCGACCTACGTGACGCTGCTTCGAGATCCGGTGAAGCTCGTGATCTCGCTCTACGGCTTCATCTTGCGTCGGCCGGGCCACCGCATCTTCGACGAGGTCGCCGGCGCCGAGCTCTCGCTCGAGGAGTTCATGCGAAGCGGCGTTTCGCTCGAGGCCGACAACAGCCAGGTGCGCGCGCTCGCCGGTGACCACACGGCTGCGTTCGGCGAGGTCGACGACGCCATGCTCGAGCGGGCGAAGGAGCACATCGAGGAGCGTGTCGCATGGCTCGGGTTCGTGGAACGATTCGACGACGGCCTCGTGGCCCTGCAGCGAACGTTCGGTTGGAGGAATACCTACTACATCCCGGTGAACGTCGCTGCTTCGCGCTCGCGGCAACCACCCGCACCCGAGGTGCTCGAGCTGATCCGGGAGCAGAACAGGTACGACATCGAGCTCTATCGGTGGGCGAACGAGCGCATGGACCGGAAGATCTCGGAGGACCCTGGGTTCGCGGCCGCTCGCGAGCGTTTCTTGCGCTTGAATCGGCTCTACCGGGTATGGGGGAACCTGAGCTACACGCTGCCCAGGAAGGTTCACGACCGAGTCGTCGCGGCGAAGTAGAGGGCTTCGAGAGCCTTGAGCCCTGCGTCTGGCGCGTACCTCTGGCGCCACATCGCGAGCGCACCCCGACCGAGCCGTTCGCCGCTGCCGTCGATCGCCATGCTGGCCGCTGCATCGCGCCATGCCGCCGGAGCGTCCGCGGGCGCGATCAATCCCGTCTCTCCGTGGACCACGCCCTCGGGCAACGCGCCCCGCTCGCTCGAGATCACGGCTACGCCGCTCGCGTAGGCCTCGAGCGCGACGCGAGGTACGGCCGCCTCATCCCATCGCGACGGGATCATCACGGCACGCGCCGACCTGATCAGCGCCGGAACCTGTTCCGCCGGCACGTCGCCGAGGAAACGAACGCCCGGCGGCGCAGTGGCGCGGAGCTCGGCCTCAGAGGGTCCTCCACCCACCACGGTGAGCGTTTCCAGATCGTCGCCCGCCCCCTGCCAGGCTTCGAGCAACGTGTCGACCCCCTTCTCGGGGGTGAGTCGTCCGATGAAGATGAACCCTTCGCCCGGTCCATCTCGGGCGGGCACCTGCGGGGCGAAGTTCGGCTTCACGACGATGCGCTCGGGGGCGAAGCCGACTCGGTCATAGGTGTCGCGGATGAACCCGCTCACAGCAGCGAACCGATCGACGGCATCGAACGACGAGAACGAACGATGCAGCGTCAATGATGTCGCGATCGTGGCGCTTCCTGCCCTCGAATCTCGGTAGCAACGGTGCACCACGCCCCGCCACGGCACGCGCCCGACGCAGACGTCACACGCCCGGCCGTCGCGGATCAAGGTGCCCGGAAGGCAGAGGTATCGGTAGTTGTGCAGCGTGACGACGACCGCGGCACCGGCGTCGCGAGCCGCCCGAAGCACCGCCGGCGACAACGACGGGAACAGATTGTGGGCATGCACCACGTCGATCTCGTGGCGCTCGACCAAGGCGCGGACACGTCTGGCAGCACGTCCTGACCACACCGCGTCGACGGCGGCTCGGGCTCGTTCTGTGGGGGTTTCCACATCGGGCTCGGGCTCCCACGAAACGACCTCGTGGCCGGCTTCTCGCAACAACGCGGTCTCGTCGCGCACGACTCGGTTCTCGCCAGACGTGTCACCCGATCGATACCGGTTGTGCAGCACGAGGATGCGCATGCGACCGCCAGTATCGGTGCGACCGCCCTCGTCAGCAACAGTTTTAGTGGGCGAAAGCCCTACGCCCCACGAGCGCCTGGTGTGCATCGTTGGGGCATCAAGTTTTCGCCTGCCCGCCGCCGATGTCCTTCCCGAGGGGAACACGAGGGAGGGGGATCCACGATGCGTGTCGTTCCGCGTTGTCCGTCGTCATCGCACTGGTGGGCGGCGTGGTGTCGATGCCGGTGGCCGGGCGGTGAGGGCGGCGCCGCTACCCGACGGTGCCAGCGCTTCATCCGCGGTATCGGCCGACGGAAGATGGGTCGCGTTCGTCTCGGAAGCGTCGAACCTGCTCGGTGGTGACCGTCGATCGATCCGAACGGATACGCCGACGTCTTCCTCGTCGATACCGACGAAGCCGACGATCCGGCTCGTCTCGACCGCCGGCGGTGTGCCGGCCGACGGTCCCTCGCTCGACGTGGACATCTCTGCCGACGGCAGGTTCGTCGTGTTCGAGAGCGCCGCGACCAACCTCGTGCCCGTCGACGCCAACGGGCGGCGGCGACATCGTGTTGTTCGACGCGGTGACGGGGGGCCTCTCCTCGTGTCTCGTCGCGGGGCGGCGGGGGTGCAGGGCAACAACGCAAGCTTCGCCCCCACGATCTCTGCGGACGGCACCAAGGTGGTGTTCGGTTCGCATGCGTCGAACCTGGTCGGCAGCGACACGAACGTCAGGGCGGACATCTTCGTCCGCGACGTGGTCGCGGGCGTCACGACACGTGTGTCGACCGCCTCGAACGGGCGCCAGGCCAACAGTGCCAGCTACGACGGGGCGATCGCCCCCACCGGCACCCACGTCGCGCTGTCGTCCCTGGCGTCCAACCTCGTGACCGGCGACACGAACGGCGCGCGTGACGTGTTCCTGAAGAACCTGACTTCGGGCAAGATGATCCGCGTGTCGGTCGCCAACGACGAGCGGCAGGCCCGAGGCAACTCCGGGCTCGAGGACATATCCGCCGACGGCCGGTCGGTGGTGTTCAACTCCTTCGCCGCGAACCTCGTGAAGAACGACGACAACGCGAGGGAGACGTCTTCATCCGTGATCGCGTCGATTCCACCACGGTGAGGGCGTCGAGGCTCGGCGCGATCGAGGCCGACGACGACAGCTTCGACGCCGCGATCAGCGACGACGGCCGCTTCGTGCTGTTCGCGACCGAAGGCGACGAACCTCGGCACCACCGACGACGGGAACGGACCCCTCACGGACCTGTTCGAGTACCGCGTCGACACCAAGGGTCTCGAGAGGATCTCCGTCGACGTCGGCGGCGCCTGGGCCGACGGCTCGAGCTACGACGCGGCGATCTCGGGTGACGGGTCGGTGCTGGCCTTCGCCTCGCTCGCGACCGACCTGGTGGCCGACGACGACGCCGTCACCGATGACGTGTTCCTGCACCGATGGACGGCGACTCAGGTCGCACCGCGCGCGCCGTGACGTGGTGGAGCCGGGTGCTCCCGGTCTCGTGAGCGGGTGTGTCCCGTCGCTAGGTCCCGAACGCGTCGTCGAGCTGTCGGGAGAGCGCCGGCGGCTCGGTCACGGGTAGCCGGCAGGCGAATCCCTCACAGACGTAGGCGGTCGCGGCGCCCTCGAGCATCGTGCGGTTCGCAGCAGCGGGATCGTCCGCCTCGCCTCATCGTCGTCGGGGACCGGTCACCGCGAGCGAGAGGTTGGGCCGGAATCGGCGCGCGACGGTCGTCGACGAGGGCTTCGGTATCGGCTGCGCCGGCCTCACCGACGACGGCGACCTCGCGGCCCGGTCCCAGCAGGCGATCGAGCGCGCACAGGGCGTGACCGAACGCGCCCGGCGCTCGGTCGAGCGCGTCGGCGACGAGGCGAACGCCGCGATGGCATGGGCGCTCGTGCTCGGCGTCGCTTGTGAACCGGGCGAGCCGAAGCAGCACGTCTGCGGCCATGGAGTTCCCGCTCGGAGTCGCGTTGTCGTAGAGCTCCTTCGGGCGCACGAGCAGGGTCTCGGCGTCCGAGCCCGTCTGGAAGAAACCGCCGGCTGCTCGTCCGCGAAGAGCGCGACATCTCGTCGGCCAGCTCGCGCGCGCGCTCGAACCAGGCCTGAGCTCGAACGTCGTCTCATACAACGTCAGGCAGGCCGAGGCCATGAGGGCGTAGTCGTCAGCGAATCCCGGGCCACCTGTCATTCCGTTCCGCCACGAGCGCAGCAGGCGTCCGCCGTGGTCGCGGAGGTGTTCGAGCACGAAGGTCGCGGCCCGCGCGGTCGCGACCGTGTAGGTGGCATCGTCGAAGCACGGCCCGCCTCGGCGAGGGCGCCGATCGCCATGCCGTTCCACGCGGCGAGGACCTTGTCGTCGGTGGCAGGACGTACCCGCGTCTCCGCGCCTCGAACAGCGTCGTGCGGGCGTACTCGACCGATGCGGAGAGCTCGGTCGGTCGAGGCCGATCTCGGACGCGACGCGGCGATCGTCGAGCGCGCCACAGCACGTCGTCGCGCCGTGGCCGTCGCCGGCCCAGTTGCCTTAGGGCGAGGCCCCGAACGCCCTGGCGGCCGGTTCCCCGCGAGAGCGGTGAGTTCGCTCCATGTCCATGTGAAGAACTTGCCCTCGACGCCTTCGGAGTCGGCGTCCTGAGAGGAGAAGAACCCCCTGTGGGTGCTGCATCTCCCTGCGCAAGATAGTCCGCGGTCTCGGTCGCAACCTTCCGATACCGCTCATGGCCGGTCGACCTGCCACGCGCGGGTGTAGAGCTGCAGCAGCAGGGCGTTGTCGTAGAGCATCTTCTCGAAGTGCGGCACGTGCCACCGCTCGTCGGTCGAGTACCGGGCGAATCCTCCGCCGAGGTGGTCGTAGATCCCGCCAGCGGCCATGCCATCGAGCGTGGTCGTGACCATCTCGAGCGCTCCGGCCGATCCGCGAACGGCCTGCCTGAGCAAGAACTCGAGCGTCATCGGCTGCGGGAACTTGGGGGCCCACCGAACCCGCCCCAGCTGGGATCGAACGTCTCGCGCAGAGCCATCGTGGCCTCGTCGGCGAGCGCCTGATCGAGCGCCACCTCGCCTCGCGCCTGAACCTGCACCTGATTGGGGGCCTGCCCGATCACCTGGGCCATCTTCGCTCCTTGGCCGACGACTTCTTCGCGACGCTCGCGCCATGCTTCGGCGATCGCGCTGAGGACGTCGCGGAAGGCAGGGATGCCGTGGCGTGCCTGCGGCGGGAAGTACGTGCCAGCGTAGAACGGCTCGCCCGCAGGCGTGAGGAAGGCGGACAGCGGCCACCCACCCCGACCGGTCATCGCCTGTACGGCGTCCATATAGATGCCGTCGAGGTCCGGTCGCTCCTCGCGGTCGACCTTGATCGAGACGAAATGCTCGTTCATGAGCGCCGCCGTCGCCTCGTCCTCGAACGACTCACGCTCCATCACGTGGCACCAGTGACAGGCCGCATACCCGATCGACAAGAAGATCGGCTTGTCTTCGACGGCGCCTTGGTGAGTGCATCGTCCCCCCACGGGAACCAGTCGACAGGATTCCGCGCGTGCTGCAGCAGGTAGGGGCTGGCCTCGCCGGCCAGACGGTTCTCCGGCCGGTCCTCAGGTCGGTTCTGCGTCTCGGGCGGGTGACCGGTCATGTCAAACAGTCTCCCCGCCGCTGCGGCGAGCGACACGGACGCTCTTCAGGCATCGCTGGAGCGATGCCGATGGAATCCGTGTGTCCGCACGTATCCGTGTGCTCGTCGTCGACTCCGGCCCTCGCCTCGCGGGAGAGCTGAGGGCGGCATTGCCCAGAGGTGGGCCGGTGTCGTCACGGGCCCGGTGCCCGGCGAGGCGGAAGCGGTCGATGCCCTCGAGCGCGGACTCGCCGAGCTCGTCGTCGTCGACCTCGGTGGCGCCGACGGCAGGGGCCTCGCCGTCATCTCGGCGATCGTCGGCCGCGGCGGGCGAGGGCGCGTGCTCGCGGCCAGCGCCCACGGGTCGCCCGAGCTGTCCGCCGATGCCCTGTTCGCCGGCGCGAGCGGCGTGCTGCCCCGGTGCGAGACCCATCTCTCGTTGAGACCTTCCATCGCGCACTGGCAGGCGAGCTCGTCCTGCCGGCCGACGACCTGTCGCAGCTGGTCGACCGCATCAGGATGCCGGCACATGCCGACGGCGATCGCGTCCAGGCGATGGGCTCCCTGACCCCACGCGAAGCGACAGATCCTGCGCATGCTCGCCGGGGGGGCGTCCACGGCCGACGTCGCTGAGGCATTCGGCATCAGCCCGCTCACCGTGCAGAGTCACGTCAAGAACGTCCTCGCGAAGCTGGGCGTGCATTCGAAGGTCGAGGCCGTGCGTCTCGCGTGGCGGCACGGACTCGCGGCGACCCCGGTCTGAGGCCGCGGCGCGACATCGCCATGGAGCCCGCCTCGGTCACCGTCATCATCGCCACCGCCCACGGTGTCGTCGGCGAAGTCGTTCGCCGCTCATGCACCGCGGAGCCGGGAGTGCAGGTCGTGGCCGAGGTCCGCCACGAAGCGTCGCTGCTCGAGGCCTGTCAGTCGCTGCGCCCGGCAGTCATCGTGCTCGACGACCGCTTCGGAGGCAATGGACGAGGGCTCGCAGCGTTGCATGCCTTACGGGAGCACGGCGTCGCGACGGCCGCGGTGGTCCTGGCCGACGGCGCCGAGGGGGGCTCGATACTCCAAGCCATGAGGCTCGGCGCACGCGGATACCTGCGCAAGTCCGACGGCCTCGCGGGCGTGGGTGCCGCCGTGCGGCTCGTCGGTGAAGGGGGCCGGGCGATCGACCCCGCATATGAGCAGAGCGCGATCGTCGCGCTTGGACGACTGGCACAACGAACCCGCGAAGGTTCCGAGGCTCGAGCATCGCTCACGCCACGTGAGCTCGAGATCCTCGCCATGATCAGCCAGGGCCTCACCATGAGACAGGTCGGCAATCGACTCGGCATCTCACCGCGCACGGTCGAGACCCACGTGGCCAAGCTCTACCGCAAGCTCGGCGTGCGAACCCGTGTCCAGGCAGTCTCGCATGCCGCACAACTCGGTTTGATCGAGCCGTGAACATAGATCGCTCACGGTGGGGCGGCGAGATCTCGGCGGCTCACCTCGGGACCGCAGCTTGCCGATAGGCACATGGGGTCATCGATGGCCCCGGTTGTCCCGACGTTGGGAGACGGCGTGAGCGCACGATCCGGATCTTCGATGCCCCCCCGAGGGCCCAAGCGGCTCGGCGTGATCGTCGTCGATCCGCTGCCGGTCGTGCGCGCCGGCATGGCCATGCTGATCGACGACCGACCCGACATGGAGGTGCTCGCCGACACCGGTACCGCCGACGAGGCCCTCGAGATCGTGAGCCGTGTTCGGCGATCGCGCGTGGTCGTGCTCGTCGGTTTGGGGGTCTCGGGCGATCACGATGCGTTCTGGCTGATCCGCACGCTCCGTGAGCGGTTCCCGAGCCACGCGATTCTCGGGTGCGGCGCGAATGCCGATGCCACGACGATCTCCCGCACCCTGTTCATGGGTGCCGACGGATTCGTCGACAAGAACGTCGATGCGGTGGAGTTTCTGCAATCCCTGCGCCGCGCGGCCGATCGGGAGATGGTGCTCGTGGGGCCGGCGCCGGGCGCGGTCGGTCAGATCGCCGCCGGCATCGAGCGTCGTCGCGACTTCGACGTACGACTGACCCAGCGTGAACGCGAGGTATTGAGCGTCGCCGCCGAGGGTTTGACCGCTCGCGAGATCGCCTCGCGCCTCGGCGTACGCGAGCGCACCGTGACCACGCACCTTGCCCGCATCTACGGCAAGCTCGGTGTCCGAAGTCGGCTCGCAGCCATACGACTCGCCGCTCGAGCTGGTCTCGTCTCGGTCGGGGCTCCCGAATAGGTATGGAGTAGTCCTCCGCGTTGCGTACGTAGGACTACGTAGCCACCCTCAGTGAATCTCGGAATTCCCAGGTCAGGGCGGTCTTCCTACGATTCCTTTGCACTCAAGCTTTGGAGTCGAAGGGCCGAAAACCCCCTCGACAGGACGGGATCTAGTTCGGAGGAAAGGGGGTGCAACACATGCTTCGTCTCTACACAGGAGTGACCACCTGGTGGGCCGACCTCAAGGGTCGTGCCGCCGAGGAAGGTGGCGCAACGGCCGTCGAGTACGCGCTGATGGTGGCGCTGATCGCTGCGGTGATCATCGTGGCCGTCACGATCCTCGGTGAGAACGCTGAGACCCAGTTCACCAAGGTCGGTGACGCGGTCGGAGGCGCCTGATCCACAACGAACACGAGCGGCCGGTTCCGCCGGCCGCTCGCTCGTCCGGGACGCGATGGCGAGCCCGAACGAGCGAGGGACCGGCGGAAGAGTGAGGTGCCCACAACCATGGAGGATCGCGTGAAGATCCGATCGAAGTTGCGTCGCGGAGCCGCCCGAGAGGACGGTGCCGCGGCTGTGGAGTTCGCCCTCGTCGTGGGGCTGCTGGCGATGCTCGTGTTCGGGATGATGGAGTACGGACTCGCCTTCTGGCAGCTGCAGAGCCTGCGTGCCGCGACGCGGGAAGGCGCACGAGTCGCGGCCGTCGGCGGCGACACATCGCAGGTGACCAACGCCGTCGTCGGGGCATCGGCGGGTGCGCTGCCCGCGGGCTTCGGTGGCATCTCCGTGAGCGGTGGCGGCTGCCCCGAGCCGAGCGCCGGCAACCCGATCGACCAGTCGGTCACGGTGGCGATCAGCAACGCCGCCCTTCCGGCGAACATCCAGGACATCTTCTCCATCGACATCCCGTTGATGCCGTCGTTCACGCTCGACCCCACCATCGAGGGAACGTTCCGATGCGAACCGGTCTGATCGCACGGATCTGCCGGGCCCGGCAGGGATCGGGTCAGGAATCGGGCGCGGTCGCCGTGATCGTCGCCCTCTCGCTGATCGCGATCTTCGCGATGCTCGTGCTCACGATCGATGTCGGAGGGTTGCTGTTGGCCCGGCGGGCCATGGTGAACGCCTCCGATGCCGCCGCGCTCGCGGCCGCGCAGTCGTGCGCGAGCGCCGAGGACACCCTCGACCCCGAGGCGCAGGCCGACATCTACGCCGCCGACAACGTGCCGGGTGCCGTCACCGGAACGACGAATATCACCGAGATCGTGGGCTGCGACTCCGATGGCAACGGCCATGTCAGCGTCGAGTACCTCACGCAACAGGATCTCTTCTTCGCCGGCGTGCTCGGCTTCGGCGAGACCGGCGACGTGCGCACCGCTGCCACCGCCGCCTGGGGCGCTGCGGCGGGAGGGTTCGCCGTGCCGATCGTGCTCGAGTCCGGCTACCTGCAGGGCATCTGCAAGATCCCCGACGGCGTCTCGATCGGGGACACCTGCGCGATGTACTACAACAACGGCGATTCCAGCCTCGGTGATGCGAACTGGGGCTTCATGAACCTCGAACAGTGGAACGTCGACTCCGGTGAGAACTGTCACAACGCCGGATCGAGCGACCGCGGCGACTGGATCTTGAACGACTACGGCGATCCGCTCGTCCTCAACGGCTCTCCACCCGGCAGCGAGCCCACCTACGTCTGCAACGACACCGGCCACAGCACGGCGAACTGGCAAGACCTCATCGACCGCATGGGCTCGAACCCGATCGTGCTGTTCCCCGTGAACGACTGCGAGGGCCAGCTCGACAAGAGCGGCAGCGTCTCGCCCTGCCCCTCGACGCCCGACAAGTACGACATCATCGGGTTCACGCGACTGAGGCTGATCCAGGTGTACAAGGGCGACGACCCGGCAGCGATCGGCACACCGGGTGTCAGCGGCACGTGCTCGGAGTCGAACGTGGACCTCAGCGCCGGTCAGGTGGTCCCGTTGTCCTCGATCTCGGGGCCGAACTGCCCGTCGGGATCTCCGGACAACCTGAACGCGAGCGATGTGCACGTCTTCCCGAAGAAGCCGAGCGACCCCGAGTACCGCCAATGCGTGCCGGGCGACCTCTCACCGACGTGTGGCTACTGGTACGACCCGGTCGGCCGCCAGATCACCTGGCGCTCGGGGCCCGGAACTGACCTCAAGGTTCAGTACGGCTGGTCGATGAACGGAACTGAGGGTGCGTGCGGCAGCCGGCCGAGCGACCCGAACGCGATCTGCATCGTGACGGAGTGGAAGGGATTCACGACCTCGTCCGGGCCGATCGGAAGTGGAAAGAACTTCGGGGTGAGCGCATTCGCGCTGTGTGACCTCGGACTGGGGACATGCCCCGAGGAGAGCTGAAGGGCTCACGAAAGGAGCTAGGAAGATGAGGTCACGCGGTCTGGTGGTCGCTATCGCCGTGGTCCTCGCCATCGTGGCGGCGGCAGCGGTGATCCTGTACACGAACGGCGTCAAGAATGATGCGGTGACCGGCGGAGCGCTCTCCGTCGTGGTCGTGGCCAAGCAGGACATCGCGGCCAACACGAACCTGAACCCCCTGCTCGAAGAGGGCGCGTTCACCGAGCTCCGTGTGCCGACCGACGCGGTCGTCGACGGCGCGGTGACGAGCCTGAACGAGCTGCGCGGACAGACGACGACCGCGCCGATCCTCGCCAACGAGCAGATCGCGAGCCCCCGTCTCTCGGGTGGAGAAGCCCCACAGGGTGGCGCGCTCGGCATCACTCCTGACAATGTCGGCTTGCCCATCGTTCTCGAGGGTGGACCCGCCGGCTACGGCCTGATCCAACGCGGCGACAACGTCGCCGTGTTCGCGACCTTCAAGCAGGGCGAGGTGTTGGCCAAGGCCGATCTCCGCAAGATCCTCTCGCCTGCACAGCTCGCGAAGCTGCTCACCGACACCAACGCGAACGGCCCTCTCGTCGTGGTTCCGTTCAAGTTCACGGTGACGGTCGTGCAGTCGAGCCGGGTGCTCAACATCCAGAACCCGGTGGTCGTCGAGGGCAACAAGTTCGACGAGACGAGCATCCCGCTGACGCTCGACCTCACCCCTGAAGACGCGCAGGCCGTTTCCTACGCGCTGGTGAACGCCGACCTCGTGAACCTGGCCCTGCTGCCGCCCGAGAACGCCGACGGTTACCCGATCGAGGGTCACACCGGCGCGTCGTTCGACGACATCGTGGGGGTCAAGGGATGACAGAGGCCAGCGTCGTCGCCGTCGGGACGCCGCAGTCCTTCCGCCAGCAGCTGGCGCGATCCCTCGAGGTCGAGCCGGAGGAGGTGGGTTGGGTTCAGTCCGCGACCGCGGCAGAAGAGCTCTTGATCCACGCTTTCGGCCCGATCGATGTGCTCGTGCTCTCGCCTGAAGTGAAGGAGCCTGACGCCCTCGGACTTGCAGAGTTCGTGGGGCGACAGGCCCCGGGCACGGCAATCGTCATGGTCCGCGATCACACCTGGAACGGCCTGCTGCCCGCAGCCATGCGGGCAGGCATCCGCGACGTGGTCGACATGACGCAAGGCACCGAGGAGCTGCGTGACGCCGTCGAGCGTGCGGTCGTGTGGGCCGCGAACCTGCGATCGGTCGGCATCATCCGGTCCGAGAGTCACGGTGGACAACGAGGAAAGATCATCTCGGTCTTCTCCTCGAAAGGTGGAGCGGGCAAGACGTTCCTGACCACGAACCTGGCCTGCGCGATCGCTGAAGTCACCGGGCAGGACACCGCCGTGGTCGACCTCGACTTCGACATGGGCGACGTCTTCACGTACTTCGGCAGCGAGCCGCCCTCGAACATCCCAGACCTGATGGCACTCGGCGAGGGGGCAGACCACGACCGCATCCGTGCCGTTGGCATGCCGGTCACCGAGCATCTATGGGCCTACGGCGCTCCCGCCGACCCCACGGCCGAGGCTCCTGCCGGTGAGTCGATCGGAAAGTTCCTGCGCGCGATGCGCAACGACTTCCCGTACGTCATCGTCGACGCGTCGGTCGACTACTCAGACTCGGCGCTGGTCTGCTTCGACCTGTCGGAGCTCATCTGCCTGATCACGAGCCTCGACGTCGTGGGCGTGAAGCACCTCGGCAAGGCGCTCGACACGCTGCTGCAGATCGGTCTGCCTCGCGACCGCTTCCGTGTCGTGTTGAACCGAGCCGACTCGAAGGTCGGTCTCGACTCGAGCGATGTTGAACGGGTCATGAAGGTACAGGTCGACGCGATGATCCCATCGAGCCGGCTCGTGCCGACTTCCCTGAACAAGGGACGCCCGGTCGTGTTGGACGAACCCTCGTCCGAGGTCTCGGTCGCCGTACGGCAGCTCGCGGGCAAATTCGTCGACGCTGCCGCCGCGGCCGATGAGATCGCGCCGGCGAACAGCAACAGCCGCAAGAAGAAGCGGCGCTTCGCCCGAACCTAAGGCTCGAACGGAGAGGAGCGCGCGAGATGTCCCTCGCAGACAGGCTGGCAAAGGCACAACAGAAGGACCGGATCGCCGAGGTGCGGATCAAGGTGCAAGAGCGCCTGGTCGAGGTGCTCGGACCGAGGCTCTACGACTCGACCCTGTCCGACACCGAGCTCGAAGGCTTGGTGCATCAACGCCTCCGAGAGCTTCTCGACGAGGAAGAGAGCAGCCTCTCCGCGCAGGAGAAGCTGCTCATCGTCCGACAGATCGGCGACAGCGTGCTGGGTCTCGGTCCACTCGAGCCCTACATCCGCGACCCTGAGGTCACGGAGGTCATGGTCAACAACTGGGACACGATCTACGTGGAGCGCGCCGGCAAGCTGTTCTGGACCGGCACGAAGTTCCACGACGAGCAGCAGCTCCGGCGCACGATCGACAAGATCGTCGGCAAGGTCGGCCGTCGCGTCGACGAGGCCTCGCCGTATGTCGACGCGCGCCTGCCGGACGGCTCGCGAGTCAACGCAGTGATCCCGCCGCTGGCCCTCGACGGGCCGGCGCTCACGATCCGGAAGTTCTCCGCCGACCCGTACCAGGCCGACGATCTCGTTGAGTTCGGCACGATGAGCTCGGCCGTCGCCAAGTTCCTCGAAGCGTGCGTCCGCGGCCGCACCAACATCATCGTCTCAGGCGGTACCGGTTCGGGAAAGACCACGACGCTGAACGTGCTGTCGTCGTTCATCCCCGACGACGAGCGCATCCTCACGATCGAGGATGCTGCCGAGCTCAAGCTGCAACAGCCGCACGTCGTTCGGCTCGAGTCCCGTCCTCCGAACATCGAGGGCAAGGGCGCCGTGGTGATCCGCGACCTTGTGCGCAACTCCCTGCGTATGCGTCCCGACCGCATCGTCGTCGGTGAGGTGCGTGGACCCGAGGCGCTCGACATGCTCCAGGCCATGAACACCGGTCACGACGGCTCGATCTCGACGATCCACTCGAACTCGCCGCGTGACACCCTATCGCGCCTCGAGACCATCACGATGATGGCCGGCATGGAGCTCGGCTCGCGCTCGGTGCGCGAGCAGATCTCCTCCGCGATCCAGCTCATCGTGCATCAGTCACGACTCAAGGACGGCAGCCGCCGCATCACCCACGTCACCGAGATCGCAGGCATGGAGAGCGACGTGATCACGTTGCAGGACATCTTCGTCTTCGACTTCTCGGCCGGATTGGACGAGGATGGCAAGTTCCTCGGTCGTCTGAAGTCCACGGGGCTCCGTCCGAAGTTCCTCGACAGGCTTGCTGAGCACGGCGTCTACCTCGACGCCGACACGTTCGCCCTCGAACCCACGGGTGCCCAGTGAACGCCCTGGTCGCCGCGTCGTTCTGGAGCACGCCTGCCGCGCAGGTCGTGCTGGCGGCGCTCGTCGGTGGCGCGGTGTTCGCGCTGGGGTGGCTCCTGCTCGGCACGGCCTCGCGGGCGAAGAAGGATCGTGAGATGGCGGCCCGCATGGCGTCGGTGTCCGGCGTGGGCGGTGTCCGGCACCCCGTCGGCGTCCAGCCCGAGGGCTCGCAAGGCTGGATCCCGGATCGGGTGACGAAGTTCGGCACGAGGTTCGCGCAGTCCAGGGGCTTCAGCGATCGGCTCGACGCCGAGCTGGAAGCGGCTGGCGTGAGCGTGCGTTCGGGAGAGTTCGTCGTGCTCTCGGTGGTGGCATTCATCGTCGGCGCAGTTCTCGGAACCGCGCTGTTGCGAGCGGGCGTGCTCGGCCTGGTCGTCGGAGCGGCCTGCGGCATGGGCCCGACGGTGGCGTTGCGGTCGATGCTTCGCAAGCGCACCGAGAAGATGCGCGAGCAGCTTCCCGAGGTGCTGACGGTGCTGGCGAGCTCGCTGCGCGCCGGGCACAGCTTCATGCAGGCTCTCGACACGGTCGCGCGTGAGATCCCGCAGCCCGCTGCGGCCGAGTTCCAGCGAGTCGTCGCCGAGATCCGACTGGGACGTCCGATCGATGACGCACTCGAGGCGCTCGCGACGCGCGTTGGCAGCCCCGACTTCAAGTGGGCGGTGCTCGCCGTGAACATCCAACGGGAAGTCGGCGGCAACCTCGCGGAGATCATGGACAACGTGGCCGATACCCTTCGCGAACGCGCGATGATGCGGCGTCAGATCAAGGTTCTGACGGCCGAGGGGCGCCTGTCGGGTTGGGTGCTGGTCGCGCTTCCCATCGCAATCGCGGTGTACATGTACGCGGTCAACCCCGACTACATCGGATTGCTGGTCACGACGAAGCTCGGCCTCTACATGTTGGGTACCGCAGTGATCTTGCTCGGGCTCGGGATCGTCTGGATGAGAAAGATCGTGGATATCGATGTCTGAGATCTGGTTGGTCCTCGCTGTTGCATCTGCTTTCTTCGCCGTGGTGCTGTTCGGCCTCGCGGTCGAATCAGGCTCCTCGGAGAAGAAGCGAGCCCTTCGGCTGTTGGAATCTCAGGTCGGCACCTCGACAGAGTCGGTCAACCTGCGCGATCAGGAGCTGGCGAAGAACTTCGGCCAGCGGGTGCTGGTGCCGGTCGTCGGCACGGCCGGGCGCGTCGCGCGCCGGGTCACTCCCATCGACACACGAGACCGCGTGGCGACGCGGCTGTCACTCGCGGGAGGCCCTGCCGGCTGGGACGCAGAGCGCGTGCTCGCGTTCAAGGTGATCGGCGCGGTCTCCGGCGTGGCTATCGGCTTCGTGGCGACGACGGCATTCGCACTGTCGCCCTTCATCTCGATCGTGGCGATCGGGCTGCTCGCATTCGCCGGGTTCGTGCTGCCCGATTCCGTGCTGAACCGCAAGGTCGACGGGCGTCAGAAGGAGATCCTTAAGACACTGTCGGACACGCTCGACCTGCTCACGATCAGCGTCGAAGCCGGTCTGTCCCTGAACGCAGCGATTTCGCAGGTCGTGCAGAACGTGCCGGGCGTGCTCTCATCGGAGTTCGCGCGCATGCTGCAGGAGATCCAGCTCGGGGTGCCGCGCTCGGAGGCCTTCCGCCACCTTGCCGACCGCACCGACGTGGAAGAGCTGAACGGGTTCGCGCTGGCCATGATCCAGGCCGACGTGTTTGGTGTGTCGATCGCGAGCGTGCTGCGCACTCAGGCTCAGCAGCTGCGGATCAAGCGTCGGCAGGCCGCGGAAGCCAAGGCGCAGCAGACGCCTGTCAAGATCGTGTTCCCGTTGGTGCTCTGCATCTTGCCCGCCCTGTTCGTGGTGATCATCGGACCAGGCGCGATCAAGATCATCACCCAACTCCTTACGCAGTAACCCGTTCCCGCGCCGGCGCATGGGCGCCCGCCGCGGTTGCATGATTCAGCGACCCTGACGGCTTGCCCGGGTGGCCGGCGTTCACGCGAACGGCCTAGGTCTTCGCCCGAGACATCTGCTGAAGGAAAACCCCTTGGTCCGATAGCACAAGGCCTCTAGACTCGCTATCGTCCCCCATACAGGGGATGAGGTTCTCACCCCCCATCCCTGGGATCGAGGCAGCAGGGGATGTCAGCCGGGCCGAACGCCGCGCCGACCTCCCTACGATGATGGCTGAGCGAATGAGGCGCGCGATGGAACGACGGATCGAGGAAGCCATGAAGCGGAGCCAGGTGTCCGCGAGCCTGCAAGGGCTCGAGCCCGCCGTCGACACCGCGCATTCCTCGGCCGATGCTCCTCGCGACACCGAGCCCGATGTTTCGAGCGATCGCGACTTGCGCGTGATCACCCGCGAGGGCGACCTCGCGGTCATCCGCGATCTCCGCCCCGATGCGCTGCCGGCCGAGCTTCCGGTTGAAGCACCCGCAGAGCCTTCGGTCGAGCCCGCCAAGCCGGCTGTCGTCCCCGACGGCGCGACACAGCAGCGTTACCGTATGTTGGTCGCCGGCCACGTTGCGAGCGACATCTTCTGTCTGAACGTGATGCTGCTCGCGACCAGCCTGCTGAGCGATGTCATCAGGGCTCGGTCCCTGACGGGCGTCGGTTGGCTGCTGACCATCGCGAGCAGCGTCGTATGGGTGGCGATCTTCCATGCGTTCGGGCTGTACGCCTCGAAGCACTACAACTCGTCCGAAGAGATCCGCCGTGTCGTGGGCGCGACCTCGGTCGGAGCGGCATTGCTGATGATATTCGGCACAGGCGTGTTGCGGCCGGGGAGCGAAGGGCTGCTCGGATTGACGTTCACGATGCTCGTCGTGCTCGGAGTGGTGACTCGGCTGGCGTGGCGTCGCTACGCCCGCGGCCTCCGTTCGAAAGGCCTGCTCGCGTACCGGACCGTGATCATCGGTTCGGCCCACGATGCCGCCTCGGTCGCCAAGTCGTTGAGCGATGACGACCGTAGCGGGTTCTTCCCGGTGGGACGCATCGCGCCGAAGCTCGGCGACGAAGCGCAGGGTTCGCCCCCCTTCCTCGGGCTGCTCGCAGATGCTGCACGGCTCGTCGAGGAAGAGTCCGTCGAGGCGTTGATCGTCGCCTCGCCGACGCTCACCACCGCCGAGCTCGCGAGCCTGCAGCAGCTCGCACGTCGGGAGCGGCTCGCGCTTCGACTCGTGGCCAGAGTGCCGCACATGCTGACGAACCGGCTCACCCTGCAGCGGGTGGGACCGCTCATGACCGTCGCTGTGCGTCCGGCGCAGCTGACCGGCACGCAGGCAGCCCTGAAGCGGGCGTTCGACATCTCCATCGCGAGCCTCGGCCTCGTGCTGTCGATGCCGATCCAGCTCGTCGTCGGCCTGCTCGTGCGCATCACCTCGCCAGGGCCGGTGTTGTTCCGCCAGCAGCGCGTCACGCGGGCCAATGCGCTCTTCACGGTCTACAAGTTCCGGACGATGGACCGTGACGCCGACCGCATCATGGACGAGCGGGCCATCGACAGGACCCAGCCGTTCTTCAAGGGGGGCGAGGAGCCTCCGGTCACGCCCGTGGGGCGGGTGCTGCGCACCTTGAGCCTCGACGAGCTACCGCAGCTCTGGAACATCGTGAAGGGTGATATGAGCCTCGTCGGCCCTCGCCCGCTGACCGCGGAGCAGGTCGGCGCCAACCCGGAGATGCTCGGACCCAGACACGATGTTCGAACCGGGCTCACCGGATGGTGGCAGGTCAACGGGCGGAGCGATGTGAGTGCGGAGGAGGCGATCCAGCAAGACCTGTTCTACATCGAGAACTGGTCGCTGCTGCTCGATCTCTACATCATGCTCCGCACGGTCGGAGTTGTGCTCGGCCGCAAGGGAGCCCGATAGCTGGTGGAGACGCCGGTTCCTGTGGGAGTGCGGTCCCACGTCGACCTGCCGAGCCGCCTCGTCCTCGGCATGCGCGTCGACGCTCCCCACGGGTACGACGAAGCCGTGGACCTGATCGCGAGCTGGGCAGACGAGAGGGTAGCCCGAGCCATCGGCGTCGCCACCGTCAACAACGTCATGGAGTCTTACGACGACCCCTCGTTCCGCGACGTGATGAACGGCTGCGATCTGGTCACCCCCGACGGGATGCCGTTGGTGTGGGGCCTCTCGCTGCTCGGGGTCGCTGGAGCCACGCGAGTATGCGGCCCACAGCTCACGCCCCTGCTGCTCGAGCGCGCTGCGAACGTGGGTATCACCGTGGGCTTCTACGGGGGGGACCCCGAAACCATCGAAGCTCTTCGCCGGGTCGCAGCCGAGCGCTGGCCGAAGCTGCGGGTCGCCTACGCGTATAGCCCTCCGTTCCGCCCGCTGACGTCGGAAGAGGATGCCGAAGTCGTCAGCGCGATCCTCGAGGCGGGTGTCTCGCTGCTCTTCGTGGGCCTCGGTTGCCCCAAACAGGAACGGTGGATGGCCGAACATCGCGATCGCTTGCCGGTCGTGACGATCGGCGTGGGCGCTGCGTTCGACTTCCTGGCAGGATCGAAGCGACAGGCGCCTCGGATCCTCCAGCGCGTCGGCCTCGAGTGGGCGTACCGCCTCATCTCCGAGCCGCGGCGGCTCTGGCGCCGCTACCTTCGCCAGAACCCGCGGTTCCTGGCCCTCTTCGCGCGTCAGCTGGTGCGGGAGCGTGGTTCGCGAGCTCGCGGACGCATTCGAGCCGAGAGCAACTGATCGAGAGATATGTTTCCCCCGGACGGGTGATGGGCATAGAGTGTGCGGGCGAGGACCTAAGTCTCGCGAGATACGGAAATAGGTCGTTGGGCCGGTTGCCCACCGTAGTCTCATCGACCTATGATGTGCCGAGATCAAACGACACGGACGTGCGGGTGCCGTGTCTGACACGAAGGGAACACGAATGAGGAAGGCTGCTGCGGTCTTGGCCGGCGCCATGGTTTTCATGACCATGCTCGCTGGTACCGCTTTCGCCGATTACACGGATTCCCCTCCGGGCGACACCGTGGTCGAAGGTGCCGGTGGAGGCACTGCGTTCACCGGCGGCGATGCTTCGACGGCCGCGATCGTGGCCGTCGCGCTGGTCGCGGTCGGACTCGTTGCGCTGTTCGTTGCGCGACGTCGCACCGCCACCAGCTCGTAACGGCGGACGACGGAACCGACAGCCCCGGGATCCCCGTCCCGGGGCTTTCGTCTGTCCTCATGCCTCATGCGGCGGCTCACGTCACCAGGCGGGCCACGTTCCGCCACCATCGCAAGGGCGCCGGAGGTCGGAACCTGACCACGAGCTCGACGCGGCCTGTGGGCGACGCTCGCCACACCATCGCCCCATCGCGGAGCTGCATCGCGTCGCTACTCCACACGACGTTCGTTCCTGCCGGGGGTCGAACGGTCACCTCGATCTCCGTCGGCACGATCGTTGTCTGCGGCAGGATCGTGAGGCGGTACACGCCGCCCGAGGAGTTGCCCGACCACACGTCATCTCTGTGCGTGACGATGCGCAGGGTCGAAGAGCTGCCTCCTGGTGTCGTGATGAAGTCTTGATACCTCGTGCGGCCGAGCTCTTCACCCACCCGCATCGGTTGTTCGCGTCCGTTGCGCTGGGCAGCGATCAGCTCGCATGGTCCGGGACACGACGACGTGATGAGAGAGACGTTGTCACCGGGAACATGCCCCTTGATGCCCAGGCCGGGACCGATCACGTACCTGGGCACGCCCGACGTGGGGGCGTCGTTCCTGATCTCGATCTCGGTCGTGGCGAACGCCTCGCCCTCGCCCCCGAGCTCCACGTCGTACTTGATCGAACGGCTCGCGTAGTAGTCGATCTTGCTCGCCGAGCGGCTGTTCACGTGCACCGCGAGCATGTCGCTGCCAGGGGGCGCCGAGAGTGAGCCATCGAGCCCGGCCGATGCCAGTCCCTCCTCGATCGATGGGTCGTTGGAGTACACCTTGAGATGCCCGCCGGCGACGGCATCGGCGATCGCCTCGATCTTCGCGGCGCCTTCACCGCGCGCTGCGAGGAAGCGGGCGAAGGCGAAACCCACCACCCGGCCCAACACCCCCTTGCGGTCCTTGGCGGCTTGCGGGAACAAGATGTATGCCTCGTTGGCGATGAAGTCGACGACGGAATCCTTGTCGAGCGTGACGCCGAGCGAGGGGATCTCGGCCGGTCCGGTGACCTTCAGCATCTCCTCGACGGCGAAGGGGTCGGCGACGATGACGCCGTCGAGTCGCCTCCCGGTTCCGAACTCGTAGTTCGCGAGGGCGGCCCTGGCCGCGGAGGGGAAGTCGGGCGTCATGTTCATGTCTCGCCACGAACCGGCGCCGCCGTATGCATCCCAGTTGGCCCGGTAGTCCGGATTGGGTGCGGGCACCTGATTGGGCTCGGCCTCGGGGAGCGTGAGGATCGGTTCGAAGGGCCCTACCGAGAGGGCTCCGTCGTCGGCCGTAAGGATCGCGTAGGCGCCCCAGATGCCCCCGGTGCCTCGCTGCTCCGCCGGGCTCTCCGCCAGGAGCAGGTAACGGCGACGGCCGTCGGCGCCCGCGAAACCTGGTAGCCCTTCGATCAACGAGGAGGCCGAATCGAGAGCCCGGCTCGCCAGGCCGACCTGTTCTTCAGCCTCGAAGCGCGCGTCGGCGACGAGCGCTGGGATGAGGCTGCTGGGGGTTGCCCTGACGATCTCGAGCGCCTCTCGGCCGGCCCTTGCCGCCGCCCCGATCTCATCGGTGAGATCTGTGAGCGCCTCGATCGGAAGCCTCCCGCCGGCGGGGGCCAGTGAGCCGAGCCCGTTCGGAAGTGCCGCGATCGACTCCGTGAGCTCGATGGCCGCGCCGGCGAGCGTGCCACCTGCTCGCGATATCCCCCCTGCCACTTCGAACGAACGGCCGATCACGGGGAGCGCGGCCAGCACGGCTCCCGGACCGGAGGAGGCCCTGTCGTGGCTGGTCTCGAAGCGTTGCCGAGCCTCACGGAACCGCTCGAGCGCCTGGTCGAGGTCTCCCGATGCCAGCGCCCGGCGTCCTTGTGATACGGCGATTCGTCCGGCCTCCGCCTCGGTTCGGATACTCAGTCCGACGAACCCGGCCAATGCTGCCGTCATCAAGAGCAGCACGACGGAACCAAGTGCGAGGGTGGATGATCACTCGGCGTCGAGGCCGAGGCATCGGAGCGCCCGCCTGATCGGAGCGTGAATCGTCGGGGGCGTGGGTCGAGGTCGTCATCGGGATGCGAGCATTCCACCGAGGTCGGCATCGGCGCCATCCGCGACCGAGGACCGCATGCGTTCGGAGCGTACCATCGGGCGCTCGAGGGGGCGCTTGTTAGGCTTCACGGCCATGCAGGTGGCCTATCAGGGAGAACCCGGCGCGTACAGCGAGCGAGCGGTGCGCTGGCTGTTTCCGCAGGCCGATCCGATGCCATGTGAAACGGTCCGTCTGGTCTTCTCTCGGGTGACCAGTGGAGAGGCCGACCACGGTGTCGTACCCCTCGAGAACTCCCAGGCTGGCTCCGTCAACGAGACCTACGATCACCTGCAACACACCAACATGCTGCACATCGTGGGGGAGGCACTGGTGCGTGTCGACCACGCACTGCTCGGAGTGCCCGGCGCCCGGCTCGAGGACGTGCGTTGGGCGCACTCGCACTGGCAGGCCCTCGCCCAATGTGAGGAGTTCTTGTCGTCGATGCGCATCGAACCCGTGCCAGTGCACGACACGGCCGGGGCCGCTCGCATGATCGCGGAACGGGCCGACCGCGAGCACGCCGCGATCGCGAGCGTGGAAGCGGGCAGCGCGCTCGGGCTATCGGTGCTTGCCGAGCGCATCCAGACCGAGAAGGAGAACCTGACGAAGTTCGCTGCGATCTCGACCGGGGCCCCCGACCTCGGAACGCCCGACAAGACCTCGCTCGTGATGGCCGTGCTCGACCGCCCGGGCTCGTTGCTTGCCTCGCTGCAGCCATTCGCTGCTCGCGACATCAACCTGCACAAGCTCGAGTCGCGGCCTCGCCGTGGGCAGCCCTTCGAGTACGTCTTCTACGTCGACCTGATGTCGGCCGCCGACGCTCCCGAGGTCGAGGAAGCGCTGGCGCAAGTTGCGCAGCACACCTCGTTGCTCCGGGTACTCGGAAGCTATCCGTCTGCCCGCCAGCCGGTCTGACAGGGCATGGGTCTGGTCCAACGCGTCCGGCAGCACCCACGCCGACGCCTGCTGATCGCATCAGGGGTGGCTTTCTTCGTCGCGATCGCGATCCTGGGTTGGGCGTTGGTCGCGGGCGGTGACGACATCGGTCCCACTGGTGCCGCTCCTCCGGGCGTGGCGTCGGTGCGCACACCACCTCCGGCGAACCGTTCCTTCGAGGGTGTCACCACGTTCCGCGGCAACGCGACCCGCTCCTACTACGGCGAAGGGCCCGTGCCGCTGGTGCCGGAAGTACGCTGGCAGCATCCCGAGCGCACGAAATTGTGCTCCGAGTCGATCGTCGCGGTCGACGTGAGCGAGTGGTGCGGCACCGGCTGGACCGGCCAGCCCAACGTGATCGAGCTGCCCGGGGGAGCGATCGAGGTCAGGGAAGGCGCCTACGACGGCAGGTATCACTTCGTCGATGGCGAGACCGGGGAGCAGGTGCGCCCGCCGCTCGTGACGCAGGATCTCGCGAAGGGATCGGCGACGAGCGACCCCAACGGGTTCCCGCTGTACTACGCGGGCTCTCGCGACGGCCATCTACGCATCGTGGCCCTCGATCGCGACGAGCCCGAGACCCTCTGGAGCATCGACGCCGGCACGACGGTTCCCAGGCCGCTTCGCAATGACGACTGGGACGGGGCGCCGCTCGTCGTACGAGGCCATCTGATCGAAGGTTCCGAGAATGGCTGGCTCTACGTGATCAGGCTCAACCGTGGAACCGACGACCAGGGGCTGGTGACCGTCGACCCTCAGATCGTGGCGACGATCCCGGGCTTCGACGAACGCCTGCTTGCAGACCTCGGTGACGACGAGGTGTCGATCGAGAGCTCGGTGGCTTTCCTCAAGGGGGTCGTGTACTTCGCGAATTCCGGAGGGTTGGTGCAGGGGTGGGACATCCGAAACCTGCTGTCGGGTGGAACGGAGGTCGAGCGGGTCTTCCGGTTCTGGGCCGGTGACGACGTCGACGCGACGATCGTCATCGACCGGCAAGGTTACTTGTACGTGGCGGCCGAGTATCAGCGGTTCAACGAACGGGCACTCGAGGTCGGTCAACTCATGAAGCTCGATCCACGCCGGCCCGAGGACCCTGTCGTGTGGAGCATCGATGCGACCGAGATCGGCTTCGAGGGTGCCGGCGGAAGCTGGTCGACCCCGGCGCTCTACGGCGACGTCGTCTTCTTCTCGACAGCGGCGGGCCGGGTCCTCGAAGTGGACACCGTGTCCGGGGAGATCATCCACGAGCTCCAGGTCGGGGCCCCCTCGATCGCCTCTCCCGTCGTCGTCGACGGTGTGCTGGTGCTGGGCGACTGCCTCGGTGACCTCTACGCGTGGGATATCTCGGATCCGTCGGAGCCGCCGCCACTGTTATGGCGCCTGCATTTCGAGGGCTGCATCGAGTCGACCCCGGCGGTGTGGAAGGGATGGCTCTACCTCGGAACCCGCGAGGGGTACCTCTACGGCATCACCGACGCCGAAGCTCCATAGCGGGGCGGTGCCGGGTGGGTCGGGGTCGCCCCCGGTCAGAAGATCCCTGGGAAGGCGTCGCGGTACTGTGCCGTCTTCCAGGCTGCGAGCACGAACGCACCCACCGCGAGTGCTGCGAAGCCCGCAACCGTCACTGCTGCGCGCATCGACCGGTTTCCCCAGCCTTCCGACACGATGCCCGCCACGAGGCCGGCAACGAATCCTCCGAGGTGCGCACGCCAGTCGATGAAGGGCAGCGAGATCGAGAAGATCACGTTGATGATCAGGAACGGCAGTAACCCCCTGAGGCGTGCTGCCGCGAGGGCGAGCTCTCGATGCCGGTAGTTGTACGCGACGAACGCACCGACGACCCCGAAGATGGCTCCCGATGCGCCGACACCCACGGGGGTCGGGATGGGCGCGAACGCGTAGGAGGCGGCGCTCGCGAAGAACCCGGTCGTGAGGAAGATCAGGAGGAATCGGGCCCGCCCGAGCTCGCGTTCGACCACGGGTCCGAAGATCCACAACGCGTAGGCGTTCATCAGCAGATGGAAGATGCCGGCATGCAGGAAGATCGCCGTGAGCATGCGCCACTCCTGCCCAGCGGCGATGCCCACAAATCCGCCGTCGATCGGGGCGAGTCCGACGGAGGCGCCTACACGAACGAGGTCGAGAGCGCTCGGGCCGCCGAACAGGGAGGCCGCCCCCCCGGTGACCACCTCCAGCGCGTAGCCGATGCCGATGAGCACGAGGAGCGCCGATGTGACCGACGTGGCTTTGGCGTTGGAGATCGCGACCCGTCTGCCCGGACCCTGCCGGTACTCGCGGCGAGCTTCCGCCACGCACGTGGGACAGTGATGTCCGACCGGGGCCGCGACCATGCAGTCGGGGCAGATCGCGCGTCCGCAGCGTGTGCAATGCACGCCTGTCGGAACCGAAGGATGACGGTAACAGTAGTCGCCAACGGGCGGCGGCGGCGGGATGACGGGCTGCTGTTCCATGGTTCCATGCTACGGGGGAATCGCCGGATATAGGCGAGCGGCGAGCTCAGACCCGCAATGCCTCGAGCGATGTGCGCACCTCGTCGAGGTCGAACAGGGGCCCCCAGCGCTCGACGATCATGCCCCTGGCATCGATCAGATACAGCCACGGTTCGGTCAGGTTGCCGTCGCGTAGGAGCCAGTCGGCGGCCGCATCGTTGACGACACCCTTCTCGGCGGTCTTCTTGCGCCAGATCTCGATGTGGATGAACTCAGCGACGTCGCCGTACTCGCGGGCAAGCTCCTCCTGTGCCTCGACCGTGGGACCACAGAATTTGCTCACGCAATACACCGGGGTGGCGAACTGCACCAGGGCCGGGCGGCCCTGCTCGATCGCCTCTGCGATCGTCACGTCGTGCAGCTCCGGATCGGGCACCTTCGCGCCATCCTGCGCCCGAGAGTCGATCGCGACCCGGGGTGCGTTGGAGCTCATGGTGAGGTTCTTCGATGCGAGAGCCTCGTCACCCGGCGCCGGGATGCGGTGCTCCGGATACACGTTGAATGCGGCCTCGAGGGCGATAGGCGCCCCTCCGTCGGCAGCGACGGTCACGGTCGCGTTCCAGACGCCTGCCTCGGGGAGGGTGATCTCGGGGGTGATGTAGACGCCTGCGACATCAGCGGGGTTGGTGAGCGTCGGCTCTCCGGATCCATTCGCGTCGTCGCCCGGCGCAGCGACGAAACGGGCCGTCGTCGCAGGCCCCGGAGCGGGGGGCTGGCTTCCGTCGCCGAGGAAGTCGAACGCCACTCCGATCTCACCGAAGGAGAGCACCTCGACGCCTGCGTCGGCGGTGCTGGAGAAGACGCCGATCTGCACGCCCTCGGGCGACCCCGCGGCCAGGTCGGAGCTCGCGACCTCGGCCGCGAAGTCCGAGCTCGCCGACGACGAGACGGTCGTCACGGTGGAGGCCTTGGGGTCGCCCGAGCAGGCTGCGGCGAGCACCGAGAACACCAGCCCGGCGAGCAGGAGTCGTTGCCCATGTCGCCATCCTCTCGCACGCGTGCGTGAACGACCGCCGGTCTCGCGGGCATCAGGCTCCTACCGCACCCTCATGGCGCAGCAACCAGCGCTTGCGCTCTTCGTTGCGCCCGTACCCGCCGATGCTGACGCCGGCGTGCACGACCCGGTGGCACGGCACGAACACCTCGATGGGACAGCCCGCGAGCGCGGTGCCCGCTGCTCGCGCGGCACGAGGGCCTCCCGCCATTCCGGCCACGTCACCGTAGGTCCACATCTCCCCGTAGGGGATCGTGACGACGACCTCGAGCACCCGGCGCGCGAAGGTTCCGTTCACGAGCGCCAGGTCCGGTGGCACGGAGATCGTTCGCCTGGTCCCCGCGAAGTATTCCTCTGCCTGGCGCCGTGCCGCGCGAGCCACGCGACGGGCAACGATATCGTCACGCCGGGCACCGCCCTCTGCGTACCCGGTGAGATCCAGGTCTTCAGGCCCAGTGTCGTCGTCGCCGAAGAACGTGGTCACCACGCCATCGGCGGAACAGGCGACCGTGAGAGCGCCGAGAGGGGTGCTCAGCGTCGCGAGTTGCAGCCCCGAGATCGCCGCCTCGATCACACCGGCGGCCATGGGAAGGGCCGGTCTCCGGCCGGGGCAGGGAAGACGGGACGTGCCACGATCGCATCGATCCGGTGAGTCAAGGCGTCGATCTCGGCATCCACGAGCAGGTTGTCGAGGTCGCGACATGGCGCCCTGCCTCGTGCGAGGTTCTCACCCAGCGAGCCGATGTCGTCGACGAGTGGCTGCGGGATCGGTTCGTCGACGTACTCCCAGATCACGGTTCGCAGCTTCCGCTCTTCGTGGAAGCAGACACCATGGTCGATCACCCAGATGCGTCCGTCCTCGCCGAGCAGGCAATGCCCACCCTTGCGATCGGCGTTGTTCACGACGATGTCGAAAGCGGCGATCGCGCGGAATTCGTCGGCGAACCGCGCCTGCAAGGTGAAGTAGTGCTCCTGCGGCAGGAAGGGCACGAACGACTGCACCGAGCCCGGTCCCTCAGGGCCCTCGCGCAGCAGGGTCGGTGGCACGTTCGGCCAGCCGAGCGCCCGGGCAACGATGAACGCCGCGACCTCGCGACGCCCCAGCGAGCCCTCTTGGAAGTCCCACAGCGGGCTCTCACCTCGATGCGGCTTGTAGACGGCGAGCGTCTGTTCGCCCCCGGGGGCTACCGCTCGAACGAGGAAGGTGTAGTTCGACGAGTTCGGTAGCAACCCGAGCATCTCGAGCCGGCCGGACACCAATGCCGTCGGTATGGCCATGTCGGCCACGGCATCGCCGGCCGGCAGGGGTCGGCCGGTCATTCCCTCTTCGAGTGGCCGTTCATCGCCGGACACGCGTGCCCCTCCGCATCCATCGGGTTGCCGCAGAACTGACAGGTGGGCCTGCCCTGATCTGCCACCGCAGCGCTGTGTCGTGACAGGGCGAACATCTGCTCCCGGGTGGCGGCGAGCTGCACGACCTCACGATCACCGCCGAGGGACGAGGCGAGCTCTTCACCTCGATCTTCGGGTGCGAGCTCCTCGAGGGCCAGCTCCTCGATCTCGAGCACGAACAACTCCCGAGCGTGGTCGTAACCGATCGAGAGCTTGCCCGCACGCCACCTCGGGTCGACGGGTTCCTCGAGACTCAGCTCGCTCGAGGGAGGACCCGTGCCGGTCTCGAGCTCGAGATCCGCCAGCAGCTCCAGTATCGACGCCGCCAGGAGCTGCACCTGTTGCTTCTCGACGATGACCGTCACGAGCTCGTCCGCCGAGCGCGCCTGCAGGAAGAAGGTCCGCGATCCAGGTTCGCCGATCGTGCCCGTGGTGATGCGCTCGACATGACCGAGGTCCATGCGGACTATCCTCGCAGGTTGGTCCCGGTGCGCCGAGCTGCAGCCGGACCTGACGCTGGAATCGGGTCCTCCCATACCGGGGTGCCGCCTCCCGGCGTGAAGCGGCCGAGGTCGCCCGTGTCGTTCATCAGGTGCACTCGCGGGTTCCCACCGCGATCGATGGTGACCACCGACACCGATGCGGTGTCGACCACGATGCGTTGGAACCGCTCGAGCGAAGAGCCCGTGAGGTCGGCGAGCACGATCCGCAGGATGTCGCCGTGGGTAGCCACCACGACCCTTCCGCGGCGGTGACGCCGTGCGATCCGATGCACCGCGGCCAGCGCGCGGTCCCGAGCCTGCGCGAAGCTCTCACCCCCTCCGGGGAAGGCGAACGTGCCGGGACGCTGTTGCACTTGGTTCCACGCCTTCAGCGTCCGCAGGCGCGTGAGCGGCTTGCCGGTCCACGATCCGGCGTGCATCTCGATCAGTTCCTCCTGCTCGACGATCGGAAGCCGGCAGGCCGCGGCGAGCGGCTCGACGGTCTGCACGCATCGTTCGAGCGGGCTCGAGTAGATGGCTGTCGGTCGCACCGAGACGAGCCGCTGGGCGAGATGCTCGGCCTGGGCACGACCTCGTTCGTCGAGGTCGATCCCCGCGGTCTGCCCGTACAGCATGCGCCCCGTGTGCGAGGTGAGCCCGTGTCGAACGAGGAACAGGGTCGTCATGGCGGCCGCAGCATACGGCCGAGGAGTCCGAGCGGCGGGCCCTCGCATGCTCAGGCGGGGCTGGGCAGTTGCACCGTGAACGTGGTTCCGGCGCCGAGCTCGCTCGTGACCGCGACCGATCCGCCATGGTTCTCGGCGACGTGGCGCACGATGGCTAGTCCGAGCCCCGTGCCGCCCGTCTCGCGTGAGCGCGCGCGATCGACCCGGTAGAAGCGTTCGAAGATGCGGGCCAGATCACGTTGGGGGATGCCGACCCCGGTATCGCGGACGGCGAGCGAGATCGCTCCAACGCTCTCAGCGGCGATCCCGACCTCGACGGACCCTCCTGGCTTGGTGTACCGGATCGCGTTGTCGATCAGGTTCCGCACGAGCAGCGAGAGATCGCGAGCGGATCCGGTGACCGTGACGGCGGTCCGTGCGTCGACCGACAGCCGCACGCCCGCCTCGCGCGCGGAGTCGTCGTAGCGCTCGACCTCCTCGCGCACGAGCGCGTCGAGCCGGATCCGTTCGCCGAGCTCGCTTCCCGTTTCGAGCCTCGAGAGGTCGAGCAGGTCCGCGACGATCCGTGACAGCCGAAGCGCTTCTCGCTCGAGCTGCGCGGCGAACCTGTGCACCGCCGCGGGGTCGGCATCGACGACCGATCGTAGGGTCTCGGCGACCGCCTGGATCGACGCGGCAGGCGTCTTCAGTTCGTGTGAGGCATTGGCGACGAAGTCCCGGCGCACCGCCTCGGTGCGGCGAGCATCGGTGACGTCGGTCACGACGAGGAGTACGGCGCCCTCGCCCGCCGGCGTTGCGGTGACACGGAGCCAACGATCCGGCGAGGTCCGCTCGATCTCGAGCGTGGTCACTTGGCTGGACGAGACGACGCGGCGCACCGAGTCGCGGAGATCAACGGGATAGAGATCGCCCACGGAATCCGGCACGGCTCCGAGGTGGCGTTCGAGTGCCGTGTTCGCGAACGCAGTGTCGTGCTCGGGATCGAACAGCAGCACGCCTTCCTGCATCGAGCGAAGGATGAGATCCTGCACGGCCCTGTCTTCACGGGTGGCGGCGTCGCGCTGCTCGAGCGCTTCGAGGGAGCGTGCCGCCTCTTCACGCGCCGATCGGAGTTCCTTGCGGGCGATGAGCGCCGCTCCCGCTGCTCCCACCATGCAGATGAGAGCGGCACCCAGCGCGATGAACACGATGGTATCGGCCTCCATGGCGGACGAAGTCTACGCAGCGCGTTCATCTCGGACGTGGGCGTTCACCTTGTGTTCACCTGCCCGCCCACGAACGGCCGCTTCGCGGTGGATGTCGGACGTTCGGGCCACGGCCATCTGCCAGCAGGACGTTCATCCAGCGTTCATGTTCGTGCAATCGGGTGTCCATGAGCCCTGCCTAGCATCGCCACCGACGTCAACACTCCCGAAGGAGGGGTCGATGAGGAAGTTCAGGAAGCACGCGAGCCTGCTGGCAGGTCTGCTCGCACTCTCGCTCGTGTCGGCAGCGTGTGGCAGCGACGATCCAGCCGGCAACGGTGCGACCGACGGCGGCACGACCGAGCCCGAGCTCGAGGGTTCGATCACGATCTCGGGTTCGTCGACCGTCGAGCCGATCTCGTCGATCGTCGCCGAGATCTTCAACGAGACGAGCCCGAACGTCGCGATCAGCGTCGACGGTCCGGGCACGGGTGACGGATTCGAGCTCTTCTGCAACGGCGAGACCGACATCTCCGACGCCTCACGGCCGATCGAGTCCGACGAAGCGAAGGCCTGCAAGAAGAACGGCATCGAGTACACGGAGCTCGAGGTCGCGCTCGACGGCGTGACCGTGATGACGAACCCGGAGAACGCAGACGTCACGTGCCTGAACAACGGCGATCTGTACGCGTTGTTCGGACCGGAATCCGAGGGCCTCGAGACGTGGAGCGCCGCCGACCCGCTGGCCACGCAGGCCGGTGGCAATGGAGGCTTCCCCGATGTGCCGCTCGAGATCACCGCTCCGGGTGAGGAATCCGGTACATACGACGCATTCATCGAGCTCTCAGGTATCGAAGACATCGCCATCGAGCAAGGGGTGCCAGAAGACGATGCGGCAGCCCTTCGCAAGGACTACCAGGCCTCACCGAACGACAACGTCATCATCACGGCGATGGAGGGTTCAACGAGCGCCCTGGGGTTCGTGGGCTTCGCATTCGCCGATGAGGCGGGCGACGCGGTCAAAGAGCTCGAGGTCGACGGCGGCGAAGGTTGTGTTGCGCCGACACCCGAGACGATCTCCGACGGTTCGTACCCCCTGTCGCGCTCGCTCTACATCTACGTGAGCGCCGAGGCGGCCGCGCGGCCAGAGGTCGCAGCCTACGTCGACTTCTACCTCGGCGACGAAGCGATGGCGACGGGCGGTCTGGCCGAGGAGGTCGGCTACATCGCCCTTCCATCGGATCGTATCGAGGCCACCCGCTCCGCCTGGGAGTCGGCATCGGCTTGATCCGCGATCACCGCTGAAGGGCCGAACGGCAACCGCCGTTCGGCCCTTCTCTGAGCCCGACACCGAGGGGTAAGGTAGCCGCCACCATGGCCATGACGACGGGAGACCCGGGGCTGTCGATCAAGCGCCTCCGCGGCAGTCCCCGACGCAAGCGCAAGGAATCCCTCGTGCACGGCATCCTCGCCTCCGCAGCGGGGATCTCGTTGATCGTCAGCCTGGCCATCATCGTGGCGCTGATCGGCCAAGCGGTGAACTTCCTCACCGAAGTCGATCTCGGGCAACTCTGGACTACAGGGTGGTTCCCCCGCAGCGGCATCGGCGAGTACGACATCCTCACGATCTTCATCGGCACGGTCGAGGTCTCCGTGATCGCGATGGTGATCGCAACGCCGCTGGGTCTCGGCGCGGCGATGTACCTGTCGGAATACGCGAGCCCCAGGGCTCGTGGCCGATTGAAGCCGATCATCGAGACGCTCGCCGGCATCCCGAGCGTGGTGCTGGGCTACTTCGCGCTCCAGGTGATCAATCCGACCATCGTGCAGGGCCTGTTCGGAGCCACACCGACGTTCACGATCATGGCAGCAGGCATCGGCGTGGGGATCCTCACGATCCCCTTGGTTGCATCCGTCGCCGAGGACGCCATGTACGCGGTGCCGAGGGCGCTGCGCGAGGCTGCCTATGGCATCGGAGCGCGCCGCAAGACCGTCACGACGAAGGTGGTCTTTCCGGCCGCCGTGTCGGGCATCATGGCGGCATTGATCCTCGGGTTCTCTCGGGCGCTCGGCGAGACGATGGTCGTGGCGATCGCCGCAGGCGCCACGAGTGGAGCGACCCGGCATCTGAGCCCCCTGGAGCCCGGGCAGACGATGACCGGAGCGATCGCCTCGCTCGCGATCGGTTCCGACCAGGTCAAAGGCGCCGCCGGGCTCAATCCGTTCGATTCGCTCTACTTCGTGGGCTTGCTCCTGTTCGTGTTCACGCTGGGCCTCAATCTGCTGTCCGAGCGGTTCGTCCGCAGGGTTCGAAAGGACTACTGATGGCAGCGATCGCGCCGACGCAGCAGGTGCGCAGCACCGTCGAGCTCGTGCTTCGAGGCAGCAGACGCGACGTCACCGGCCGCCTCTTCCAAGCGGGCTTGCTGCTGTCCTTGCTGCTGTCGCTGGCGATCCTCATCGTGCTGCTCGGCACGGCGCTCGCCGCCGCCTGGCCTGTGTTGTCGACCCGGCTCGGAGACTTCGTGACCAGCAATGTGTCCCGCCTCGACAGCAGGGCGGGGGTGCGCCAGGGCATCATCGGATCACTCGTCCTGATCGGATTCGTCGCGGTCGTGGCCCTGCCGCTCGGCATCGCCGCGGCGATCTATCTTCAGGAGTATGCGCGCGACACCCGGCTCAATCGCCTGCTCACGACGAACATCCGCAACCTCGCCGGAGTGCCGTCGATCGTCTACGGCATCCTCGGCCTCGTGGTGTTCGTGAAGACCCTCCGATCGATCACGGGGCCAGAGAACTTCGGCCGAAGCTACATCGCGGGCGGCATGACGCTGGCGGTGCTCGCGCTGCCCATCATCATCTTGATCACGATGGAGGCCCTCCGCGCCGTGCCCAAGAGCATCAGGGAGGCAGCCTATGGCGTCGGCGCCACGCGATGGGAGGTCGTCCGCAGCCACGTACTCCCGTACGCAGCCCCGGGTATCTTCACCGGCACGATCCTTTCCCTGGCACGCGCGTTCGGGGAGACGGCGCCGTTGCTGCTCGTGGGGGCGGTGACCGGCTATCTCTCGACCCCAACGGGACGATCGCCGCTCGAGATCCTGCAGGGTTCGTACACCGCTTTGCCGACGCAGATCTTCTCCTGGTCGCGTCTTGCGGGTGAGGGGTGGGAGGCGAACACCGCCGCGGCGATCATCGTGCTGCTCGCGATCATCCTCGTGGTGAACCTCCTCGCCATCATGCTGAGGAACCGATATGACCGAAAGTGGTGAGCCGATGGACACGACCGACCTGACGCCGGTGCCTTCCGTCACCGAAGATGGGCCCACAGTCATGGTGAAGCCGTCGAACGTGAGCGAGGAGGAAGAGGCGACGCGCGAGATGGTGTTCTCGACGTCCGACCTGGCCGTCTACTACGGCGACTTCCGGGCGATACGTGACATCAACCTCCCGATCTTGAAGAACGAGATCACCGCGTTGATCGGACCCTCCGGCTGCGGCAAGACGACGTTCCTGCGATGTTTGAATCGCATGAACGATCTGATCGAGGGAGCCCGGGTCGAGGGCACGCTGCTGTACCACGGCGTCGACCTCTACGACGAGCGCGTCGATCCGGTTGAGGTGCGCCGGCGCATCGGCATGGTGTTCCAGAAGCCGAACCCGTTCCCGAAGTCGATCTACGACAACGTCTCGTTCGGCCCGAAGATCGCCGGCTACAAGGGCAACATGGACGATCTCGTCGAGGAGAGTCTGCGCAAGGCGGCGCTGTGGGACGAGGTGAAGGACAAGCTCAAGGAGTCGGGTCTGGCCTTGTCGGGCGGACAGCAGCAGCGCTTGTGCATCGCGAGGGCGATCGCCACCAAGCCAGACGTGATCTTGATGGACGAGCCGTGTTCCGCGCTCGACCCCATCGCGACCGCCAAGATCGAAGAGCTGATGCAGGAGCTCGTGGCCGATTACACGATCGTGATCGTGACTCACAACATGCAGCAGGCCGCCCGAGTCTCGGACCGTACGGCGTTCTTCACGGTCGAGGTGCACGACGACGGCTCGCGTACGGGCATGATCGTGGAGTTCGAGCGAACGGAGACCATCTTCACCAACCCCGCCGATCAGCGCACCGAAGACTACGTGACCGGGCGGTTCGGATGACGAGAGAGGCCTTCCACGAGGAGCTCGAGAAGACCGAGCTCGAGCTGCTCAGCCTCGGCGAGCTGGCCGGGACAGCCGTGCAGCGAGCGGTCGACTCCCTGGTGCAGCACGACGACGAGAAGGCGCAGTCGGTGATCGATGCGGATGACCAGATCGACGATCTCTACCTGAGCATCGATTCCGGTGTCCTGCAGATGCTGGCCCTGCAGTCACCGGTCGCGCAGGATCTTCGACTCATCTCGGCCATCCTGCATTGCAACCTGCATCTCGAACGGGTTGGCGACCAGGCCGTCAACGTCGCGAAGATGTATCTGCGAACGAAGGACGCCCGGGGCAGCGTCTCGATGCGCCAGCAGATCGAGGAGATGGGATCGCTCGTGGTGGCCATGGTGCGCACCGCCATGGAATCGTTCGGGCGACGCGACCTCGATCTCGCGTTCAAGGTCCCCATGATGGACGACCCGGTCGATCGGTTGAACCGCTCGACCCACCTCGAAGCGCTGAAGCTCGCCGACGATGCGACCCAGCTCGACTGGGGACTCCACATGAACATGGCGGCCCGCGCGCTCGAGCGGGTCGGCGACAACGCCGTCGATATCGCCGAGCAGGTGGGCTTCCTGCTCACGGGTGAGTTCCGAGAGTTCACCGATGCGTCGCACGGCGTGGTGATCGAATGAGCGCCGTGCCTCATGATCAGGCAGCCAGCCCGACGGTCGCCGAGCCCGCGGCATACATCCTCATCGTCGAGGACGAGGAGTCGCTCGCCGACTCCGTTCGCTACAACCTCGAGCGCGAGGGGTTCCGGGTGGCGGTCGCTTCCGACGGACGGCGAGCGCTCGACCGGTTCCGCGTCGAGCAGCCGTCCCTCGTGATCCTCGACCTGATGTTGCCGGAGATCTCGGGCCTCGACGTCTGCCGCACGATCCGCGCTGAGAGCGACGTGCCCATCATCATGGTCACGGCCAAAGACTCCGAGGCCGACAAGGTCACGGGCCTCGAGCTGGGGGCCGACGACTACGTGACGAAACCATTCTCGGTGCGTGAGCTCGTCTCGCGGGTGCGGGCGCATCTACGCCGGGCGAACATGCGGGGCGAGATGGCTCCTGCCGAGGAAGTATTGCGTGGAGGTCCGGTCGAGATGGACGTCGCGCGCCACGAGGTGCGGGTGCGCGGTGAGAGCGTCGCGCTCCCACCGAAGGAGTTCGAGCTGCTCGAGGCGTTCCTGCGTCGTAAGGATCGCTTGCTCACCCGGCTGTTCCTGATCGAGGACGTCTGGGGCGCCGACTACGTCGGTGACACCAAGACCCTCGACGTGCATGTGAAGCGCCTCCGTCAGAAGATCGAGACCGATCCCCATGACCCCCGGCATCTGGTCACGATCCGGGGGTTGGGCTACAAGTTCTCGGACTGAGCGGGGCGGCCGTGGCGACGGAGCCATTCAGCGAGCCGGCGGCAAAGGGCTCTCGGTTCATCAACCGTGAGCTCTCCTGGCTCGAGTTCGAGGCGCGGGTGCTCGCCCTCGCCGAGGATCCGAGCCGGCCGCTGCTCGAGCGGGTGAAGTTCGCGGCGATCTATAGCCAGAACCTCGACGAGTTCTTCCAGATCCGGGTGTCGGGTCTCGAAGAACAGGTCGACGCCGGCGTCGCCGCGATCACCCCAGACGGCATGACCCCCGTGGAGCAGCTCGCGGCGATACGCGAACGGGTCGAGAGCCTGCAAGGGAGAGCCGAGGCTCTGGTCGTCGACGACTTGCTGCCCGCGCTCGAGAAGGAGCACATCCGTATCGTGCATTGGGCGCAGCTCGACGAAGCCGATCGCGAGTTGCTGGGGCGACAGTTCCGGGAGCGCATCTTCCCGGTGCTGACGCCGCTCTCGGTCGACCCGTCGCATCCGTTCCCATACATCTCGAACCTGTCGTTGAATCTCGCGGCAGTGATCAGAGATCCGACGACAGGGGAGCGCCGCTTCGCGAGGGTGAAGATCCCGCCGTTGCTGCCCAGGTTCACCGAGCTCCCCGACGGCGAGCGCTTCGTTCCGCTCGAGGAGATCATCGCCGCACACCTGGACCAACTCTTCCCGGGTATGGACATCGTGGGAGTCCACGTCTTCCGAGTGACGCGTGACGCCGACGTCGAAGTAGAGGAAGACGAGGCAGATGACTTGCTGGCTGCGATCGAGATCGAGCTGCAGCGTCGGCAGCGCGGCGCGACTCCGATCCGGCTGGAGATCGACCCGGCGATGAGCCAGGAGTTGCGCCAGCTCCTGATGCGAGAGCTCGGCGTCGACGATCCGCAGGTCTACGTCGGGGAATGGCTGCTCGCCCTGGGTGATCTGTGGTTCTTCGCCGGACTCGATCGGGCGGATCTCAAAGACGAACCGTGGGCGCCGGTCACCCCCCCCGTGCTGCAGTCCACGGAGGGGCCGGTCGACATCTTCTCGGCGATCAGGCGGGCCGACATCCTCGTGCATCACCCGTACGACTCGTTCTCGGCCTCGGTCGAGGCGTTCGTCGCGCAGGCTGCGCGCGACCCCGACGTCCTCGCGATCAAACAGACCCTGTACCGCACGTCGTCGGGCAGCCCCATCATCCATTCGCTCGTGCGCGCCGCGCAGGCCGGGAAGCAGGTCGTCGCGTTGGTGGAGCTCAAGGCTCGGTTCGACGAGCTGGCGAACATCACGTTCGCGAGGACGCTGGAGACCGCGGGCGTGCACGTCGTGTACGGCGTCGTCGGGCTCAAGACGCACGCCAAGACCTGCTTGGTCGTTCGTCGCGAGGGGAGCGGCATCCGCCGGTACGCGCACATCGGGACCGGCAACTACAACCCGGCGACGGCACGGCTCTACGAGGACCTCGGCCTGCTGACCGCCGACCCCGATCTGGGGGCAGATCTCACCGACCTGTTCAATCTGCTCACCGGCTACAGCCGGCAACGGGAGTATCGCAAGCTGCTCGTCGCCCCGGTGACGATGCGCCCAGGTCTCGATGCGTTGATCCGCAGGGAGATGGGCCATGACGATGGATCGATAGTGCTGAAGCTGAACAGCCTCGCCGACGCCGAACTCATCGACGGGCTGTACGAGGCGTCGCAAGCGGGGGTGACCATCGATCTGCTGGTGCGCGGCATCTGCTGCATGCGGCCCGGCGTTCCAGCCCTGTCCGAGAACGTGCGGGTTCGCTCGATCGTAGGACGGTTCCTCGAACATTCCCGCATCTTCCGCTTCGGAAGCGAAGCTCGAGGCTACGACTATCTCATGGGCTCGGCCGACTGGATGCCCCGCAACCTCGATCGACGGGTCGAAGCGATGACGCCCGTCGAGGACCCCTCGCTGCAGGAACGGCTGAGCGAGATCCTGCGCGTCGAACTCGACGACGATGAGCTCGCGTGGGAGCTCGACGCCGAAGGCTCGTGGCACAAGGTGCCGGCGAGCCGTGGGATCGACGCCCACCGTGCGTTGCAGCGGCTCGCGGTGGAGCGCTCGGGCATCGACCGGTGAGCTCACACGCTCGCGAGCCGAGTGACATCATCGTGCCGAAGGTCGGCCGGTCGTCGACCACAGGTGAGGTCATCGAGTGGACGATCGCTTCGTCGACGCACCGATTGCTTGCCCATGAGAACGCCGTACAGCGCGGCGTCGACCTGGAAGGTGTGCATCAGGCGCGAGTGGCCACCCGCAGGCTCCGATCCGACCTCCGTACCTTCGGCGCCATGATCGATGCACGCCGTCGTGACGACCTTCGCCGTGATCTGCGCTGGCTCGGAGCCAGGCTTGGGGCGGTGAGAGATCTGGACGTGTTGCAAGAGCGCCTCCGCACCCACGGGACGATGCTTGCGGATGCCGACCGATCGGGGCTCGCCGCCGTGCTCGACCAGGCGCGGGCGCAGCGTGAGCCCGCTCGGCAAGCCCTCTTGTCCACCATGCGTGGGTCGAGGTACGCGGATCTGATCGAAGCGCTCTACGACGCGCTCGCGCGTTCCATCGTGCGCGATGAGGTTGCGAACGCTCCCGCCGTCCGCATCATGGGTGGAGCCATGGCGCCCCCCTGGAGCAAGCTGAAGAAGTCATGCGACGACCTCGAACCCGGCAGTCCCGACGCCGATCTGCATGTGGCGCGCATCAGAGCGAAGCATGTGCGGTACGCAGCCGATTCCCTCGCCCCGGTGTTCGGCAAGCCCGCGCGCCGGCTGGCACGGCGCGCCGAGGCTTTGCAAGAGGTGCTCGGCCGCCATCAGGACGCCGTGGTTGCCATCTCGTGGCTGCGCGAGCAAACAGAGAGATCTGCACCGACGATGGCGGCGGCTGCCGCCATGTTGGTCGGCATCGAGGTCACCATCCGTGACGATGCCCGTCACGACTGGCCGGCAGTCTGGGCGGAGCTTCGGCCCAAGGAGCTGAGGTTCTGGGTATGAGGCTGCGCGTTCGGGCCGCCGGCGGCGTCGTGCGTCGGCGGGGCGAACAAGGGCCTGAGATCGCCGTGGTGCATCGGCCCCGCTACGACGACTGGACCTTCCCGAAGGGAAAGGCGCACGAGGGAGAGTCGGACGAGGACACCGCCGAGCGCGAGGTCCGCGAGGAGACCGGCATCCGGTGCGAACGGGGTCCCGAGGTCGTGACCGTCCGCTACCGCGATCATCTCGCGCGGACCAAGGTCGTGCGTTACTGGCTGATGTACCCGGCGGGCGGAGCATTCGTTCCGAACGCCGAGGTCGATGAAATGCGATGGGTCGATGCTGCGAGCGCGAACGCCTTGCTCACCTACGACCACGATCGACGCGTGCTCGCGAGTGCGCTGACGTTCGACCAGCCGGCCTACCTCGTTCGCCACGCCAAGGCCGGTGATCCTGAAGCGTGGCACGAAGACGATCTGCTCCGGCCGCTGAGCCGCAAGGGCTTGGCGCAGGCGGAAGGTCTGATCGCGGCTTTCCGGGATCTCGATGTCGATCAGGTGATGTCGAGTCCTGCGGTGCGTTGCCGCCAGACCGTTCGCCCGCTCGGGCTCGCTCGCTCGATCCCGGTCGAAACACGCGGTGAGCTCGCAGAAGGCGCGAGCGTCGAATCGGCGCTCGCATTCGTGTGGTCGAGGGGCGGGGCCGTCGTCATGTGCACTCACGGGGACGTGATCCCTGCCGTGGTGACCCGCCTCGCCGAACTCGGGGCGGAGATGCTTCATCGTCCGGCATGGAAGAAGGGTTCGACCTGGATCCTCGAACGCGATGCAGGGCTGTTCACGTCACTTCGATACCTTCCTCCGCCGGCTTGATCGTCGTCGCCAGAGACGATCGGCCATCGTGCCGACAACGCCGTTCGGTAGGCTCCTGCGGTGATCACCGCGCGCCGCTTTCGCCCGGGACAGGCAGGGGGCGAGACATTCGATCTCGCCGACGGGCAGGAGCTTCGGCGCGAGGGAGACGCCTTCGCGTGGATCGACATCACCGACCCTGAGGAAGGCGACCTCGAGCGTTTGCAGGGTCTGTTCGCGCTCCACCCGACCACGCTGGAAGACACGCTTCATCGTCGGCAGCGCACCAAGGTGGAGATCTTCGAGGGGTACGTGTTCGTGGTGCTGCGTCCCGTCACCGTTCGCCCCGGCTCGCCGCTCACCCTCGACGAGCATGAGATCCACGTCATCGCCGGCGAAGGCTTCCTCGCGACCCTCCGCTGGGTCCCGGGCTACCCGGTCGAAGGCGCAACGGCACGATGGGATCGTCGGGAGGACCTGCATGACCAAGGGTTCGCTCTGTACGCGTTGCTCGACGAGGTCGTCGACGACTACCTATCGGTGATCGAGGCGCTCGAGGACGAAGCCGACGACCTCGAGGACGCCGTGTTCGATCGCGATGAGGGAGCGCCGCCCGATTCCGACGTGCAGGAGCGCTTGTTCAGGCTGAAGCGTGACACCGTGATGCTTCGCCGCGCTGCCATGCCTCTGCGACACGGCATCGATCTGTTGCAGGAGGAGCCGTCGCTCGCGACACCGTCACTCACGCCCTACTACGGGGATGTCATGGATCATCTGATCCGGGTGATCGAGCTCGCCGACAACATTCGCGACCTCCTGACCTCCCTGCTCGAGATCCGCGTCGCCCAGGCGGCGAACCGCCTGAATGAGGTGATGAAGAAGCTCAGCGCATGGGCGGCGATCGTGCTCGTGCCGACCCTGATCGCCGGGGTCTACGGCATGAATTTCTCGCACATGCCCGAGCTCGACTGGAAGCTGGGATACCCGCTGGCGCTCGGCCTCATGATGGGTGCTTCCGGAGCTCTGTACCTGTTGTTCAGGCGGAAGGATTGGCTGTAGCGGTGTGCCGTGCGCTCATCGTGCTCTGCGTTGCGGAAGACCGCGACGCTCTCGTGATCCTCAAGCAGGCGACCGTGTCGGCCGAGTGGGAGCTGGCTCCGGGCGCGGTCGACCTGCGCTCGGCCCTGGATCAGATCGACGCCGAACGTCCGCATGTGTTGGTGGCCTTCGGCGAGCACGCCGAACTCGTCCGTCTCGCTCGAGAGCGATTCCCAGCGATGCGCATCGTTGCCGACCGGGATACACCCGGGGCCACCGTGGTGGCCACCTCGATCGACGAGGTACGGGGCTTGGTGAAGGGCTTGCCCCGCCCGGGTGGTCCGATCGGCGCCTGAGCCGCGGGTCAGAACCCCCAGTCGCTCCAACTGCCAGAGCGATGCACCATGCGCATGGTCACCATGATGTTGGCTCGGGCGTTGAACACCGACCAACCGCCGAAGCCGAAGGTGTTCGCTCGACCGGGCCAGTACCGACGGAGGTGCTGGAAGATGCCGCTCGCGCCGCTGTAGCCGTTGTAAGCCGTGGGGCGGTAATTGGATTCGCGGTCGGCCACGTACAGAGCCATCGAGGCTCCTCCGGGCACGCTCCAGCGATGCTCGGCACAGCGTATGAGCTGTCTGACGTGCCACTCTCCCTTTCGCCAGTCGATCTGGCAGAGATGTCCGGGCACGTCGGCCTCTCGGGCGATCGCGCGATCCCAGGAGGAAGTCGAGATCATGAGGGCCAGTGTCGAAACGAGCAATGATGAAGCGAGGAGCAGCGCGGCCGGGAAGCGGCGGCGCATCGAGTCGGTTCTGGTCATGGATCGGATCACCCCCGCGGCGAACGGAGCTGGAAGCTGCGCTCAACTCGACCGGCCCTGTGTGCGGTGAGATCTTCACCGCTGTCGCCGATCGATCCCGCGGTAGGTCGTGGGTGTGGACATCACCTCCTGTGGTCGATTTCTCCGTCTGTGTGACCTAATGCCCGACGCAGCGGTCCCGATCGAGCCCCGGACGCATGCGGGCATGCGCGAACCGACCCTGGGAAGGTGGTCTGGCGCGATCGAGCGCCGGGACAGTGCGGACCGGGAACCATCCGCGTCGTGCAAGCAAACCCTACGGACGGACTCGGGTGAACGACAACCCCGACGTGACCAAGGGTCACTCGCTGGAGCGCCTACGATGAGGTCATGAGCCAGACGTCCGGCACGGTCCTTCTCGCTGCTCCCCGGGGCTACTGCGCCGGGGTCGAGCGTGCGGTCGATGCCGTGGAACGTGCTCTGGC
This sequence comes from uncultured Actinomycetes bacterium, assembly GCA_963762075.1. Classification (GTDB taxonomy): domain Bacteria; phylum Actinomycetota; class UBA4738; order UBA4738; family HRBIN12; genus JAOUEA01. Next base: position 45,475 of record CAVXJC010000003.1, read on the forward strand.
CAAGCATGGAGCGCCTGTGTACGTGCGCAAGCAGATCGTGCACAACCTGCATGTCGTGCGCGACCTGGAGTCGAAGGGCGCGATCTTCGTCGAGGAGGAGACCCACGTGCCCGAAGGTGCCGTCGTGGTGCTGTCCGCACACGGCGTGGCGCCATGGGTCTACGACAACGCGGGTGAGCGCCAGTTGGAGGTGATCGATGCGACCTGCCCCTTGGTCACCAAGGTCCACGTCGAAGCCCGCCGGTTCGCCGCCCAAGGTCGCACGATCGTGCTCATCGGCCACGAGGGGCACGAGGAGGTCGAGGGAACGAGCGGGCAGGCTCCCGAGCGGACGATCTTGGTGCAGTCGCCTGAACAGGCGCGATCAATCGACATCCCTGAATCCGACAACCTCAGCTATCTGACGCAAACCACGCTCTCGGTCGACGAGACGAATGAGATCGTGCGCATCCTCGAGGAGCGATTCCCGTCGATCGAGGGACCACCGCGCGACGATATCTGCTACGCCACCCAGAACCGACAGGACGCGGTCAAGGTCATCGCGCCCGACTCCGACATCGTGCTCGTGATCGGCTCACAGAACTCGTCGAACTCGAACCGTCTGGCCGAACTCTCTCAGGAGCTCGGCACGCCTGCCTTCCTGGTCGATGACGAGAGTGATGTCGACCCGGAATGGCTCGAGGGCGCCGTCACCGTCGGCCTGACCTCGGGCGCGTCCGCTCCGGAGTGGCTCGTGCGTCGCATGCTCGCATGGCTCGCGGAACGAGGGTTCAGCACGGTCCGGGAGGTGACCCTCACCCAGGAACGTGTGCGCTTCTCGTTGCCCGCCGGAGTTCGCGAGATCCCCCTCGACTCCTAGCCGCTCGCGACCGGCCTAGGACCAGGTGGAGAACTGGTCTCGGTCTTCCTCGGGTTCCTCATATGCGATCGAGATGAGGGTGTCGGTCGACAGGACTCCGGGGAGCGGCTGGATATCGTCGAGGATCACGCCGCATGCGACTTCCCATGCTTGCGCCACACACGCCACCAGGTCGTATCGGCCGCCGAGCACCGCGACACCGGAGACGTCGTTCATCTCACCGAGCCGCTCGGCGATGCCCGCGGCGGCGCCGGCCTCGGCCGTGATGTGCACGTAGCACGCGTCGCTGATCAAGGCGGGAGTGACCGGCGCCCCCCATCCTGCGATGCCGATGCGGTCTGGCGGGACCACCGGGGCGGTCGTCGAGCGAAGCACGCCCGGTACGTGATGGATCTCCGAGAGCACCTGGGTGGCGATCGTCGCCAGGTCGGGACCTTCCGCATGCATCATCACGTCCCAGGCGCCGACGACAGGGATCGCGCGACGCGCCTGCGACGTCGCTGCGAGCCGGGTGAGCACCTCGTTCATGCTTCCGGGCGCGATCTGAAGGTAGATGAATGCCTCCATGCCCGCGAGGCTAGGTCAGGGTGGCACCCGGTACAAGAACGTCGGCTTCGACGACGCGGTCGGATCACCCCTCAACCGCGACCGGGGCACCCGTGAGAGCCCACAGCTCCGCCTCGCCCTCCTCGGGGCCAACCGAGATCAAGCGGTCCGCCTCGCGGAGTACGAAGCCCGGTCTCGGACGGTAGATCCAGCGCACTCCTCGCTGCACGGCAAGCACGAACATGCCGGTCTCGGTCTCGAGCCGGAGTTCCTTCAGCGAGCGGCCGGCGGCAGCCGAGCCCGGTTGCACGATCGTCTCGGCCGATGTCTCCTCGGTCTCCTCGAGCGCCATCTGCACGACCGGGTGCAGCGGCTCGCCGTGTTCCACGTACCAGGTCATGTCGCGGGCGGCGTCGCAGATCGCCTCGCTCGCACCGGCGAGCCTGATCAGCCCCCGGAGCTCGTCGGGGTCGCGCGCCTCGGGCGCCGCGCGCAGCACCCATGACTCCAGCTCGTCACGGAGTTGGTCGCTTCGCGCCTCGAGCGATCCGACCTCGGCTGCGAGTGAACGGTTGTTGAACAGCAACGACGAGTACGCCATGCCGACGGCCGCCTCGGCAAGGTCCTTCATCTCCACGAGGATGTCGACCGCGCGATCGAGCTCGGAGAGCGCGGGCTCGTCTCCTTCGGGTGGAAGCGGAAGCGCCGGCGCCCCCGCAAGCTGGCGCAACTCGTTGACTCCTTCATCGGGACCACGCACGACGAGCACGTCGCCGGCAGAGATCACGTCGTCAGGCCCGGGGTCGAACCGCCAGTCCAGGCCGGATCGGATCGCCACGATCCACATGCCCGTCTCGGTCGGCAGTGAGAGATCCCGCAGATCCCGGCCGACGATCTCGCCACCCTCGCGCACCTTGACACGGGCGGTCACCTCGTCGGCGTGACGGAGGTCGGGCTTCAGGGCGTCGGGGATGCCGAGACGCGCCGCGACGACTCGGGCGATATCGGAAGCCGCGTCGCCCACTTGTTCGATCGCGTCGGCGATCCAAAGCACTCCGGCCATGCCCTCGGCGTCTTCGGGGCTGCGGGCGGCGAGCATGGCGGTGGTACGGAGCCGTCGTAGGTCCTCGGTCATGCGCGACTCGAGCCGGGCAACCTCACGGGCGAGCCTGTCCTCGCTGAAGAAGACCGCGGCGTACGCGAGGTCGATCATCAGCTCGGACGCGTCTTTGAGCTCGACGAGAAGGTCTTTGACGTTGCGCGGCTCGTTCATCAGGTGGCCCCCAATACTGACATGACGAACAACACGGCGGCCACACCCGTGAGATCGAGCGTGGCCGTGATGGTCGGCACTCCATGGTTGTCGGGATCGAGTCCGAATCGGGTCGTGAGCACAGCGACGTAGTAGCCGACCGCGAGCGTCACCGGCAGCACCAACACGCCGGCGAGGATCGTGCCGCCGAGCATCACGCCGGCCGAAGGACGCGCGACGCCGGCGACCGATGCGAGCACGGTGGCGATCGCGCCGATCGCGGTGAAGACCACGAGCCCGAGCGCGACGACGACGGTCGCGTCGATGAGCGCCGGGCCTTCCGGCCTGCCTCGGGGCGTGATGACGCCGAGCTGAAGCTTCGAGGACAGGCGCGAGGACAAGATGCCGCCGAGCGCGCCGGCCTGCGACACGAACGGCGGGATCAGGATGAGGATGCCCGGGATCGCTTCGAGCTCGGTGCGATGAGCCTCCAGGACCGCTCCGGCGAAGATGTCGAGCAGCGGGGCGAGCGCGGTCACTCCAGCCATCTCGAGCAACGTGCCTCGAACCGCGGCCGAGCTTCCGACGACGGCCCGTATCAAGGCACCGAGTACGGCGCCGGCACACACGATCGCGACCACCGCATTCAGTCCGTCTTCCCGTGCGATGAACGTGGCAAGGAAGAGCGCGGGGAGCGTCACCATGTCGCCGATGGCTGTGACCATGGGGGTCGAGACAGCGTCGAGGTCCCACCCGCGGCGGAACGACTTCACCGCGAGTCCAACGGTGACCACCAGGATCACCGCCGACGCGATGACCCCCCCCACCACCGAGATCGTCACCAGGTCCCAGAACGAGATGGTGTCCTCACCGAACGTCGAGGCGACGAGCTTAGCCATGCCGGCGAGGTAGAACGATGAGAGCACCGCGGAGATGATCGCGACCTCGACGTTGTGAGCGAGCAGTCCACCTCGTCGTAACGTCGGCTCGAACACGCCCGCCGCGATGCCGGTGCCGAGCCTCGCGCCCATGGCGCCGAAGATCATGCCGCGCATGCCGACCGACGCCGGGATCAGCACCAACAGGCCCGGCAGCAGCTCGAGCGTGTCGGTGATCGATCCGAGGATCAGCCCGGCGACGAAGCCCGCGCCGGTGCTGAGGGCGAGGGCGGCGACGCCCTGCTGGAGCGTTCGCCGTTCGGCGCGCAGGGTCTGATAGACGCGGCGGGCGCGTCGTGGGACCAGCTTCGTGGCGCGCGGCGCGGCCATGGAGGTTCGTTCATCGTCGGAGTCCAGCCTGCGGGCCCCAAGGCCCGGGGAAGTATCCCCCGGCCTCCAGAGTCGGACAAGCAGGCGATGAACGCAGGGTGCGGTTCGCCGCCCGGCTCCCCGTCAATCCTCGACCCAGTCGCGCGTGAGGAACAGCCAGAACGCGAGGCCGGCGTGCTCGCCGTAGCGACGGAAGCGACGCACGATAGCAGCGTCGGGAACGGGCTTCGTGCGGCCGATGGTCCGCGCGTACGCCGGACGCGTCCAGCTATCGAGGATGAGCCGTGAGTTCCGGCCGAGCGTCATCATCACATGGGCGGCGGCGTAGGGCCCGATCCCCGGGAGATCGAGCAACGCGCGCTCGACGTCGTCGTCGGAGATCATGTCCGCTCCGAACGTAGCCAGCGCCTCGAGGTCGGTTTCGCCGGAGTCGACCCGGCGCGCGAGTTCGACGAAGTAGGGGCTTCGGTATCCGGCTCGAACCGAATCGCGATAGAAGCTCTCGGGCGCCGCCGCCATCGCCGCCGGCGTCGGGAAGGCGTTCGTGAGTGGCCCGTCACCGCCGATGGCAGGCTCGCCCAGTGACGTTACGAGCGAGTTCACCATGCGGATCGTTGCTCTCCATGCGCAATTCGTGGTGCAGATGGTCTTCACGACGTCCTCGAACACCGTCGGCGACCGCAGCATGCGACCGGCGCCACGAGCGACCCAGGCGAGATCGGGGTCCTGAGCGATCAAGTCGTAGAAGCCGGAGAGATCGTGGTCGAGCCGCAGCACATGCGCGGCGCCCGCGAGCGCTGCAGCGCGCACGCGCGGACCCGCCGACGGACCGAGCACGTCGACACGAGCTGTCGAGGCCGACGGCCCGGCGCCGATGCGGATCCGTCTCGGGCGGGCATCGGCCACACGCACCGTGATGCTGAGCGTGCCCGCCGCCTCGTCCAGCGACGCGGGTGCCAGTTCGGCGAACCCGTGGGAGTTCAGCGTGCGGGCCAGGTCGACCGCTTCTCCGCCCGGGCCCACGAGGGGAAGCTGCAGCGAGGTGGTCATGCTCGCTTGCGAGGGGCTCGAGAGGTCGCCATGCCCCGCAGCGTACCGACGTGGACCGGCGCACCGGGCTGCGACCGGTAGCATCGAGGCCATGATCCGATGCAGCGAGACCGCCGTGACACTGTTGCGCCGTGCAGAGCAGGCGGCGCGCCGATTCAACGCCTCGGCCCGGATCCGGCTGGTCCCCGAGCCCGGAGGCGTGCGATTCGAGCTCTCCGACGAGCCTGAGCCCGACGACGAGGTGGTCGAACACGAGGCAGGATTCACGCTGTTCGTCGCTCCAGGGCTCTCAGGTCTCGTCGACGTGGCAGAGCCTCACGACCGGCTCGTGCTGGTCACCGGTGGCGACCAGCCCGGGGCGGGCGAGTGAGTCTCGATCCCGACGATGTCCGATCCCGGCTCGAGGCGGAACGCGATTCCCTCGAAGGCGAGCTCGCGACCTTGACGGTGGTCACGCGTGACCCTGCGGCGACGATCGGTTTCGGCAAGCGAGTGGGGGAGGGCACCAGCGAAGCCATCGGGCGTATCGAACGTGTCGGGCAGGCCGATGCGCTCTCGTCGAAGCTGGCCGGCGTGAGGCGGGCGCTCGAGAAGCTCGACGACGGTTCCTACGGCGTCTGTGATCGCTGTGGCGAGACGATCCCCGAGGCCCGGTTGCACGCACGCTCGTCATCGGTTCGATGCGTGCCCTGTAGCGCCGCATCGGCCTGAACCTGGCCGCTGCTTTCAGCGGCGCGGTGGACCGAGCGCACCGGCGTTGTCGGCCTGCACCATGTGCATCAACGCGTTGATCTGCGCGAGGTGCGTGAACGCCTGCGGGAAGTTCCCCCAGTGACGACCGGTGCGAGGATCGATCTCCTCGGCGTAGAGCCCGAGCGGGCTCGCGAACGAAAGCATGCGCTCGCACAGGTCCCTGGCGCGTTCCAGCTCTCCGATCTCGGTGAGCGCCGAGACGAGCCAGAACGAACAGATCGCGAACGTGGCCTCCTCGCCACGCAAGCCGTCGTCGGTCTCCTCGACGCGGTAGCGCAGCACGAGACCGTCGAGGGTGAGCTCGTCGGCGATCGCGAGCACCGTCGCCCGGATGCGCGGATCGTCGGCAGGCAAGAAGCGCATCAATGGGGCGAGCAACAGCGAGGCATCGAGCGCCTCGGAACCATACGCCTGTGTGAGCACCCCCCTCGAGTCGACGCCCCTGGCGAGCACGTCGGCCTTGATCGCCTCGGCTTCGGCGCTCCAGCGAAGCCCGAGCTCGGGCTTGTCGAGCACCTCCGCCAGCCGAGCGCCGCGATCGCAGGCCACCCAGCACATGATCTTCGACGACGTGAAATGCTGCGGCGTGCCGCGCGACTCCCAGATGCCGGCATCGGGTTCACGCCAGTGCTCGACGGCTTCCTCGACCTGTCGCTCCAGACCCACCCACGCTCGCCCCGTCAGGAACTCTCCGGAGCGCAGGTGCAGATACACACTGTCGAGCAGGGCTCCCCACACGTCGTGCTGGTTCTGATCGTGCGCCCCGTTGCCGATCCTGACCGGGCGGGCGTGCTCGTACCCGGTGAGGTGTTCGAGGGTCTGTTCGGTCAGGTCGGTTTCGCCGCCGACGCCGTACATGACCTGGAGCGCAGAGCCGTCCTTCACCTGGTCGGCGATGAAGTAGAAGAAGCTGTTCGCTTCGAAGTCGAACCCGAGCGTGTACAGCCCCCAGAGGGCGAAGGTCGCGTCGCGCACCCAGCTGTATCGGTAGTCCCAGTTGCGCTCGCCTCCGGGCGTCTCTGGAAGCGACGTGGTGGGCGCCGCGATCAGGGCGCCGGTCGGCGCGTACGTCAGCCCCTTCAGCGTGAGCGCAGCGCGTTGCAGATGGGAGCGCCAGGGGTGGTCCGGAAACTCGCCCATGTTCAACCACGCGCGCCAGAAGTCGGCGGTGTCGTAGACCTTCTCCCACGCTTCGCCGGCATTGGCCGGCACCGCGCGTGTGTCGCCGTTCCAGCTCAGCGCTGCGAACGCCGACTCGCCGTCGCTCAGCCGCGTGAACGCCACGGCAGATCGGCCCTCGAGGCCGATCCGCATGTCGGTGGTGAGGCGAAGCGCAGGATTGCTCTCACCTCCGCGAGCGATCGCCTCGGTCCATCCTGGACCGGTGTACTCCCACCGGCCGTCGGTGCGTCCGTAGTCGAACGCCGGCTCGCAGTTCAGCACGAGTTCAACCTGCCCTTGGATGCATCGGACCACGCGCAACAGCATGTGTTCGGCCCGGTAGTCGCCGGGCGGGCGCCGGTAGCCCTCGGGCCGCTCGTCGTCGCGCCACGGACCCATGACGAGCGCGTCGCGCACGATGAGCCACCCGGTGCGCGTCTGCCACGTGGTCTCGAGCACGTTCGTGCCCGGCATGTAGCGCCGTCCTGCGGGCACGAGCAGTTCCGCCGGTCCCAGGCGGAAGGTTCCGGCGGAACGATCCAGGATCGCCCCGAAGATGCTCGGACTGTCGGGCCGGGGCGCGCACAGCCACTCGACGGCGCCGCTCGGGCCGACGAGCGCCGTGACCTCACGGTCGCTCAGGAACCCGTACTCCGCGATCGGCGGAAACGGGTTGTGGTGGGACTGCATCGGGGCGGCTCCGCTCTGCGGCGGTGGCTCGGGGCGCCCCGGCATCGGAACGACGTTGGCGCTGCTCACGGGTGGCGAGTGTAGACCCGTGCCGCGCAAACACTAGGATTTCCGGCGATGGATCCCTTGGCCTCCTTCAGGAACGGTGAGGGCCGCGCAGGCGTGCTGCTGGACTTCGACGGCACGCTCAGCCCGATCGTGGCGCGTCCCGAGCTCGCCCGCATACGAGACGGGGCACGCGACGCCATCGCCCGGCTGGTCGGGCGCTACGCGGTCGTGGCGATCGTCTCGGGTCGCACGGGTGATCAGCTCCGCAACCTGGTTGGTGTCGATGGGGTCCGTCTCGCGGCCCTCTACGGCCTTGCCGATGATGCGCCACCGCTTTCCCCGCAGCTGATCGACGACGTACGAGGGGCGGCAACGGCGATCGCGGGGGCACGGGTGGAGCCGAAGGGGGGGTCGGTCGCCGTGCACTATCGGGCGTCCGAGGACCCCGTCGGCGCGCTCGCCGGGCTCATCGGTTCGCTGACCCCGATCGCGAACGCAGCTCATCTCGAGCTGCTCCCCGGCAAGATGGTGCTCGAGCTCGTGCCGGCAGGCAGGCCCCTGAAGGAGGGTGCGGTCGAACGGATCGTTGCGGAGGAGCGGCTCGACGCCGTGCTCTACGCGGGAGACGACGTGGCCGACATACGAGCCTTCGAGGCCCTCGACCGTCTCGCCGATCGCGGTATCCGCACGCTCAAGGTTTCCGTGCATGGCCGAGAGACGCCCCTCGCGTTGTCCGATGCAGCCGACGTCGTGGTTGACGGCCCGGCCGGGCTGGTGACCCTGCTCCGAGCGCTGTGATGGACCGTGGTCATCCGGCCAGCCGCCCGGGCGACCGCGTCAGCCCCGGCGGGGAGACGGCGGACGGACCTGGTCGACTGCCTCGAGCTGGTCCGCGAGCCAATGCGCGGGCGTGTGTGCCTGCACGGTGCGTGACAGTCCTCGGCCCCGGCGTGCCCGTTCCTCGTCAGGCATCTCGAGCGCCTCGCGGATGGCCTCTGCGGTCTCGGCGAGATCGAACGGATTCACGCCGAGCGACTGTCGGCCGAGACGGCTGAACGCACCGGCATTCCGCGAGAGCACGAGCACGCCGTCGCGGCGGTTCACGAGCGGACCTTCCATCGCGACGAGGTTCATGCCGTCATAGGTCGGATTCACGAACAAGACGTCGTAGAGGTCATAGGCGGCGACGGCGAACGCGTAGTCCTCCTGGACCCGGACCTCGATCGGTCTCCACGACTTGGTGCCCAGCTCTGCGTTGATGCGTTCAGCCTGGGCGAGGCACTCCTCACCGTAGTTGCGGTACTCGGCCACGTCTTCCCGAGATGGGCTGAACAGGCAGAGGAAGCGCACGGAGCCCGCCCACGAAGGGTTCCGGCGCAGGAACAGCTCGTAGGCGAGGAAGCCACGCAGGATGTTCTTTGAAGGCTCCAAGCGGTCGACCCGCAGCATCAGTTTCGAGTCGCCCGCCCATGCCCGAAGCTCGTCGCGCACCTCGTCGGCCTCCGGCCGATTCGCGGTCTCCCGCAACGGCTCGGCGCTCACCGCGACCGGGAAGGAACGCACGGCCCCGATGCGCCCGTCGATCTCCAAGCGTCCGCCGCGAAGCACGCGGAACTCCGGCAGACTCCGCGCGGAGAGCAGGTAATTCTCTGCCCATTGTTTCGACTGGAACCCGAGCACGTCGGCACCGGCCATGCCGCGAAGCAGTGCCGTGCGCATGGTGACCGGAAGTACTCGCAGGTACGTCGCGCCGGCGAACGGCGTATGGGAGAAATGCACGATCTTCGCATCGGGCACGAGCTCTCGCAGCATGCCCGGCACGAGGCTCAGATGGTAGTCCTGGATCAGGTAGACGGGGTCGTTGTCGGCTTCCTGCGCCAGGGCGTGTGCGAAGGCTCGGTTCGACTCGACGAAGGAATGCCAGGACTCCTGCGTGGCGTCGTCGAACATCGGTGAGCGCGGGATGTCCCACAGGTTGTGATGGGCCATCCACAAGATGCGGTTCGAGACCTCGTTGTAGTACCCGTCGTACCGCTCCGGCGGGATCACGACGTACCGCATGCGCTGATGAGAGTCGGCGTCCACGGTCCGTCCCTTCAGGGCGACCGCCCGGTCGCCGTCGGTCAAGGCAGCCGAAACCCACGAGGTGTCGTCTCGGTAGAAGACACCCGACAAGGCGGTGACGAGGCCCCCGGTGCCTCGGCGCGGCGTCAAACGACCTCGCTGGTCGCGATCGAAGCTCACCGGCCCACGGTTCGACGCGACCACGACCGAGGACTCGATGGCCCGCGCTGTGGAGGTTCCACCAGGTGACATCGCCCGCAGTCTATCCGGCAGGTTCTCGGGAGCTGTACGGGGGCGCACCATCAGGGATGACGGAGCGAATGGCTCAGCCGAGCTCACTCCCCGGTCGTCGATCGGTGCCGGCGGAGCTCGGGATACGCGATCGCGATCACACCCGCGCCCGCGATGCACGCCAGGCCTCCCGTCACCACGCTGATGGTCGGCGTGAACCATGCCGCCACCAGCCCCGCTTCGAAGTCACCCAGCCTCGGACCGCCGGTCACGACGAGGATGAAGATCGTCGACAACCGCCCGCGCAGTCGGTCGGGTGTCGCGAGCTGCGCGATCGTCGAACGGAAGATCGCGCTGATCACGTCAGAAGCGCCCGCGAGCGCGAGGAAGCCGAGCGCCAATGGCAGGTTCGACCCGACGAGCCCGAAGGCGGCGATCGCGGCGCCCCAAGCCGTCACGGCCCATATCACCGCCATGCCCGGTCGATGGACCCGGCGCACCCAACCACCCGACAGCGCGCCGGCCAACGCGCCAACAGAGGGTGCCGCGAACAGGAGCCCCACGATCGCTGCGCCGCGGTCGAACTGCGTGATCGCGAGGATCGGGAACAGCGCCGCCGGCATGCCGAAGATCATCGCGATCAGATCGATGGCGAACGTCGATGCCACGAGGCGATCGCCTCGCACGAACGCGAAGCCCTCCTTGACAGCGGCCCAGCCCGTGGTCGCATCGCCCCCGCGTCCGTCGGGTTCCGGCGGCATCGGACGCATCATCATGGCGGCGATGAAGAGCCCTGCGTAGGTCACGAGGTCGATCGCATAGGCGGTACCGAAGCCCAACGCGCTGATCACGGCACCCGCCGCGGCCGGCCCGGCGATGTTCACGGTCTGCCAGAGCACCTGGTTCAAGGTCAGCGCCGCCGGCAACAGGTCTCGCCCGACGAGCCGCAGTGTCATCGCCGATCGAGCCGGGTGCTCGATCGCACCGACGAAGGCAGTCAAGGCGTTCGCGCCGTAGATCAGTGCGAGGGGCGGGTCGCCCGAGATCGCGCCGGCGAGCAAGATCGCCGCCGCCAGGGCCAAGAACACCTGTGACCACAACAAGATCGATCGACGGTCACGAGCATCGATGAACGTGGAGCCCACGAGGGAACCGGCGATCAGTCCCCCGAGACCGGTGAGCCCTGTGAGCCCCACCGCCGCCGCCGACCCGGTGAGCTCGAAGACTTGGATGTAGATGGCCACGCGGGCGAACTGATAGCCGAGCTCTGACACGAACTGCCCCGTCCAGAGGAGACGGTAGTCTCGCGAGACCCGCAGGGGGGCGAGGTCGAGCAGCGCCGCGCGGGCCGCATCCCTCGCCCGCCGCCGCGGCTCAGCCGACGACGGCTCCGATCGTTTCTTCGAGCACGCCGAGTCCGTCGTCGAGCAGCGCTTCGTCGATGGTGATGGGGGGAAGCAAACGCACGACGTTGCCGTAAGTGCCCGCGGTGAGCACGAGCACACCCTGCTCGAGGCATCGTCGAGCGATCGAGTTCATGGCGTCCGCGCCGAGCGGCTCCTTGGTCGCTGGGTCGCTGACCAGTTCCATCGCGCACATCGCCCCGCGCCCGCGCACGTCACCGATGCCCTCGAACTTCGACGCGAGCATCTCGAATCGGCCCATGATCGTCGCGCCGATCTCGAGCGATCGCGCGAGCAGGCCCTCGCGCTCGATCTTGTCGAGCACGGCGAGCGAGGCCGCCGCCGCCACCGGATTGCCTCCGTACGTGCCCCCCAGTCCGCCGGGGTGCACGGCGTCCATGATCTCGGCGCGACCCGTGACGGCGCTGATCGGCATGCCGCCCCCCACCGACTTCGCGGTCGTGACGAGGTCGGGCACGACGTGCTCGTCCTCGATCGCGTACCAGCGGCCGGCGCGACCCATGCCCGATTGGATCTCATCGGCGATGAACACGATGCCGTGCTCGGCGCAGAACTCGGCGATCCCTTCGACGAAACCAGGCGACGGCACGATGAATCCGCCTTCCCCTTGGATCGGCTCCATGATCACCGCAGCGATGTTCTCCTCGCCGATGTGCTTGTGCATCTCGTCGATCGCGTACGCGAGCGCCTCCTCGGTGACCCGACCGGGATCGCCGTGCCAGCGGTATGGATATGCGAATGGAAGCCGGTAGATCTCGGGGGCGAACGGTCCCATGCCCTGCTTGTAGGGCATCACCTTGGCCGTGAGCGACATCGCCAACAGGGTGCGTCCGTGGAACGCGTGGTCGAACGTCACGATCGCGCTGCGCCCGGTGTGATACCGCGCGATCTTCACGGCGTTCTCGACGGCTTCAGCGCCCGAGTTCGCGAACATCGTCTTCTTCGCGTGATCGCCCGGGGTGAGCGCGTTCAGGCGCTCGGCGAGCTCGATGTAGGGCTCGTTCGCCGTGACGTGGAAGCACGTGTGCGTGTCGAGCTCAGCTTGACGGGTGATCGCCTCGACGACTTCTGGAACCGTGTGGCCGACGTTCAACACGGCGATGCCGGTGGCGAAGTCGATCAGGCGGTTCCCGTCGACGTCCTCGACGATGGCACCCGATGCACGAGCCGTGACGATGGGGTGGATCGAGCCGACGCCGCGCGGCACGGCCTCGCCGCGTCGAGCGAACCATTCCTTCGATCTCGGTCCCGGCACCTCTGTGACGAGTTCGCGCTCCTGTGGGATGTGCATGCATGGAGTTTCCTGCGCTGATGCCGGGCTGTCAGGCGCCCACGCCGCCACGAATCGCTGCGGACCTTGTACGGAATGTCCATGTGGCCCGCGATCCGCGCTCCGCACGCTCCTCTGAGCTATACGTTCCGTACAATCGGGAGATGACCGTGACCGTGAAGGACATCGTCGCGATCCCGGGCATGCCCCTGCGCCTGCTCGCCGGGGAACAGCAGGCCGATCGACCCATCAGATGGGTCCATGTCTCCGAGCTCGAAGACCCTACGCCGTGGCTGAAGGGGGGAGAGCTCATCCTCACGACGGGCCTGGGCATCGGCTCCACCCCAGCGAAGCATCGCGCGTACGTGGATCGGCTGATCGACGCCGGGCTCACGGGACTCGGCTTCGGTCCGGGGTTCACGCACGACAAGGTGCCCCGCTCGTTGATCTCGGCTGCGAGCAAGGCGGGGTTCCCGCTCTTCGAGGTGCCCTACCCGGTGCCCTTCATCGCGATCACCGAGGCGATCTTCACGCGCATCGCGGCCGAGCAGCTCGACACCCTGCAGCGCGCGGTCGACGCGGAGCACGTGCTCACCCGCGCCGTCATGGAGGGCGCCGGCGTGGACGGGATCGCCCGATCGCTCGCGGATGTCACCAAGGGGTGGGCGCTCTTGTTCGATCTGCACGGGCAACCGATCGCGAGCACCGGGCGCGCTGCGAGCCTCCGAGCCGAGCGGATCTGGCAGGAGCTGCGCACCCGGAGGGCCGAGGGCACTTCGTTCAGCGTGACGCTCGTCGATCGGGGGCACCACATCTGGGTGCAGCCGGTCGGCGCTCGAGGAAGGGTCGAAGCGTTCCTGGCCGTGGGCAAGGCCGATCAGCCGACCCAGCTCGATCAGATCGTGGCCGGCCACGCGCTCAGCCTCTTCGCGATCGAGATGGCCAAGTCGCGCGCCGTGGCCGACGCGCAACGCCGGCTGCAGGGAGACTTCTTCGACGACCTTGCCCGCGGGGCACTTCCCGCCGCCGAGGCCAGTCGTGGTCTGGCCAGGTTCGGGTTCGACAAGGGCGCCGATGTCGTCGTGTTGTCCATCGAGGTTTCTGGCGAGGCCGCCTCGGGGGGGACGAACGACTCGGTGATCGATCCCGAGACCCTCGCCGTCGCCGTGAGCGATGGATGTTCGCGCGAAGGAGGAGGGTTCCTGGTGTCTGTACATGACGGTGGCGTGCATCTGCTCCTGCCAGCCGAGCCCTGGCCGGATCTCGATCGCACGGCCGCGCTGGGCGAGCGAGTGGGGGCGTCGCTGCGGGTAGGCGCCGGTTCTCGGGTGACACCGGTCGAGGTCGGTGCATCACTCCGTGGATCTCGCTACGCCTTGCAGGTGTGCCGTCTCGAGGGCTGGACGACCGCTGGATTCGCGGATCTCGGCACCTACAGACTGCTGCTCTCGATGGCCGAACCCGACGCCCTGCGAGCGTTCACCGACTCGGCTCTCATGCCCCTCGACATGTACGACCGTGACCATGACGGCGACTTGCTGGTCTCGCTCGCTGCATTCCTGGGGCATAACGCGCGATGGGAGTCGGCGGCCGAGCAGCTCTTCGTGCATCGCCACACGTTGCGCTACCGCATGCGCAAGGTCGAGGAACTCACCGGCCGTGACCTGTCGAGCAGCTTCGACCGCATGGAGCTCTGGATCGCGCTGCGCGCCCGTGAGTTGCAGGAGGTGCAGGCCGAAGCCTGAGCGTTGTCCACCATGTCTAACACGCGTGCGCCGTCCCAGCCGTTGTGTCGAGTGGTCCGAAGTTCCCGTACCGATGCATACTGACGTTGGAGAGTCGCACGCAGAGCCCCGCCGATCCCGGCGAGCTCGCTTCCGTACGAGGAGGGGGAACATGGCCGACAGCCATCAGATGTTCATCGGCGGCGAGTGGGTGAATGCTTCCGACGGTGGGACCCGCGACATCATCAGCCCCGCGTCGGGGGCCGTGATCGCCAGCGTGCAGGAAGGAAGCGCCGAGGACGCCAACCGCGCGGTCGCTGCGGCGAAGAAGGCCTTCTACGGCGAGTGGTACGACATGACGCCCAAGGACCGCCAACTCGGTCTGTTGCGACTGGCCGACCGCATCGAGGAGCACGCCGACGAGATCGTCAAGATCGAGGCGGAGAACGTCGGCAAGCCCTACGACGTCACGATGTCCGAAGAGATCCCGCCGATCGTCGACAACCTGCGGTTCTTCGCGGGTGCGGCGCGCATGCTCGAGGGTCGCAGCGCCGGGGAGTACATGGCGGGGTTCACCTCGTTCGTGAGGCGTGAGCCGATCGGGGTCGCAGGTCTCATCGCTCCGTGGAACTACCCGCTCATGATGGCCGTGTGGAAGATCGGCCCGGCGCTCGCGACCGGCAACACGATCGTGTTGAAGCCGAGCGAGCTGACGCCGCTCACCGCGATCAAGATGGCGGAGCTCGCCGCGGACCTGTTCCCGCCCGGCGTATTCAACGTCGTGACCGGCGACGGCATCCCCGTCGGCGACGCGCTCGTGAGGAGTCCCGACGTCGGCATCGTCTCGCTCACCGGCGACGTCGGCACCGGCAAGATCATCCATTCGAACGCCAGCGAGTCGCTCAAGCGCGTGCATCTGGAATTGGGCGGGAAGGCCCCGGTGGTCGTCTTCGACGACGCCGACCTCGCGTCGGTCGTCGAGTGGGTCTCGATCGCCGGCTACTTCAACGCCGGGCAGGACTGCACAGCGGCCACACGGGTCCTCGTGGCCGACAAGGCCTACGACAAGGTGCTCGACGACCTGGTGCCGGCCGTCGAGGACATCAAGGTCGGCGGGCCGTTCGAGGACGACGTGGCCGTCGGTTCCGTGATCTCCAAGGAACAGCAGGACCGAGTGATCGGATTCGTCGATCGCGCGAAGGAGGCCGGTGCGGAGGTTCTCACGGGCGGTGAGGTGATCGACCGCGATGGCTTCTACTACAAGCCCACCGTTGTCGCGAACCCGAACCAAGACTCAGAGATCATCCAGCGAGAGGTCTTCGGCCCTGTGGTGACGGTGCAGCGGTTCACCGACGAGGACCAGGCGCTCGCGTGGGCCAACGGCGTCGACTATGGCCTCGCTTCCTCGGTGTGGACCCGTGACGTGGGCCGCGCGATGCGTATGGCGCGCAAGCTGGAGTTCGGCTGCGTG
Organism: uncultured Actinomycetes bacterium; assembly: GCA_963762075.1. GTDB lineage: Bacteria > Actinomycetota > UBA4738 > UBA4738 > HRBIN12 > JAOUEA01. The sequence goes on from CAVXJC010000003.1 coordinate 61,286, forward strand.
TGGGTCAACACCCACATCCCGCTCACGCCGGAGATGCCTCACGGCGGCTACAAGCAGAGTGGGCACGGCAAGGACATGTCGACCTACTCGCTCGAGGACTACACCAACATCAAGCACGTGATGGTCTCGCTCGACTGAGTGTTGGTTTCGGGTAGTCTGACCTAGACTAGCGAAGGGGTTGAAGGGGTGACACCTCCGCGATGAGCGACATCAGACCGTTCCTGGTGAACGGGCAGTGGCGAACGGGTGAGGGGACCTTCGAGGTCAAGAACCCGTACGACGACTCGGTGGTCGCCGAGCTCGGTGTTCCGACCGGGGCCGACGTCGAGGAAGCCATCGCGACGGCGGCCGCAGCATTCGATGAGTCGTCGAAGCTCTCGGTGGCGGCCAGAGCGGGCGCGCTCGACCATATCTCCCGGCGCCTCGACGAGACGAAGGAAGAGAACGCCGAGTTGATCGCGCGCGAGGGCGGCAAGCCACTCAAATGGGCTCGTGTCGAGGCGGCCCGAGCGGTGTCGACGTTCAGGTGGGCATCGGAGACGCTGCGTCACGGTCAGGATGAGGCCATGCGGCTCGACACCGATGCCGCCTTTGGGTCCAGGTTCGGTATCCTGCGCCGGTTCCCGATCGGGCCGGTGCTCGGCATCACGCCGTTCAACTTCCCGCTGAACCTGGTTGCGCACAAGGTCGCGCCCGCGCTCGCCGTGGGTGCGCCGATCGTGGTGAAGCCGGCGAGCGCCACGCCGATCGGGGCGCTGCGACTCGCCGAGTTCTTCGACGAGACCGACCTACCAACGGGCATGTACCAAGTGCTGCCGGTGAGCTCGAAGGTCGCCGATACCATGGCGCGCGACGAACGGTTCCGCAAGATCTCGTTCACTGGCTCAGCGGGTATCGGGTGGTACCTGAAAGGGCTGGACCCGAAGAAGAAGGTCACCTTGGAGCTCGGGGGCAACGCCGGGGTCATCGTGCACTCCGACGCCGACCTCGATCTGGCCGCGCAACGCATCGCGTTCGGTGGTTACTACCAGGCGGGACAGAGCTGCATCAGCGTGCAGCGTGTGCTGGTCGCGAGCGAGATCTACGAGGACTTCGCGACTCGACTCACCAAACAGGTCGAGCAATTGAAGGTCGGAGACCCCATGGATGAGACCGTCGACGTCGGTCCGGTCATCACGCGGAGCGAAGTCGACCGCATCGCCGAATGGGTCGCCGAGGCGGAGTCGCAGGGGGCTGAGGTGCTCACGGGCGGCACTGCCGATGGTGCCTTCTTCTCCCCGACCCTGATCTCTCGCACGACGCCGGAGATGAAGGTGCGTTGCGAGGAGGTCTTCGGCCCGGTCTGCACCATCACCCCGTACGAGACGTTCGACGACGCACTCGCAGAGGTCAACGATTCGAAGTACGGGCTGCAGGCTGGCGTGTTCACCAACGACATCAACCGCGCCTTCGAGGCGCATCGCACGCTCGAGGTCGGAGGAGTCATCGTGAACGACGTGAGCGCCTTCCGGGCCGATCAGATGCCCTACGGCGGCTCCAAGGAATCGGGCTTCGGCCGTGAGGGCCTTCGCTTCGCGATGGAGGAGATGACCGAGCCCCGCATCATGGTCCTGTCGCACGTGCCGTTGTAGCGGCCCGCGAGCGTGCCCTACGAACCTTCGGCGGAGAGCACACCGTCGACGAACGCACCGACGACCGCTGCCGATTCGCGTTCACGTCGCCAGAGGTAGTGGTCGGTTCCCTCGACGACATGCAGTCGGCCATCGGACAGGGAATCTGCGAACGCCTCCGCGACCGCCACCGGGCAGTAGGGATCGTTGTCGCCTGTGACCACCAGCACTGAGCGACGAAAGGCTCGAAGCTCCGAGTCAGGTGGAACCGGTGGCAGACCCAGGTCGTTGGGTCGAAGCGGCATGCCGATCAGCGCGAGCGCCTGCACCCGACGGTCGTCGATCCCCTCGCGCAGGGCGACGTTCGCGCCGAAGGACCAACCGCACACGATCGTCGGCAGGCCGGGTGCCTCGTCCCTGACCCGTGTGATCGCCGCGTGCACGTCGTCGAGCTCGTCGTGCCCGCCGCCGTACGCGCCTCCCGACCCCATGACGCCGCGGAAGTTGAACGCGAGCACGGCCAGCCCCCGTCGTGAGGCGAGCTCGTTCCGAAGTGCCCAGAGGATCGGGTGGTCCTTGCTTCCACCGTGCTGGGGGTGCGGGTGGCAGATCACGGCGGAACCACGGACCTCGCCGTCGGGCAGGCGCAGCTCTCCCTCGAGTCGAACGCCGTCGTCGGTCGAGAACGTGACGGCTTCCATCGAGCGACGATGACAGTCACTCGAGGTTCGCGGCAACCGGACAGCGGTTGCAGCTGCTGGGTTGAGGCGTACACTGAGTTTGCAAGGGCAACACCGTGGAAAAGGGGTTTATGCCATGACCTACACGATCGCAGAGCCGTGCATCGACGTGAAGGACCGAGCCTGCGTCGACGAATGCCCCGTGGATTGCATCTATGAGGGCCCTCGTATGCTCTACATCCAGCCCGACGAGTGCGTCGACTGCGGAGCCTGCGAGCCCGCGTGCCCGGTCACGGCGATCTTCTACGAAGACGACGTCCCCGCCGAGTGGAAGCAGTTCACGCCGATCAACGCGGAATGGTTCAACGACGAGATCACCGGTCTCGGATCGCCTGGAGGCGCTGCGCAGGTTGGGCCCGCGGCGGTCGACCATCCGGTCGTGGCAGCCTGGGAAGTCCTCTAGGGATCTTCTGCCTCCTGGAACGTCTCGGGGAGGAACACGTGGAACGACGCTCCGCCCCCTTCTCGTTCCTGTACCCACGCGCGCCCGCCCTGGAGCGCGGCGAACCGCTGCACCAGTGCGAGGCCGATCCCGACGCCGGGCGAGTGCTTCGGCGCTTCGGGTCCTTGGCGGAACGGTTCGAACACCACGTCCCTGAGTTCTCGGGGCACGCCGTCTCCCTCGTCTTCCACGACGATCTCGACCCCGCCCGGCGCAGCGACGACGCGCACCCAGATCGTGCTCGTGGCGGGCGCGTGACGGGCCGCGTTCGCCAACAGGTTCTCGACGATGCGCTCGACCTTGGAGACATCGACATCTTGCTCGATCGGCGCAAGCTCGGTCTCGAGACGGTCCTCGGAGACCAGTCCCGACTCTTCGACGATGCGACCGACCAATACCCCCACGTCGACGGGCTCCACCGTCGGACTGACGATGCCCCGTTCCAACCGGTCCATATCGAGCAGGTTGGCCACGAGTCGATCCAGGCGGCGTGCATTCGCTGCGATGCGATGCGCGAGATCGCGAGCGTCGGCCTCGTCCAGTTGTAGATCGCGCCGCTCGAGTGTCACGGCAAGCCCAAGGATCGCGGCGAGAGGCGTACGGAGGTCGTGGGACACCGCTTGCAGGAAGGTGTTCTTCATCTCGTCCAGCGATCGGAGTCGCTGGCTCGCCTGCCGCTCGACCGCCAGCGCGCGTTCGAGCTGAGCCTGTGACTGCTTGCGCTCCGTCACGTCGAGCAGGAAGCCCTGCCAGTAGGGCCGTTTGCCGGGCAGGGACACCATGCGGGCCTCATCCTGCACCCAGACGATGCGACCGTCCTTGGCGATCATGCGGTACTCCATCGAGAAGCGGTCCGTCTCGCCCGTGTTGCTCTCGGCATCGGCCGACAGCACGCGATCGCGGTCGTCGGGGTGGATGATCGAACGCCACAGCGCGGGGTCGGCCTCGATGTCCTCGAGCGTGTAGCCGATCAGATCGGTGTTCCCCGGTGCGATGTACGTGGTGAGCGAGATCGAGGGGTCGGCGGGGTCGATATCCTGCGTGTAGAAGATCGCCTGGTTCTGCTCGACGATGGTGCGGAATCTCGCCTCGGCCTCGGCGAGGGCATGTTCTGTGTCTTTCCGTTGGGAGACGTCGAGCATCACGCCCTGCCAGAAGAGAGGGGCACCCTCAGCGTCGAGGACCACGACGGCCTCGTCGAGGATCCACACGTAGTGGCCCTGCTGATGCCGCAGGCGGTACTCGGCCGCGAACGGTTGCAGGGTGGCATTCGCGATCATGTTCAACTCCTCGACGCGGGCGCGATCGTCGGGGTGCAAGAGATTCAGCCAGAATCCTTCCTCGCCCTGCCAATCGGCGGGTGTCCAGCCGAGCACGTGCTCGACGCGCGGACTCAAGTAGAGCAGCTCCGGATCGGGCTCGATCGGCTCGGCGTAGACCACCGCCGGGATGTGTTCGACGAGTGTGCGGAACCGCTCCTCGGCCTGGCGCAGCCGTTCCTCTGTGTTCTTGCGCTCGGTGACGTCCACCATCACGCCGTGCCAGTAGAGGGGTTCACCACGCGAGTCGCGTACGAGGACCGATTCGTCGTGGATCCAGACCACCCTGCCGTCGGCTGTCAGCATGCGGTATTCCTGCCTGTACGGCTCGCCCGTGGCGCTCGTGCGCTTGCTCTCGGCCGCCACCGCATCGCGGTCATCCGGGTGGCACACCTGCGTCCAGAAGCCAGCTTGCTCCCAGGCTTGCACCGGATAGCCGAGCAGCCCCTCGACCTGTGGGCTCAGGTAGGAGACCGCCGAGTCGGGGTCGTAGACCTCGGCGGCTTCTTCGGTATACGAGATGGCCGGGGTCCGTTCCACCAACAACCGATAGCGTTCCTCGGCCTGGCGCACGAGTTCCTGCGCCTGCATCCTCGCGGTGACGTCGATCGCGAACCCGAGGAAGTGGTCGAGCGTGCCGTCATCACGAAAGATCGGCGTCGAGGTGTCATGGATCCACCTGTACGAGCCGTCGGCGGCCCGCATGCGATAGACCTCGTCGAAGGGTGAGACGTCACTCGACTCCAGCGCGCCCGAGTCCTGGAGGCGCGCCAGATCCTCGGGCTCGATCAAGCTCAACCAGAGTCGCTGGTCCTCGATGAACTGGTCTGGCTCGTAGCCGAGCATCGTCTGGATCTGGGGGCTCACGAATCCCATGCGGACATCGCCAGGGGCCACGACGATGTCGGTGTACGTGACGGCCGGGATGTGTTCGATCACGTCGAGCCACCGGCGTTCGGCTCGTCGCCGCTCGTCTTCGGCGCGGTGGCGGACCACCGCAGCACCGATGAGCGTCGCCGCGGCCCTCAGGGCGTCGAGCTCGGAGGTCCACCGGCGCTCGCCCTCACAGTCGTCGAACCCCAGCGCGCCCCACCACTCGCCACCGACGAAGATCGGGTGCTGAGCGATCGAGGACACGCCCTGTGCTTCGAGCTCTGCCCTTTCGCCGGCGGGCAGGTCGGCGATGTGGCTCACGATCGCCTCGCCGCGGGCGTGCAGCGCCGCCCAACGCCCGAACCCGTCCGCCCACGGCGCGGCGGACAGGGAGGGATCCATCAGCGACGAACCGACGCCGTGCGCGCACCACTCGTGGCGCATGGTGCCGAGCAATCTCCCTTTCCCGTCGAGGTGGTTCTCGATCACGTACGCGCGCGAGACACCGGCGGCACGCCCCATGCGCTCGAGCACCTCGTCTGCCGCATCTCGCCAGTCCGTTGCCAGGAGCAGGTGCTCGGCGGCGAAGGCCACAGCCTCGAGGACGGCAGCATGACGCAGGTCGCCGTCGGTCGAGCGTGCCGTGTCCACCGTGTCATCTCCTCTCGTGCAGGGTCGCGCTCGGCTCAGGCAGAGGAAACCCGTAGGGTGGTTCAGCTGAGTATCGGCCCGTCTGCGGGACAGGTGTAGGCGGCCGAGCGCCGTCAGGCCGTGTCGGGAACGAGGCCCGGAGAGGCACCGGCGGATGGCATCTCACCGGGTTCGGGCCACCGAGCGCGGGACTTGGCCGCGAGCTTGAACATCAGCTCGACCGCCTTGGGGTCTTCCGATGCGGGGCGGGCCTCGATGACCCCGTCGGCGATCGCCCGCTGCCAGATGTCGGCGCCGAGCTCGGTACGCACGACCGTCAATGTCCAGCCTTCGGACTGACCCAGTCCGCCGAAGGAGATGTCGGCGTGCTCGGCAGCGAAGTCGGGGCACTTCAGACAGCCGGGGCGAGTGAACCGGTGGGCCTCCTTCAGGGAGTAGGTGTGCTCGTCGCCGGCATCGGTGTAGAAGAGCAATTTGCCCTTCACGTTCACCCTGGCGAGGTGGTCGAGATCGAGGCCGAGCTCGTTCTGGGCGATCTCGACCATGAGCCCGTCGTACGTGAACGTCTTCGAGCAGAGCAGGCCGAAGGTCCAGGCGATCTTCTTCCGCCACTTGTTGACGCGCCGGGCCTGCATGGAGCCGGTCACGCTCGCCTGGCAGCTCATGCCGACGAGCGCCACGTTGGACAAGCCCATCTCGGCTGCCTGCAATAGGGCGAGCGGGTTCGCCGAGTACGTGTAGCGCGAGCCGGCAGTATCGAGCACACCCTGGGCATCGGTCACGACTGCGGGCTCAGCATCCCACTGGCGTTCTTCGGAGAGCTTCGACGTCAATGCGCCATCGATCTGGCCCGTGCGCAACCCCCAGATCAGCAAGGAAGAGACCACGCCGCCGTCCTGTCCGCTCATCAGCATCCCGGGGTCTGTGGCCCGTGCCAGCACGATCTCCCGATGTTTGCCGATCACCTCGTCGGGCGTTCGCGCCATGCCGAACAGGGTGGTGTCGATCTCGGATTCCCAGTCACGGAAGCGAGGACACGCGAGCGTGCAGAGGGTGCAGCCCTTGTCGCCGTGCGAGCAGCGGTCGGGGCCCTCTTCCTGCAGCTGCACCGGCAGGCCGTTCTCGTAGCCGAGCACGTGGAACGGGCATGCGACGATGCACGCCGTGCAACCAGTGCACAGCCCGCTGGTCACCACCTCGTCATAGAGGTGGGACCACTGAGTCTTGTCGGTCGGGGCCGGCATCTGTCGAAGCATAGTCCTCACACGTCCAGGCTTGGGCGCGACGGCGTCTCACCGTTGTGATCCTCCCGCATGGGATAGGCTCGCCGCATCCGGATCAGGGGGGAAGCAGCAGATGAGGAACTCACGCACACTGCTCTCGGTGCTCACCGCTTCACTGATCGCTGTGACCATCACCGCTGGAGGATGTTCCGGCGATGATGGTGCCAGCACCGAGACCGGAAGCACCGACACCGCCACCGAGACCGGGGGCGAGGTCGTGCCGGGATCGGCCGCCATCGCCATCGCCGACCTGGCCTTTTCGCCGACGACGCTGACTGTGGCCTCCGGGTCGACCGACATCGAGATCACGAACGCCGACTCCGTCGATCACACGTTCACGCTCGATGACATGAGTGTGGACGAGACGATCCCCGCCGGCGGGAGCGCGACGGTGACCGTGGACCTGACCGAATCCTCGGGCTTCCACTGCGAGATCCATCCGTCGATGACGGGCACGCTGCAGGTCGCGTAGTTCGCGGAGGTCCCGCGCTTCGGATCAGATGCTGAACGAATCGCCGCAGGCGCACTCGTGCTTGGCCTGGGGGTTCACCATCGTGAGGCCGCCCCCGAGCATCGAGTGATTGAACTCGAGCGTCGAGCCGGTGAGGATCGGTGCGCTGGCCGGGTCGATCAGCACGCGGAATCCGCCGGGCCCCACGATCACGTGGTCGTCGCTCGCCGGCGAGTCCTCGAAGCCAAGCACATAGCTGAAGCCTGAGCATCCTCCCGCGGTCACCCGGATGCGAAGGGCAGCCTCGGGGTGCCCGTCTCGCTCGGCGAGCTGGCGGGCCTTGTTCGCGGCGGCCTCCGAGACGGTGATCAGCGGTGTGGTGGAAGTCTCCATCACCAGCCAGGATACGTCGTCGGGGCCCGAACGCGAAGAACTTCCTCGCGCGGAGTGTCGCGTGCTCAGGCCAGGAACGCCGCGAACATGCGGGCGTACGCCCGGGCTCCCGCAACCAGCTCGTCGACGGCAACCGACTCGTCCGCCGTGTGGGCCACCGTCAGCGACCCCGGTCCGCAGATCACCGTGGGGATAAGGGCTTCGTTGATGTAGAAGCGGGCGTCCGTGATGCCGGTGAATCCGACGAGCTCGGGTCGGATACCGGTCGCAGCCTGTACGGCATCGACAGCGATGCGCGTGATCTCGGTGTCGGGAGAGGCTTCGGCCGCGTCGGTCCATTCACGCAGGGCGACGTCGATCTCGATCTCCGGGTGCTCTGCGCGGAGCGATTCGACGAGCGTCGTGAAGGGGGCTCGGACCTCGGCAGGGTCGCTCTCGCCCGGCACGGTGCGCCTGTCGATGTCGACCTCGCACCTGTCGGGCACGACGTTGGGGGCGCTTCCGCCTGAGATCAGGGCCGCGTTCACGCTGGGGCGCCCGACGAGCGGGTGTTCCCGGTCGGGAAGGACCTCGGGCAGGCGCAACAGGAACCGAGCCATCGACATGATCGCGTTCACACCGCGCTGGGGCTGCGATCCGTGCGCGGCCTTGCCGAACGCTGTCGCCGTGAACCAGGCGCCACCGCGCTCCGCGAGTCCCACCTGCAGCTCGCTCGGCTCCCCGACCACGGCGGCATCCTGGGTGAGCAGACCTCGTTCCCACAGCACCTTCGTGCCGTGCACCCCGGCGAGCTCCTCATCGGCAGCCAGGTGGAAGACGAGTGCACCGCGGATCGGGGTTCGAGCCTGCCGCAGCGCCGCGGCCGCCGCGAGGGCAGCCGCGATAGGTCCCTTCATGTCGGCCGCGCCTCGGCCGACCAGACGACCGTCGTCGTCGACCTCGCCCATCCATGGGTCGTGCGTCCACGTGTCGAGGGACCCCGCGGGCACGACGTCGAGGTGACCGTTCCATGCGAGGGTCGGACCGTCGAGGTCGCCGATCGTCGCGATCACGCTCGGGCGCCCCGTGGGCGATCGCACGATCTCGGGCGCCGCCCCCAGCCCCGTGAGGATCTCGCCCGCGACACCCGCCGCTTGGTCCTCGGTGCCACCGGGGTTCTCGCTCTTCGCGGCGATGAGGGCTCTCGCGTTCTCGAGCACCGCTCCTGCGTCGACGGCCCTGGCGGCAGCGGCCAGCACGGCCTCATCTACCATGGCGCGCGATGCTACACGCCGATGTACTCGCCTCGCTCAGAGCGGCGCTCGAGAACCATCCCGCACCGTCGCCCGGCTCCGGCGACCGCGTGGCCGCGGTGCTCGTTCCGCTCGTGCTCGACCCTGACCCCGCGCTGATCCTCACCGTGCGTGCCGCGGCTCTGTCGAGGCACGCCGGAGAGATCTCGTTTCCGGGAGGACTCCAGGATGCCGGCGAGACCCTTGCTGAGACGGCATTGCGAGAAGCCTACGAGGAGATCGGGCTCGAGCCGTCGGCGACCACCCTGTTGGGCGCGCTTCCGCCCGTGCATACGTTCGTCAGCAGCATCCTCGTGGTGCCGTTCGTGGGAACGCTCGAGCGCACACCCCGATTCAGGGTGAACGACGGTGAGATCGACGAGGTCCTTGTGTTCGGGCTCGATGATCTCTCGGCCGCGGAGCGTTCCGTGAGCTACGACAGGCCCGGCGGGGGAGTCTGGCACGGCTTCGCCTACGACCTCGGCGGGCACACGGTGTGGGGAGCGACCGGATCGATGCTCCATACACTGCTCGAGACGATGAGGAAGGAAACCCGATGGCCGATGATGTGATCGCGACAGCGCCCGATGATCGTGAGCTCCGCATCCTGTTGGGAAAGGCCCGAACGATCGCCGTCGTCGGGCTCTCGTCGAAGCCTGACCGGCCTTCGCTCGACGTTGCAGCCTACCTGCAGGATCGCGGCTTCCGCATCGTGCCGGTGAACCCCCGAGAGACCGAGGTGCTGGGGGAAGTGGCGTACCCTTCCCTGCGCGACATCCCCAGCGATGTGCAGATCGACGTGGTGGACGTGTTCCGACGGGCAGACGAAACGCCCGAGGTCGCCCGTGACGCCGTCGCGATCGGCGCGAAGGTGCTGTGGCTGCAGGACGGCATCGTCAACGACGAGGCGTACCGCATCGCGAGCGAGGCGGGCCTCGAGGTCATCATGGGCGTGTGCATCAGGCGAACCGATCAACGACTGCAACGAGAGGGGAACGCATGACCGCGTGGGAGTACTTCGTGGCGCCGCTGCTCGAGCACAACCCCGGCGAGATCTTGAACACGTTCGGCGACGATGGCTGGGAGCTCATCTCCGTGCTCGCCCAGCCGACCCCTTCGGGAGCGGTGTCGACTGTCGCGTACATGAAGCGCCCGAAGTCAAGCTGACCAGTTACGCGCCGACGCTCGGGCGATCACCGCGCAGGCGGCGTCCCGCGAGGAACCTCGCACCCAGGCTGGCGACGAGCACGGCGATCGCGCCGGTCGCGACCCATGTCTTCCAAGCGCTACGTTCGGGTCCCGCGTCGAACGCCAGCTCGACCGTCCAGATCGCGTCGGTGGTTGCGACGTAGAGCACGCGGTCCGGCCCGAGGGCGACGTCGGTCACACCCGACGGGAAGCGAGCGATCTGTTCGGGCGCGGCCGCGTCGTCGTCCGAATCGAGCCGCCAGAGCCGCCCGTCGAACGAGCCGAACCATACGCTGCCGTCGACCACCGCGCACCCCGTGAGGGCGATCGGTGAGACGAAGACCGCCACCGGATCGACGAAGCGGTCGTCTCCCGCTCGCCCGGTGACAACAGGCCACCCGAAGTTGGCGCCTTCCTCGATCAGGTTCACCTCGTCATCGACGCTGGGTCCGTTCTCGGTCTCCCAGAGCTCGCCGGTCGCCGGGTCGATGCAGAGCCCGAACGAGTTGCGGTGACCGATCGACCACACGGGGTTGGCGGCCCCGAATGGATTGTCCGCCGGCACGCCACCGTCGGCAGTGAGGCGAACCACCTTGCCGCCGATGTCGTTCGGGTCCTGAGCGCGATCGGACTCGTGCGCCTCGCCGATCGCGAGGAACAACGTTCCGTCGGCGGCGAAGACCATGTCGCCGCCGTTGTGGTAACCGGCTGACGCGCTGAGCCCGACGAGCAGTATCTCGGGCTCGCCGGAAGCCCTCGAGCCGTCGGTGCGAACCCTCACGAGCCGGTTCAACCCGTCGGCGGGGTCGGAGAAGTAGAGATAGATCCAGGGTTCGCGCTCGAAATCGGGGTGCACGGCGATGCCGAGCAGGCCGCGTTCGGCGTCTGGCATGACCTGCAACGTGACCGAGGGCCGATCGAGCAGCTCGCCGCCGGGAGTCACGGCTCGCACATCGCCCGTCTCCTTCTCGGTGAACAGCAACGTGCCGTCGGGAAGGAACGCCATATTCGTCGGGAAGGAGACTTCTTGGAGGAATGGCTCGGGGGTGGCACCGGCCGGGACGTTCACGAGCATGAGCAGGGCGGTCAAGGCCAACAAGACGGCGCGGCGCACATTCCGACGGTACCGCGAGATGACACGATGCATGCGAGTTCGGGCGGAGAGGAAGCGCATGTTCTCGATCGATCACATCGTGCTCGCAGCGTCGGACCTCGACGGGCCGGCGAGCGGCTGCATCGCGACGGCGACCACCCCATGACCGGCCTCGGGCAGATTCCTCGTGAGCGGCCCGTCATGCGAGGGCCTGGTCGAGGTCCTCGATGAGGTCGTCGGGGTGCTCGATGCCGACCGAGAGCCTGACGAGATCGGCGGGTACCTCGAGCGGAGAAGCCGCAACGCTCGCGTGGGTCATGGGGCCCGGCACCTCGATGAGCGACTCGACCCCCCCGAGCGATTCCGCCAGGAAGAACAGCTCGGTGCGTCTCACCACGTCGAGCGCCTTCTCGGGGCTGGCGACGCGGAACGACACCATTCCGCCGAAGTCGGCCATCTGCGAATCGGCGATCGCATGCCCCGGGTGTTCCTCGAGGCCGGGGTACAGCACCTGCGACACGCCGGGGTGGGTCGAGAGGTATCCCGAGATCGCCCGGGCGCCCAGGCAGTGTGCGCGCATACGAACGGCAAGCGTCTTGAGTCCCCTGAGCGCGAGGTAACAGTCCATCGGCCCGGGTACCGCGCCCACGGCGTTCACGAGGAACCCGATCCGCTCGGTCCACTCTTCGTCGCTCGTGACGAGAGCCCCACCGATGAGGTCGGAGTGACCGCCGATGTATTTCGTCACGCTGTGCACCACAGCGTCGGCACCGAGGCTCAATGGGCGTTGGAGCGCCGGGGTCGCGAACGTATTGTCGACCACCACCCGCGCCCCGTGCTCGTGCGCGACGGCGCTGACGACCCCGATGTCCACGATCTTGAGCAGCGGATTCGACGGGGTCTCGATCCAAACGAGCTTCGTCGCTCCGGTCATCGCAGCGTGCAGCGCATCGAGATCGCCGAGATCGACGGTGGAGAACATGAGACCCCAGTCGCCGAGCACCTTCGACAGCAGCCTGTACGTGCCCCCGTACACGTCGTCGGCGAGCACGACATGATCGCCGGGTCGCAGCGTGAGTAGCAGCGTCGTCTCGGCGCCGAGCCCACTGGCGAACGCGAATGCCGTCGCGCCGCCCTCCAACGACGCGAGCGCCTGTTGGAACGCCTCACGCGTCGGATTGCCGCCTCGGGCGTAATCCCACACCTTCGGCTTGCCCACCTCCGGCTGTGCATACGTCGACGTCTGGTAGATCGGCACGTTGACCGCCCCGTAAGGGGCGTCGGGATCCTGCCCGGCGTGGATCGCCCGCGTCTCGAAGCGTCGCCGTTCGGATCGCGCCACCGCGTCGCTGCTCGAGCGCTCGTTCATCGGCTCCTCATCGCATCTCGGGCGGCTTCTTCCAGCCGCGCGACGTCAACTCGTCGAGGGCGTCGGCGCCCTCGCGAGCCTGGGCCCACAGCATGGCCTTGCGCTTCGCGTCATGCCCAGGCGCGAACTCACCGCGCACCAAGCGGTCACACGCCGCATCGCCGCAGGCGCAGTACGTGAACAGCGGCTGGGCGCCTCGCGGTACGGCGTTGCCTCGCCGGTACGGCGACGCCGGCAGCGACGCCGACGGCACCACGATCACGCCTTCACGCGGATCTCCGGGAGCGAAGCGCTTCCCGTCGAGCGCATAGAGACCGGTGAGCGCCGCGAGCGCCGCGTCGATGCGATCGGGCGACGAGAGCTGGTCGGTCCGCACCCCTTGTGCGCGGAGCACGGCCGACCGCCAGGCGTGCTTGCGCGTTCCCTTGGGGGCGAGGCCCCCTGCGAGAACGACCGCGGTCGCGTGGGGGAACACCTCGAGCGCCTTGCCGCGTGGGCTGCCTGCCGAGTAGACGGGAAACCCCGCCGCGGCCGCTTGGGCGAAGACTTCGAAGCCTGTCTCCATCCACGCGAAGAACCTGTTGCCGGCGCCGTGCGACGCGCTCGGCGTGTTGAACGACGAGATGTTGAGGGCCGCGAGCTCGCGCTCGGTCAGGCGTGAGCGCCCCGACGCCGCCCAGCGCGGAGGCGAGTCGATGGCGATCACGTCGGGGCGCAGATCGCGGACAAGGTGCCCAACGTCGGGCACGTGCACACGCGATGAGACGTGCAGCGGCACGAGCCGCTCGTCGAGCAGCACGATGTCGAGTCCTTTGCCGACGCCGACATCGATGCCGAGGGATCTCGCCACCGCTCCCTCCCGCTACCGTTCGGCCTGCCGACGATGAGCGATGAAGTCGAGCAGGTCGCTGCGGGTGAGCACGCCGAGCACCTGACCCGTTTTCGCGACCAGAACGGCGGGGGCGTGTTCCAACTGATCGAACGCCGTCTCGATCGGCTGGTCCCACTCCACGAACGGGATCGGGGGCGCCATGACCTCGGCGACGTCAGCCTGCAGCGCATCGGGATCGCGGAAGACGCGCTCGAGCAGCTCCCGATCGCGGATCGATCCGACGAACTGCGTGACGTCGGCCGACTCCTCGCGCACGACCGGCGCCTGCGAGATCGAGCTCGCCTGCAACACGTCGATCGCCTGACGGACCTTGTCGTGAGCCTTCACCGTGATCATCGGCGGCAGCTCCTCGCCCTTGGCCGAAAGCACCCGCTGCACGGTGACGACCTCGGGCCCCTCGAGGAACCCGTACTGGCGCATCCAGCCGTCGGAGTAGAGCTTCGAGAGGTAGTTCCTGCCCGTGTCGGGAAGCAACACGACGATCGTGGTGTCCTCGCCGTAGTCGCGAGCCACCTCGAGCGCTGCGTAGACCGCCGATCCGCACGACCCGCCGACCAAGATGCCTTCCTGCCGGGTCACTGCTCGCGCCGTCAGGAACGCGTCGCGATCGGCAACCCGGATCCACCTGTCGACGACGTCGGGATCGAACGTCTCCGGAAAGAAGTCCTCGCCGATGCCCTCGGTGAGGTAGGGACGCGGCTCGTCACCCGTGTACACCGAGCCTTCGGTATCGGCGCCCACGATCACGACGTCTGGGTTCTCCGACTTCAGGTAGCGGCCGACTCCGGTGATCGTGCCTCCCGTTCCGACGCCCGCGACGAAGATGTCGACCGTGCCGTCGGTCTGCCGCCAGATCTCGGGGCCGGTCGTGTCCAGATGGGTCGCAGGATTCTCCTGGTTGAAGTACTGGTTCGGCTGGAACGCCCCCGGGATCTCGTCGGCCAGGCGCGACGCGACCGAGTAGTAGGACTCGGGCGACTCGCGCGGCACGGCGGTCGGCGTGATGATGACCTCGGCGCCGTAAGCGCGGAGCAGCGATATCTTCTCCTGGCTCATCTTGTCGGGCATCACGAAGATGCAGCGATACCCGCGGACCGCCGCGGCGATCGCGAGGCCATGGCCCGTGTTGCCCGACGTGGGCTCGACGATCGTGCCCCCGGGGCGGAGCGTTCCGTCGCGTTCGGCCGCTTCGATCATGCGGATGCCGATGCGGTCCTTCACGGAGCCGCCCGGATTCAGCATCTCGAGCTTGGCGAGCACGGTGGGCCGCAAACCGCGCACCACCGAGCGCAATCGAACCAAGGGCGTGTTCCCCATCGCATCGAGGAACGTCTCCAACACCTGCATGGACCGACCCCCTCGCGACGTTGACGGGGCCTATCGTGTCACGCCGGGCTGCGAGGCGTCGCGACCCCCTCTGTCGGCATGCGATCCATCCGGTAGAGGACAGGCTTCACCTCGGGCGGTAATGTGCCGAATCCTCTGATGAGTCACGCGGCGACGCTGAGTGGAGGCGTCACGACCGGAACGCGCGGGGGCGCGCAGGGATGAGGACCGAGGGTGTGAGCGAGGGATACCGGACCGAGTCAGCGGAGCTCGATGTCGCCGAAGCCGGGCAGGAAGGCGTGGGCGGCGGCGAGAGCCTGCTCGTGGTCGACGACGACCCCTTCATCGCCCGGCTGCTCGAGATCGAGTTGCGCGCCGCGGGCTACGACGTGCGTGTGGCGGCCGACGGCGCGCTCGCCCTCGCTGCCGCCCAGGAACGCTGCCCCGATCTCGTCTTGGCCGACGTGATGATGCCGAACATGGATGGATTCGAGCTGACGCGCCGCCTGCGACAGGACGCCCGCACCGCCGGCGTGTCGGTGATCATGCTCACCGCTCGCGGCCTCTCGGCGGACAAGCTCGAGGGCTTCGCGATCGGCGCCGACGACTACATCGTCAAGCCGTTCGATACGCCCGAGCTGCTCGCGCGAATCCGGGGCGTGCTTCGCCGTTCGCGTGACACCCGCACGCAGTCGCCGCTCACCGGGCTGCCGGGCAACGTGCGCATCGAGGAGGAGATCGAGTCGAGGCTCGAACGCTCCGAGCCCTTCGCGATCCTGTATGCCGACCTCGACAACTTCAAGGCCTACAACGACCACTACGGATTCATCCGCGGTGACGAGATGATCCAAGCGTCGGCACGATTGATCGGCGACGCGGCGCGGGAAGCGAGCGGCGAGGCGGCCTTCGTCGGGCACGTCGGCGGCGACGACTTCGTGGTCGTCGTGGCTCCGGAGCTCGCGGCTCCGGCTGCCGACGCGATCGTGGCGGCGTTCGACGCCGCCGCGTCCGGCTTCTACGACGACACCGATCGGGAACGCGGGTACATCGAGGTCACGGATCGGCGAGGAGAGCTGCAGCGGTTCGGCGTCGTGACCGTGTCGATCGGGATCGCCAGCACCTCGAAGCGATCGTTCCAGCACTACGCCGAGGCAGTCGCGGTCGCAACCGAGCTGAAGCAGTACACGAAGGGATCCGGCACCTCGTCGTGGACGATCGACCGGCGCACCGGCGACTAGACGCCACCCGGCGGGCCCTGACCCGTCAGGCGAGTGGTCCCGGTTCAGCCAAGTAGAAGCCCTGTCCGAACCCCACCCCGAGCTCGCGCAGGGTCATGAGCTCCTCAGCCGTCTCGATACCCTCGGCCACGAGCGAGAAGTCCATCTCCTTGGCGAAGGAGACCATCGCAGTGGCGAGCGCGCGCTTGGCCCGGTCGGAGTCGATGCCTCGCGTCAGGCTCATATCGAGCTTCACGATGTCGGGGGCGATGCGCAGTGTGTGCCGCAAGCTCGCGAACCCCGCCCCGGCGTCGTCGATCGCGACCCGCGCACCCCGAGCGCGGAGTGGAGCGAGCGCATCGACGAGCGTTCCGTAGTCCTCGACGGCCTCGTGCTCGGTGATCTCGACCACCAACCGTCCGGCGTGCTGCTCCAGCATCGCCGCGAGCTCTGCTGAGACCGCGGCCCGATGCGAACAGTTCACCGCGAGATACTGGCCGGGAGCGATCTTCGGCAGGGCGCGCAGGGCCGTCTTGAGCGCCGTGAGCTCGAGCTGCACCCCGAGCTCGAGCGAAACGGCCTCGGCGAACCATTCGTTCGGCGGCCGAGCCGGCGGCGCCAAGAATCGAGCCAGGGCCTCGACGCCGACGACGGCCTCGGTCGTGAGGTCGACGATCGGCTGGAAGGCCATCGACATCCCTTCGCCGGACACGAACCGCTCGATCTCGCCGCGCCGAGCGTCGACCCGCTGCTGCTCGGCGTCGTCTCGTTGGAGCTGCTTCGTGAGCTCGGCCACGATGCCCGAGATCACCTCTGCCGACAGGCTCGCACCGCCGGCCATGACCTTCTGGATCGAGCCGATGATCTCCTCGCCCGCCGTGCCTTTCACCAGGTACCCGACAGCCCCGGCCCGAAGCATCTCGAGCACCGTGGGGCGGTCCTCGAATGCCGAGAGCGCGATGACCCTGGTGTCGGGCGAGCATCGGGCGATCTCCCTCGCCGCGCGAGGCCCGCCGCCGGCCGGCATCGCCACGTCGACGAGTGCCACATCGGGGCGCTCGTCGCTTGCGATGGCGATGGCCTCGTCGGCATCGCCGGCTGTGCCGATCAGCACGACGTCGTCCTCGTGTGCGAGGAGGTCAGCGAGCGCGATGCGCAGCGCGGGTTCGTCATCGGCGATGAGCACGCTGATCGGCCCCGAACCGAGCCCGCCCGCGCCATCGGTGTCGTAGGGGGAAGTTCCGACGGCCATCGGGGGGACGCTACCGGTCGCTCACGGGCCGCTCAAGCACATCGGACCTCGATCACCGAGCCGAAGTAGCATCGTCTCTCGAGTTCACAGGGCCGAGATGCGGGAGGTTGCTTCCATGACCGCACGTGAGATCCGGGCGCCGAGGGGTGCGGCGCTCACGTGCCGCTCGTGGCCGCAAGAAGCCGCGATGCGCATGCTCATGAACAACCTCGACCCCGAGGTTGCCGAACGCCCCGAGGACCTCGTCGTCTACGGAGGCACAGGCAGAGCCGCGCGAAGCTGGCAGGCCTATGACGCGATCGTGCGCACGCTGCACACCCTCGCCGACGACGAGACGCTGCTCGTGCAATCGGGCAAACCGGTCGGAGTCTTTCGCACGCACGACATGGCGCCTCGCGTGCTGATCTCGAACTCGATGCTCGTTCCGAAGTGGGCAGATTGGGAGACGTTCCGCACGCTCGAGGCGCAAGGGCTCACGATGTACGGCCAGATGACCGCAGGCTCCTGGATCTACATCGGCACCCAAGGCATCTTGCAGGGCACGTACGAGACGCTCGCCGAGTGCGCCCACCAGCACTTCGGCGGCTCGCTCGCGGGGACGATCACCCTCACCGGCGGGCTGGGCGGTATGGGCGGCGCTCAGCCGCTTGCGGTGACCATGAACGACGGTGTCGCGCTCTGCATCGAAGTCGACCCGAGTCGCATCGAGCGGCGCATCAAGACCCGGTACCTCGATCGTGAGACCGGCGACCTCGACGAGGCACTGCATTGGGCAGACGAAGCGAAGTCGGCTCGGGAAGCCGTCTCGATTGGCCTCACCGGCAACTGCGCCGACGTGTTGCCCGAGCTCGTGCGACGCACATGGACGCCCGACATCGTCACCGACCAGACGAGCGCTCACGACCCGCTCGGCGGCTACGTGCCGTCGGGTCTCTCACTCACCGATGCGGCTTCGATGCGCGATACGCGACCCCGCCGAGTACGTCCGGCGATCGGAAGCGTCGATGGCCGCTCACGTCGAGGCGATCGTCGACTTCGCGGCCGGCGGCGCGGTGGCTTTCGACTACGGCAATAACCTGCGCGCAGGCGCGGAAGCCGGAGGGCTCGCCCACGACGTCGCCTTCAGCTACCCAGGGTTCGTTCCGGCGTTCGTGCGACCGCTCTTCTGCGAAGGCAAGGGTCCGTTCCGATGGGCGGCGCTCTCGGGTGATCCCGCAGACATCGCTGCCACCGACGCCGCGGTGGCAGAGCTCTTCCCGGACAACGAACGCCTCCAACGTTGGCTACAACTCGCATGCGAGAAGGTGGCGTTCCAAGGACTGCCGGCGCGCATCTGCTGGCTCGGCTTCGGCGAGCGAGACCGGGCCGGCGAGCGCTTCAACGAGCTCGTGGCGAGCGGCGCGGTGAGCGCGCCCATCGTGATCGGCCGCGATCACCTCGATGCAGGAAGCGTCGCGAGCCCCAATCGCGAGACCGAGGCGATGCTCGACGGGTCCGATGCGATCGCGGACTGGCCGATCCTCAACGCGTTGATCAACACGGCCGCGGGCGCGCACTGGGTGAGCGTGCACCACGGCGGCGGCGTCGGCATCGGCTATTCGATCCACGCCGGAATGGTCGTGGTCGCAGACGGCTCGGCGAACGCCGGCGAGCGATTGCAGCGTGTGCTCGCGTCCGACCCCGGCATGGGCGTCGTGCGGCACGTCGACGCGGGCTACGACCGCGCGATCGAGGTCGCGCACGACCGAGGAGTGCGCACGCCGATGGAGGAGGAAACGTGAGCGACGCGTCGACGCAGGCTGCTGCTCCCGACGAGTGATCCGACCGGATGGCTGGCCGGACCTCAGCGCATCCGGTGGGAAACCCTCCCCCCAACCGAGCTCTATCCTGACCCCATGGAGCGACACATCGTGGCGATGGGCGGGGGACAGTGGGCCGAGGATCCGATCTTCCGGTTCATCTTCGAGCTCACCGGCGCATCACGGCCGAAGATCCTCTCGGTGCCGACCGCCGCGGGAGACAGCGATCGGAACATCGCCGGCTTCTTCAGCTCGTTCTCGGCGCATACCTGGGATCCGTCCGTCCTCACGCTCTTCGATCGCAAGGTGCAGGATCTGCGCTCGCTCGTGCTCACCCAGGACGTCGTGCTCGTGGGAGGCGGCAACACGGTGAACATGCTGGCGATCTGGCGGGCGCACGGCCTCGACGGGATCCTTTCGGAAGCTTGGGACGCGGGCGTGGTGCTCGCCGGCGGCAGCGCCGGGGCCAACTGCTGGTTCGAGGCATCGACCACCGACTCGTATCTCATCGGGCGGTCCGACCCGCTCGCCGACGGTCTCGGGCTCGCGCCGGGAAGCTTCTGCCCGCACTTCGACTCGGAGCCGTCGCGGCGCCCGTCATATCACCGCCTCGTGGGGGAGGGTGCGCTCCCGCCGGGCATCGCATGCGACGACCTCGCTGCGGTGCACTTCGTCGGCACCGAGATCGCCGAAGTGGTGGCGTCCGATCCGAACGCCGGTGCTCGAAGGGTCGAACCCGGTGAGCACGGCGACGTCGTGGAGGCCCCGCTCGATGTCCGCCAGCTGGACGCGGCGACGTGAGCATCCCGATCGGCGGAACACTCACGCTGGGAGACGTCGTGGCGGTGGCCGGCGGTGCTCCGGTCTCGTTCCGCGACGACGCCCGGTCCCGTGTGTCGGCATCGCGCGCCGTGATCGACGATGCGGTCGCGAGCGGGGAAACGATCTACGGCGTGACCACCGGGTTCGGCGCGCTCGCGCACACTCGCGTCGACCCTGCCGAGGCCTCGACACTCCAACACGGCATCGTGCGATCACACGCGACGGCAGTGGGGGCTCCGCTTCCTCGCGAGGAAGCGCGCGCGTTGCTGCTGCTCCGCGCGCACGTGCTGGCGCTCGGCCACTCCGGCGTGCGGGCCGAGCTGATCGACCTGATGGTCTCGATGTTGAACGACGATGTGATCCCCGCGGTGCCTCAGCAGGGGTCGCTCGGTGCGTCCGGCGACCTGGCACCCCTCGCGAACCTCGCGCTGCCTCTGATCGGCCAAGGGGAGGTGCTCACTCGGGCGGGCGGCGTCGAGCCTGCCGGCGCGGCGATGTCGCGTGAAGGACTCGCACCGCTCACGCTCGAGGCCAAGGAAGGTCTCGCGCTCGTGAACGGCACCCAGGGCATGCTCGCCGTCGGCATCATCGCGACCGAGCGGGCCACGAAGCTCGCCCGCACCGCAGACGTCGTGGCCGCGATGACGATCGAGGCCTCGCTCGGCACCGATCGCCCGTTCGACGAGCGGCTGCACGCGCTGCGTCCACATCCCGGCCAGTCGGCGAGCGCCTCGAACCTGCGACGGCTGCTCACCGATTCGCCGATCCTCGCGTCGCATCGCGACTCACCCCACCTGGTGCAGGACGCCTACTCGCTTCGCTGTGCCCCCCAGGTGCACGGGGCGACACGCGACGCGCTCGCCTACGCCCGTGAAGTGCTGCGGATCGAAACCAATAGCGTGAGCGACAACCCCATCGTTCTGTCAGATGGTGAGGTTGTCTCCGGCGGGAACTTCCACGGTCAGCCCGTCGCGGTCGCCCTCGACGCCGTCGCGATGGCGCTCGTCTCGCTGGGATCGATCTCCGAGCGGCGTCTCTACCGGCTGCTCGACGAGCACCATTCGAACGGGTTGCCACCGTTCCTCGTGCACGGTTCGGGATTGAACTCGGGATTCATGCTCGTGCAGTACACGGCGGCGTCGTTGGTGAGCGAATGCAAGACGCTCGCGCACCCCGCTTCGGTCGACTCGATCCCCTCGAGCGCCGGGCAGGAAGATCACGTGAGCATGGGTATGACGTCGGCCCGCCACGCGCGAGAGATCGTGTCGAACGTCGGGACCGTGATCGCACTCGAGGCGCTCGGCGCGGCGCAAGCCCTCGACCTCCGCGCCCCGCTGGAGCCCGGTCCGGCGACCCGTGCCGTGCACGGGGCGATCAGGCAACGGGTGCCGTTCTTCGAGGCCGACCGCGAGTTCGGACCCGACATCGCCGACGCCGTGGGCCTTGTGCATCAAGGCAGCCTGGTCGCTGCTGCGGAGGCCGCGATCGGCCCCCTCAGCTAGTCCAGCGAGAGGTAGTCGGTGGCAGGGTGGAGCAAGGCTGTGACCAGGCTGTTGCTTGGCTGACTCTGGTCTCAGAGTACGCGTGAGAGGGGGTCTCTGGAGGGCCTCAGCAACGAGGACGTCAGCTCACGCACGAGTGTGCGCGAGCTCGCCGGCCACGACCGTCGCGACCACCGGATCGTGTCCCGGGCGGTAGGGCACCTGCGCGAACGAGGCGTCCTCGAGCAGCACGAGGTCGGCCCGCTTCCCGACCTCGAGTGTGCCGAGGCGGTCGGCAAGGCCGAGCACCCAGGCCGGGTTCATGGTGGCGGCGGTCAATGCCTCGAGCGGTGGCACCTCGTACACACCGGCCGCCATCGCGATCACCTCGGGCATCGACACGACCGGCGACGTTCCAGGGTTGGCGTCGCTCGCGAGCGCGATCGGTACGCCGGCCGCCCTTAACGCCGCGGCGGGGGCGGGCGTGCCCCGCAGGAAGAACGTGGAGGCGGGCAGCAGGCCCGCGACCGCCTCGCTCGCGGCGAGGGCTTCGACGCCTTCGGCCGAGCAGTGGTTCAGGTGATCGGCGCTCCGAGCTCCCAACCTCGCTGCGGCAGCTGCGGCTTCGGAGTCGCCGAGCTGATCCGCGTGCACGCGCAGGGCGAGCCCGGCCTCGCTCGCCGCCGCCGCGATCGCCTCGAGATCCTCGAGCGAGAAGGCGATGTCCTCCACGTACACGTCGACCGCGTCGGCGAGGTCATCGCGGGCCGCTTCGGGGATCAGCTCGGTGCACGCTGCGCGGACCCAGTCCTCTCGCGCCGTGCCGCCCGGCACGGCGTGGGCGGCGAGCAGCGTGACCGCGCAGGTCTGGAGCGCGTCATCGGCGAGTCGACGCGCGAGCCTGGCCGCGCGCAGTTCCTGTTCGACCGAGAGTCCATAGCCGGTCTTCAGCTCGACGGCCGTCGTGCCGTGGGCGAGCATCTCATCGAGCAGCGTGCGCGAGAAATCGAGCACCTCGTCGTCGCTCGCCTCGGCGAACATCCGCGCCGACCGGAAGATGCCGCCGTCACCCCCGTGCAGCTCCCGGTACGAGACGCCCCGTAGCCGGGCCTCGAACTCGTCGGAACGCCACCCGATGAACGGCAGATGCGTGTGACAGTCGACGAACCCGGGCACGAGGCATCCGCCGGTGGTGCCGAGCGTCGGTTCCCACGGAAGTCCCTCGACAGGGCCCACGTAGCTGATCGCGCCGTCGTCGTCCCATGCCGCGCCGACACCGCCCTCGGTCCACTCTGCTGAGTCGGCGGTCGGGGCGACGCCGCGAGCCGTCGCCATCGCCGCCGCCGCCGCCGCTCCTCGCGCCATGGCCCGAAGCGTAGCCGCGACGTGCCCCGCTCACCTGTGCGAGTGGACCGCCACGAACCAGCGACCCTCGTAGAGCGAACGACCGCCGCCCATCTCGTCGATGAGCTGGGCAGGGGTGAAGTACCGCTTGTACACGTGATGGGTTGATCCGTCGGACAACACCCGAGTCTGCACTTCCTCGGGTGCGACGCCGTCGCGCCTGGCGGCGTCGAGGACGATGACCTCGGTCGCGACACGGCGCGCCTCGCACAGGAATCGTTCTCGCTCGTCGCCTCGGAGGTGACCGTAGAAGTGACCGGTGAAGAGCCGGTCGAAGCTGTCGTCACGGAACGGAAGCGAGAGTCCGTTCGCTCGCACGCTGGCCCCGGTGATGCGGGAGCGCGCCAGTTGCAGCATCGCCTGGCTCCCGTCGAGCCCGATCACGTCACCCCGCAGGTACCGGGTGATGAACCCTGTGCCGCAGGCCACATCGAGCGTGCGTGCGGCGTCGAGCGAGCTCACCCACCGAACGACTGCGGCCAGCTCCTCGTGCCACCCCGGACGCTCCCGCTCCTCGAACAGGCCACGTCCCAGGTACCAGTCGTCGTACTCGGGAGCGCGGCGCTCGTAGTAGGTCGCCATGTCCTTGCTTCCATCGCTCGTGGGCATGCTCGAGCGAGTGTAGGGCGGACATGCCGACGGTCTTCCACGGTCGCGGCCCATAGACTCCCGAACGTGCTGGTCGAACGCGAGATCGTATTGCCTGTTCCCATCGAGGAAGCGTGGACGGCGCTGATGGACTGGGAGCGCCAGGCCGACTGGATGCTCGATGCCGACAGCGTCACGGTCCTCTCCCACGAGCGGGAAGGAGTGGGGGTCCGGCTGGCGGTACGCACGAGGCTGTTCGGCGTCGCCGCCTTCACCGAGCCGATGGAGGTGGTCGGGTGGGATCCGCCTCGTCGACTCGACATCCGGCACGGTTCGCTCGTTGCCGGCAGCGGTGTCTGGATGCTCGAACCGACCGAGGATGGCACCCGTTTCACGTGGCGAGAGGAAATCCGCCTGGCGGTACCCGTGTTCGGTGAGCTCGCAGCCGCGATCTACCGCCCGGTCATGCGCACGCTCATGGAGCGCGCGATGACAGGCCTACGCGGCTACCTCATCGCGACCGGTCCGATTCGCACCTGAGTGCCACCCCACGCGCGGTTCACCTGCCTATACTCGGACGACTGGACACGGGGAGCTCGGGGAACCGGGCTGAGAGGCCGGCTGACGACGTCGGCGACCCGACGAACCTGACCCGGGTAATGCCGGCGGAGGGAGTTCGAAGCGTTGCGATCGGCGATCATCTTCTGCGGCGGCGGACCTTCGCGCGTTCCGTTCGAGACGCCCGACGACACGCTCGTCGTTGCAGCCGACGTTGGACTCGCCGAGGCGAACCGACTCGGCGTGTCTGTCGACCTGCTCGTCGGCGACCTCGACTCCGTGAGCACGGCCGACCTCGAGGCGTTCGAGGGCACTGGTGGTGAGGTGCGACGCCACCCCGAGGACAAGGATGCGACCGACCTCGACCTCGCGCTCGCCGAAGCGATCGCGGCCGGCGTCGAGCGGGTGCTCGTCGTGGGCGGCGACGACGGACGTCTCGACCACCTGATCGGCAACGCTCTGGTGCTGGCTTCACCCCGGTATGAGGGCGTCGAGATCGACGCGGTGTTCGGCGCGGCGAGGGTGCACGTCGTGCGGAGCCGGCGAGAGCTCACCGGCGTCGCGGAGGAGACGGTAAGCCTGTTCGCCCTCGGTGGACCGGCGACCGGAGTTACCACTCAGGGGCTCCGCTGGCCGCTCGAGAACGCCGTGCTGCAACCGGGATCGAGTCTCGGGATCAGCAACCGCTTGCTCGAGGAACGGGCGTCGATCGCGGTCGGTGACGGTGTCGTGCTGGCTGTTCGCCCGGGCGACGATCTCGCATGAGGGCTCCCCGCGGCTTCCCGGGAATGATCCTCGCGATCGCCATCCTCACCGCAGCCTGCCCAGGTGACGGCGACGTCGCACGGCGTGACTCCGAGCAGCCGGCCGAGCCCACCACCGTCACGCTCCTCACGCACGACTCCTTCGACGTGAGCCAACGGGTCGTCCGGGCGTTCGAGCGAGACAGCGGCATCGAGCTGCGCATCGTGCCTGCGGGCGATGCAGGACAGCTCGTGAACCGAGCGATCCTCACGGCCGGCAACCCCGAAGGCGACGTGCTGTTCGGCATCGACGACAACCTGCTGTCGAAAGCGATCGAGGCTGAGGTCTTCGAGCCCTACGAGTCGCCGGAGCTCTCGCGCGTCGACGACGCGTTCGCGCTCGACCCGACGCACTCGGTGACGCCGATCGATCGAGGTGATGTGTGCCTCAACGTCGATCTCACCTGGTTCGCCGAGCGCGGTCTCGAGCCGCCCGTCAACATCGCGAGTCTGCGCGACGCGGAATACCGGGGGCTCACGGTCGTCGAGAACCCCGCGACATCGACCCCCGGGCTTGCGTTCCTCCTCGCCACGATCGCCACGTTCGGGGAGCCCGCATGGGAAGACTTCTGGCGCGATCTGCGGGCCAACGACGTGCTCGTAGTCGAGGGGTGGGAGCAGGCCTACTACGGCGAGTTCTCCGGCGCCGGCGGAGGGGAAGGCGAGCGTCCGATCGTGGTCTCGTATGCGACGAGCCCCGTCGCCGAGGTCGTCTTCGCGGAGGAACCCCTCGAGGAGGCACCGACGGCCTCCGTCACCGAGAGCTGTTACCGCCAGGTGGAGTTCGCGGGGGTGCTGGCCGGCACCAACCACCCTGACGAGGCTCGCGCCGTGATCGACTTCCTGCTGTCGAGGCCATTCCAGCGAGACGTGCCGCTGCGGATGTTCGTGTTCCCGGTCACCGACGACGCCGAGCTGCCCGAAGAGTTCGTACGGTGGGCCGAGGAGCCCGAGACGCCGCTCGCGTTGCCGCCCGAGCAGGTGGAAGCCGGCCGCGAACACTGGGTCCGGACGTGGACCGACCTGATGTTCGGCTGAGTCCGGTGGCGAGCAGGCGCGTCGAGAGGGTCGTGCTCTCTGCGGTGCCGGCCGTCTTCCTCGGGCTGTTCTTCGTGTTCCCGCTGGTGTCGATCGTGGGCTCGGTGATCACCGACGTACAGCCGGGAAGTGTGCTCGGTGACGAACGGCTACGCGCGGTGATCTGGTTCACGACCTGGCAGGCGGTGGTCTCGACCGTGCTCACTGTGGCGGCAGGGCTTCCCGCGGCGTACCTGCTGGCACGGTTCCGATTCCCCGGACGGGGCTTGCTGCGAGTGGCGACGCTGGTGGCGTTCGTGCTGCCGACGGTAGTGGTCGGCGCAGCCTTCGCTGGCTCGAGGCCGTCGTTGGCGTCACTGTTCGCCGCACATGTCTTCTTCAACCTGGCAGTGGTCGTCCGAGTGGTCGGCAGTTTCTGGTCCCAGCTCGACCCGGCCTACGAGGATGTCGCGGCCGAGATGGGCGCTATCGGATTGCGGCGGTTCAACGACGTGCTGCTACCGCTCGCGCGGCCCTCGATCGTCGGAGCAGCGACGCTTGTGTTCCTGTTCACGTTCACCTCGTTCGGCGTCGCCCTGCTCCTCGCCGGACCGGCGCGAGCAACGATCGAGGTGGAGATCTTCCGGCAGACATCGCAGCTGCTGAACATTCCAGTGGCGGCGGCGCTCACCCTCGTGCAGCTCGCGATCGTCTCGGCGCTGCTGTGGCTCACATCGCGTATCGATGCCGGAGCCGGGGAGCGGCAGCGCTTGGTCGGGTCGGCCGACGCCGCTCGAGAACCGCGCACCACGGGGGAGCGCGTTTTCGTTGCGCTGGCGGCTCCGCTGCTCGCCGCAACCATGCTCACTCCTCCGTTGCGACTCGTCTGGCGCTCGGTTCGAACCGCGACCGGGTTGACCCTGCAGCGCTACTTGGACCTCGGGAACGTACGCCGGGGGAGCGCGTTGCCGATCGCCCCACTCGAGGCCGTGGCAACGTCGCTGCGGGTAGCGGCGGGGGCAGCCGCGATCGCGATCGTCGTCGGCGTGATGGCTTCGTGGTCCATCGCGAGCTCGCGTGCTCGACGCGGTTCGTGGCTCCGCGGCCTCTCGGCCGTGCCGCTCGGCGTCTCGGCGGTGACGGTCGGCTTCGGCTACATCGTGGCGTTCGACTCCGGCGCGCTCGACCTGCGCGGCAGCGTCTGGTTGCTCGTTGCGGCCCAAGCGGTGGTCGCGCTTCCCTTCGTCGTGCGCCTGGTGGAGCCCGTCTTGACCAGCACCCGGCAGGACCTCTCCGAGCAGGCGGCGGCGCTCGGAGCTTCGCCGTTGCAGACGACGCGTGACGTGCTGGTTCCGGTTGCCTCGCGGGCCATCGCTGGCGCGGCTGTGTTCGCGTTCGCGGTGTCGCTGGGTGAGTTCGGAGCGAGCGCTTTCGTGGCGCGGCTGGACTCACCGACGATGCCGATCGCGATCGTGCGCCTGCTCTCACAGCCGGGGGCCACCTCGGTCGGTCAGGCCACGGCGATGAGTGTGGTGTTGATGACGGTAACCGCCGGCGTCACGGTGGCGATCGACCGCTTCCGAGTCGGCACGTTCGGAAGGCTCTGACGTCGGGCTCCCGTGCAACGGTCAGATCGAGGGCGCGGGCGGTGGGGCAGTCGTCACCTGCACGACTGCGGGCTCTTCCGAGGCATTGCGGATCGTGAGCTCGGTGCCCGCCGGCACGAGCACGGCATGCCATTGGCTCATACGCGTGCGGCCCTTGCCCACCTGGACCGCGATCTCACCGGCGAGCACCGACACGATGGCGTCGGAGTCCCTGTCGGCGACGGGGCCGATGTCCTGCGCGCCGTGTAGACAGATGATCTGGCTCCAGATCCGCGCTGTCTCGAACAGCACCTCGGTGTGCGCAGCTTCGTCGTCGAACCTCACGAGGTCTCTGATGTCGCGGGGCTTCATCGCTGGGCCAGCCTATCGAGCGACGTAGAACCGCCACCCGAAACCGTGCGCGGCCGCGCGATTACACTGCCCGGCAGCCGTGAGGCCGCAACCCGTGACCTCGGTGTTCCGCCACGAGATGCGAAGGAGCGAAACGACGTGACCACATATTCCTACTCGAGCGAGCCCCCGGCCGAGGTCAAGGCCGCCTTGTTGATCGTTCCAGTGTTCGAAGGGCCGAGGCCGGGACCGGGTGCCCGCGAGACCGGCCTGGTCAGGGCATACACCGATGCGAAGCACACCGGCAAGCTCGGTGAGGCTCTGCTCGTCACGCGTCGCGATCGCGACCGATTCACCGCCGGCGCCGTATTGCTCGTCGGCGTCGGTCCCAAGGCTGACTTCACGGTCGCGGTGGCGCGCCGCGCTCTCGCGCGCGCGGCCGCAACCGCCCGGCGGTTCGGGACGGTCGCAACCACGTTTCCGCTGGCGTTCGGTGCGAGCAAGGCCGCCGACGCGGTACAGGCAGCGGCGGAGGGACTCGGGCTCGGTGACTACCGCTTCGATCGCTACCGGTCGAAGCCCGATGAGACCAAGGGTCTCACCAGGGTTCTCGTGTTGGGCAGCGCGAAGTGGCCGGTGAAGCCAATGAAGGATGCCGTGAAGCGGGCTGCCATCGTCGTCGACGCCGTGTGCTTCGCCCGGGATCTCGTGAACACGCCCGCGGGTGACATGGCTCCCGCCGAGATCGCGCGCGAGGCGCAGCGGATGGCCCGCTCCGTCGGGCTCACCTGCAAGGTCTGGAACGAATCTCAGCTCGAGAAGGGCGGTTTCGGCGGCATCCTCGGCGTCGGCAAGGGAAGCGTGAACCCTCCGCGGCTGATCGAGCTCACCTACACCGGAGCCGGCAACGCCACGCCGATCGCGCTCACCGGTAAAGGCATCGCATTCGACTCCGGTGGGCTGTCGATCAAGGACGCCAAGGGGATGGAGACGATGAAGGACGACATGGGCGGCGCCGCGTCGATCCTCGGCACCATGAAGGCGATCGCGCGGCTGAAGCCCAAGATCAACGTGATCGCGGCGATCCCGTGCAGCGAGAACATGCCGAGCGGGTCGGCGCAGAAGCCCGGCGACGTGATCACCCACCGCGGCGGCACCACGTCGGAGGTGCTCAACACCGATGCGGAGGGCCGGCTCGTGCTCGCCGATGCGCTCGCCTTCCTCGCCGAGCAGAAGCCCGAGTTGATCGTCGATACCGCGACGCTCACCGGCGCGTGCGTCGTGGCGCTCGGCACGTCGATCACCGGGGCGATGGGCAACGACGACGCGCTGATCCGCGAGCTGATCGCGGCGGGGGAAGCCACCGGCGAGCCGATCTGGCAGCTTCCGTTGCACAAGGAGTATCGGGCGTTGATCGATTCACCCGTCGCCGATATCAAGAACATCGGCGACCGGTGGGGCGGCGCGATCACTGCGGCGTGGTTCCTTGCAGAGTTCGTCGGCGAGACGCCTTGGTGTCATCTCGACATCGCAGGGCCGGCGTTCAGCGACCGCGGCACCGATCTCAGCCCGCGAGGCGCGACGGGCGCGCCGGTCCGCGCGCTGGTGAGGTTCGTGCTCGACCGGTCCGCTGCCTGATCGAGGCGATCCGAGTGAGCGACATCGAGATCCCGGCCACGCAGGTCGAAAGCGTCGACGCGTCCGCCGACGTGCCTCGCACGGGCCCGGCGCTCGCCATCTTCGCCCACCCGGACGATGCGGAGATCGCTGGCGGTGGCACGATCGTGAGATGGACGTCCGCCGGGCGTGAGGTGCACCTGATCGTGCTCACCAACGGCGATCGCGGGTCCCAGGATCCGGCGCTCGACCGCGCCGAGCTCGCGCGCACCCGCGTCCGCGAGACCGAGGCGGCCGGCGAGCTGCTCGGCTTGGCCAGCGTGCGCCTGCTCGACGTGCACGACGGTGAGCTCGCGAACACGATCGAGGTTCGCGAGCAGGTTGTGCGACGCATCCGAGAGGTGCGGGCCGAGACGGTTCTGTCGGTCGACCCGACCGCCGTGTTCTTCCAGAACAACTATTACAACCACTCCGACCACCGCACCGCAGGCTTCGTTGCGCTCGACTCCGCGTTCCCGGGATCGGGCAATCCGCACTTCTTCCCTGAACACCTCGGCGAGGGGCTCGCCGTGCAGGAGATCACCGACGTGTGGCTCGGTTGGACGAACGAGCCGAACCACGCCGAAGACGTGACCGCCACCTGGCAGACGAAGATCGACGCCCTGGCCTGCCACGAGAGCCAGCTCGCCGAAGGGATCCGCTACTTCGAGACGTTCCTGCTCGAGGAAGCCGAGGAAGCCGGCAAGAAGATCGGCGTTGCCCGTGCCGAAGAGTTCCGCCGTCTCGACCTAACGTAGGCTCCGGGGCGTGGCGAATCCGCACTTCGGCGAGATCGGCGACGTCTGGAAGCACCTGGTGGTCGGTGATGTTCTCGATCGGGTGCGGCCCGCCAGGTACTGGGAGACGCATGCCGGCTCTGGCACGTACGCGCTCGACCGATCGTGGGAGCGCGAGTACGGTGTGTTCACGCTGCTACGCGAAGCGCCCCGAGCTCCCGCGATCAACGCCTCTCGGTTCCTGGGGCTCGTGCGCACGCTTCCGCCTCGTGATGACGGCGTCCCGCGCTACCCGGCATCAGCGCGCCTCGCGATGGAGGTGCTCGGCGACGGCGCCACATATCTCCTCTGCGACCTCGACCCGGGGAGCGTCGCCGACCTGACCCGCACGGCGCGCGAGCTCGACCTCCACGATCTCACCCGAGTGGAACTGGCCGACGGACTGGCGACCGTGTGGGCTGCGGCGCAGGCCCTCACACCGGATGCCGCCGTGCACACGCTCGTGCTGCTCGATCCGTTCGACGAGAAGGAACGGTCCATCGACGACATGGATTCGTTCGACCTGTTCACGCGGCTCGTGGCCGGCGGATTCCCCACCGTGATGTGGCACGGGTACGATGACATCGTCGGGCGCGACGCGATCAGAACCCGAGGAGTCGTCGACGGTGTCGCGCTGCATACGCTCGATATCGAGACGGCGTTCCTGCGCGGGGGGACGACGCTGGATCCGGGCGTCCCCGGATGCGGCATGCTCCTCGCGAACCTGCCGATCGATGCGGTGGATCACGTCGAGAGGCTGGGCCGCCAGCTCGAGGCCTGCTACGACGAGGTGCTCATGCCCGACGGCTCGCCGGGCCCGCTGTACTTCAGCCGGGCCGACCTGGACTGAATCAGGCGGGCTTGATGGCCGTCGCCAGGACGACCTCGCGGAAGTCGTTCAGCGGGTCGGGGAACCGTTCGGCGAATACGGCTCGTGTCCGCTCGCGGAGTGACGCCCATCCGGTCTCGCCGAGCATGTTCTTCACGAACCGCCCCGTTGCCCAGACCTGCAGGCCGTCGAGGTAGTCGTCGAGGGAGTAGGTCCAGTGATACTTGACGACCTCGGTGCGCACACCACGGAATCCAGCGTCGATCAAGGCTTCCTCCACCGCGACGCGCTTCTTGAAGCGCTCGTGCCAGGGCGCGGCTTCGGCGTAGGCGGGTGCGAGCATCTCGCGGGGCACCACGCTCTCGACGAGTTCGCGCCATGTCTGCTGGTACGCGTCGACCCCATCTGCCCAGGTCGTGAACCCGATGCGTCCGCCCGAGCGCAGCACGCGGGCGATGTCGAAGAGCACGGTCTCGACCTTGTTGAAGTGCGCGAGCACGAACGACCCGAGCACGGCATCGAACCGCCCCGGGCGGAACGGAAGGTCGATCGCCTGAGCGGCGACGACCGGCACCTTCGGCCGCTCCCGTCGCGCGACCCGCACCATGCCGAGCGACTCGTCGATGCCCACGACTGAAGCCCCAACGTCGGCGGCCGCCTGTGCGGCGATCCCGGTGCCGGTGCCGACGTCGAGCACCCTGGCGCCATCGGTGAGCTCGATCATCTCGACCAGGTCGCGAGCGGCCTCGGCGAGCCGATGGGCGTGCACGCGCTCGTACGTCTCGGCCACGTCATCGTAGGTGCGCCAGTCGTCCATGAGCAGCCAGCCTATCGGTCGCGAGCCGCAACGCTGAGGCCCACACCGTGAAGCGGGCCGGGTGCTTCGCCCCGGTACGCTGTGAAGCCGTATGCGAGGCAAGACGCATTGACCGGCGCGGCCGGGTACATGGCGCTCGTGCTGGCCGAGGCGGTGGCCGGGGCGTGCGCATTCCTGTGGCTGACCCCGTTGTGGAACGAGGTTAAGCGGGGGTTCTTCACGCTCACGTCGGCGATCCTGCTGCTGCTCGCGCTCGCGATGTGGCTATCGACCCGCGCCGCGCAGGTCGCCGGTGACGGGGCCGGACGATGGTCGGCGGCACTCGCGCTCGCCACGACCGCGGCGCTCGGCGCCGCGTTCGTGTCGATGCTCGCGAAGCGTCACCTGCTCGCACGCATCGCGGGCGTCGCCGGCGTCGCCCTCACGATCGCCACGTTGGTGGCGATGGCCGGCGCCGCGAGGCAGGCGATCCCTCTCGCATTGTTCCAGCTGCTCGCGGGCGCGGCATTCCTCGGCTCGATCACCATCGGCCTCTTGCTCGGGCACTGGTACCTCACCGATCGCGGCCTGAGCCGCGGGCCGATCAACCGTTTCACGACGGCCATGGTCGTGGCGGTCGTGGTCGAAGCGGTGGCGGTCGTCACCAGCGGATTCGAAGGGGTCGAGAGCGCTGCGTCGCTCAATCCGCTGCTCACGGCCGGCGCTCTGGCGCCGTGGATCGCGCTCGGCATGGTTGTCGCGACCCTGCTGATCGCCCTGCTCACGCGCGCGACCCTCAAGGGTCAACGAGCCTCGGCTGTTCAGTCGGCCACCGGCTTCTACTACCTCGCGGTGGTCACCGGGTTCACGGCCGAAGTCGCGGTGAAGACCAGGTTCCTGGCATAGGCGATGGAGATCGCGATCATCGTCGCCGGCATCTCGGCCGAGGTCTTCGGCTGGTGGCTCGTCGCGAGCGGACGTGCCGACATCTGGAAGGTCATGCCCGTGGTGCTCGGTTCGATGGGCGCCGCAGCCGTGATCGTGCGCCCGCCGGTTGCCGCACCTGGAACCGGCGTCGCGACTGCTGCCTTGGCCGGCCTCGCCGCCGGCCTGGTCCTCTACCTGGCCACGCGCGCCTTCGTTTGGGTTGCCTCGCATTGGGGTCCGTTCCGCCACGACATGCTCGAGACCTACGGCCGGGCGGGTGAGGTCACCCTCGTCACGACGCTCGTGCTGAGCCTCGCGATCATGGTGCCCGCCGAGGAGCTGTTCTGGCGTGGCCTGGTGCAGCCCCGGCTCTCCGACGCCTTCGCACCCGCGGTGGCAACGCTCGCCACGTGGGTCGCCTACATCGGCGTCAACCTCGCGAGCCGTAGCCAACCGATCGTGGCAGCAGCGATCGTCGGGGGCGCCGTCTGGGCCGGCTTGGCATGGTGGTCGCACGGCGTGCTCGCGAGCGCCGCGAGCCATATCCTGTGGACCGGGTTGATGCTCGCGCTCCCTCCGGGAGCTGCGCGCCCGGCGATCGAGGAAGGGACTGCCCGGTGAGCTTCCTGTCGACGGCGGTGCAGCAGGTGCTGGAGGACGGCGCCGTTCTGCGCCGTCGCCGCGTCGACGCCGCGCGGCCCGCATTGCACGCCACTGGTCTTCGCATACTCCGGGGGGCGGATGTGGCTCACGACGTCGCGAGGCTCGGTGAAGACCCGGGCGTGGAGGGTCGACCCGTGCGTCGCGGGGCTGGTGCGCCTCGGGGAGCTCGCCGTCACGTTCACCGGCACCGTGAAGACCTATGACGCGCTCGATCGCAACACGTGGGGTGCGGCGGTCGCAGGCGCCACGTCGATCGCCCGCGCGACCGCTCGGTTCAGCAAGAAGAACGCGCGTTTCTTCGCCGGATACGCGTTCGATGCCCGGCAGGTGCCACTGGCGTGGACGCCGCCCGGGCGCGTCTTCGTCGGCATCGATATCGCGCGCACGGCGTTGCTCGACGAGGACGGCGTGCAGGAAGGCCGTGGTCGCTGGGGTGGCGAGGCGATGGGCCACAAGACGTTCCGGCAGCTGAAGAAGGGACCCGATCCTCTCGGGGCGCTGCCGCCGGAGGTGGCCGCCTCGCTCGGGCGCAGCGGCGAAGGCGCGCTGACCATCTCGGGCGCCCGCGGTGCGGTCGTCCTGCCGGTGCGGTGGCTCGCCGAATCTTCGGCGCTCTACGCGGCCCTGCCGGCCGAGACGCTCGCGCTTGCCGGGTCCGGTCCCGACGCGCCGGTGGCGTTGACCGTCGACGAGGCCGGCGCATGGCGCGCACGCGACATGGTCGGTGCCATGGTGCAGGGCACGGCGGCGTTCCACGTGCTCGAGGAGCTCGGTTCGGGTGCGAAGACGGCGCGCTCGCTCGCCACGGCGTTGCATCCGGGGGCCGGGGCGATCGTGCGGATCGCTCCCGAACGTCTCGTGTGGTGGAGAGGCTGGACGAGCGGCAGCGCGGCGGCGGCATGACCACGGTCGAGTTCTCGGTCGAGGTGGAAGCGCCACCCGAGTCGGTGTGGGAGATCGCGAGCGACCCGCGAAACCTGCCGCAATGGGACAAGCACATCGTGAGGGTCGACACCCCCAAGACGGGCTCGAGGCCGGGCGCGACGTACGACGTCGTGATGAGGCTGATGGGTGTCCAGTCCACGGTGCGTGCCACCGTGCTCGAGTGGGAGCCTCCTTGGCGATCTCGCGTGAAACTCGAGGGATTGCTGGAGGCCACCGTGACGACATCGGTGGCGTCGCTGCCGTTCGATCGGAGCGATGCTCCGTCACGAGGTGACGTACCGGTTCCGAGGACCGTTCGGCGGGTTCGGAGCCGCCGGATTGAACGCGATGGGAGGTGCCCAGTACGCGCTCCGCCACGGCGTGCTGGCGCAGAAGCGCAAGATCGAGGCGCGGACGACGGCGTGAGGCTCGGCTCGTTGCTGCGGGGCGTGGCGATCGCCGCCGCCGCCGCCGGCGTCGGGTACGTCGCGCTCGCCACCGATGCGGGCCGCGCAGGCCGACGCCGACCTGTTCGCGGCGGTGAACCGTGGGCACGGCGTCGACGCCGATCGAGCGTTCGCCGGCATCACCGAGCTGGGATCGCTGTACGCGGCCGGCGCGGCCGCGGGAACGTTGGCGGTCCTCGGTCGGCCTCGCCAGGCGAGCCCGCGCGTTCCGGCCGCGGGCACGACGTGGCTCCTCGGACAGGGCGTCGCAAGAAGCTGGTCGACCGCCCCCGGCCCTACGTCGCCGACCCCGACGGCACACGTGCAATGATCGCGCCGCCCATGGGAACGTCGTGGCCGAGCAGCCATCCTGCCGTGCTCACGAGCCTTCACGACCGTGGCGGCGCGCGAGCTCGGGGTCGCCTGCCCGCGCGCGCGGGCCTCACCGCGCTCGGGGCTCGCGTCGCGGCATCCCGCGTC
Source organism: uncultured Actinomycetes bacterium (assembly GCA_963762075.1). Taxonomy (GTDB): domain Bacteria; phylum Actinomycetota; class UBA4738; order UBA4738; family HRBIN12; genus JAOUEA01. Next base: position 96,562 of record CAVXJC010000003.1, read on the forward strand.
TACCTCGGAGTGCACTATCCGAGCGACGTGGTCGAGCGGGTTCCTGCTCGGCCGGGCGGTCGCTGCCGTCTCGCCGCCGCGGCCGCGACCGACCATGACCAGCCGCGGCCCGGGGCGGAACCCGCCGCCGGTAGACTCGCCGCGGTGCTGCAGACGCTCGCCGCAGATCGGCTGGCCCGTCCTCGATCGCTTCCGCATCGGGGACTCCTTCGCCATCTCGCCCCATGGTGCTGTTCATCGCGATCGGATTCATGACCGGCGCCTGGTTGCTCGGACGCATCGCGCCGCGGTGGGGCGTGTCCCAGGACGACGTGCAAGGCGTCGTGTTCTGGTCCCTGATCGGTGCGATCGTCGGGGCCCGGCTCTTCTACGTGATCGGGCACTTCTCGGAGTTCGACTCGTTCATCGACATGCTGCGGATCTGGGAGGGCGGCATCTCCCTGCTCGGTGGCATCGCGGGCGCGCGTCATCGTGAACGTGCCGCGGGTGCTGCCGGGCCGGGTACCGCTTCTTCCAGGTGGCCGATCCGGTCGCGCCGTCGCTCGCGCTCGGCATCGCGGTCGGACGCATCGGTGACCTGATCATCGCCGACCATCTCGGCAAGCCCACAGCTGGCTGCTCGGCATGGCAGTACAGGGGGGGCACGATCGCACCGCCGTTCTCCTGCCGCGACGAGCTCTGCCAAGCGCTCGATCTGCAAGGCGGGCATCTCGAGACGATCACTCGCAGGAGCGCACAGCTGTTCGACGAGGCCGGACGAGTCATCGCCGAGGGCGTGGGTGTTCACCAGACCGCGCTCTACGACATGTTGAGCGCGCGCCTGCTCTTCGGCCTGCTCTTCCTCGTGATGATGCGGAAGCCGCGCCGCGAAGGCATCCTCACGCTCACGTTCGGCCTCTGGTACGGGGTGTCGCGCATCATCGAGGACTCGCTCCGCATCGACAAGCGGTTCTTCGGGCTTCACCGGCAGCCAGTGGACCGCGCTGGTGGTCGCGACGATTGCGCGGCACTGCTCGTGTGGTTCGCCGTTCGCCCCAACCCCGACGCGCCGAGCGGGGGAGGGTCGGAACCGCTCGCGGCCGATGAAGGGTCGAGCGACGCAGATACCGGCCGCGAACCTATCGAGGGCGAGCCCATCGATGCAGAGCCCGAGACGGCGACGTGAACACGGTCGGGCGATTGCGCCTCGTGGCGCTGCCCGGCGCGTACACGATCTGCCGCTTCGGACCTCACGACTCGGTGCCGTCGTGGGTCGCCGGCCCGTTCACGTCGGTGAGCCGAACACCCACCGAGCTCTCCATCGTCTGCCGCGCCGAGCGGGTGCCCTCAGAGGTGCCCGGGGAAGACGGCTGGCGCTGCCTCTATCTCGATGACACGTTCGATCTCTCGCTCGTCGGTGTGCTGCATTCCATCACTGGTCCCCTCGCCTCGGCCCGGGTGCCGATCTTCCCGATCGCAACCCATGACACCGACTACGTGTTGGTGCGTCGGTTCAGCGAGGCGGTAACGGCGCTCCGCGCCGCCGGTCACGAGGTCACCGGCTCCCTCGACTGACGAGCACACGCTGGATGTCCGCCCGGAGATATGTCGAGCGATCAAGTCGTCAGCAGCGAGAGGGGCTTGCCGACCTTCGACTTCGTGGCTCGGGCGACCGCTGCGGCCGCCTCGCGCAGCGCGATGCTCGCCGGCGAGTCTGGGTGCGAGATGACGATCGGCGAACCTGTGTCGCCGCCTTCACGCATCGCCGGCATCAGCGGCACCTGCGCCATGAGAGGAACGTCGAGGTGGCTCGCGGCTTCTTGTCCGCCCCCTTCGCCGAAGATCGCCTCACGCTCGCCGCAGTGCGGACATACGAACCAACTCATGTTCTCGACGACGCCGATCGGACGCAGGTTCGTGCGTTCGGCCATCTTGCCCGCGCGCTCGGCCACGGTGCGGGCGGCTTCCTGCGGCGTGGTGACGACGAGCATGGATGCACCCGGCAGGAAGGATGCGAGCGAGATCGAGACGTCGCCGGTGCCCGGAGGCAGGTCGCAGAGCAGGAAGTCGAGGTCGCCCCAGTACACGTCGCCGAGGAACTGCTCGATCGCCTTGTGCAGCATGGGGCCGCGCCAGATCACAGGGGTGTCGTCGGGTACGAAGAAGCCCATCGAGATCACTTTGACGCCGTAGCCTTCCAGCGGCAGGATCATGTTCTCGAATCCGACCGGCTTGCCCGACACGCCGAGCATGCGTGGCACGCTGAAGCCCCAGACATCGGCGTCGAGCACGCCGACCTTCCTGCCCTCGGCGGCCATGGCCGCGGCCACGTTGACGGTGACCGACGACTTCCCGACGCCGCCCTTGCCCGAGGCGACTGCGATGATCGATGTGGATGACGGGAACTTGATCTTCTGCTGCGGCGTCGGTGCGCCACCTCGCAGTGTCGACACGAGCCCCTCGCGCTGCTGTTGACTCATCGGCGTGAGACGCACGTCGACTCGATCGACACCGACGAGCGGTTGGACGGCGGCGGTCACATCGGTGGTGATTCGATCCTTCAGCGGGCAGCCCTCGATCGTGAGGAGCACGTGCACCTCGACGCGGCCGCCGTCGATCCCGATCGACTCGAGCATGCCGATGTCCTCGATCGGCCGGCCGATCTCCGGGTCCAAGACACCCCGGAGCGCCTGCCGTACCTGCTCTTCGGTGACCACGGAGGGGTTCCTTTCGCTCTAAGCTTGTTTCCACGGTGTTTACCGTGGAAATCCATCATACGACCGGGAGTGCGCAGTGCCGGAGCCGTCACCGATAGAGGTCCACAAGGCGCTGGCCGATGGCACGCGTTACCGCCTCTACCGGTATCTGCGGCTGTCAGGTCGACCCGTGTCGGTGCGCGAGCTGTCGATGCGCCTCTCGCTGCACGTGAACACCCTGCGGCCGCACCTGCGCCGGCTCGAGGATGCCGGTCTCGTCACCAGCGAGGCACAACGTGGCGTGGCCTCGGTGGGCCGGCCCCAGACGGTCTACTCGGCCGTCGATCGCGATCAGCGCGAGGGTCGCGACTACCGGCTGTTCGCCGATATCGTCGCCGGCCAGCTCACGGGCGATCGTCAGCGTGATCGTGCGGTGTCGACGGCACGCGAGTGGGGCGCCTACCTCGTGGGTCGATCGGTGCCGAGGCCGGGTGCCCGTGGGACGAGCGGGCCTAACCTCGCCGTGCTGCAGGAGGCGCTTGCCGGCGCGGGGTTCGATCCTCGGTTCCGGCGGCGGGGGGGAGCCGGGTCGACATCACCCTGCGCGATTGCCCGTTCCGAGATCTTCTCGACGAGCATCGCGATCTGGTCTGCGCGATCCATCGGGGGTTGCTCGAGGGCATGCTCGCGAGCTCCAGCTCTCCGATGCTGCTGGATTCGTTCGAGCCTCTCGCCGATCGCTCCGGCGTCTGCCGTCTGTCGACCGTGCGCGCATGACCCGCGTTGCCCTCTGTCGGTCACGAAGCCTGACTTCGGACTGAAGTCGTCGCCGATCTCGTCCGATGCAGATTGAGAGAACCGTGCGGCGGCGGTCCGCTCGGCATCGGTAACGCCAACCACGTCGGAGGAAATGCGATGGATCAAGCGGTATCAGCGTCGTCGGATGCCACGCCGATCGTTCCGGAGTTCAACGCTTGGCTCGAGCATCTCGTGAACAGCGAGGGTTCGGACCTGCACGTGAAGGTCGGGTCGGCACCGATGGTGCGGCTTCCGAAGGGGTTGCACCGCCTCGATCGCGACCCGCTCACCGGTATCGAGACCCAGGCGATCGCAGACGGCATCATCCCCAACGATCGCAAAGAGAAGTTCCACGACACGGGCGAGATCGACTTCGCGTACTCGATCCCCGACATCGGACGGTTCCGTGTCAACGTGTTCCGCCAGCGCGGTTCGGTGAGCATGGTGCTGCGCAAGCTCCGCTTCGGGGGCCCTTCGTTCGAGGAAGTCGGCCTGCCCGACGCCGTTCGCAAGATCGCCGATGAACATCGTGGCCTGATCCTCGTGACGGGCCCCACCGGTTCCGGCAAGACCACGACGCTGTCGGCGATGATCGACTACATCAACAAGACCAAGCCGGTCCACATCGTGACCGTCGAGGACCCGATCGAAGTGCTGCACCGGGACGAGATGGCATCGATCAATCAGCGGGAAGTCGGCAACGACACGATGGATTTCCTGGTCGCGCTCCGCGCGGCCCTGCGTCAGGATCCCGATGTGATCCTCATCGGCGAGATGCGCGACACCGAGACGGTGCGTGCCGCCATCGCCGCCGCCGAGACCGGCCATCTCGTGATGTCGACCCTGCACACGGTCGACGCCACCGAGACCGTGAACCGGGTGATCGACTTCTTCCCTCCCTACCAGCAGAAGCAGGTGCGCCTCGCGCTCGCCGGCACCTTGCGGGGGATCATCTGTCAGCGGCTGGTGCCAACGGTCGACGGGGGTCGCACCCCCGGCCTCGAGATCTTGGTCAACAACGGTCGGGTCGCCGAGCGCATCTCCGACCCGGACAAGACCCACGAGATCAAGGATGTGATCCAGGACGGCGCCTTCTACGGCATGGTCACGTTCGACCAGAGCCTCCTCAAGCTCGTGCAGGACGGCAGGGTGACCGTCGAGGACGCGTTCCAAGCGGTCTCGAACCGCCACGACTTCGAGCTGGCGATGCAACAGGCCGGCATGCCACTCCCTGTCTGAGCACGGCCCCTGCAGACAGCGTCAAGCACCCGCTCGACGTCGTACGGCTGTGATTCCTACGCCTGCCGCCGCCCCGATCAGCAGCCCGATGGCCCCTGCCGCGGCGGATCCACCATCGGCGGACGTCGGTGCGGCCGAAGCGGTGACCGGCTCGTCTGCGACGCCCGCGCCGCCCCTGCCGACCACGATGGCGCCGGACATGCCCGGGTGATAGGTGCATGCGTACGCGTAGATGCCATCGGTTTTGAACGACGTCGTGTACCGATCGCCGGCCTGGAGGTCGCCGAAGTGACCCCAGTCGTTGGCCGTGATGTTGTGTTCGAAGTCGTCTCGGTTCACGAACGTGATCGTCTCGCCGGGCTCGGCGAACAGCGTGGTCGGAGTGAAGCAGGCACCGATCAACTCGACGCGGGTGCCCGCAGCTTCGGTGACGCCGCCGTGACATCCCCCGCCCGCCGATGCTCCGGTGATGCCAGCGAACGCTCCCACGATCCCGAGCGTCACGATCGTCGCGGCCTTGCCTCGTGGTGACATGGTCTGGCCCTCCGTCCTCGAGTACTGCACCCTCTACACCGCAGGACGGCCTGAGGTTCCGCTCAGCCGGGATCGATCCTCGGCTGCACCGACTCGGCGATCGTGATCGCTTCGTGTTTGGGCAGCGCGGTCTCGAGGCGGAACGTGAATCCTCCGTCCTGCCAGATCAGCACGTTGCCTGTGACGAGGAAGCGGTGGAGCTCGCCGCCGATCATGAGCATCAGTTCGTGTTCACCGGTCGTCCAGAACGCATCGCGCCCGTGCACGATCGCAGCACCGAAGCGGTTCGTCTCGACGTAGATCTGCTTCGACGCCACCTCCCATTCGCCCTCGAACTGCATCAGCACGGCGCCGGTCTTCGTTCCGGGGATAACCGGGAGCCTGAAGTCGTCGAGGGGGAGCCAATGGGTCACGATGCGCACCGTGGTCTCGCCGGACCCGGGATCCAACTCGGTCTCTTCGAGCCATGCGTCGTCCGGAGGACCGAGCGCGTGGGGAAGCGACGGGGGGAATCCGGCGATCGCCTCTGCCTCGCGCAGCGATATCTCGCGCCCGGGGTCGTCGATCGTGACTTTCGTCGGAAGCGCGGTCGGACGACCGGGCAGCACTTCGATCGCGACCGCTCCGAAGTTGATGATGAGGCGTGCGGCGAGGGCCACACCGGCGAGTGCGATCAGCGCAGCCGCGATGACGAGCAGCGTGCGACGACGACTCGGCATCGCGAGCCGGGGGGACACGAGCGAAGGAACGTCCCTCTGATCGCGGATGGTGTCGCCGACGATGCCAGCCACATCGGGCGCTGGCGGCCAGTCGAGCTCGATCGATGAGATCGCCAGACCGAGCCGTTCGTCGCTCATGGTGTGCAGAGGCTCGGTCATGAGCCCTCAGCCTCCCCGAGCGCCATGGCTGCAGGAAGTTCTGTGCGAAGGCGCACCAAGGCACGGGACAGTCTCGACTTCACGGTTCCCGGTCGTACCTCCATGGCCTCGGCGGTCTCGGCCTCGCTCATCTCGAAGAGGTACCGGTACGCGATCACGAGCCGGTCTCGTTCGGGAAGCCGGCCGAGCGCTGCAACCAGTGCTTCGGCGTCTGCTCGGTCGAGGACAGCGGCCTCGGGCGGTGGCACCTGGTTGGCTTCCTCGGTTGCAGCGAGTCGCAGGGCGAGTCCCTCACGCCGGCGCGACGACCGGCCTCGGTTGCGAGCCTCATTGGAGACGATGCGCAGGATCCATGGCCGGAACGGGGCTCCCGGCCGGTAACGGGGCATCGCGTAGTAGGCCTTCACGAACGCATCTTGCACGGCATCCTCCGCATCCCCCCGGTTGCGCACGACCAGCCAGGCGACGCGGAATGCGATGCCCTGATACCGCGTCACCAGCTCTTCGAACGCGCCGACGTCTCCGTCTCGTGCGCGAGCGGCGAGCCCGGCGTCCTCCGATGACCGGCCCTGCATAGGGCTCTGATCTCTCACGTCTCGCCCGTCATACACCTCTGCACGCCCGGGGGTTCCCTGCCCGAAACGAGAGCAGGGGCGAGGCTAGGCCTCCGAGCTCGCGGGTCCGTTGACCGACGCGGCTTCGGCGATCGCCGTGAAGCCGGAGACGAGGCTCGAGAGTTCCATCGGCACCACGATCTTCGACGAAGGTGAGACGCCGAGCGCTTTCAACGCCTCGAGGTACTGGAGCTTCATCGTCTTGGCGTCGGCACCCATCGCCTGCTCGTTGATCGTGCGCAGGGCGAGAGCGAAGCCTTCCGCTCGAAGGATCGCGGCTTGGCGTTCGCCTTCGGCCGTGAGGATCGCGGATTGCTTCGATCCTTCTGCGTTGAGGATCGCGGCTTCCTTGTTGCCTTCGGCGACCGTGATCGCCGCGGCCTTCTGGCCATCGGCCTCGGTGACGACCGCGCGCCGGGTGCGCTCGGCAGACATCTGGCGGGTCATCGCCTCCTGCACGGCCGCGGGTGGGATGATCTCGCGGATCTCCACGTTCGTGACCTTCACTCCCCAGCGCTCGGTCACCTCGTCGAGCTTGATGCGCAGCAAGGTATTGATCTCGTCGCGTTTTGCGAGCATGTCGTCGAGCGGGATGTCGCCGATCACCGCTCGAAGCGTCGTCGATGCGATGTTCAACGCGGCCCCGGCGAAGTTGCCGACCTGCACCACGGATGTCTGGGCGTCCATGACCTTGTAGAACATGACGAAGTCGACCGCGATCGGTGCGTTGTCTTTGGTGATCGAGTCTTGGCGCGGGATCTCGAGGTAGAACTCGCGCAGATCGACCGTGATGCCCTTGTCGATGAAGGGGATGAGGATGATGAGGCCTGGCCCCTTCTGTCCGATCAGACGGCCGAGCCGGAACACGACGAGCCGTTGATACTCGGGGACGATGCGGATCGCCTTGGCAAGGAACACCACGATCAGCGCTATCACCACGACGAGCACGATCAAGGCGGGACTGACGGTCATCGCTGAGTCCTCTCTCCGTCGGCCGGCGTCGTGACGACGGCCTCGTGCTCGGGTGCGTCGCGCTCGACGGTCAGCACGAGGCCGTCGAGGCGGGTGACCTTCACCGGGGAGCCGGCTGGGATCAAGGACCCGTCGGCTGAGATCGCGCCCCATTCCTCTGATGCGACGCGCACGATGCCCTCGGGATCGAGGCCCGGGCCGAGCGCGATGCCTGTGCGACCGACGATGGTCTCCGCACCTTGGGCGGGAGGCATGCGTCGCACACGAAGCACCTTGCGCAACACGACCGCGAAGAACACTACGACGAAGGCCGCGACGACGAGGAGCACTGCAGGCGAGACCGAAACCCCACCTGCCCGGTCGTAGAGGAACCAGCCACCGAGCAGCAGGCAGATCGTGCCGGCGATGCCCCAGGCACCGAAGCCGGGGGCGTTCAGCTCCACGACCATCAACACGGCTGCCGCAACGAGCAGGACGACGCCGATCGATCGCACCGGCAACGCGCCGAACGAAACGACCGCCAGGATCAACATGGCGGTGCCGACCGTGCCGGAGAAGATGTGGCCGGGCACGAGGAGCTCGAGCACGATGAGCGCGAGGCCGAGCCAGAAGAAGACGAACGCGAGCGTCGGATCGAGCAACGTGTGCAGGAAGCCGACGAAGCCGCCCATGGATCGATCGACGACCGTGGCGCCGAGTGTCTCAAGCGTGACCTGGGTGCCGTCGGCGAGCGTCACGATCTCACCGTCGATCTCGGCGAGGAGCTCCTCGGTGGTCGGCGCGACAAGGTCGATGACGTCATCGTTGAGCGCCGCTTCCGCGCTGACGCTGACCGCGTCGGTCACGAACGACTCGGCGACGGCGGCGTTGCGATCGTGCTGCTCGGCGATCGCGCGCATCGACGCTGCAGCGTCGTTCACCGCCTTGTCGGAACCGACCGCGCCGTCGAGCCCGACGGGGGTCGCTGCGCCGACGTTGGTTCCCGGGGCCATCGCCGCAACGTGGCACGACAACAGCACGAACGAACCAGCCGATGCAGCGCGCGCGCCGGACGGGGCGACGAAGCAGAGCACGGGCATCTCGGCGTTGAGGATCGCCTGGGTGATCTGCCGGGTCGAAGAAAGCAGCCCGCCCGGCGTATCGATCTCGATCAGCAGTGCGGCGGCTCCCGAATCGGCGGCGTGCGTGAGGGCATTGCTCACGTGGTCGGCGATGAACGGGTCGACGACGCCGTCGAGCCGGATGCGCACGATCTCAGAACTCTGGGCAGCGGCGGGGGCGGTGTGCAACCCGACGAGTCCGACGAACGTGAGGGCCACAGCGATCGAGAGTCGAGCCGGGTGACCCCTTGTCGTCGTCATCTGTGTGCCATCGATTCGCCACATGTTGCGATCCGGTTCTCCTCGGGCGGACGACGGAACCGAGCCTAGACGTACGGCGAACCCTGTGCAGACAAAGGCGCCGGGGTACGATGAACCGACTCTCGCCGTTCGGCAGGACCGGCAAGCCCCATCCTCACAAGCTCCGTATACCGGATACCGGGAAGGATCACCGGGTGCAGGCTCGCAACGACGGACCACTCCTCCCGAAAGAGGAACAGCAGCTCATGGAAGGGCTCCTCGCCGGCAGCGACGACGCGATCCGCGCGATGTACGCGCGGTACGGTCGACCGATCTACTCGCTCGGCTATCGCCTGCTCGGCACCCGTGAGTCGGCCGAGGAGCTCACCCAAGACGTCTTCCTCACCGCGTGGCGCAAGGCCGCCCGATTCGATCCGACCCGAGGCCGCCTCTCGACCTGGCTCATGACCATCGCGCACAACCTGGCTGTCGATCGGCTCCGCCGCGAGACGGGCGTCTCCCGCCCCACCCTCGTGCTCGTCGACGAGGTGCCCGACGCGCCGGGTCTCGATGAGGAAGCCGTGCTGATCGAACGCGACGCCGCGCTCAGGGCGCTCTCGTCACTTACTGCCGCCGAGCGGCGACTCGTGGTGAGGGCGTACTTCCGCGGCATGACGGCTCGCGAGATCGCGGAGACCGACGGTATCCCGCTCGGCACCGTCAAGACCCGCCTGCGTGCGGCGATGATCAAGGTACGGAAGGCGAACGAGGGCAAGGAGCTGTTGTGAACTGCACGGCCGTGAGGGATCGCCTGGCGGAGCACGCCCTTGCGGCGTTGCCCCCTCGCGACGCCACGCCTGTCGACCGTCATCTCGCGTGGTGCGCCGCGTGCCGAAAGGAAGCCGGAGAGCTCCAGCAGGCCTCGGCAACGCTGGCTTTCACGCTCGCACCTGAAGATCTTCCTGCCGACCTCGAAGACCGGGTGGTCGGGGCGGTGAGATCCGAGGTCGCTCGACGTGTTCACCGTCCCCAGCAGACCCCCCGCCGCAGCCGACTGGTGCTCGTTGCCTCACTCACGGCGATGCTCGCGGTGGTCGGCACCGGCTGGGGCGCCGTGATGGCCGGACGAGCCGCACGCTCCGACGATGCCGCGAGGATCGCCAAGGAGCAGCGGTACAGCGCCGTCGAGCGATTCCGGGCGATGCTGAACACGCTGGAATTCGGCGACAACGAAGGCGAGGTCTTCATCGGCCCACTCGAGCCGGTGACCTTCGGCGGCGGGTCGGGAAACGCATTCTCGCTCGTCTCACCCTCGATGACCGACATGGTGTTCGTCTTGATCGATGATGTGCCGACCGAGTCTCGCGAGTTGCTCCCCTTCGCGGTGCGGCTCCGGAGCGACGACGGGGTGCTCATGGTCGACCGTCTCGAGAAGCTCGACGATAGCGGCGCCGGCACCGTGACGGCCGAGTTCCTCGACCTCACCGGCTACGACACGGTGGTCGTGCGCGACGCCGATGGCCACGTGGTCATGAGTGGGACGATGCGTACGCGAGCAATCGTCGCGAGTTCCACGCCCGCACCCTAGACCACGAGCGTATCCTGGCGCGATGCGCTTCGGCCTGAGCCTTCCCCACTACGGATTCTCGTTGCCCGGCGGTGCGCCGATCACCTTCGATGAGATGGCCACGTGGGCCCTCCGAGCCGAGTCGCTGGGCTTCGATTCCCTGTGGGTCTCCGATCATTTCTTCTACTCGTTCGCGCGGTTCGGCGACGATCCCACGCCGATCGCTTCGGTCGAGCCGCTCACCGCGATCGCGGGACTCGCAGCCGTCACGGAGCGCATCAGGCTGGGAACGCTTGTATTGGGATCGCCGTTCCGTCACCCTTCGATCCTGGCCAAGATGGCCACGACGATCGACGGCATCTCCGGCGGGCGGCTGGACCTGGGACTGGGCGCCGGGTGGTTCGAGGAAGAATTCGGCGCCTTCGGTTACCCATTCGGCTCGGTCGACGACCGATTCAGGTCCCTCGAGGAAACGCTGCAGGTGGTCGACGCGCTGTTCTCGGGTGCGTCGACCTCGTTCGAGGGCCCGACGGTCTCGCTGCGCGACGCACTGTTGCTTCCCGAGCCGGTGCAACGACGCATCCCCACCTGGATCGGTGGCAAAGGGGGTCCTCGTTTGCTGACGCTTGCCGCCCGTTACGCCGATGGATGGAACTCCGTGTGGCGATGGACACCTGAGGCCTATGGCGAACGCGCATCGTTCGCGCGCAGCGCCTGTGAGCGTGAGGGCCGCGATCCGGCCACGTTCCGCTTCTCGGTCGGCCTCTACTCCCTGATCGCAGGGAGCGAGGAGACGTTCCGCCAGGTCTTCGACCGCGGAAAGGAGGCCATGCCGGGCGGCGCGATGCGCGACGAGACCGAGGTCTCGTGGCGAAGCGATACCTTGTCGGGCACAGCCGATCAGGTGATCGAGCGCGTGGAAGCCTTCGAGGCGGTCGGCGTGGAAGAGATCGTCGTGGCGCCATGGGTGTTGCCATTCGCTGTGCCCGAGCCCGAGCAGGTCGAGTTGTTCGCGGAACACGTACTCGGTCGGTTCCGGGCCGAGCCCGCGGACGTTGTGAACTCGGCCGTCGATGCGCTTGATGCGGCCGTGGCGGTACTCGAAGCGGCCGTTGAACCGCTGCATTGGACCGTGATCCAAGATCGAGCATTGCGGGCGGGCCACCTCGACCCCTTCACGACGCCGGACGTTCGACGCGAGCTGCTCTCCGCGTTGCGCCGGGGGCTGTCGGAAGGCAAGTTGCGCTCCGCCGGCAGAGGCATGTACGAACTCTCGCCACCGGTGGAGCCCTGAGATCGGGCTGCGCCCTCAGGGTGTCAGGCGGTTCGCACCTTGGGCGGGCGCCCGCGACGCTTCGGAGCGGCTTCGGCCGTCGCGGGTTTGGCGACGACGCCCTTTCGTCGACCGGGTCGCGGCTTGCGTGCGCCGCTGACGAGTTCGTTCACGTGGGTCGAGCACATGTCCTTGACGAAATTGCCGCGCGACACCTTGATCGTGATCGTTTCGGCCGCAGGTCTGCCACATGCGTCACAGACCAATATCGTCTTCTCTGCCATAGAGACATCCCCCTCTAGGACGGTCGTTCGCGCGACTGCGCTGCAACTCGAGGGTTTTTACCACGGCGAGCCGCGTGCGTCGAGACGCCTACGGACGGTATGCGATGCGGGAGAACCGCTCGAGTTTCTCGAAGCGGTGCTCAGCTTCGACCCAGCGTACTGTGCCCGAACGTGATCGCATGACCATGGAGTGGGTCGTAGCGCCATCGGGCCAGTACCTGACGCCGCGAAGGAGGGAGCCATCGGTGATGCCCGTGGCGGCGAAGAACACGTCGTTACCGCTGACCAGGTCGTCGGTGGTGAGCACAGCATCGATGTCGTAGCCCTCATCGACGAGCGCCGCCCGCTCGGTGTCGTCGCGCGGATACAGCCGGCCTTGGATCGCACCACCGAGACATTTGAGCGCGGCCGCCGCGATGACACCCTCAGGCGTACCCCCGATACCCAGGAGCAAGTCGACGCCGCTGCGAGGTGCGGCTGCCGCGATCGCACCGGCGACGTCGCCGTCGCTGATCAGGTAGACGCGCGCCCCCACGCTGCGCACGGCATCGATCATGTCCTGGTGACGCGGACGGTCCAAGATCGTGACGTTCACGTCTTCGGGCTTGACGCCCTTCGCCTTCGCCACGAGCCGAACATTCTCCTCGGGGGGAGCAGCGACGTCGATGGCGTCGGCCGCGTCGGGACCGGTTGCGACCTTCTCCATGTAGACGGCGGCACCCGGGAAGAACATGGTGCCCCGCTCGGCGAGCGCGATCACTGCAACGGCGTTCGGCTGACCGACCGCGGTGAGTCGGGTGCCGTCGATCGGGTCGACGGCGACATCGACACCCGGACCGTCGCCGTTCCCCACTTCCTCACCGTTGAAGAGCATGGGCGCTTCGTCCTTCTCGCCCTCACCGATCACGACGGTGCCGTGCATCGAGACGGTGTCGATCATCAGGCGCATCGCATCGACCGCCGCACCGTCAGCCGCGATCTTGTCGCCATGGCCGATCCAACGCCCGGCGGCGAGTGCCGCAGCCTCGGTCACACGTGCCAGTTCCATCGCCAGGTTCCGGTCGGGGCGGTTCTCGCTCATGAGCTCCTCCTGATCGTCGCGGTCATCCTATCGGCGCCGGTGCCAACCCCCGCTCGGCGTACCACGCGAGCGTGCGGCGGATCGTGGCCTCGATCGGTGTGTAGGCGATACCGAGCTCGTGCTCGGCGAGCGATGCATCGAACCGATGTCCGTGCAAGAGGGTGCGAACCGTCTCGGGGCACACGCGACTATCGCCGCGCCTCGTGAGCCGGGAGGCGATGCCGGCCAGCGCACCACCGAGCGTGGCCAGCGCTCGCGGCGCGAACCAGGCGCGTGTGGGATGTCCCGAAGCCAGACGCAGGAGGGCCACTGCTGTGCGAAGGTCGAACGACACACCACTCACCAAGTAGCGGCGGCCCGGAACACCCTCACGCTCGGCGAGCGCGTGCGCGGCGGTGCAATCCTCGATGTCGACCAACGACAACCAAGTGTTCACGAGGACCGGCAGCCGGCCGTTGACGATGTCGAGGAGCAGCCTCGCCGACCCACCGACGCGCCCAGGGCCCTGCACCGAGGAAGGATTCACGCACACGACCGGCAAGCCCAGCTCCTCACCGAGCGCCAAGACCCGACGCTCGCCGAGGAACTTCGATCGCTCGTAGTTCGACATGAACGATCCGCGATGAAGGGTGTGCTCGTGGCCGATCTCGCCAGCCCGCTCTCCGATCGTGGTCGCCGAGGATGTGTGGACGAGCCTCGACACCCTGGCAGCCGAGGCCGCTCGCACGACGGCGACCGCGCCGTCGACGTTGGTGCGCATCATGGGCGCCGGATCTCGCGCGCACATCGCATTCACGCCGGCCACATGGAACACCGTTGTGCAATCCCTCATGCCGGCGAGCAACGCGCCCCGGTCGAAGAGATCGCCGAGGATCACCGTGGCTCCCGCGCCGGCGAGTTCGGCGGCGCTGTCCTCGGAGCGCGCGAGCGCCCGCACCTCGCGTCCCTCGTTGAGGAGCCGCCGCAGCAGCGCGCCACCGACGAAGCCCGACCCGCCCGTCAGGAAGACAGGGCCACTCACGAGCTCAACGTCCGCGCACAGGAGGCTCGGCATTCCCGGGCTCCGCAGGTGCCGCGACCGGATCACGTCGCGAGAGCACCGAGACGAAGCGAGCGAGATACTGCACGGCCGACACGATCGTGATGACTGCGGCCACGGTCATGAGCCACTGGTCGAGGTACCAGTCGCCGATGCGAACGCCGGGCCGCCAGATCGCGAACGTGATCGCCACGAACTGCACGGTGGCCTTCCACTTTCCCCACATCGACGGTGTCACGACGATGCCGTCCGAAGCCGAGACCGCCCCACGCAGACCCATGATGAGCAGCTCCCGGCCCACGATCACGAAGGCGATCCACGAGGAAACGCGGCCGACCTCGACGAGCGCGAGCAACACCCCGGAGACCAGCAGCTTGTCGGCCGCCGTATCGAGGAAACTCCCCATCGTCGAGGTCTGCTTCCACCGGCGGGCGAGCCGGCCGTCGAAGAAGTCGGTGACCGCGGCGAAGGCGAACAGCAGGGCAGCCGTCAGAGCGACCCACGAGGCCGGGTCGCGGGCGAGCACCAGGCCCATGACCACAGGCGTGAGGGCGACCCGCAGGTAGGTGATGAGCTGCAGGAAAACCGCGGCGCGTTCGTCGGGGCTGCTCATGGGCTCTCGTCTGCGAATCGTACCGGCTGACTTGATCCTAGGAGTTCGAGAGAAGGTCTCGAACCTCGGCGGCCGTTGCGCATGCCAACGCGCGCGTCGCGAGCAGGCGGGCGTCGTGGAGCGTCGTCGACCGCACCATCTCCTTCACGAGGGCTATCGAAGGCGCAGCCATCGAGAGTTCGCGCACCCCGAGCCCGAGCAGAAGCGGGGTCGCGAGCTGGTCGCCGGCGAGCTCCCCGCAGACACCGACCCAGCGGTCGCGCGATCGGGCACCCTCGACGGTTGCCGCGATCAGACGCAGTACTGCCGGGTGCATCGGGTCGTTCAACGCGGCGACGTGCTCGTTGCCACGGTCGGCCGCGAGCGTGTACTGCGTCAGGTCGTTCGTTCCGATCGAGAAGAAGTCTGCGTGCTCGGAGAGCGTCCCTGCCATCAGAGCGGCGGCCGGAACCTCCACCATGATGCCGATCTCGATCGCGGCGTCGACGCCGGTCTCGGCCCGCGCACGAGCGAGCAGCGCCCTCGCCGACATCAGTTCGTCGACGGTCGCGATCATCGGGAACATCGTCCTGACGGGGTGATCCCTGGCCACGCGTACCAACGCCCGAAGTTGGGCGAGCAGCAGCTCTGGGCGAGCGAGGCCGAGCCGGATACCTCGCACACCGAGGAACGGATTGGCCTCAGTGGACTGGCCTAACGCGTCGATCGGCTTGTCGGCACCCGCGTCGAGGGTTCGTACGAGCAGCGTCCGCCCGGCGAGCGACTCCGCGGCGGCCCGATACGCACCCTCCTGCTCGTGCTCGTCGGGCAGCGAACCGCGCTGCATGAAGAGGAACTCGGTACGGAACAGGCCGATGCCGTCTGCGCCGGCGGCGACGGCATCGGCGATCTCGGAGGGGCCACCGACGTTCGCGGCCACCTCGATCGTCGTGCCATCGGTCGTCGTCGCCGGTTCGGCGGCCCGGACGAGGACGCGGGCCAACTCCGCGTCGCGTTCCACCCCTTCGGACTCCAATCGCATGAGCAGCTCGACCGGAGGATCGATATGCACCTGACCGCGAGAGCCGTCGACCACGAGGCGGAGGCCTTCGGGGAGCTCGAGTGCACGAGGGCCGACGCCGACCACCGCCGGGATGCCCATCGCACGGGCGATCACGGCCGCATGCGAGGTCGGCCCGCCGTGCGCCGCGACGATGCCGAGGCAGGTCTCCGGATCGAGGCCGGCGGTCTCTCCGGGCGCCAGGTCGGCCGCCACCAGGATCCCCGGCGCATCGAGACGTGGCACCGGGACCGCGACGCCGAGGATACGCGCGAGTACCTGCGTTCCCACGCTCCGCAGGTCGACCGCTCTCGCGCGCAGATACTCGTCGTCGAGCGCATCCCATGTGACCGCGACCGCCTCGACCGCGTCGCGCCAGGCGCGTGCTGCAGTGCTCCGTCGATCGCGGATCCCTGCCTGAGCAGGGTGGATCAAGGCGCCATCGAGCAGGAAGAGCAGATGCGCGTCGAAGATGCGGGCCTCCTCTTCACCTGCCCGGGTGGCGACGGCGGCTCGCTGGCCGGTGATGGCCTCAGCCGTATCGCGGAGCGCGACCTCCAGTTGGTGGAGCTCGCTCACTTCGTCGGCCGCGGCCACCTCGGGCACTTCGAGCGACGGCGTGTGGAACCGTCGAAGCCCGCCGGTCGCGATGCCCGGGGAGGCTGCGGATCCGACGAGGAGGCCTTCAGTGGCGTGCCCACCAGGATCGATCCCTCCACCGCCGCTGGAGCCGCTCCGCTCGGCTCGAGGGAACCCCTGGGGTTTCATGGAGGTTTCCCCCACGGCACGATCCGCACCGGGCTCTGGCGAGGGCTCGTCGAAACGGCGTGCTGCCAGGGCCTCGAGGGCGTTGACGGCCTCCGCCGCATCCGGCCCCGACGCCCGGACCTCGATCTCCTGGTCCGCTCGCACACCCAGCGTGGCCACACCGTTGAGGCTCGTGGCATCGGCCGGGCCCGCACCGGTCGTCAGGTTTCGCACGGTCACGGAAGCGTCGTATCCCGATGCGGTCTGCACGAAGCGCGCGGCAGGTCGTGCGTGCAAGCCGTGGGGGATCGAGACCGCGATCACCGCTACGGTCATCTCAGGAGATCCTTCGTGGATGCCGTCGACGGTGGGGGCGGTACCGGGCTCGATCCCGAGATGAGCGACCTTGCTCGCGAGCCCGGAGCGGGCTTCCGCGGCGACCGTTTCGAGCGGCATACCCAGCTTCGCGGTCACGGCGGCTGCGACCGCGCCTTCGACGAGTGGAGCTTCGCAGAGCAGGATCCGTTCCCGCCGCTCCTCTCCCATGAGGTCGAGCGCCAGCTCGGCAGAGAGCACAGCGCTGCCGAGGTCCATCAACACGAGCACTCCTTCATCCGACCACGCCCGCTCGATCGCCTGCATGACCAGCACCGCGTCGGTTCCGATCGGATGCTCCGATTCGCCGGAAGCACCGAGGTCCCCGGTCGACTCGAGCCCACCGGCGGTTTCGAGCTTCACCTCGTCTCCGCCCATCTCGCGAGCCAGCTCGGCGACGCCTTCTGCGATGCGGTGGCTGTGCGAGACGACCACGATGCCGACCACGTCGAGCTCCCCGCCCCTCAGGCCCTCGAGGCCAGCACGCCGAGGAGCACGAAGCCGTAGACAGCCGTGACGATGCCGAGGGCGACGAGGCTGCGCTCCATGAGGCGGCGCCAGCGTTCGGTCAGACCGAAGTCGAGCAGTACCGAACGCAGCCCGAGCATCGCGTGCACGGTCACCGCGACGAGGAACACCCCCTCGATCACGAAGATGACCGGCGTGCGGATGTAGTCGAGCACGTCCGAATACGTCCGTAATCCGCCGATCGATTCGACGACGAAGTGATGCGCCACCATGTGGATCGTCACCAGCACCAGCAAGGCCACGCCGGTGAACGCGGTCCATCGCCAGCCACGCGATCTCGTCGATGGTCCTGGGCGTGTCGCCGTGGCCATCAGGCTTCCCGTGTGAAGACGTGGAGCGCGGCATAGACGAGCACGATCGCTCCGAACACCATGAGCGCCCAGAACATCGCCTTGTGGTGGTTCGGCACGAAGCCACTCCCGATCAGGGCGAGCCTCGTGCCGTTGAGACCGTGCGCGAGCAGACCGAACACCAGCAGCACATCGAAGCCCAGGAACACCGGGGTTGTCGCGATCTCGAGGAAGCCGCTCCACGAGCTTTCGCCACCCAGCAGCAGCGAGAGCACCGCGAGGTGCAGGTACAGGTAGAAGACCAGGCCGAGCCCCGTGATGCGATTCAGTGAGAAGGCGAGGTGTCCTGTGCTCCGAGCCCGGATGTCGAACCATGCGATCGGCCCCGGAAGCTTCCGCGAGATCGGGCCGGTCACGCGACGGCTTCGCAAGATCTCCTCCACGGCCGGATCGCGCTCGGGCGCCGGCACTCGCGCGTCGCTCATGATGACGCTCCGGTCGGGCTGGGTGGCCGCTCGGGCACCTCGCGACCTTGGTCCTTCCGCCTGCGCCGAAGGTCCTTGCGAAGCGACATGATGCGCTGCGCGGGGCGGACGTCGCTGGGGCAGGCCTCCGTGCACTCGAACGCAGCGTGACAACGCCAGGCGCCCGCATCTTGATCCGCCCAGTCGAGGATCGCGTCTCGGTCGGCGCGGGGTTCTTCGAGCAAACGCTGCGCATAGGCGAGGGCGGCTGGACCGAGATAGGTGTCGTCGGTCGCGGCGACCGGGCACGCCGACAGGCAGAGGCCGCATTCGATGCAGTCCTCGTATCGCTCGAACGCGTCATCGACGCCCGGTGTGCCCGCCTCGGGCGGGAGCTCGCTCTCACGCACGATCGGATGTGGCGTGGGGAAGCGCGCCACGAACGGCGCCATGTCGACGACGACGTCGTGTAACACCGGGAGATTCGCGATCGGATCGACGGTGATCGTGCCGGATACCTCCGAGACCGGAGTCACGCATGCCAGCCGCTCCCGGCCGTTCACGCGGACCCCGCAGGTGCCGCACGACGCGTGGAAGCATGAGTGCCGCAGCCCCACGGTCGGGTCTTCGTGCAGCTGGATCCACCGAAGCGCCTCGAGCACGGTCGTGCGTTCGTCGATCGGCACGTCGTACTCGTCGGCGTGCGGTGCGGCATCGCCGCGCTTGAAGCGGTGCAGCCGGAGAGTTCTCGTCGCCGGAGCGCCCTCCGCCATCATGCTGCGTAGGCCGCCGTGTGGGGGAGCAGCACCGTCTCGCGCGTTCGGCATCGCCGGACGACTCCGAGCTTGGCGCACACCGTGTCGGCGCACACCTCGGCCATGCCACGGAGCGTCGTGCCCTTGCCACCGGTGATCGTGACGAGTCCCTCGACCCCGTCCTCGACGGCGTGGTCGATCGTCCTGAAGGTCCGCGAGAGCTCGCGGCCCGAGTCGGCGTCGTCGCGCGAGCCGATCAACGGGCGCGCGGCCGACCACGCCGAACGGAACTCGGCATCGCGCACCGCCGGCACGAGCATGGAACCCTCGTCGACCATGCGTTGCACATGGTCGGCAGGCACACCGAGGTCGTCCGGATCATCGACCTCCCACGAGCTGGTGCCGACCACGGTGAGCGCGCGTTGCGGCACGACGATGTCGCCATCACCCGAGGCGTGAAGGCGATTCACCACCATGTTGACGAGGCGACCGCGAAGGGCGAGCATCACGCCGGGAGAGGGGCGGATCGGCACATCGACCCCCGCCATACGTGCCACCTGCTCGGACCACGGGCCGGTCGCGTTCACGACGAGGTCGGCACCGATGACCCCTTCTCGTCCTGTCACGAGATCGCGCACCCGCGCACCTGACACGATCCCCCCGCCGAGCTCGAGCTCGATCACGTCGACCCAGTTCAGAAGGTTGGCACCATTGGCCTTCGCAGTCGCGAAGAATCGCAGGGGCATGCGCATCGCGTCCATCGTGGCATCGGGCACCCGGACAGCCACCTTCAGCGAAGGGTTCAACAGTGGCTCGAGACGGAGCGCTTCGTGCGGTTGGAGCACCTGCGTCGGGATGCCGGTCTGGTCGCAGCCCTCGAGGAACGCGGGAAGGAACGCCATGTCCTCGTCGGTCACGCCCACGAACAGACCGTCGTTCTCCTCGAAGGACCCCGGGGCGATCTGCCGAAGCAGCCTGTTCTCCTCGATGCATTCGAGAGCCGACTCCGTGTCGTTCACGGCGTAACGCGCACCGCTGTGCAGCAAGCCGTGGTGTCGTCCGGTCGTGCCCGAGGTGAACTCACCACGCTCGACGAGCGTGACGCGCAAGCCTCGCAGCGCGAGATCGTGCGCGAGCGCGCCGCCCGTCCCGCCGCCCCCGACGATCAGCACATGTGGCGCCGGTCCCGCACCCATCGGCGAATCATGCCATGGACCGACCAGGGGCTCAGTCCTCGTGTTCCTGGCCTTGCGCGAAGTCGCCGCGCTCCGGCGCGACCGCGTCGTCGTCCTCGTCGGCGTCCTGTCCTTCGGCGAAGGACCCCTTGTGCACCTCCGCTGGTTCTTGGTGCACCTCTTCCTGGCCCTCGGCGAAGTCGCCGTGGCGGTCCGCGTCCGGGTCGTGCTCTGCCTGACCCTCGGCGAAGGAACCTTCGTGCTCGTCGTGCTCCTCGTGCTCGTGGTGTTCGTCGTGCCCGTGCCCATCGGGCCCGCGGCGCTCGCTCATGGCATCTCCCTTGCTCTGGAGCTCACTCGACCCAGTCGAACGTACGGGTCACGGCCTTCTTCCACATGGCGTATTGCTGCTCGCGAGCGTCGGCGTCCATCGAGGGTGCCCACTCCTTGTCCTTGCCCCAGTTGCCCCTCAGGTCGTCGATGTCGCTCCAGAACCCGCTGGCGAGTCCCGCCGCGTATGCGGCACCGAGCGCTGTGGTCTCCGCCACCGTCGGGCGGATCACCGGCACGCCCAGCACGTCGGCCTGCGTCTGCATCAGGAGGTCGTTGTGCACCATGCCCCCGTCGACCTTCAGCGAGGTGAGCTCGACGCCGGAGTCGGCGTTCATGGCGTCGACCACCTCGCGGCTCTGCCAGGCGGTGGCCTCGAGCGTCGCCCGCGCGATGTGTCCTGCGGTGACGAAACGTGTCAGCCCGGCGATCACGCCGCGCGCTTCGCTGCGCCAGTACGGGGCGAACAATCCCGAGAACGCGGGCACGAAATACACCCCGCCGTTGTCATCGACGGAGCGAGCCAGCCCTTCGACATCGGGCGCGGCTTCGATCATCTTCAGGTTGTCGCGCAGCCACTGCACGAGTGCGCCTGTGATCGCGATCGAGCCCTCGAGCATGTAGGCGGCCGGTTGGTCGCCGATCTTGTACGCGACGCCCGTGATCAGGCCGTTCTTCGACTGGACGGCTTCCGTGCCGGTGTTCAACAGCAGGAACGACCCGGTGCCGTAAGTGTTCTTCGCCTCGCCCACGTCGAAGCAGGTCTGCCCGAAGAGGGCGGCCTGCTGATCGCCGAGATCGCCGGCGACAGGAACGCCTGCCGCCGCGCCAACCGCGTCACCATAGACCTGGCTCGACGAGCGGATCTCGGGCAGCATCGATCGCGGCACCCCGATCGCGTCGAGCAGGGCGTCGTCCCAGTCGAGGGTCTCCAGGTCCATCAGCATCGTGCGGCTCGCGTTGGTCACATCGGTGACGTGCTGCCCACCGGCGACGCCTCCCGTGAGGTTCCAGATGCACCAGGTGTCCATGTTGCCGAACGCCAGCTCGCCCGCTTCAGCGCGCGCTCGCGCGCCCTCGACGTTGTCGAGGAGCCATCGAACCTTCGGGCCTGAGAAGTACGTCGCGATCGGAAGTCCGGTCTTCTCGCGGAAGCGGTCCTGACCACCGTCGGCGATGAGCTCGTTGCAGATCTGGTCGGTGCGCGTGTCCTGCCACACGAGAGCGTTGTGGATCGCCTCGCCCGTGGACCGGTCCCACACGACCGTGGTCTCGCGCTGGTTCGTGATGCCGATCGCCGACAAGTCACTCGCCGCGACGTCGGCCTTCTCCAGCGCGCCCGCGATGACCTCTTGGCTCCGGGTCCAGACTTCCGCGGGGTCGTGCTCGACCCATCCGGGCTTCGGAAAGATCTGCTCGTGCTCCTTCTGATCGATGCCCTTCACCTGACCCGTTCGGTCGAAGATCATGAAGCGCGTGCTCGTGGTGCCCTGATCGAGTGCTCCGACGTACTCAGCCATGTGATGCCTCCTCTACTGGGTCAGGCACGTCGCCAGATGAGTCGGCGACGGTGCGCAGCAACAGTGAAGACGATGTCGCGCCGGGGTCCTGGTGCCCGGCGCTCCGCTCGCCCAGATAGCTCGCTCGTCCTTTCCGCGCCACGAGCGGGATCGTGGCGGTCATGCCTTGCTCGGCGGCCTCAGCCGAGCGACGGAGCGCCGCGGCCAGCTCCGCTCCGTCGGCGACCGCGGCTGCGAACGCGTCGCGAGCTGGGATCAGCGCGTCGAGCATCGTCTTGTCACCGAGCTCAGCCTTCCCGCGTGCCTGGACGCCCGACACCGCGGCGTTGAGTGCTGCAGACCAATCTTCGGCGGTGATCTGAGGCTTGCCGGCCGTCGCCGCACCGAGCTGCAGGAACAGCGTGCCGTAGAGGGGCCCCCCGGCGCCGCCGACGGTGGAGACGAGGGTCATCCCGACGATCTTGAAGAGGGCACCGATGTCGTCGCCTTCCGCCTCATGATCGAGCTTGGCGAGCACCGCCTGGAAGCCTCGATCCATGTTGATGCCGTGGTCGGCATCGCCGATCGCGGAGTCGAGCTCGGTCAGGTAGTCCTTGTTCTCGGCGATCGTCGCTGCGAACGTCTTCAACCATGCGACCACGGCGCCGTAGGACATCGCCACGACCTCGGTCACCCCCTCGTCACACGCCCCATCGCAGCCCGGCGGTCTTCACCGGAGCGTCCCACAGCTTCGTGAAGTCGTCGTTCAGCTTCAGCAACGTGATCGAACACCCTGCCATCTCGAGCGACGTGATGTACGAGCCGATCAGGTTCCTCGAGATCGTGATTCCGCGCCCCGAAAGGAACTTGTGGAGCTCGTTGTACACCACGTAGAGCTCGATCAGCGGGGTGCCGCCCATGCCGTTCACGAACGCCAGCACGTCGTCGCCGCTCGAGAAGGGCGCGTCATCGACGATGGCCGTGGCCATCAACTCGACGATCTCCGAAGCAGGCTTCAACTTCATCCGCTCGCGACCGGGCTCGCCGTGGATGCCGACGCCCATCTCGATCTCGTCGTCGCCGAGCTCGAAGGTGGGTTTGCCGGCGGCAGGCACGGTGCACGACGTGAGCGCCATGCCCATCGAACGCGCGTTCGCGTTCACCTCGCGGCAGATGTCGGCGACTTCCTTCAGCGGTCGCTCCTGCTCGGCGGCCGCGCCGGCGATCTTCTCCATCAGCACGGTAGCGCCGACGCCGCGGCGGCCGGCCGTGTACAACGAGTCCTGAACGGCGACGTCGTCGTCGACAACGACCGACTCGACGTCGGTGCCATCGGCGCGGCAGAGCTCTGCCGCCATCTCGAAATTCATGACGTCGCCGGTGTAGTTCTTCACGATGTGCACGACGCCCGCCCCGCCGTCGACCGCCTTGGTGGCCGCTTCCATCTGGTCGGGGGTGGGGGAGGTGAAGACCTCGCCCGGCGCCGCCGCGTCGAGCATGCCGGCGCCGACGAAACCGCCGTGCATCGGCTCGTGACCCGATCCGCCGCCCGAGATGAGGGCAACCTTGCCTTGCACGGGAGCGTCGGCGCGGGTGATGTAGTAGGGGTCATAGAAGACCTTCACGAGGTCGGGATGAGCGGCCTCTATCCCCTGGAGCTCTTCCCGGACCACGTTGGCCGGATCGTTGATCAGCTTCTTCATGCCTGCCTCGCTTCCAATGGTGGGACGGCGGGAGGGCACACGGGGCCCTCCCGCCGGCCGTCGCTAGAGCTCGAAGATCGCCTTGGCTGCCAGCGCGCCGATGACGCCGCCGACGACTGGACCGACGACCGGGATCCAGGAGTAGGCCCAGTCCGAACCACCCTTGCCGGGGATCGGCAGGACGGCGTGGATGATGCGCGGCCCGAGGTCGCGAGCAGGGTTGATCGCGTAGCCGGTCGGTCCACCGAGGGCCATGCCGATGGCGAGCACCAGGAGGGCCACGGGGAGCGCACCGGTTGCGAGAGCGCCAGTGAGCGCCTGGTCGCCGAGCGTCAAGCCGCCGATCGCGAGCACCCCGAACACCAATGCGAAGGTGCCGATGACCTCGGTGATGAGGTTGGCGGCGGTGTTGCGGATCGCCGGGCCCGTCGAGAAGACCGCGAGCTTCAAGCCCGGGTCATCGGTCTCGCCCCAATGCACGAGGTACGCGAGCCACACGAGGATGGCGCCGATGAACGCGCCGACGAACTGGCCGCCGATCGCGGTGGGCACGTCCGACCATTCGAACAGGTCGATCGATGCGAGCCCCACCGTCACGGCGGGGTTCAGGTGCGCGACCCCATCCGAAACGGCGAGGCTTCCGAGCACACCGATGAAGACGCCCATGGCCCAGGCCCAGGTGATGACCACCCAGCCCGAGTTCTGCGCCTTCGACTTGTTGAGGAGCACACCGGCCACGACGCCGTCACCGATCAAGATGAGCAACGCCGTGCCGACCACCTCTCCGAGGAACATCTGAGCGACCACCCCCTCTGAACCGGGCCCCACCCCGGGGCCGCGTCGGTCGTGAGCCAACTCCGTTCGTAACGAAAAGTCAATAGTTCAGAATCGTCGAATCATGCTTGACAAGAAAGAACCTTGTTCGGCATAGTCGAACACGTGCTCGGGATGGTTGACGGACCGCGCCGCGAGACCGATGTTGACGGCGTGATCAGATGCTGATCGACGGACCTGGTGACCCTCGCGACGAACGTGCAGGCGACGGTTCCGTCTACGGCGACGACCTGATCCGGCGGTGGATCCGGGGGTGCGCAGACGAGATCGCATCGAATCGCGACTTCCTGACGCAGCTCGATGCCGCGATCGGCGACGCCGATCACGGCATCAACATGGATCGAGGCTTCTCGGCGGCCATGACCGACCTCGATGTGACCGCAGACCTGCCTCCGGGAGAACTGCTGATCCGCGTCGGGGGCACGCTGATCTACAGGGTCGGCGGCGCGGCAGGCCCGCTGTTCGGCACCTGTTTTCGACGAGCCGGAGAATCCTTCGGCGACGTCGGCTTGTTCGGTCCGGAGGATCTGCTCACGGCGCTTCGGGCGGGGCTCGACGGCATCACTCGGCTCGGTGCTGCCCAGGAAGGCGACAAGACCATCGTCGACGCCTATGCGCCCGCGCTCGCCGCGTTCGAGCGTGAGCTCCGATCCGGTGCCGACCCTGCCTCGTCATCTCGGGCGGCGGCCGACGCGGCACGCGACGGTATGCGAGCAACGGTTCCGATGCAGGCGCACAAGGGGCGAGCGTCGTACCTCGGGCCGCGTAGCGTCGGGCACCAGGACCCAGGTGCGACGTCGACCGCGTACGTGTTCGCCGCGCTCGCTCGATCGCTGGACGACGGCCAATGACCGAGCCGGTCCCGACCGCTGAGGTCACCGAGGTCGCATCACAGCGCGGGGCGAACGATGCTGCCCCTGGACGGCGGGCCACCATCCAATCGGTCGAGCGAGCGGCTCGCATCCTGAAGGAGCTCGGCACCGGCACGTCGCGCATGGGCGTCACCGACATCGCCGAACGATTGGGGTTGGCCAAGGGCACCGCCTACGGGCTGCTGCGCACCCTCGAGGCGCAGGAGCTGATCGAGCAAGACCCGGAGACCGACAAGTACCGGCTCGGCCCGGCCATGCTGCAACTGGGGAACGCGTTCCTCGACAATCACGAGTTGCGCGGGCGTTCGCTGTTGTGGGCAGATTCGCTCGCCTCACGCGTCGGCGAGGCGGTGCGGGTCGGTGTGCTGCACGGGTCGAACGTGTTGATCGTGCACCACGTGTTCCGTCCGGATAATTCGGTGCAGATCCTCGAGGTGGGAGCCTCGATCCCTTGGCACGCGTGCGCGCTCGGCAAGGCGATCTCCGCGTACCGGCCACAGGACGTCCGCCGGGCGCTGCTCGACGCGGAGCTGGTGCCGCTCACCGGCCGCACCGTCATCGACCCAGCGGCGCTCGAGGCGACGCTCGCCGCCGTGGCGGAGGAGGGGTCTGCCATCGAGGACGAGGAGGCGATCGTCGGGGAAGCGGAGATCGCCGCGCCGATCTTCGACGACACGGGCCACTCGGTGGGCGCGATCGGTGTGGTGGGCCCGGTCGAACGACTGTTGCCGGACGGGCACGCGTCGACGGCGGTGATGGCGGCGGTGCGGGAGACGTCGCGGGGTCTCTCGCGTGATATGGGCGCCGGGCGCACGAGGAGCAGAGGAGGCGCGGGCAGCCGCTGACGGATCTGCTGCGTGTTCGCCTCTGATGCGGCATAGGCTAGACCGGCATGGGAGAGCCGCCGCCCGCCGTGACCGTCGAGGACTATCTCGGGGCCGCCCGCGCGGCCGTGCCGGACGACATCTGGGACTACTACGAGGGCGGCGCAGGCGACGAGTGGACGCTCGCCGAGAACGGCCGCGCGTTCGATCGGTGGCTGCTCCGGCCGAGGTTCCTACGCGGCGCCGGCGACCCCGACACATCGACGACCGTGCTCGGCACCGAGTTGAGCGTTCCGTTGCTCGTGGCGCCCTGGGCTTATCAGCGCCTCGCGCACGCCGATGGAGAGCTCGCGACGGCGCGGGCAGCCGCGGCTTCCGGCACGGTGATGGTCGTCTCTTCGACGACCGAGGCATATCTCGAGCAGGTGGCGACGGCGAGCGCGGGACCGAAGTGGTGGCAGCTCTACCTGGCCCAGGATCGAGGGTTCGCCGCTGCGATGCTCGAGCGGGTCGTGGCAGCCGGGTACGTCGCGATCTGTTGGACCGTCGACTTCCCGGTGAGCGGCCTGCGCCACCGCGATACCCGGAGCGGTTTCGTGATGCCATTCGGTGTCGGCGAGAGCGACTACATCTTCGATCCTGCCCTGTCGTGGAACGACCTGGGCTGGATCCGCGAACACGCACCCGGACTCCCCGTGGTCGTGAAAGGCCTGCTCACCGCCGAGGACGCAGAGCTCGCCGTGCAAGAGGGGGCCGATGCGATCGTGGTCTCGAATCACGGTGGGCGACAGCTCGACCGTTCGCCCGCGTCGCTCGATGCCCTGCCCGAGGTGGTGGCGCAGGTCGCAGGGAGGATACCTGTGCTGATGGACGGGGGTGTCCGTCGCGGAACAGACATGCTCACGGCGCTCGCGCTGGGCGCGAGCGCGGTGCTGGTGGGACGTCCGATGATCTGGGGTCTCGCCGCCGATGGGGAAGCCGGCGTGGCCGGCGTGCTGAGCATCTTGCACGCGGAGTTCCACAACGCGATGGCGCTCACAGGGTGTCGCACGGTCGACGAGATCGGCCCGGCTCTCGTGACCCCCGCGTTCCGGTCCTCGCCCTGATCCGGTCTCAGCGACGTTCGGCCGATGACGCCAGAGGGCGTCGTCTGTCACCCTTGGTCGCATGAGCGGTTACGACCTGCACACCCACTCGACGTTCAGCGACGGCACCGAGTCGCCGACACACAACGTCCATCTGGCGCGCGAGCGGGGCGTCGCCGGCATCGGCGTCACAGACCACGACACGTTCGCCGGCCTCGACGAGGCGATCGCCGCCGGGGCTGAGGCAGGCGTGGAGATCGTTCCCGGCATCGAGTTCTCGGCCGAATACGACGGGGCCAGCCTGCACGTGCTGGGCTACTGGGTCGATCCGGCGCATCGGGAGTTGAAGGCCGAGCTCACACGCCTCATCGACACCCGGTTCCGGCGCGGCGAGATGATGATCGAGAAGCTGCAGGAGGCCGGTTACGCGATCTCGTTCGAGCGCGTGCGCGAGATCGCCGGCGACGACCTGATCGCCCGCCCCCACGTGGCGCAAGCCATGGTCGAGGCGGGGATCGTCGAGACCGAGAAGGACGCGTTCGATCGGTACATCGCCGACGGCGGCGTCGCCTACGTTCCGAAGCACGCGTTGCACCCGGTCGATGCCCTCAGGTTGATCGGTGACGCCGGCGGCGTCTGTGTGCTCGCACACCCCGCCATGTGGAAGGGGAACGGTTCGGTGCCCGACGAGCTGATCGAAGAGATGACCGAAGGGGGCATGGTCGGTCTCGAGGTCGACCACCCCGACCACGACGAAGGTACGCGGGCGCGCTACCGATCGATGGCCGAGCGCCTCGAGTTGGTACCGACCGGCTCGAGCGATTGCCATGGAGCCCGGTACGACTTCCGCCTCGGAGTCAACACCACGCCCGTCGAGCTCGTCGACGAGCTCAAGCGCCGCGCCGGCAAGTAGCCGCTCCGGTGCCGGGCTCCTCACCGCTCGAGATGGTGTTCTTCGACATCGGAGGCGTGATGTACGACGACGGGGTGTACGCGCGTTCGTGGCGCACGGCCCTCCGTGAATCGGGGGCGGAGTTCACCGACGAGGAGTTCGAGCTCGAGTACTCGGCCGCACGCGCCGCACAATCCGAGTCGTTCCGGCGGAGGTTGACGAGGCGGTTCCTGGGAAGCGACGGCGACCTTGCGGCCGTGGAGGTTCGCGCGGCGCGGTACTGGGCGTACCCCGCGACGGCGCTCTACCCCGACGTCGTGCCATGCCTCGAGAAGCTCGACGGGCGGTTCCGGCTCGGCGTGATCGCGAACCAGCCGTCGTCGGTGCGTTCGGCGATGGAACGCGATGGGCTCACGCGCTTCTTCGAGGTGTGGGGCGTGAGCGACGATCTCGGATTGCAGAAGCCCGATCCGAAGCTCTTCTCCCAGGTCCTGTACACGGCGGGGGTCTCGCCGGCGCGAGCGGCGATGATCGGTGACCGCCTCGACTACGATGTGCGCCCGGCCAAGGCTGCGGGCATGCGGGCGGTGTGGGTGCTGCGCGGCGAGGCGCCCGACGACCCGACCCCCAGCCAGCTCGCGCAGGCCGACGCGTCGGTTGCCGATCTCGCGGATGTCCCAGCGTTGCTGGGCTCCTGGTCGTAACGTCGAGGCATGCACATCGTGATCGTCGGCGGCGGGGCCGCGGGGTTGAACGCGGCGCGGAGCCTGCAGAAGGGTCTGCGTCGCAACGCCCACCAGCTCACGCTGATCTCGAACGAGAACGTGTTCCTCTATCAGTCGTTGCTATCGGAGGCTGCAGGAGGAACCCTGGAACCTCGCCACGTGGTTGTGCCACTGCGCTCGGCGTTGCGTCATGCTCGCGTCCTGGTCGGCGAGGTCGAGACGATCGACACCGAGAACCGACTCCTGCACCTGCGAGGGGTCGACGGCGACCGGTTGGAGATCGGCTACGACCAGCTCGTGCTGACGCCGGGGTCGCGTTCACGAACGCTTCCGGTGCCGGGGCTCGCGTCGCATGGCATCGGGTTCAAGACGCTCGCCGAGGCGATCTTGTTGCGCAACCATGTGTTATCGCGCCTCGAGGCGGCGTCGCAGCGCCCTCCGCGCGACCCTCGGCGACGAGCGTCGCTCACGTTCGTGTTCGTCGGCGCCGGGTATGCCGGCGTCGAGGCGCTCGCCGAGCTCGAAGACCTGGTGCGGTGGGCCGTGAAACACATCCCGGAGGTGCGTCCAGAGGAGCTCCGCTGGGTGCTGGTGGAAGCGCGCGACGCGATCCTGCCAGAGATCGGCAAAGGGCTCGGCGAGTACGCGGCACGCGAGCTGCGCAGCCGGGACATAGAGATCAAGGTCGGCACCCGCCTGGATTCGGCCGAAGGCGGCATCGTGCAACTGAGCGACGGAGAGTCGTTCCCAGCCGAGACGCTCGTTTGGACGGCCGGGGTGAAGCCCGAGCCGCTCGCCGCGCTGTCGCAGCTCCCGGTCGACGAAGCCGGCAGGCTGCGGGTCGATGCTTCTCTGCAGGTCGATGGTTTCGCCGGCGTGATCTGGGCCGCAGGTGATGCGGCGGCGGTGCCCAATGTCGTCTCCGGAGGATTCTGTCCGCCGTCGGCGCAGTACGCGACGCGCCAGGGGAAGCAGCTCGCCGCGAACGTGTTGGCGATGCTCGACGGTCGCGAGCTGAAGGAGTTCCGCTACAAGGCGCTCGGTTCGCTCTGCTCACTCGGTCGGTACAAGGGCGTCGCGGTCGTCATGGGTGTGCGTCTGCGCGGGTTCCCGGCTTGGTTCGTGGCCCGCACCTATCACCTGCTGCAACTTCCGACCCTGAACAGAAAGGTGCGCGTCGTGCTCGACTGGACGCTCTCGCTCTTCTTCCCGCGCGACGTGGCGGCGCTCGGATCGCTCCACGACCCGACGCAGGCCTTCGAGCGTGCGTCGAGGGAGTAGCTGGCCCGCCTCCCGGAGCTCAGGCGCCCTTGCGGCGCTGCCGCTGCAGCTCGCTCGCCGCCTGCAGCGCCTTGTGACTGCTGGCGATGTCGGGCATCTCGTGTCCGCCGGCGAGCTCCTCGGCCGCCCAGCGAGTCAGATCGCGGATCGACACGATGCCCACGACCTTGCCGCGGTCGACCACCGGCAGGTGACGGATGTTCCGCGCGACCATGTGCTCGGCCGCGTCGGCGAGGTCCATCTTCGGCCCCACCGTCTCGAGATCTCGCCTGGTCATGCCGTGGGCAACCTTCACGGAATGCGGGTCGCCCCCGGCCGCCACCAGGTTCACGATGTCGCGTTCGGTCACGATGCCGGCGAGCTTCTTGCCGTCGAGCACCACGACCGAGGAGATGCCGTTCGTGCGCATCGTCTTGGCGACGTCGGCGAAGGTGTCTTCGCTCTCGGCCGACTTCACATCGGTGTGCATCACGTCGCCGACCTGCATCGTTGCGCGCCTCCTTCGCGGAAACCGGAACTGGGACGCAGCCTACCGCTTCGAGCGGGTTCGCCGTCAGTGGTCGCTGACTCCTGAGAGATGGAACTCCTCGACCTTCAGAGCGGGCACGCGCGAGGCGCTGAAGAAGAACTCGCTGGCGAGGTGCCCCTCGCGTCCGACCATCGAAACGCTCGAGAGCGCTCCCAGGATCGACTGCGTGAACCGGAAGTTCCGAACGGGGCCGACGACCTCGCCCCTCTCGATCAGGAACGTGCCGTCGCGTGTCATGCCCGTGATCGACGATTCCATCGGATTCACGACGTTCGAGTAGTGGAAGCGTGTCACCAGCAACCCGCGGTCGGTTGAGCGGATCATGTCGTCGACGGTCGCGTCGCCCGTCTCCATGAACAGGTGCAGCGGGAACGGGCCCTCGGGGTTGGGAGAGGGCAGCCCGTGACCGGTCGAGTCGAGGCCGGCCTCGTTGGCGGTGCGTCGGTCGTATACCGCCCCGCGGAACACCCCGTCACGCACGAGGTCGACCCGTTGCTTGGGCGTGCCCTCGAAATCGAACGGCGCGCCGAGCGTGCGCGGGTCTGTGCCGTCGTCCCAGATCGAGATCGAGGGGGCGGCAACCTGCTGGCCTTGCTTGTCGCTGAAGCACGAGCGTCCCTCGATGTAGCCGCGACCACCGAAGCCCACCCACGCGAGGAAACCGATGAGCGTCGCGGTGGCGGCGGGCTCGAGCACGACCGTGTAGGCGCCGGCATCGAGCGCGCGGGGCGATGCCGAAGCAACAGCTTTGTCGTTCGCGGTCGAGCCGATGGCGCCGGGGTCGATCGCTTCGGTCGAGGCCGCGAAGACCTCCGCGAACCCACTGCCGCCGCCCGGCCCCGTGACCACGGTGGTGAGCGACGCTTGCGTCGAGGGTGCCCAGCAGAACTGCCCTTCGCTGTTGGACACACCGAGCTCGACGGCGACCGTCTCGTATGCACCCGCGGCGATGCACCCCGGGGCACATCGGCCGATCAGCTCTGCCACCGCGTCGGCCCGCGTCTCGGGCGAGGCCGCCGCCGTTCCTTCGTTGAAGCGGTCGACGTCGGGAGGCTTGGCCTCGGGTGCGAGGCCCGGCCACATCGGGTCGGCGGCGACGACGTCGGCCATCTCCAGTGCGCTTCGCGCCGCCGCAGCCGCCCCTTCGGGTGTGGCTTCGTTCGAGGCCGCCACACCGACGTGCCCCGCCTTGGCGACGCGCACGCGCAGGCCTGTGTCCTCGCGGCTGATGCTCTGGTGGATCTCGGAGTTGGCGAAGCGGGTGAGCCCGCCCCACTCGTGCATGAGCAGCACCTCGATGTCGTCGGCACCGTCGAGCGACAGTGCTCCGTCGGCGATGTGCCGGAACTCGTCGGGGCCGAGCACGCCCGCTCCGCTCCCCGCGTCGACACCGCTCACGAGCGAACCCCCACTTGCACGTTGCGGAACCGGGCAGGCGAGGCGCCGTGACCGACGCGTCCGACCTGGCCGGGCTGCCCCTTGCCACAGTTCGGCGTGCCCCACACGACCCAGTCCTCGGCGCCGGCCACCGCGTCGCAGGAGCCCCAGAACTCCGGCGTGATGCCCGTGTAGTTGGGGTTCTTGTAGAGCGTGGTGAGCTTGCCGCCTTCGATCCGCCGCGCCTGCTCGCATCCGAACTGGAAGTTGATGCGCTTGTCGTCGATCGACCACGAGCTGTTCGTCGTCATGAAGACGCCGTCGTCCGTATCGCCGATGATCTCGGCCAGCGTTCCCGCACGCGGCTCGATCGAGACGTTCGTCATGCGGATCAGGGGCAGGTGGCTCCATCCGTCGGCGCGGCTCGTGGCGTTCGACGTCTGTCCGACGACGCCCGCTGTCTCACGGCTCGACAGGAAGTTCTGGAAGATGCCGTCGACGATGATCGGCACGCGCTGGGCCGGCACACCCTCGTCGTCGTAGCCGAAGGTGCCGAGACCGCCGGCGAGCGTGGCGTCGGCGGTGATCGAGACGAGATCGCTCCCGTAGCGAACCGTTCCGCCGTCGTCCGGAGAGAGCCACGACGAGCCTGCGTATGCCTCTTCCATGCCCAGCACGCGGTCGAGCTCGATCGGGTGGCCGATCGACTCGTGGATCTGCAGCTCCATCTGCCCCGAGTCGAGCACGAGCGTCGTGACCTCGCTGGGGCACTCGGGCGCGTCGAGCAGCGCGACAGCCTCCGATGCGATGCGCGAGGCTTCCTCGATCAGGCCGAGCGTGCGGATGTGCTCGTAGCCGGCCGCCTTGATGTGACCGCGGAACGAGTTCGGGTAGCTGCGCCTCTGCATGTCGCCGCCGCCCACCGCGACCGCCTCGATGCCCCCGCCCGAGTTCGTGATGACCTGCTCGATCTCGGCGCCGTCGCTCGAAACGAACCAGGTCGACCGCCGGAAGAAGTCGAGCCCCGCCTCGGCGAACGACATGCCCGGCACGTGTTGCATCTGGCGCGACGCTTCCATCAGCAGCGCCACCTTCTCCTCGAGGGGAACCGTGAAGGGGTCTTCCTTGACGATCGTCCTCCAGGAATCCTGCGCCGGCTCGACCGGGGTGAGCGAGACGGGGTCCCCGGGCAGGCGCTGGGCCGCCTTGGCCATATCGACGGCCAGGCGCGCGGTGCGATCGATCTCGGCCTCATCGAGACGCGACGTGCTCGCGAAGCCCCATCGTCCGCCCACCAGCACCCTGATGCCGACCCCGGCCGAAGTCGAGCGGTCGATGCCTTCCATCTCCTGGTTGCGCACGGTGAGCGACTCGGTCTCGTCGAGGCCCGCGCGTACGTCGGCGAAATCGGCGCCGGCCTTGCGTGCGGCCTCGACCGCCGTCTTCGCGACGTCGAACACCTTCGCCTCCCCAGTGTTGGCGGGCCCGGCGCCCGCGTGACGCGGGGCATGGTACCCGTTGCCGATGGGCACGACCGTCGCCCGGTGCGCCCGTCATCGCCGGCCTTCGGGTGGGAAGATGCGGCCCGACCCTGCGGACCAAGGAGGAAACGACGTCGTGCCCATCGAACGCGCCGAGGAGCACCCGACCTTCGAGCTGGGCGGAAACACGATCACGAGCCTCGCGGCCCCGAGCCGGGGGGCGCACGAGGCCGCGCTGTTCCGCATCGAGGTTCCCCCCGGCGGAGGACTGCCGGCCCACCACCACGACCACCTCGACGTGTTCGCCGTCGAGTCGGGAAGCGGCACGTTCCATATCGACGGAGAGTCGTTCGATCTGGTGACCGGCGACTCCGTCGTCGTGCCGACCGGCGCCGTGCACCATCTGGAAGCGAGCGACGCCGGCGTCACGATCGTGGTGACGATGCTCGCAGGCACGAAGCTCGTCCGCGCCGACGACGGTTCCGTCCTCGTGCCGCCCTGGGTGAGCTGACCCCGTGGTGCGCACCTACATCGCCGACGTCACGCTCTTCGACGGGCACCGATTGCGACGGCACCAAGGTGTGCTGACCGACGCCGATCGCGTGGCGTGGGTGGGCTCGCACGCGAGAGCTCCACGAGACGTCCGTTCGGCTCGGGCCGTCGACGGCGCAGGTCGTACCCTCACGCCCGGCCTCGTCGACTGCCACGTGCACCTGAACTTCGACGGTGGCGCGGACTTCGCCCGTGAGGCCGCCGAGATGGGACTCGCGTTGGCAACGATCAAGTCCACCGCCAACGCGCGCTTGCACCTCGCGAACGGCGTGACGACGGTGCGCGACCTGGGCGGGCTGGGCACCTGTGAGCTCGCCGGGGCGATCGACGCCGGTGTGGTGCCCGGTCCTCGCCTCGTTGCGGCCGGGCGCGCGCTGACGGTTACCGGCGGTCATGGGCACAACGTCGGCTTCGCCCGGGAGGTCGACGGCCCCGACGGCGTGCGTCGCGCGGTACGCGAGGAGATCAAGGCCGGCGCGAAGGCGATCAAGGTCGTCGCGACAGGGGGCGTGCTCACACCCGGGATCGGCGCCACCTTCACCGCGTTCACCCCCGACGAGCTCGGAGCCGCCGTCGACGAAGCCCACAAGTGGTCGCGGGGAGTGGCTGCCCATGCGATCGGTGGCGAAGGTATCGGTCACTGCGTGCGCGCCGGCGTCGACTCGGTCGAGCACTGCGTGCAGCTGTCGGCCGCCGTGGCCCGTCGCATGAAGGAGCAAGGCACGTTCCGAGGCCCGACGCTCTCCGCGGCCTTCGGCATGATCGAGCATCCAGCCGAGGTGCCCGATTACGCGCTCGAGAAGATCACGTCGGTCATCGACGACGCCGAGCGCTCCCAGTCGATCGCGCTGCGAACCGGGGTTCGTCACGTCTGCAGCACCGACGCCGGCACGCCATTCAATCCACATGGAAGCGCGCCGCGCGAGCTCGCTCGCCTGGTCGCGTGGGGCATGAAGCCGCTCGACGCGATGGTCGCCGCTACCGCGAACGGCGCGGAGCTGCTGCGCCTGCCCGACGTGGGCGTGATACGAGAGGGCTCGCTCGCCGACCTCGTGCTCTACGACGCGAACCCGGCCGAGGACATCGGCACGCTCACCTCGCCACGCACCGTGTGGAAGGCCGGCAAGATGGTCGCGGGACGGGCTCCGCGGTGAGCCGGGGCCCGCGGTGACGTTCCGCGACGAGGCTCTCGCGGCGAACGCGCATTACGCGGCAGGCCTGGCTGAACGCGACCGCCCGGCGCCGCCGACGCGACGGGTCGCGGTGGTCGCCTGCATGGACGCCCGCCTGCGACCCGAGGACGCGCTGGGCCTCTCGCTCGGGGAGGCCCACGTGATCCGCAATGCAGGCGGCCGCGTGACCGACGACGTGGTGAGGTCGTTGATGCTGTCCTCGGGCGTGCTCGGCACGCGGGAGGCCGTCGTGATCCACCACACCGACTGCGGGTTGCTGGGCACGACCAACGAAGGGCTCCGCGAGCGCGTGGCGGAGATGACGGGACGGGACGTGGGTGCGGCCGACTTCCTTCCCTTCGACGACGCGGAGGCGGCGCTGACCGACGATGTTCGGGCGATCGAGGGCGACGATCGACTCGCGTTTCACGACGTGACCGGCATGCTCTACGACGTGCGTACCGGGCGCCTGCACGAGATCGGGACGGGCTAGCGCTCGGCGGCGAGCGCTCGCTCCAGCGCTGCCACGCCGCGCCTGAGCTGGTCGAGCTCCTTGCGTGGAAGCGTCGCGAGCAGTCCGCTGAACGCCTCGACACGGCGACGGCGACCTTCAAGCAGGGCATCACGGCCTCGGTCGGTCGGTGCCACCTTCACCGCGCGGGCATCGTCGGGGTCGGGAGAGCGCACCACGTAACCGTCACGTTCGAGGCCGTCCACGAGCCGGGTCATCGTCGGGGGTTCCACCTGCTCGATCTGCGCGAGCTGGCCGACACGCTGAGGACCTGCGAACACGAGCACCGAGAGCGCGGAGAGGCGCGGGGCAGAGATGCCCAGCGCCTCGTCTTCCACGCGCAGGCGACGCAACAGGTGGATCGCGGCCGAGTGGAGCCGGTCGGCCACCGCATCCACGTCTCGCGCTGGGGAAGTGCGCCTGGGCGTGATCACCGCGCGTACGGTGCCATATTTAGTTAGGCTACGCAAATAAGACTGCAGGGGGTGCCCCATGGCAAGCACATCCGAGGACTTGTTCGCGGCCATCGAATCGGCCGACGTGGACCGTGTGCGGGGGCTGATCGATGCCGAGCCTGCACTCGCGACATCGCGGGACGCCGACGGTGTCTCGGCGCTGATGCGAGCGCGCTACCGGTTCGACGATGCGCTGGTCGACGCGGTTCGTGCCCGCGTGCCGGTGCTCGATCCGTTCGAGGCGGCGGCGTTCGGCGACGTGCGGCGTCTGGGGGAGCTGGTGGCCGCCGACTCGGCATCGGTCGATGCGCGGAGCGCCGATGGGTTCACCCCGCTGCACCTCGCAGCGTTCTTCGGCCACGTCGACGCTGCGCGCATCCTCATGGCCCATGGAGCCGACGTGGATGCGCGCGGGACCGGCTGGATGACGGGCACCGCCTTGCACTCGGCGGCGAGCGCGAGGCATGCGGAAGTCGTCGGATCGCTGCTGGAGGCTGGGGCCGATCCGAGCGCCCGGCAGTCGGGCGGTTGGATCCCGCTGCACGCGGCGGCCCGAAACGGTGACTCCGTGAGCGTGGCACTCCTGCTCGCGGCGGGCAGCGATCCAGCCGCCGTCAACGACGAGGGCATGAGCGTGCTCGAGATGGCCCAGCAGAGCGGTGACGAGGAAGCGACCGCGATGGTCGAGGCAGCCCTCCGCTAGCGTCCTCGATCGTCTGATTCTCGTGCGTGATCAGGCGCCCGGATAGCCGGCGAACTCGTACTGCTGGGCTTCGGAGTCGCAGGGGTTGCCGCGGCCGAAGGTGACATGTCCCTCTGTGACGTCGGCGACGCACCAGAAGACCGTCTTCACGTCGGCGGCGCCGAACTCGGGGTGGCGACAGATCGAGTCGGGTCTGGTCTCGTGATCGCTCAGGATCTCGCGCATCACTCCGGGCGTGACCGAGCCGGGAGCCTGCGCCGCGATCAGCTCACGAGCCCGCCCGTATCGGATCGCCGAATGAGAGGCGTACTCGGGATCGCCCTCGAACGACAGCATGCGATCGCAGACGTAATGGTTCGTGTGCACGAGGTGTCCGTCGTCGTCGAGCCCGGTGACCTCGGCCTCGGTGGCGCTTCCCTCGACATCGGCGACGCCGCCGTCGACGCTCGTGAGCACGTTGTTGTAGCTCGAGGCGCGATCCGGCCGCAGCGACATCGACACCATCTCATCGAGCGAACGAGCACGCATCATCTCGAGCACCTGGTGCGACCGGGAGATGCCGAGCCGCTCGTCATTGGGGGAGAGCTCGTTGCCGGTGAGCGAGAGTCCGGCGGAGTTCCAGCCGACGCTCAGCCACGGCACGCCGCCGAGTTGGAAGATGGTCGGATCGCCGTCGACCCGCTTCTCGATGCCCACGATGTGCTCCTCGGCAGAGGGGCGCAGATCGTTGGTGTGCCCGACGAGCAGATGGCCGTCTGCGGTCGCTCTCGGGCCCGCGACGATGTCGCTGCATCTGCCCTGTGTCACCTTCCGGCGGGGCTCGTACCAGAGTTCCTCGATCGAGGCGGCGAAGAACATCAGGGGGTCGAGTCCAGCGGCTTCCGCGATGCCGTCGAGCTCGTCGACGAGCCAGGGCAGGCGGGGTTCCGTGAACGCGCGGTACTCGCGTGCGAGCTCTCGTTGCTCTTCGACGGTGCGGCCGGCGGGCAGATCCTCCACGGCAGCCGCCGCCTCGGCGTGCAGCCGGTCTCGTGTGGCTTCTCCGAGCTGACGACCGGCCTCTCGGTGGGTGGGCGCCGAGATGCGGATGATCTCGATGTGGGGTGGAGGCGTCACGAGGTCAGCTCCACGATGAGCGAGCCGAACGCATCGACGTAGACGTCGACGTCGCCCTCGGTCGCCGGGACGGAGCACGTCGGGCCTGCGCCGATGATGGCTTCCCAGATGCCGCGGTTCGCGAGGTAGACCCGCATCAAGCGCCGCAGCGGCACATCGAGCGTCTCGTAGGCCTCGTCGGCGCTTCGAGGCATCGACGGCGCGAACGTGTAGCCGGAGCGCGGCCAGAAGCGGTGGGTCGTCCACGGCAGGCCGACCCTGGAGATCGTGGCCTCGATGCCGTCGGCGAGGCGCCCGCCGAGCGCGTGTGTGTGCGCGTAGGCGTAGGACGTGAGCACCTCGTCCAAGGTCGCCCTCGAGGCTGCCATCGAGAGCGGGTTACCGAACAGCGTGCCGCCGGTCGCGACCGTCGGCTTCTCGTCGTCACGTCCGGCCGGGCGGCGAAGCGTCTCGGCCACCTCGTCGGTCATGCCGTAGGTTCCGAGCGGTATGCCGCCCGCGATCGACTTCCCGAGGGTGATCATGTCCGGCTCGAGCTCCCACATCGCGGTGAGCCCACCCGGGCCCACGACATGCGTGTGGGTCTCGTCGTAGCTGAGCAACGTGCCGGTCTCGCGGGTCGCCACGCGGAGCGCCTCGTGGAAGCCGGCCTCGGGCACGAGCAGCCCGACCGAGTTCGTGAGCACGGGCTCGGTCATCACGATCGCGATCTCTCGGGTCTCGAGCGCCGTTCGCACGGCCTCGACGTCGTTGAACGACACCATGACGACGTTGCGGGTGACGTCGCTCGGCAGCCCGGCTTCCTCGGCGACGAGCTCGCCACCCTCGAGCTCGACCAGCGCCTCGTCGAGGTGGCCGTGATACTTGCCGTGGAAGAACAGCACCTTCTCGCGCCCCGTCGCAACGCGGGCCACCCGGATCGACTCGATGTTGGCGTGCGTGGCACTCAGCGTGAACTGCCACTGAGGAAGTCCGAAGCGCCGGCCCAGCTCGGTCGCGACCCAGATGGAATCCTCGCTCGGCAGCATGAACTGCGAGCCGGCGGCCATGCGTCGCGAGACCGCTTCGACCACCGGGTCGGGACCGTATCCCGTGAACATGGACATGTCGGCGATGTTGAAATCGACGTACTCGTTGCCGTCGATGTCGCGGAACCTGGCGCCCTTGGCGTCGTCGACCCACAGCGGCGGGTGATCGTAGGACGTTCGGAGCCACGACATGGGCACGCCGTTGGGCATGACCTGCTCGGCGCGATGCCAGGCCTCACTGCAACCCGGATGGGTCTGGGCGAAGTAGGCGTCCTCTCGAGTCTTGAGCTCCTGGACCTTCGCGGAGTCGATACCGTGTGCGCCCATGGAAGTAGGTCTACCAGGTCTCCGTATGCCGGTGGCGATGGTTCACCGGCCCACCGCGAGGAGCGTCCCGTCTTCGGCCCCGGCGATAACGGCGTCCGCCGTCATCAGGGCAGGGGTGAGTGCCGTGGATCCGAGTTCCAGGACCGTGACGGGTAGGCACGGGCCGGTGGTGCTCGACGGGTCGCAGGCCAGGTCGACGATGCTGGCCGTGCCGCTCGTCGAGGTCACCAGGGCTGTATCGCCGTCGACGACCGCGCCCAGCAACGGGGTCGCGGCGACGTCGTATGAAGCGGTCGGTTCACAACGTGCGTCGTCGCACGTGGAGGAGAACACCCACAGCCGTCCGTCGGTGCCCGCGACGAGCACCCGTCCGTCGGCGAGGATCGGAGCGCTGAGGGCGCCGGTCGCGAGCCCGCCGTCCGTCGCGAAATGCGCACGCCAGGTCGGCTCACAACGGCCGGTGCACGACGTGGAGAACGCGAGGAGCCTGCCTCGCGCCACCGTGAAGGCGGATCCGTCGTCGATCGCGACCGAGGTCGCCCGGCCGTCGAAACGCGCGGTCCATACCGGCTCGCAATCGGTGCCGCAGACGGCCGGGTAGGCCGACACGCCTCCTCGCTTCGACGAGGAGCCAACGATCACGAGGCCGTCCCCGAGCGCGGGAGGGCCTTCGGCCGGACGCCCGGGCACATCGGCGCTCCAGGCGGGGGTGCATTCGAGTCCCTCCGTGGCGCATCCCACGGGGAAGGCGTACAGCTCATCGGACGTGACATAGACGAGGTCGAAGTTGGCGACCGGCTGCGAGACCCTGCCCTCACCCGCGACTCCGGCCCATTCCGGGGTGCAGCCTTCACCGCCGCACGTCGCGGCGAACGCATACAGCCGGCCGTCGGCCGAGCCCGAGAAGATCCTCTCGTCGCTGAACAGTGGCACCGACAGGGGACCGTCGGAGACGACGTTGCGCCACCGCGGCGGGCACCGGCCTGCGACGGTGACGCACGAGAAGGGGAAGACCGTGAGATCGTCGCTCGCGACGTAGAGGCGGTTCTCCTCGATCGCGAGGCCGGTGATGGAGCTGCCGAGGCTCGCGGTCCAGGCGGTAGTCGCGATCCCGCTCGGCGTGGGGCGCCCGGGTTCGCGGACCGCCGCTTGCAGCACGCGGATCGCGCCGCCGATGACCATCAGACCCAACGCGGTGGCGAGCATCACGACGCCGACACGCGTCACCACATGGCGATGAAGCCGCAGGTTCGCTTTGAGGCGGCTGAACACGACGTCCATCGTGCCGCAGCCTGGGGTCAGGTGTCTCGCGGGGCAGAGGTAGCGGCTGCAGACGCCTCGGCGCGTCGCTTGATGTGGGCCGTCTGCACGATGCCGGCCGCGAGCAGCATGCATCCGGCACCGAGGAGCGACCCCGCGATCACGTCGCTCAACCAGTGATGGTCGACCACCGTTCGCGAGAGGGCCATCAGCACGGTCCACGCGAAAGCGGCGGCGTACCAACCACGACGCCGCCCGAACGGGCTCGTCATCACGAGCACGAGCCCGGTCGCGACCTGC
Organism: uncultured Actinomycetes bacterium; assembly: GCA_963762075.1. Classification (GTDB taxonomy): domain Bacteria; phylum Actinomycetota; class UBA4738; order UBA4738; family HRBIN12; genus JAOUEA01. The sequence continues at coordinate 137,698 of CAVXJC010000003.1, forward strand.
GCGGCGGTCTTGGCGTGGGCGCTCGGGAACGCCGTGAACGGGTTGGCAGGGTCGATCGGCGTCGGCCGTTCCCGGGCGACGCCCGGCTTCAGCACGGCGGTGAGCGCGTCGGCGATGAGCCAGCCGAGTAGCCACGCGGCGAGATCCCACCGGCGCCGCCGGAACCCGAGCCAGGCCGCGACGGCGATGCGCAGCGGCACCATGATCCAGGCCCCGCCCACCTGCTCGAACAGCTCGCCGAGCCGGCGCGTCCACCCGGGCCAGGTGAGCACTCGACGGCGCCACGCATCGTCGAGCGACTGGAGGAAGGGTGGCGTGGCGGTGTCGGTCGCGACCACGATCGTGAGAGCCGCGACGCTCGCGAGCATGGCGAGAGCGACGAGGGTGGTGCGACGCGGGTGCCGGACGAGGTCGCCGTCGTCGCGGACCGTCACGTGACCGTCGGACTCATCGTGCACGCGCCGAACGATAGCCGGGTGGAACGCTCGAGCGTGTCACAGGTGCTGGTTACGGTCGAGGAGCTTCTTCCCCGACCCGAAGGGAGCTCATCGTGACCGAGCAGATCGGCATCGTGCTGTTCGCCGTCGTGTGTGGCTTCGTCGCCGGTGTGCTGGTGGCTGGCCGGCGGCCGATCGCGGGAGCGGTCGGCGATCCAGACCTGACGGCTCGCGCTGCCGCGAACGCTCGCATGGAAGCGCGGCTCGACGTGCAGGCGGCGGAGCTTCGCCGCCTCGCCGATACTGCAGCCGCGCGCGATCTTGCGGGCGAGCAGGTTCGTGCTGGCGTCGACGGGGCCCGCCGGGCGTTGCACGAGCTGACCGTGCGAGAGCAGGAACGCCGCGAGGGCGACGCAGAGCATCGGCAGGTGATCCGCCGCCTCTCGACCGTGCTCGCCGGGGGTGCGTCGAAAGGTCGCGCCGGCGAGCACGTGTTGCGCGACCATCTCGCTGCGCTGCCGCCCTCGATGCTCGTGACCGACTTCCGTGTCGGAGGGAAGGTGGTGGAGTTCGGCCTGCTGCTCTCCGACGGCCGGCGCCTTCCGATCGACTCCAAGTGGTCGGCGCTCGCCGAGCTCGAAGCCCTCGAGGCGGCAACCGATGTTGTCGAGCGTGACGCCTGCGCACGGGCCGTCGAGAAGGCGGTCACCCTCCGGGCCAAAGAAGTCGCGCAGTACCTCGACCCGGCAGTGACCGCGCCGGTCGCCGTCGCCGCGGTCCCCGATGCGGCCTATGTGGTGCTTCGCCGCGCGCACGCCGACGCGTATCGCCACGGCGTCGTGATCGTCCCGTACTCCTCGGCCCTGCCGATCGTGCTGTTCCTGTACTCGCTCGTGCAGCGCTTCGGCGACGCCGCCGACGTGCAGGCGAGCCTTGCCGAGATCGGCGGTGTGCTCGACTCCCTCGAAGCGGTCGTCGAGAACCGATTCGCGCGCGCGGGGACGATGATCGCCAACGGGGCCGAGGAGTTCCGTTCGCAGCTCGGCAAGGCCCGCGGCTCGATCGCGCGCGCCCGCGCCGCCTCGCCCGAGGGGGCCGAGGAAGCCGGACAGCTCTCGGTCGTCCGCTAAGCGAGGCCGTTGGTTGCGCGAGGGTGTGCCAAGCTTCCCACATGGATTTCGACGAAGCGTTGATGAAGCTCGGTTTCGCGCCGAGCCAAGAGAGGGCGTTCACGGCTCGGGGAACGAAGCGCTTCGACGCAAGGCCAAATGCGTTCATGACGTACACGGTGTACGCGCACGACGACGGCACCGCGATCTTCAGCTGGGAGTTCGCGCTCGGCGACTTCCTCGCCGGAAAGGGATTGCAGGTCGGATCCGACGAAGCATTGAACCAGTTCGTCTTCCCGCGTGAGGACCTGCGCGGTGTGCAGAGCGGCGCATGGCTCGTCACAGCCGTGGAGCAGACCGAGGCGATGCTCTCGACGATCCGCTTCGACCGGCCGGGTTGAACCGCCGTCTCCGACTGGGGGCGGTAAGGCGATGCCGGTCCGCAGCCGATACCGGTCGTGATGCGACGATTCCCCCTCGCGCTGTGCCTTGCCTTCATCTGCGCGATGCCGAGTATGGCGTTCGCCAACACAGGAGCGCCCGAACTCCCCGCGCCGGTGTCTTGCCCGGGCTGCTGGGTGCCTGCGATCGAGACGAGCTGGCAATGGCAACTGCAGGGGCCGATCGACACATCGTTCGATGTCGACATGTACGACGTCGATGGGTTCGAGGTGACGAGGGGCACGGTGAGTGATCTGCACGCCGACGGCAGCATGGTGGTCTGCTACATCAGCGCGGGCTCGTGGGAGCGTTGGCGTCCCGACGCTGGCCGGTTCCCAGATCGTGTGCTCGGACGGTCCAACGGTTGGCCAGGGGAGCGCTGGCTCGATGTACGCCGCCTCGCAGCGCTGCGCCCGATCATGGAACGCCGGCTCGACATGTGCGCGCGCAAGGACTTCGACGCGGTCGAGTTCGACAACGTCGACGGGCATGCGAATCGGACCGGGTTCGAACTGAGCGGTGCGGATCAGCTTCGCTACAACGTGTTCCTGGCGAACGCGGCGCATCGCCGAGGGATGACAGCGTTGCTGAAGAACGACCTGGGCCAGATCCGCAGGCTGCTGCCGTACTTCGACGCGGCCCTCAACGAACAGTGCCACCAGTACAACGAATGCGGTCGTCTCGACGCATTCGTCGAGTCCGGCAAGGCGGTGTTCGGTGTCGAGTACAAGCTCGACGCTACGGAGTTCTGCGACGAGGCCAACTCGCACGACTTCAACTTCCTGCAGAAGCGGTTCGCGCTCGGCGCGTGGCGGGTTGCCTGCCGCTGACCGCCCCGTCGGTCCGTGGTGCACGCCTCGCAACGTGCCCCTCCGCGCGACTCGGCGACGATCCACTGCGAAGAACCCTCGAGGGCCTCGGTTCGCCTCGGTAGTCATCCTCATGCGAAGTGTGCATACTTATGCACCATGGGGGAGGGTCTGCGGGCTGCTGTGCTCGGGGCTTCCGGCTATGCCGGGGGCGAGCTCGTGCGCCTGCTCGCCGATCACGGCCACGCCGATGTGACGTTCCTCGGTGCCAAGGACTCGGCGGGCACGTCGCTGGCGGACGTGCATCCGCATCTGGCCTCGCTACCGATCGCCGCGCAGTTGCTCGCGCCGATCGACGCCCGGTCGGTCGCCGAGACCGTAGATCTTGCGTTCTGCTCGCTTCCCAACGGGGCGAGCTCGAAGCTCGTGCCGTCGCTGCTCGAGGCGGGCATCCGCGTGATCGACCTGGCAGGGGACTTCCGGCTTCCGGCCGAGGCCTATCCCGAATGGTACGGGTTCGATCATCCATCGCCCGCGCTGCTCGAGAAGGCGATCTACGGCATCCCCGAGCTCTTCGGCGCACAGGTCGCCGGGGCGGAGCTCGTCGCGAATCCCGGCTGCTACGCGACCGCGGCGATACTCGGCCTCGCGCCTCTGCTCCGTGCAGGTCTGATCGAGGGGGATGCGATCCGCGTCGACGGGAAGACGGGACTCTCGGGCGCCGGGAGGGCCGCCACCGAGCCGGCACTCTACGCCTCGACCGAGGAGAGTCTGCGGCCCTACCGTGCGCCGCGGCATCAGCACACGCCGGAGATCGAGCGGGGGTTGGAGCTCGCGACCGGGGTCGCGCTGCCCGTGCTGTTCGTGCCCCATCTCGTCCCGGCTACGCGCGGGGTGTTGACCACGGGCTACGCCACGCTCGCCGAAGGGGTGACGACCGAGGTCTTGACCGAGGCACTGACGGCCGCCTACGCGGGTCACGTGTTCGTGCGGGTGATGGCACCCGGCGGCATGGCCGACTCGAAGCGCACGCGCGGCACGAACGTGATCGAGCTGCAGGCGGTGGCCGACGCTCGCACCGGCACCGCGATCGTCGTCGGCGCTCTGGACAACCTCGTCAAGGGTGCTGCCGGCCAGGCCGTCCAGAACATGAACCTCGTGCTCGGACTCGAGGAATCCGAAGGCCTCCCGACCCTGGCGGCATACCCGTGAGCCGGCTGATCACGTGAGCGTCACGTACCCACTCGGGTTCCGGGCCGCCGGCGTGGCAGCTGGCTTCAAGCCGAGCGGGCTTCCCGACCTCGGCCTGCTCGTGGGCGATCCGGGGACGAGCGCCGCGGCGCTGTTCACCACCAACTCCGTGGCGGCCGCGCCGGTGCAGGTCGGGAGAGACCGCGTCGCGCGCGGCCACGTGAGGGGCGTGCTCGTGAACAGCGGGCAGGCGAACGCTGCGACGGGCCGGCGGGGCGTCGATGACGCGCTGGCGACGAGCGCACAGGCAGCCCGGCTGCTCGGTGCCTGCGTTGACGAGGTGATCCCGTGCTCGACCGGGGTGATCGGGGAGCCGATCCATGTGACGACGATGAGTGCGGCGATGCCCGGGCTCATCGAGTCGCTCGCGGGCTCGCATGAGGCAGGCGAGTCGTTCGCGCGCGCGATCATGACGACGGACACCACGCACAAGCAGGCGACCAGCGAGACGTCCGGCGAGGCAGTCCGGGTCGGTGGCTGCGCCAAGGGCGTCGGCATGATCGCGCCGAACCTCGCGACGATGCTCGCGTTCGTGACGACCGATGCTGCTGTCGCGGCCGGAGATCTCCATCGGCTCGCGACCGAGCGACTGGCGCCGCGGTTCAACTCGCTCACGGTCGACGGATGCAGCTCGACGAACGATACGGTGCTGTTGATGGCAAGCGGGGCAGCCGGCGCCGTGTTCGCGCCGGGCCCACGTGCATGGGAGGACCTCGCGGGCGCGATCGACGCCGTCGGCGAGTCGCTCGTGCGGCAGCTGATCGCGGACGGCGAGGGTGCCACCCATGTGCTGATCGTCGACGTCGAGGGCGCCGCGAGCGACCACGAAGCCCGGCGATTCGCGAAAGCGATCGCCGAGTCGCCGCTCGTGAAGACCGCGGTGTTCGGCGGCGACCCGAACCCGGGACGGTTCCTCCAGGCAGCGGGCGCTGCGGGCGTGGCGATCGACCCCTCCTCGATCGACGTGTCGATCGGAGGCGTCGCGGTCGCGACCGGCGGCGTGATACCTCGGAGCTACTTCGAGCCCGCATCGCCGCTCGCCGACGAGGCACGCGCTGCCATGAAGGAAGCCGAGATCCAGGTGCGCGTGCGACTCGGCGACGGGTCCGGCTCGAGTCGCACGTACGGCTGCGACCTGAGCTACGAGTATGTGCGCATCAACGGGGAGTACACGACGTGAGCTCCGAGCCGATCGACCTTCCGCCGCAGATCAGGCAGCGCACCGTCGCCAAGGCGCGCACGTTGCTCGAGGCTCTGCCGTTCATGCGCGAGCACCACGGCAAGGTGATCGTCGTGAAATGGGGGGGCGCGGCGATGGACGCCGCCGTGGGCCCCGGGACACTCGCATCGTCGTTCGTCGAGGACATCTCGCTGCTGCGCAGCGCCGGCATCACGCCTGTCGTCGTGCACGGCGGAGGGCCGCAGGTGACGAACCTGAGCGAGCGGCTCGGCATCGAAACGACATTCGTCGACGGCCTGCGCGTCACCGACGCCGCCACGCTCGACGTCGCGACGATGGTGCTGGCGGGCAAGCTCAATACCGATATCGTCGCCTCGCTCGTGACCGGCGGCGTGCCCGCCGTCGGTCTGTCGGGGGTGGACGGCGGGCTGCTCCTCGCGCGGAAGCGATCCGGCCCCGATCTGGGTTTCGTGGGCGAGGTCGTGCATGTGAACGCCGACGTGCTGCGCACACTCACCGCCCAACGGTTCGTGCCGGTCGTCGCCACCATCGCCGTCGACGAGACCACTGGACAGGCCTACAACGTGAACGCCGACGTGGTCGCGAGCCAGCTCGCGATCGAGCTGAGTGCCGAGAAGCTCGTGTTCATCAACGACGTTCCAGGGCTGGTCGGGCCGACCGGTGACCTGTTGAGCGAGCTCTCGGCTACGCAATGCATCGACGTGCTCGCACAGCCTGGCGTCGTCGCCGGCGGCATGATCCCGAAGCTCCAGAGCGCGGTCGCGGCGCTGAAGGCCGGTGTCGGGCGCGTCCACCTGGTCGACGGAAGGGTCGAGCATTCTCTCGTGCTCGAGCTGTTCACCCCCGAAGGGGTCGGCACGATGGTCACGCCCGACACCACGCCTCTCGACGAGGTCGTGCGATCGTGAACGACCCCCACGTCATGCCCACCTATGCCCGGTACCCGGTCACACTCGTCCGTGGCTCGGGCACACGCGTGTGGGACGACGAGAGCCGCGAGTACCTCGACTTCGCCGGGGCGCTCGGCGTGAACGTGCTCGGGCATTCCCACCCTTCCTGGGTCGCGGCCGTGCGTGCACAGCTCGACACGCTCGACATGGTCAGCAACCTCTTCGCGACCGAACCGCAGGCTGCGCTGGCCGGGCGGCTCGCCGAGCTGATGCCGGTGAACGATGCGCGAGTGTTCTTCTGCAACTCGGGCGCGGAGGCGAACGAGGCCGCGATCAAGCTCGCGCGCAAGCTGCGGACTCGCGAGAGGCAAGGCGACGATGATCGCGCTCGACGGCTCGTTCCACGGGCGGACGATCGCCGCGCTTGCCGCGACCGGGCAGCCATCGAAGAGAACGGCGTTCGAACCACTCGTCGACTGGTTCCGGTTCGTGCCCGCCGGCGACATCGACTCGCTCGCGTCGGCGATGACCGACGACGTGATCGCCGTCCTGCTCGAACCGGTCCTCGCAGAAGGTGGGGTTCACCCGCTCGACGACGCCTACCTGCGCGGGGTGCGAGCGCTCTGCGATGAGCGCGGCGCGCTGCTCGTGGCCGACGAGGTGCAGTCGGGCTTGGGGCGCTGCGGCGACTGGGCGGCGTTGCAGCACGCGGGCGTCGAGGCCGACGTGCTGACGCTCGCGAAGGGGCTGGGCGGCGGGCTTCCGATCGGCGCGATGCTCGCGCGGCGGGAGCTCTCGTTCGAAGCGGGCGAACACGGCTCGACCTTCGGTGGGGGTCCGGTCGTGTGCGCCGGCGCACTCGCGGTCATCGACGCCATCGAACGTGGCGGACTGCTCGCGAGGGCGGTCGCTCTCGGTGAGAGCCTGTTCGGAGCGGCTGCGGCGGCAGCGCCCGAGGGCACCGTGCTCGAGGCGCGGGGGCGCGGTTGCCTCTGGGGTTTCCAACTCGCCCGTCCGGTCGCGAACGATGTCGTGCTGGCGATGATCGATGGCGGCGTGCTCGCAACCACGGCAGGCCCGGACGTCGTGCGCATGTCGCCGCCGCTCACGGCGAGCGTTGACGATGTTGCCCTGGCAACGGGGGCCTTCGGTGCCGCCGTCGCGCGCGTGCTCACGCCGGCCGGCGTGAGAAGCACGCCGAGCGAGGCGTCGACATGAGCCGCTCCGATGGGGCCTCGAAAGCCAAACGGCAGCAGGCGATGCTCGGACTGCTTGTCACCGAGCGGCTCGCGAGCCAGCACGAGATCCGCGATCGCCTCGCCTACATGGGTCTCGACGCGACGCAATCCACGATCAGTCGCGACATCGAGGAGCTCGGTCTCGCGCGGGTGCACGACCACGAGGGAACTCGGTACGTCGTTCCCGGCGAGGCGGGTTCCTACGGGCCCTTGGGGCTGCTGCGGCACCTGCTCGACGAGTTCGCCCTGTCGTTCGTGGCAAGCGACGCCGGATTGATCGTGCGGACCTCGCCCGGAGCGGCAGCGGCGCTCGCCGAGGGCATCGACCGCGCCGGGCTCGACGGGGTGGCAGGCACGATCGCCGGCGACAACACGATCTTGGTCTTGGGGCGGGTCGGTGTGAAGCCCCTCGCGCTCGAGCGATCGCTGACTCGGATCATGGAGGCAAGCTGATGACGGGCAACGGCACGGTGGGCAGCGGCGGAGCGGGTCGGAGGGCGGTGCTCGCCTACAGCGGAGGCCTCGACACGTCGGTCACGATCCGCTGGTTGGGAGAGCAGGGCTACGAGGTGCACGCGGTCGTGGTCGACGTGGGTCAGCGCGAGGACTTCGACGAGATCGTCGAGCGCGGGCACAAGGCCGGAGCCGCGAGCGTGCGGCTCGTCGATGCCGTCGATCGCTTCGCGGCTGAGTTCCTCACGCCCGCGATCCGAGCCAACGGTCTCTACGAGGGCAAGTACCCGATGGTCTCAGGGCTCGCGCGTCCCTGCATCGTCGAGGAGGTCGTGAAGGTGGCCCGCGAGGTCGGTGCCGGCGTCGTCGCGCACGGGTGCACCGGCAAGGGCAACGATCAGGTGCGGTTCGAGCTGTCGTTCGGTGTGCTCGCGCCCGACCTGGAGGTGCTCGCGCCCATCCGCGACGCGAACATCCCGCGCGACAAGGCGATCGTGCTTGCCGATGAATGGGGCATCCCCATCGCGGACGTCGTCACGACGTACTCGGTCGACGAGAACATCTGGGGGCGCACAGCGGAATGTGGCCCGCTCGAGGATCCATGGATCGCGCCCCCCGAGGATGCGTTCGAGAGAACGGTGCCGCCCCACGAGCGCCCGCCCCATCCCGCTGAGATCACCGTTGCGTTCGGCCGCGGCGTGCCGGTCGCGCTCGACGGCGAGGAGATCGCCCTCCCCGAGATGATCCGCCGCCTCGACGTGCTGGGCGGTTCCTACGGGTTCGGACGCGTCGACATGATCGAGAACCGGCGAGTGGGTATCAAGAGCCGCGAACTCTACGAGGTGCCCGGGGCGCTCGCGATCATCGTGGCGCATCAGGCGCTCGAGGATCTCACGCTGGAGCGCGATCTCGCGCACCACAAGCCGCAGCTGGAACAACGCTGGGCCGATCTCGTCTACGACGGCCACTGGTTCTCGCCGCTGCGCGCCGCGATCGATGCCTACGTCGACGCCACGCAGGCGAACGTCACCGGCGAGGTGCGACTGCGCTACGAGCCGGGCTCGTGCACGGTCGTGGGGCGGCGGAGCGACCACTCTCTCTACGACCTGTCGCTCGCCACCTACGGAAGCGGAGATGCGTTCGACCAGTCCGACGCCAAGGGGTACGTGCGACTCTTCGGCCTGCCGCTCAAGGTGTGGTCCGCGAAGCAGGGAAGCCGCACGTGACCGAGTCCGGTGATGAGCCGCTATGGGCGGGGCGGTTCTCGTCAGTCCCGGCGCCTGAGGCTCACGCGCTCGGCAGATCGTTGGGCTTCGATGTACGTCTCGCGCGGGCCGACGTCGAGGCCTCGATCGCACACGTTGGTGCGCTGCAACGAGCGGGACTGCTCGACGCCGGCGAGGTGTCGGCCCTCGAGGAGACGCTCGTCGCGGTGGGCGACGACATCGTCGGGGGCACGTTCGAGTTCAACGACGCCGACGAGGACATCCACTCGGCGATCGAACGAGGCGTCACGGAGCGGCTCGGCCACCTCGGGGGGAAGCTGCATGCAGGCCGGTCGAGGAATGACCTCGTCGTCACCGATCTCCGCCTCTGGTTGCTCGCCGCCGCCACACGCATCGACGAGCTCGCGGTCGCGCTCGCAGGAACCCTGATCGCCCGCGCGCGTGAGCACGCCCAGACAGTGATGCCCGGCACGACGCATGCCCGCTTCGCGCAGCCGGTCACCCTCGGCCACCACCTGCTCGCGCACGCGTGGGCACTCGTGCGGGACCTCGATCGCCTGCATGAGTGGTCGGATCGTGCCTCGATGTCGTCGCTCGGCGCGGGTGCGACCGCGACCTCGACGCTCGGGCTCGACCCCGAGGCCATCGCCGAACGACTCGGCCTGCGCCGAGCGTTCACGAACTCGATCGACGCGGTGAGCGACCGCGACTTCGTGCAGGAGTTCCTGGCGGCGGCAACCATCTGCGCCACGCATCTGTCACGCCTCGCGGCCGACCTCGCGCGGTGGACCGACGAGTCCCTCGGCTGGGCCTCGCTCGACGAGGCCTACGCGACAGGCTCGAGCATGATGCCCCAGAAGCGCAACCCCGACACCGCCGAGCTCGCGCGCGGCAAGGCCGCCCGGGTGGCGGCGGATTTCGTCGCCGTGACTTCTCTGCTGCAATGGGCTGCCTCTCGGCTACCACCGAGATCTACAGGAGGACAAGGAGCCCGCGTTCGACGCTGCCGACACGCTGGAGCTGGTGCTTGCAGCTCTCACGGGAGCCATCGCGACGATGCGCTTCGACTCCGACGCGATGCGGAGCGCGTGCTCCGACGCCGGGCTCTACGCCACGGACCTCGCAGAGGCACTCGTGATCTCGGGCATGCCCTTTCGCGAGGCACACCGGCGAACGGGCGAGCTGCTGCGATCCATCGACGAGCAAGGTCGCGCTCTCGCTGACCTCACCGATTCCGAGTGGAAGGAGTTCGGCGTGCCGTCCGGCGCGACGATGCTGGATCCCGAACGGAGCGTCGCTGCTCGAACCACCCCGGGCGGGCCCTCGCCGGAGAGCGTTCGGACGCAAGCCGGTGAGCTGGAGCGTGCGATCGCCGACCGGCGTGCGAGGTCGTCGAAGCGCTCCTAAGGAGCGCTCGTACGGCTGATCAGCTTCCGGTCAGTCGCTCGCAGAGATCCCAGAGCTTCGCGCGTTCGTCGGATGTGGCGCCCGAGGGCACGAGCTTGGTCGTCGAGCGGGGCGCTCGATCCAACCAGAACTTCCCGGTCAGAAGACCGGGCTCTTCGGCTGCTGCGAGCCAGACGATCGTGTCGGCGCCCTGGTCGGGGGAGCGCAGGATCGGTCCGAGCAGGGTTCGAAAGCCGGGGAGCCCGGTCTCGAGGCCGGGCGTGTCTGCCCAACCGGGATGCATCGCGTGCACCGCGACGCCGTCGTCGCGCGAGCGTTTGGCCCACTCCTCGGCGAGCACGACCTGCGCGCGCTTGGCGCGGGCGTACGCCTTCGTTCCCGAGTACCCGTCGAACCCCATCTCGAGGCGATCGACGTCGAGCGACTGGGTGTACATGCCGCCGCTCGCCACCCACAACACGCGGCTCCGGCCGGACGTCGACCGCAGCAGCGACATGAGCTCGTCCCGTGAGCAGGAACGGGCCGAGCACCATGGTCGCGAACGTCATCTCATGGCCATCGACCGACTCGCGTCGCTCGGGGAGCAATGCCCCTGCGTTGTGCACGAGCACGTCGAGGCGTGGCTCCCGCTCGCGGATCTCACCCGCCAACCGGCGCACATCGCCCAGCGAGCTCAGATCGGCGACGTAGAGCGCGGCCTCAGGGCCGCCCTCCTGGGTGATCTCCTCGATCGCCGTGGCGCCACGCTCGGCGTCGCGCGCAACGACCCGCACCGATGCGCCGATGCACGCGAGCTTCTTCGCAGTCAACAGTCCGAGTCCCGAGTTGCCGCCGGTGATCATCGCCGTGGTTCCGGTCATGTCGAGCGAGTCGAGATCCTGCCAATCGAACATGCGCCGCCGCACCTCGTAGCCGATCTTGGTGAAGCTTCCGACAACGCTCGCCTCGAGCGCGGCGTCGACAGCACGCCTCAGCATCGGATCCGTCACGACTCCGACGCTACCCGAGCTCGGCCGGAGCGCAACCGTCGTGAGACCATCGCGTGACCATGCGGTTCACGATCAGAGCGTTCACCGAGGCCGATGCCAACGCGGTCGCGAGCTGGCGATACCCGGCGCCCTACGACGTGTACGACGCGCGAGAGGACCCCTCGATGGGCGAGGAGATGCGCGATCCGGTGCGATGGGGGGCATCCTGGTTCGCAGCCGACGATGCAGACAGTGGCGAGTTGGTCGGCTTCCTCGAGCTCGTCGCGAGCGAGTCGGAGCTTCACGCGGACACGCTGGTGGAAGTCGAGGTGGGTCTCGGCCTCCGGCCCGATCTCACCGGCCGCGGCATCGGGGCGGCGTTCGTCGAAGCGGCGCTCGAGTTCTCACGCTCGCGTTGGTCGCCGTACACGTTCGCGCTCGACGTGTTCCCTTGGAACGAGCGAGCGATCCGAACCTACGAACAGGCGGGGTTCGAGCGCGGCGAGGTGTACGACCGCACGTTCGAGAACGGTAACGAGGTCACGTTCTTGAGGATGATGCGGAGGGCATGAACGTCGCAGCTCGGCGTCACGCGACGGCGGTGGTTCACGGCGCCATGTCCGACGAAACCCAGCTGGAGAACAGCTCGACGTGCTCCCGTGGCCAGGCACCGTCACACGGCATGTCGCCCGTCTCGAGGCGCTCGAGGATCGCGGTCGCGTGAGCTCGCACGTCCTCCAGGTCCCAGAGGTCGAACGACTCGAGCATGGACTCCCGATCTTTCTCGCGGAACAACGGCCTGATCGACGCCTCGAACCCGGCACCCTCACTCACGTCAACCGCTCCTTCCCGGTCACTGTGCGACCGTCACGACGACACGTCCTCGGATGCTACGACTCGAGGATCATGAGGCGTGACCGCCCTTCCGAGGGCGACGCGCACCACGCCACGAGCTGCCGAGCGCCAGCCAAGGGAGCGACCCGCCGGCGACGAGCCGATCGCGTGGGCCGGCAACCTCACGCGAAGCGGTTCGGCCCGGATCGAGAACACCAGCGGGGCTCCGAGCGTGAGCGATTCGCCGTCGAGCCCGACATCGATCGTGGTATCCGATGTCACCTCGAATGCGTCTGCCACCCACGACGTGAACCCCGAGAACCGTTCGGCGCGTCCTGCCGCGACAGCCGCGATGAACGACGCCGCTGAGCGGTCGTCGTCGATCTCGAGGGCGATGATCCCCAGGCGATGGGTGTCGAGACGGGGCCGGCTCGTCAGCCCATCGACCGTGTTCCCATAGGGGTTGTTCGAGATCTGCACCAGGTGCGCTCCCACGTGGTCTTCGCCGGCAGGCCCTTTGAACCGAAGGTCGAACGGCGACGCTCCGGGCCCCAGCATCTTGGGGAGCGCAGCCAGCGTGGTATCGATCTTGGCGTCCCGGTACTCGGGCGAACGGATGATCGATGCATAGAGTCCGAGCGAGACGTTGTTCACGAACACACGCCCGTTCACGTCGGCCAGGTCTATGGACCGTTCTACCGCCTCGTCGAACGCGTCGAGCGCGCCCACCACGTCGTCGCGATCGAGCCCCAGGTCCAGCGCAAGGTGATTCCTCGTACCGGCGGGCACGATCACCATCGAGACGCCTCGCTCAGCCGCGATGCTCGCGACGAGCGCCTGCGACCCATCTCCGCCTGCCATGCCGATCACGTCGGCGCCGCTGTCGAGGGCATCTCGGGCCATCTCGAGCAGATCGTCGCCGGCCCGCAGCACCACCGGTTCGATCCCTCGTGCTCGACTCTCCTCTTCGAGACGGAAGCGCTCAGCCTTCCCGCCACCGGACTTCGGGTTCACGATCAACACCCCTCGCTTCGAAGCCGGAACCGCTTCGCCGGGGGTGGGTGTCTCCTTCAGCGCCCCGATGTCGAGGGCGAGCGCGTGCCGCGCGAACACCACCGCCGCGAGGAGCAGCACGATCCGGATCAGAGCCACGACGAACTCCGCCCGTCCTTCGACGAACGCGTAGGCAACGATGCCCGCGATGGCGGCGACGCAGACCGCCATGCCGATCAGCCTCCCGCGACCCGCTCGGGTGAGTGCGTACCAGGCGGCGAGCAGTGCGACGAGCAGCAGAGGCGCCTGCACCGTGAAGCGCTGCGCGTCGTCGGGGATGCTCGTCACGCCGAGGGCGAGCGCCAGGACGACCATGCAGATCGCCGCAACGGCGGCGAGCCTTCGACCGGTCGCGGGCTTCTCCGCGGATGCGCTCATTTCAGCTCGAGAGATTATGGACTTCCAGCGCCCGAGTGTGAGCCGGTGACGGTACGCTGGACGAGAGCGCCGATCGATTCGATCGATCAGGGAAGAGCGGCAGATCGATACCTACCTGTGGCTGAAGCTGGTCCACATCCTGGCCGCGATCGTGGCCGTGGGAACGAACATCACGTATTTCATGTGGCTTCGATGGTCGCGACACGAACCGAACGTGGCCTTGGCAAGGGGCGTCAGAGCGCTCGACGCTCGACTCGCCAACCCGGCATACGCGGTGCTGCCCATCACCGGCGTGCTCATGGTGCTCGACGGCAACCTGGGGTTCTCAACATTTTGGATCGCGGTCGCGATCGGGCTCTACGTTGCAGTGGGGGCCATCGCCGGGCTGCTGTTCGGCCCGTCGCTCCGCCGACAGGTGGCGCTGGTGGAATCGGGCGATGTCGCGCCCGACGTGTACGCGGCCGCCGTGAGACGCACCACGACGATGGGCCTGATCACGATGATCCCGGTCGCGGCGATCCTGTTCCTGATGGTGATGAAACCCACACCCTAGGTTCCGGGATGCGGTGAACCTTGCGGCGACGAGCCGGGGGTGACTCGCGTACCTCTGCGGCGCTGAAGCTCCAGGTACTCCTTCCGTCGTCGGAACGTGTCGCGAAGCTCTTCGCTCAACGAGTCGACGAACTGATCTCGGTACGCGGCGTCGACGAGGATCGTGACCGCGTAGTAGAGGCCGACGAATGCTGCGACCCCGGTCGCGACCCGCAGCAGCGGCTCGTTGACCTGCACGCGATCACCGAACCATGCGATCGTGAAGATCACGTCGTCGGGGCGCAGTAACCACGCTTCCCGCACGGCATCGTTGACGAGCAGCGAGCCGAGCACGACGTAGAACAGCCAGATCGCCGAGCTGACGAAGATCACTTGCAGCATCTCGCTGATCAGCGCAACGGCGGCGAGATTGAGACGCTCCTTGCGGCGGAGCGGCACGTCTCCGACCGCCTCCTCTCCCTGCACCTCGCGAACGACGCCCGGGAGACGTACGGCGAGGAACACCATGGCGAGCAGCACGAACAACGCGACGGCCGACCAGAACGCGCCGGGCCCGGGGGTGGTGAACACCTGCCAGATCTCGGTGGTGAAGAACATCACGAGTGAGAAGAACAGCAGCAGTGGAACAGCACGCACGAGCACCGTCACCGACGTGGCGAGCTGTTGGAAGAAGCGAGCGCCTGCCCATCGCACGATCGACAGCAGACCGAATCCGATCACGAGGTAGACCAACCACAGCAGCGCGGAGTTCACGAGCATCGTGTTGAACCCGAACAGGAACTGACGGCTGAAGATGATCGGCAGCAACGCCGGCAGCACGACGAAGGCGGCGAGCTCGGGTTTGCCCACCCGCCGTGGCACCGAGAAGAACGGGCGTCCCCGCACCAGATTCAGCAGGCCGAACGCGCCGAGCAGGATCGCGGCCCCGCCAAGGGCGAGCAGCAGGTTGGCCGACCCAGCGTCGAGGTCGGTCGCATTCACGAACTCGAGCACGAACACGAGCGTCAAGAACGGGATCGCGCGCGTGAAGACATCCTCGGCAGCCGAGAAGTCCACGATCAGATTCGGCAGCCCGTCGTCTCGGAAGCCGCGTTCCAGCTCGGCGATGCGCGCCTCGTCCTCGTCCATGATGCGATCGTTCTCCCTCACCCCGGCATCCAACCACGCCCGCGCCCATCGCTTGTGCAGGTGCGTCGCCTGTCATCGGCGCCGATAGGCTGACGATGTGCAACATCGATCGTTCTCGAGCGCGTTGGTGCTGGTCGCCCACCCCGACGACGCGGAGTTCATGTGCGGTGGAACGGTCGCCGCGTGGACCCGCGACGGCTGCGAGGTGCACTACGTGATCTGCACCGACGGATCGGCGGGCTCCAACGAGCCGGGCGCGAGCCGGAAGCTCGTCGCCCCCGTCCGTGAACGCGAACAGCGCGCGGCCGCCGACGTGCTCGGCGTCACGAGCGTGACGTTCCTCGGCGAGGCCGACGGCTTGCTCGAAGTGACGCCGGTCACTCGCAAGAAGGTCACCCGCGAGATCCGACGGCTACGGCCAGAGGTGCTGATCGCTCCCGATCCCGCCCGCCTCTGGTCGGGCCAGGGCTACATCAACCATTGGGATCACAAGCAGGCGGGGCTGCTCGCACTCACCGCCGTCATGCCCGACGCGCCGACCCGGGTGATGTTCCAAGAGCTCGAGGACGAAGGCATCGAGCCGTTCGAGATCCCCAACCTGTGGCTCTCGACCAACGAGCCCGACACGTACGTCGACATCACGAAGACGATCGATATCAAGCTGCAGGCGCTCGCCCAGCATGTCTCGGAGGAAGGCGAGGCGGCGGCGCCGTGGGTGCGGGAACGGGCTCGGCAGACCGGTGAAGAGGCGGGTCTCGAGTACGCCGAGGCGTTCAAGGCGTTCCGCTTCGTGGACGACGATGAGTAGGTGAACATGGAATTCGACATGGGCAGCGGGCACGACGAGCCTTTCGATCTGAGCCCCGATGAGCGGCGCGATATCGAGGCCGATCTCGACGACCTCGCAGCGATGCGCACGGTCTTCTCGCCGCAGGGGGTCAAGGGCGTCGTGATCGCGTGCCAGGACTGTGGCTCGAACCACTTCTTCGAGTGGGAGCTGTTGCGCGACAACCTCGAGCAGATGCTCACGACGGGGGAGCCCCGCCCCCACGAGCCGGCGTTCGAGCTGGCCGAGAGCGAGTACATCCAGTGGGACTACGGCAAGGGCTACGTCGATGCGCTCGCCGACACGGGTCTCGAGCCCGATCGTCGCATCGAGGTCACGCACTGCCCATGGTGCGAGACGCCGTTCGACGGCTCGTTCGCGTTCTGCCCCACGTGTGGTCGCACGCTCGCGACGGTGCGTCTCTACCGCGAGCTCCTCAATCGTGGTTTCGATGAACGTGACGTGCGCGCGCTGCTCGTGCGGGCCGGTTACGAGCCCTTCTGAATCGCTGCGCTCCGATCCGTTGCGCACCCGCGACTTGCGCGCTCGCCTCGGCGGGAGCACGATACGAACCTGCTCGCCAGTCATGTCCGCGGGAAGGGGGAGGGCCGATGGCACGCTTCATGTTCAAGGTGTCCTACAGCAAGGAGGGCATGCAGGGCGTCATCAAGGAAGGCGCCGCGAACCGGAAGACCTTCATCGAGAAGATGGCCGCCGAGATGGGTGGCTCGATCAGCTCGTTCGACTTCGCGTTCGGCGACACCGACGCGTACGTCATCGCCGAGATGGAAGATCAGGTCACCGCTGCAGCGGTGGCGACCGCCGTCGCCGCGTCGGGGGCTGGCACCATCGAGACCGTCGTGCTGCTCTCGGCCGACGACGTCGACCGCGCGATCGGGAAGCACGCGCCGTATCGGGCGCCCGGCGCCTGAGAGCCGCGCGCGCCGTCACCGTCGCTTCCTCTTCGCGTCCGATACCTGACGGGAGCCGGCCAACGGCTCCAGCACGCAGTCCTCTGGGGCGAGGTCGGGTCGCATCCCTCGGAACGACGGCGCGCGCATCTTCCCCGAGCTCTTCGTGATCTCGAGGAAGCGCACCTCGCAGACGAGGTCAGGTTCCACGAACGTGGCGCCCTTCACCGCGGCGAGATCGGGGTCGTCGATCGCCGGGTTCGGTCGCACCGATGGCGCAAGGTCCTTCATCAGGGATCCGAGCAGGCGCTCCGTGAACCCCGATCCGACCTGCCCGACCCAGCGCATGGCACCGCTGTCATCGAGCGCGCCGACGAGCAGGGCGCCGAACGATCCCTCGCGGCCACCCTTGCCGCGCGTGAACCCCAAGATCACGCACGCCTGGGTGTTCATGAGCTTGAGCTTGCGCCAGTCGGGACTGCGCCGGCCGGGGAGATAGACGGAGCCCTTCCGCTTCGCCATGACCCCTTCGAGGCCGAGCTCCGCGGCCGTGGCGGTGAAGGCGACCCCGTCGCCCTCGGCGTGGGTCGTCACCTGCAACCGGTGGTCCTGCTCCACGACGAGCTCGAGCAGCTCCCGGCGCTGCTCGAGCGGGAGTGCGGTCGTGTCGTGGCCGTCCAGCCAGAGCAGGTCGAACGCCACCAGCGAGACGGGTGTGATCTTCGCCGCACGTGCGATCGCGCGCTCGCCCGACAGGTTCATGCGCCCCTGAAGCACCTCGAACGATGGACGTCCGGCATCGTCGAGCGCCACGATCTCGCCGTCGATCACAGCGTTCACCTGATCGACGAGCTCATGCACCATGTGCAGCTCGGGGTACTGGCTCGTCGCATCTCGCCCGGTGCGTGTGCGCACGACGGTCTCGCCCGTCGAAAGCTCGGCCATGCACCTGATGCCGTCGAGCTTCGGCTCGAACCACCATTCCGGGTCGTCGAAGGCCTCCCAGCCGCCTTCGGCGAGCATCGGCTCGAACCGCGGCGGCGCGGCGATCGCCGGTGCGTTCTGGGCGCTCGCCAGGAAGCCGAGCCAGTCGCGGTTCGTCTTCACGAAGTGGAACTCGAGACCGGGATAGCGCCTGCCGTGCAGCACGAACGAGACCTTCGAATCGGTCCATTCGACCGTCTCGTACCAGCCGTCGTCGAAGATGCGCACCTCGCCGGCGCCGTAGTGGCCTTCGGGGATCGTGCCTTCGAACGTGCCGTATTCGAGCGGGTGGACCTCGGTCTGCACGGCGAGCCGCTTGTCTCCCTTGGCGATCGGGAGTCCCCTGGGCACCGCCCACGACGGCAATCCGCCGTCTCGCTCGAGCCGCACGTCGTAGTGCAGCCGGGTTGCACGGTGCTTGTGGATCACGAACGAGTTTCCCCCTGATGCGATGTCACCGGGTGCCGGCTCGGTCGTGCCCTCGGGACCGAAGTCGCGACGTCGCACGTACTCGAACAGTGCCGGATCCTTCGACGCGGCCGCGATCTCCTCAGCCGTGCGACTGGCGACGCTCTCGGCGGCGGTTCGAGGAAGCGGCCCGCTCGAGACCGGCGCCTCGGACTCCTCAGGGTCGACGTCGAGCGCTTCGAGCGCGGTCGCCAGGTCCATCGCCTCGGTGCGCACGCCCTCGAAGAGGTCGCCGATCCGCTCGAATCGTTCCCACACGTTGTCGATGCGGAAGTCGCTCGGCTCGAACCCGCCCTCGAAGACCTCGTCCCACGTGAGCGGCGTGGAGACCGGGGCGCGAGGCTCTGGTCGCAGCGAATACGCCGCGGAGATGTTGGCACCCGAGCGATTCATGTTGTGGTCGATGAAGATCTTGCCGGTGCGATCGGCGATCTTCCACGCCATGGTGACGCGGTCGGGATCGGCGCCCTTGATCAGCCTTCCGGCGGCACCCACGAACGCGCGCACCGTGTCGTACGAGTACGTGCCTCGCAGTATCGGCACGTAGATCTGTAGCCCGGTCGCGCCGCTCGTCTTCGGGAACGAGGTCAGCCCGAGCTGATCCAGCAACACCTTGATGTGGCGCGCGACGACGAGAACATCCTCGTAGGTGTAGGGCTCGAACGGATCAAGGTCGAAGAAGAGGTAATCGGGGTGTGCCACGTCGTCGCATCGAGAGTGCAGCGGGTGGAACTCGATGCACCCGAGGTTGGTCACGTACAACAGACCAGCCGCGTCCACGATCGTGAGGTAGTCGATCTCCCCGCCCTTGGCCTCGTCGCTCTGCACGACGCAGCGACCCAGCCAGTCGGGGGTGTGCGCGGGCGCGGACTTCTCGTAGAAGAACGGCCCGTCGATGCCGTCAGGCATGCGTTTCATCGTGAGCGGCCGCTGGACGAGATGCGGCACGATCAGCGACGCAACGTTGAAGTAGAAGGCGACCAGGTCACCCTTGGTGTAGCCCTCGTTGGGCCAGAAGATCTTGGTGAGGTTCGACAGGCGCAGCTCGCGCCCGTCGACCTCTGCCCACCATGCGTCGCTGTCGCGGGTCGTCTCGAGCTGACGCGGCATCTCGACCGTGAACGCCTCTTTCGAGGTGCGCGCTCGCTTCCGCTTCGGGGCCATAGTCGTCATGCTAACGACAGTCTCGAGACCCAACGGTTCCCGTAGCCTTCCCGCCTGCAGACCGCAAGGAGCGACCGACGATGACCGACTGGCTGATGCAAGCCGCCTCGACGCTCGGCGTCGAAGCGCTCGACCACGAATCGCAGGAACGACTGCTGGGCGCTGCCCGCGACGTCGCGCACGGTGTGGAACGCAAGCTCACGCCCATCGCGACGTATCTGCTCGGGGTCGCTGTCGAGCGGCGCGTTGCCGCGGGCGAAGCGCGCCCGGTCGCGTTCGCCGCGGGCCTGGCCGACCTCGAGCGCGCGATCGACGCCGACCACGGGGCCTGAACGCCTTCCGGCACGTCGGCCACGGGGGATAGACTCCGAGGTACCGCGCGCCGAAGGTGCGCACCGGGAGCCACGGACTTCCTCGGAGGGACTCCATGCCAAGATCGATGTGGAAAGGGGCCATCTCGTTCGGCCTCGTGACCATCCCGGTGGCCGTGTACCCGGCCACCGAGGAGAAGACCCTGCGTTTCAACCAGCTCCACGACGAAGACATGGGGCGCATCCGCTACAAGCGCGTGTGCGAGAAGGACGGTGAGATCGTCGACTTCGAGCACATCGTGAAGGGTTACGAGTACGAGAAGGACCGCTACGTCGTGCTCACCGACGACGACTTCGATGCGGTACCGGTCGAGTCGAGCCGCGCGATCGACATCCAGCAGTTCGTCGACCTCGATGAGATCGACCCGATGTTGTTCAAGAAGAGCTATTACCTCGCCCCCGACGAGACCGGCGCCAAGGCCTACGCCCTGTTGCGCGAGGCGATGAGTCAGGACAACAAGGTCGGTATCGCCAAGGTGAGCTTCCGCGACAAGGAGCATCTCGCGGCACTGCGTTTCAAAGACGATGCGTTCGTTCTCGAGACGATGTACTGGCCCGACGAGATCCGCGCGGCCGATCTCGGCGACGTCGACGTGAGCTCGAAAGCCCGTGGACAGGAAGTCGAGATGGCTCGCCAGCTCATCGAGAACCTCACCGCCGAGTGGAACCCCGACGAGTTCACCGACGAGTACCGCGAGGCGCTGATGCGCATCGTCGAGGCCAAGATCAACGGTGAGGAGATCGAGGTCGTCGAGGCCGAGCCTGCGGCCAAGGTCGTCGACCTCATGGCCGCCTTGAAGGCGAGCGTCGCGGCAGCCAAGAAGGAGGCCGACACCGACGAGGCCGATATCGCACCGACGAGGAAGAAGGCGGCGGCCAAGAAGCCGGCGTCGAAGAAGGCCGCCGCCAAGAAGGCCACGGCGAAGAAGGCCACCGCCAAGGCGAAGACGCCTGCTCGGAAGAAGGCCGTCGGGGAGTGACCTTTCGCGATCTCCAAAGGGGCTCGCCAGGCCCGAGGATCTCGACGCCGTGGTCGAGTTGCACGACGTGCACGAGAAACAGGTGACCTGCGTGTGGCGGACGATCGGTCGTCGCCGTCAGTGACAGGTCGCGTCGCCGGTGTCGGTGTAGCTCGACGAGCCTTCGACCTTGTATCTCCACGCGTAGCCGTCGTGGTTCAGCTCGAGTCGGAGCACCCCGAACGTCGAGGACACCGCGGTCACGCTGTGAGCTCGGCGAGAGCCTTCGGGGGCGAGTCCTCCATGGCTCTTGCCGCCGGTTCCGACGATCCATTGCACGATGCCGTCGGGGTCAGCCGTCGCGTCGGGCGCCTGCGGTGCGAAGCGTTCATACCAATGACTGTCGCCGCTCAGCACCATCTCGACGCCCTGGTCGTACAGGTCTTGCCACAACGGACGAACCGAGGCCTTCAAGCCGTCACCGCTCTTCTTCGAGGCGAATCGCGGCTGGTGCATCAACGCGATCGTGCAGCGCGCGTTCGAGTCGGCGAGGTCTGCCTCCAACCACTCGTTCTGCGCCCCGCCTTGACCGCATCCGCCGGGGATCCTGGAGCATTCGGTGTTCAGGGCGACAACGTGCCACTCGCCGATGTCGAAGCTGTAGTACCCCCTGTCCGGGTCTGAAGCCGAGGGTCCGTGTGTCGCCAGTTGATCGGCGAAATAGGTGAGGTAACCATCGGGCCCGCTCGCGCCACATCCGGTGCCGGTGGATCCATACTCCTCATCGGCGAGGATCGGGTGGGTGATCGCGAGGTATCGCCCCCAGCTCAGGTCGTAGCTCTGCTGGAAGGCGCTCAAGCCACCGCACTCGTACTGATGATCCCCGAGGGTCAATACGTGGTCCGCGCCGGACAGGAGCTCCGCCGTGTGTCGCTGACGGCAGCTCGTCGACGTGCCGTTCCCGCTTCTGAACGAGCTATCCGCTGGATCGCACGCGATGTCGCCGGCCGCCATGACGATCGTGGTTCCCTCGGCACGCGCAGGCGTGGTGATCGCGAATGGCGCCGAGAGCGGCGATGCACCGGAATCGTTGCTCGCCTGCACCTGGTAGGAGTAGCCGGTCTCCGGCTCCACCGTGGTGTCGCCGTAGGAGGATCCCGATGCGGTCGCGAGAGCGACCCCATCCCGGAAGACCCGGTACTCCGTCGCGTCGGGTGTGCCGGTCCAATCGAGATCGACCCGTGAGGCCGTCGCCTGGCCGTCGAGCCCGGTGGGCGTCGGTGGTGGTGTTCCCCCTCGTTCGCAGGTCTCGACCGTGTCGCCGCGGTCCGCGAGGCAGGAGTCGCTGCCGCCTTGACCTCGCACGACATCCTGATCGTGACCGTCGAGCGCATCGAGGTCGTCACCGCCGGCGTTCCCCGCGATCGTGTCGACCCCATCGGAGCCCTCGATGACATCGTTGAGCGCGCCGCCGCGCAGGTGGTCGTCATCGGGTCCCCCGATGAGCGTGTCGCGGCCGCCCCCGCCATGAAGCGCGTCGTCATCGCGGTTGCCCCGCAGACGGTCGTCGCCGGCACCCCCCTTCACGAGGTCAACGCCCGATCCTCCGAGGATCACATCGCGGCCGAGGCCACCGCGGATCACATCGTCCCCGGCGATGCCGCGCAAGAGATCGTCGCCGCCGGCTCCGCATATGACATCGGGGCCGGACGTTCCCCGGAGCTGATCGTCGCCGCCCGTGCCGACGATCGTGCAACCCGTCTCGAGGCCGAGCGAACGCATCCGGTCCGATGAGGGGGCCGCTCGTCCACTGTGCGTCCAGGCCATGCTCGTTGCGGCCAGGAGCGCCAGCGAGATCGCGATGGTCACGGCGCGCGGCGTGTGCAAGCGTTCCTCCTCATCGGGGAGCACGCTCGCGGGAGCGAGCGGCTCGAGGATCGGGCGGCAGTGTGGTCTCGGGAGGCCTCCGACCACATCGCTCCGATGCTAGACGGGGCCCGGCCGGTGGCGCGTCGGCCGTTCGTCCGCACTCGACACGGCCGAACGCACTAGCCGGCACGAGTCGCTCGCCGGTCTTCTCGACTGCGAGATAGGCTTACGCGCCCCCGCGATCGGGCCCAGGAGGACGCGTGAAGCTGGTTACCGCCATCGTGAAGCCCCACCGCGTCGACGAGGTCAAGGAAGCCCTGCGCGACCTCGGCGTCAACGGCCTCACCACGACCGATGTCGAGGGGTTCGGCCGGCAGCGAGGGCACACCGAGGTCTATCGAGGCGCGGAGTACCAGGTCGACTTCGTGCCCAAGGTGAAGCTCGAGGTGCTCGTTCCCGACGGTGAGGCGCACGGGGTCGTCGAAGCGATCGTGAAGGCAGCTCGCACCGGAAAGATCGGCGACGGCAAGCTCTGGGTCACCGAGGCCGAGCAGGTGATCCGCATCCGAACCGGCGAGATGGGTCCCGACGCGGTCTGAGCGACGGCGGTCACGCGATGCAACCGTCCTCCGCGGCCGACCCGATCGCCCGGTTGCGCGACGGGCTCCAGGTGCTCGAGCGCGCCTACTCGGGTGGTCACCACGGGCTGTGGTCAGCACGGCGGCGCGCTGAGCTCTTCGACGCTGCGCTCGCCGAAGCGTTCGATGCAGCGGGGCCACCCGGCGGTGTCGCGCTGGCCGCGATCGGTGGCTACGGGCGCATGCACCAGCTGCCATGCTCGGACGTCGATCTCCTCATCGTGCACGACGGCCGCCACCGGGACGAGGTTGCGAGTCTCACCGAACGTCTCTTGTACCCGTTGTGGGACGCCGGGTTCGAGGTCGGCCAGGCGTTGCGAACGCCCCTGGAGTGCGAGCTCATCGCGCGCGAGCGACTCGATGCGCTCACGTCGATGCTCGACCTGCGGGTGGTGGCGGGTGATTCGCTGCGGGCAGCGGAGGCGCTCGATCGAGTGCGTGCCGTCGCAGCGTCCGATGCCATCGCCTTCGCGCGAGCGCTCCACCGAGATGTTCTCGCCCGGGAGGAACGGTTCGGCTCAACTGCGCATCTGCTCGAACCCGACGTGAAGAACGGAGCTGGGGGGTTGCGCGACGTGCACGTTATTCGATGGCTCACATCGGTCGCGGGCGAACATCTGCTTCGAACGGCCGAGCGAGAGGCGCTCGAGGTGGCCGAGGAGTTCCTGACCCGCGTCCGCAGCGCGTTGCAGATCGAGACCGGAAGGCGAGTCGACCGGTTGCCGTTCGACCTGCAGCCTCTGATCGCTCGAGCCATGGGCTTCGCTGACGAGCCCCGCTTGATCGCCGAAGACGGACTGATGCGTTCGGTGTTCGAGCACGCGCGCACGATCCGATGGATCGCCGACAACGTCTTGTCGCGAGCGGGAGACCGATCGTTGATGCCCACCGAGGCGCCGCGACCCCTCGCAGGCGCCGACGAGGCACTCGAGGTACTGGCCTCGGTCGCAGAACGCGCAGACCGTCCCGATGCAGTGCTGCTCGATGCGGTCGAGGTCACGCCGATGCCGGAGCCGATCGAGTGGACGGGCCGAACCCGCGAGGCATTCCTGAGGATCCTGAGGGCGGGCGACTCCGGCGTCGCGGCCCTGGACGCTCTCGACCGCCTCGGAGTGCTCTCGCGATTGCTCCCGGCATGGACCGGGGTGCGCTGCAGGCCGCAGCGGGACCCGTACCATCGCTTCACCGTCGACATACACCTCACGCGGGCACTCGCGCAGATGTGCGGCCTGATACGAGCCGGAGACGACGAGACGCTCACGGATCTCACACCGATGCCGGATCGAGACGGACTCCTGCTCGGCGCCCTTCTTCACGACATCGGGAAGATCGGTGAGGGCGGCCACGTCGAGGCCGGTACCCGCGTCGCCGGCGAGACTCTCGACCACATGGGGATCCGGGGCGAGGCCCGTGATCTCGCTCTCTTCATGGTGGCCGAGCACCTGTTGTTGCCCGACACCGCCACGAGGCGTGACCTGACCGACGAGAACCTGATCCTGGATGTGGCCGCGCGCATCGAGTCACCGACGCGTCTGGCTGCGCTCACGTTGCTCGCACAGGCCGACGCGACCGCCACCGGTCCCGCCGCATCGACGCCGTGGCGTCAGACCCTGGTGCGTGAGCTCGTCACACGGGTTCAACACGTGTTCGAACGGGGGCACATGGGAGCCGAGCTCGCGCAGCAACTCACGAGCCGTGTTCAGGCCGTCAGGGAGCTGCTGGCAGCGGAGCCGGAGACCGACGTCGAGCGGTTCGTGCTGCGCATGCCGCGAAGCTACTTCCTCGCCGTCGAGCCCGAGCGCATCGCCACGCACTATCCGACGATCGTGCCCGATGTGGGTTCGACCGAAGTACGATCCGCCGCGAGGCCGGGCGCGAAGCGAGGCACCTATGAACTGCTCGTCGTCGCCGGGGACCGGCCGGGGTTGCTGTCATGGATCGCCGGGGCCGTCGCGCTCGCAGGGTTGTCGATCCTCAGCGCCCAGGTCTTCACCACGGACGACGGTGTGGCCGTTGACCTGTTCGAGGTCGAAGGAACATTCGAAACCGAGATCGGCGAGCCGCGCTGGCGGGAACTGCGGAGCATGCTCCGCAAGGCCGTCGGGGGACGGATCTCGCTCGAGCATCGTGTGGCTGACAAGCGCTCGCACTACCCGGCGCCCGGCTCGGAGGTGCCGGTCACCGTGGCGATCGACAACGACGCGTCGGACTACTCCACGGTGATCGAGGTCGGCGGGCACGACCGTATCGGTCTGCTGTACGACATCACGAGCGCCCTCGCCGAGCTCACCCTCAACGTGCACCTCGCCAAGGTCGCGACCTACACCGGCCGCGTGATCGACTCCTTCTACGTCCGGGATGCGCTCGGCCGCAAGGTCACCGACGCGGCGCAGGTCGCCGAGATCGAAGCGACCGTTCGTGCCCGCCTGGGCGGCTAGGGTCGCGCCGGTCGTTCCTCCGAGCTTCTGCCCAGGTGCTCGGAACGACATCAGCGGCGTGCTATACACGCAACGGCACAGCTTGGAGTGACCAATGGGAAGTCAGAGAGCATGCGGTGCGAGCCGAAGAGCCGCCGCAGTTGTCGCCATGGTGCTGACCTGGATCGCGGTGTTCCCTGCGGCCCCGGCGAGCGCCACGGCGACATGCGCGTCGGTAGGCGCGGCCGTCAACATCACGCTCGCCGCAGGCGATGCGGTCACGATCGGGCGTGACGTCGCGGGGAATTTCGCGGTGTCCGGGACCGGCTTGTCGCCGACGACCTGCGGCGGAGCGACCGTCGCGAACCGGGATACCATCAACGTCACAGGTTCCGGCGGCAACGAGTCCGTGACGATCGATCGGACGGAGGGCTCGTTCGAGCCTGGTGTCGTCAACGAGGCGGGGGCGACCGACGAGATCGAGTTCGTGATCAATCTCGGAGCTGGATCGGGTGACAGCCTCACCGTCATCGGTCTCGACTCCGCCGATCTGATCACGGTCGGCTCCGACGGCATCAACCTCAACGATGCCGACGACGTCGATGTGACGACGATCGGCGTGCAGAGCCGCACCATCACCGGAGGAAGCGGAACCGACGAGCTGAGCGCTGGCGGCGGGAACACCACCGGCACCGCCCTGGATCTGACGATCACGATGAACGGTGGCAACGATGGCGACGTCATCACCGGTGGCGACGGCCCGGACACCCTCAACGGAGATACCGACGCGGACATCCTGACCGGCGGCGGAGGGTCGGACACGATGGCCGGCGGGACCGGCAACGACTCGGTCGACGAGGAAAGCGTGAATACGGACGCCGACAGCATCGCCGGCGGGGCGGGCGACGACACGGTGACCTACGGTGGACGCTCGGGTGACGTCGTGATGACGATGGACGGGCTCTCCGACGACGGCGAGTCCGGCGAGGGCGATAGCGTCGCGACTGACATCGAGAACGCTGTCGGTGGCGAGGGCGACGACATCCTCACAGGCAGCTCGTCGTCGAACCAGCTTTCCGGTGGTGATGGGGACGACCTCGTCGACGGCGCCAGCGGGGCGGACCGTCTGAACGGCGATGCCGGCGGCGACACGCTCACCGGATCCGCGGGGAACGACACGATCGCCGGGGGCGGCGGCGACGATGCGGCGGATTACTCCGGAACGACCTCAACGGTCGAGATCGATCTGGCTGGTGGCACGGCGACCGGCGCGGCCGGGAACGACGCACTCTCGGGCCTGGAGAACGCGATCGGTGGGTCGGGCGCCGACACGATGACGGGCAACGCGGTGGCCAACCTGCTGGTCGGCGGAGCCGGCAATGATGCGCTCGCAGGCGAGGGCGGCGACGACGATCTGGCGGGCGGATCGGGAACAGACACGGCAAGCATGGTGACGGCGCCTGGTGCCGTGACGGTCAACCTCGACGCCGGGACGGCGACGGGGGACGGGACGGACTCGCTCTCAGGTGTGGAGAACGCCACAGGCGGCCCGGGGGACGACACCCTCACCGGCGACCCCGGCGTGAACGTGCTTGTCGGTGGCGCCGGTGACGACGGGCTGGCCGGTGCAGGCGCCAACGACACCCTGACGGGAGGCGTGGGCAGTGACCTCGCCGACTACTCATCGGCGCCGGGAGACGTTCTCGCGAGCCTCGCGTCGGGGATCGTGACCGGCGATGGCACCGACACGCTCACCGCGATGGAAGATCTCCTCGGCGGTGCCGGTAACGACACGCTGACCGGGAACTCCGGGGCCAACGACCTGGTGGGCGGGCCGGGCAACGATCTCCTGAGCGGCGGCGCGGGCGACGACATGCTCACGGGCGCCGCCGGAACGGACACGGCGTCCTTCTCCGTATCGACCTCGAGCGTCACGATCGACATCGGGACGGGCACGGCGACGGGTGAGGGCATCGATGCTCTGGCCGGGCTCGAGAACGCGACCGGGGGGTCCGGGGCCGACACGCTCATCGGTGATGGCGGTGACAACGTCCTCGACGGGAGTGCGGGCGCCGATCTCCTGAGTGGCGGCGCGGGTGACGACTCGCTGACGGGAGGTCTCGGCAGTGACATCGCAGACTATTCGCCTGCGACCGCCGACATGGTCGTGAATCTGTCGGCCGGGGTCGGGAGCGGCGCAGGCGATGACGCCCTCAATGGTGTCGAGAACGCAACTGGTGGCGCGGGCGCCGACCAACTGGTCGGTGATGGCGGGGCCAACGTGCTGCGGGGTGCCGGGGGCAATGACACCGTCGTGGGTGGCCCAGGGAATGATTCGCTCACGGGCGGCCCCGGACGCGACACCCTCGACCTTTCGGGGTCGTTGGAGGCCCTCACGGTCAACCTCTCCACCGGCCTCGCGACGGGCGAGGGGTCGGACACACTTTCGAGCTTCCAGCACGTGATCGGCTCTGCTTTCGCGGACTCCTTGTTCGGCGACGTCGGCATCCAGTATCTGGAGGGTCGGTTCGGGGCGGACCTGATCGTGGGACGAGGCGGAGCGGATCGGCTCCGCGGTGGTTTCGGCGGCGATGACGTTCGCGGGAGCTCAGGTCCGGACCGCCTGAAGGGTGAGAAGGGGAATGACTCGCTGCACGGCGGAACCGGCGTGGACAGATGCCGCGGAGGACCCTCACCCGACAAGCTCATTAGCTGTGAGGTCTGAACCCCCGGCCCCGCGGCGTGTCGAGACGCCGATCACCCGCAGAGGGGCCTCGCGCTAGCCCTTGCGGCCCAATATCTCCTCGAGCCTCTTCGCCATCTTCGGGCCGAAGCCGTCGTCCTCGTGCTTGAAGTAGCAGAAGACCTCTGAGCCGGCGCCGAGGGCGGGCTGGATCCGCCCCGCCCACTCACGGAGCTCGTCGTCGCCGTAGTCGGTCTTTCGCAGCCGCAGGTAGCCGACCGGTTCCCAGGAGAGCTCCTCGGGTTTCGGGTCGCGCTCGTCGGTCTCGGCCACGCACCATGCGATGCCTTGATCGCGCAGCAGATCCTTTGCCTCGTTCCACGACGCGTGCCGGAACTCCATCGCGAATGCGGGCGGGCCCGGTGGCAGGTAGCCCACGAAGCGCTCGATCAGCTCGCGGTCGTACTGGAGATTGGGCGGGCACTGGAACAGCACGCATCCGAGCCGGTCACCGAGCACCTTCGCCCGGTCCAGGAAGTCGCGCACGTCGTCGTCGGTGTCGCGCAGCCGCTTGAAGTGGGTGATGCGCTGGTTCGCCTTGAGCGTGAACACGAATCCGTCGGCGGCCTGCTCGCGCCACGTTGTGAGCGACTTCTCCGTGGGGAACCGCCGGAACGTGTAGTTGATCTCGACCGAGCTGAGCTGCGTCGAGTAATAGTGCAGCATCTCCCGGATCTTCAGCCCCTCGGGGTAGAAGACGCCGTGCCTCCAACCGTCGAACGAGAACCCCGAGGTGCCGAGCCGCAACGTGCCCTTCGCCGCCATCGAGTGCATCATGGCATGCATGCCGACACCCGAGGAACGCCTCACGATCGACGTGCCCGACAAGGGACCGGTCAGCGCCGCATACACGCGGCCGCCGAGGGCATTCGCCTCGCTCGCGCTCTTCCACGGTGCGGGCGCAGGCATGGATCATCCGTTCATGGCCGGGTTCGCGCGCGCGATCGCCGATGAAGGTGTCGCCACGCTGCGATGCAACTTCCCGTACATCGAGGCGGGGAAGCGGGCGCCGGACCGCCAACCGGTGGCCGTCGCCACCGTGCGAGCCGCGTTCGGGGCCGCGAGCGCCCGGGCCGGTACAGGAGAACCGGTCTGGGCGGGCGGGAAGTCGTTCGGCGGCCGCATGGCGTCGGTCGCGGTCGCCGAGGGGCTCGACGTGGCCGGGCTCGTCTACCTCGGATATCCGATGCATGCGCCCGGCAAGCCCGAACGCGTGCGCGACGAGCACCTTTACGGCATCGACGTGCCCATGTTGTTCCTGCAGGGCACCAAGGATCCGTTCGCGACAGCTCCGGCGCTCGAGCCGGTGCTGGCGAAGCTCGCGACCGCGACCCACGTGGCCGTCGAGGGAGGGGGTCACTCGCTCGAGCGCTCCCGCAAGGAAGACCCACGCGAGGTCGCCGCGGCGCTCGCCCCGCTCGTCGCCGCGTTCATGCGCGAAGAGGCGAGCTGATGCCGAGGAAGAATCGCCGCAACCCCGAGTACTTCCAGCCGAGCGAGGCGGGCGGTCCCGCAGATCGCTTCGACGCGCCGGCGTGGGCGCAGGTCGCGGGGTTCGAGGTACGTGACGTGGGCGGGCAGAAGCCGTACCGATGCCCGGGCTGCGACCATGAGGTGCGACAGGGCGCGCGTCATCTCGTCGTGGTGCCGATCGACGATGCAGATGGCCGTCGCCACTGGCACACGGAATGCTGGCGCTCAGAGCTGCGCAGGACCGGCCACTATCGCCCGGCGCCGATCGACTGACACGACGGCCACGGAGGCGCTTCAGCGAGGGGTCAGGGTCCCTTCAGTGTGGCTTCAGCGATCGCTCGACACCGTGTGCTCGAGGCGATCCCACGATGAAGGAGACCGATGCGAGTTCTGGTGGTCGAGGACGACGAACGGCTCGCGGCGGGGCTGCTCAAGGGTTTCGTGGCCGAGGGCTTCGCCGCCGATGTCGCTCACAACGGCACCGACGGCCTTTGGATGGCCCGAGACAACCCCTACGACGCCATCGTGCTCGACATCATGTTGCCCCGGCTCAACGGCTTCAAGATCTGCGAGACCCTGCGCAAGGAGAAGATCTGGACGCCGATCCTGATGCTGACCGCCAAGGACGGCGAATGGGATCAGGTCGAAGCGCTCGATAGCGGCGCCGACGACTACCTCACCAAGCCATTCTCGTACGCGGTCCTTCTCGCCCGCGTGCGCGCGCTCATGCGCCGAGGCGCCGGCGCACGTCCGGCCGTGCTTGGTGCCGGCGATCTGTCTTTCGATCCGGCGACGAAGCGCGTCACCCGCGGCGATGTCGAGATCACGCTGACCGCGCGCGAGATCTCCGTCCTCGAATGCCTCATGCGGCGCCCCGGCGTCGTGGTCTCGAAGCTCGAGATACTCGCGCACGTGTGGGACCACGAGTTCGACGGTGACCCCAACATCGTCGAGGTCTACGTCCGCCACCTTCGCAACAAGCTCGATCGACCGTTCGATCGGGAGTCCATCGAGACGATCCGCGGGGTCGGGTACCGACTGAGAACCGATGGTGGCTGACGGCATTCGAGCCTGAAGACAGCTTCAGGGGACTTCAGGATCTCCTCAGGCGCCCTCTCGCATGCTGGACGCCACATGCGAGGTCGCATCGGGCGGCCTTCCACCGAAAGGAGTTGTCTCCATGAGGCGTAGAACGACGTTGATCGCAGGGGGAGTGCTCGCCGCCGCAGCGATCGCCGGAGGTACCGGCATCGCCGTCGCGAACGGCGCCGGCGACAACGACGCGCCGCTCGAGGGTTCCACCCTCGATGAAGCTGTCGCCGCGGCCCTCGAGGCCACCGGTGGTGGCGAGGTGCTCGAGACGGAGGTCGGCGACGAAGGTTCCGCCTACGGCGTCGAGATCCGACTGGAAGACGGGAGTCAGGTCGAGGTGAACCTCGACTCGAGCTTCCGCGTGATCAACCAGGAGCCCGACCACGACAGCCCGAACGAGCAGGGCTGACTCGAGGAGGCATGGAGATGCACACGCACACCGAGCACCGAACGGGCGAACGAAGCACGACACGGCGAGCGGGTGTCTCGCTCGCCGCCGCACTCCTTGCGGTTCTGTCGCTCGCCACGTTCGGGGCCGGACGCGGCACGCTCGATGCCGCCGCCACTCCCGATGGTGCCCGGGTCGACCTCGAGACGCCGACGTTCTCCGACCCGACCTCGATCACCAACCCGCTGTTCCCGAGGGACACCGTCTCCCAGGTGGTCCAGCTCGGCGCTGAGGGCAAGGACGAGCTGCGCTTCGAGATCACGTACCTTCCCGATACCAAGTTCATCAGGTGGTACGGCCAACGTGTCGAGACACGTGTGACGCATTTCGTGGCGTACATGAACGGGCGCATCCTCGAGGTTGCGACCGACTTCTACGCCCAGGCTGACGACGGTTCCGTGTGGTACTTCGGTGAGGATGTCGACAACTACGAGAACGGCGTCATCGTCGATCACGAGGGAACCTGGCTCGCCGGCAAGGATGGACCTCCCGGCATGATCATGCCCGCCGACCCCAAGGTGGGCGACGTGTACCGACCCGAGAACATCCCCGGTCTCGTCTTCGAGGAAGTGACGGTCAGGCGCACCGATCTCACCGTCGCGGGCCCCCGAGGACCGGTGCACGGAGCGATATCCGTGCGGGAACGGCTGATGGACGGCACCACCGAGGACAAGAACTACGCGCCCGGGTACGGCGAGTTCCACGCCGAGGTGGCATCGCTCGACGAGCTGTACGACCTCGCCGTGGCGGTGCCGATCGACGCGCTCGGCACGTCGGTTCCCGGTGGGTTACGAGCGATCGACGACGGCACCTCGAAGGTCTTCGATGACGCTCCATCGAAGCGGTGGCATCAACTCGCAGGCTTCGTCGACCGCATGATCGCGACGTGGAACCGGTACCGCGCACGGGGAGTGCCGGAGCTGCTCGAGACCCAGATGACCGAAGCGCTCGGCGTGCTCGATGCCGCAGTGGGTGCACGCGACGTGGCCGAGGTTCGCCAGGCTGCGATCGGAGCTGGACATGCGGCCCTCGACCTTCAGATGCAGTTCCGGGGCCGGTCCGAAGTGGACCGCGATCGCCTCGGGCTCTGGCGGCGCCAGGTCGTCGTCGATCGAGCGGCCGGCGACGCCGACGCCGTCATGGGCGACATCGAATCGATCCAGACGATCACGGATCGCCTCGGCAGCGGGTGCTGAGGCGGTCCCGTATCCGACGTCAGGGGCCCGGGTTAGGATGCCGTCGTGATGCCGATCGAGAGCTCTCAGCGCCGCGGGGCGGAATGCCGGGTGGGTGACGATTCGAGGCGCCCACCGTGCGACGCGTGCGGCGCTCCGATGGAGCCCGAGCACGCGCACCACAAGTGCCCGTCGTGCGGCTACATCCTTCCCTGCTGCGGGTGGTGACCCGGTGGGCTCACGCGCCCGTCTGAGCCATCTCTTCATCCTCGTGACCGATCTGGCTCGAACGAAGGACTTCTATGTCGAAACGCTCGGCCTCGAGGTGCTCATGGCTGAGCCCGGCTACGTTCGGGTCGGCGGGGCCGGCGGATTCCACATGGGCATCGAGGAAGGTGACCCGGCACAGGTCGGCGCCGTCGGCATCGAGATCGTCATCGAGGTCGACGATGTGGATGCCCGCTACCGCGAGCTGATCGCGCACGGAGTGACCTTCGAGTCTCCACCCGAGGATCAACCGTGGGGTGCACGTCATGCGTGGTGCCGCGACCCGGACGGATATCGACTCTCGATCTCCACGCCCACGACGTGAGCTGCTTGCACGGCTGATGGACGCCGTCATACGCTCGCGCTCGCGATGACCGACGAGGCGCGTGCACGGATGTGGCAGACCGGGGGCCGCTACGTCGCTCAGGTGCTCGACGTGCCCGCCTACATCGAGGTGACGGGCATCAGTCGCCGCGAGTGCCTCGCTGAGCTGAGGAAGGTCACCGGCGACGATGTCGCGATCACGGTCGAGGTCGTGCCCGATGTCGTCGGGGTCGCCGAAGCGGCGGAGATCATGGGTTGGGACAAGCGCCGCGTGGTGACCTACATCGATCGCGGTTCGTTCCCCGAGCCGATCACCGCGCTCGCCTCGGGTCGCATCTGGCTCAGGGAAGACGTGCAGGCCTACGCCGACGAGTGGCGAGCGCGATATGCCGCGAGGACGCGCACCTCCGGGGCAGCGTCGACATGAGCGACCGGCGCCTGTACCTGATCCGCCACGCTCGACCCGACTACGACTCGACGGACCACACCGACACGCCGCTCGGTCGTCAGTACGATCCGCCGCTCGGGGAGGTCGGCCTCGAGCAAGCCGAGCGTCTTGCGTCCCGGCTCGAGCTGCTGGCTCGCCCGGCGGCGATCTACTCCTCGACCCTCGCCCGCGCGAGCCAGACCGCCCATGTCTATGCCGACCGCATCGGCATGGCGGTGATCGAACGCGCCGATCTCTGCGAGTGGTTCGGCGGCGAGTGGGAAGCCAAGGACTTCGAGCAGATCTTCACCGAGCATCCCGAGGCGATCGATCTGTTCCGCAACCAGAACCCCGCGTGGCACCTGGCGCCGGGAAGCGAACGCGCCGACGACTTCCAGCGGCGCTGCGTCGCGGCCGTCGAGTCGATCATCGATGACGAGCCTGAAGGTGACGTCGTCGTGGTGGCCCACGGTGGCGTCATCAACGCCTACTTCAGCCACATCCTCGGGATCAAGGACCAGGACATGTTCTTCCTGCCCGAGAACACGAGCCTGAACACGGTCGTCATCCGCGGCACGAAACGGCTCGCGTGGTTCCTCTCCGACGCCTCGCATCTGACCGACCCCGGGTGGTTCGAGCCGCGCGAGCATGAGCGCCACCTCGCCGAGGGGCGCTGACCCTCCTCCTATACTCAGGCCCGGGCTCGCCCTCGTGTGGGCGCCGCACCATCGACGAAGGAGACGAGCGCCGATGTCCGTGAGATTCCTGTCAACTGAGTGGGCCGATGCCGTGAAAGCCGAGCTCAACACCAACGAGACGTTCCGGCAGGCCGCCGTCCAGAAGGCCACCATCCAACAGGTCATCACCTCGGGCGATGGCGGTCCTGACACGCATTACTGGATCGAGATCGCCGAGGGATCGATCGACATGGGTGTCGGCGACGCAGACGCCCCCGACGCAACGATCACCCAGAGCTACGAGACGGCCGTGAAGCTCGCGAAGAGTGAGCTGTCGGTCGTGACCGCCTTCATGACGGGCAAGGTGAAGGTCGCCGGCAACATGGGCCTGCTCATGGCGCTGCAGGGAGCGCTCTCGCAGCTCCCTGCAGCGATGCAGGCGGTCGACACCGACTACTGATCCGCGACGGCATCGGTCGCAGGCGGCGACACCGCGATCGTCACCTGGCCTCGGGCGACCACCTCGCCGTCCGCGCCGGTCACGCCGGCCTCGGCGAACGCGAGCCGCCTGCCCACGCGCACGACCCGGCCGGTGGCGAGCAACGTGCCCACACTCGCCGGCGCCAGGTACTGCACGTCGAGGTTCACGCTGACATGGCGGCTTCCGGGAGGTATCGCAGAGCGCACGGCGAGCCCGGCCGCGGTATCGAGCAGGGTCGCGAGCACGCCCCCGTGCACCGTGCCCTGCAGGTTCACGTGCTCGGCCCTCGCTTCGAGACGAAGGTCGACCGACCCCGGGCGCACGTGCTCGACCGTGATGCCGATCGAGGAATGGAACGACGACTCCGCGACGCGCGCACGGATCTCGTCCTCGGTCGAGCCTTCGCCATGGTCCGACATCTCCTGAGTCCTCCGGCCGCGTAGTCTCCCACGGGTCGCCGTTTGACGGTCTCAAGACCCGAGGAGACAATCCACGCGGATCGCGCCCGCGCGATCCGCCACAAGACAGGGGAGGGGAAGCGTGCGAACGAAATGGCGCGTGCAGACGATCGCGACGCTCATGCTCATCGGGAGTTTCGCTACTGCCTGCAGTGGGGGCGGTAACCCGTGTGAGGTCTCAGAGGAGTCGGCGAATCCCGATGGCGTCTCTGTGGGGGTCGCGTTCGACATCGGCGGCATCGGCGACAAGTCTTTCAACGACGCGGCCAAGGCCGGGTTCGACCAAGCAGTCGACCAGGGCCTCATCAGCGAAGCGAGCTGCCTCGAGCCCGATGAGTCGGGCTCGAACCGTGACGAGAACCTGCTGGCGTTGGCCGACGACGGATTCGATCTGATCTTGGGTATCGGTTTCGCCTTCTCGCCCGCGGTGAACGAGAACGCGGGCAACTACCCGGATCAGCAGTTCGCGGTGATCGATGGGTACGCCACGTGCCCGCCAGACATCTGCTCGGACATCCCCAACCCGGCGCCGCCCAACGTCCTCGACCTCACGTTCGAGGAACAGGAAGGCTCGTTCCTCGTCGGGGTGGCAGCGGCCCTGCACGCTCAGACGGAGAGTTGTGACACGGTCGGATTCCTCGGCGGGCAGACCGGCTTCCTCATCGGGAAGTTCGAAGCCGGTTACACCAACGGTGTCGCTGCGATCGATCCGGGCATGAACGTTCTCGTCGAGTACATCGGGGACAGCACTGCCGCCTTCAACGACGCCGTCTCCGGTGAGAACCTCTCGACCAAGATGTACGACGAGGGAGCCTGCGTGATCTACCACGCCGCTGGGGCATCGGGCGCGGGCTTGTTCACCGCGGCCGTGAAAGCCGACAAGATCGCGATCGGCGTTGACTCCGACCAGTACCAGCTGGTGAGCGCAGAACAGCAGCCGCTCGTGCTGACCTCGATGTTGAAGCGCGTCGACACGGCCGTGTACGACGCGATCAGACAGGCTGGCGACGGCTCATTCGAAGGAGGCACGGCGCAGGTGTTCGGTATCGCCGAGGACGGCATCTCCTATTCCACGGCGAACACAGAGCTGATGACACAAGACATCATCGACCGGGTCGAGGACTACAAGGCCCAGATCGTCGACGGCAGCCTGGTGCCGTCGTGCGACCCTGCGAACCTCGATGTGGGTTGCGGCGAGGAAGCCTGATCGAACGAGGAACGAACGGTGTGAGCGACCCGAAGGCGGGGTCGTCTGATTCCCCGCCTTCGGTCGTCATGGAGCACGTGACGAAACGCTTCCCCGGCGTGCTGGCGAATGACGACGTCTCGCTCGAGATCAGACCCCATGAAGTGCACGCGATCATCGGCGAGAACGGAGCCGGCAAGTCCACGCTCATGCGTGTCTTGTACGGGATGTACCCGGCCGATGAAGGTCGCATCACGATCGGCGGTGACGAGGTGCGCATCCACTCGCCTCGCGACGCCATCAAGAACGGGATCGGCATGGTCCACCAGCACTTCGTGCTCGTGGATCCCTTCACGGTCACCGAGAACGTCATCCTCGGTGAGGAAGACGGTGCGATCCTGGATGTCGACGCGGCCGAACGGCGCGTCGCGCAACTCGCCGAGGCGTACGGCTTCAAGATCGACCCTGCTGCTCGTGTCGAGGATCTGTCCGTCGGCGAGGAGCAGCGCGTCGAGATCCTGAAGGCGTTGTACAGGGGCGCCGCGACCCTGATCCTGGACGAGCCGACCGCCGTCTTGACACCTGCGGAGACGCGTGACCTGTTCCAGAACCTCAGGAACCTGTGTGACGACGGCAAGGCGGTCGTGTTCATCTCCCACAAGCTCGACGAAGTGCTCGAGATCGCCGATCGCATCACGGTGCTCCGCAGGGGAAGGGTGGTCGGTGAAGCCCGCCCTGCCGACACCGACAAGGCGAGGCTCGCTGAGATGATGGTGGGCCGGCCCGTGCTCTTCCGACTGGAGAAGCCCGCCAGCCGGATGGGCGATCCCGTTCTGCGCATCGAAGACGTCGCCGCAGAAGGAAAGCTGCATGGCGTCAGTCTCGAGGTCCGAGGAGGGGAGATCGTCGGGATCGCGGGTGTCGAGGGGAACGGCCAGCGGGAGCTTGCCGAAGCGATCGTCGGACTCCGCCGAGCGACCGGGGGCCACATCTACCTCGGCGATCGCGAGATCACCGATGCGTCGGTGTCCGAGGTTCGCAACGAAGGCGTCGGCTACATCCCGGAAGACCGGCACGAGCAGGGGCTCGTGCTCGACATGTCGTTGTGGGAGAACGCCGTTCTCGGGCGTCACGACGACCGGCCGTTCGTGAACGGCTGGGGCGTCATGGTGCTGGGCACCATCAAGGAGCTCGCATCGCGCCTCGTGGAGAGGTTCGACGTTCGGACCCGGAGCATCGACGTGACCGCCAAGACACTGTCCGGAGGGAACCAACAGAAGCTCATCCTCGCCCGGGAGCTCGAGACCGATCCCAAGCTGCTGTTGGCATCGCAACCCACTCGTGGACTCGACGTGGGGGCGATCGAGTTCGTCTGGCGTCAGATCCTCGATCAGAAGGCCGAGGGGCGGGGGGTGTTGTTGATCTCGGCCGAGCTCGACGAGATCTACGCACTGTCCGATCGCATCCTCACCCTGTACGAAGGCCGGATCACGGGCGAGTTCTCGCCCGACGACCCGCCGGAGCGGATCGGTGCAGCGATGCTCGGTCGGGCGGACGAACCATCGACGGGAGCAGCCTGATGGCTGCCGCCGCGGTCGAAGCCCCGCCGCAGAACCGGCCGCCGTGGCTCGACGCCGCGATCGTGCAGGCGATCGCGCTCCTCGTCGCGGTTGGCGTAGCGCTGGTGGCCGGATCGTTGATCGCCGCTGGCTACGGAGCGAACCCACTCGATGTGTACGGCGCGATCCTCGAGTACTCGTTCGACGATGCATCGAGCTTCGGAGCGGTCCTCGCCACGGCCACGCCACTGATCTTCTCGGGGCTCGCACTGGCCGTGTGCTTCAAGGCCGGTCTGTTCAACATCGGTGTCGAGGGGCAGTTCCTGTTCGGGATGGTGATCGCGACCGCGGCAGCCTTGTGGCTCGACTTCCTCCCGGGTGCCCTGCATCTGCTCGCGGTGCTGATCGCGGCCACTGCTGGGGGTGCGGCGTTCGCCGCGGTGCCCGCGGTGCTGAAGGTGAAGACGGGGGCGCACGAGGTCGTGACGACGATCATGATGAACGGGATCGCGGTGAGCTTCGTCGCCTACGCGTTGAACGGTCCGCTGAAGTTGAGCAGCCTTCCCACAGGCACCAACGCCGATCTTCGGAGCGACATCTTCGAGCCGAGTGCGCTCCTCCCGCGGCTCGGTGGGTTCATCGGCATCGGGGAGTCCGCGCAACTGTCGTGGCTGTTCCCGCTCGCGCTCGTCGTTGCAGTGGCGGTGTGGTTCCTGATCAAGCGCATGCGCCTGGGGTACGAAGCTCGCGCGGTCGGCGCCTCGCCGGGCTCGGCGCGAGCGGGCGGCATCGGCATCGGCTCCGTGCAGATCAAGGTGTTCCTGATCAGTGGCGTGCTCGCCGGCCTGGTCGGCATGCAGCAGCTGCTGGTTGAGCGCGGCGCACTCGTGCAGAACTATCAGGCGCTGCTGGGATTCACGGGCATCGCAGTGGCGTTCCTCGCCCGCAACAACCCGATCGGGATCGTCGCCGCCGCGATCGTCTGGTCGATCTTGTCGCGAGGGGACACGGCGGTACAGCTCCAGGCCGGGTTGCCGCGTGAATTCGTCATCATCCTGCAGGGGATCCTGATCCTGTCCGTCGTCATCGTGTACGAGATCGCGGCCCGCCGGCTGACCCAACGCCAGCTCCAACGCGCCGCACTCGAGGACGATGCGGCGGACGCGGACGCCCAGGTCGACGTCGCATCATCGGAGGAGACGATCTGATGTTCGGCGACCTCGGCGCTGCAATCCAGATCGCCCTGACGTACTTCACGATCCTGTACCTGACCGGGCTCGGGGGGCTGTTCAGCGAACGCTCCGGCATCGTGAACATCGGACTCGAAGGTCTGATGGTGATCGGGACCGTCACCGGCGCGTTCGGGGCTGCCTACTTCACCGACGACCTGGGGCTGGGCGTGCCCCTCGGCCCGATCCTCGGCCTGCTGTTCGGCATGCTGTGCGGAGCCGCTTTCGCGTCCGTGCACGCCCTCGCCACCATCACGTTCCGCGTGGACCACATCGTGTCGGGGGTGGTGATCAACCTCGTCGCCGTGGGGCTCGCCCGCTTCCTGTCGTCGGTCTTCTTCGGGCAGGCCACCCAGTCTGATCCAGGAGGGCCCCACCTCGCCCTCATCGACGTGCCCCTCCTCTCCTCGCTGCCGGCCGGCCTCGGACGAGCGTTCCAGGACCTCTCGCCGATGGTGCTTGTCGCTGCGGTCGCTGTGGTGCCTGCGACCTTCGTGCTGAACCGGACGCGGTGGGGCCTCCGTCTGCGCTCCGCCGGCGAGAATCCTGAGGCCACGAGAGCGCTGGGGGTGAGGGTCGCTCCACTTCGCTGGCAAGGGGTGCTGATCTCGGGTGCGCTCGCGGGTCTCGCCGGTGCCTACCTTTCCGTGGAGGTCGTGAACAACTGGCGGGAAGGACAGACCCTCGGCCTTGGCTTCATCGCGCTCGCGGCCCTCATCCTGTCGAACTGGGGTCCGGTCCGGTTGATCGGTGCGGCGTTCCTCTTCGGATTCGCTCAAGCGATCCCGCGCCGCCTCGCGGACCTTCCGGGGATCGAGCTCCTGCCCCCCCAGATCATCCGCATGACACCCTTCGTGGTCACGATCGTGGTGTTGGCCGGGTTCGTCGGCAAGGTGCGTCCTCCCGCCGCCGCCGGTCGCGCCTACGAGGGATCGGTTGGGACCTAGTCCAAGATGGACTAGTCCTCACGTCGTGCCGTAGAGGCGGTCGCCGAAGTCGCCGAGCCCCGGAACGATGTACGCGCGCTCGTTGAGCTCGCGGTCGAGTGCCGCGGCCACGACCGGCACGTCGGGGTGATCGCCCTGCAGCCGCGCCAAGCCCTCTGGGGCGGCGACCACGCAGACGAACGTGATGTCATCGGCACCGGCGTCCCTGACGTAGCCGACCGCGGCGCTGCCCGATCCTCCTGTCGCGAGCATCGGGTCGACGACGAGCGCCTTGCGTTCGGCAAGGTCGGGGAGTTTCGCGTAGTAGTCACGCGGCTCGTGCGTCTCCTCGTCGCGCTCCATGCCCAGGTAGCCCACGACCGCGTCGGGGTAGAGGTCGGTGACGGCCTCGAGTAGGCCGAGGCCTGCGCGGAGCACCGGGATCGCGACCACGCGCTTGGCGACGCGCGTTCCCTCGAATGGTTCCAGCGGGGTGTCGACCAGGTGGGCCTCGGTCGCAAGGTCGCGCGTGGCCTCGGCTACGAGTAGCAACCCGAGGCGACGTGTGAGCGCCCTGTACTCGGCGGGTCCGGTCTCCCGGTCGCGAAGCCGAGTGAGCAGGTCACCCGCGAGCGGATGATCGAGCACGGTGAACCCCGCGGTTGACATCGGGGCGAATCCTACGGGTTGACTCCGGCTGTCGCTTGTCAGGCGAGGGCGTCGTCGGGCATCATGGCGGCGTCATGCAGGGCTACAGCTGCTACTGGTTTGCCTACTTCGGGCGCGACCCGGGGTAGTCGCCGTAGCCATCGAGCGACTCACAGCCCCGGGCCGGCTCCCGGGGCTTTCTCGTCCCGGGGATGTGCCGGGGACGAGGATGAGCCGGCTGAAGGCCGGTCGCACAGGGAGAACGGAGCGCCATGGTCGTGGTCATGAAACACGACGCGACGGACTCGGACATCGAGGTCGTCTGCGAGAAGGTCCGTATCGCGGGCGGAGAGGCGTTCGTCTCCCGGGGTGCCGTGCACACGGTGGTCGGCCTCGTGGGCGATACGGCCCGCTTCCAGGCGATCCCGTTCGCGCAGCTGGCGGGCGTCGATCACGTGATCCAGATCGGCAAGCCGTACAAGATGGTCGCGCGCGACCTGCATCCCGAGGCCACGACCGTGATGATCGGCCCGACCCCGCTGGGGCGCGGCACGTTCACGATCATCGCCGGACCCTGCGCCGTCGAGAGCGAGGAACAGGCGGTCATCGCGACGCGGGCCGCCAAGGCCGCTGGCGCGACGGTCCTGCGAGGCGACATCTACAAGCCGAGGACGTCCCCGTATTCGTTCCAAGGCCTGGGGGAGCGTGGGCTCGAGATCCTCGAGGAATGCCGCCGTGACACGGGCTTACCGATCATCGTCGAGGTCGTCGACGTCTCGCAGGTCGGGCGGGTTGCCGGCATCGCCGATTGCATCCGAGTTGGAACACGCAATGCACAGAACTTCGAGCTGCTGAAGGAAGTCGGCCTCACGAAGAAGCCCGTGATGCTGAAGCGGGGCCTGGCGATGACGATCGACGAATGGCTCCAGGCGGCCGAGTACGTGGCGCAGCGCGGCAACTCCGAGATCATCCTCTGCGAGCGGGGCATCCGCACGTTCGAGCCCGCGACACGCAACACGCTCGATCTCGCCGGTATGGCGGTCGCACAGCACGAGTCCCACCTGCCCGTGATCGTCGATCCTTCACACGCGGTGGGCAAGAAGCATCTGGTGGCGCCGATGGCGCGTGCCGCAGTCGCGGCCGGCGCCGACGCCGTGATGATCGACGTGCACCACGACCCGGAGACCGCGCTCTGCGACGGTCAGCAGGCGCTGCTGCCCGAAGAGATGGAGTCGCTCGGCAAGGAGCTCATGATGCTCGCAGAGGTCATGGGGCGCCCGGTCAACCGCCCTTCGTAGCGACGCAGCGGTAGCGTCGAGACTGCCAGCCGTCGACCTGTCGCACCTCGAAGCCGCGCCTGCAGAAACCGTGATGGGCGAGATGCGTTCCCGATGCCGCCTTCATCGGCGTGTCGACCCAGATGGGTTCGGGAGGCGGTGTCGACGTGGGATCACCGGCGGCGCCGCCACCCTGTCCACTCGCGATGCCCATCACCAGCACCGCTCC
This sequence comes from uncultured Actinomycetes bacterium, assembly GCA_963762075.1. Lineage (GTDB taxonomy): Bacteria > Actinomycetota > UBA4738 > UBA4738 > HRBIN12 > JAOUEA01. The sequence goes on from CAVXJC010000003.1 coordinate 180,299, forward strand.
GATGATCAGACCAACGACGAACCGCGTCATGCTTCCTCCTTCAGTTCGGCCATTCGGGATGCGTCTGGTCAAGGGTAGAGCGGGGCGATCGTGTGCCTGTCGTGGTCCTCGAGCGTTCGGGTGAACGTCTCACCCCAAGAGACACCGTTGGCGAGGCACATGGTCGCCGCGCCACCCCCGGCCGGACACGTGCCGGTCACGCCGTCGAGGTGGTCGATGCCGAGGACGTGCCCGCCCTCATGGGTGGCGATCGATTGAAGATCGAGCTGGCACGCCGGCTGGCCCGTTCCACCGCACGCAGGCGGGCTGATGCCGGCCGGGTCCGACCCCGTGTACCAGTACGCACGCTTGTCGATGCCCATCTCGAACGACACGATGTTCCCCAAGGCGCCCTCGCACACCATCACCGCCCCCGAGGCGCTCGTGCCGATGTTCTCGTAGTGGATCTCGTTGTTGTTCGGGCAGACGAAGTCGACGGATGAGTTGGCTCGTTTCACGCCCTGGGTCAGCGTGATGTCCATGGCCACCGAGTCCCATGCCTCGATGCCGCGCTTGATCGAGCCAGCATGTGCGGTCGGGACCTCCTGGGTGAAATGGTAGGCCACGTCGGGGTGCGCCCCACCCCAGTAGTCGGCCGGATCGCCCGAGAACGGGTTCACGTACACGTCGGGGCTGTGTGCCAGGGCGGAGGCGCCGAAGGCGAGCATCGGCTCGACGTCGCACTCGCGGATCGCGTGCGTGACGAACCCGGCGTCGGTCTGCTCGACCACCAGCGTGTCGTACCCGCCGAGATCGGTCTCGCCCTCGTCGATGTCGGCCGGAAGATCGACGCCGCTGTCGAACTCGGCGACCGCGTCGTGGGCCGCCGCCTCAGGCGTCGTGAAGCCCACATCGCTGGGGTACGTGATGAACAACGTGCCGCATGCAGTGGGCACGTCGGCGATCGACGCGCCCGAGCCCCACGCCGCCATCGTGATCACGATCACCGCGACGACCATCTTGCGCATGGTTCCCCCCTGACAAGTAGTCGAACCAGTGAGGGGGCTCGTCCGATCCTCTCGGCCCGGACGAGGTGTCAGAGGGATTCATACTCCGAGGTTCCGACACGCGAGCCGGCGAGGATGCTAGGGTCGAGCCCTCGCCACGACCCGTGGCCCGACCGAAAGGGGGAACCGATGATCTTTGCCAAAGTGATCATCGCGTCGTGTCCCGTTTCCGGTCGGTTCGGACCTTCCTAGAACTGCGGAACCCCAGGGCACGACGGCGTCTCCCACCGTCCTTTCCTGGAGGTCTTTCGATGTCTCACGATCAACGCCGCGGTGAGCGGCGTCGGATGCAGAACTCGTTCCGCTGCGGTCATTGCCGCTTGGACGTCTCGACCCTCGCCGTCGGCACCGCTCACCGCAACCATTGCCCGAACTGTCTGTGGAGCCGCCACCTGGACGAGAGCCCGGGTGATCGGGCCGCGCTCTGCCACTCGCTCATGGAGCCGATCGCGATCACAGTACGTGGCGACGGGGAGTGGATCCTCGTTCACCGATGCAACGGTTGTGACGTCGTCCATCTGAATCGCACGGCGGGTGACGACAACCCACTGATCCTGTTGCAGGTCGCGGTCAGGCCTCTCGCTCAACCGCCCTTCCCGATCGAGAGGATCGGTCAGCTGTGACCGGAAGCGAGCCGCCTGCGAGGGTCAGGCGGGAACGTTCGGTGTGAGCTCGGCGATGTCGCACGAGCCTCGCCAGCGCGCGATGTTCTCGGCCGGCGAGCCGACCCGGCTCTTGCGCTTGTCGGCGAGCAGGGCTGCTGCGGCCTCCCATTCGGAGCCCTCGAGGAGACGTTGTGCCGCCGAGAACTCCTCGAGCGAGGTGTCGCGGAGCTTTCGGCGCGTGATCACCACGAGCTTCTGCGCGTCGGGCACCCCGGGCACGGTCTGTTCCTCGGGTCCGGGCTCTCGCTTGGAGATCACGTAGATCTTGCCGTTCTTGTAGGCGAACCACACGGGTGCGGTGCGACGCTTCCCGCCGCGCTCGAAGCCCACCCAGATCACGTCGGACTTCTTGAGCCCGTCCTCGGTCTCCTTCGGGAGCTTGTCTGCCGAACTCTGCAGGAACACCGGAAACTCGATCTCCCCCACGATCACGTCGTCGATGATGAACGAGGCCACGTAGGTGCCGGTCTCGTCGAACACGGCCCCCTCGACACGGTCGAGCTCGGTCGTGACGTCCATCGCGCCTGCCATGCGCCGGATCTCGGGACCCCACCGGTAGAGCGTTCGCCCCGACGGACCGATCAGGCGCACTTCCTCGCTGACGAAGCCGACGGGCACCTTCCATGCACGGAAGATCATGAACGTGAGGGCGGGGCCCGGCTGACCGAGGAGGTATACGCCATCGTTCGCCTCGGCGCCGTACGCCTTCCAGACGCGTTCGTCGACGACCGCCGCCGCCACCAGTTCTCCGACCGGTTCCATCGAGCGGAGAGGATACCCGACGCACTCGTCGCACTGGTGCTCAGACGGTGCGGGCGAGCCAGAGGCGGGGCTCAGCGACCTCCGGGAGCGAGGGCATCGCTTCGGATGACTCCCACATGCGCGCGAGGGTGGCCTCGTCGGTGAGCTCGACGACCGTGTCGCAGAACGCACGGCCGGCCTCGTACTGCTCGCGCTTCATCTCGACACCGAGCAACCGCTCGAACACCGGGTCGCCGGCTTCGCCCTCGCGGTAGCGGCGCATGGCCTCCTCGATGCGACCGTACGAGGGAAGCAGCTCCGACCCCAACGCGTGCATCACGTGGTCCCCGTAGCCCTCGGCTGCCGCCATGAACGCTTGGATGCGGGCGAGCTTCAGCCGCTGCTCGTCGTCGAGCTCGGCGCCGAAGAGTCCTTCGTCGCTCTCGAACGCCTGCTGCAGCGCCTCCGGGTCGGTCGTATCGATCGACGACAGGCGGGCTTGCATGCCCTCGAGATCGATGCGCAGCGTCGAGAGGAAGTCCTCGAGCAGCGCCGAGAACCGCCCGCGCGCCCACGGTTGGGCGAACTCGAAGCGATGGGTCACCTCGTGGATCGCCACGAACGTGCGGAAGTCGGTCGCCTCGAGCGACCAGTCGGTCTCGAACCGCTTCACGTTGGCGACCACGAACATCACGGTGCCGGGCCCCGAGCGGGGCACCGCGACGTCGAACTGCCCCAACACACGTTGGGCGAGGAAGCCGAGCACCTGCCCGACCTGGGCGCCCATCAGCAGGGGCGAGAGCTGCGAGAGCATGCCGCTCATCGCCTGCATCTCCGGCGGCAGCGTTTCGCGTTGTGCGAGGTCCATCGACTCGCCGATGCGGCGCGCCGCCGGCTCGAGCAGCCCTGCGAGGTTCTCGGTGTTCGCGCCGATCCACTCGGCCCGGCGCACCGCCCGCACCTCGGCCACGTCGGTCGGAGCTTCGAGTCCGGTGAACCTGGCGACGTGCAGCTCGGCGACACGCACCGACTCCTCGAACCCGTGGCGTTCCTCGTCGGTGGCGTCGCGATCGTCGCCCGCCTCGGCCGCCCCCGCGACCGCGACCTGCCGCGCGAGCTCCCAGTTCACCGGGCCTGACGAGGCGGACATCACGCGTTGCATCTCACGGAACAGCGGCGCGTCGCGCAGTGACTCCGGATCCATGCCGAACGGGAACTCGAACCCGCCGCTTCCTTCGTCGCTCATGGGATCATCGTACGACCGCTCGCTCCGATGGCTTGGTTACGATGGGCCGCGATGGTCCATCCCCACGTGCTCACCCGTGTACAGGAGAGCCCGCTCTCGCTCGACGACGTCTCACAGGCGGTCGCCGATCCTGCCGCCGGTGCCGTGTGCACGTTCACCGGAACGGTGCGTGACCATTCCGACGCAGGCAGCGTCACCGGGCTCACCTATGAAGCGTGGCACGAACTCGCCGAGCAACGCCTCGCCGAGCTCGCGAACGAGATGCTCGAGCGTTGGCCTCTGTGCCGCGTGGCGATCGTGCACCGGGTCGGAGAGCTCGCCGTCGGTGAAGCGAGCGTGATCGTGGCCGTCTCAGCGGCGCACCGCGCCGAGGCGTTCGAGGCCTGCCGGCACGGTATCGAGCGATTGAAAGCAGACGTTCCCATCTGGAAGAAGGAAGGTCTCGTCTCGGGCGACGCCCACTGGGTCATGGGCAGCTAGATGGGCCGTGACCTCGCGATCGACCTCGGCACGGCGAACTGCGTCGTGTACCGACAAGGCGAGGGCGTGGTCTTCGACGAGCCGGCCGTCGTCGCCGTGCGCGCCGATTCCGGCGAGGTGCTGGCGATGGGCGAGGAAGCCTGGCAGCTCCTCGGGAGCGAGTCCGGAAGTGTGATCGCCGTGCGGCCGCTCCGCCACGGGTCGATGACCGAGTTCGACACGACCCAGAGCATGATCGAGGTCGTGATCAAGCGCGCCGTGACGGTGCGGTTCCCTCGCCCCCGGGTCTTGGTCGCGGTGCCGTCGATGAGCTCGGAGGTCGAACGTCGAGCTATCGAGGACGCGATCAAGTCCGCCGGCGTGCGACAGGTCACCCTTGTCGAGGAGCCGCTCGCTGCTGCGATCGGGGCCGGGCTTCCCGTGCACGAGCCGGTTGGTCACCTCGTGGTCGACGTGGGCGGCGGTCGATCGGAGATGGCCGTCGTCTCCATGGGCGGGGTCGTGAGCGGACGTTCGGCGTCGATCGGCGGATTCGACATCGACGCGGCAGTGCAGCAGCACATCCGCGACGAGTATGGGGTGGCGATCGGAGAGAAGGCGGCCGAGGAGATCAAGATCGCCATCGGGTCCGCCTTCCCCACGCCCACGGCGAAAGGAGCGGTCGTGATCGGACGCGAGCTCGCCACCGGCAACACCGTGGAGGTGCAGCTCACAGAGAACGAGATCCGTAAGGCGATCGGCCCTCCCGTGCGGGGCATCGTGGAGGCCGCCCGCCTCACGCTTGCCGAGGCGCCCCCCGAGCTCACGCACGACGTGCTGGAGACCGGCATGTTCTTCACGGGTGGAGGGGCACTGCTGCGGGGCTTCGACATGCTGCTCGCCCAGGAGTGCGAGGTGCCGGTGCACGTCGTCGATCAACCACTCCACACGGTCGCCGTGGGCGCCGGCCGAATGCTGGAGCACCTCGAGGACTATCGATCGGCGTTCCAGCTCGTACGGCGGCGCTGACGTCGACTCAGGCGTTCGGTCCGCCTGCGTCGGCGTCGAGACCGGAGATCAGGCGCCCCACGAACGACACGAGGGTCCATAGCGAAAACGCGAGCACGATCGCGCCGATGGCCACCGCGATCACGAGGCCCATGGCACCCCCGAGCCGGTCACTCCACGACGTGGCACTCGAGCCGCCAGGGGTGAAGGCCTCGAGGGCGCCTGACGGGGCTCCTCGGGCGGTGGGCGACGTGGGATCAGACGCCGGGCCCTCCTCGAGGCCGGGCTCCTCGCTCACCGTGCGGGTCTCGCCGCCCGCTGTGAGCCGGAACACGAGCACACCCACCGCGACGGCGATCGTCACGATCAGCACCAACCCAGGTCCCACGACGTCTGCGCCCTTCCACTCGGCCGCACGAGGGTACTTCGCGGGCATCGTGACCGTGAAGGCTCACCTCCTCGCCCGTACGATTGTCGCCGCATGAAACGACTTGTCCGCATCGCGTCGCTCATCGCGTTGTTCGCCTTCGCGTTCGCGGCATCCTGGGTCAGGCTGCCGTACTACGCGGTCGGGCCCGGACCTGCCGACGAGATCGGGCCGCTGATCGACGTGAGCGGTGCGACGCGCTACCCGTCACAGGGTCGGTTCATCATGACGACGGTGAGCTGGACGCAGGTCACCGCTCTGGAGTCGCTGCTCGCATGGATCGACGACGCGCAGTTCATCGTCTCCCAGGACCAGATCTACCCGGAGGGAGTCGACCCCGATCAGGAGCAGCGGCGGGCGATCTCCGAGATGGATACCAGCAAGATCGCCGCCTCGACCGTCGTGCTGCAAGAGCTCTTCGACTACCCCGAGACACACGGCAAGGGGGCGTTGATCGAGCGGGTCGGTGGCGACTGCCCGGCCGAGGGCGAGCTGTTCGTCGGCGACCTCGTCGTCTCGATCGACGGGCGGCCGATCGGGTCCGTGCGCGAGGCGAAGCGGGCCATCGACGGAGTGCCGGTCGACGATGTGGTCGCCTTCCGCGTGCGTGCCGGAGGCAGGGTGCACGATGTCGAGCTCCGACGCGGGCCATGCCCGGGCAGCGAGCGACCGCTGGTCGGCATCACCATGGTCGATCCGTTCCCGTTCGAGATCGAGATCGCGAGCGGCGATGTGGGCGGTCCTTCAGCGGGGCTCATGTTCTCCCTCGGCCTGTACGACGCGCTGACCCCCGGCGATCTGACCGGTGGACGCACCATCGCCGGGACGGGCACGCTCACGTCCGACGGCGATGTCGGCGGCATCGGGGGGATCGCCGACAAGGTGATCGGCGCCGAGCGAGCGGGGGCGACCATCCTGCTCGTGCCGCAGGAGAACATGGCGGAGCTCGCCGACGTCGATACCGGCGACCTGCGGCTCGTCTCGGTCTCCACGTTCGACGAGGCCGTCGAGGCGCTCGAGGCGCTCTGACGCCCGTCGTTCGCGACGGCATGCGTTAGGCTCGCGACCGATGTCGACCGTGCGCATCCCCACGTCTCAGCGACGCTGGCCCGTGGTGCTGATCGGCACGCTGGTCGTGCTCGTCGTCGCCTTCACCGTCATGTCGACCTTCTATGTCGACCTGCTGTGGTTCCGCGAAGTGGGGTTCACCGGGGTGTTCTGGACCGAGCTTCGCACCAAGGTGGCGCTGGGCACGGTCTTCGGCATGGTGTTCTTCGCCCTGCTCTACGTGAACCTTCTGGTGGCCAGGCGTCTCGCACCTCCGCCGGTGCGGTTCCTCACCCCCGAGCAGGAGGCCGTCGAGCGGATCCGCATGGTGGTCGAGCCCTACCTCTGGTGGCTCCTGCCGGTCGGCGCGTCCGTGCTCGCCCTGCTCGTCGGCATCGGGGTCTCACGGCAATGGCAGGTCTTCCTGTTGTGGCGGAACTCAGCCGGGATCACGTTCGGCGATGTCGAGCCGCTGTTCGAGCGTGATCCGGCCTTCTACATCTTCTCGTTGCCGTGGCTGAAGTTCCTTCAGGGGTGGCTGTTCTCCTCGCTCGTCGGGGTGACGTTCCTCTCGGTGGTCGCGCACTTCTTCTGGGGTGGCATCCGTCCACAGGCGCGCACCTGGGGCGATCGTGTCGTGCCTTCCACGCGTGCCCACCTCTCGGTGCTGCTCGGGTTGATCATGCTCGCCAAGGCTTGGGGCTACTATCTCGGCACCTTCGATCTGCTGACCTCGCGGCGCGGCGTGGTGCAGGGAGCGTCGTATACCGACGTGAACGCGCAGCTTCCGGCGCTCAACTTCTTGATCATCGCCGCGGTGATCTGTGCGGCGCTCTTCTTCGCGAACATCGTTCGCCAGCGGTGGGCGTTGCCCATCATCGCGGTCATCGTGCTGGCCGCAGTCTCCGTCTTGCTCGGCACCGCCTACCCCGCGTTCGTGCAGCGGTTCCGCGTCGCGCCACAGGAGTTTCAGCGCGAGCAGGAATACATCGAGCACAACCTCGAGGCGACGAGGCGAGCATTCGACATCGAGGAGATCGACACGCCCCCTGAGCAGACCTACGAGCCCACCGTGCAGGCATCGGACCTCGAGCCGAACCGCACGACGATCGAGAACATCAGGCTCTGGCGGCCCGAGATCCTGGAAAGCAACTTCGAGGCGCTCCAGCGCTTCCGCTCGTACTACGAGTTCCGCGACGTCGACGTCGACCGCTACGAGCTCGACGGTGAGCAGCGCGTGCTCATGCTCGCGGGGCGCGAGGTCGCGCAGGCCGGGATCGAAGGCCAGACCTGGCAGAACGAGCACCTGGTCTACACGCACGGATACGGCGCGGTGGCGAGCAAGGTGAACACGGCCAACTCCGAGGGCGCTCCGGTGCTCGTGCTCGCCGACGTGCCTCCACGCCCGATCGGCGATGCCCCCGAGCTCGAGCAGCCTCGCATCTACTTCGGCGAAGGCGATCCCACCGACGCCGCGTTCGTCATCGTCAACTCCGGCACCGCCGAGCTGGACTACGAAGGCGCGCCCGATGACTATCGATACGAAGGCACGACCGGTGGCATCGAGATCGGCAACGTGCTCCAGCGGGCGCTCTTCGCCTGGCGCTTCCGCGACGTGAACCTGTTGATCTCGGGCCAGGTCACGTCCGAGAGCCGCATCATGATCTACCGGGCGTTGGCCGAGCGGGTTCCCAAGCCGGCGCCGTTCCTCACGTTCGATCGCGATCCGTACCTGGCGGTCGTCGAGGGGGGGCTCACGTGGGTCTGGGACGCCTACACGACGACGAATGAGTACCCGTACTCCGAGTCGATCGACCTGCAGGATGCCCTCGACGATCAGTCGGTGCCCTCGGAGCTCGTGAACTACATGAGGAACTCGGTCAAGGTGACGGTGAACGCGTACGACGGCGAGATGACGTACTACGCCGACCTCGAGGACCCGATCATCGCGGTGTGGGCTCGCATCTACCCCGACCTGTTCACCCCCATCTCCGAGGCGTCCGAGGAGCTGCGCGCGCACTTCCGCTATCCCGAGAACCTCTTCCAGGTGCAAGCGACACAGTATTCGACGTATCACGTGGCCAGCCCCGAGGTCTTCTACCAGGGGCAGGATCGCTGGGAGATCGCGGCCGATCCGACCCAGCAGGTGCCCACGGAGGTGGGCACCACACCGGCGTCATCGATCGATTCCGGACCGCGGCTGCGCCCTTACTACCTGCTGATGCGGGCGCCGGGCGAAGACACCGAGCAGTTCCAGCTCGTGCTTCCGTTCGTGCCTGAAGGCCGTCAGAACATGGTGGCGTGGCTGGCCGCCAGCTCGGACCCCGTGGCATACGGCCGGCTGCTCTCACTCGACCTGCCGGCGTCGGAGAACGTCCCGGGACCGTCGATCGTGTTCTCTCGCATCAACCAGGACCAGCAGTTCTCGGCAGAGCGCACGTTGCTCGGTCAGGGTGGATCCGCCGTGCTGTTCGGCGACCTGCTGGTGATCCCCATCGAGAACTCGTTCCTCTACGTGCAGCCGGTGTACGTGAAGGCCAACCAGTCGGCAGCGCCGCCCGAGCTGAAGCGGGTCGTCGTGGTCAACGGCGACTCCGTGGCGGTGGGGGACACGCTCGAGGAAGCCCTCGCCGGCGCCGTCGAAGGTGAGGTCGCGGGGCCCGGCGGAGGTGGCGGCCCCGACGGCGGGATCGATCGCACCGTGGCCGAGTTGTTGGCCGAGGCAGCCGACCACTTCGAGGCTGCCGATGCGGCATTGGCCGAGGGAGATCTCGCCACGTACCAGGCTGAGCTGGAAGCCGCGGAGGCACTGGTCTTGGAGGCGCTCGGGCTGTCCGGCGAAGCACCCGTCGACGCAGTGGCGTCCCCAACGCCCTCGCCTGCGCCGTAGGCCGGCGCCAGTTATCGTGCGAGGCGGAAGCTCAGGTCCGCTTCGACGTCGGCGACGTCCATCTGGGCCTTCTGCAGATGGCCGGAGTAGTCCCAGTTCATCGCCTGCCATCGGGTGAACTGGTCGAGCACCCAGATGCCCGACTGACGCGAACCGTTGCCGCTCCGTCCGTTCCCTCCGAACGGCAGGTGCGCCTCCGCGCCCGAGGTCGAGTTGTTCACGCTCACCATGCCGGCACTCACGCGCTCGCGGAACCGGAACGCGTTCAGTGGATCGGTCGTGTAGATGCTGCTCGATAGGCCGTAACCGTGGCCGTTGGCGAGCGCCATCGCCTCGTCGAAGGTCTCGAACGTCGCGACGCCCACCAGCGGGCCGAAGGTCTCGGTCGAGAAGAGGCCGTCGCCCGGCATCACGCCGTCGACGATCGTGGGGTGGTAGTAGAGGCCCGTCTCGGGGTCGCCGACGAAGCCCTCACGAGGGTTCGACGACGTGATGCGACCGGTGCCCGTCGAGCCGAGCACCGTGTGATGCGGTTGTACGAGGTCGAGCCAGGACTCGAAACGCTCGCAGAACCGCGACGAGATCATCGGCCCGTAGAGCACGTCGGCGGTCGGGTCGCCGATCGGCGCTTGCGCCGTGGCCTTCGAGAACCGATCGAGGAAGTCGTCGTGCACGTCGGCGTGCACGATCACCGTGCCGAGCGACGTGCAGCGCTGGCCAGCCGTGCCGAACCCGCTGAACAGCGCACCCTCGACCGCCAGGTCGAGGTCGGCGTCGGGCATGACCACGAGAGGGTTCTTTCCACCGAGCTCGAGGCACGGCGTCTGCAGGTGGCGTCCGGCGAGCTCTCCGATGCGTCGTCCGACCTCGGTCGACCCGGTGAACCCGATCTTGTCGACGAGGCTCGCGTCGAGTGCCTGTTCGAGCCCGGCGAACGTCGACGGGCCTTCGGCGAGGACCATGGAGAAGACCCCGTCGGGGACGCCCGCGTGCAGCAAGAGCTGCGCGAACGCCTCGGCGGTCGCCGGCGTGTACTCGGCAGGCTTCCACACGACGGCGTTGCCGCAGACCAGCGCCGGCACGATGTACCAACTCGGCACCGCGACCGGGAAGTTCCCCGCCGTCACGATCGCGGCAACCCCCACGGGCGTGCGGAACGTGAAGAGCTGCTTGTCGGCCATCTCGCTCGGCACGGTCTGCCCGTAGAGCCGACGACCTTCCGACAGGAAGAAGTTGCAGGTGTCGACGACCTCTTGCACCTCGCCTCGCGACTCGCGGATCGGCTTGCCGATCTCACGCGTGATCAGGCGCGAGAGTGACTCTGCGTTGTCCTCGACGAGACGGCCGAACTGCTGCACCAGGCGGCCGCGGGTCGGCGCGGGGGTCGCGGCCCACGCGCGCTGTGCCTCGCGCGCCGTGCGACAGGCGTCGATCAATGTGGCCGCATCGCCCAGCGCGACCTCGGCGATAGAGTCGTCGAGCCGCGCAGGGTTCGAGATCGTCAGGGTGCCGCCGGGGGCGCCGTCCGCGGGAACGCCGCCCACCAGAGATCGGATCGTCCTCATGACGGCGATGCTACGACCCGCCGGATCGGTACCGCTACTCGGTTTGATGCGCAGGCAGCTGCTGCACGCTCCAGGCGTTGCCGTCGGGGTCGCTGAAGAAGACGAACGAGCCCCAGGGGAACACCTGCACGTCGCTCACCTCGACGCCGCGTCCAAGGAGCTCGGTCCGAGCGCTCTCGATGTCGTCGACGACCAGTTGGATGCCGGCGACCGACCCAGGCTCGGCGTCGGAGAGCCCGGTGCCGATGGCGATCGAGCAGGCCGATCCCGGAGGCGTCAGCTGCACGAAACGGATCTCGTCGCTGACGACGGCGTCGTTGTCGACATGGAAGCCCACCTGGTCTGCGTAGAACGCCTTCGCGCTGTCAACGTCGGAGACCGGTACGTTCACGAGTTCGAGCTTGAAGTTCATCATCCGGCAAGCCTACTCGGAAGGGTTCGAGTGACGCAGATCGATCGTCTGTCAGTCACGCGGAGGCTGCGTGAGGCCGGCTGTATCGCGGCAGCCGCGGAGGCCGATGAGCTCATCCGGGCCTCGGCCGGCGACCAGGACGTGCTCGAAGGCATGATGGCTCGTCGCACCAACGGCGAACCGATCGCGTGGCTCACGGGCGCGGTCACGTTCTGCGGCCACCGACTGCTCGTCGCACCGGGCGTCTACGTGCCGCGAGCGCAGACCGAGCCGCTGGCGCGACGAGCGGCGACCCTCCTTCCTCCCCGGGGAGTGGCTGTCGATCTCTGCACGGGTGCCGGTGCGATCGCTGCCGTGATGGCCGCGGTCGTGCCGACGGCGCGGGTCCTCGCGACCGAGCTCGACGAGAACGCCGCGCGATGCGCTCGAGCCAACGGCGTCGATGTGTTCGAGGGCTACCTCGACGATCCCTTACCGCGCGGGTTGGAGCATCGGGTCGACGTGCTGACGGCTGCCGTGCCATACGTGCCGACGGACTCTCTCCGCTTGTTGCCGCGCGACGTGCAAGCGTTCGAGCCTCGGCTCGCACTCGACGGTGGCGTCGACGGGACGGACATCCTCGTCGAGGTGGTGAGACGAAGCACGCGATGGCTGCATCCTTCGGGTTGGTTGTTGCTGGAACTGGGCGGTGACCAGGCCGACGTCGTGGGAAGCGTGCTCCTTGACTCCGGCTACGAAGAGATCGACGTCATGGCCGACGAAGACGGAGATCCTCGGGCCATCTGCGGCCGCCTCCGCTGAAGTTCCAGCTCGCTCACGATCGAAAGGAGTCGCAACACGTCGGGCGACCGCTGGACCGCCCGATGTTCAACGGACGCTGCGAGAGTCGGGAAATTCGACCGGCGGGAGCGTCATGGATCCGCCCCCGTCGGATCCGCAGCTACGATCTGCTCATCGTCTACGAAGGCGATGTGCTCTACGTCGGCAGACAAGGCGGGATCCCCCACTCATCGTGGAGTCATCTCCGAGGTCGAGGGTGCGCACGACGTGCCCTCTGCGCCTCGCAACGGCGCAGGAGATCCTGGCTCCCGCCGCGAGGGCGATGCGCTTGCGCTGGGTAGACTGCGGCATGGACGTGACCGCACCGCTGGGGATCCGGATCCAGTCCGTGGTGATCGATGCGCACGACCCGGTTGCGCTCGCCAGGTTCTGGTCGCAGGCTCTGGGCTGGCGCATCACCGAGGAGGACGCGCACGAGTCGGTGCTCGAGCCGCCTGAGGGTAGCCCCGCCAACGACGTGGCGCCTGACCTGTTGTTCGGCCGTGTGCCCGAGACCAAGTCGATCAAGAACCGCCTGCACCTGGACCTGCGACCCGACGACCAACAAGCCCATGTCGAGCGATTGCTCGAACTCGGGGCCACTCGCACCGACGTGGGTCAGGACGGATCGGAAAGCTGGGTCGTGCTCGCCGATCCCGAGGGCAACGAGTTCTGCGTGCTTTCCTCATTGAAGCCTCCCGACGCCTGACCTCGGGCCAGCTCGACCGCCAACTGTTCCAGCGCGTCCATCGCCTCCCTGCATCCCGCCTTTTTGGCCGACTCGGCCCGCGCCTCGTGCGTTCGTCGGCCGTTTGCTAGCATCGTCGTGCGGGGTGGAGCAGTCCGGTAGCTCGCTGGGCTCATAACCCAGAGGTCACAGGTTCAAATCCTGTCCCCGCGACGAAGCAACGCAAAGGGTCCCGCGACGCGGGACCTTTGTCGTAAGGGCTCATTCCCCCAGCCGCCGGCGGCCCGGAGGGCAAGCTGTTCGGGGGTGAGGCCGCGCAGCGCATCTTGAGGAGAGCCTCGTGCTTGGCCCGTCCCTCGTAGAAGGGTCGCAACGCGACGGGATGCATCCGGCGAGCATGAACCGCCCGATCGACTCGATCGGCCGGATGAAGTGCCGTCGAGCCCCAGTCGCCTACCCACGCCTTGAGGGGTGCTCTTTGGCCGCGAGGCTGGCGGGAGTCACCTGTCTCCGATTCTCACCGACGGTTCGCGGCCGCGGCGATCCGCCGAGGCCGGTAGGGTCGAGTACCGGACGACCGGAAGGAGCCGAGCAAGGGCTCCTGTCTGTTCCGGATGACGGATTCGGATGCGAGCTCGACCGCAGCGGGTCGCTGGAAGTCGGGCTACAGAGGAAGGGGAGAAGTGCGATGCAGAAACCCCGCAAGCCAAGTACCGCGCGAAAGCCGCCTGTACCAACGGATACCCACGCCGACATCGAGGATTGGATCCGGCGCGTGATGCCGGACTTGCATCCCATCGTCAAGCGGCTAGACGAATCGATCCGCGAGACGATCCCCGGACTTCAATACGCCGTCAAGTGGAAGAAGGCGTACTACGGGTTGCCAGAGCTCGGGTGGATCATCGAGATGGTCGCCTATGACGTCTCCGTGAACGTTGTCTTCTTCGGCGGCGCGGAATTCGACCCGCCGCCGCCGCTTGGAACCACCGAACGGACCCGCTACGTCAAGCTGACGACCCTGGAGGAGGCGCAGGGACGGGAGATGCACGAGTGGATCGAGCAAGCGGGCCGCGTACCGGGTTGGAAATGACGGTTCCGCAGCGTGATGACGTGATCCGGGCTTGCGGAGTCTCGTTCCTGGCTTCCCGGGGGACACTGACTCGAGCACACACGCCGAGGAGAACGCAATAGGATGACGCGGTCGCATGCGAACAGAAGGGGGAACCGGCGTGGCCAAGCGTGACGTGGTGGGGCAGCTTTCGCAGGTGCCTCTGTTCTCCGGATGTTCCCGCAAGGAACTTCAGACGATCGCTCGCGTCGTGAAGGACATCGACCATGCCTCCGGTGTCGTGATCGCGCGTGAGGGAGAGCCGGGGGTCGGCCTGTTCGTGATCGTCGAAGGCACCGCGGAGGTCTCGATCGGCGGCAAGAAGAAGGCTTCCCTCGGGCCCGGCGATTTCTTCGGTGAGATAGCGCTGCTCGACGGCGGCCCGCGCACCGCAACGGTCACGGCGACGTCCGACATCTCGATGCTCGGGCTCACCGAGTGGGTATTCCGTGGCCTGATGCAGGAACACTCCACGATCGCCGTGAAGACCCTGCAGCAGATGGCTGCTCGGCTGCGCAACGCGACCAAGGCCGCGACCGCCTGAGCGAGCGGTCAGGTCGGCGTCGATGACCGAGGCGCCGACGCCCGAGCCCCAGGCGATCGCGCTGGCCCAGGCTCGCGCCAGAGCCCGGGCCGGGCGCGACTTCGCGACCGCCGACGCCCTGCGTGACGAGATTGCCGCGGGCGGCTGGGCGGTCGTCGACGAGCCCGCCGGCGACTGGCGGCTCGAGCCGGTGGCGCCCGTCACCGCTCGCGAGACCCACCCCCTGGGACCCCACGAGGTCGTGTCACGACTGGCTGAATCCGCTACCGACGACGTGAGCGTGCACTGGGTGTGTGAGGGATGGCCCGACGACGTCGCGCGGGCCATCACGTCATTCCGATCGTACGAGAAGGATCGTCGTGTCCGCTACGTCGTGGCCGACGTGACCGGAGCCGCGAGCGAGGCGTTCGGTGCCGACGTCGAGGTCGTCTCTCTCGTCGAAGGCACCGGATGGGGCGCGGCCGCGAACGCGGGTCTCCGCCGTGCGACCGGTCGCGTCGTCCTCGTCATGGATCCCTCGATCGACGCCACTGGCGACGTGTTCGGCCCGCTCGAGCAGGCGCTCGCAGACCCAGACGTCGGCATCGTTGGTCCTTACGGGATCCTGACCCACGACCTTCGCCAGTTCGACGAGGCCACGGGACCCGGACCCTGCGATGCGATCGAGGGCTACTGCATGGCGATGCGCCGCGACGTGCTCGCGTCGGTCGAAGGGTTCGACGAGAGGTTCCGCTGGTACCGCACGGCCGACATCGAGCTGTCGTTCAGGATCAAGGACCGAGGACTCAGGACCGAGGTCGTGCCGCTTCCCGTCGTGAAACACGAGCACCGGATGTGGTTCGAGACTCCGCCCGCGGAACGCGCGAAGTGGTCGAAGCGAAACTTCTACCGGTTCCTCGATCGATGGCGAGACCGCTGGGATCTGGTGCTCGAGCCCCGCCCACCTGAGGAGCCCGGCTGAACCGAGGTCAGTCGACCGTGGGCATCGGGGGCGCCGGTGGCATGGCGATCCGCGGCCCGCGTGAGGGCTCGCGTTCCTTCGCCACCACCGCGGCTGCAGCCGCCGACTCGCGTTGCTTGACCTCTTCCTGCTGACGAAGCTCCTCGGCGTTCGGGATCGGCTTCGTGCCGCCGGTGTACGCCTCGAGGTCCTCGCCGTCGATCGTCTCGGTGACGAGCAGCAGTGCGGAGAGCCGGTCGAGCATGTCGCGGTGCTCGATCAGGATGCGCTCTGCTTCGTCGTGCGCCTCTGCCAGCAGACGGGTGACCTCTTCGTCGATCTTCTCCGACGTTCCGGCGGAGATCTTGGGCCCGCCGCCGAAGAGTGCGTTGGGGTCGTCGTGGCCGAGCGACATCGGCCCGACCTTGTCGCTCATGCCGTACTCCGCAACCATCGCTCGTGCGATCTGTGTGGCCTTCTCGAGATCGTTCTGGGCGCCCGTCGAGATCTCGCCGTACACGATCTCCTCGGCGACCCGCCCGCCCATCGCGTAGGCGAGCGTTTCCTTCAGCTCCGGCTCCGTCGCGAGGAAGCGGTCCTCGAGCGGACGGGTCATCGTCAAGCCGAGTGCGGCCGTGCCGCGGGGGATGATCGTGATGCGGTGCACCGGGTCGAGGTTCTCGGAGTAGTGGGCCACGAGCGCGTGACCCATCTCGTGCGAGGCGACCCTGCGCTTCTCCTTGTCGTTCATCACGCGCGACTTTCGCTCGAGGCCCATCGACGCGCGGTCGATCGCCTCCTCGAGCTCGTCCATGGTGACCGAGTTCTTCTCACGTCGCGCGGCGAGCAGCGCGGCCTCGTTCACGACGTTCTCGAGGTCGGCCCCGGTGAACCCGGGGGTACGCGCGGCGATCGTGCGGAGCTCGACCGTGGGGGAGAGCGCCACGCCGCGGGCATGCACGCGAAGGATCTCCTCGCGACCCTTCAGGTCGGGGCGGTCCACGACCACCTGGCGGTCGAACCGGCCCGGGCGCACGAGCGCCGGGTCGAGCACGTCTGGGCGGTTCGTGGCGGCCATGATGATGACGCCCTTCGAGGCGTCGAAGCCGTCCATCTCGACGAGGAGCTGGTTCAGCGTCTGCTCGCGCTCGTCGTGCGCCCCGAGCCCGGCGCCGCCGACGCCGCCACGGCCCTTGCCGATCGTGTCGATCTCGTCGAGGAAGACGAGCGCGGGCGCCTTCTCCTTCGCCTGCTGGAACAGCTCGCGCACGCGCGCCGCCCCGAGACCCACGAACATCTCGACGAACTCCGAGCCGCTCATGAAGAAGAACGGCACGTTGGCCTCACCGGCCACCGCGCGGGCGAGCAGGGTCTTGCCGCACCCGGGAGGTCCGAGCAGCAGCACACCCTTGGGGATCCGCCCACCCAGGCGCTGGTACTTCTTCGGGTTCGACAGGAACTCGACGATCTCGCGGAGCTCGTCCTTGGCCTCGTCGACGCCGGCCACGTCGGCGAACGTGGTCTTCATCTCCTTGCGGTCGTAGATCTTGACCTTGTTCTTGCCCATGTTCAGAGCGCCCGTCGCCCCCGCGCCCATGCGCCGGAACACGAACCAGTAGATCCCGATCATGATCAGTGCGAACGGCAGGATGTTCACGAGCAGCGACAGCAGCACGCTCGGCTGCTCGAACTCGTACGCGATGCCGTTGTCGTCGAGGAAGTCGGTGAACGGCTTGTCGATCGTGACGTTCGGCGAGAGCTTGGTGGTGAAGTCCTTGGGTCCCTCGTCGGTCGTGAGGGCGCCGCTGATGCCGGAATCGGAGATCTTCACGGTTGTCTCGGGGTCGATACGGCCTTCCTCGACGGCGGTCACGAACTCGCTGTAAGCGATCGGTTCGGTCGCCGCGCCCGAGAGCAGGTTGTTGAAGACCAGCAGGGCCACCAACAGGATCGGCACGATCAGCCACGGCGCGAACCTGGGTTTCGGTGCGCCGCCGCCTCCGTCGCTGCTGGGCCGTCGGGAGAAGGGTGAACGATCTTCGTTGTCGGGCATCGTGCTTCCTATCCTCCCATGTCATCGAGATATGCCGGCCAGTCGAGCCGATCGTCTCGCGAGCGTCATCGTTCCTCCACACTCCATCGGCAGGGTCGGGCGACGCCTGGATGCTGCGATACTGGGCGGCCATGGCACAGACCGCCGCCGCCGAGGACCCAGCGCTGCGCGAGCGCTTCGAGCGCGACGTGCTTCCCTTGCTGCCCAACCTCTATGCGGCGGCGCTGCGGATGACGCGCAACCCCGCCGACGCCGAGGACGTGGTGCAGGACACCTATCTTCGTGCGTACCGAGGGTTCTCGACCTTCAAAGAGGGCACCAACCTCAAGGCGTGGCTCTACCGAATCCTCACGAACAGCTATATCAACACCTACCGCAAGAAGCAGCGCGAGCCACAGATGGTCGAAGGACCCGACGACATCGACGAGTGGTACCTGTACGACCGGCTCGGCGGACGCAGCGTGGAACTGTCGGCCGAGACCGAGGTGCTCGACCGCATCCCCGACCAAGCCGTCAAGCAGGCGCTGGAGTCGCTTCCGGAGAACTTCCGCATTCCCGTGCTGCTCGCCGACGTCGAGGGCTTCAGCTATCAAGAGATCGCCGACATCATGGAGACGCCGATCGGCACCGTGATGTCGCGGCTTCATCGGGGAAGGAAAGCGCTGCAGAAGGCGTTGTGGGACACGGCGAAAGAGCGAGGACTGGTCGACGATGACGACGCCTGATTGCGGGCCGAACTGCGAAGAGACGCTCAGAGAGATCGAGTCCTTCCTCGACGGGGAGCTCGACGTGACCGTGCGCGAGCAGATCCAGGTGCACCTGTCAGATTGCAACCCGTGCATGCAGCGTGCGGAGTTCCGCCGTCACGTGAAGGTCGTGATCCGCTCGAAGTGCACGGGCGACGACGTGCCACCCGCGCTCGAGCGCCGCATCAGGTCGCTGCTCGACGAGCCTCCGAGCGTGTCCTGACCGCAGGCGATGCGAGATCTGGGCACCATCCTCGGCGTGTGGGCTCACCCCGACGATGACATCTATCTCTCGTCGGGGCTGATGGCGCTCGCCGCCGCCGCGGGCAACCGCGTCGTCGACGTCACCGCGACCCGAGGCGAGGGCGGCTCGATGGACGAGGAACGCTGGCCGTCGGAGCGTATGGCCGAGATCCGCACCGACGAGATGCGCCGCAGCCTCGAGATCCTCGGCGTGGGCGAGCACCGATTCCTCGAAGGGCTCGTCGACGTCGACATGCAGACGCCGCTCGCGGACTCAGGCGCGGCGCAGGTGCTCGAGGTGATGCGCGAGGTGCAGCCCGACACGGTGCTGACGTTCGGTCCCGACGGCATGACCGGCCACGAAGGGCACAAGAGCGTCTCGGCCTGGGCCGGCGAGGCGTTCGAAGCCGCCGCGAAGCCTGGTGCCCGGCTGTATCACGCCACCGCGACCACCGAGTGGGCGGAGACGTGGCTGTCGCGGCTCGAGCCGTTCGATATCTTCTTGCCGGGAACGCCGACGGTCGTCGATCGCGATTCGCTCGCCATCGACTACACGTTGCCCGGCGATGTGCTTGATCTGAAGTTCCGTGCGATCCAAGCGCACGAGAGCCAGGTAGAGGGGCTCGTCGAGGTCTTCGGCGATCACATGCGCGAGTGGATGGCCGTGGAGTATTTCCGGCTCGCGGCGGAGAGGCAGGCGTGATGGCCGAGCGGCCCGAGCCCGTCCGCGATCTCGACTGGGAACCGGCGCGCGCGAGAGCGTTCGTCGACGGCGTCGCCGACATCTACGAGGAGCTGCTCACGCGGCTGCCCGATCTGCCGGTGATCGCCGACCAAGCTCTCGAGAGCGTGCGTGCGGGCGTCGTCGTGGACGTGCCCGACGAGCCGACCTCCGAAGCCGACCTGCTCGAGTACCTCCGCCGCATGACCTTCGAGCACTCCGCCTTCCTCGGGCATCCGCGGTTCTATGCCTATGTCTCCGGGGCGGGCACGGTGCCCGGGGCAGCCGCGGAGCTGCTGGCCGCCGGCATCAACATGAACGCGGGCGGCTGGAGGCTCGCGCCTTCCGCAGTCGAGATCGAGATGGCGCTCACGCGATGGTTCGCCCAAGGCATGTTCGGCATGCCCGACGGGTCGGGCGGCGCCCTGACCTCAGGCGGGGCCCTCGCGAATCTGATCGCGTTGAAAGTCGCCCGCGATGCGCGCGCAGGATGGGACATCAGGGCCGAAGGTGTATCGGCGGGTCCGCCGCTCGGCTTCTACTTCTCGAGCGAGACGCATGTCGTCTCCGATCGAGCTGCGGACATGCTCGGCGTCGGGGCAGCCAACGTGCGGCATGTGCCGGTGGATGACGCTTACCGCATGCGGATCGATGATCTGCGGACGATGCTCGCGAGCGACCGCCACGCCGGCGTGAGACCCATCGCGGTCGTTGCCAACGCCGGCACGGTCTCGACCGGCGCGATCGACGACATGGCGGCGGTCGCCGAGGTCTGCCGCGACGAGGACCTGTGGATGCACGTCGACGCCGCCTACGGCGGCCCGGCGATGCTCGCAGATGACCTTCGGCCGTTGTTCGCCGGCATCGAGCGGGCCGATTCCATCGCGTTCGATCCTCACAAATGGCTCTACACACCGCACTCCGGCGGGTGCGTCCTGGTGCGCGACATGGAGCTCATGCGTCGGGCCTTCGACCTGGAGTACGTCGCCTACATCGTGAAGGACGAGGACCACACGGACTGGGGCATCGACCTCGGGAGGCACTCGCCGAACTTCAGCCGAGGGTTCTGGGCGCTCAAGGTGTGGATCTCGCTGCTCGCCCACGGCCGCGACTCGTATGCGCGTCGTATCTCACACGACGCCGCTCTCGCGCGGTACCTGGGGGCGCTCGTCGATGAGCGGGAGGACTTCGAGCTGATGACCCCGGTCGGGTTGTCGATCACGTGCTTCAGGTACGTGCCGGGCGGGCTCGCCCGAGCCCGCTCGACCGGGTGCGAGGAATATCTCGACCGGCTGAACCAACGCCTGATGACCGAGCTCCAGCTCGCTGGACAGGCGTACTGCTCCAACGCGGTGCTCGAAGGGCGCTTCTGCCTGCGCTCGTGCATCGTGAACTACCGCACCGAGGCAGGCGACGTCGAGGCGCTGATCGAGATCGCATCGGCGCTCGGTGAGAAGCTGGACGCCGAGCTGCGACCGGCGACGCTGTCGTAGGCGCGGCTCCCGTAGGCTGAGTCCATGGGGGCGGCTCGCACGAAGCTGAAGCTCGATCGCACGTCGCCGATCGCTCAGCGCGCTCCCGTGATCATCCGGCGCCTGGAGAAGACCTACCCCGACGCGCGCGTTGCATTGATCTTCTCCAACCCGCTCGAGTGCTTGGTCGCCACGATCTTGTCGGCGCAGTGCACCGACGAGAAGGTGAACGAGGTCACGGCGACGCTCTTCCGGAAGTATCGGAGCGCCGCCGACTACCTCGGGGTTCCCGACGACGAACTGAAATCGGACATCCGTCCGACCGGCTTCTTCAACCAGAAGGCGGCTTCGCTTCGAGCCGCGTGCGAGCGCATCGTCACGGTGTACGGCGGACAGGTGCCCGACACGATGGAAGAGCTGATCACGCTTCGAGGCGTCGCCCGCAAGACCGCGAACATCGTGCTCGGCAACTCGTTCGGCAAGGTCGAGGGCATCGCGGTCGACACGCACGTGCGGCGGCTGTCGAACCGCCTCGGCTTCAGTGATCAGTCCGACGCCGACAAGATCGAGCGCGACCTCATGGCGATCGTGCCACAGAGGAAGTGGTTCAGTTTCAGCTACGTGCTGATCGATCACGGTCGCGCGATCTGTCAGGCGAAGAGACCGCGATGCACGGAGTGTTCGGTCGAGAGCCTCTGCCCTTCGAGCCGGGCGTGATGTCTCAGCCCACCCCGACCAGCTCGTCATCGCATCGCCTGGTTGCCGCCGCAGCCGCACGCCGACGGGCCCGTCGGATCTCGCGACGATCCTCCTCCCCGAGGCCGCCCCACACGCCGGCGTCCTGGCACGTATCGAGCGCCCACTCGAGGCATTCCGCCAGCACGGAGCAGCGTCTGCAGATCTCGATCGCCGTGGCCGTCTGTTCGAGCGCGGGTCCCGAGGTTCCGACCGGGAAGAACAGCTCGGGGTCCTCACCGATGCACCGAGCGCTCTCGATCCACCGGGTTTCACTCGGATCCCGCTTGAACGTCGGTTCAATCATGGCCACCCCTCGACGTGAAGACGCCTGTCCTTCCCTGAGTGATCCCTTCGGGCTGGGCAGAAGGGTAGTATCTGAACGGCCGTTCAGTCAATCGCCATTCGGTCAATCGAAGGGACAGCGGTGAGCGTCTTCCGACGCAAGCGGCTGCCCGACGAACTCGTGGGCCCGCACGAGTCCTTCGTGCAGGTGTTGGCTCAGATCGAGCCGGCCAAGGAAGCGCTCACAGAGGTCATGCCCACGACACGTCTCCCCGGCCGTCCGCTGCCCGACGCCCTCGCGGAGTTCGAGAGGCGGCTCGACGCAGCGCGCGAGGTGATGCCCGGCTGGAGACGCGGCGAGACGGAGGCGGTCTGGACCGCGTGTGATGCGGGCATCGCCGAGGCGCTCGCACGGGCGCGCTGCATGCGGGAAGACGCCCCGGACATCGGGGGGTTCGAGGGTCTTATCTGGGCGGTCGAGGAGCTGCTCGATCCGCTCGAGCCCTTCCGAGGAGCGGCAGAGCATTTCCATTCCCTTCGGGTGTCGCGCGCATGACGGAGCGCGAGCAGGCTGGCATGGGTGACTCCGACCATCGCGTTGGTGAACCGGTCGACGGGGAGGCGGCGACGTTCCCCCCGGCCCGGGTCATCGAAGGCCGGTGGGTTCGACTCGAGCCACTCGATCCCCACATGCACGCATCGGCGCTGTACGAGCGATCGCATGCGGCGCCCGAGGACGAGGCGATCTGGACGTACATGCCCTACGGACCGTTCGACGGTCTCGAGGAGATGAGCGCGTGGCTCACCGGGAACGCGGCCTCGTCGGACCCGATGTTCTTCACCGTGGTCGAACGGGGCGAGCCCGTGGGGGTCGTGAGCCTCATGAACATCGACACCGCGATGCGCCGCCTCGAGCTCGGTCACATCTGGTACGTGCGGCCTGCACAGCGAGGGCGAGCGAATACCGAGGCGGCATTCCTTCTGCTGCGCGAGGCGTTCGAGCGATGGGGCTACCGTCGGGCCGAATGGAAGTGCGACGCTCTCAACGCCCGCTCCCGGGCTGCCGCGGAACGGCTCGGGTTCACGTTCGAGGGGATATTCCGGTCGCACATGATCGTGAAAGGCCGCAATCGTGACACCGCATGGTTCTCGATGCTCGACAGCGAATGGCCGTCGCGACGAGACGCCATGCAGGGTTGGCTCGACGCGGAGATGGGCACCGCCTCGCTTCGCGACCTGATGGACAGCGCAGGCTGACTCGGCGCGCCTGATGGCGGGCCCAAGGCGCAGGCACACGCCCTGTCCGTATCGTGTGGGGCGTGACCGTCGTGAGTCTCGTGAACGTCGAGAAGTCCTATGGCTCGTGGCCTGTGCTGCGAGGGGTCGACTTCGAGGTTGCCGATGACGCCCGCATCGGGATCGTCGGACCCAACGGCGCGGGCAAGTCGACCTTGCTCCGCATCCTGCAGGGGAGCGATCCGCCGACCGCAGGCGAGGTCGTTCGCCGCAAGGACCTCGTGATCGCCTACCTCGAACAGCATGTCGACGGCGACGAGCGCACCGCAGAGCAGACGGTCCTTGCCGCGCGACCCGACGTGGCTGCACTCGATGCCGAGATGCGAGGGGTCGAAGCCGAGCTCGGCCGACCCGAGGTCGTGTCGGATCTCGCTCGCATGGACCGCGTGCTCATGCGCCAGCATTCGCTGCTCGACCGCTGGGTGGAGGCGGGTGGCGCCGGCCTCGCCGGTGAGGCACGGGCGATGCTCGTCTCTCTCGGCTTCGATGACGCCGACCTCGCGCTACCGACGAC
Organism: uncultured Actinomycetes bacterium; assembly: GCA_963762075.1. Lineage (GTDB taxonomy): Bacteria > Actinomycetota > UBA4738 > UBA4738 > HRBIN12 > JAOUEA01. Next base: position 203,969 of record CAVXJC010000003.1, read on the forward strand.
ATCGCTCTCGGGCGGGCAGCGAAAGCTCCTTGCCTTGGCAGCCTGCCTGATCCGACAGCCCGACCTGTTGCTGCTCGACGAGCCGGAGACGCACCTCGACGCCGAGCGGCGCGCCCGGCTGGAGTCGATCGTCGCGGAGCTCCCGGGCGCGGTCGTGACGGTCTCCCACGATCGCTACATGCTCGACGAGACCGTCACCCGCATCGCCGAGCTCGACGACGGGCGGGTCACGATGTGGCCCGGCAACTACTCGGCCTTCGCCGTCGCCAAGGAGATCGCCCTCAAGCGCCAGCAGCAGATCTACGTCACCCAGCAGAAGGAGATCGCCCGGCTCGAAGAGGCGATCAAGCGATTCGAGTTCTGGGCACGCATCGTCGTGAACAAGCGCCACATCACCCAGGCGCACAACAAGCAGCGTCAGATCGATCGCATGGAAAAGGTCGAGCGGCCGGTCTTCGAGCGTCGCAAGATCGCGCTCGAGATGCGCAGTGCAGAGCGCGGCGGCTCCAAGGTCGTGACGCTCAGTGACGTGACCGTGGCGTTCGGCGGCGCTCCGGTGCTGCGCGGGTGCGATGTGCAGATCTTCCGTGGCGAGCGCATCGGGATGATCGGCGCCAACGGCGCCGGAAAGTCCGTGCTGGGCACCGTGCTCGCGGGCCTGCGGGAGCCCGACGAGGGCAACCGGTGGGCCGGGCCGTCGGTGCAGATCGGCTACCTCGCACAAGGGCATGAGACCGAGCCACCCGATCGCACGCCGATCCAGTTCGTGCGTGACATGAAGCCCATGTACGAGGAAGACGCGGTCGCCTTGCTGGGGCGGTTCCTGTTCCGCTACGACCAGATGCGTCAGCCCGTCGGAACGCTCTCGGGCGGCGAGCGAACGCGCTTGCAGCTCTGTCTGCTCATGCTCTCGGGCGCGAACTGCCTGCTGCTCGACGAACCCACCAACCACCTCGACATCGACTCCATGGAAGTGTTGGAAGCCGCGCTCGAGTCCTACGACGGTACGGTGATCGTGATCAGTCACGATCGCTACCTCCTCGACCGGATACCCGACCGTATCGTCGAGGTCCGAGACGGACGGGCGTTCTCCTCGCCCGGTGGCTACGACGATTGGCTTCAGGCGCGCGGCCGGGTTCCGGCGTGAGCGCTACGGCCTTGGCGGCGATCGGGCATGACGTGACCAGTTGCCGCGCATGCCCCCGGTTGGTCGAGTGGCGAGAGCGCGTGGCCCTGGAGAAGACCGCGCGCTTCGCGGATCAGCCCTACTGGGGGCGGCCCGTTCCCGGGTTCGGAGACCCCAACGCGAGCGTGCTCGTGCTCGGCCTCGCGCCGGCGGCCCACGGCGGCAACCGCACCGGCCGCATCTTCACGGGTGACCGTTCGGGAGACTTCCTGTACGGCTCGTTGCACCGACTGGGGCTCGCGAACCGGCCGACGAGTGAGGCCAGAGGCGACGGGCTCGAGCTCAAGGGCGCCTATGTGACGGCGGTGAACCGCTGCGCGCCGCCGGCCAACAAGCCGACGCCCGAAGAACGTGACCGTTGCCTGCCGTTCCTCGGGCGAGAGATCGAGGCGCTCGATCGGCTGCGTGTGCTCGTGTCTCTCGGCGCATACGCGTGGGACGGCGGGCTGCGAGCGCTCTCCTCGCTCGGCTATGGGACGCGGCCCAAACCGCGGTTCAAGCACGCTGCCCAGGCCGACGTCGGTCCCTATGTGCTGCTCGGGTGCTTCCACCCGAGTCAGCAGAACACGTTCACCGGCAGGCTCACGATGCCGATGATCGACGCGGTGATCGAGCGAGCCGTCGAGCTCGCCCGGGAATAGTCGCCGCGCCTCGGTCGTATCCTCGGTAGATGGGTCGACATGGAGGCTTCTTCGCCGTGCGTCCGGTCGACGAGGAGCAGCGTCCGGTCGACCGAGCCACCGTGAGACGTGTCGTCGACACGTTCCGACCGTACAAGCGCACGGTCGGGTTGGTCGCGATCGCGATCGTGCTCACGTCGGGGCTCGGCGTTATCAACCCGCTGCTGATCGCCGAGGTCTTCAACAACGCCCTCTTCGGCGATCAGGGCTCGTGCGCCGGAGAAGCGTGCCCCAACCTTCCACTGCTCTACCGCCTCGTCGCGCTCATGATCGCCGTGCCGGTGGTGACGAGCGTGATCGGGATCGGACAGACGTACTGGGCGAACCAGGTCGGGCTCAAGGTGATGCAGGATCTGCGCAACGCGCTGTACGCGCATCTTCAGCACATGCCTCTACGGTTCTTCACCAACACCCGGACCGGAGAGATCCAGTCGCGGCTGTCGAACGATGTGGGTGGCGTGCAATCGGTCGTGACCGACACGGCGTCGAACGTGCTCGCCAACGTCGTCACGATCGTGAGCACGCTGATCGCGATGCTCATCCTGTCGGTGCCGCTCACCATCTTGTCCTTGGCCCTGCTGCCCGTGTTCCTCTGGCTCACGGTCAAGGTGGGCCGGGCCCGGCGTGAGGTGTCGTCGAGCACCCAGAAGACGCTCGCCGACCTGACGGCGATCACCGAAGAGACGCTCTCGGTCAGCGGCATCCTGCTCTCGAAGTCGTTCGGCCGCCAGCGGCACGAGATCGGACGATTCCGCGACGAGAACGTCCGTCTCACTGGTCTGCAGATCCGCCAGACCATGATCGGCCGGTCGTTCTTCGCGATCGTCGGCACGTTCTTCTCGATCACGCCTGCGCTGGTGTATCTGGTCAGCGGCTGGGTGCTCGCCAACGGTGACCCGGTCAACGCGGGCGATATCGTCGCGTTCACGACCCTTCAGTCGAGACTGTTCTTCCCGATCGGATCGATGCTGCAGGTCTCGACCGAGGTGCATTCCTCGCTCGCCCTCTTCGACCGCATCTTCGAGTACCTCGATCTGCGCAACGACATCGAGGATGCGCCGAACGCCGTCACGTTGCTCCCGGGCGACGTGCGAGGCGCCGTGGAGCTGCGCGACGTGCGCTTCCGCTACGACCAGGCTGGTGACCGAACGACACCGGTTTCTCCGAGCGATCTGGTTGGGGCGAACGCAGCCCCACGCGAGTGGACCCTCGACGACGTCTCGATGCGCATCGAGCCCGGCCAGCTCGCGGCGCTCGTTGGCCCGAGCGGCGCGGGGAAGACGACCATCACCTACCTCGTGCCGCGCCTGTACGACGTGCAGCACGGGTCGGTGACGATCGACGGGCACGATGTGCGCGGCATCTCGCTCGAGTCACTCGGCCAGAACATCGGCGTCGTCACGCAGGAGACCTATCTGTTCCACACGACGATCCGGCGCAACCTGCTCTACGGCCGGCCCGATGCCTCGCACGAGGAGCTCGAGAGCGCGGCGCGAGCCGCCTACATCCACGACCGCATCGCGGAACTGCCCGACGGCTATGACACCGTCGTGGGCGAGCGCGGCTACAAGCTGTCCGGCGGCGAGAAGCAGCGCCTGGCGATCGCCCGCGTGATCTTGAAGGATCCGCGCATCCTGATCCTCGACGAGGCGACGTCGTCGCTCGACACGACCAGTGAGCGACTCGTGCAAGCAGCACTCGAACCGCTCATGCAAGACCGGACCACGATCGCGATCGCCCACCGGCTCTCGACGATCCTGAAGGCCGATGTGATCTTCGTGATCGACCGCGGGAGGCTCGTCGAGCAGGGCACCCACAACGAACTGTCAGAGCGAGGCGGCCTCTACGCGCAGCTCTACGAGCAGCAGTTCCGAGGAGGGCTCGTGCAGGCCGAGTGCGAGGACGGCGTGATCCTCGCCAGCGGCGAAGTGGTGCGAACCGCGAGCTCCTAGGCCCGGCTAGGCGATCCGGCGCGAGAGGGTGACGACATCCGCGATGTCGTTCGCATCATCGACCGGATCGGAACTTCTCGAGCTCTCGGGGTCACTGGGGAGCCACATCTGCAGGCTGGTACCGGCGCCGGGCAGGCTCCGCACGACGCACGAACCTCCCGCCATCTCTGCTCGCTCTCGTATCGCGGCGAGGCCGAGATGACCGGGCGCGGCCACGGCCTTCTGGGGTTCGAACCCGACGCCGTCGTCCTCGATCTCCATCAGCACGCCGTCGTCTCGCTGCTGCAGCCTCACCCTCACGTTGGCAGCATCCGCGTGTTTGCGAGCGTTGGTGAGCGCTTCCTGGGCCGCGCGGTAGAGGATGAGACGGGTCTGCGTCGAAGGCTGCTCCCTGAGCTCGTCCTCCACTGACCAGCGATAGGAGATCGGCGAGTTCTCGAGGAAGTACTCGAGCGCGGCGCCGATGCCTTCCTCGTCGAGGATGGGAGGACTGAGATCGAAGAGCATGCGGCGCATGCTCTTGATCGTCGAGGCCACGGTCTTGTGGGCTTCGGTGATCTCCGGCAGTTGTGGGTTCGCTGCCGCCAGCATCTCGAGGCGCATCTTCACCGCCGCCAACTTCTGCACCGGATCGTCGTGGACGTCGTGGGCGATCCGGAGTCGCTCGTCCTCGGCAGCACGAACCACGTGATGGAGCAACCTGCGTCGCTGCTGGTCGACTTCCCGGAGATCGATGATGACCTGCCGCAGCTCGTCCGTGCGCTCCTCGACGAGGACCTCGAGCTCGGCGTTGTGAGCGCGAAGGCGCTTCTCGAGGTTCCGGATCGTCTCGAGTTGCTGCTCTCTCTGCTCGGTGAGCCACCCGTTGTACAGCGCGAGGGCGGCATGAGCGGTGAACTGCCCGATCATCTCCAATTCCCACCGATGCATCGGCGGACCCGCGTTTCCCCGCTCGACGGCGACGATACCGAGCCTGTGGCCGCCGACCAGGAACAACGGCACGACCACCACGTTCCGGCTCCCCGGGAGCAGGCTCGCCAGACGAGGATCCGAGGAAGGATCGAGTTCGCGGACAAGCTGGCAGGCCTTCTCCGACCACGCACGTGACATCACCGGATCCATGCCCTCGGGGATCGGTGCGGGTTCGCCCTCATCCGTCGTTGCGATGAGTTCGAGCTCCCCTTCGGGGGAAGCCAGCACGACGCCACGAACGAAGCCGAACGTCTCGCACAGCTGATCCAGCAGGATGCCGGGGATCCCACGGATGTCTCCAGATGTCTCGACGCCGTCGATCCGAGCGACCATCGCTGAGAGATCCTTGAGGTCCGCCTTCTGGCGCCGCAGCTCTCGTTCGCTTGCTGCGGAGAAGGCTGCGGTGCCGAGCGCCAGCAACCACAGTCCCACGATGGTCAGTGCCGCATCGGCGCCCGCTCCGGCCGGGTTGAGGGTCGGTGCTCCCGGCAGGAGTTCGCCCTGCACTGCCTGCTCCGCCAAGAGGAAGAGCAAGGTGTTCCAGAGCGCGAGCTTGAGGCCGGTCCGATACGAGCACGTGAGCGTGACCCCCACGACGTGCACTCCCAACAGGAGGCGGAGAGGGCTCGACCCCCCTCCGGTGACCGCGATCATCGACGCCAGATAGATGCCGTCGAGCAGCAGCCCTCCCTGTAGCGCGGGCAGGGCGATCCTCCGACCGCGCCGCACGATGGCGATGAACATGCCGGAGAGGCCGACATAGGCGACGGTCGACAGTACGATCCACGCCGACGGCACAGTGGAGATCGATTGCCAGACAGCGGAAGCAGCGATGACGACGGCACCAAGCGCCATCCGGAGCCGCCACAGATGCCTCGCGCGATCGATGATCGAAAGCAGCTCGGAAGGATCGGGCGAGGAGCCTGCTCGCGTGCGAACCGCGTTCGTCATTCGAATCGAACGACTTCGGACCGCATCGGAGCGAGCGCGAGTCTCGGGTCTGCCTTGTCCAACTGGCCCTGCACGAGGGTGAACGCGATCGCGGCACCCATCAGCGCGAACACGACCGCCAGGCTCTTGGCGGCCCCGGCAACCACGGCGGAGAGTCGCTCCGAGAAGCCGCCGCCTTCCCGCAGGTGATGTGCCACGGGAACGAGCGACGAAGTGTCCGACGCCGAAGGTCCGGTTCCGACCGCTGCCGACGATCCGATCACGACGCCTCGACCCGTGGAACCCACGTCACGCCGTGTCCTGCCGGCCCCGCGATCGTCGACGTTCCCAGGGCCGTCGCCGTTGCCCCCTGTGCCGCCTCCCGATCCGCCACCTCCGTCATCGGGGACCGGATCGACCACCCCGTCGATGGTCTTCGAGACGTCGTTCAGCGTGTCCTCGCCGCCGTTTCCGACCGTGTCGGTCACGGTTCCGACCGTGTCGGTCACGGTGCCGACCGTGTCGTCGACCACCCCTCCGCCGCCTTCGACGGTTTCGTCCACGACGCACGTGGGATCGAGGGGCGGACACTCGTTCGCCGACGCGCCGCCGATCGCGAGGATCGGGAGCACGGTCAGTGCCGCCATCACAAGCAGCCGCATCCGCTGGGTCTTCATCGAGTGCCACCTCGGGGGGTTGGGGTGTGCGATGGGACAACCTCTACACTGCGTATCGGCTGAGTGACCGGCGAACTTGACCCGCGGACGTTGCCCATCGTGATGCACTCGGACACCTCTGAGATCGGGACCGGTTCGCCGAACAGCGGCCCCTGTGCGAAACGCACGCCGAGGCTGCGGATCGCGTCGAGTTGCTCTTCGGAATCCACCCCGCCTGCGATCACCTCCGCGCCGACCTGTCTCGCGCACGCCACGACAGCGGCCACGACGGAGTGACTGGAGAAGCTGCTGTCGATCGATCGGGTCAGCGTGGTATCGAGTCGCACGAAGTCGGGCATCAGGGAGGGAAGATGGTGGAGTCCCGACATGCCCGTTCCGGTGTCGATGGCGGCCACGCGGATCCCTCTCGTTCGGAGTGCCGCGAGCGTGTCGGCGAAATCAACGTCGTCGATCCTGACGTCGCCGCTCGCCGCGACCGGCGAGAATGCCAGGACGATGCGCGACGAAGACGTTCCCTGGATGCTCCGCCGGAACCGGGGTTCACTCGCGGTGAACGGGCTGACCTCGATCTCGAGGAACATGTCCTCGGGAACTTCTCGCAGCGCCAGTCGCGCTTCGCGGAACGCAGTGATCTCCAGGTCAGTGAGCAGGCCGACCGATCGTGCGTCGGCGCACCAGGCGTCGTACGAGCGATGCGGCAGGGTCGCCAGTCGCGGCTTGGCCTCGAGCCCGACAGGCTGCATCGTCTCGATGTCGACGATGGTGAGCAGCTCGACGGTCACCGCGCCGTCGAGTATCGCGCGAGCGACGTTGCCGGCCCGATCGTCACGTCGCGGTGTGTCCGAAGGAACGAGCATCAGATCGGGCTTGCCGACCGACGATGGACGACGCCCACTTGTCACGCGGTGGATCGTGCGCAAGATCTTGTCCGTGGGGTCTCCCTTGGGAACGTATCCGTGGGCACCCGCCGCGATCATCCTGATCACGGTGTCGGCATCCTGATGAGCCGACAAGCCGATGATCTTCGTTCGTGGGCTCCGTTCGGTGATCTGCCTCGTGGCGCGAACTCCGCCGCCTCCCGGCATGCGCACGTCGAGCAAGACGACGTCGGGCTGTTCCTCGAGCACCAGATCGATGGCGTGCTCAGCGTCGTTCGCTGCCCCGACGAACCGCAGGGAAGGGTCGGATCCCACGAGGGACCGGAGCACATCGACGATCAGCTCCTCGTCATCGGCCACGATGACCCGGATCGGGGGTCGGATCCGACGAGACCCTGCGTCGGCGTGTGCACTGGCCTGCTCCATGCGTCGAAACTCCTCGCCGTGTGACATCCCTTCGTGTCCCAACAGCATCGGGCTTCGGTGCGTGGGCTCGATGGGTCAACGAGCCCGAAGGACCGGGGCATCTGTCCCAGTCGTCTCCGGGCGTTAGGGGCCGAGCTCTCCCCGCAGAGGCGCGGCGAAGAGCGCGGCCTCGGTGCGATGACGGAAGTCGAGCTTCCGCAGGACCCCCGAGACGTGGTTGCGCACCGTCTTCTCGGAGATGAAGAGACGGGCGGCGATCTCGCGATTGGTCAGGCCCTCGGCGAGCAAGGCGAGCACCTCGCGTTCACGATCCGAAAGCGCCGACAACTTCGAGACCGGTTTCTGGCGGCGGAGATGGCGGAACATGGCTTGCGCGGAGCTCTCGCCCAGAACCGCCGCGCCCTCGGCGACCCGCCTGACCGCGTCGATGATCTCCGCGTTGTCGGTTTCCTTGGAGACGAAGCCATCGGCCCCTGCCTTCGCCGCCTCGACGAGCGCCGATCCGTCGGCAAGTCCGGAGAACATCAAGATCCGGGTGTTCGGCGAGAACTCGCGGATCTCCCCGCAGATCTCATAGCCGTCGCGGTCGGGCAGATGCACGTCCAGCACCACGACGTCGGGGAGAAGGTGCCGCGCCAATGCGAGTGCCTCGTCGGCCGTTCGAGCGTCACCCACGACACGTAATCCGTCTTGAGAGTCGAGAAGCGTCCGGAGGCCGTCGCGCACGAGGCCGTGATCATCCACGATCAAGATCTCTGTATCCATCGGTCTCGCAGTCCCCCAGGCGGAGCCGAGTGTACCGCTCGACCGAAACCCCGATCCGTGCTCTCGCGACACCCACGTGCGGGGACAGATGTCCTGGAGCATTGGTCCTGTCGACCCATCATCGAACCTCCCTGCACGCCCGAGACTCCTCATGGAGCCCACGAGGCTCAGAGTGGGTGGAGCCAGACGTGGAGGCCAGAGGTGGAGGATGCAGCAGACGACGCATATCAGGGTGATGATCGCTGATGACGACACGAGGGCCCGCGACGAGATGATCTCGCTGATGCACACGGACGAGGACATCTCGGTCGTCGGAGCGGGAGACGACGCCGAACAAGCTATCGCCATCGCAAAGAGAGAGCATCCCGATGTTGCGGCGCTCGACGTGCGCATGCCCGGGGGCGGCGGCGTGAGGGCCGCACGCGAGATCACACGAGTGAGCCCGAGGACCGAGCTCATCGCGATCTCCGCCGACGATGACCCCCACGACGGAGCGCGTTCTTTGGGGAACCGAGAGCGTCGCAGGCGCCTCGAAGCGATGGTTCGCGGCGAGGGGATCGAGGTCGTCTATCAACCCATCTTCGACCTCGAGGGTGGATCGGCGGTCGGTGCGGAGGCGCTCTGCCGGTTCGAGGTCTCTCCTCTTCGCAGTTCCGATGTCTGGTTCAGGGAAGCAGTCGAGCAGGGGCTTGGCAACGAGCTGGAGGTCACCGCCGTTCGCCACGCACTCCGCGGACTGGAGCAACTCGACCCCTCGATCTCATTGCACGTGAACGTCTCTCCAGAGGCGTGTTGTTCACCGAAGCTGCGCGGGCTGCTCGAGCACGTACCGGGCGACAGGATCGTGCTGGAGATCACCGAGAACGCGCCGGTCGAGGACTACGAGCGACTCGAAGCCGCCCTTACGCCCCTGAGGAACCGGGGCGTCGGCCTGGCGGTCGACGACACCTGCTCGGGTTTCGCGAGCCTCCGTCACGCGCTCTATCTCAGGCCCGACACGATCAAGCTGGACCTCTCGCTCACACGAGGGATCGAGAAGGACCGAGCCCGTCTCTCCCTCGTCGAGGCGATCGTCGGCTTCGCTCCGAGCGTCGGAGCGGTTGTGCTGGCCGAGGGCGTCGAGAACCACGAGCAACTCGCAGCCTTGAGGGAGGCAGGAGTCCTGCTCGGCCAGGGCCACTACCTCGGTCGTCCGAAACCCATGCCTCATTCCGGAACGTGGGCCGCCTTGGGGCAATACGCTCCCGGCCCGGTTGCAAGGGGCGAGCGAAGCGACGCTCCGCAGGCAGGCGATCAGGGAGCCGGCAGAGGTCAGCCGACGACGCTCACCCCGAGCGCCAGGCCGATCGAGTAGGTGACCGTTGCCGCGGAAGCACCAATGGCCAGCATGCGCAAACCGGACAGGACCGGTGAACGACCGGTGAGCCGAGCGGTGAGCGTGCCCACTCCGAGAAGGGCCGAACCGGTGAGCAGCGCGCTCGTGATCACGCCGGCGCTGCCTGCCATGAACAGGAACGGCACCAGCGGCACCAACGCGCCCAGGGCGAACGTGACGAACGACGAGATGGCCGCCCCCCGCGGCGAACCCAGCCCCTCGTCGGGATCGATGCCGAGCTCTTCCCTGGCGTGGGTGTCGAGCGCGGTGGCAGGGTCCTTCGAGAGCTCGGTGGCGAGCGAAGCGGCGAGCTCGGCCGGTACGCCCTTGCGCTCGTAGATCTCCACGAGCTCGGCGAGTTCCTCCTCTGGATCGTTGGCGAGCTCGTGGGCTTCGAGGTGCAACATCCGTTCGAGCACTTCGCGCTGCACCCGCATCGACACGTACTCACCGGCCGCCATCGAGAAGGCCCCGGCGAGCAGACCCGAGATCCCTGCGAGCATGATCACCGTGCGCGACTGGTCGGCGCCTGCGAATCCCATGATCAAGGCGGCGTTCGAGACGAGGCCGTCGTTCACTCCGAAGATGGCTGCCCTCAGGGTTCCCGTCTTGCCGGCGCCGGTCGCTTGCTCCTCGTGGAGCGGGCCAGGTGTCTCGTCTGTCGGCCCACGGTGGGGAGCGAGTGACTCGCGTCGCCGCAGGCGACGCCGAGTAGCGAGTAGCTCGGGGAGCAAGCTCTTGGTCCGTAGGTCCTCGGCAGGCATCGTCGGCTCGGTCACGGCGACGAGCATAGTGGCCCAGTTCGTGTTCGTTATCTCTTCGTGAGCCCGGGCCGGTCGGCCCTGAACGCCGTGAGGTCGAACGGCGGCTCCTCACCGGTCGCGAGGTCGGCGAGCGCGCGACCGAACAGCGGCACGAACTTGAAGCCGTGACCGCTGCAAGGCGAGGCCACCACGACGGGTCCGATGCGGTCGAGCACGAAGTCCTCGTCTGGGGTGATCGTGTACAAGCACGTATCGGTGCGCCCGGTCGGGCGCCCCGCCGGCACATGAGCCGTCACGTAATCCGTGGCTCGGATCACCCGCTCAGGGTCCGGATCGAACGTGCGGGTGTCGGCATCGGTCGGAGGGCCCGCGCGATGCAGGCCGACCTTGAACGAGCCTGGCTCCCACGGATCGGGAACGAGGTACGGCGGTTGCTGCGCGTGCGCGAGCCAGTCGATGATCGTCGGTAAGGCCTCGGCATGGTCGTCGAGCCGGAAGTAGGTGGACTGCTCGAGGTTGGGCCGAAGCGAGATCTCGACCCCGACCATCGAGAGCAATGGGGCAGCCCACGCCCCGGCCGCGACGATCGCGACCGACGCCTCGAACGCCTCGCCGTGATCGGTGCGGACTTCGACGTGCTGGTCGCGCGCGTCGATGTCGACGACGGTTACATCTGTTCGTACGCTCGCTCCCGCTTCGGCCGCGAGGCGTGCTTGGGCGAGCACCGTAGGGGCCGCGTGTATCACCCCACCTTGGGGTTGAAACATCACGTCGGCGTTGGCCGGAAGTCGTAGCGCCGGCCATCGTTCCCCGACGTCTGCGCCGCGGAGGCGTTCAACCGGAATGCCGGCCGCCTCGAGCAGGTCGGCGCGGTGCAGAGCCTCGGCTCCGACGTCGATGCCGCCGGTCACTTGCAGGAGTTGCTCACCCGCGGCCACTTCGAGCTCGTGCCAGGCCGCGCGAGCGAGCCCCACGAGCCTCACATAGTCGTCGCGGTGGTAGGCGTAGCGGAAGATGCGCGTGGGTCCGCCGGAGCTTCCGTTCGCGTGTCCGGGCGTGAACCGCTCGAGCAGGAGCGTCTCGCGGCCGCGCTCTGCGAGCTCTCGCGCGGCGGCCGTGCCCATCGCTCCGCCGCCGACCACGATCGCATCGAACCGCTCCACCCCCAGACGGTAGCGCAGTGGTTGCCGGCACATTGCCGTCGTCCACGCCGGGGTAGCATCTCAGCCATGCCTGAGCTCCCCGAGGCGACCGGCAAGACCGGCGCGCCGAGCCCGAAGCGCCAGAAGCCCGAGCGTCCACGCGACCGTCTCGGACGTCCGCTCGACTGGGAGGCCACGAACGAGCTTGAGCTCGAGGATTACGACTCCATGACGATCGAGCAGAACCACGAGCTCGGGCGTGAACACGTGCGGGCCGGGCGATACTTCCCTGCGCACGAGGCGTGGGAGACTGCCTGGAAGCAGGCTCGCGGCACCGCAGACGCCGAGTTCTACAAGGGCCTATCGCAGATGGGCGCGGGCTACGTGCATCTGCTGCGCGGGAACGCCCATGGCACGAAGACACTCTTGCGCCGGGCCTCGCGAAGGGTGAAGGGATACCCCGACGGGCATCACGGCATCGCGACCGTCGCCTTGCACACCAAGCTCGAAGCCGATGCCGCCGCCGTGGAACGCGGTGATCTCGTGCCGGGAGAAACCGTGACCTTCGACCCCCCGGTGGTCTAGCAGGCCTTCCCGGGCCCGTGTAGCCTGGGCGGCCAGATGACCCAGGTCGAGGCGAGCGATATCGTGTGGAAGGGGCGCACCGGGCCGTTCTCCCTGCAGGTTCGACCAGGAGTGTTCAGCCCGACGAGCACGAGCCGGACCCTGGCCGACGCCCTCGAGGTGAGCCCCGACGACATCGTGATCGACGTCGGGTGCGGGAGCGGTGTGTTGGCCTTCGTCGCCGCGAATCTCGGCGCGAAGAAGGTATACGGATGTGATCTCTCCGCCCCTGCTGTCGAGATGGCTGCGCGCAACGCAGAGCGCCTCGGTCTGAGCGACATCTGTGAGTTCCGACACGGCGATCTGCTGGAACCGATGCGCGACCTGCGTGCCACCGTGGTGATCGGCGACGTCTCAGGTATCCCCGACGATCTCGCCGCGGTCAGCGGATGGTTCCAGGACGTGCCCGCCGGAGGGCCGACCGGTGCCGAGCTGCCGCGCAAGCTACTCGAATCGATCGGCGACACCCTCCAACCGGGCGGACGCTTCTACCTTCCGACGGGAACGCTTCAGGACGAGGGTGCGATCCTCGCTGCGGCACGACGTGTGTTCGGCGACAACATCGAGCCCGTGCTCGAGCGCACGTTCCCCCTTCCCGATCTCGTGGCGAAGGCCACGGCCACCGCTCGCCTCATGAAGGAAGGTCTGCTCAAGCTCCATCAGCGCGGCAGCCGCCTGCTGTGGGATCTGCGCATCTGGCGCTGCGTTCGCGTCTGAGCCGCCTGCCTCCTCGAGCGGTCGCTGAGATCCACGCTTGGTATGTCGCTGCATTGGGTATGGGAGCCACGCACTTCACAGCCCCGACGACGAGCATGGAAGGGAGGGGCCATGATATTCGGGATCCTTGCGGTGATCGGACTGATCGCAGTACTGGTGTGGATCTTCTGATCTGCCTCAGCCGTCTTCACGTGGTGTGAGGTGAGCGACGGCAGCGACGTCGTAGCCTGATCCGCGGAGGTGGTCAGCACCTCCGCGGTCGATGGCGAGCACGATCCGTTCGATCGCGACCCCGACGGCCGCAAGGGCCTCGGCGGCCCGCTGCACCTGATGTCCGGTGGTGCTCACATCCTCGATCAAGCACACGCGAGCGCCCCGCGGCGCATGCCCTTCGATCTGCGACCTGGTGCCATACGGCTTGGCTTCCTTGCGCACGACGGCCACGGGCAACCCTGTCTCGAGCGAGACGGCCGCGACCAGCAGCGTCGCGGCCCCCTCGGGCGCAGCAAGATGATTCACACCCGCCGGCAGCAGGCCGGCGACTTCGACAGCGAGCTCTCGGAGCATGTCGGGCCGGGTGAGGAACAAGAACTTGTCGAAGTAGACGCTCGAGCGTTTGCCCGATGAGAGCTCGAAGTCACCGTGGAGCTCCGATACCTCCACGAGCCGCGCCACGAGGCTCTCGTTCGTGGTTGCCGGGTCGGCGGCGCTAGGCATGTCAGGCATCATGGCATGATGGCAACGATGGCGACGAGGCGCGTGCGGTGGTTCCATGCGATCGGTCGTCCAATGTTCTTCGCCCTCCCGCCCGAGGCGTCGCACCACCTGGCGAACGCGCTCCTCGGGTTGCCGGCGCCGTGGGCGCGCATCGCAGGTGCGCACCGCGACCCGGCGCTCGCGACCGAACTCTGTGGTCTCGAACTGCGGAATCCTGTCGGGCTCGCAGCCGGGTTCGACAAGACGTGCCGTCATCTTGCCGCCCTCGGTGAGCTCGGGTTCGGCTACGTCATTGGTGGAACCATCACTCGCGCGGCCAGGGCGGGCAACGACCCTCCGCGTATCGCGCGTTCGCCCAGGCACCGCTCGATGGTCAACGCGATGGGACTCCCGAATCCGGGCGCCGAGGCGGTCGCGGCCACGTTTCGGGCCAAGGCGCCGGGGCCGTCGCCGAGGTTCGTCAGCCTCGCGGACGAAGACCTCGCAGACGCAGTCTCGTCGTTCGAGCTGCTCGAACCATTCGTCGACGGTCTGGAGCTCAACGCGAGCTGCCCGAACGTTTCGTGGGGACGCGACCGTGACAACGAGGCGCATCTGCGCGACCTCGTCGCGGCGTTCCGGGAACGCTCGCCCAAGCCGTTGTTCGTGAAACTTCCACCGTTCGTGACCCAGACCGAGCGCGAGGTCGTGCTGGCGCTGTGCCGCACCGCGAAGGAAGCCGGCGCCGACGGTCTCACCTGCTCGAACACCCGGCGGGTCGGAGACCGGCGGCTGGCCCTCGGCGTCGGCGGTTTGTCGGGGAGGGCACTGTGGCCGCACACGCCTCGCATCGTCGCCGATGTTCGCTCGGCGGTCGGCGACGACGTCGCGATCAACGCGTGCGGCGGCATCTTCACAGGGGGCGACGTTGCGACGTGCCTCGATGCCGGAGCCACGACGGTGCAGATCTACAGCGCACTCGTCTACGGGGGCCCTGGCGTGATGGGTGACATCACAACAGATCTCGCAGCGACCATGAGGGCTGTCCCCCCCTCGTGAGTCCTCTCGGGGCATGTTGCGGCGTCCCTGATCCGCCGTCAATATGTGCGGGTCAGAGGGGGTCCACGTTGGGGGGGTGTGGGTGAGCGACGTTGCTTTGGGCGCTCGCGGCGTGGAATCAAGCGACTTAGGCGTCGCGGTTCGACTCGAGAGCATCGTGAAGCGCTTCGGCGATGTGATCGCCGTCGACGGTGTCGACCTCGAAGTGCGGGAGGGCGAGTTCTTCTCGATGCTCGGGCCATCGGGCTCGGGAAAGACGACGTGTCTACGCATGATCGCCGGCTTCGAGCGGCCGACCGAGGGCCGTGTGCTGCTCGATGGGGTCGACGTCGGAGATCTGCCGCCCTACGACCGCGACGTGAACACCGTCTTCCAGGACTACGCCCTCTTCCCGCACATGTCCGTCATGCAGAACGTCGGATACGGGCTCATGGTCGCCAAGCTCGACAAGCAGGAGCGGCGTCGCCGAGCGGCTGCGGCGCTCGAGATGGTCCGCCTCGCGGAGTTCGGAGATCGGAAGCCTGGCCAGCTGTCCGGCGGGCAGCGGCAACGGGTCGCTCTCGCTCGGGCGCTCGTCTTGCGACCGAAGGTACTTCTTCTCGACGAGCCACTCGGCGCACTCGATCTCAAGCTGAGGCAGCAGATGCAGATCGAGCTCAAGGACATCCAGCAAGAGGTGGGTCTGACATTCATCTACGTCACCCACGATCAGGACGAGGCCCTCACGATGAGCGACCGGCTCGCCGTCTTCAACGACGGCAGGATCGAGCAGGTCGGCTCGCCCGCCGAGGTGTATGAGCGGCCGGCGACCGGGTTCGTCGCCGGGTTCGTGGGGGTGTCGAACGTGCTCGGGGGTCCCGTCGCGGCCCAGATCGTGGGTGATCCGCACCCGTTCACGATCCGCCCGGAGAAGATCGCGCTGCGAGAGCCGGGAGACCAGGCCGGTCCGGACGATTGCACGGCAACCGGTCGTGTACGGGAAGTCGTATACCTGGGTGCGGTCACGCGCTACGTCGTCGAGCTCGACGCGGGAGGATCGCTGGTCATGATGCAGCAGAATCTCTCGACGTCGTCGATGGAGGCCCTGCAGATACGCGGCAAGCCCGTGCGCCTTGTGTGGCGCCGAAGCAACAATCGCCCGGTGGAGGCTACCGCCGGTGTGTCGGATGGGTCCTCGGACCAGGAAGAGGGGCGGGTATGAAGAAGCGGTTCCGGCTGTTCGCTGCGGCGTCGGCGGTGGTGCTCGTCGCTGCTGCGTGTGGGAGCGATGAAGGTGACACCGGGGACGCGGGGGGAACGACCAGCGAAGGCCCTGCCGTCATCAGCACGATCGGTGAGACCGAGGGGGAGCTCAATCTGATCGCATGGGTGGGCTACACCGAGGACGGCACCACCGAGGGCTACGAGGCCTATGACTGGGTGACCCCCTTCGAGGACGCGACCGGCTGCCAGACATCGGTGAAGTACGCCGATAGTTCCGACGAGATGTTCAACCTGATGACCCAGCAAGCTGGGGCCTACGATGGCGTTTCGGCGTCCGGGGACTCCTCGAACAGGCTGATCGCATCAGGCGCGGTCTCAGCGGTCGACCCCGCGCTCTTCCCCGACTTCGCGAGTGTGATCGACCCGCTGCAGCCCGAGACCGGCACGAACAACAGCCATTACGTGGTCGACGGCGTCGTGTACGGGACCCCGTACATGTACGGGCCGAACTTCCTCATGTACAACACCGATGAGGTGAAGCCTGCGCCCACGAGTTGGGATGTCGTCTTCGAAACCGAGCTCGATGGCCAACCGAACCCCTATGCGGGCCAGATCACCGCGTACGACTTCCCCATCTACATCGCCGACGCAGCGCTCTACCTGCAGACCCATCAGCCGGATCTGGGAATCACTGACCCGTACGAGCTCACGGAGGAGCAACTGAACGCAGCCGTGGAACTGTTGAAGGGGCAAAGCTCCCTGATCGACAAGTACTGGGCGGCGTACACGACGGAGATCGACGGCTTCGTGGACGGCAGCATGGTGGCCGGCACCGCGTGGCCCGTCAACCTGAGCTATGCGGAGATCGATGCTCCCGTTGCGCCCGCCGAGCCAACCGAAGGCATGACCGGGTGGGCCGATACCTGGATGATCTCGTCGGATGCCGCGAACCCGAACTGCATGCTGGAGTGGATGAAGTGGTCGATGACGGCCGACGTGCAGGCCGAGGTTGCCGAGTACTACGGGGCGGCGGGCAGCAACGTCGACTCTTGCCCTGTCCTGGAGAAGCGACTCGACAAGGCCTACGGCAAGGGCTCGGCCGAGCTCGCCAACACGGTTCGCTATGGCTACTGCGGCGACGCGACGTTCCTGGACTCTCTGGCCCTGTGGAAGACACCGGTGAGTGATTGTGGTGATGATCGCGGCGCCGTGTGTGAGGACTACTCGGTCTGGTCGCAGAAGTGGACGGAGATCAGGGGCGCGTAACGCCTCCGGTGAGGGCCGGGCGGCGACCGAACGGCGGCCCGGTCCTCATCACCTCCGATGGTTGACGTCGACGCCACCCGATCGTCGCCCGGGCGAAGGCCAGGAGCGACCCTTCATCGCCATCCGAAGGTACGGCTTGCCCTCACCCTGATCCCGCCCCTCGGGTGGCTTGCAGTGTTCTACCTCGGTGCCCTGATCCTCTTGCTCGTGAACGCGTTCTGGACCGTCGATTCGCTCACCGCCCAGGTGATCCACGACTTGAGCCTCCAGAATTTCCAAACGCTCTGGTCCTCGCCGGTCTATCGGACCATCACGGTGCGAACGGTATGGATCGCATCCGCGGTGACGGTCGCCGACATCGTGCTCGCCATACCCGTCGGGTACTTCTCGGCACGTGTGGCCTCGCCCAGACTGCGGTCTGCTCTGCTCGTCGCCGTAGTCATGCCGCTGTGGACCAGCTATCTGATCAGAGCGTTCGCTTGGCAGACGATCACGTCGCCGAGAGGCCTGCTCGAGTCGGTCCTCGAAGCCGTTGGGCTCCCGTCTTCGGGCATCGGCAACTCTCTGTGGTCGATCTGGCTCACATTCACCTACCTCTGGTTGCCGTTCGTCGTCCTGCCCGTGTACGCGGCGTTGGAGCGGGTGCCGGAGTCCTACCTCGAGGCGTCGAGCGATCTCGGTGCGAGAGGGTGGACAACCTTGCGGAAGGTGGTCTGGCCACTGGCATTGCCGGGCATCGTGGCTGGCTCGATCTTTTCGTTTTCGCTCACTCTCGGGGACTACATCGCGCCCATCCTCGTCGGCAACACGAAGTTCATCGGCAACGTCATCTACGACAGCGTGGGCGTGGCGAACAACCTGCCGTTCGCGGCGGCGTTCGCCTTGGTGCCCGTCGTGATCATGGCCGCGTACCTCTTCATCGCGCGTAGGCTCGGCGCATTCGAGGCGCTCTAGATGGCATGGTCGGTGGAGACGAGGGGCACCCGCATCGCAGTCCTGTGCGGCACGGTCGTCACGCTGGTGTTCCTATATGTTCCGCTGGCCGTGGTGGTGATCTATGCCTTCAACGACAGCGTTGCCCAGGCCTGGCCGCCGCAAGGGTTCACGACGAAATGGTTCGAGCTCGCTATCGGCGATGAAGCGATGCGGTCATCGCTGTGGAATTCCGTCAAGGTCGCCTCGATCGCAACGGCTATCGCGCTGGTGCTAGGCAGCGCCGCGTCCTTCGCCGTGCATCGTTTCGCGTTCTTCGGTCGTCAGGCCGTGTCGTTCCTGTTGGTACTTCCGATCGCGCTGCCCGGCATCATCACCGGGATGGCGCTCCGCACTGGCATCAACACGCTCGAGATCCCGTTCAGCCTGTGGACGATCATGATCGGGCATTCCACCTTCTGCATCGTCGTCGTGTTCAACAATGTCGTGGCTCGGCTCCGGCGAACGCCAACCTCGTTGACGGAAGCGTCGATGGATCTCGGCGCCGATGGCTGGCAGACCTTCCGACATGTCACTCTTCCGGCGATCGGCACCGCTCTCGTGGCGGGAGGGCTGCTTTCGTTCGCGCTGTCGTTCGACGAGATCATCGTGACCAACTTCACGTCCGGCTCCGAACTCACGCTCCCGAAATGGATCTTCAACGCGATCCGGCTGCCGAGGAACCGCCCGGAGGCCAATGCTGTCGCCGCCCTCGTGATGTTGCTATCACTTGTGCCCGTGTACCTCGCCCAGCGGCTGAGCGGCGGCGCTGAAGAGGTGACTGGAGCTCGTCGCACCGCCGGCGCCGAGCATTCACCGGTCGAGGGGCACTGACGATGCGTTGCGAAGCCGCGCCGACTACAAGTACTGGCCGCTCGGAGGCTGACCCTCGGGGGATCGGCCATCTGGCGCCCGGGGGTTCTGGCTGACGAGGCCGCGGCGGCGGAGCTCTTCGAACTGCTGACGGGCTCCGGCCTGCTGGGCGAACATCGCTGCCTGGATACCGTGGAACAGTCCCTCGAGCCAGCCGACCAGCTGTGCCTGCGCTACGCGGATCTCGGATTCGCTCGGCACTCCCTCGAGCGGCGGGGCCAGGTCTCCCAGCTCTTCCTGGAGGTCGGGCGAGAGCACCTCGGTGAGCGCTTCGACGGCTCGGTGGTACACGTCGGCGAGCCGCGCACGGCCAGATTCGTCCATCGACGCCTGCCGGGTCTCGTCGAGCAGCTCACGCACCATGCTCGCGATACGGAGCAGCTTCGCGGGCTCGGTGATCGTCTCCCCGGACGCCTGAGGCTCGCCGGGGCCGGCCGCGGTGCTCTCTTCGTCGACGGGCACGGCTTCGATCACGACCGGCTCGGGGGTTTGCTGGGGCTGAGGCGTCGCGTCGTCGCTCATGTGCCCAAACTAGCAGCGCCGCCCAGATTGCGGATCAACAGCGCCTCCGCGAGCACCAGGCGCTCGAGGTCCGCGAGATCGACGCTCTCGTCGAGCGAGTGATAGTTCGAGCGTTCGTCGCCGGCCCCGACGATGATCACGGCCATCCCCGGGAAGGTCTCGGCCAGCATGGGCACGATGGGCACGGAGCCGCCGCTCCCCATCTCGACGACCTCGTGGTCGAACGCTTCTGCGAGCGCAGCCTTGGCTGCCTCATACGCAGGGGTGGAGGTATCGACCAAGTAGCCCATGCCGGCTTCGTCGGCCTCGATGTCGACCCGCGCGCCCCACGGCGCCGCCGCCCGCAGGTGCGCCATGAGGGTGTCTCGCGCGCGCTCGGGGTCGTCGCCCGGCGCGATTCGCAGCGACACTCGGGCCGACGCCTCGGGCACGATCTGATTCGACGAGCCCGCAACTGCAGGCGCATCGAAGCCCAGCACCGCGACGGCGGGCTTGGCGAAGAGGCGGTCGGCCACCGAACCCGATCCGATCAGCTCGACCTCGTCGAAGACGCGCGTCTCCTCGCGCAACGAGGCCTCGGTGACGGGAGCGCCGGACCACTCGAATCGATGGAGTCCTTCGATCGTGACCTCCCCGTCGTCGTCGTGCAAGGTGGCGATCATTCGGCAGAGCGCGGTGATCGCGTCGGGGATCGGGCCGCCGTACGCCCCGCTGTGTTGGGCGATCGGCAACACCCGAACCCTGACCCGGCAGTCGGTGATGCCTCGCACGCTTGTGCCGATCGTCGGCACACCGGTGCGCTCGTTCCCGCCGTCTGCCACTACCGCCACGTCGGCGCGCAACAGGTCGACGTGTCCCATCACCAGGTCGGGAAGGTGCTCCGTGGAACACTCTTCCTCGCCTTCGATCACGATCCTCACGGTGACCGGGAGCGCATCGCCATGGGGTACTCCCAATGCGCGCAACGCAGCTGCGTGCACGACGATGCCACTCTTGTCGTCGGCCGTGCCACGTCCGTACATGCGACCGTCGCGCACGGCTGGCTCGAACGGCGGGCTCTGCCAGTCGCCGGCCACGCCTTCAGGCTGCACGTCGTGATGGGCATAGAGGAGCACGGCCGGGGCATCTGGCGGCCCGGGCACTTCGCCGTACACGGCAGGGTGTCCGCCGTCGAGCTCGAGCAACCGCGCACCGCCCACACCGGCAGATCGAAGGATGTCGGTTGTCGCTTCCGCGCTCTCGCGCACGTGCGAAGGATCGTGCCCGGGGTGCCCGATCGAGGGGATCCGCACAAGGCGCTCGAGGTCGGCGATCGTCTGGGGCATGCCGTCGGCGACGGCCCGACGGAGCGAGTCGGTGTCAGAGTTCTCGGTGATGTCCACAGCCTCTCCTCGTGACGTCACGGCGCGAGCCGCTCGACGCGCCAGCTTCGGGCGCGTTCGGCGGTATATCGGAAGCGATCGTGCAACCGGTGGCGACGCCCCTGCCAGAGCTCGATGGTCTCCGCGCGCACCAGGTACCCGCCCCAGTGGGCGGGCCTCGGCACCTCCGCCGGGAAACGCTCACCCATCTCGATCATGCGGGACTCGAGCACTTCGTGCCCCGTGATCACGGTGCTCTGATCCGATGCCCAGGCGCCGAGCTGCGCCTCGCGAGGACGCGTGGCGAAGTACTCGTCGGACTCGTCGTCCGGCAGCAGGCTCACCGGGCCCGTCACATGCACCTGTCGGTCGAGCTCCTTCCACAGGAAGACGAGACCCGCCCACGGGCTCTCGGCGAGCTCCCGGCCTTTGCGGCTCTGTCGGTTCGTGAAGAACTGGAAGCCACGCTCGTCCACACCGCGGAGCAGCACGTGCCGCACGCTGGGTCGCCCCCGCCGGTCGGCGGTGGCGATCGCCATCGCGTTGGGAAGAGGGACTCCTGCTGCTTCGGCATCGCCCAGCCATCGACGGAACTGTTCGATGGGGTCGTCGAGTAGATCGCGGCGGCGGAGCGGGCGATCCTCGTGGAAGTCGGATGGCGCGTGCATCGTGCGTGGATCGGTCATCGTCGCAATGGTACGGGTCGCCGGGCCCGTCACGGAAAGTGCCCCCGGCAGGATTCGAACCTGCGCTTCCGGCTCCGGAGGCCGGCGCTCTATCCCCTGAGCTACGGGGGCGACGCGGGGAGTCTAGCAACCGCCCTTGGCGCCCCTTTCGAGGGCTGCTGCGGCCGGCTCGGTATCCTCCTGGTCATGTCAACCCCTGAACCCCACGTGCTCATCGTCGATGACGATCCGTTGATCGTTCGACTGTTGGAGCTGAACTTCCGGCTCGGGGGGTTCCGGGTCTCGAGCGCCACGCGAGGCGATCGAGCGGTCGAGGTCGCTGCTGGATCGATGCCCGATGCGATCGTGCTCGATGTCAGCATGCCGGGCATCGACGGATACGAGGTATGCCGTCGTCTGCGCGAGGACCACGGCATGTCTGACGTGCCGGTCGTGATGCTGACAGCGTACGGCCGCGACGAGGACAAGGCGCGCGCCGACGAGTTCGGGGTCACGGCATACGTGACGAAGCCTTTCGACCCTGAAGCCCTTGTGGCAACCGTGCGACGCGTCCTCGTGGCCGAGGACGTCCCGTGATCGAGGATCAACTCGTCGACCTGCTGGCGCGGGCCCTCAGGGTGGCGGCGCCTTCGATCGGCATCGACGGCGAGCTCCCGACGCCGGAGCTGATCGTTCCCAAGCATCGGGAGCACGGAGACTTCGCGACGAACGTCGCACTGGGTATCGCCACGCGGGCCGGCCGTCCGCCGCGGGAGGTCGCGCAGACGATCGCCGATGCGCTGGACCCGGCGCCCTTCCTCCAAAGGGCCGAGGTGGCGGGGCCTGGCTTCCTGAACCTGTTCACGACGGACGATTGGCTGCACGACGCGCTGCGCCAGGTGGTGGACCGCGGCGATTCGTACGGGAGGGCCCAGCCGAGCCGACGGAGAGTGCAGGTAGAATTCGTCAGCGCGAATCCGACCGGCCCGCTCACGCTCGGGCACGCGCGTAACGCCGCGATCGGCGATGCCCTGGCCCGCTTGTTCGAAGCGACCGGATGGAGCGTCGAGCGCGAGTACTACTTCAACGACGCCGGCGGCCAGATGGATCGGTTCGGCGCGTCGGTCGAGGCTCGGTTCTTGCAGCTCACAGGACGCCACGCCGAAGTGCCCGAAGACGGATATCACGGGTCATACGTCGACGACCTTGCTCGTGGCGTTCTCGAGACAGAAGGTTCCGGGCTCGGCGATCTGCCGGATGATGAACGGTTCCTCCGCATGCGCGCTGAAGGCGTCGCTCGCGTGCTTCCTCAGATCGAAGCCACGCTCGAACGTTTCGGGGTTCGATTCGACTCCTTCTTCCGGGAGTCCGAACTCGCCGCGAAAGGGGAGATCGAGGCCGCGGTGCAAAGACTGCGCGACGCCGGCGCCGTCTACGAACACGAAGGTGCGCTCTGGTTCCGCTCGACCCAGTTCGGCGACGACAAGGACCGGGTCCTGGTGCGTTCCAACGGACAGCACACCTACTTCGGTGCGGACGCGGCGTATATCGTCGACAAGTTCTCGCGAGGGTACGACCACCTCATCTACGTCCTCGGCGCGGACCATCACGGCGACGTGGCGCGACTGAAGGGTGCCGCGCGGGCGATGGGCTATGACCCCGATGCCCTCGAGCTCCTGATCTACCAATGGGTCTCGTTCATGCGCGATGGCGAGCCGGTGCCCATGAGCAAGCGTTCGGGGGATTTCATCTCGCTCGACCAGTTGCTCGACGAGGTGGGGGTCGACGCGACGCGATTCCACCTGCTTCTGTTCTCGAACGACGCGGCGATCAACTTCGACATCGAAGCGGTGAAGCGCCGCTCGATGGACAACCCGGTGTTCTACGTCCAGTACGGACACGCGCGCATCGCGTCGATCCTGGCCAAGGCGTCGCGTGAGGGCGTGACACTCCTGCCGATCGAACAGGCCGACCTGACCCTGCTCGGCGCTGATGCCGAGACGAACCTGCTGCGGGGGCTGGCCGACGTGCCCGCGCTGATCGCGTACGCGGCCGAGCTGCGGGCCCCTCATCGCGTGGCGCACGCCGCCCATGATCTCGCGGCCTTGTTCCATCGCTTCTACACCGGATGCAAGGTGGTCTCCGACGATCCGGAGCTCACCCAGGCCCGGCTCTGGCTCGCGGTGGCGACGAAGCAGGTGCTCGCGAACCTGCTCGATCTGCTCGGCGTGAGCGCGCCGGAGTCGATGGAGCGCAGCGACGACGATGCCTGACGCGGTGTGGGGCGGTCCCTGGCCGTTGCACGCCGTATTCGATGACCGAGGCCTCGTGCTCGCCGGCGCCCGGGCGATCGATCTCGCCGAGCGATCCGGGACGCCGCTGCTCGTCTTCGACGAACAGGAACTGCGCGAGCGGTGCCGCCGTGCTCGAACGGCGTTCCCCCGAGTCTGCTACGCGGTCAAAGCGTTCACTGCGCACGCGATGCTGCGGCTCGTTCTCGACGAGGGACTCGACCTGCTCGCGGCGACCGGGGGCGAGGTGCAGGCGTGTCTGCGAGCGGGGGCGGCTGCCTCGCGCGTGATGTTCCACGGCAACGCCAAGAGCGATGACGAGCTCAGGCTTGCCGTGGAAGCCGGCATCGGATCGGTCGTCGCCGACGGCCTCGACGAGCTGCAACGCCTCGACGGGCTGGCACGGCGAGAGGGCAGGGTTCAGCCCGTGCTGCTGCGCGTCGTGCCAGAGGTCGAAGTGCAGACCCACGAGGCGATCGCGACCGGTCACGACGCGTCGAAATTCGGGACATCGCTTCCCGACGCTCCCGGCGTGTTGCGACAGGTCGCGGAGATGACGGGCGTGCGCCTCGACGGACTGCACGCGCACATCGGCTCCCAGATCCTCGACAGCGATCCCTACCTGCGGACCCTCGACGTGCTGCTGGGCCTCGCGGCGACCGTTCGCGACGAGACCGGCCGGTTGATGGCCGCGATCGACGTGGGTGGAGGGTTCGGGGTCCGCTACGTCGACGAGGATCCCCCTTCCCTCGAGGCGATCGGCGTCACTCTGCGCGAGCGCTTGCACGAGGGATCGACCCTGCGCGGCATGCCTGCGCCGATGTTGGTCGTTGAGCCCGGCAGATGGCTTGTCGCGAACGCCGGGGTCACCCTGTACCGGGTCGTCGCGGCCAAGACGGTTGCCGGTGATCGACGGCTGCTGGCGGTGGACGGGGGCATGAGCGACAACGTGAGGCCCGCGCTCTACGATGCCGCGCACACCGTCGCACTCGCGTCACCACGGGTGGGCGGGGACGGCGACTCGGAGTTCACCGTCGTGGGGCGTCATTGCGAGTCGGGAGACACGCTTGCCGAAGGTGCGCGGCTCCCTGCATCGACGGGTCCGGGCGACCTGCTCGCGTTCGCGGCCACGGGCGCATATACCTACTCGCTGGCTAGCACCTACAACCGCATCGGGCGCCTCGGGGTCGTCGCGACGACCGCATCGACGGCGGCGACGGAAGGGTCGGTCGTCCCGTGGCTCCGTCGCGAGGATGCCGCCGATCTCGAACGTCTCGATATCGCCACCGCCAGGCCTGTCTCAGCGTCCCCGCTCGATGGGATCGTGGTGCGCCCCGCCCGCCCGGGCGACGCGCGCTCCTACCTGGTGTTCTGGACCGCGATCGTCGCCGAAGCCCGCTACGTGCGAACCGAGCGGGTCACCGGCACGATGCGCACGTACCGTCGCCGGTTCCGCCACTCGTGGACCGATGGAGAGGCGCAGATCGTCGCGGCCGATGCCGAAGACCGGGTCGTCGGTCACATCTACATCGAGCGCGAGGCCCATCCGGTGACTCGCCACGTCGCCTCCCTCGGCATCGCCGTCGCTGCCGATGCCCGAGGGCGAGGCATCGGCACGGCGCTCATGGCCGAGGCGATGCGATGGGCGCGCTCGGTGGGCGTCGAGAAGGTCGTGCTCTCCGTCTACCCGCACAACGCGGGAGCGATCGCGCTCTACCGAAAGTTCGGCTTCACGCAAGAAGGAAGGCTCGCGCGGCATTCCCGCAAGTCCTACGGTGACGAGGACGAGATACTGATGGCGGCCTGGATCGGCACAGATGCATCTGTCGGGCGGACCGGTCAGGGGGACGAGCCGTGAGTGAACGCACGATCCGGATCGGCATGCTGGGTTGCGGCACGGTGGGCGCTTCGACGATCCGGCTGCTGCACGACCACGCCGACGACATCGCCATGCGGGCCGGCTGTCGTGTGCAGGTGACGCGTGTCGCGGTCCGTGACCCCGCTCGCGATCGCGCCGTACCGCTCGGGCGCGACGCCTTCACCGCCGACGGCGCCTCGGTTGTCGACGACCCAGAGATCGACGTGGTGTGCGAGCTGATCGGAGGTGTCGAACCCGCGAAGGGCTTGCTGCTGCGAGCCCTCGCCAATGGGAAGCCGGTGGTCACCGCCAACAAGGAGCTGCTCGCGACCGAGGGCAAGGATCTGTTCGACGCCGCCGACGCCGCCGAGCTCGATCTGCTCTTCGAGGCGTCGGTCGCGGGAGGCATCCCGCTCATCCGTCCGCTCAAGGAATCGCTCGCAGGCGAGCGCGTCGGCCGTCTGCTCGGCATCGTCAACGGCACGACGAACTACGTGTTGACACAGATGAGCGAGCATGGCTCGTCGTTCGACGAGGCGCTCGCCGATGCCCAACGGCTCGGCTACGCCGAGACTGATCCGACCGCCGACGTCGAGGGGTTCGATGCCGCGGCGAAGTGCGCGATCCTCGCCTCGATCGCATTCGACTCCCGCGTCGTGGCCGCAGACGTCTACCGCGAGGGGATCGGGGGAATCACCTCGGTCGACATCGCCGACGCCCGCCGCATGGGTTACGTGGTGAAGCTCCTCGCGATCGCCGAGCTCGACGACGACGAGATCTCGGCCCGTGTGCACCCGGCGATGATCCCTGAGGCGCACCCGCTTGCAGCGGTCCGCGACGCCTTCAACGCGGTCTTCGTCGAAGGTGAGAAGGTCGGGCAGCTCATGTTCTACGGGCCCGGCGCCGGTGGCGATGCGACGGCGACGGCCGTCGTCGGCGACCTCGTCACCGCCGCTCGTCACCGCATGATCGGTGGTCGAGCGATGGGGTGCACCTGCAGGCTCGAGCGCCGCATCAGGCCCATGGACGGCACGAGGGGCCAGTACTACCTGAACCTGCACGTCGCCGATCGTCCGGGCGTGCTCGCCGAGATCGCGGGCGACTTCGCTCACAACGGCGTTTCGATCGAGCGTGTCTGGCAGGAAGGCTCGGGAGATGAGGCGACGCTCGTGCTCATCACGCACAGGGCCCAGGAAGGTGCGCTGCAGAAGACGTTGCAGGAGCTGCGGGAATCGCCGGCCGTGCGCTCGGTGTCGAGCGTGCTCCGCGTCGAGGGGGAAGAGCCGTGACCGGCGATGACCCAGCGTCGGGTGCGCACCAGTGGCGCGGCGTGATCGAGGAATATCGAGAGCGGCTTCCGGTCACCGACGCCACGCCGATCGTCACGTTGGGGGAGGGGGGCACACCGCTCGTGCACTCGGCCTCGCTCAGCGACGAGACCCGATGCGACGTCTGGCTGAAGTTCGACGGCGCGAATCCCACGGGCTCCTTCAAGGACCGGGGCATGACCCTCGCGATCTCCAAGGCTCTCGAGGAGGGCGCCAAGGCCGTCGTCTGTGCGTCGACCGGCAACACGAGCGCGTCGGCGGCCGCCTATGCATCGGCGGCCGGGCTCACGTGCGCGGTGCTCGTCCCCAAGGGCAAGGTCGCCATGGGCAAGATGGCACAGACGCTCGTTCACGGGGCGCGGGTGCTCGAGATCGAGGGCAACTTCGACGACTCGCTCGATCTCGCCAAGGACCTCGCCGAGCGCTTCCCGGTCACGCTCGTGAACAGCGTGAACGCGTACCGGTTGCAGGGGCAGAAGTCGTGCGCGTTCGAGATCGTCGATGCCCTCGCCCGGGCCCCCGACCTGCACTGCGTGCCCGTCGGCAACGCGGGCAACATCTCGAGCCACTGGATGGGGTACTCGGAGTATCTCGCCGACGGCATGATCGCCGAGCCTCCGAGGCTCATGGGGTTCCAGGCGCAGGGCGCCGCCCCGATCGTGCGGGGGGAGCCAGTCAAGGATCCGCGAACGATCGCCACCGCCATCCGTATCGGCAACCCCGCGTCCTGGGATCACGCCGTCGCCGCGGCCAGGGAGTCCGAGGGAGCGATCGGCGTCGTGACGGACCGGGAGATCCTCTCTGCCTATCGTCGGGTCGCGCGCGAAGGGATGTTCGCCGAGCCTGCGAGCGCCGCGAGTGTCGCCGGGTTGCTCCGCCTGCACGCCGATGACACATTGCCGCGAGGCGCCACCGTCGTGTGCATCCTGACCGGACACGGCCTGAAGGATCCGGAATGGGCGATCTCAGGAGCGGCGCACCCGGCAGCGGTTCCGGCAGACGCCGGCGCGGTCGCGGCCGAGCTGGGGCTCTAGCTCGGTGCGCATCACGGTCCGGGTACCGGCGACCTCGGCGAACCTCGGCCCGGGCTTCGATTGCTTCGGACTCGCGCTCGATCTGTGCAACGAGGTGACGATCGACACCGACGCGGCACCCGGCGTCGAGTGGCATGGGCAAGGCGCCGGCGAGCTCGCCATCGACGGCACCGACCTCGTGACCCGCACGATCGAACACGTCATGTCGCTTCATGACCTCACTCGGCCGTCGTTTCGCTTGGTCGGACGCAACGAGATCCCGATCGAACGGGGGCTGGGGTCCTCATCGGCCGCGACGGTGGCGGGCATCGTGCTGGGTTCGATACTCGCAGGGGAGCGTTCGCCCGATCGTGCGGTGG
The DNA here is from genome assembly GCA_963762075.1 of uncultured Actinomycetes bacterium. Taxonomy (GTDB): domain Bacteria; phylum Actinomycetota; class UBA4738; order UBA4738; family HRBIN12; genus JAOUEA01. Next base: position 232,544 of record CAVXJC010000003.1, read on the forward strand.
TGTTCGGCATCGCCGCTCAGATCGAGGGTCACCCCGACAACGCGGCGCCGGCGACCTTCGGTGGCTTCACGATCGCCGTGCCCGGTGGACCGGTGCGCCGGCTCGATCCGCACCCCGGACTCGTCCCGGTCGCCCTGGTGCCGGCCGAGGTTCGTCTCGCCACCCCGGAGGCGCGCGCGGCGCTTCCGGAAGTCGTGGCTCATGACGACGCGACGTTCAACGTGGCCCACGCGGCGCTGACGGTGCATGCGATCACGAGCGAACCGTCACTGCTCGCGGAGGCGATGCTCGACAGGCTTCACCAGGGCGTGCGTCTGGCGCTCCTTCCTACGGTCGAAGCGATGTTCGATTCGATCCGTGCGCAAGGCTTCGCCGTGTGCGTCTCAGGTTCTGGGCCCACGCTGCTCGCCTTCGAGGGGCATGAACGGCGGCTTCCGGTGCTCGATGAGGGTTGGTCCATGCTTCGTCCCGGCGTCAGATCGTCTGGGTTCGAGGTCCTCGGTCCCTAGCGCGGTGGTTCACGCCGCGCATGGGCCCGTGTCGACGGCTCCGGTCGCCGACCTGGCCCGGGCCACGATCGGCGTGAACTCGCTCGTCACGATGGCGTATCCCACCCCGTCGCGGTCGGCGGAACTCGCGAAGACGAGCCCGGCGACCCGCCCATCCACCAGCACGAAGGGCCCTCCGCTGTTACCCCGCTCGATCCTGGTTTGCAGCTCGTAGACGCGCCGGCGAACCTCGCCCTCACCGTAGATGTCGGCTCCGGCCGGATCGATCACCGCGAGGACCGCTGCGTCATCTGCCTGCAGCCACCGGCCCCCCGGGTAACCGAGCACCACACCGACATCTCCTCGCCGGGCCTCGCCCGCCATGATCGGCAGAGCGCCGGCGCCGAGGCCGGGAACCCACAACGCGGCGACATCGATGTCCGGGTCGAACGCCACCACCGTGGCTGCGAGCGACCCGCGGTCCACCTTGACCCACTGCTTCTCGGTGCCGGCGACGACGTGTGCGTTGGTCACGACGAGCTCGGGCCCGGCGACGAATCCCGTTCCCTGGTTCACGAACCCGACGTCACAGCCGTCGCCCACCACTTCGACGACCGAGTCGCCCGCGGCCCGCGCGGCCGCGGCCGCCTGCGCTGCGGTCGGCGGATCGACAGGTGCAGCGGGCTCGCCCGGCAGATCCACGGAACCGTCGGGCAGGAAGAGCGGCAAGAGATCGGCAGCCCGGTCGATGAGCGACGGCGGAGCCGGGAAGGTCGCCTCGAGCGTGCGCACGATGCGAGACGATCGTAGGCCTTCCGAGATCGTCGGGAACGGTCCATGGGCGAGGTTCAGGGTGAGGAACCACGTGGCCAGCGTGAGGGCGACGGCGGACAAGACCGACCCGCCGACCGCATCGGCCATGCGCAATGGCGTCTCGTGAGCGTGCTGCCGCAACCGGCTTCCGACGATCCAGCCCAGCATGTTCCCGATCGCGCCCGCCACGAGCGCCGTGCCGAGCACCAGCGCGATGCCCGTCGGTCTCGAGTCCGCGAGCTCGGCCACGCGCGGCGCAAGCATCACGCCGACGATGACGCCGATCGCCAGACCCACGACGCCCATCAGTTGCAGGACGGCGCCGCGACGGTATCCGGAGTAGATCGATGCCGCGAGCAGCACCACCAACAGCACGTCCAGCCATGTCATCGTGCGAGGTATCGTCCCACGAGAGGCTGTACACGAGGGCGCGATCGCTGCTCGCGAGGGCCTCGCTCGCCATTACACTGGCGTTACCCGTGGTTACGATCGCCCACATCTCGGATCCGCACGTCGGCTCACAGTTCTTCGTGCCCAACCTGATGAACCGCGTGATCGCCGAACTCAACGAGATGGGACCCGACGTTGTGGTCGTGAGCGGCGACCTGACGGCTGAGGGCTACCGTCAGGAGTACAAGAACTGGGTCGCCTACGCCGAGCGCATACAGGCCCCGATGCTCACGGTGCCCGGCAACCACGACTCTCGCAACGTCGGCTACCTGCATTTCGAAGATCTGATCGGGCCCCGCATGTGGTCCCACGACGTCGAGGGCGTGCGGATCGTCGGCATCGACTCGAGCGAGCCAGACCTCAACGAAGGGAAGGTGGGCAGGGTCCATTACGACTGGATCCGCCGCCAGTTCGAGGAACCCGCGCAGCTGAAGGTCTTCGTGTTGCACCACCACCTGCTGCCGATCCCGGGTACCGGCAGAGAGCGCAGCACGGTGATGGACGCCGGCGACCTGCTCGAGGTCTTGATCCACGCAGGCGTGCAGGTCGTGCTCTCGGGGCACAAGCACGTTCCTTACGTGTGGCGTCTCGAGAACATGTATGTCGCGAACGCAGGCACCGTGTCGTCGCTGCGTGTGCGCGGCTACACCAAACCCTGTTACAACGTGCTGGAGTTCGACGACGGCCAGGTACGCATCCTTCGCCGGTTCCCGTTCGGGGAGAGCCACGTGATGACCCACTTCTCGCTGACCGGCGACCAGTTCCACCGGGAGCACGAGCAGCCGGTGCAGGAACGCACCGTTCCCGTCGGCGACTAGCGACGCGAGCCACCTCCGTTCAGGAAGGACCGCCGAACGATGAGAACCATCGTGCTCGTCGACGGCGAGCACTATCCGCCTGTCACTCGGTGGGCCGTGGAGACCGCCTCCGAGCGAGGTCACGAGGTGGTGGGGGCGCTGTTCGTCGGAGGCATCGAGAAGATCGATCCCCGGTCGCTGCCCGACATCGGCGTGGAGACGCGCGCCGCCGGTGGCGACCGCATGGGGGGGCTCGCCGCCGCGATCGATGCATGGAAACCCGCGCTCGTGCTCGACCTCTCGGACGAGCCGGTCCTCGGCTATCGGGAGCGCATGGAGCTCGCAGCGGTCGCACTCGTTCGCGGCGTGCGCTACGCGGGCGCGGACTTCGAGCTCGTGCCTCCCGACGAAGGGCTCCCGATCGACGCGCCGGCGCTCGCGGTGATCGGAACAGGCAAACGCACGGGCAAGACGGCGATCAGCGGCGAAGTGGCCAGGCTCGCCGCACGCCGTGGCCACGACCCGGTGGTGGTGGCCATGGGCCGCGGCGGTCCGGCCGAGCCCCAGCTCGCCGAGGCGGGAAGCGTGACCGTGCACACGCTGGTCGAGCTCGTGCGTGCCGGACAGCACGCGGCTTCCGATTACCTGGAGGACGCCATGACGACCGGCGTGACCACGATCGGAGCTCGGCGCGCGGGCGGCGGGCTCGCCGGGGTGCCGTACGCCACCAACGTCCGCCAGGCCGCCGAGCTCGCCGTGGCGCGTGATCCAGGGCTGGTCGTGCTCGAGGGAAGCGGTGCGGCGCTGCCGCCGGTGCCGTGGGATGCCGGAATCCTGGTCGTGCCGGCGGCCGCGCCACCCGAATACGTGGGAGGTTATCTCGGCCCCTATCGGCTGTTGCGGTCCGATCTGGTGGTTGTTACCATGGTGTCCGGCCCGCTTGCCGGGTCCGAGAATCTCTCCGCACTGCGATCCCACGTCCTGCGGTTCCTCGATGAGTCGCAGCTGTTGGTCACCGACTTCATCCCGGTACCGCTGGCCGACATAGAGGATGCGCGGGTGTTCTTCGCCACCACCGCCCCTGCAGGGGTGGCCGCCCGACAGGTCCAGCACCTGCGGGAGGCTTTCCGTTGCGAGGTGGTGGGTTGGAGTGCGCGACTGGCCGACCGGGCCGGTTTCGCGGAGGACCTCGATGCAGCCCACGAGTACGACGTCTTCCTCACGGAATTGAAGGCCGCCGCCGTCGACATCGGCGTCGAGCGGGCCCTCGACCGGGGGGCGGAGGTCGTGTTCGTGGATAACCGTGCAATCGTCGTCGAAGGGTCGAACGACCTCGAAACCACGTTGGGCGGGGTGATCGACCTCGCGCACGAGCGAGGCATGCACCGCGCCGGACCCATGAGTGAGCAGAACCCATGAATCCAACTTCAGCTGAGAGCCACAAGGAACCCAAGACGCCGCACATCGTGATCACCGACCGCGAGCCTGGCCTGCCCTTCTCCAAAGGACTGATGGCTTCGCAGGTCATGGTGACGGGGCTCTCGCCCTATCGCGCGTATCAGGTGGCCGAGGAGATCGAGGATCGCCTGCGCGAACAGGGAGTGGCCTCGGTGACCTCCGATGAGATCGCCGAGCTGGCGCTCGCGGTCATCGGCGAGCTCGCCGGTGCGCGCTACGCCAAGAACTTCCTGCGCTGGCGCGAGGTCGAGCGACTCGACGTGCCGCTCGTCATCCTCATCGGAGGATCGACGGGCGTCGGCAAGTCGACGATCGCGACGCAGCTCGCGGCCAGGCTGGGCATCGTGCGCGTGGTCGCGACCGACGCGATCCGCGAGGTCATGCGCTCGATGCTGTCATCGGAGCTCATGCCGACACTCCACACGTCTTCGTTCGATGCAGACCAGGCGCTCCGCGAGCCACCCGGAACCACGTCCGACGCCCTGCTGCTGGGCTTCCGTGAGCAGACCGCTGCAGTCGCCGTCGGCATCAACGCGCTGATCGAGCGCGCTTCGACCGAGGGCACGAGCATCGTGATCGAAGGTGCGCACATCGTGCCGGGCTTCGTCGACCTGGAGTCGCACCAGGACCGTATCCTGGCCGTGCCCTTCATCCTCGGGGTCGAAGACGAAGGGCGGCACCTGTCGCATTTCGCCACTCGTGAAGACGCCGTGGCGTCCCGGCCCGCAGAGCGGTACGCCGCGGGATTCGACAACATCCGCCGGCTGCAGCGGTACGTGAAGAGCCAGGCGCTGTCGCACGGCGTGCCGGTGTTGCCCAACTACAGCTTCGATCAGGCCATCGCGGCGGTGATGGACCTGGTGATGGAACGAACCACGCAGCGAGCCGACGAGATCCGCGAGGCAAACGCAGTCACGATCCAGGAAGTCACAGCCGAACAAGTCTCGGCCGAGGAAGTCACAGGAGGCACGTTCGTATGAAGCTGTTCCTCGACACCGCCGACATCCAGGAGATCCGTGAGATCAGCCGCTGGGGTGTGCTCTCAGGCGTGACGACGAATCCGTCGCTGATCGCCAAGGAAGGTCAGGATCCCGACATCGTCTGGAAGGAGATCCTCGAGACCGTGCCCGGTGACATCTCACTCGAGACCACGGAGCCCGAGGCCGAGGCGATGTATGAGCAAGGTGTCGGCCTGTCGCAGAAGGCGCCGAACGCGGTCGTGAAGGTGCCGATGACACCCGATGGGCTGGCGGCGGGACGGCGACTCACCGACGAGGGGATCAGGATCAACGTCACCCTCGTGTTCTCGCCGGCCCAAGCTATCTTGGCTGCTGAGATCGGGGCCTATATCGTCTCCCCGTTCATCGGGCGGATCGACGACGTCGCCAGTGACGGCATGGGTGCGCTTCGCGCCATCACCGACATCTACGCGGTACAGGGGTACGAGACCAAGGTGCTGGCGGCTTCTCTGCGTCATCCGATGCATGTGGTCGAAGCCGCTGAAGCGGGGGCCGACATCGCGACCATGCCCGTTGATGTGTTCCGAAAGCTCGTCAAACACCCACTCACCGACCTCGGTCTCGAGAAGTTCACGGCCGACTGGATGACGCTCGAGCACGACTTGAAGGGAGAGGCATAGCCTCATGGAGACCACGACCGATCGCAGCACCCTCGAGCAGAAGCTCATCCCGGAGCTGCAGCGCATCGCCCAGGAGATGGGCATCGAGGGCACTCAGCGCCTCCGCAAGTCAGGGCTGATCGACGCCATCGTGAACAACGGCGGCAACGGAGCGCGAGAGAGCTCACCCCCCTCGTCACCGCCGGGCTCCGTCGTCGTCGACGAGCGAACCGACGATGGTGCATCCGAAGACGCCGGCCCGAGCGCGCCCGAACCACGGAGCGAGGCAGTGCCCGAACGGTCCGTCGAGCCGCCGGAGCGCGATCGGAACCGCGATCGCTCCCGTGGTGATCGCGGCCACGAGGGGAGCGATCGCAGCCAGGGGGGCGGAACCCAAGATCGTGACCGGAACCAGGGCGGCCGCACCCAGGATCGGAACCGTCACCAGAGCAACCAGGGCGGCGAGCGGAACCAGGGCGGAGGCCAGAACCAGGGCGGAGGCCAGAACCAGGGCGGAGGCCAGGACCGCGACCGCCGGCAACGTCCTTCCCGTGAGGACCGCCGCCGCATGCGCGAGGAGCGCCGGCTCCGCGAGGAGCAGGAGCGTGCCGAGGAGATGGCCAACGCTCCCACGCACACGGGCATCCTCGACCTGCTGCCCGATGGATACGGCTTCCTGCGGACCTCGGGGTACGCACCGGGGTCCGACGACATCTACGTGTCGGTCTCGCAGGTCCGAAAGGCGTCGTTGCGAAAGGGCGATGTCGTGTCGGGCAAGGCGCGCCGCCCGCGCGACAACGAGAAGTACCTTGCGCTGCTCGATGTCGAAACCGTGAACGGCATGGATCCGGAAAAGGCGAAGGAACGCCCGATCTTCGACAAGCTCACGCCGCTCTTCCCCGACGACCGGTTCCGGCTGGAATCCGGGCCGACCGCCGTGACGGAGCGCATCATCGACATGATCGCGCCCATCGGCAGGGGTCAGCGTGGCATGGTCGTGTCGCCACCGAAGGCGGGCAAGACGACCATCCTCAAGCAGATCGCGAACGGCATCATCGCCTCCAGTCCCGACGTGCACCTGATCGTGCTGCTCGTCGATGAGCGGCCCGAGGAGGTCACCGACTGGCAGCGCACGGTGACGGCGGCCGAGGTCGTGTACTCCACGTTCGACAAGCCCACGGACCAGCACATCCAGATCACGGAGCTCGTGTTGGAGCGGGCCAAGCGGCTCGCCGAGGCGCAGCAAGATGTCGTGATCATGCTCGACAACCTCACGCGACTCGCGCGCGCCTACAACCTCGGCATGCCGGCGAGCGGCAAGATCCTGTCGGGCGGCATCGACGCCTCGGCGCTGTACCCACCGCGTCGGTTCTTCGGCGCAGCGCGCAACATCGAGGAAGGCGGTTCGATCACGATCATCGCGAGCGCGCTCGTCGAGACCGGTTCGCGCATGGACGACGGCATCTTCGAGGAGTTCAAGGGCACCGGCAACATGGAGCTGAGGCTTGACCGCCAGCTCGCCGAGAAGCGGATCTTCCCGGCCATCAACGTCGACGCCTCGAGCACTCGCAAGGAGGAGTTGCTACTGCCGCCCGAGGAGCTTGCCTTGGTGATCAAGCTGCGGCGAGTCTTGCACGCCCTCGACTCCGGAGCCGCCCTCGAGCTGCTCACCGACAAGATCCGGGCAACCAAGTCGAACGAGCAGTTCCTGAAGGAGATCGCGAAGGCGCCGAGCGGAAGCTAGCGCCCGCGTCGCGCCAGGACGGGGGAATATCCAGGCGTTGAAAGCGGTGCCAGGTACCCTGACCGGGTGGGCAAGGAGACGCGAACATCATGAAGCAAGGTATCCATCCCGATTATCAGATCGCCAACGTGCACTGCTCGTGCGGGAACACGTTCCAGACACGGTCGACCGTGAGCGAGATCCGGGCAGAGATCTGCTCGAACTGTCACCCGTTCTATACGGGCAAGCAGAAGCTCATCGACACGGGCGGCCGGGTCGAGCGGTTCCAGCGGCGGTACGCGAAGACGCAGGCCGCCCAGCAGGAAGCGCAGAAGAGCTAGCGCGGCGTGGCCGACGACCCGGCGGCCTCGACCGCGCCTGCTCCGCACCTGTACGGCGGCCAGGCCGTCGTCGAGGGTGTCATGATGCGCGGCGCCCACCATTGGGCGGTTGCGGTTCGCCGTCCGAGCGGCGACCTGCACCTCGAGTCTCACGACATCGCCTCCGTCGCCGACCGCCACCCGGTCCTGCGCAAACCCCTCTTGCGCGGCGTGATCGTGCTCGGTCAATCGCTCGCGATCGGCATGCGCGCTCTGATGATCGCCGCGAACCAGTCGGTCGACGACGACGAGCAGCTCACTTCGAGGCAGATCGGTATCTCGCTCGCGATCGCCATGCTGCTGTTCGTCGGCGTGTTCATCCTCGGTCCCACCACGTTGTTCACGTGGGTCGAAGGCCGTGTCGGCAAGGGCGTGCCTCTGTTGATCGGCGAGGGCGTATTCCGCGTGATGCTGTTCGTCGGCTACCTCTGGCTCATCGGGCGCACCAAGGACATCCACCGGGTCTTCGAGTACCACGGGGCCGAGCACAAGACGATCGCCGCATACGAGCACGGCGATGAGCTCGTGCCCGATCAGGTCGACCGCTATCCGAAAGAGCACGTCCGGTGCGGCACGAACTTCCTGATCATCGTCATGATCATCACGATCTTCGTGTTCACGCTGTTCGGCACGCCCGGGTTCCTGTGGAGGATCGGGTCGCGGGTCCTCGCGATCCCGATCATCGCGGGCATTGCGTACGAGGCGCTCCGGCTCGGTGCGCGGTTCCATGGATCGATCGTGATGCGGGCGCTGATGGCCCCCGGCATCTGGCTGCAGAAGATCACCACCCAGGAGCCCGACGACTCGCAGATCGAGGTCGCCATCGCTTCGTTCGGCGAGGTGCGACGTCGCGAGGAACAGGCGGCCGGCTCCGCAGGTTGATCGCCTCCCGCAGCGGTGGAGCCGATGTCGTTGCATCGGGCGGGTCATTTCCGCAAGATGAGCGAGGCGTTCGCCATATCGGCGCTCGTCATCGCGCGGTGTCGAGCGACCAGCGCGCGTCCTCAGCCGGTCATGCCTTCAGGAGGGGTCGTGGAGACTACGGAAGGCGCGGAGCCCCCCGCCGTCGACGGTGGGGAGCAGATCCGCCAGCGCGAGTTCGCCACCGTTCGGCGGGGCTATGACCCGGCGCAGGTACGAAGTTATCTGGCGCTCGTCTCCAACCATGTCGACGCCCTCGAGCGTTCGCTGGCCGATGCGCGCCGTCGGGTCGCCGCACTCGAGGCCGAGCTCGAAGCTGCATCGAACGCCGCCGTCGAGCCGGAGATCGATCCCTACGAGCAGATCTCCAAGAGGTTCGCGAACGTGCTGGTGACGGCCGACAGCGAAGCCGCACATGTCGTGGAACAGGCTCGCGCCGAAGCCGAGCAGATCAAGGCCGAGGCGAGGGCCCGGGCCGAGGAAGCGCGCATGCGCGCCTCGCAGTCGACGATCGCGGCCAGGGAAGAGTCCGATCGCATGTTGGCGAACCTGGCCGAGCGACGAGCGGCGATGCTCAACCAGCTCCACGAGATGCAGTCGCGGCTCCTGTCGGTCGCCGAGGATCTCGAGGTCGCGATCGAGCCTTCCACGCGATCGACACGGTCAGACGCGCCGTCGGCGGCGATATCCGACGAGCCTCCTGAGCTTCCGGACCTGAGCATGCTCGACTTCGATCTCGACGACGAACCAGATCCCGAGCACTGAGCTCGCCCTCCCGGGCGCCGGCAGTTGGGAGCGGCGATCCGGCACGCCCCTGAGATGATCGGGTCTGTGGACGACGACTTCGCCAAGCGCCTCGACGACATCACGGCCCGGCACGAGCGCATCGCGGCCGAGATGGCCGAACCCGATGTGACGTCGGACCACGACCGCTTGCGCTCGCTCGGCAAGGCGTTCGCCGAGCTCGACGAGATCGTGGTGCCGTACCGCGACTATCGCGACGCCATCCAGCAGGCTGCCGACGCGCGCGAGATGGCCTCGGCCGAACACGACTCGGCCATGGTTGCGTTCCTCGAGGATGAGGCCGAACAGGCAGAGGCCCGTGCTGCGGGCATCAGGAGCCGCCTCGAGTCGCTGCTCGTGCCCAAGGATCCCAATGATGGCAAAGACCTGATCGTCGAGATCCGGGCGGGCGCTGGGGGACAGGAGGCTGCGCTCTGGGCCGGAGAGCTGTACGAGATGTACCTGCGCCTGGCCGAGCGGCACCATTGGAAGACCGATGTCCTATCGAGCTCCCCGAGCGATCTCGGCGGCTTCAAGGAAGCTGTGATCGAAGTGCGTGGGCGCGATGCATACGGTCGCTTGAAACACGAGTCGGGCGTGCACAGGGTGCAGCGGGTGCCTGTGACGGAGTCGTCGGGTCGCATCCACACCTCGACCGCCACCGTCGCCGTGCTGCCCGAAGCCGAGGAGGTCGAGGTCGAGATCCGTCCCGAGGATCTCGTGATCGACGTGTACCGCTCGAGCGGCCCGGGTGGGCAATCCGTCAACACGACCGACTCGGCCGTGCGCATCGTGCACCTTCCGACGGGCATCAAGATCGAATGTCAGGAGGAGCGCTCGCAGCTGCAGAACCGGGAGAAGGCCATGCGGTACCTGCGCGCACGTCTGTTGCGGCGCGCCCAGGAGGAGGCTGCCGCGAAGGAGGCCGCGGCGCGCCGATCACAACTCGGGTCCGGCGATCGCTCCGAGAAGATCCGCACCTACAACTTCCCCGACGCGCGAGTGACCGATCACCGCATCAAGCACACCTCGCACCAGCTCGCCGATGTGCTCGCTGGCGGTGAGGAGCTCGATGGCTTCGGCGATCGTCTCAACGCGGCCGAACGCTCCCAGGAACTTGCACATGGTCTCGACGAGGGATCGGGATGATGCCCTCGACGGTCGTGGCACGAGCCGCGGGATACCTGGAACGGCACGGCGTCGACGCTCCGCTCTCGGCGGCCGAGCAGCTTCTCGCCTCGATCATCGGCACCGATCGGGCCGGCGTATACGCGCGCGCCGAGCCCCTGCGCGGCCCCGAGGCCAAGGCGTACGGCCGCCTGCTGTGCAGGCGGTGCGCGGGCACGCCCACGCAGCACCTGACCGGTGAGACCGGCTTCCGGTACCTGACGGTCAGCGTGCGTCCCGGCGTGTTCGTGCCACGCCCCGAGACCGAGGTGGTGGTCGATGCGGCTCTCGAGGCCATGCGCGCCGTTGAGTCGCCCGTCGTGGTCGATGTCGGCACGGGGAGCGGCGTGATCGCGCTGTCGATCAAGCATGAGCGTCCCGAGGCAGACGTGTGGGCGGTCGACCGATCGCCGGACGCGGTCGCGCTGGCTCGCGACAACGCCCGCCGCAACGACCTCGACGTCGAGATCGTGCAAGGCGACATGCTCGCCGATCTGCCGGAGACCCTCTCCGGTGCGATCGACCTGGTGGTCTCGAACCCGCCCTACATCGAGCCCGATGCCTATGACGCGCTGCCGCCGGAGGTGCGGGCCGACCCGGTGGAGGCGCTCGTCGGCGGGGTTGAGGTGTACGGGCGACTGTTCGCGCAGGCTCGCTCTCGGCTAGGACCCGGCGGGTCGGTGGTGGTCGAGATCGGTGAGGAGCAGGGGCGGGCGGTCTCCGCCGCCGCGATCGCTTCAGGGGCGGCGGACGTTCGGATAGGGCCCGACCTCGCGGGGCGCGATCGGGTGGTCGTCGCGACATGGCCGTGAGACGCGATCCCGTCGCGGAGGCGGCTCGGGCGGCGCTCGACGGCAAGCTCATCGTCTTCCCGACCGACACGGTCTACGGCCTCGGCACTCGCCCCGACGACGCGGCGGCGACCGGACGCCTCTTCGAGGCGAAGCATGCGCGATCGCGAGCTGACGCTTCCCGTGCTCGCTGCGACGACGGCCGATGCGCGTGTAGTCGCGGAGTTCGACGAGAGGGCGGATGCGCTCGCGGCGGGACTCTGGCCGGGCGCACTCACGCTCGTGCTCTCGCGCACCGACCAGAGCCGTGCCTGGGATCTTGGCGGTGAGGAACACACGATCGGGGTTCGCGTTCCAGCGCACCCGCTCGCCCGGGCGTTGCTCGAGGCGTCGGGTCCGCTCGCGGTCACCAGCGCGAACCGATCCGGTGAGGCACCGGCCGCCACCTGCGAGGAGCTCAGAGCCGTGTTCGGTGACCTCGTCGCGATCTACCTCTGCGAGGAAGCTCCGCTCGACGGTGCTGCGTCCACGGTGCTCGACCTGGCACACGGAGATCCACGCATCACGCGAGCCGGTGACCTCGCCCCCTCGGAGATCGCCCGACTACTTCCGGGTAGGGAGGCACTGCTAGACTCGCGCCCCTCGTCATGACCTCGATCCTGGTCGTCTGCACCGGAAACATCTGTCGTTCCCCGATCGCTGAGGGGATGCTCCGTAACGCCCTCGGAGCGCGGTTCGGCGAGGCTGCTCCTCAGGTCTCGTCGGCCGGCACCTGGGGGAACGAAGGTGCCGCGGCGACGTCGGAGGCCGTGCAGGCGGCCGCCGAGCGAGGTGTGATCATCGCGGATCATCGCGCCCGCCGTCTCTCACCAGACAAAGCCGGAGGGGCCGACCTGGTGGTCGGCATGGCGGTCGAGCACAGGCAGGCGCTCGAGGGTGATCTCGAGGTGGCGAGCCGTACGTTCACCTTGAAGGAGCTCGTGCGACTGCTGGAGTCGCTGCCGCCAGCCTCGGGCGAAGCCGGCGGCTTGGTCGAACGGGTGGCGGCCGCGTCCGAAGCCAGACGAGAAGGGTTCAAGGGCAATCCGTTCGATGAAGACGTCGCAGACCCACTCGGTCTGCCTCTGCAGAGCTACCGTGCGGTCGCCTGGGAGCTCGACGAGTGGATCGCACGGATGGTCGACGGGCTCTACGGCGCGTCTCCGGTGCCGGCGGCGAACGAGGCCTGAGCCGATGCGCATCGCCATGGGCAGCGATCATGCGGGGTTCGGGCTCAAGGAGGCCGTGAAGGCATTCCTCATCGATGAGGGGCATGACGTGGCGGATTACGGCACCGACTCCGAGCAGCCCGTCGACTATCCGGCGTTCATCGCGGCCGCCGCGCACGCCGTCGGCGACGGGGACTGCGAGCGGGGCATCGTGATGGGAGGCTCTGGCCAGGGCGAACAGATCGCGGCGAACAAGGTGCACGGAGTGCGTGCGGCACTCTGCCACGACCTCTACGTCGCCGAGCTCTCGCGCGCCCACAACGATGCCAACGTATTGAGCATGGGGGGAAGGGTGATCGCACCGGCGTACGCCCGCGAGATCGTGCGCGTGTGGCTCGCCACCCGGTTCGAAGGCGGCCGGCACGTGCCGCGGCTGGAGCAGATCGCATCGATCGAACGAGGGGAGCTGTGAGCGATGGGCCGAAGCGCGAACGAGAGGGAATACGCGGCTGACTGGCAGGCACTGAAGGAGACCGACCCCGAGGTCGCCGCGGCGATCTCGGGAGAGCTCGAGCGCGAGCGGACCGAGCTGCGCCTCATCGCGTCGGAGAACTATGCCAGCCCCGCCGTGCTGGCTGCCATCGGCTCGACGATGAACAACAAGTACGCCGAGGGGTATCCGGGCCGGCGCTACTACGGGGGGTGCGAGTTCGTCGACGTGACCGAGCAGCTCGCGATCGACAGGGCCAAGGAGCTGTTCGGTGCCGATCACGCCAACGCGCAGCCGCACGCCGGCGCGCAGGCCAACATGGCGGTCTTCGGAGCGTTCCTGACGCCGAACGACCCGGGCGAGAAGGTGCTCGGCATGGTGCTCGCCCACGGTGGCCATCTGACGCACGGCTCTCCGGTGAACGTGAGCGGTATGTGGTTCGACTTCGTGGGCTACGAGGTCGACCGCGAGACCGAGCAGCTCGACATGGACCGTGTCCGCGATCTCGCCAGGGAACACCGGCCGAAGATCGTGCTCGCCGGCTACACCGCGTACCCACGGGAGATCGACTTCGCGGCGTTCCGTGAGATCGCCGACGAGGTCGGCGCTCTGCTCTGGGTCGACGCCAGCCACTTCATCGGACTGGTCGCTGGTGGGGCCTACTCCTCGCCGGTGCCGCACGCTGACGTCGTGACCTTCACCACGCACAAGGCGCTCAGGGGGCCCCGCGGAGCCATGATCCTGTGCCGCGAAGAGCACGCCAAAGCTATCGACAAGGCCGTCTTCCCGATGATGCAGGGAGGTCCGCTCGAGCACTGCATCGCCGCGAAGGCTGTGGCACTCAAGGAAGCCTCGACGCCCGAGTTTCGCGACTACGCGGAACGCACCGTGCGCGATGCGCGGGCGCTGGCGGCCGGTCTGACCGACGAGGGCCTGCGCATCGTGTCGGGCGGCACGGATTCGCATCTGCTGCTTGCCGACCTGCGTCCACTCGGCATCGACGGCAAGTCTGCAGAAGCGGTGTGCGACGAAGTGGGCATCGCCCTCAACAAGAACCAGATCCCGTTCGACCCGAACCCGCCTTCAGCGCCCTCGGGTATCCGAGTGGGCACGCCCGGTCCATCGACGCTCGGCATGGACGAGCCGGAGATGCGTGAGATCGCGAGCATCATGGCCGATGTGCTCAAGGCCGCCGACGATGCCGGAGTCAAGGAGAAGGCAAGGGGCCGGGTACGTGATCTGATGCAGCGCTTCCCCGTCTACGCTTCGCCGTGAGCGCATATCTGATCGTCTTCCTCGCCAGTGCCGGCACGACGTTCGTTGCGACGCCGATCGTGCGGCGACTGGTCGTTCGCATCGGGGCGATCGCGCAACCGAACGACCGCACCGTGCACGCGGTGCCCACCCCCACGATGGGCGGGCTCGCCATGTACTTCGGATTCCTGGCCGGCATGGCCATCGCGTTCGAGCTGCCGTTCTTCGACGACCTGCACCGAGGAAGCCCCATACCCCTCGCGGCCGTCGCAACCTGCACCCTCATGGTCGGGCTGGGATTGATCGACGATCGCCGTGGTACCAGCGCGCTCGCGAAGTTCACGGCCCAGGTCTTCATCGCCGGTGTGCTCGTGCTGATGGGCGCGGCGCTCACTTACATCTGGGTCCCGGGGTTCGAAGTCGTGTCACTCTCACAAGACGTTGCTGTTCCCCTCACGATCTTGTGGGTGGTCGCGATCGCGAACGCGGTGAACCTCGTCGATGGGCTCGACGGGCTCGCCGCCGGCATGATCGCCATCGCTGCAGCCTCGTTCTTCGTGTACATGATCCGTACACCGAGCACGTTCGACGATGCATCAGCCGCGGCGCTCCTCTCGGTGGTCGCCGTGGGAATGTGCGTGGGTTTCCTGCCCTGGAACTTCCACCCCGCAAAGATCTTCATGGGGGACTCGGGAGCCCTGCTGCTCGGCATGCTGCTCTCGATCGCGACGATCGACGGTGTGGGGCGCAATCCGTTCGAACCGAGCGGCGGCGACATCGCGGCGATCGCCGGCGTGCTGGTCGTGCCGCTGCTCGTGTTGTTCATCCCGTTCCTCGACGTCGTGCTGGCGATCACACGTCGCACGTGGCGGGGACAGGGCATCGGTCAGGCGGACAAGGAGCATATCCATCATCGGCTCATGGACATCGGGCACAGTCACCGGCGCGCCGTCTTGCTGATGTACCTGTGGAGCGCGCTGATCAGCGGGAGCGCGCTCGCGGTCGGACTGATCGATGGTCGCGCGACGGTGGGCTTGATCCTGGTCGGGGCCCTCGCGCTCTTCCTCGTGACCGCGCTTCCGGCGCTCGATCGATGGCGAACCCGGGGCAACGGCCCACCCCAGCCATCTGCCCTGCCCTCGGCGCCGTCGACGTCCAAGCCGTCGGGTTGATCGGGCGAGAGCCTTGCCCTTGTCCATTCCGTACAAGTGGTCGATGATGCACCTCCGAACCCGAGGGTTCCGCAGTACGTAGAGACACATGACGATGTTCGCCGTCTGCCGGTGAAAGGGTGCCGTGGGCGGGGGTCGAGGAGGGAGAGCGCGTGCCGAACGAGATCGACGTTCGCCTGGAACGGGTGACGAAGTTGTTCGGCGACGTCGCAGCGGTCGACGACCTCTCCCTGGACATCGCCGAAGGCGAGTTCTTCTCGATGCTCGGCCCGTCGGGGTGCGGCAAGACCACAACGCTCCGCATGATCGGCGGTTTCGAGGATCCAACGTACGGCACGGTCTACCTCGGAGGGCGCGACGTCACCGACCTCCCGCCGTACAAGCGAGATGTGAACACGGTCTTCCAGTCCTACGCGCTCTTCCCGCATCTCGACGTGTACGAGAACGTCGCATTCGGCTTGCGGCGCAAGAGGGTCGACAAGGCCGAGATCGAGACGAGGGTCGCCGACACGATGCGGCTCGTCGACCTCACGGGCTTCGAGAAGCGCAAGCCGCCCCAGATGTCGGGGGGCCAGCAGCAGCGGGTCGCACTGGCGCGAGCATTGGTCAACCACCCCCAGGTGCTGCTGCTCGACGAGCCGCTCGGAGCCCTCGACATGAAGCTCCGCAAGCAGATGCAGCTCTACCTCAAGCGCATCCAACAGGAAGTCGGGATCACATTCATCTACGTCACGCACGACCAGGAAGAAGCGATGACGATGTCCGATCGGCTGGCCGTGATGCGTTCCGGCAAGATCGAGCAGCTGGGTTCGCCCGAAGAGGTCTACGAGCATCCGGCCACGGAGTTCGTGGCGGGGTTCCTGGGGGCGTCGAACCTCCTCGACGGCGAGATCAAGGAATCGTCGAACGGTGAGGTGACGGTGCGGCTCAGCTCCGGAGAGACGATCCTCGCCCAGAGCGCAGGCCCGGCCGAGCAGCTCGCCGAGGCAACGAAGGTCGGGGTGAGGCCGGAGAAGATCACGATCGTGGCCGACGACGGCCGGGCGCCCTCCGATCGCAACCACGTCATCGGCACGGTGCGTGTTTCCAGCTACATCGGGGTCAATTATCAGTTCAAGGTCGAGGGCCCGGGCGGCCACGAGCTGACGGTGTACGTTCAGAATCTCGGAGCCGAGGGCACGTTGCCGACCGCCGGTCAGCAGGTTCGGCTCGAGTGGCTGCCTGAGCACACGTTCGTCGTCGAACCGTCGGAAGATTTAGTCGAGGAGGATGTGGCATGAGCAGGGATTTCCGCAACGTCGATCCGGCGTGGCTCAGGGGCATGACGTCGAAGCGCATGTCCAGGCGCAGCTTGTTGAAGGCCGCCGGCGTTGGTGCAGGAACATTGAGCTTCGCGTCGATACTCGCCGCGTGCGGAACGCCGGGCCAGGAAGCGTCCCAGGCCCCGCAGCCGGGGGGAGTGGGTACGCCGGAGTGGTGGGCCGATCAGCAGGCCGGCGACCTGGTCAACTTCACGAACTGGCCTGCATACCTCGACATCGCCAAGGACAAGGACGGCAACCGCATCAGGCCGAGCCTCGACTTGTTCACCGAAGCGACCGGCATCGAGGTCGAGTACCGCGCCGACATCAACTCCAACGAGGAGTTCTACGCGTCGATCCGCCCTGCCATGGAAGCGGACCAGGACACCGGCCACGACATCATCGTGATCACGAACGGGCAGGAGCTGAGCGAGATGATGGCGCTCGGCTACTTGATCGAGCTCGACCACTCACTGACGCCGAACTTCAACGAGAACGCCGGTGATGCCTTCAAGGACCCGGCGTTCGACCCCGGCAACAAGTACACGATGGCCTGGCAGTCAGGCATGACCGGCTACGCGTGGAACACGGACTTCGTCGACGGTCCGATCACCGGCATGCAGGATCTGATGAACGACGACTGGAAGGGTCACGTCGCGCTCTTCGGCAACAACGCGGACTCCCCCAACCTGGCCATGATCGAGCTCGGCATCGACCCCGAGACGTCAACCCCCGACGACTGGCAGAAGGCCGCCGATCTGCTTTCGTCGTTCAACGAGTGGGGCGGTCTGCGCAAGTGGGACGATCAGGGATATCTGGCCGCCTTCGAGAACGGGGACCTGTGGGCCACCATGGCGTGGTCGGGCGACATCATCAACGACTCCCTCTACTACCCCGAGTTCGCGACCTTCGAGTTCGACATCTCCGACCAGGGTGGCATCGTCTGGGTGGACAACATGCTGATCCCCATGAACGCCGCGAACCCCAAGGGCGCGATCATGGTCATGGACCACTACTACGACCCCGAGATCGCGGCGCTGCTCACCGAGTGGAACGCCTACGTGAGCCCGGTTCCCGCGGGCGGCGAGATCGTGCAGGCCGATGCCGACGCGGCGAGCGGTAGCAGCAAGGCCGTGTTGGAGACGATCGCCAACAGCCCGTTCGTGTTCCCCACGCCCGACATGAAGCTCTTCAACTACCGGGTGCTCGAGGGAGAAGAGATCGAACAATGGAACGACCTGTTCCTGCCGATCTTCACGACCTAGGTCCGCGCCGCCGCGAACGCCTCGGGAAGCGGGTGGCCGCCTACGGGCTGCTCGCTCCCGGCGGGTTGTGGGTGATCGCGCTGTTCATCGTGCCCATGGTCGCGATGATCAGCATCTCGTTGCAGACGGGAGACGCGATCAGTGGGTACACCCTCACCTGGCGGTTCGCGAATTACGGTGAGACCCTTACCAAGAACTGGGAGTTCGTCGTGCGCTCCCTCCGCAACGGCGCGATCGTCACGGCGATCGCGCTGCTGCTGGCCTACCCGATCGCGTACTGGATCGCCTTCTACGGCGGGCGGTTCAAGAACGTGTTCCTCTTCATCCTGCTGCTGCCGTTCTTCGTGTCGTTCGTGATCCGGACCGTCTCGTGGAACCTCATCCTGGCGGACAACGGCATGGTGCTCGGCACGCTCAAAGACATCGGGCTGCTGTCCGACGACTACCGTGTGCTCGGATCGACCGTGGCGGTGGTGGCGGGCATCACCTACAACCTGCTGCCGTTCACGATCCTGCCGCTGTACGTATCACTCGAGCGCATCGATCGCAATCTCGTCGAGGCGGCGAAGGATCTGTACTCGAACCGGGCCGAGGCATTCCGCAAGGTCGTGTTCCCGCTCTCGCTGCCGGGCGTGTTCGCCGCGATGCTGCTCACGTCGATCCCTGCGGTGGGCGACTACGTCAACGCCGAGGTTCTCGGCGGCCCGGGCACCGCGATGATCGGCAACATCATCCAGCAGGAGTTCTTGACGGCGCGCGACTACCCCGAGGCCGCGTCCCTGGCCTTCATCTTGATGGCGATCCTGCTCGTCGGCGCGATCATGTATGCGCGTCTCCTGGGTACGGAGGAGGTGACGACCTGAGCGCGACCAGGGTGGAACAGCTCGCCCGCGAGGTCACCGTCAGGCGCGAGCCGCGCAAGCGATGGACCAGGTTCATCCTGCCGAGCTATTCCGCGCTGTTCATGTTCTATCTGGCGTTCCCCATCCTCATCATCGTGCTGTTCAGCTTCAACGACAGCGACGTGGGGTTCGGCACGGCGCCCAGGGTCAAGACGACGTGGTTCGGCTTCACCACCGCCTGGTACGGACGGGTGTTCGAGATCCCCGACCTCACGGAGGCTCTGCAACATTCCCTCTTGATCGCGTTCACGAGCTCACTCGCCGCCGCAGGTCTCGGGGCGCTGATCGGCTTGGCGTTGGCCCGCTACCGTTACCGTGGCAAGGCCACCACCGACTTCGTGGTCTTCCTCGGCATCTCCTCGCCCGAGGTCGTGCTGGGCGCCGCGCTCGCGCTGTACTTCGTCACCCTGGGTGTCGCGCGTGGCCTGAGCACGCTGTTCGTGTCGCACGTGATGTTCAGCATCCCGTTCGTCGCGGTGACGGTGCGCGCGAGGGCGGCAGGGCTCGATCGCTCGCTCGAGGATGCGGCCATGGACCTCGGCGCCGGGCCGATCGTGACCTTCCTGAAGGTCACGTTGCCGCTGATCTTCCCCGGCATCCTCGCCGGGTGGCTGCTCTCCTTCGCCCTGTCGATGGACGACTTCGTGATCAGCAACTTCGTGCAGGGTCCCGCCACGATGTTCCCGACATGGGTGTACGGCGCAACGAAGGTCGGCATCCCCCCGCACGTCTTCGTGTTCGCGACGTTCATCTTCCTCGGAGGGTTGACCCTTGCGGGCATCTACGCGCTGACCCGGGTCCGCTCGGCGAAGGCGGTCGCCTGACCCTGAGAGCTTGTGAATCCTTTCACAAGCTCGCATGGAAATGGCCTTTGACCTGCGGAAACGGTGCTTTGACGCACGCGAGAGCCACTGCCTATACTGATGCGCCCATGACGGCCCGACAGCAACGCAACGATGCGTGGGGCGGTATGGGAACCGGGTGGTCGATCACGTCGACGATGGTCGGGGGCATCGCCGCCTGGGGCGGCCTCGGGTACCTGGCCGACCGATTGATCGGCACCGATGGCATCTTCTTCGCGGTCGGCGCGGTCCTCGGCGCGGCCGGCGCGACCTACTTGGTATGGCTCCGATACGGAAGGGGAGACGGTGGCGACGGTTGAGCCAGAGCGCGAGCTGATCCGCCGCATCGCACCGTTCGCCCTTCCTGCCGGCGCGCTCGCATTCGCGGTCGGAGCGGTCCTCGCCGATCCCGATGCGGGCTGGTCTGCGACCATCGGCATCGCCGTCGTTTCCGCGAACTTCGTTGCCCACGGGCTGTCGACGGCCTGGGCGGCCGCCATCTCGCCCGTGCTGCTCTACGCGGTGGGGCTCTGCGGATTCGTGATCAGGCTTGGGGTCATCCTCGCGATCATCGCCCTGCTCGACCAGACCGCGTGGTTCTCGGTCGTCGCCTTCATCGCGGCGGTCGTGCCGTCGACGATCGTGCTGCTCGGGGCCGAGATGAAGCTGCTCTCGGGGCGCATGCAAGCCGACATGTGGGCATTCCCGAACGCTGGCTCGGGCGCCGCATCATCGGCCGACGCCGGCGGCATGCACCGATGACGGCGGCTGTGGTGGCGCTGCTCGCTCAGTTCCACCCGCCGACCACGAAGGATTTCGTATGGGATTGCTGGGGGCCCTCACTCAACGTCGGGGGCCTGTCGTTCTGCATGAACTTCATCAACCTGCTGGTCCTGCTCGGGTTCGTGAGCTTCATCGCCTTCTTCTACTTCGGACTCCGCAAGCCCGCGGTCGTCCCGGGCAAGATGCAGAGCCTCGTCGAGGGCGGTATCCAGTTCGTGCGAGAGAACATCGCGATACCGATGCTCGGCTCGGACAGCGCTCGATTCATGCCGCTGCTCGCGACCTTCTTCTTCGCCATCTTCTTCTGGAACATCTTCGAGGTCGTGCCCGGAGTGAACTTCTCGTCCAACAGCCGCATCGCGTTCCCCCTGATCATGGCCCTCGTTGCGTGGGTCACGTACAACGTGATCGGGGTCATGAAGCACGGCTTCTTCGGCTATCTGAAGCACGTCATGGTGCCACCCGGTGCGCCGGCCGTCCTCTACGTGCTCCTGGTGCCCATCGAGTTCCTGACGCAGATCATCATCAGGCCGATCACCCTGTCGGTCCGACTCTGGGCCAACTTCGTGGCCGGCCATTTCCTGCTCGCCGTGTTCTTCTTGGGCACGATCGCGATGTTGCAGGGTGGCTTCGAGGCGATCTTCGCTCCGTTCTCGTTCGCCATCGCCATCGTGCTGGTGGGCTTCGAGATCTTCGTATCCGGACTACAAGCATTCATCTTCGCCATCCTCACCGCCTCGTACATCGGCGGCGCGATGGCCGAGGAACACTGACCAAGGAGGCAGCATGTTGGCACTGCTCGCGCAACTCACGGGAGACCTCGAGGGCTTGGCCACGATCGGCAGGGGCCTCGTGATCGGTCTCGCCGCGATCGGACCGGGCATCGGGCTCGGGGTCCTGATCGGCAAGTCCGTCGAGGCCATGGCTCGCCAGCCCGAATACGCGGGGCAGGTGCGCGCAACCATGTTCATCGGTATCGGACTCATCGAGGCGCTGGCGCTGTTCGGCATCGCCTTCTCGTTCATCATCTAGGCCGAGGGGAGCCGGGACCATGGTTGCAGCGATCCTCGCCTTCATCGTGGCCGCTGAGGAAGTGGTTGAGGAGACCAACGAGGCGTCGGACCTTTACCCACATTGGGAGGAGCTCGTCGTCGGGGCGATCGCGTTCGGGATCCTCTTCTTCTTCATGTGGAAGTGGGTCCTGCCGCGGATCAACGCGCTCCTCGAGGAGCGACGCGAGAAGATCCAAGGTGAGCTCGAGCACGCCGAGTCCACTCGAAGCGAGGCCGACACGCTCTTGGCCGACTATCGCGCCAAGCTCGCAGACGCCCGCGAAGAGGCGAACCGCATCATCGAGGAAGCCCGAAGCACGGCCGACCAGGTCCGCGCAGACCTGCAGGCCAAGGCCGAGCAGGAGGCGCAAGCGACCGTGGCCCGGGCACAGGAAGAGATCCGAGCCGAGCGTGATCGCGTCTTCCAGGAACTGCGCGGGCAGGTCGGCGAGATCGCCGTCGAGCTCGCCGGACGCGTGGTCGGCGATTCCCTCGACCCCAAGGCGCACGCGCGCCTCATCGACGAGTACATCGATGAGGTCGCGGGCGGCGCCGCCCAGAACTGAGCCAAGAGGACCGAGACAGGGGCCCACCATGACCAGCGACGACGTGATCGAGGGGTATGCCGAGGCGTTGTTCGCGGTCGCCCGCGCCGAGCAGGCGCTCCCGGCGGTCGAGGACGAACTGTATGCCTTCGCGAAGGCGCTGGAGCAGAACACGCCGTTGCGCGATGCGTTCACCGACGCGGCGCTGCCCGCGGAGAACAAGAAGGCCGTGGTCGGCGATGTCCTGAGCGAGCGCGCGAACCCGCTCACCGTGTCGCTGCTCGGTTTCGTCGTCGACGCGGGCCGGGCGCGCGAGATCCCCAAGATCGTGCAACGCCTCGCCGAGGTGGCGGCAGGTGAGCGCGATCACGCGCTGGCCGAGGTCCGATCGGCGGTGGAGCTCTCCGCCGCGCAGCGCACGCGCATCGCGGAAGCACTATCGACGGCGACGGGCCGCACCGTCGACGTCAAGGTCGTGGTCGATCCGAGCGTGGTCGCGGGCGTCATCGCGCGCGTGGGCGATGAGATCTTCGACGGCTCGGTGGCGACGCGGCTCGTCGATGCCAAGCAGCGACTAGGGAGCGTGTGAGATGGCAGTGAACATCGACCCCGCGAGCATCGCGGAGGCACTGAGAAGGAACGTCGAGAACTGGGAGCCGAGTGTCGACCGCGAGGAGGTCGGACGCGTGATCGAGGTCGGCGACGGCATCGCGCGGGTCTCCGGCCTTCCACGGACGATGGCCAACGAGCTCCTCGAGTTTCCCGGCGGATTGCTCGGCATGGCGTTCAACCTCGACGAGCACGAGATCGGATGCATCATCTTCGGGGATTCCGCCGGCATCGAGGAAGGCGACCCGGTCACCCAAACCGGACGCATCCTGTCGGTGCCGGTCGGTGACGGCTTCCTCGGACGAGTCGTCGACGGCCTCGGGCGTCCGATCGACGACCGAGGCGCGATCCACGCCGACGAGACGCGCAACCTCGAGGTGCAGGCGCCGAACGTCGTGTCGCGCCAGCCAGTGCGTGAGCCGTTGTACACAGGCATCATCGCGATCGACGCGATGACCGCGATCGGACGAGGTCAGCGACAGTTGATCATCGGAGACCGGCAAACGGGCAAGACCGCCGTGGCCCTCGACACGATCATCGCGCAGAAGCAGTACTGGGGCACCGACCAGGCTGTGAAGTGCATCTACGTCGCGATCGGGCAGAAGGCCTCGACCGTGGCCGAGGTGGTCGAGACCCTCCGCGAGCAGGGGGCCCTCGAATACACGACCGTCGTGAATGCCGCCGCGTCGGACCCGACGCCGTTCCAGTACGTGGCGCCCTACGCGGGCGCGGCCATCGGCGCCCACTGGATGTACAACGGCGACGCGGTGCTGATCGTCTACGACGACCTGTCGAAGCAGGCTGTTGCGTATCGCGAGATCTCGCTGTTGCTCAGGCGTCCGCCGGGGCGCGAGGCGTACCCGGGCGATGTCTTCTACCTGCATTCACGGCTGCTCGAGCGCGCGGCGAAGCTCTCGGACGAGCTCGGAGCCGGATCGATGACCGCGCTGCCGATCATCGAGACGAAGGGCGGCGACATCTCCGCATACATCCCGACCAACGTCATCTCGATCACCGACGGCCAGCTCTTCCTCGAATCGGAGCTGTTCTTCTCGGGCGTGCGCCCGGCGATCAACGTGGGTGTCTCGGTGTCGCGCGTCGGCGGGGCCGCGCAGACCAAGGCGATGAAGAAGGTCGCCGGGCGTCTGCGTCTCGACCTTGCGCAGTTCCGCGCTCTCGAAGCGTTCGCGCAGTTCGGCTCCGAGCTCGACAAGGCATCGCAGCAGCAACTGGCCCGCGGTGCGCGCGTCGTGGAGATCTTGAAGCAGCCGCAGTACGAGCCGCAGCCCGTCGAGCGCCAGGTCGTCGCGATCTACGCCGTCACCGGCGGACATATGGACGACTTCCCGGTGGACGACGCGAAGCGCTTCTCCCAGGAGTTCGCGACCCACCTCGAGACGCGTGATCCCGAGGTGTTCTCGACGATCCGCGACTCGGGTGAGCTCTCCGACGAGACCGAAGACACGCTGAAGTCGGCCCTCGAAGCATTCAAGGAGTCGTTCCAATCCACCGTCGCACAGGCTGGCTCCGAGGCGGCGCTCGGCGCGACCACGAAACCCGATGAGGTCAAGCCTGACGTCGGCTGGGACCGCATGTCGTCGGCCGACGACGACGACGACGAGGCCGAAGCAACCAACGACGAGACCGACGGCGACGAGCCGAGCGCGTAGTCGATGGGCGCACAGCTCCGCGTTGTCCGCCGGCGGATCCGTTCGGTCCAGTCGACGAAGAAGATCACCCGCGCGATGGAGCTGATCGCGTCCTCTCGCATCGTGAAGGCCCAGCAGCGAGTGGAGGCCGCGCGCCCATACGCCATCCAGCTCACCGCGGCCATGGAGGACCTGGCCCGAAACGCCGGCGCCCTCTCGCACCCGCTCCTCGAAGAGCGTGAGAACCCCACCAAGGCCGGTGTCCTCGTGTGCACGTCAGACCGTGGGCTCGCGGGCGCCTACAGTGCCAACGTGATCAAGATCGCCGAGCGCACCATGGCGAAGGTGCGAGAGCGCGGTCTCGAGCCCGTGCTCTACGTGAGCGGCAAGAAGGGCGCGGGGTATTTCAGGTTCCGCGGAGCCACGATCCGCGAGGACTGGCAAGGCCACACCGAGGTGCCTCCGTACGAGGTGGCGCGCACGATCGGCACCCGCCTCATCGAGGATTTCGCGGCAGGTGAGTTCGACGAGCTCTACTGCGCCTACACCGACTTCCGATCCGCCTTCACGTTGCGCGCGACCGTCAAGCGGTTCCTGCCGATCTCACCCGAGGAGGTCAGGGGCGCCGGCGACACCGTACCGCCGGAGTACCTGTTCGAGCCCGAGCCCGAACGCATCCTCGACCACCTGCTTCCCGAGTACCTCATCACGAAGGTCTACGCGGCCTTGCTCGAATCGGCAGCGTCGGAGAATGCCGCGCGACGCCGGGCGATGAAGGCCGCCACCGACAACGCGGACGAGTTGATGAAGATCCTCACCAGGCAGGCGAACCGCGCCCGCCAGGACGAGATCACGACCGAGATCATGGAGATCGTCGGCGGAGCCGAAGCCCTTTCCGCCGCTGCGAAGGAGTGACGATGGCTGAGACGAAGACACACGCGAGCGGTCGCGTGACGAGGGTGATCGGGCCGGTGGTCGACGTCGAGTTCCCGCCGTCGGAGCTCCCCGAGATCAACACGGCGCTGACGCTCGACGTCGAGCTGGGCGGCGAGACCACCACGATCACGTGTGAGGTGGCCCAGCACATCGGCGACTCCGTGGTCCGTGCGATCGCCTTGAAGCCGACCGATGGGGTGGTGCGCGGGTCATCGGTGCAGAACACTGGCTCTCCGATCACCGTGCCCGTCGGGGAAGGCGTGCTCGGCCACGTGTACAACGTGCTCGGCGTGCCGCTCGATACCGACGAGTCGAACATCGACGCCGACACGCGCTGGCCCATCCATCGTGACGCGCCACCGTTCGCCGACCTCGAGCCGAAGAAGGTCATGCTCGAGACCGGGATCAAGGTCATCGACCTGCTCGAGCCCTACGTCCAGGGCGGCAAGATCGGCATGTTCGGCGGCGCCGGTGTCGGCAAGACCGTGATCATCCAGGAGATGATCCGCCGCCAGGCCGAGCAGCACGGCGGCGTGTCGGTCTTCGCCGGCGTGGGGGAACGCACCCGCGAGGGCAACGACCTCTTCCTGGAGATGACCGAGTCGGGCGTGATCGAGAAGACGGCGCTCGTGTTCGGGCAGATGGACGAGCCACCCGGCGTGCGTCTGCGGGTCGCGCTCTCCGCACTCACCATGGCGGAGTACTTCCGCGACGAGAAGCACCTCGACGTGCTGCTGTTCGTCGACAACATCTTCCGGTTCACGCAGGCCGGCTCCGAGGTCTCGACGCTGCTCGGTCGCATGCCGTCGTCGGTGGGCTATCAGCCGAACCTCGCGAGCGAGATGGGCGACCTGCAGGAGCGCATCACCTCGGCGGGAGGGCGTTCGATCACGTCGCTGCAGGCGATCTACGTGCCGGCGGACGACATCACCGACCCGGCCCCGCACGCGGCCTTCGCGCACCTCGATGCCACCACGGTGCTGAGTCGCGACATCGCCTCGCTCGGCATCTACCCGGCGGTCGATCCCCTCGACTCTTCCTCGCGCATCCTCGACCCGCGCTACGTGGGCGAGGAGCATTACGCGGTCGCCCGCCGGGTGCAGGAGATCCTGCAGCGCTACAAGGACCTGCAAGACATCATCGCCATCCTCGGCATCGACGAGCTGAGCGAAGAGGACAAGGTCATCGTCTCGCGTGCGCGCAAGATCCAGCGGTTCCTGTCGCAGCCGTTCTTCGTGGCCGAGCAGTTCACGGGCCTCCCTGGCAAGTACACGCCGATCGACGAGACGATCGCGTCGTTCAAGGGCCTCACCGAGGGCGAGTACGACCACCTGCCCGAGCAGGCCTTCTTCCTCGTCGGCGGCATCGAGGAAGCCGTCGAACAGGCCAAGCAGATGGAAGCCGCATAGCCGTGGCGGTCGACGTGCACGTGGTCACGCCCGAGCGGGAGGTCTGGGCAGGCGAGGCCGAGAGCGTGATCGCGCACGGCGTTGACGGCGAGGTCGGCATACTCACGGGCCACGCGCCCATGATGGTGCAGCTCGCGGTCGGGCCGCTGCGGATCTTGCGCGAGGGCGAGCCGGAGCTGCAGGCGGTGGTCGACGGGGGCTTCATGCACGTGACGAGCGCCGCGGCAGACGCGGCAGGCGACGGGGCTCGAGGCGAGGAGGGACGAGACACCCGGGTCGACGTGCTGGCCTCCAGCGCCGAGCTCGCCGACGATATCGACGTCGACGCAGCCCGGGCTCGCGCGGCCGAGCTCGAGGAGCGACTCTCACAGCGGCGTGACACCACAGAGACCGGGGGCGAAGTCGCCGCGATCGAGGCCGAGCGCCGCAAGGCTCTCGCGCGAGTCAACATCGCCGGCTGAGCGCTCACAGGCGAACCCGGCCATACACTGTTCCCCCCATGGAACGACTCCTCGTCACGGGAGGGGCGCGCTGCACCGGCACCGTCCGAGTCGCAGGCGCCAAGAACTCCGCCTTGAAGCTGATGGCCGCGGCGTTGCTCACGCCGGGCCGGACCGTGTTGCACAACGTGCCCGCGATCCAGGACTGTCTGACGATGGGCGAGCTGCTCGAGCGTCTGGGCGCGGGGGTGTCATGGCAACGAGGCTCGGTCACGATCGATGCTCGCGAGCTCACTTCGATCGAGGCGCCGTACGACCTCGTCCGGCGCATGCGCGCGTCGACAGCTGTGCTCGGCTCACTGCTCGCCCGCGCCGGGCACGCCAGGGTTGCGATGCCCGGCGGGGACGAGATCGGATCGCGCCCGATCGACCTGCACGTGCAGGGTCTGCGAAAGATGGGCGCCGAGATCAGCTCGGAGCACGGCTTCCTCGTAGCCTCGACATCGGGGCTGCGCGGGGCGGCCATCACCCTCGACTACCCCAGCGTCGGTGCCACCGAGAACCTCATGATGGCTGCTGCGCTGGCCCGGGGTACGACGGCCATCGACAACGCGGCGCGTGAGCCCGAGATCGCCGATATCGCCGAATTCCTCAACGCGATGGGAGCGCATATCGACGGCGCCGGCACCAGCACGATCGAGATCGAAGGGGTCGATGTCCTCGAGCCGGCGGCGCACACGACGATCCCCGATCGCATCGAGACCGGCACCTGGGCGGCCGCAGCGGTGGCGACGCGAGGCGACGTGACGCTCGAGAACGCGAGACCCGACCATCTCGATCTGTTCCTGCAGAAGCTCGCCGACGCCGGCGCCGACATCGTCATGACCGAACAGGGTCTCCGCATCTCGCAGGCGGACCGGGCGCGAGCGATCGATTTCGTGACATTGCCGTACCCTGGGGTGGCGACCGATTTCCAGCCGATCCTCATGGCGATGCTCGCCACGGCCGATGGAACGAGCATCGCGACCGAGAACGTGTTCGAGAGCCGGTTCCTCTACGTTGACGAGCTCAGGCGCATGGGGGCAGACATCAGGACCGAAGGCCACCACGCAGTGATCCGGGGTGTCGAACGCCTGTCGGCTGCTCCCGTTCGGGCGCTCGATATCAGGGCGGGCGCGGCGATGGCGATCGCATCGTTGAGCGCCGACGGTCTCACCGAGATCTCAGAGCTGCACCATCTCGATCGCGGCTACGAAGGCTTCGTCGACAAGTTGCGTGCGCTCGGTGTCGAGGTGCGTCGTGTCGAGGAGCCAGCCACCCGGCGCTCATAGCTCGTCCATGGTGAACCGGTCCATGCCCCAGCCGCCGCGTCCCGATCTGCGGACCGAGGACTCATCGATCGCATCCGGGCCGCCGGGCGCGATTGCACCAGCGTTCCCGTCCTTGCCCGACGGAAGGCCGAAGGTCACGTGGCGGTGGTGGCAGGCGCTCATCGCATTCGTCGTCACGAACCTCGTCATCGCGCAGGCATTCGTCGGAGGGCTCATCGCGTTGATCGCGGGGGTGGACGTGGCCTCAGGACCTGCCGGTGCCGGAGTGCTCGGGCTCACGATCGTGACGAACGCGGTGTGGATGGCCGGGCTGATCGCATGGCTCGAGAACCGGCACAAGGGCTGGCGCGATGCGATCCGACTCGTACCGGCGGCGCGCCGCGTGCGTGAGGCCGGGGTGAGCTTCGCCCTCGGGCTCGGCCTGTATCCGGCAGTGGCGATCGGCGCCGGGTTGATCGTGGCGACGTTCCTGGAGGTGTTCACCGACCGAGCGGTGAGCGCGCCGGAGCAGATCGCGACGGATCTCTCGTTCGCGGGCAAGCTGTTCGCCGTCATGGTGGCGCTGGTCGCGGCGCCGGTCGCCGAGGAGCTGTTCTTCCGAGGCGTGCTGTTCAGGAGCATCAGGGATCGGCATGGCTTCTGGCCCGGAGCGTTGCTGTCATCGTTGGTGTTCGGCCTCGTGCACTACGTTCCGTCGCCGTGGCCCGATGCGCTCTTCCTTCAGACGCTCATGGTGTTCACGGGCGTGAGCCTCTGCCTGATCTACGAATGGCGCAAGAGCCTTCTGTCGACCATCGTCGCCCACATGGCGTTCAACTCGATC
The DNA here is from genome assembly GCA_963762075.1 of uncultured Actinomycetes bacterium. Taxonomy (GTDB): domain Bacteria; phylum Actinomycetota; class UBA4738; order UBA4738; family HRBIN12; genus JAOUEA01. The sequence continues at coordinate 261,944 of CAVXJC010000003.1, forward strand.
GGCATCGTGCTCATCTTGGCCTCGGGCTGAAGCGTAGGCTCACCGGCCTGGAAGCGACCTCCGTATGCTGTCGTCGGCAGCGAGGAGGGCCCATGTTCGAGTTCCCGCGTGAGGAATGGTTCCGCGCGCTGGCCGGCCATATCGCGGAGTCCCGGGCCTATCACGAGGTGGCTTCGGACTGGGAAGGCGACATCGCCTTCGTGATCGAGGCCGATCCAGAGCGTGGCGTGCCGAGTGAAGTGTGGGGCTACCTCGACCTGTGGCACGGCACCTGCCGCAGCGGCACGGTCGTGACGCCGGAGCGGGGCGCCGAGGCCGAGTTCGTGATCTCGGCGACCTACCGTCGCTGGAAGGACGTCGTCCGCGGAGAGCTCGATCCGGTGAGGGCGATGATGCAGGGAAAGCTCAGGGTGCGGGGCGACCTTCCCAAGATCCTGCGGTACGTACAAGCGGCGCATGAGCTCGTCGTGATCTGTGGCACCGTGCCCACCACGTTCCCCGACGAGGCGTGATGCGGGCGGTCGTGTTCGCGGAGCCCGGGCGGGTGGAGGTGGCCGACGTGCCCCCTCCCTCACTGGAGCAGCCAACCGATGCGCTCGTGCGAGTGACCCGCTCGGCGATCTGCGGATCGGACCTTCATTTCCTGCACGCCAAGACGCCGACGGCTCCCGGCGAGGTGCTCGGCCACGAGGCCGTCGGTATCGTGGAGGCTGTGGGCGCCGACGTCGCCTCGGTAAGGACAGGGGAGCGGGTCGTGGTCTCGTTCGCGGTGGCGTGCGGACACTGCTGGTTCTGCGCGCGGGGGGAGACCAACCTCTGCGAGCACGCGGCGATCTTCGGCGCCGGACCCTTCGGTGGCAACCTTGCCGGCACCCAGGCCGAGATGGTGCGGGTGCCGTGGGCAGACGTGAACCTGATGCCCGTGCCGTCGGCGGTCGACGACGAACGTGCGGTGTTCATCGGCGACGTGTTGACCACCGGCTTTCACGCGGCATCGCTGGCCCGGACGGCTCCCGACGACGTCGTCGCCGTCTTCGGCGCCGGCCCTGTGGGCTGGTGCGCCGCCCTCTCCCTGCGGGCCCTCGGTGCCCAGCGCGTGTTCCTGCTCGACCGCGAACCCGCGAGGCTCGCACTCGCGGCCGAGGCGGGCGCCGTGCCCGTGCACGTCGGGGAACAGAGCGCGGAGAGCATCCTCGCCGAGGAGACAGGCGATCGCGGAGCCGACGTGGCGATCGACGCTGTGGGCGCCGTCGATGCCTATCGGGCAGCCTGCACGGTCGTGCGCCGTGGAGGGCGTGTCGTGGTCGCCGGGGTCTACGCGGGCGAGTCGGTCGAGCTGCAGCTCGGCGTCGCCTGGGCGAGGGCGCTCGACGTTCGGTTCACCGGCGTGTGCCCCGTGCACCGAAACTGGGGTGAGGTGATGCAGAAGGTTCAGGAAGGCGCACTCGACCCGCTCGCGTTCGTGAGCGATCGGGTGACGCTCGAGGAGGCGCCGATCGGCTACCGGCGGTTCGACGCGCGGGAGGCCACCAAGGTGCTGATCGAACCATGATCGCCACGCGGGTGACGCTGGAAGGCGTCGATCCGAGCGGCCTCGCCGAGCTCGTCGCCGGCCTGCTCGAGCAGAACCTGATCAGGGAACCATCACGGGCGGCACACCTGCGTCCGTCGGTGGTGGTAATGGCCGTGCCCGATGCCGAGGTCGCCGTGACGGTGAGGCTCGCGCCGGGGAGCGTGCGGGTCTCCGACGGTTTCGATCGAGACTCCCATCTGCGCATCGTCGCCGACGCCGATCGACTGCTCGCGCTCGCGGCTGCTCCATTGCGAGCCGGTTTTCCCGATCCGCTGGACCGAGCCGGGCGGGCGGCGGTCGCCGACGTCGTCACCGGACGGGTGCGTGTGCGGGGGCTGGTGCGCCACCCAGTGCGCCTCGCGAGGTTCACGTCCATGCTCTCGGTGCACGAGCCGAGCGCTCGGCGCCGTCAGGGCAGCTCGTGAGAGGCGAGGCGCCTTCCCGCCCAGACGAGTCGATCTCGATGCGTCGTGTGACTCCCGCTCGTCGCTGGCCTCCTGCCGCAGCCGTGCTCGGCGTGGTGCTCGTCGCATCGCTCGGAGGCTACGTCGTCACCGCAGCTCTCTCGGAGCCCGCGGGCAGGCTCGTCACGAACTCCGGCGTCGTCTCGGTGCAACCCCTCAGCGGATGGAAGCCCGCCGAGCCCGGAGTGGTCGCCGGCCGACCGGTCGAAAGGATCACCCGAGGAAGCGGCACGCTCGCGGTCTTCGTGTGGGGCCCGGTTGCTGGCGACGCCGGATCGCTCGCCGCCCTCGTGATCGATGAGATCCTCCGCGATCAGCTCGACCGGTTGACGGTCTCCGAGATCCTCACGCCGGTCTCACTTGACAAGGGCCTCGAGGCGCAGCGCTTCACGTTCGTGGGCATCGATCGCGGGCCGGGCACCGCCGTCGAAGGCGAGGTGACGACCGTCGTCACGGGCGATGGGCAGGGCGTGGTCTTCGTTGGCCTCGCACCCGAGGGCCTGCTGGCGTTCGTGGACGGTGACCTGCACACGATGATCGCCGATGCCCGCTTTGGGGTCACGGCATGAGGGCCGCCGAGCTGAGGTCGCGACGCCGGCCGCATCACGCTTCCTTCCTGCAGCCTCGCCAGCCGGCGTTCTGGCTGTATCTGCTCATCGTGGGGCTCTCGAGTGTCGTTGCGGTCGGCGAGCAGAGCTTCTTCCGCGATGTCTCGCCCGGTGGATGGGCCTTGTCGTGGGTCCTGCTCACGCTCTACGGCCTGCCCGTGGCGGGCGTCGTGTACCTGCTCGACCTCTACGAGCGCGAGCCAACGCCGTTGCTCGTGGCAGCGTTCGTCTGGGGCGCCGTCGCCGCCACGACCCTGTCCGCGATCGGCAACGCCGGGTGGGGGCTTACTGTCGCCCGCCTCGGGGATCCGGAGTTCGCCGCCCGGTGGACCGCCGCACTCACCGCACCCTTCGTCGAGGAGACCTTGAAGGGATGCGGCATCGTGTTGATCTACCTGATCGCTCGCGACGAGGTCGACGACGTGATGGACGGCTTCGTCTACGGGGCGATCTGCGGGCTCGGATTCGCGATCGTCGAAGACGTCGTCTACTTCATGGCCGTGTTCGGTGGGCAGCCGAGCGGGGTGCTCCAGGGATTCTGGGTTCGCGTCGTGGCGAGCGGCCTCTACGGTCACGTGCTCTACACGGGGCTCGTTGGGATGGCGGTGGGCATCGTCGTCTCCCGGCGCACGACGGAGGCGCTTCGACGCCGGTTGGGGGTGGCGGCGGCACTCTGCGCCATGGCTGCGTTCGCGCACTTCCTCTGGAACTCTCCCGTCCTCACGCTGTTCCCTGCCGAGCCGTGGTCGGGGACCGACTACCTGTCCGTCGTCGCTGCGACCGCGGTCAAGGGCTTGCCCCTGTTCGCGTTCGTCGCGCTCGCGGTGACCCTGGCTCGCCGCCGGGAGCGGAGATGGCTGCATCGGGTGCTCGACGGAGAGATCGGGCTCGACGGCATCTCGGCCTACGAGCTGCGGTTGCTGGAAAGCCCGCGGCGCCGCCGCGCTGCCAGGTCCGAGATGCGGCGGCGAGCGGGGACCCGGGCCTCGGCGTTGCTTCACCGCCTCCAGCGGGAACAGGTGAACCTGGCGATGATCGCCTCTCGCGTGGCCGACGCCCGCGACCCTGCCCTCGCGCGCCAGCGGGCGTACTGTGCATCGCTGCGCGAAGCGCTCCGGGCGATCCCGGGCGCGGCGCCCGCCGCGGGCGAAGGGTCCGCCGGTGCGGTGCCGGTCGAAAGCGAACCGCCCGGTGCTGCGGCGCCCGCAGGCGAGCCGGGGGAAGGCGCCGGGTAACCTTGGCCGCCATGGACGTCGTGGCGTTGGTGCAGGGCGTGCTCGCGGGGGAACGGCGAGCCGTGGCCCGCGCGATCAGTGCCGTCGAGGACGGGGACGGCGGCCTCGAAGCGCTCTCCGAGGGCATCTTCGCGAGCACCGGACGCGCGGCGACCATCGGCCTCACCGGGGCGCCGGGCGTCGGCAAGTCGACGTTGGCGGCCGGGCTGGTTCGCGTCGGACGCTCGCGCGACCTGCGTGCCGCCGTGCTCGCGGTCGATCCCACATCGCCATACACGGGTGGAGCCCTGCTGGGCGACCGCGTTCGCATGCAGGAGCACGCCACCGATCCGAGCGTGTTCATCCGATCGATGGCGACGCGCGGTCACCTCGGTGGCATGGCGCTCGCCGCGCCCGAGGCGGTCCGTATCCTCGACGCGGCAGGCTACGACCGGGTCGTGGTCGAGACGGTGGGTGTGGGCCAAGCCGAGGTCGACGTCGCCGCCGCGACCGACACCGCCGTCGTCGTGCTCGCACCCGGCATGGGTGACGCCGTGCAGATGGCCAAGGCGGGCATCCTCGAGGTTGCCGACGTCTTCGTCGTGAACAAGGCCGATCGCGACGGCGCCCACGAAGTGGTGCGCGAGCTGCGTCAGATGCTGCACCTGGGCGCCGCCCGCGACTGGGATCCGCCGGTGCTCACGACTTCCGCGACCACCGGCGAGGGCATCGACGAGGTCTGGGAAGCGATCGAGTCGCACAGGGCGCACCTCGAGGCGAGCGGGGCACTCGGCGCCAAGCGGCGAGCACGCTTGCTGCGCGAGGTCGAGGCGCTCGCGGCCGCTCGTTTCCGTCTCGGGGCCGCTCGTGCGCTCGAAGCCGACGCCGCCCTTGCCGACGACCTCGTCGAACGACGGAAGGACCCGTACGGAGCCGCGGCTATGCTTGTCGAACGGGCGATGGGCCGGAAAGGTCAGCGAGCGTGAGTCGGAGCGTCCGATGGTCCGCGTAGGAGATGGTGTGAGCGAGCCGCACCGAGCGCCCGAGGCCCCGAGTCAGGACCGATCGCACACATCGCTGTCCGGCGAGCCCGTTCCGGCGCTCGTCGGGCCCGACGATGCGGCAGAGCGCAACCTCGATTCGGCGCTCGGCGTGCCGGGCTTTCCCCCCTACACCCGCGGCGTCTATCCCTCGATGTACCGGGGTCGGCTGTGGACGATGCGCCAGTTCGCAGGGTTCGGCTCGCCCGCGGAGACCAACGCCCGGTACCGATTCCTGCTGGATCAGGGCCAGGGAGGGTTGAGCGTCGCGTTCGACATGCCCACACTCATGGGGCTCGACTCCGACGATCCGTTGAGCGAAGGCGAGGTCGGACGCTGCGGCGTCGCGACCGACTCGCTCGACGATTTCGAGACCCTCTTCGACGGCATCCCCCTCGGCGACATCACCACGTCGATGACGATCTCCGGGCCGGCGCCGATCGCGTTCGCCTTCTTCCTCTCGACGGCGGAACGCCAGGGCGTCGACTGGCAGCGGCTCGACGGCACGTTGCAGACCGACATCCTCAAGGAGTACATCGCCCAGAAGGAATGGCTCTTCCCACCGCGGCCGCACCTGCGCCTCATCGGCGACCTGATGGCGTTCTGCGCCGAGCACGTGCCGCGGTTCCATCCGATCAGCGTGAGCGGCTATCACATCAGGGAAGCGGGAGCCACCGCGGCGCAGGAGCTCGCGTTCACACTCGCCGACGGGTTCGCCTACGTCGAGCTCGGCCTCGAGCGTGGTCTCGACCCGGCACGCTTCGTGCCGGGGTTGTCGTTCTTCTTCAACAGCCACATCGATCTGCTCGAAGAGCTCGGCAAGTTCCGGGCTGCACGCCGGATCTGGGAACGCTGGCTCCGCGAGCGTTACGCCGTGGAAGACGACGACGCGCGGCGCCTGCGGTTCCACACCCAGACCGCGGGTGTGTCGAACACCGCGCAGCAGCCCATGAACAACGTCGTTCGCACGGCGCTCGAGGCGCTCACCGCGGTACTCGGCGGTACCCAGTCGCTGCACACGAACGCACTCGACGAGGTGCTGGCGCTGCCGACCGAGCACGCGGCCCGGCTGGCGCTCCGCACCCAGCAGGTGATCGCCTATGAGAGTGGCATCCCCGATGTGACCGACCCGCTCGGCGGTTCCTACGTCGTCGAGCGCGCGACCGATGCGATCGAGGCGAAGGCCGAGGAGCTGTTCGCACACATCGACGAGATGGGCAAGGGCTCGATGCTCGAGGGCGTGCTCGAGGGCATCGAGCGCGGATGGTTCCAGCAGCTCATCGCCGAGGCCGCGTTCTCGGAGCAACGTCGTCTCGAATCCGGCGATCTCGTGAAGGTCGGGGTCAACGCCTTCGTCGACCCCGGCGCAGCGTCGGTGGACACCCTCGTCATCGGTCCCGAGGCAGAGGCCGGGCAGCTCGAGTCCGTCGCCCGCACGCGCTCACATCGCGATCGGGCCGCGGCCGACGGGGCACTCGCCCGACTGAGTTCGGCCGCGGCCGACGAGCACGCCGAGCTCATCGGTCCGTTGCTCGAGTGCTCGCGTGCGCTTTGCACGGAAGGGGAGATCGTGCGGGCGCTGCGGTCGGTCTTCGGCGAGTATCGGGAGACGCCTCGCTATTAGCTGCCCCTTCTCGTTGTTGCAAGCCTTTGCAAGAACGAGGTACGTTGGGGATCATGCGAACCATCGATGTCCGAGAGCGGCCCGGCAGGCTCGTGTTCATGCTGCTGGTGATCTCGGCGCCCGCGGTCGGATGCGCCGCCAGCGGCTCGACCGGTAGAGACGGCGACGACGGCCGGGTCGCCGTGGTCACGACCGTCTCACCCATCACCAACATCGTCCAGAACGTCGGGGGCTCGGCCGTGGCGATCACCGGCATCGTGCCCGAGGGCGCGAACAGCCACACGTTCGAGCCCGCTCCCAGCGACGCCGCACTGATGGAACAGGCCGACATCGTCTTCATGAACGGGCTGCATCTCGAGGAACCCACCCTCGAGCTCGCCGAGGCCAACGCGAGCGATGATGTGCCGATCGTGCAGCTCGGGGAGATGACGATCGGCCCCGACGAGTACATCTTCGACTTCAGCTATCCGAAGGCCGAAGGTGACCCGAATCCGCACCTGTGGACGAACCCGGAGTACGTGAGCCGCTACGCGCAGATCGTGGGCCGCGAGCTCACATCGATCGATCCGGGCAACGCCGCGATGTACGAGCGCAACGTCGAGGCGTTCGTCGCGCGCATCGATGAGCTCGGCGAACTGGTGCGCGAGGTGACCGAGACCGTGCCACCGGCGAACCGAGCGCTGCTCACCTACCACGACTCCTTCCCCTACTTCGCTCGGGAGTACGGGTGGCGGATCATCGGTGCCGTGCAACCGTCGGACTTCTCCGACCCGACACCGCAGGAGGTCGCGGGCCTGATCGATCAGATCCACACGGAGCACATCCCTGCGATCTTCGGCTCGGAAGTCTTCCCCAGCCCCGTCCTCGAACAGATCGCGGCCGAGACCGGCGCCACATACGTCGACGATCTGCGCGACGACGACCTTCCCGGCGAGGTCGGAGACCCCGGGCACAGCTACCTCGGCCTGATGGTCTTCGACTACACGACGTTCATGTCGGCGCTCGGCGGCGACGCCGCACCTCTCGCGGACCTCGACGTGTCGAACCTGCACGAGGGCAACGCGGAGTACAGGAGCTGACGCATGACCGGCGCGCTCATCGAGCTCGAGAGGGTCACGTGCAGGTACAGCCACGACCCGGTGCTCTTGAACGTCGACCTGCGGGTCGAGGCCGGCGACTTCATCGGGGTCGTAGGTCCGAGCGGATCGGGCAAGAGCACGCTGTTGAAGGCGATCGCCGGAACCGTGAACCCGATCGCGGGGAGGATCGAACGGAAGCGTGCCCTCGCTGTCGGGTACGTGCCCCAAGTGGAGACGGTGAACTGGTTCTTCCCCGTGACCGTGCTCGAAGCGGTCCTGATGGCTCGCATCGACGGCAGACGGCTTCCCTGGCCGTCGAAGCGTGAGCTGCGATCGGCGCACGGGGTGCTCGACCGGCTCGGGCTCGAAGCGCTCGCAACGCGCCACATCCGCGAGCTCTCGGGCGGTCAACAGCAGCGGGTCTTCATCGCGCGCGCGCTGCTCGGAGAACCCGATCTGCTGCTGCTCGACGAGCCTACGAGCGGCGTCGACGTTCGCACCCGCCACGACGTGATGCACGTGATCCACGAGCTGCACCACGACGGACTCGCGATCGTGCTCACGACCCACGACCTGAACGGCATCGCCGCGCACCTTCCGTACCTCGTGTGTCTCAACCGCGAGGTGATCGCGCACGGCTTGCCGTCGCGCGTGATCACACCGGACGTGCTGGAACGCACGTACGGCGCCCCCCTCGAGGTCTTGAGCCACGGCGGTATGCCGATCGTGGTGGAGCAGTATCCGGAGCTGGCCGAAGGTCTCGCGAGCATCGGTGCGCTTCGAGAAGGGCATCATGAGCACCCTGCTTGAGCCGTTCGCTTACGAGTTCTTCATGCGGGCCCTGATCGTTGCGACGGTGAGCGGCGCGCTCTGCGGGCTGATCGGCGTGTACGTGGTGCTGCGAGGCATGAGCTACATCGGCCACGGGCTCTCCCACGCGATCTTCGGATGGGCCGTCGCCAGCACGGTCGTGGGTGTCAACGTGTTCCTGGGAGCAGGAGTGGGGGGGCTCGCCGCGGCCTTGTTCATCAACCGCGTGGCACGTCGCCGATCGATCGGCGCCGACGCCGCGATCGGCGTCATCACATCGGCCAGTTTCGCGATCGGCATCGTCCTCATCTCGGTACGGGGCACGTTCGTCGACTTCGAAGGGCTGCTGTGGGGCGACGTGCTGGGTGTGGCGCCCATCGACGTCACGGTCGTCGTGCTCGTCGCCGCGGCGACCGCCGTCTCCGTCTTCCTCGGGTACAGGTCGCTGCTGTTCTCGACCTTCGATCCTGAAGTCGCGGAAGTCTCGGGCGTGCGAACGGGGCGCGTCGACCTGCTGCTCGCCGTGATGCTCACCGCAACGATCGCGGCCACCATGAACGTGCTCGGGGTCACGATGATCGCGGCCATGCTGGTGATCCCGCCCGTCATCGGTCGGCTGCTCACCGACAGCTTCGGCCGCATGTTGTGCATCTCGGTCGCCCTCGGCACCATCTGTGGATTCGTGGGTGTCTACGGTTCGTACTACCTGGACTGGTCGTCTGGGGCCACGGTGGTGCTTGCCGCCGCCGGGTTGTTCGTGCTGGCGTTCATGTGGACGAGCATCCGCGGGCGAGACCTGCCCGCTGGCATCTCCCTGGACACCCACTGACTAGGGAACAGCAGGTCTGGGAAGCGAGGTGTTCCCACGGCGCGGACCGACCATCGCGGGCTCCAACCCCCGCACGTTCGGAGAGCGCACGGCCGCTGGCTCGCGAGCCTTCCTATCCGAGCAGGAACCATGCCACGGGCATGGCCTGGGGAGCTCGGCGGTTCAGATGCACGGTGAAGCTGCCGTTCGCAGCGTCCGGCACGGCGGCCTCGATATGAGTACCCGCGAGCCTCCGCTGCGACGAGGCGAACACGAGCGTCTCGCTGGAGATCGGTGAGACGCTCACCTTGGCGGTGCGTGCTCCTGCCGGCACGGTGACGGTTCCGCTCCGTGTGAAGCTCGCCACGCCTTCGACGCGAAGCGCCGTTCCTTGCGGTACCGCAGTTTGGGCACGGATCGCGGTGCCGTCGTACGTGAGGGCGTGCACACCCACGCCGTAGTCGCTCACGGTGTAGACGCCGATCTGGTCGCCCACTCCGACCACGCCGATGTACGGAGCTGTTCCACGGAGGCCGTAGCCGTCCGAGCTCGTGCTCTCGCCCACGACCGCTGCGTCATCGGTGTCGGCAACGACGTGCAGGCCGCCGTCGTCGCTCGAAAGCCTGGTCGTGTTGGCCGCGGTGTTCTCCTGTCCGATCTTCAAGTTATCGCCATCGGCGGCGTTCGCGGTCGCCGGCATCACGGCGTCCACCGCAACGACGGCAACCCCGGCGGCGCTGCCCGCGAGGAGGCGCCGTCGCGTGGTCGTCTTCGAACCGTTGGAACGGGGCATCAAGACCTCCTTCGTGTCGTGGACGATCGTCGCCTGCAGTACGGCCGCGGGTCAACCGGCCGATGGTCTCGATCCGGCCGGTGTCCGATGTGCTAGGTGCGAGGCTCGCGCCGTTGGCTGCGACCGACCGATTCCACCTCGCCCAGGTGAACATCGCGCTGCCCAGGGCGCCCCTGGATTCACCCGAGCTGGCGAGTTCCTCGAGCTTCTGGCGCCCATCGATGCGCCGTCGCAGGGAGTGGTTCGAGAAGAATGCCCGAGTCTTCACGGCGTTTCGGATGGGAACCGCCCACCGTCGGGGCTCATCATCACCCTAGACTCCGGATGATGCTATTGGATTCCGACACGGTGGCGTTTATCGGGGTCGCGCTCATCGTCGTGATCACCCCCGGCCCGGACATGGTGCTCGTCACGACGCATGCCCTCGCGACGGGTCGGACCGCTGCTCGGATCGCGGCACTCGGGGTGTGCGCCGGCGTCTTGGTGCACGCGACAGCGGCGGTCATCGGGCTCTCGGCGTTGCTCGCCACGTCGTCGGTCGCCTTCTTCGTCGTGAAGGTCACGGGCGCAGCCTTCCTCATCGGGCTCGGTGTGCGCACGATCTGGAGCGCTCGCCGGCGCTCCGACCGGGCCCGGATCGATCTCCGCCCTGGGTCGGTGCTCCCATCGTCGATCGGCGTCGGATGGGTGCGCTTCGGGTCCTCGCCGTTCTGGCAGGGGTTCTGGAGCAACGTGCTCAACCCCAAAGTGGCGCTGCTGTTCCTGTCGCTACTTCCGCAGTTCGTCGAACCCGGTGAAGCGGCATTCATGAAGACCCTCATCCTGTCCGCGACGTTCCTCGCGATGGGCCTCGCATGGTTGCTCTCCTACGTGGAAGTCGTGACTCGGGTCGCGGGATTCCTTCGCCATGACCGCATGCGCCGACGTATCGAGGTCGTAACTGGTGCCGTACTGGTCGCGCTAGGGCTCAGGATCGCTGTGCAGGATACATAGGTCTTTCGAAGGCGACTGAGGGGGCCATCGGTTTCAGGCAGTGGTCTTCGCACACAGAGGTGAGCACCCGACCGACGATTCACTCGAGCGCGCGCAGGAGCTTGCGGAGCAAGCCGTCGAAGGTGCGGATCTCGGCCTGGGTGAACGAGCGAAGCAGGCGCTCCTCGTTGTGGAGGTGCGCCTCCACGGCGCGGTCGATGACGGCCATCCCGCGTCGTGTCAGCCGGACGAGCGCGCCCCGGCGGTCCTCTGGGTCGGGTCGGCGCTCGATGAGCCCAGACTCGGCGAGTCGATCGATGCGTTTCGTCGTGCCGCCCGAGGAGAGCATCGTGGCGCGCGCGAGCTCCGTGGGGCTGAGCTCGTACGGTGCACCCGACCGACGCAGCGCGGCGAGGAGATCGAACCAGCCGGGTTGGAGTCCGTGCGGTGCGAGCGCCCTCGACAGGCTCGAGTCGGAAAGACGTTCGGCCCTGAAGAGCCGCCCGAGCACCGCCATGGGTTCCGTGTTCAGCTCGGGTCGCTCGATGCGCCACTGCGCGATGATCCGATCGATGTGGTCGGGCGGCTCCTTCCTCGACATCGTGCTAGTTTACTTCCCTATGAGATGCTTACCAGGAAGGTATCTGCGGACGTAGGCGATCAGTCGATCTCCACGACGATCGATCGGAAGGAAGGAGCACCGGATGAGGGTTCAGGCAGGGCACGCAGGACAGACGCCGCCTACGATGCGGGCGATCTGCCTACGGGCGCCCGGTGGCCCCGAGGCCCTGTTCCTCGAGGAAGTCCAGACGCCGAAGATCGCGGGCGGAGAGGTGCTCGTGCGGGTCCACGCGACCGCGATCACGAAGGACGAGTTGGAGTGGCCTGTCGATCGACTCCCCGCGACGCCCTCGTACGAGCTGTCCGGGGAAGTGGTCGCGATCACGCCGGAGATCAGGACCCTCGCGATCGGTGATGCCGTGTACGCGTTGTCCAGCTTCGACCGCGACGGTGCGGCAGCAGACTTCGTCGCCGTTCCCGCGGAGCTCCTGGCCGCCAAGCCACGGTCGCTCGATCACGTGTCGAGCGCGGCGATCCCGCTTTCGGCCTTGAGCGCCTGGCAGGGGCTTTTCGATCACGGGCATCTGGAAGAGGGTGAGCGGGTCCTGATCCTCGGAGCCGCCGGCGGCGTTGGGCACCTGGCGACCCAGCTCGCCCGGTGGCGAGGCGCCTACGTGATCGGCACGGCATCTCCGGCCGGCCGCGAGGCTGCCGAGGGCTTCGGCGCCCATGAGGTGCTCGACGGCTCGGACGCGAACCTCATGGGGTCGCTCGATCCGGTCGACCTCGTGTTCGACACCGTGGGAGGCGAGGCGCTCGAGCGATCGGCGGCGATCGTCCGTGACGGCGGGAGGCTCGTCTCGGTCGCCGAGGAGCCGCCCGAGATCTCGGGGGAGAGGAACGTCGAGACCACGTACTTCGTCGTCGAGCCCGACCGGGAGCAGCTCGTCGAGCTGGCCCGCCTCGTGGACAGCGGTGATGTCCGCCCGGCGATCGATTCCGTGTTCCCGCTTGACGAAGCTCGATCGGCGTTCCTCCGCACGATGGAGCGCGGAAAGCGCGGCAAGGTTGTCCTCCGAGTCGAAGAGCAAGCAGGGTGACGAGCCACCGTGAGAAGGCGCAAGCGTTCCGGGCGTTGCACGAGGGGGCGCCCTTCATGATCCCGAACCCCTGGGACGCCGGCTCGGCCCGGGTGTTGGCGGCGCTGGGATTCGATGCGCTCGCCAGCACCAGCTCTGGCCTCGCGTTCACGCTCGGGCGCCTCGACGGCACCGTCACTGTGGACGAGATGGTCGACCATGCCGCCAGCCTCGATCGGGCGACAGATCTTCCGGTCTCGGTCGATCTCGAGAACGGCTATGGGTCCGATCCTCAGAGCGCCGCCAACGCGATCACCCGGGTCGCCGAGGCGGGAGCGGTCGGCGGCTCGATCGAGGACTTCGACCGTGCTGGACACCTCTATGAGAAGGGTCAGGCGGTCGATCGGATCGTCGCCGCGGTCGAGGCTGCGCGGGCGGTCGACGTGCCGTTCACGTTGACGGCCCGGGCTGAGAACCACATCCGGGACAACCCCGATCTGCACGACACGATCTCGCGCCTGCAGGCGTTCGAGGAGGCCGGCGCCGACGTGCTGTACGCACCCGGTCTGGCCACGGTCGATGAGATCGAAGCGGTGTGTGGAGCCGTCACCCGGCCGGTCAATGTCTTGGCGCTGCCCGGTCTTACCCTCGCCGAGATCTACGAGGCCGGTGCACAGCGGGTCAGTGTGGGCGGGGGGATGACGTGGATCGCCGTCAGCGCGATGGCGAGCGCAGCCCGGTCGATGCTCGAGACCGGCGATCTTTCCTCGCTCGCCACCGATCTCCCGCTCGAGCGATGGTTCACGTGATGCTGCCGGCCTGCGGATCCCACGACCGAGTCCCGTGACGAGGACGCGGCTCGGATAGTCGATCGCCGGGCCGTTCCGACCACCGGGATCGGGGCTCGGGCTCCTGCACGTCACTCTCACGTAGCCTGACACGATGCCGGAGCTCCAGACCCTCACCGTGTTCGCCGCCGCGGCGTTGCTGTTCGCCATCGTGCCCGGTCCCGCAGTGATCTACATCGTCACGCGGAGCGTGGATCAGGGGCGCGCAGCCGGCATCGTCTCGGCCCTCGGCATCGCGACGGGAACGTTCGTGCACGTGCCGGCCGCCGCGGTCGGCCTGTCCGCAGTGCTGGTGTCGTCGTCAACCGCGTTCAGCATCGTGAAGTACATGGGGGCCGCCTACCTCATCTACCTGGGCATCAGGCAGCTCCTCGACCGGGAGGAACGCGAACTCCACGAGGAGCCTGCGACACGGTCGCTGAGGCGCATCTATGCTCAAGGTGCCGTGGTCGGCGTGCTGAATCCCAAGACGGCGCTGTTCTTCCTCGCGTTCTTGCCACAGTTCGTCGACCCGGCCAGAGGCTCGACAGCCGTTCAGCTCGTCGTTCTCGGGGTGCTCCTCGTGTCGATCTCGATGATGAGCGACAGTTGTTATGCGCTGCTGACCGGAACGGCCGGCGTTTGGCTTCGCCGGCGTGGTCCGACATTCATGCGGCGTCAACGTCTGGTGAGCGGGGCCATCTACGTTTCGCTCGGCGTGTCGGCCGCGGTCGCCGGCTCGCGCTCGGCGACCGAGTGAGGTCGGCGGCGCTCGAGTCAGCTCGCCGCGCAGCCTTCGCAGCGTCCCGTGATCGCGAAGTGGGTCAGGTCGGCCTCGAAGCCGTGGTGGCTCCGGATCAGATCCTGGAGCGCGTGCGCTTCGCCGAGCGACAGGGGATCGTCCTTCCCGCACCGCCCGCACGTGAGGTGCACGTGCTCGGCTTCCTCGGTCCTGTGGTACTCGGCTCCCGTCTCGAGGTGGGAATGGGAGAGCACTCCGACCTCCTCGAGCAACGTCAGGGTTCGGTACACGGTCGAGGCGTTCACCCCGGGCATCTCACCCTGCACCCTGCGGGCGATGACCGCGGGGGAGATATGCCCCTGCGTTCGCATCACTTCAGTGACGATCGCGCGCCGCTGGGGCGTCATGCGAAGCCCCCTCGTGCGCAGTTGGTCCATCACGTCGGCGTAATCGTGGCTGGTCCGTTCCACGCGGGCGATGGTAGCAGGGGTTTGCAGGTGCAACGGGCACTCTTGCAGATGCCTGTCGTCGCAGGCAGGCGTCAGCGCGCGGGCGGGGGAAGGCCAAGAGCCCGGGCAGCCCATGGAAGCGCGGTCGACGCCTGCCGTCGCTGGAGCGGACGGACGTGTGGGGCCTCGGGGATATCTGCGTGGGCGCCTCGCCACCCGAAGTTTCCTGCGAGCAGCGAGGCGATCGCGGCGACCTCATCGGTCGTCTCGAGCATCTGTTCGGGAGGCGGTCCTCCCTCCGCGTGCAAGCTCGGGAGCCATGCCGCGATATCGAACACCGGGTTGCCGACACACGCGAAGTTCCAGTCGATCAACAACGCTCGTCCCTGACGCACGCAGAGATTGTCGCTGCGGACGTCGAAGTGCAGGAGGCGGTCGCCGGTGAAGCGCGCCTCGGCCGACGCCGCAGAGAGGGCCTGTAGATGCTGCCCGAGCCAGTCCTCTGAACAGAGCCCGAGGGCCAGGAACGGGCCGGGGTCGGCAGCGACCTGGGGCCATGCGTCGAGCGCGAATTGGCTGTTGCGAGCATCGGGGAGGTCTGGCGGCGGTTCGCTCTCGGCAACCTCCTTCAGACACCGCACCACCGCGTCGATCCCCTCCGCAGACCACGGAGGCGGCCACTCGGCATCTGAGAGATCCTCGAGCACCAGCACAGGGCGGTCTGCGTCATCGCGCCAGCCGAGGAATGCGGGCAGGTACGGGCGCGGCCCTGCGAGCGCGTAGAAGAGGTGCTCGTCACGGATCCACGACGCCGTGTCATCGGTGTGCGCGATCTTGACGAACCGCGTGGTTCCGTCCGGAAGGGTCGCCACCCATCGCGACGCGGCGGTCTGGCCCCCCCGCATGACGGATCGCCACGCCACCGGCTCGGCCTTGAGGGCGCGCGTCGCGCGTTCGATGTCGTCGGGACCCGGGCGAAGGGAAGTCATCGACGCCGAGCCTACTGCCAGCGTCGCCAGCCACTCCCGTGCGCTCGGTCGATACCATCGAGTCCATGACGGTCATGGTCGCAGGCGCCTCGGGCCCTGTCGGGCATGCCCTCATCCCGCTGCTCGCTCGCAAGGACGAGGTGCGGGCTGCAGTGCGCGATCCTGCAGCGGTCGACGCCCTTCGGGCACTCGGCGCCAAGGTCACTCTCGACAGGCTCGACGACGCGGCCGCCCTCGCCGAGGTGATGGGAGGCGTGTTCACGCTTGTCCATCTGGTGGGCGGCCCCGATCAGCCTGACGACGAGACATTGTGGGATGCGAACCACCGATCGGTGCTCCGAGCGCTCGAGGCAGCCCACACGTCGGGTGTGCGTCGCTTCGTCTTCGTATCGGTTCCTGGTGCGGCACCTGAGGCCTCCTCGGCGTATCTCCGTGCGAAGGGGCACGCGGAGGAAGCCATCACGACCTCTGGGCTGCAACACGCGGTGATCCGCAGCGCGCCTGTCGTCGGGATCGGATCGGCGTGGTTCGCGGCGGTCGTTGCCGGCGCGCTCGAGGCGCCACCGGTGATCTGGGGCACAGCCGACCACTCGCTCGCGCCGGTCGCCCTCGGGGACCTCGCTGCCGCGCTCGCGGTCGCCGACGACATCGACGCCGACCTCGCCGGCACGTGGAGCATCGAAGGACCCGACGCCGTCACTGCAGGCGAGCTGATCGAGATCCTCTCGGGTACGGGCGAGCCGCTGGTGAGCCTCGAGGGCGAGTCCGCCCGCGCACGGCTGTCGTCGATGTTCGGGCGCGAGGTCTCGCCTCATTTCGTCGACGCTCTCACCCATCCGTTGCGGTCAGATGCTCCCGACGCCGCCGCGTTCCTGGGGATCGAGCGAACGCCGCTCGTCGATGCCATCAAGACCGCTCTCGCCGCGGTGGCGACGACGGCTGGCGACGCCGGGTAGCATCGCGACGCGATGGGCGATCTCGTGAGGTTCGCGGTGCACGACGGCGTCGGCGTGATCCGTATCGATCGTCCACCGGCGAACGCGATCGATCTCCAGATGGCGATCGAGCTGAATCGAGCGATCGCCGAGGCACGCGAACGGCTCGATGTCGGAGCGATCGTCATCTGGGGAGGAGACCGGATCTTCGCGGCCGGGGCCGACGTCAAGGCCATGGTCGAGTGGGACCCCGACGAGGTGCGACCGAGTGTGGACGCCCTCGGCGACGCATGCGATGGGCTCGAGTCATTACCCAAGGTGGTGATCGCGGCGGTGACCGGGTTCGCGCTCGGGGGAGGGTTGGAGCTGGCGCTCGGGGCAGACTTCCGTTTCCTGGCCGACAACGCTTCGGTCGGTCAACCGGAGATCAAGATCGGGGTGATCCCGGGCGCAGGGGGCACACAGCGCCTCAGCAGGCTCGTTGGCCCGGCGCGAACGCGCGACATCATCTACACGGGCCGGATCCTCGAGGCCGACGAGGCGCTGGCGGTGGGGCTGGCGGACCGCGTTCTACCGGTCGCCGATGTGTTCCCCACCGCGGTCGAGGTGGCTCGGGGTTTCGCCGAGGCTCCGCGCCAGGCGCTTGCGGCGGCGAAGATGGCGATACACGCCGCGACCGCGACCCCTGGCCCCGCCGGCTTCGCCCTCGAGCGTGAGATGTTCCTCGAGCTGTTCGGCACGGCCGATCAACGTGAAGGCATGCGAGCCTTCCTCGAGAAGCGAGAGCCCCGCTTCGGCAACTCGCCGTCACACGATGTTCACCATCCGGAATGAACCGGTGCCGATCGCTGTTCGAAGAACGTGCAGAGCGGGGCCGCCACTCCCTCCCATCCGCCGGTCCCGTCCGAAAGGATGTGAACGAACGTGGCAGAGGAGAGGTACCGGGGCGCATCGGTCCGCTCGCTTCCGCGACCGAACAGGCAGTACGCAGGCGACCGTGTCTGCGCCGAGCGGGGGTGCGGCACCAAGCTCTCGCGATACAACAAGTGGCAGTACTGCTGGCAGCACGAGCCCGTGCACAGCTACGTCCCACGAGGAAAGCGCAGGAGTCGCAAGGCGGCCTGATCCTCGTCCACAGTTGATCGCCGAGGCCCTCCCGAGCAGGAGGGCCTCGATCGTTGCTTCCGGGTCAGCCGTTCGGCCGCTCACCCCGGGCGGCGGCGTACAGCACGCGAGCCAGAGCCGACACGTCCCGACGTCATGGCTTCGAGGGCAGGGTGGTCGGGCGAGAAGACTGCCCGATTCAAGGTAGACGCGAGGCCTGCCGATGCTGGGACGGACCGCTCCCCCCGAGCGTGACGCCTATGACCGACGAGATCGCCGAGCCGCCCGCGATGAGAGAGGGTGACTGCCCGTACTGCGAGCGGAACGTGCTCGTATATGAGCAGCCGCCCCGCTGTCCCCTGTGCGCGTGTCCACTCGACGAGCGCACGATGCATCCCTACGTGTTCCCTGGCGATCGAGCCCCGTCGGACCCGGAATAGTCTGGCGGTTGCGGCGATCCGCCCTGCGGGGGCTCAGTCGACCAGACGAACCGACCGCCTGCCGCGCACGTCGCTCACCAGCTCGAGCGCATCGACTCGTGCGAGGTCGTCGACGCGGATCGTTCCTTCCTCGAGCCAGCCTTCCTCGAGGGCGACCTCGCGGCCGACGCCCGGCAGCAGCCCTGCGCCGAGCTCGGGGGTAACCCAACATCCGTCGATCAGCGCGGCGACGTTGGCGATCGTCGATTCGGTCAGCTCTCCACGGTCGTTGACGAGGATCACGTCGTCGGCATCCGGGTGGCGCGCGAGGGCCCGGTCGTACACGGTGCGCAGGCTGGTCTTGTGGAACAGCATCGGGTCGGTAGGGTCGATCGAGTGATCGCGGTCGATCGCAACCCGCACGGGATCGGGCGAGGTGACGAGCGCGGTCGCCCCTGCATCGACGCGCCCCCGACGATCGAGTGAGAGACGCACCCGGGCGAGGCGATCCGGGAAGCGGTTCGCCGCCTCTCGCAGCGCCTGCGTCACGGCGGCCTCGTCGTACGTGAAACCGAAGTATCCGGCCGATGCCCGCAGTCGTGCCAGATGTCGGTCGAGGTGATGGAACCCGTCGCTGGGGTCGAATCGAAGGGTCTCGAATAGCTCGAACCTCGGGCGTCTGGCCGTAAGCACCTGAGCCTTGGCGACGGTCTCGTCGAATTCACCCTGGGCGATCGAGTCCCACGTGATGCCACCTCCCACCCCGTACTCGGCGATGCGAGTATCGGAGTCGAGCATCACCGTTCGGATCGGCACGTTGAATCGCGCCGCCGGCATGCCTGACCCCGGCGGAGCGAGGAAGCCGACCGCGCCGCAGTACACCCCTCGGGATGAATCCTCGAGTTCGGCGATGATCTCCATCGTGCGCACCTTCGGTGCGCCCGTGACCGAGCCGCACGGGAAGATCGCCCTGAAGACGTCGACGAGCGCGGCTCCCGGTGTGAGGTCGGCGGACACGGTCGACGTGAGCTGCCACACCGTCTCGTACCGCTCGAGGTCGAACACGTCGCTCCATGCGACCGAGCCGGTTCGGGCCACCCTGCCAATGTCGTTTCGGAGCATGTCGACGATCATCGCGTTCTCTGCCCGATCCTTCACCGAGCCTCGGAGACTCGCCGCGATGGCTTCGTCCTCGGCGGGCCATCGTCCTCGGCGCGCTGTGCCCTTCATCGGCTTCGTCATGATGCGGCCGTCCTCGATACGGAAGAACAGCTCGGGCGAGGCCGACAGCACCCGGTAGCGCCCGAGGTTGAGATACGCGGCGTACGCCCCGCGCTGGGCGTAGCAGAGGTCGCGGTAGAGGCCTCGCTCGTCGCCTTCCACACGCGAGCGCAGCCGCAGGGTGTGGTTGACCTGATAGGTGTCGCCGGCCGCGATGTGCTCGCGGATCCGCCCGATGGCGTCGTCGTACGAGGCCCGATCGACCGAGGGGCGCCATCCGCTCGCCGTGGCGTCGACCCGAGCGTCGTGGGGCTCGGGCAGCATCGTGCGTTCTCGCGCCTCGAACATGGCGAACCACGCCAGCGGCATGCGAGCGAAAGCGTCGTCGGCTCCGCGTTCCCGAACCCTGAGCGCCGGGTCGAGACCAGGCGCTGCCTCATACGCGACGAATCCGGCGACCCACGAGCCCCGCGCCGCTGCGCCCTCGGCCGCTGCGATCACGCCCGGAACCTCGTCGTGGCGCAGCGCCTCGACGACGCCGACCGGACCGACCAGCCGGAACGAGTCCGCGCCCCGCGTCAGGTCGTCGAACCGAGCTTCGATCACGAGCCGAACGATAGACGCGACGGCCCGGAGGTAGCCTTGTGTCGTGCCTGGGAACGGTTCGGTGCTCGTGGCCATGTCCGGCGGGGTGGACTCGTCGGTCGCAGCGTGCCTGCTGCACGAGCAGGGCTACGAGGTGCTCGGAGCGCACATGCGCCTCGTGCATCTCGACGACGTCGAGCACGGCTGCTGCGGTCCGGCGGCCCGTGCCGACGCCGAAGAGGTCGCCCGCATCGGTGGCTTCGCATTCGAGATCACAGAGATGAGCAAGGAATTCGAGCAACGAGTCATCGGTGATTTCGTCGCGGAGCATGAGGCCGGGCGGACCCCCAACCCGTGTGCGCGATGCAACGGTGAGATCAAGTTCGGAGCGTTCCTGCGTCGGGCCGACGAGCTCGGCATCGACATGGTCGCCACCGGTCATTACGTGCGGAACGAGCCCGGCGATCGAGGGAACCGCCGCCTCGTGCGGGGAGCCGACCAGGCCAAGGACCAGTCGTACCTGCTGCACATGCTCGGCCAGGCGCAGCTCGCGAGGTCGATCTTCCCGGTGGGGCACTTGTCGAAGGCCGAGACCCGGGCACACGCCGAGCGGTTCGGACTTCCTGTTGCGACCAAGCCGGACTCCCAGGACCTCTGCTTCGCGCCGAGCGGAGACGCCGGCGGGTTCGTGCGATCGCAGGCGCCAGAGCTCGTCCACCCCTCAGGCGACGTCGTCGACGCCGACGGTGGCGTCCTCGGTCAGCACGACGGTACGTTCGCCTTCACCATCGGTCAGCGGCGAGGTCTCGGCGTCGCCGTCGGGGAGGCCGCGTACGTGCTCGAGGTGGATGCCGCCCGCAACCGTGTGGTCGTCGGTCCGGGTGAGCTGCTGTCGCGCCGGGGCCTCGAGGCCGACCGGGTGTCGTGGGTGTCGGGATCGCCTCCGTGTGACACGGCGTTCGAGGCTGCGGTGCGGGTGCGATATCGGGGCGACGACATCGCCGCGGTGATCGTGCCCACGGGCGGCGATTCGTTCCGCGTCACGTTCCGTTCCAACCAGCGCGCGATCGCTCCGGGGCAGAGCGTGGTCGTCTACCGAGGTGACGACATGCTCGGCGGCGGCCGCATCGTCTCGTCGTTCCGTTGAGCGGCGCAAGGTCCGTCGGCGCCGGTCGTTATCATCGGGTCCTCGACCGAGTCCGACCCCTCCGGAGGCTGCGTGAAGCTGCTCAGGCGCCGAGCCAAGAGCTTCGAGATCCAGGTGCAGGACCTCGTGCTGCAGATCTCCGCTCCCGAGGACTACGCGGAGGAGTCTCGAGCTGCCGCGTTGAGCTTCTGGGAACAGCTGCAGTCCTACGGGTTGCGGTATCCGGCGTTCAGCCAGAGCAAGCGCCCTCTCGATCGGATCACGGCCGATGCTCCCGACATCGTCAAGGAGATGGGCCGCTCTGCCACGAGCGCCGGCGTGGGGCCGATGTTCACGTTCCGCGGCGCGGTGGTCGACCAGGTGGGGCGCTTCCTCGCTGAACAGCTCAACGAGATCAGCGTGGCCTGCGACGGTGACTACTTCATCAAGTCGCGCAAGCGCATGAAGCTCGGCGTGAAGCGGCACGGCGGCGAGCCGATCACGGTTGCCCTGAAGCCAGCGCGCTCAGGCGTGGGCGTGTCGACGACGCTCGCGCGCGGCCGAGGCGGAGGCGGGCCAGACGGGCTCGCGGTCATCGCCGACACGTGCATGCTGGCCGACGCCGCGGCTGCCGGCGTCCAGGCACTGCTCGGCAAGGCCGGCGGCTTGGCACAGGCCCTGCAATATCTGCGAGAGGTGCCGGGTGTGCACGGAGGGGTGATCGTCACGGGCGTCGACATCGGCCTGTCCGGAGGCGTGGAGATCGCTGCGTGAGCCCCCGCGCGAGGCTTGGTTCGGAGAAGTCGCCGGCCGCCCGAGCACCCGACGAGCGGGAGCGCGCCGATGCGAAGCTTCGCGTCGAGGAGCTCCGCGCCGAGCTCGAGCACCACCGCTACCGCTATCACGTGCTCGACGACCCGGAGGTCGCCGACGCGGAGTACGACGACCTGATGCGGGCGCTCCGTGAGCTGGAGGACCGGTTTCCCGAGTTGCAGACGCCCGACTCGCCGAGCCTGACCGTGGGTGGCGCGCCCGCTCCCTTGTTCGCGCCGGTCAACCATCGCACCCCGATGCTCTCGCTCGACAACGCGTTCAGCGCCGAGGAGCTCGATGCGTGGGCGGTGCGGGTCGAACGGGTGGTGGGCGATGCGGCGCGCTACGCGTGCGAGCTCAAGATCGACGGGGTCGCGTGCGCTCTGACGTACGAGCGGGGCCGGCTGGTGAAGGCCGCGACGAGAGGTGATGGACGGGTCGGCGAGGACATCACGAGCAACGTGCGGACCGTGCAGGGAGTGCCACGAACGCTCGCGGTCGACGAACCTCCTGCCGTCGTGGAGATCCGCGGTGAGATGTACTTCCCGGTGAGCGGGTTCGAGGAGTTGAACAGACGGCTCCTCGACGCCGGCGGCAAGCCGTTCGCGAACCCGCGCAATGCCGCCGCCGGCTCGCTCCGGCAGAAGGACCCGAAGGTCACCGCATCGAGGCCACTGCGGATGTGGGTGCACTCGTTCGGTGCTGCCGAGGGAGTCTCGTTCGATTCGCACGTCGGCTTCCTCGACTGGGCCGCAGATGCCGGTCTGCCGGTCCCTCCGACCACCGAAGCGCACGACTCGATCGAGGGCGTGAAGGAGTTCCTGCAGCGATGGGAGGCGAACCGGCACTCGGTCGACTGGGAGATCGACGGCACCGTGATCAAGGTCGATCAGACCGGCCTCCAGCGCGAGCTGGGGGCGACGAGCCATGCCCCTCGGTGGGCGATCGCGTACAAGTTTCCGCCTGAAGAGCGCACGGCGCTGTTGAAGGCGATCGACGTGCATACCGGGCGCACCGGCAAGGTCACACCGTTCGCGGTGCTCGATCCCGTGTTCGTGGGCGGTGTCACGATCACCTACGCGACGCTCCACAACGAGCAGGAGGTTCGTCGCAAGGACGTGCGCAAGGGCGACACCGTCATCGTGCGGAGAGCGGGAGACGTGATCCCCGAGATCGTCGGCCCGGTGCTTTCCAAGCGGAAGAAGGGAGCACGTCGATGGGCGATGCCCAAGGCGTGCCCGTCGTGCGGAACAGCACTCGTGCGGCCAGAAGGCGAAGCCGACTATCGCTGCCCCAACAAGCGAGGGTGCCCCTCGCAGGGCATCGAGTGGCTGTTCCATTTCGCGGGCCGCGGCGCCATGGACATCGAGCACCTCGGCTACATGACCGTCATGCGTCTTCTCGAGGCCGGGCTCATCGAGGACCCCGCCGACATCTACGCGCTCGACGCCGAGAAGCTCTCGCAGCTTCCCGGCTTCAAGGACAAGGCCATCACGAACGTGCTCGAGCAGGTGGAAGCCTCGAAGGACCGTCCGACCTGGCGGCTGCTCGTCGGCTTGAACATCCGGCACGTCGGCACGCACGTCGCCCAAGTGATCGCCCGCGCGTTCGGGTCGCTCGACGCCATCGCCGCCGCCAGCGAGGACGAGATAGACGCCGTGCCCGAGATCGGTCCCGAGATCGCGGCCACCGTCCGCGAGTGGTTCGACGAGGAAGAGAACCTTGCGCTCATCGAGAAGCTCCGCGCCGCAGGGGTGCGCATGGCTGACGAGAGGATCGTCGGCGACGGCCCCCGGCCGTTGGAAGGGCAGTCGATCGTGCTCACGGGCGGGCTCGAGTCCATGACCCGAGAGGAAGCGACCGAGCTGGCCCAGACCGCGGGCGCCCGCGTGGCATCCAGCGTTTCGAAGAAGACGTCGTTCGTCGTCGCCGGCGACAGTCCGGGTACGAAGCTCGCCAAAGCGGAGTCGCTCGGCGTCGAGGTGATCGACGAGGCGGAGTTCGCCCGCCGGCTTCGGCCGGCCGAGCGGTGAGCGCCTTCCAGCCGCCGGCACAGGTGTTTCGGGACCCGACCTCGTTCGCACGCGCCGCAACGGTTGCGCTCATGCTGGCCGCGGCGATGCACGTGGGAGCCGGGCTGTTCGTCGTGGACCGGCTCGCAGCCGGAGACACGCTCTCCTTCTCGATCTCCGAGCGTGGAACCATCGCTGCCCGAGGTGCGTTCCCTGTCTTCCAGTGGGTCTCATTCGTGATCTCGACCCTGAGCTACGTGACGTGGCTCGTCTGGCAATATCGGGTTCACACGAACGCGCGCTTGTTCGCGCACGACCTCGTTCCGACCGGTCCCGGCTGGGGTGTCCTCTGCTGGTTCGTGCCCTTCGTCAACTTCGTGAAGCCCTACCTGATCCTTCGAGAGATCCGAGCCGCGTCGGTTCCCCGTCGACGGGGTGGACGATGGGTCACTCGGCTCTGGTGGGGGGCTTGGCTGGGCGGCGGGATCTTGTCGAGCGCGGCCATGGTCGATGCCATGCTGGACGTGTTCGACGATCTGCGTGGCTCGATCATGCCGCGGCTGTTCGTGGTGGAGCTGGACGAAGGAACGCTGCATCTGATCGTGGCGGCGGAGCTGCTGCTCATCATCGCTGCGGTCTTCGCGGTGATCATCATCCGTGAGGTCACGCAGGGTCAGACCGCGCTCGGGCGGGTGGTCGCGGATGCCGCATCGGCGGTGCCTACGCGGCCCGATGTGCGCTGACCAACCGCGTGCGGAGCCTGCACCCGGCGAGCGGATAGAGTCCGGGCCAGGTTCCGACTGGAGGCTCGTGTGTCGGCGCATGTGATCGACGGCAACCTGCTTGCGGCGCAACTCCGCGAGACGATCGACGACGAGCTCCGGGTGCTCCGGATGTCGTCGGTCACCCCAGGGCTCGGCACGATCATGGTCGGTGAGGAATCGGGTGCCTCGGCGTACGAGCGCCACGTTCGACGGCTGGCCGAAGGGCTCGAGTATCACTACGTCTCCGAACGGTTGCCAGCCGACGTCGAGCTTGCCGACGTGTTGGCCACGATCGGCAAGCTGAACGCCGATCCGCGAGTCACGGGCGTGCTCGTGCTGCGCCCGCTCCCTCGGCACCTGCCGGAGGCCGTCGTCAACGCCACCGTCGATCCGCGCAAGGACATCGAGGGCCAGCACCCCGAGAACGCCGGCCTGCTGGCGCTCGGGCGGCCCCGATTCGTGCCCTCGACCCCGGCCTCCTGCTTCTACCTGCTGGATTCGTACGCCCGCTCCACGGGGGTCGATCCGTCCGGTTTCTACGTGGGCAAGACCTTGGTGGTGGTGGGGCGGTCGACGAGCGTCGGCAAGCCCGCCCAATGGCTCGCACTCGAGCGTCACGCGACCGTGCTTGCTGCGCACAGCCGTACCGCGGCCGCGGGAAGGCTCGCTGAGGCCACCATGCAAGCGGACATCTTGATCGTGGCGGCGGGGCGGCCGGGCCTCGTCACCGGCGAGATGGTCGCCGACGGCGTGATCGCGGTCGATGTCGGCTTCCATACCGTCGTTAATCCCGACACCGGGAAGACGCGGTTCGTCGGCGACCTCGACTTCGACTCGGTGGCCGCAAAGGCCGAGGCCATCACGCCGGTACCCGGCGGCATCGGACCGATCACCGACGTGTGGCTGGTCGGGAACACGCTCATGGCCGCGGCGCTCTCGGCCCAGGTGGAGCCTCGCTTCGGATCGATCGTATGAGCGTGCCGCGGCCGCGGCTACACTGCCCGACATGCCGGTGGAGATCGACATCGACCACGTCGCGAAGCTCGCGCGGGTGCAGCTCTCCGATGACGAGAAGGCGCGCATGCGCGTTGAGCTCGCGGTGATCCTGGAGCACGCGGCGAAGGTCGGTGAGGTCGCGGCCGACGATGTCGCGCCGACGGCGTCGCCGATCCCGCAGATGAACGTCTTCCGGGAGGACGTGCCAGAGCCGAGCGTGAGCCACGATTCGGCGCTCGCGAACGCGCCGGCCGAACGAGACGGGCGGTTCTTGGTGCCGAGGATCGCCGAGACCGGCTCGTGATCGAGCTCTGCGACCTCTCGGCCGCCGAACTCTCCGCGAAGCTGCGCACCGGAGAGATCACGGCCGAGGCGCTCGCCGAGTCGTCGCTCGCGCGGCGTGAGGCGATCGACGATCGGGTGCGAGCCTTCCTCACGCCGACGCCGCAAGTCGCGCTCGAACGGGCGGCCGAGCTCGACACGTACCTCGCGACAGGGGCGCCGCAGAGCGGTGTCGCGGGCATCCCCCTCGCGTTGAAGGACGTGCTCACGACCAACGGCATCCGCACGACGTGTGGGTCGAAGATCCTACAGACGTACGTGCCGCCGTACGACGCGACGGCCTGGACGCGCCTGTCGGGCGCCGGCAGCGTGCTCGTCGGCAAGACGAACTGCGACGAGTTCGCGATGGGATCGTCGAACGAGAACTCCGCCTTCGGGCCTGTGCACAACCCCTGGGACCTCGACACGGTTCCCGGTGGCTCGAGCGGCGGCAGCGCGGCGGCGGTCGCCAGCGGGATGGCGGTGTGGGCGCTCGGCACCGACACGGGCGGCTCGGTTCGTCAGCCGGCCTCGCTCACGGGCACGGTCGGATTGAAGCCGACGTACGGGCGGATCAGCAGGTACGGATTGATCGCGTTCGCGTCGTCTCTCGACACGATCGGCACGTTCACGCGGAGCGTGCGCGACGCCGCGACGTTGCTCGGCGTGATGGCCGGCAAAGACCATCGCGACGCAACGAGCCTCGATGCCGAGGTTCCCGACTACACGGAAGGTCTCGACGCAGGCGTTGCCGGCCTCCGTGTCGGCGTGCTCTCCGAGGCGTTCGGTGAGGGGGTCGAGACCGGCGTGGCCTCGTCGGTCCGCTCGGCCTGCGACCGTTTGCAGGCGCTCGGCGCCGAGGTGGGGGAGGCGACGCTTCCGCATGCGGAGTACGCGTTGAGCGCCTACTACCTGATCGCGCCGAGCGAGGCTTCCTCGAATCTCGCCCGGTACGACGGTGTGCGATACGGCCTTCGTGTGGAGGGCGATGACTCGATCGAGATGATGTTCCGCACCCGGGGCGAGGGGTTCGGCCCCGAAGTGAAGCGGCGCATCATGCTCGGCACGTACGCGCTGTCGGCCGGCTACTACGAGGCGTACTACGGACAAGCTCAGAAGGTGCGCACGCTGATCCTGCAAGATTACGCTGCGGCCTTCGAGCGCTTCGACGTGCTCGTCTCGCCGACGTCGCCGACCACGGCGTTCCCGATCGGGGCGAAGGCCGACGACCCGATGGCGATGTACCTGAACGACATCTTCACGATCCCTGCGAACCTCGCCGGTGTGCCGGCGATCAGTGTGCCGTGCGGGCGCGACTCGGCGGGTCTGCCGATCGGCCTGCAGCTCACCGCGAAAGCTCTCGACGAGGCGACCGTGTTCCGCGCCGGCTCGGCGTTAGAGAACGATCTCGGGCTCGACATGCGTCCGCCCCTGCTCGCCGCCTGAGTCGTCGCTCGCGATACCGACACCCCTCCCGCGATCGCGGCCGACCGCCCCGCCGCCGGACACGATGAGGATCACAGCCACGACGATGAGCGCCCCGGCTCCCACCGCAGTCGCCGTGAGCCGCTCGTCGAGCAGGAGCCAGCCTAGGAGCACGGCTCCGACCGGAGTGACGTAGGCGTAGGTGGCGACCAGCGAGGTTCGGGCAACCCTCAACAGCCAGAGGTAAGCCGTGAATCCGATCCACGAGCCGATCACGATGAGGTATGCGAGCCCAAGCACCGATGCCCGCGAGAACGAGCCGAAGCGAAGATCCGAGAGTTCACCGGCGAGCGCGCCGGCGACCCAGAAGACGACGGCGGCCGCCACCATCTCCATGCCCGCCGCGACGAACGGGCGTTGTGGAAGCCGCGCGTGGCGCTGATAGATCGAGCCCGCCGCCCACGAGGCCGCCGCAGCGAGCGCGATCAGGAGTCCGCCGAGGTCGATGACGCCGTCGAACGCGGAGCCGCCGACGAGCAGCGCCGCTCCGACGAAACCGACACACAGCCCGGCAAGGACGACGGGTGGCTGACGCCGGTGGAGCACGACTCGGTCGATCGCGGCGATCCACAACGGCACGGTGGCGATCGCGAGCCCGGCCACGCCCGAGGGGATCGTGCGCTCGGCCCACACGATGCCGCCGTTCCCGCCGAACATCAGCAACACCGCCACGACCGTCGCGCCTTTCCATTCCGCGACACCGGGACGATCGCCGCTGCGGTCGCCCGCTCGAAGGGCGATGGGCAACAACGCCGCCCCCGCGATGAAGAACCGCGCTCCGGTCGCGAGGAGCGGCGGCATCGTCTCGTTGACGAGCTTGATCGCGATGAAGGTGGTGCTCCAGATCACGTAGACGGCGCCGAGCGCCGTCCAGATCCGGCCCGTGCTCGATGCGGGCTCGGTCACACGTCCCAGCCGGCGTCGACCACGATGTCGTGGCCGGTGATGTTCTTGGCTCCCTCGGACACCAGGAAGTCGATCGAGCAGGCGATGTCTTCCTCGTCGACGAACCGGCCCAGGGCGGTCTGGGCGACGAAATCGGCGTAGACCTGTTCGGGAGTCGTGCCGAGCGCGGCGGCCTTGGTCGCGACGATCTTGTCCATGCGTGCCCCGTGCGTGACGTTGGGGCAGACATCGTTCACCGTGATGCCGTGCGGGCCGAGCTCGAGGGCGAGCGTTCGCGTCAAGCCGCGAACCGCCCACTTCGAGGCCGAGTAGCCGCTCCGGTTCCGGTATCCGCGCAGGCCCGATGTCCCGGCGATGTTCACGATGCGTCCGCCTCCGCGCGAGATCAGGTGTGGGATCACGTGCTTGCACGGCAGGAAGGTCCCCACCACGTTCAGATCCAGGATGGCCCGGAGCTCGTCGGCCGGGTAGGCATGCGCCGGCGTCTCGATCGGGCCCGTGCCTCCGGCGGTGTTGACGAGGATGTCGATGCCGCCGAACCGTTGGATCACCGATGCGACCATCGTCTCGACCGCTTCCTCGTTGGTGACGTCACACGTGATCACCAGGCTCTCCCGGCCCGAGTGCCGTTCGTCGACGGATCGAGCGTGTTCCTCGAGAGCGCTGGCGGTGCGACCGATCAGGCTCACGTGGGCACCGTCGCGAGCGAGGTGCTCGGTCACGACGCCTCCGATGCCCTTCGCGGCTCCGGTGACGATCGCCACCTTGCCGGCGAGCGGTCGTCCGTTCCCGCTCATACCTTCTCCCGCCTTCCCTTGTCGATGCGCGCGTTGGCGTCCCGGATGCGGGGCACGTGCAAACCGAGTGGCGCCGCGATCTCGAGGGCGGCGCGGTGCACACGCTCGACGTCCTCGGAGACCCTCGCACTCGACGCGCGGGCGCTCGGGCCCGCCACGCCGACCGCGCAGATCACGTATCCGTCGTCGCTCAGGACAGGCACCGCCACGCCCCACACGCCCACGTTGGTCTCCTCGTAACTGCCGGCCCATCCTCGATACCGGATCCGGTCGAGCTCCTCACGCACGAGGCGCGGCTCGGTGATCGTCGCGTGACAGAGCTGTTCGAGCGGTTCCTGGAGGTTCGCGTCGATCGCACCCTCGGGCATGAACGCGAGCAGCGCCTTCTGCGAAGCGCCCGCGTGAAGGGGCAGCCGCCTTCCCGGCGACACCGACAAGCGCAGGGGCTGCGATGTCTCGACGCGTTCGAGGCACGACCCGCCGTCCTGGCCCTGCGAGACGACGGTCAACAGAGCGGTCTCGCCGGCCTGCCCGGCGAGGCGCTGCAGTGCCGGCAGCGCGACGGTACGCAGGTCGACGACCGAGCGCGCTCGATCGCCGAGCCGCAGCGACGACACGCCGAGCCTGAACCGCTTCGAGGCCTTGTCCTGGCTGACGTAGCCGCGATCCTTCAGGGCGACGAGGATCCTGTGAGCGGTGGGCACCGGGAGACCGAGGGTCCGCGCGATCTCCGAGGCGTTCCACTCGGCGTGGTCTTCGTCGAACAGCTCTAGGATCGCGAACGTGCGATCCAACACTCGGTAAGGTGCTCTGTCGGAAGCGCCGGGTGCGACGTTTCCGCTGCTGGCTGCCTCGGTCGAAGTCACTGTCTCGCGGTCCTCGCTCCTAGAGGCGAACGACGACCATGCGCTCCTCGGTCATCTCGCGGACCGCATCGTGCGGTCCTTCCTTCGTGTTGCCCGAGGCCTTCGTGCCACCGTATGGCATCTGATCGACCCGGAACTGCGGCGCCTGGTTGATCGTCACGCTGCCGAAGCGGAGCCGGTCGATGGCCGCCAGAGCGCTCGGCAGGTCGCGGGTGAAGATGCCGGCCTGCAGGCCGTACTCGGTACCGTTGGCGAGCGCGATCGCCTCGTCGAGGGTCTGGAACGGCGCCACCGCGACCACGGGGCCGAAGACCTCGTGTTTCCACACCGGCTGATCTGGGTCGACGTTGTCGAGCACGACCGGCCGCAGGTGCCCGTCGCCGAACGTTCCTCCACCGAGCCGGTCGGCGCCGGCTTCGACGGAGGATTCGATCGAGGACTCCACGCGGGCGCGCGCCTGCGGCGTGATGGAGGGGCCGACGTCGGTCGCCGCGTCCGAGGGGTCACCTGCCTGCTGGGCCTCGGCGGCTTCCGCGAGCTTGTCGACGAACGCCGCGTGGACGTCTCGGTGCACGATCGCGCGCTGCACGCTGATGCACGACTGGCCCGCGAACGCATAGCCGCTGGCCGCCGACGTCGTCGCGGCCGCGTCGAGGTCGGCGTCGGCGCAGACGATCACCGGCGTGGAGTTGCCGAGCTCGAGGGTGACGCGCTTGCGAGCCGCCTTGGCCTTGAGATCCCACCCCAGCGCGGCCGACCCGGTGAAGGTCAGCAAGCCGACGCGGTCGTCGCCGATCAAGGCGTCGGCGATCGGTCCGGGCTCGCCGACCAGGACCGACATCCATGCGGGAGGAAGCCCAGCCCGATGGAAGGCACGGACGAGCTCGATCGCGGCGAGCGGCGCCTTGTCGGCGGGCTTCAGCACGACGCCGCAGCCCGCCGCGACAGCCGGCCCGATCTTGTGCGCGGCCAGCGTGAGCGGGAAGTTGAACGGGGTGATCGCCGCGACCACGCCGACCGGGACGCGCACCGTGAACCCCAGGTGTCCGACCCCGGCAGGGTGCGCGTCGAGCGGCACCCCTCGACCGGCGAGCGTGCGCGCCTCAGCCGCGGAGAAGATCAACGTCTGCGCGCAGCGATCGGCTTCGGCGAGCGCGAGCTTGTAGGGCTTGCCGTTCTCGTCGGAGATCAGGCGTCCGTAGTGCTCCCGTTGCGCGCGAACCTCGGCGGCCACGCGATCGAGGATCTCGGCGCGCTCCCACGCGGGAAGGCCCGCCTGCATCGCCCGCCACGCTGCATCGATCGAATTTCCGGCCGCCTCGGGGCCGAGCCACGGGACCGAGCCGACGATCCGGCCGTCCCAGGGGGAGCGGACCTCGACGGACTCGCCGCCGGCGACGTCTTGTCCACCGATGACCAGCGGAGTGACGGGCGGCGCGCTGGCCATCGGTGACTCCTTTCGGTCTGCTCCGGTCGGTGTGACCGGGGAGATGAGGATGGTAACATGCCGAATCTCGACAGTCGAAATAGCTTCTCACAGAACGAGAAGAACGGAGGGGACGGTGGATCGGCCCGACCTCGAGCTCTTGCGCGGCGCGATCGATATGCACGCCCACACGGGGCCGGCACTCTTCCGTCGGCACATCGACGACGCGGCCCTCGCCGAGTTCGCGATCCGGTACGGCATGCGCGGCTTCGTGCTGAAGGATCACGACGCTTCGACCACCGGACGCGCGTACTACGTGAACCGCATGTTCCCGGAGGTCGAGTCATTCGGGGCCGTCGTGCTGAACCGCTCCGTCGGTGGGCTGAACCCCTACGTCGCCGAATCCGCGATCCACTATGGGGCGCGTGTGGTGTGGATGCCCTCGAACCACTCGAAGTATCACGCCGAGTTCTTCGACATGCCCGACTATCCGCAGTTCGGCCGTCCGAAGCCGCAGCTGCCGGGAGAGGGCGTTACGGTGTTCGAGGACGACGGCATGACCCTCACGTCGGCGGCGCGGACGATCTGTGAGGTCGTGGCCGCCAACGACGTCGCGCTCGCGACTGGCCACCTGTCGTTGTCCGAGATCAGAGCGTTGCAGGCGGCTGCGAACGAGGCGGGGGTGCAGCGGTTCATCGTCACTCACGCGAACTGGTCGCTCTGCAAGCTCGACGTGGACGTGCAGAAGGAGCTGATCGCGGAGGGCGCGACGGTCGAGTACGTCGCCTGCTCCTGCGTCTCTCCGATCTTCTGGGAACAGCAGCCCGCGGAGCTCGCCGAGTGGATCATCGAGCTCGAGGGCGACAATCTCGTCTTCGGTTCCGATCTCGGCCAGTTCGCGGGCCCTCCTCACCCAGAGGGCCTGCGCATGCTTCTGGCCGCCCTGCTCGGCGTGGGAGTGCCCTACGAGTACCTCGAGAAGATGACGAAACGCAATCCTGAGCGGGTGCTGGGCCTCGAGCCCGGGTGGACGCCCACGATCGAGCCGTCGCTTCCGGACCTCACGCCGGCTCGCCCCGAAGGCGAGCACCGATGAGCTCGTTCTGGCATCCGTTCGCCGACATGGCGGCCGTTGAGGCCTCGGGCGAGCTGTCGATCGTGCGGGGAGATCGCTCCCACATCTGGGACGCCGGCGGGCGGCGCTACCTCGATGCGACGGCGAGCCTCTGGTACTGCAACGTGGGACACGGGCGAGGCGAGATCGTCGAAGCGGTCGCGAAACAGATGCGAGAGCTCGAGGCATTCTCGACGTTCCAGGATCTTACGAACCCCGTGGTCGGCGAGCTGGTCGAGCGCGTGGCAGCCGTCGCCCCCGTCGCGGGGTCGAAGGTGTTCCTGACGAGCGGTGGATCGGATTCGATCGATACGGCGACGAAGATGGTTCGTCGGTACTGGCACCTCCGTGGGCAGCCGGAGCGCCGGGTCTTCATCAGGCGTGAGCGCGCGTATCACGGCATGCACGTCGCGGGAACCGCGCTCGGCGGACTCCCCGCCAACGCCGAAGGACACGGAGCGCTTCTCGCCGACGTGGTCGAGGTGCCATGGGATGACGCCGACGCGCTCCGTGCAACCATCGCGCGGCTCGAAGGCACGGCCGCCGCCTTCTTCTGCGAGCCGGTCATCGGCGCCGGTGGCGTGTTCGCGCCTCCGAGCGGCTATCTCGATGCCGCGCGGCGGGTGTGCCGGGAGGCCGGCGTCGTGTTCATCGCCGACGAGGTGATCACCGGCTTCGGCCGCACCGGCGACTGGTTCGCAAGCACCCGGTGGAACCTCGAGCCCGACATCGTCACGTGTGCGAAGGGGATCACCAGCGGCTACCTTCCGCTCGGCGCCGTCATCGCCGCCCCGATGGTCTGGGAACCGTTCTTCGCGGAAGGGGCCGGCATGTGGCGCCACGGCTACACGTATTCGGGCCACGCGGCAGTAGCCGCAGCAGCGATCGCGAACCTCGACATCGTGGAGCGGGAGCACCTGCTCGCACGGGCGGTCGAACTCGAGAGGATGCTCGCCGAAGGGCTCGGCGCCCTGGTCGGCCACGAGCTCGTGAGCGAGGTTCGAGCGGGCACAGGCGTGCTCGCCGCCGTACAGATCGACCCCACCAGACTCGAGTCCGATCCCGGGCTGCTCCGGGCGGTCGTGCCGGCCTGCCGCGCGAACGGGGTGATGACGCGGACGCTCGCCACAGGCGCGATACACATCTCCCCGCCGCTGGTGCTCGCCGACGACGAGGTCGATGAGCTGGTGACCGGTCTGTCAGGGGCGCTCGACGACCTGCAGCGATCGCCCGCGCGGGTCGCCGACCGCGCCGAGCCCGGTCCCGTCCGATGACGAGGCCGGGACCGACGAGGGCAAGCCCGTGTTCGTGAAGCCGTTCCGCTACGTGCGTGCCGAGAGCCTCGCGCATGCGTGTGACGTTCTCCGGGGCGCCGAAGGGGCGGCGAGAGTCATCGCGGGTGGGCAGAGCCTGCTTCCCCTGGCGAACCTCGGGTTGCTCGACCTCGAGACCGTCGTCGACATCGGCCGGGTCGACGACGCGCGCGGCGTGCAGCGGCACGAAGGGTTCATCACGATCGGCGCGCTGACACGACACCGTGAGCTCGAGCTCGACGCGACGTTGATGGCGCACCAGCCGATGATCCCCGCGGCGGCATCATGGATCGGCTCCCCCCGCATCCGCACACGAGGCACTCTGGGCGGTTCGCTCGCACACTCGGATCCCGCCGCCGAGCTGCCGCTCGTGATGGTCGCGCTCGGGGCCGAGTACGAGCTCACGACGGGGAGCGGCACTCGGGTCGTGCGGGCCGATGAGTTCCACGTCTCGTACTTCACGAGCGCGCTCGATGACGACGAGCTGATCGCCTCGGTGCGCGTACCGGCGCTGGGTCCCGGGTGGGGGTGGGGCTTCGCCGAGATCTCGCGGCGGCGGGGCGATTTCGCGATCGCGTCGGCCGCGGCGCTCGCGCGGGTCGCCGACGGGCGGATCGTCGAGGCGCGGCTCGCGCT
This sequence comes from uncultured Actinomycetes bacterium, assembly GCA_963762075.1. Taxonomy (GTDB): domain Bacteria; phylum Actinomycetota; class UBA4738; order UBA4738; family HRBIN12; genus JAOUEA01. Next base: position 296,415 of record CAVXJC010000003.1, read on the forward strand.
CGGCGGGGTGCACGAGCGTCCGATCCGGCTGGGCGCCATCGAGTCCGCGACGAGCGGCGCGGAGGCTGCCGAGCTCGACGATCGCATCGGTCCGGTCGAGGGGCTGCACGCCGTGACCGACACGAGCGCGACGGCGGAGCATCGGACCCGCCTGGCTCGGGTGCTCGCCGTGCGCGCTCTCTCCGACGCCGCCCGGCGTGGGGAAGCCGCATGAGCGAGCACCACGACATGACGATCTCATTGACCGTGAACGGCGTCGGCGTCACCAGGGTGGCGGGCGCCCATCTGTCCCTTCTGCGCTGGCTCCGCGATGTCGCCGATGTCACCGATCCCAAGTACGGGTGCGGCGAGGGCGTCTGTGGAACCTGCACGGTGCTGCTCGACGGCGAGCCGGTCTCCTCGTGCATCGTGCTCGCGGCGCAGGTCGACGGGGCGACCGTCACCACCGCGGCGGGCCTGTGCGAGCCCGACGGATCGCTCGGCACGCTGCAGCGGGCGTTCCACGAGCATCATGCCGCCCAATGCGGGTTCTGCACCCCGGGCATGCTGATGTGCGCGGCGTCGATGCTCGCCGAGGCCGACCACGCGCTCGAGCGCGAAGAGATCAGGGAAGCCCTGCACGGCAATCTGTGCCGTTGCACCGGTTACGGCCCGATCGTCGACGCCATCGACGCTGCGCAGGGGGTCACCCGATGAGCGAGGTGCGCACTTCGAAGCTCGATGAGCTCCGCGTGGTACATCAGCCGCTCGCTCGTCACGATCAGGCTGAGAAGATCGCCGGCACCACGAGGTACGCGGGCGACCTGGCTTTCAGCGGCATGCTCCACGCCTGCGTGGTGCGGGCGCAGGCGCCGAGCGCGACGATCACGCGCCGCGACGGCGACGACGCACGCCGGGTGCCCGGGGTTGTCGCCGTGCTCTTCGGTGAGGACGTGCCGAACAACGAGATCCGGGTCGACGTGCCCGGCCAGACGGTCGCGGTCGGGGCGCTCCGAGCGACGATGCAGGTGCTCGCGACCGATCGTGTCCGCTTCCACGGAGAACCCGTCGCCCTGGTGATCGCCGAGTCCGAGGATGCGCTCGCCATGGCGCGCGAGTTGGTGGAGATCGAGCTCGAGGAGCTTCCGGTCGTGAGCGATCCCGAGAAAGCTCTCGCCGCGGGCGCCTTCGATGTGCACGAAGGGGGCAACCTGCTCGCCGAGTGGCGGATCGATCGCGGCGACGTCGACTCCGCGTTCGACCGGGCGGCCCTCGTCGTCGAGGGCGAGTACCGCACCCAGTTCGTCGACCACGCCTACCTCGAGCCCGAGGCCGGCGTCGGGTGGCTCGATGACGACGGCGTGCTGACCCTGCGGGTGGCGACCCAGGTGGTCGAGCACTACCGAGACGTCGCGAAGATCCTGGGGGTCGCCGATTCCAAGGTTCGGGTCATCGCGCCCTATGTGGGAGGCGGGTTCGGCGGCAAGGAAGACATGACGGTCGAGCCCTATGTCGCCCTGGGGGTCTGGCACACGGGCCGGCCGGTCCGCATGCAGTGGACCCGCAACGAGTCACTGCTCGCTCGCGCCAAGCGTCACCGCAATGTGATGCGCTATCGCACCGCCGCCGCAGCCGACGGCTCGCTGCTCGCCCACGAGATCGACATCGTCTCCGACGCCGGCGCGTACGCCTACCTGTCGGCGCTCGTGCTCCTGTACTCGACCGTGCATGCCTGCGGGCCGTACCGCGTGGGCGACGTGCGCATCCGGGCGAGAACGGCATACACGAACAACCCTCCCACGTCCGCGTTCCGTGGGTTCGGCGGCATGCAGATGGTGCTCGGCTACGAATCACAGATGGACGAGCTCGCCCGACGGCTCGGGATCGACCCGGGCGAGATCCGCAAGCGTAACGCCCTCGCTCGAGGCGACCGGTTGCCGGTCGGCCAGGAGTTGATCACCGAGGTCCAGCTCGCCCAGACGATCGACGCGGTCCGCGAGCGTGCCGGCGACAAGCCCGCGCCGACCGGTCCTCGCAAGCGGGTCGGACGTGCGATCGCTTCGAACATGCAGTCCTACGGGCGGCTCGTGTGGCTGAACGACTCCGCCGCAGCGTGGATCGGGTTCCAGATGGACGGATCGCTCACGGTGCGCTGCGGCGTGCCCGACATCGGGGGCGGCCAGGCTTCGTCGCTCGGCCAGATCGCATCGGAGATCCTCGCCGTCGACATCGACCGCATCAGCGTGCACTTCGGCGACAGCGCGCTCACGCCGCTGGCGGGAACGACGACCGCGACGCGTCAGCTGCTGATGTCGGGGAATGCCACCTACGAGGCGGCGACGGACGCTGCATGATCGCCTGCTGGGCGTGGTCGCGGACGAGACGGGCCAACCACGCGATTCGCTCCGCATGACGCTCGACGGCGTCGCCGGCCCGGGATCCACCATGCCACTCGTGGACGTGCTGCAGCTCTGCCGGCGTCGGAGCGTGCCGATCGAGGCGCTCGGCACGCACTTCGGGCCCAAGGGCCATGAGGTCAGTCGTGACCTCGAGGGCGGGCGCATCTTCCCCGACTTCACGTTCGGCACGCACCTCGCCGACGTCGAGGTCGACATCGACACGGGCGAGGTCGATCTCGTGCGGTACGTGGCCGCCCATGACGTCGGCCGGGCGATCAATCCGCTCTCGGTCGAGGGGCAGATCTCCGGGGCTGCGGTGCAGGGCATCGGACAGGTCCTTCTCGAGGAAGTCGCGATGCAGGACGGCGTGAACCTCACCCCGGGGCTCTTCCAGTACCTCATCCCGACTGCGACCGACGTGCCCGACATCGAGACCGTGATCTTGGAATCGGGTGAGGGCCTCGGGCCCTTCGGAGCCCGCGGCATCGGCGAGCCTCCGATCGGACCTCCGCTCGGAGCGATCCCGGCCGCGATCGCCGATGCCATCGGGGTCCGACCGACGACCCTTCCCATCACACCCGAACGCGTGCTTTCGTGTATCGCAGCAGCAGCAACGGCTGCCGGTGCTGACGAACAGACGGATCCACAGGAGGGAGCGGAACCATGACCTACGGCATCGAAGAGTACGAGCGTCGGACCCCGAAGGGCCGGGAAGCGTGGGAGAAGACCGCGCAGCTGATCCCCGGAGGTGTCGGAAGCGCCATCCAGTTCAAGCCCCCGTACCCCTTGTACCTGTCGGACTCCAAAGGCTCACGCGTCTGGGACTTGGACGGGAACGAGTACATCGACTACTCGCTCTGTTACGCAGCCATGGTCGCGGGGCACGCCAACCCGGTGATCGTCGAGGCGATCAAGCGCCAAGCCGAGCACGGCACGCTCTACGGTCTCCCGACGACGCTCGCCGGCGACCTCGCCGAGGAAGTGATCCGTCGCTACCCGGGCGTCATCGAGATGATCCGTTTCACCCAATCCGGAGTCGAGGCAACGCAGACCGCGATCCGGCTCGCGCGCGCTGCGACCGGGCGCAAGACCATCGTGAAGATCGAGGGGCAGTACCACGGGGGTACCGACCACCTGCTCGTCTCGATCGGCGGCGCAGACGCCGATGCCGCCGGCCCCGACGATCACCCGAACGCCACCGCGGACTCTGCGGGGTTGCTGCCGGCTTCCACCGAGTACACCGCGGTCGTGTCGTTCAACGACCTCGACATGATGCGCCGCGCGTTCGACGAGCACGACGGCGACGTGGCTGGGGTGATCGTCGAACCGGCCATGACCAACGGTGGCGTGATCCCGCCGGTGCCCGGCTACCTCGAGGGCATCCGCTCGCTCTGCACCGACAAGGGGGCCGTGATGATCATGGACGAGGTGAAGCTCGGGTGTCGGATCGCCCCGGGCGGTGCCACCGAGCTCTGGGGCGTGAAGGGCGATCTCGTCACGCTCGCGAAGGCGATCGGCGGCGGCGTTCCCGTCGGCGCGTTCGGCGGCAAGCGCGAGCTCATGGAGCAGATCAGCCCACTCGGCCCGGCTGTGCATTTCGGCACGTACAACGCGAACCCGCTCGGCATGGCGGCCGGTCTCGCCTGCCTCACCAAGGTCATGACCGACGACGCCTACAAGGAGATGACTCGACTCACCACCAGGCTCTCCGACGGCATGCGCGACGTCTTCGCGGACAAGGGCGTCACGGCGCACGTCGTGCAGCTGAACACGCTCGGCGGGCTGTTCTTCGGGCTCGATCGCCAGCCCCACAACTTCCGTGAGGCGGCGATGAACGACGCCGCCAGGTGGGACGACTACTGGTTCGCCATGTTGAACCGCGGCGTGATCCCGATGGGCTCGGCGTGGTTCGAGGAGTTCTCGATGTCGGCCCAGCACACCGACGAGGACGTGGACCGGACCCTCGAAGCGTTCGAGGGCGCGATCGCCGCGATCGTCTAGGACGAAGGACGTTCACATGGCTCTGACCGCGGCACGCGCAGACGACATCACGGTGCGGGCGCTGATCGACGACCCGTATCCGATCTATGCGCGGCTGCGGCGGGAATCGCCCGCGTGCTACGTGGCGGCCGTCGGCCTGTGGTTCGTGACGCGCTGGACCGACGTCGTGGCCGCGGCCGAAGATGCCGCGGCGTTCCCGGCCTCCATGGCCGTCTCACCACTCGACCGCACCCTTGGTGGGCGCAACGTGCTCACGGTCGACGGGCTGGAGCACGAGCGCTGGCGAGCGCCGATGGAAACCACGCTCCGTCCTCGCAAGGTCGAGTCCGTCGCACCCTCGATCGTGGAGCGCATCGCGAACGAGCTGATCGACGGGTTCGCCGCCGACGGCGAGGCCGACCTGAAGGCCGACTACTGCGAGCCGCTCGCGGCGTCCTCGCTCGGCGAGGTGATCGGCTTGCAAGGGCTCAGCGCGTCGACCTTGCAGCGGTGGTTCCACGACCTCGCGATCGGCACCTCGAACTACGAGGGAGACGCCGAGAAGCAGGCCGTGGCGGATCGGACCAGCGCCGAGATCGACGAGACGCTCCGGCCGCGCCTCGCCCAGCTCCTCGACAGCCCCGACGGCTCGATGGTCTCCGACATGCTGCATGCCGAGACCGGCGACCTCGACGAGCGCATGCGAGCCTTCATGCCGACCCTGAAGCTCGCGCTGATCGGGGGGCTCCAGGAACCGGCCGACGGCCTCGGGTCGACGATCGCAGGCATCCTCGGCAACGAGGACCATCGGGCGGCGTTCCTCGATGACCCCGCGGGCCTCGCGCGACGAGCCGTCGACGAGGGCATCAGGTGGGTGTCGCCGATCGGCACGCAGGGGCGTGCCGCCGGACCGGATGTGTCGATCGCGGGCGTCGAGATCCCCGAGGGCGAGGCCGTCGGGCTCATCATCCCGTCGGCCAACCGTGACGAGGAGGTGTGGGGTCCGAGCGCAGACTCCTACGATCTCTTCCGGGCTCGCCACGCCAACGCCGCGTTCGGGTTCGGGCCGCATTTCTGCGTGGGCCACCAGCTTGCGCGTCTGCAGATGCGGATCGGCCTCCGCCTGCTCGTGGAGCGTCTCCCGGGCATCCACCTCGATCCGCAACGACCGCCGAGCTTCCGGGGCTGGGAGTACCGAGGTCCGGTGAGCCTGCACGCGAGGTGGCCCGACCGCGTCCGCTAGGCTGACCACGATGGAGTACGAAGCTGTCATCGGGCTCGAGTGTCACGTGGAGCTCAGCACCGAGACGAAGATGTTCTGCGGATGCCGCAACGCGTTCGGGGCGCCACCCAACACCAACGTCTGCCCCGTCTGTCTCGGTCATCCCGGCTCGCTGCCCGTCCCAAACCGCGAGGCGATCCGGCGCATCATCACGATCGGGCTCGCGCTCGGCAGCCGGATCGCGCCGCACTCGCTCTTCCATCGGAAGAACTACTTCTATCCGGACATGCCGAAGAACTTCCAGATCAGCCAGTACGACCTGCCGATCTGCATCGGCGGCCATCTCGACGTGGAATTGCCCGACGGGTCGACGAGCAGGGTCGGCATCACGCGTGTGCACATGGAAGAGGACACCGGCAAGACGACGCACTCGAGCACGAGCGGGCGCATCCACGACGCCGACGCCGCCCTCGTCGACTTCAACCGCGCGGGCGTGCCTCTCGTGGAATGCGTGAGCGAACCCGACATGCGCTCGCCGGAGGAGGCAGGCGCGTACCTGCGCGAGCTTCGTGCCACGCTCGAGTCGCTCGACGTGAGCGACGTTCGCATGGAAGAGGGCTCCCTGCGTTGCGACGCCAACGTCTCGATGCGTCCGGCAGGGGCGAGCGAGCTGGGCACGAAGGTCGAGATCAAGAACATGAATTCGGTTCGGTCGCTCGAGCGCGCGCTCGCGTACGAGATCGCACGCCAGACCAAGGCGCTCGAAGCGGCCGAGCCGATCGTGCAGGAGACCCGCCACTGGAACGAGGACGCCGGCGCGACGGCGACCATGCGTTCAAAGGAGGAAGCCTTCGACTACCGCTACTTCCCCGAGCCCGACATCCCGGCGATCGAGCCTGCGCTCGAGTGGGTCGAGGAGCTTCGAGCTGCCCTGCCCGAGCTGCCGCGCGCCCGGCGTGCACGCTACATCGCCGAGTACGGGCTGAAGCTCGAGGTCGCCCGCGTGCTCGTCGCCGATCGCGCCGCCTCCGGGCTGTTCGAGCAGACAGTGGCGCTCGGCGCCGCACCTGCGGCCGCCGCCAACTGGGTGACGCAGGATCTCGCCGGCTTCACGAACAAGCACGGTGCCGAGGCGACGGCACGGGTCACCGCGAGGCACCTGGCCGACCTGCTCGCGCTGGTGGCCGATGGCTCGATCAGCGGCGCCGGCGCGAAGCAGGCGCTCGAAGAAGTCGTCGAGACCGGCCGCGACGTCGATTCGATCGTCGAACGCCGCGGCCTGCGGCAGGTCTCGGACTCGGGCGCGCTGGGCACGATCGTCGAGCAAGTGCTCGCCGACAACGCTGAAGCGGCCGAGAAGTTCCGATCGGGCAACGAGAGCGTGGTCGGTTTCCTGGTCGGGCAGGTCATGAAGGCCTCAGGGGGCTCCGCGAACCCGAAGCTCGCGCAGGAGCTGTTGCGCGAGCGCCTGCAGAGCTGAGGGCGTGCCGATGGCCGGGGCCCCAGCAGGCCGACCGAGGCGCATCCCCCTCTGGCAGCTCGCTCTCTATGCGATCTCCAGCCTCGTGCTCGGCGCGGTGCATCCCTTCGTGCGCATGTGGCGCTCGACCGACCCGATCGACAGCTACGCGCTGAACCACTTCTCGAGCGTCGCCGGCGACGCGATGCTCGCGATCGCTCTGGCGGACTCCGTCTTCTTCTCGCTGCCGGTGGGAGAGGCGAAGCTGCGCGTCGCGGCGTATCTCGCGATCACGATGCTGCCGCTCGCGCTCGCAGGGCCGCTGCTCGTACCGCTGCTCGATCGGGCGGGACCGCGCCGGCTGATCGCGTTCGGCTCGGCTGCCGGCCGCGCAGCAATCGCGATCTATGCGGCGCCGCGTTTCGGCACGCTGGTGCTCTTTCCGGCGGCCCTCGCCCTGCTCGTGCTCTCGAGGGTGCACGCCATCACGAAGAACGGGCTCACGATCGCGTACGCAGGCTCGGGCGACGGGCTGATGCGAGCCAACGCGCGACTGGGTCGCCTCGCCGCCGTGGGAGCGATCGTCGCGGCACCCGTCGCGTTCGCCGCGATCCGCTTGGGCGGGCCGCCGGCCGCGATCTACGCGGCGGCCGCGGTCTACGCCATCTCCGCGCTCCTCACGTTGCGGCTGTCGCATCCCGGCCGCCGCCTCTCGGCCGACCGGTCGTCGCGCGATCGACCCCCGAGCCGAAGAGCCGTCGGACGCCGCGGCGCCGTTCCGGCGCTCGCGGTGCCCGCGGTCGGCGCGGTCGGCATGCGCGCCGCGAGCGGCTTCCTGCTCTTCCTTCTCGCGTTCTCACTGCGCGTCGACGAGGCGCCCGTGTACTGGTTCGCCGTGCTCGCGGGCGCCGGCGTGCTCGGCACGTTCATCGCCGACGTCGTGGCGCCACGCGCACCCCGCAGCACGCGAGAGGAAGCTGTCGTGATCGCCTCGGTGAGCGCCGCCTGCATCGGTGCCGTGCTCGCGTTCGAGCTCTTCGGCCTGCCACTGCTCACCGTGTTCGCGCTCGTGGCCGGCGCGGCAACCGAGCTCGGCAGGCTCGCGTTCCAGAGCCTGATGCAGCGCCACGCACCTCCGGGCGCACAGGGGCGCGTGTTCGTGCGATACGAGGTGATGCTGCAGCTCGCATGGGCCGCGGGCGCGTTCGCGCCTGTGTTGCTGTCGATCGACTTCCGCGTGGGCATCTTGACGCTCGCCGCGTTCTACGGCGTGCTCGGCGTCGGTACGGTGCTCGGGGGCGCGATCGGGCGGACGAGGCATCGTCGCCGACCCTGCCGCCTCCCCCTCCTGAACCTCGAGCTCGAGCGGGCGATGAGCTGCTGCGGCGCTGCGGCGTAAGCTCCATGCGAGCGCGCCCGCCGGGCGCCGGTCGATCAATGGAGGTGCACACGTGGCCGAGTGGATCACCGTCGGCAAGCCCGACGAGGTCGCCGAGGGCGACGCGAATGCGTTCGATGTGAACGGGGCCCAGATCGCGGTCGCCCGTGTCGACGGCAACCTCTACGCGTTCAGCGACATCTGCACCCACCGTGAGTGCAATCTCTCCCTCGGGGGCGAGATCGATGGCACGACGATCGAGTGCGAGTGTCACGGCAGCATCTTCGAGATGACCGACGGCGAGGTCGTGCAGGGGCCGGCCACCGAGCCGATCGCGACGTTCCCCGTGTCGGAAGACGGGGGAGAGCTGAAGATCGAGGCCTGAGGGAGCTCGTTCATGCCCGATCGCACGTTCGTGATCGTCGGTGGTTCGCTCGCCGGCGCCACCGCCGCCGCCACGTTGCGTGACGAGGGCTACGACGGCCGGCTCGTGCTGGTCGGGGCAGAACCGCTTCCCCCGTACGAGCGCCCGGCGCTCTCGAAGGAGTTCCTGCGCGGCGAGCAGTCGCTCGAGGAGCAGTACGTGCGTCCCGAGCAGTGGTACGGCGAGAACGATGTCGACGCGCGGTTCGGCGCGCGCGCCGTGCAGCTCGATGTGGCCCGGCGCGAGGTGGTGCTCGCCGGCGGCGAGCGCATCGCCTATGCCGCCCTGCTCGTCGCCACGGGAAGCCGCAACCGCAAGCTCGACGTGCCGGGATCGTCCCTGCCCGGCGTATTCGACCTGCGCCACGCCGACGATGCCGAGCGCATCAAGCGAGCGGCTGCCGGCGGCGCTCGGGTCGTGTGCGTGGGCATGGGTTTCATCGGCGCCGAGGTCGCCGCCTCGATGCGCACGCTCGGCCACGATGTCACGGTCGTCGAGGTCTTCGAGACCGCCCTGTACAGGGTGCTCGGTCCCGAGATCGGCCGGTCGCTCGAAGGGCTTCATCGAGATCACGGGGTGCAGATGCTGTTCAATGAAGCCGTGGCGACCTTCGAGGGCGACGGAAGGCTCGAGGCTGTCGTCACGAGTGGCGGACGGCGCATCGACGCCGATGTCGCCATCGTGGGCGTCGGCACCGAGCCGAGCGTGGAGCTCATGGCGGGCACCGGGCTCGACCAGGGCGGCGGCGTCCCCGTCGGACCGACGCTCGAGACCACCGTGCCCGGTGTGTTCGCTGCGGGTGATGTCGCCCGCCACGAGCATCCGGTGTTCGGGCCGATCCGGGTGGAGCACTTCGACAACGCGATCAAGATGGGCCAGGCGGCGGCGCGGAACATGCTCGGCGCCGGCGAGGTCTTCGCCGACCCGCACTGGTTCTGGTCTGATCAGTACGACTCCCAGGTGCAGATGGTCGGGTACGCCGCCACGTGGGACCGCATGGTCGTGCGCGGCTCGATCGAGGACCGATCGTTCTGCGCGTTCCTGCTCGATGCCGACGGGGTCGTGCGCTCGGCCGTGAGCCTCGACTACAAGCGCGACGTTCGCCGTTCCTTCGGCCTGATCTCGGCCCAGGTCGCTCCCGACCCCGATTCCCTCGCAGACCCCGAGGTCGACCTCCGCACGCTCGTGCCGGCGACGAAGGAAGCCTGACCGATGCATATCGGCGGCCCGGCCATCGGTCACCCCGTCTGAGACCTCGCCCTTCAACGCCGCATCCGTGAGGTGCGGCGAGACCGAACGGCGAAAGCGGTCGCGCGAGCCCGCGGCAAGCTTTCGATGCTCGACCGCGTGCTCGGGCGAGAACCCGGCGGACGCCCCCTCCCGGTCGAGCTCGACCCAGACTCCTTCGTCGATCGCGGCGACGACGTCTGGAAGGCCCTGCGCTTCTAGCGTCGAAGTAGTCTGTCTCAGACTAGACCAATCGAGCCTCGCGCTGAGGGTCGTCGGACCCGTCGACGCCCCCTGCTACGCTGACGTTTCGAGCCCGAAACGAGACACAGGAGTTGATCCGCACCGTGAACAGGCCCGAGATCATCCTGGCACCAGGCCCGACCCCCATCCCGCCCGAGGTGTTGCTCGCGCAGGGCAGCCCGCTCGTCTACCACCGCGGGCCGGGCTTCGGAAGCATCATGCGAGGCGTCACGTCGCGCCTGAAGGAGCTCTACCGCACAGACTCCGCCGACGTGCTGCTCATGACGTCGAGCGGCACCGGTGGGCTGGAGTCGGCCATCGCGAACTGCTTCTCACCGGGAGACGAGGTGTTGGTGCCCGTTGCGGGCTTCTTCGCCGAGCGCTTCAAGGCGCTCGCAGAGACGTTCGGACTCACGGTGCGAACCGTCGACTTCGAGTGGGGCGAGCGCATCCGGCCCGACGAAGTCGCGGCCGCCATCGCCGACCACCCGGTCAAGGCCGTGCTGCTCACGCAGTCCGAAACATCGACGGGCGTGATACAGCCGATCGAACAGCTCGCGAGGGTTGCCAACGATGCCGGAGCCATGGTGATCGTCGACGTCGTCTCATCGCTCGGGGCGGTGCCCTTCGACTTCGACGCCTGGGGCATCGACGTGGCGGTCGGTGGCTCGCAGAAGGCGCTCAGCGCCTCGCCGGGCATCGCGTTCGTCGCGATCAGCGATCGGGCCTGGGAAGCATCGCGCACCGCGACGAACCCCCGCTTCTACTTCGACTGGGCCACGTACAAGAAGTTCGCCGACCTTCCGCACCCGGAGAATCCGTGGACCCCTGCGATCAGCGTCATGCAGGGTCTACAGGCCGCGCTCGAGCTGTACTTCCAAGACGGTGTCGAGGCCGCGATGCACCGCCACGAGATGCTCTCGCGCGCCGTCAAGGAAGGCGCGAAAGCTCTCGGGCTCGACCTGTTCGGCGAGGGCCTCGACGACAACTGGACGGTCACGGCGATCCGCGCTCCCGAGTCGGCCGACGCCGACACGATCAGCGACACCATCCGCGCCGAGCACGGGTGCGTCCTCGCCCCGGGCCAGGGCCCGTTGAAGGGAAAGGTCTTCCGCATCGGGCACTTCGGGTACTTCAGCGAGCTCGACATCATCAGGGGGCTCGCCGCGCTGGAGATGACGCTCGAGTCGCTGGACCACCCCGTGAAGCGCGGCGCCGCGGTGGCCGCGGCCGAGACCGTGTTCATGGAAGCGCGCACCTCCTGAGGCGGGCGAGTCAGTGAGGATCCTGGTCACCGAGCCACTGTCGGAACACGCGCTCGAGCTCTTGCGAGGCGAGTTCCAGGTCGACGAGCGTCCCGATCTGGCGACCGGCGACCTCGCCGCCGAGATCGGGGCGTACGACGCCCTCATCATCCGTAGCGCCACCCAGGTCACCGAAGTCGTTCTCGCGGCCGCCACCGATCTGAAGGTGGTGGCACGCGCCGGCATCGGTCTGGACAACGTCGATGTCGACGCCGCGACGCGCCGCGGGGTCATGGTCGTCAACGCCCCGCAGTCGAACATCATCAGCGCGGCCGAGCAGGCGATGGCGCTCCTGCTCGCCCAGGCACGCAACACCCCGCAGGCGCACGCGGCGCTCAAGTCCGGCTCGTGGGAGCGTTCCACGTGGGAAGGCGTGGAGCTCGCCGGCAAGACGATTGGACTCGTGGGGCTCGGTCGGGTCGGAGCGCTGGTCGCCCAACGGGCCGCGGGGTTCGGTATGCGCGTGATCGCCTTCGACCCCTACGTGAGCGCCGACCGCGCCAAGGAGATGGGCGTCGATGCGATGCCCTCGCTCGAGGCGTTGCTCGTGCAGGCCGACTTCGTCTCGATCCACCTCCCACGCACGTCGGAGACCGAAGGCCTGATCGGCGAGCGCGAGCTTCGCCTCATGAAGCGAGGAGCCCGACTGATCAACACCGCGCGCGGCGGGATCGTCGACGAGGAAGCGCTCGCCAAGTCGATCGAGGACGGCCACCTCGGGGGAGCGGCCCTCGACGTGTTCACGATCGAGCCGACCACCGACTCGCCACTGTTCTCGCTCGACTCGGTCGTGGTGACCCCGCATCTGGGCGCGAGCACCAAGGAGGCCCAGGACAAGGCGGGCACCACGGTCGCAGAGATGGTGCGGCTCGCCCTGGTGGGTGAGTTCGTGCCCTACGCCGTGAACGTGTCCGCCGGCGCCGAGGTGACGGAGGTCGTGCGCCCGTTCGTGCCGCTCGCCGAGCGCCTCGGCGCGCTCACGGCCGGGCTCGCCGACGGCGGCGTCCGCTCGATCGTCGCATCGTACCTCGGGCGAATCGCCGAATCGGACACGCGTGTGCTCACGCTCGCGATCCTCAAGGGCATCCTCGGTCGCACCGTGCACGAGCCGGTCTCGTACGTGAACGCCCCCATGCTCGCGCGCGAGCGAGGCCTCACGGTCAGCGAGATGCGCTCGACCGTCTCGCAGGACTACGTCAGCTCGATCTCGCTGAGAGCCGAGACCGACGCCGACCCCATCGCGGTGTCTGGCTCGGTGCTCGGTAAGGACCACGAGCGGGTCACACAGGTCAATGGTTTCGAGATCGAGGTCACGCCGGCAGGGCACATGGTCTTCTTCACCTACCTCGACCGTCCCGGCATCATCGGCACGGTCGGAACCCTGCTCGGCGAGCACGACGTGAACATCGCCACGATGGACGTGGGACGAAAGGCCGAAGGTGGGGACGCGCTGATGTGCCTCACCGTCGACACCGAGGTGCCACCAGTCGTGCTCGAGCGCGTCGCATCCCGCATCGAGGCGCACCGATTGCGGACGGTGACGCTTCCGCCCGTCTGATCGCCGATCGAGGCGACGGGATCAGGCCGCCTCCCCGTGTGGAGCGCGCCCGGGCATGCGGAAGCTTCCGATCACCGGTGATACGGTCGGCGCGCGTGCCTCGTGGGCCGCACCGCGCGCGAGCGCACCGCCCGGTCGGGCCCGCCCGCACTACCGCAAGGAGTCCCATTCATGAGCCCCTCGCCGGACCCCGCACTCCCTGAGCCCCGTCATGTGCCCTCGGCGAGCGGACGAAGGGGCGTCCGTCGGTTGGCCACGGCTCGTCTCGTCTCGCTCACGGGCAGCGGCGCAGCCTTCGCCGCGCTTGCCTACATCATCTTCAAGCTCACGGGCGAGTCTCGATGGGTCTCGTGGACGTTGCTGCTCACGTTCGGGGCACAAGGTGTGTTCGCGCCGCTCGGCAGCGCCCTCGGAGATCGCTTCGATCGCCGGAAGGTGCTCGTGATCGCCGATCTCGCCGCCGCCGCAGGCTTCGTGGCGCTCGCGTTCGCACGGACGCCGGGACAGTTGCTGGTCATGGCGTTCATCACCGCGACTCTCGAATCGCCGATCTGGTCGGTCTCTGCGGCGGCGGTGCCCAACCTCGTCGGACCCGAAGATCTGTCCTGGGCCAACGGCGCGGTCGCCGTTGGCCGCAACATCGGGAACCTCGTGGGTCCGATCCTCGGCGGCGTGCTCGTCGCCGCATTCGCGCCCGACTCGACGCCCGAGCAGCTCCGGGTCGCCGGGTACTGGGTGTTCGGACTGAACGCGGTCTCGTTCACCGGCTCGGCCTGGCTCATCGCCACGACGCCGGGTTCGTTCACGGGCGAGCGTGGCGAGGATCACCGGTTCGGTGGGCTGCGCGACGGCGTCGTGTTCCTCCTGCACGACCGCGTGATGCGGGCGATCACGCTCGCCTGGGTCGTGCTCCTGCTCGGCGCCGGGTTCACGTTGGTCGCCGAGGTGGCGCTGGCGGAGGAGATGGGCGCCGGATCGATCGGGTACGGCTTGCTGAACGCCGGGTGGGGCGGAGGCGCCGCGCTCGGCTCCTTCCTCGCCCAGCGATACCTCCAGGAGCGCTTCGAGGCTCGCGCGCTGATCTGGGGTGTCGCGTTCGTCGGGCTCTGCCTCGGCTTGATCGGCATCGCGCCCTGGTTGCCGGTCGCGGTGGGGCTGATGGTCGGTGCCGGAACGGGGGAAGGCATCGGTGGCGTCGCAGAGCAAGGCATCCTGCAGCGGCGGACACCTGACCATGTACGGAGCCGGGTGATCGGAGCGTCGGAGTCTGCGATCCTGATCGCGCTGGCGCTGTCGTTCGCCTTCGGCGGGGAAGTCGTGGACGCGATCGGTCCCCGCGGCGCCTACATCGTGGGTGGTCTGAGTTGCATAGCGTCCGCCCTCGTGCTGATTCGTCCGCTCGGGCGGGAGCACCACGAGGTGGTGCGTTCCCCGACGGTATGAATCCCCGGGACACCTTCGCCTCACCGGCCTTTGATTTGAATGGCCGTTCAGGAGTATCGTTCGCTCAGTTGGGCGGCCGTCGACGGCCGTCGGGGGGACGAGACCGATGCCTGCCACGAACGGCTACAACGCAATCATCGTCGGTGGTGGGCACAACGGCCTGGTCGCTGCGGCGTACCTCGCGATGTCCGGCGCCCGCACGGTCGTGCTCGAGGCGCGCCACAAGGTCGGCGGCGCCGCAGACACGATGGCGCCGTGGCCCGATGCGCCCGAGTTCAAGGTCACCACGCTCAGCTATGTGATGAGCCTGATGCCCGACACGATCCTGCGTGACCTGCAACTCGAACGGCATGGCTATCGCGCGACACCGGTGGGACCGTACTTCCTGCCGTTCCCCGACGGGCGCGCCATCGTGCAGTACGACGATCCCCAGAAGAACTACGAGTCGTTCGCGCAGTTCTCCAGGCGCGACGCGGACGCGATCGAGCGATGGGATGCTTGGATCGGCGGGCTCGCCCAGGTGCTCGGTCCACTGATGACGACCACACCGCCGAGGCTCGGCTCGGTGAAACCCTCCGATCTGAAGGATCAGCTCCGACTCGCGTGGCGCTTCCGTGGGCTCGACGTCCGCGGGCTCGCCGACGTTACCCGGCTCATGACGATGTCGGTGATCGATCTGCTCGACCGGTTCTTCGAGTCCGACCAGGTGAAGACCGTCATGACGCTGAACGGCCTGATCGGCACGTGGGCGGGCCCGTACGAGCCCGGCACGGGATATGTGATGGCGCACCACTCGATCGGCGACGTCGGCGACGGTCACCTCGGGGCGTGGGCTGTGCCCGAAGGCGGCATGGGCGCGGTGAGCGACGCGATCGCCTCGAGCGCGCAGGCGTTCGGCGCCGAGATCCGCACCGAGTCCAAGGTTGCGCGGATCATCGTCGAAGGTGGCGTGGCGAAGGGCGTGGCCCTCGAGTCCGGCGACGAGCTTCGGGCACCGCTCGTCGTCACCGCGATCCATCCGAAGATCACGTTCCTCGAGCAGATCGACCGCGCCGACTTGCCCGCGGACTTCGTCGACGACATCGAGCACTGGAAGACGCGCAGCGGGGTCGTGAAGATCAACTGCGCGCTCGACAGGGCCCCCGTGTTCACGGCGATGCCCGAGCTCACTGACCTCACCGGGGGTTTCGAGCTCGCGCATTCCGTGAGCTACCTCGAGAAGGCGTTCGAGCAGGCGCGGGAGGGCCAAGCGGCGACGGCGCCCTTCAGCGATGGCGTGATGCCGACCGTGCACGACCACACGCTCGCTCCCGAGGGCAAGCACGTCGTGTCGCTGTTCACACAGTGGGTGCCGCACGAGTGGAGCCAACAGCCGCACATCGATGAGCTCGAGTCATTCGCCGACCGCGTGATCGCCGGATACGACGAGATGGCTCCCGGGTTCGCCGACTCGGTGCTGCACAGACAAGTGATAGGGCCCTACGAGATGGAGCAGGAGTGGGGCCTCGTCGGCGGGAACATCTTCCACGGGGAGCTGAGCGCCGAGCAGTTGTTCCACATGCGGCCGGCGCCTGGCTACGCCGACTACCGCACGCCGATCCGCGGTCTCTATCAATGCTCGAGCGCGACGCACGGCGGCGGGGGCGTGTGCGGCATCCCGGCCTACAACATGGTTCGCGAGATCAAGAGGGACCGCCGAGGCGGTGTGCCGAGACCGAAGGGATGACCACCGCGATGGCCCAGCAGAACTCGTCGTTCCCGTTCTACTTCGCGAGCTGGTATAGGAAGTCGCCGTACTTCCAGAAGACCGTGGAGGCCGGCTGCACGAGTTGGGACCTGTACAACCACATGCTGATTCCGACGCTCTACGACGACGATGTCCAGGAGTACTGGCACCTCGTCGAGAAGGTCACGCTGTGGGACGTGGCGGTCGAACGTCAGGTCGAGATCATCGGTCCCGACGCAGCGCGGTTCACCCAGTTACTGACGCCGCGTGACCTGTCCCGGACCCGGCCGGGACAATGCAAGTATGTGGTCCTCTGTGCGCCCGACGGCGGCATCGTGAACGATCCCATCCTGCTGAAGCTTGCCGAGGATCATTTCTGGCTCTCGCTCGCCGACTCCGACGCGTTGCTGTACGCGCTCGGCGTGCAGGCGTTCGCCGGGCTCGATGTCGAGATCCGCGAGCCCGATGTGTCGCCGCTGCAGATCCAGGGCCCGCTGTCCAGGCTGGTGATCCGCGAGCTCTTCGGAGACGAGATCGCCGACCAGCGCTACTACTGGCACACGCAGACCGAGCTCGACGGGATCCCCGTGGTGGTCTCGCGGACCGGATGGAGCGCCGAGCTCGGCTACGAGGTGTACCTGCGCGACTCCTCGAAAGCGCACGATCTCTGGGACGCGATCATGGCCGCCGGCGAGGAGTTCGACCTGCGCGCGATCGCGCCGAGCGATCAGCGCCGCATGGAGGCTGGCATCTTCAACTACGGCAACGATATGGACATCACGAACAACCCGTTCGAGATCACCGGCCTCGAGCGGCTGGTCGAGCTCGACAACGACAACGAATTCGTCTCGCGGAAGGCGCTCGAACACATCCGAGAGGAGGGTGTGCGGCAGAAGCTCGTCGGTGTGAACATCGACGGTGACCCGCTCGGCATGTGGCTCGAGGATTTCTGGCCGGTCGTCGACTCAGACCGAGCCCACATCGGGCGTCTCGTGAGCGCCTCGTACTCCCCGCGGCTCGAGTGCAACATGGGCTTCGCATGGGTGCCGATCGGCGGATCAGCGGAGGGCACGCAGATCGAGATCTCGTCGCCCGACGGCCCGATGACCGCGACGGTGACCGCGCTGCCGTTCCTCGACCCGAAGAAGGCGATCCCCGCGAGGAGTTGAACACCGCCACGAGCCGCTCGACGCGGCATGATGTGCGTGTGGAATCGCTCACCGGCAGCCTGCTTATCTCGAACGCGAACCTGTTCGATCCGAACTTCAGGCGTACGGTCGTGCTGATCGGACACCACGACGATCAGGGCGCGGTCGGAGTCGTGCTGAACCAGCCGCTCGCCGTTTCGGTGAGAGATGCCGTGCCTCCGCTCGGCGAGCTGGTCGATCCCGACGAGCCGCTGTTCGACGGAGGGCCGGTCGAGCCTGCGTCGATCGTCGTCCTCGCCGACTTCTTCGACCCTTCGAAGGCGGAGGTGCTTGCGCTCGGTTCGATCGGCTTCCTCCCTCCACAGGCAGACGACGACATCGCCTCGACGATCCGGCGCGCTCGCGTGTATGCCGGATACGCCGGCTGGGGACCTGGCCAGCTCGAGGACGAGCTCGAGGAGGAAAGCTGGGTCACCGCACCAGCGCTGCCCGGCGACGTGTTCCACGAACACCCGGACCGTCTCTGGGAGGACGTGCTCCGCCGACTCGGCCGCGGCTACGACATGTTGCGCCTGATGCCCCGTGACCCCTCGATGAACTGAGGACGGAGTTGCCCGGGCGCGGCCGGCACGGGATGCTGATGCCATGAGACCGGTTCCCTTGGCACGTGACGCGCTCGTGCGGTCCGCGGCGGGATTCGGACTCTCGACGGGACTTCCGGGGGAGGCATACACGTCGTCCGAGGTGTTCGCCTGGGAGCGTGAGCGCTTCTTCGATCGGTCGTGGGTCTGTGCCGGGCGCGTGAGCATGCACCGGCGCGCGGCCGGGCAGATCGAGCGGTCCGGGTGGGTGTTCGTGCGCCGCGACCGCGACGGCATCGACGATGGTCAACAGTTCGGCGATCTCTGGGAGCACCTCGCGCCGTGGGAGCCCGAGCGGATGGTCGTCGCAGCCCGTCACGACTACGAGGTCGGCGCCAACTGGAAGCTCATCCACGAGAACTTCCAGGAGTGCTACCACTGTTCCGAGATCCATCCCGTGCTCTGCACGGTGTCGCCGCCCGACAGCGGCTACTCGATCGACATCAACGGCCTCTACGTGGCGGGTCCAATGGACCTGTACGACGGCGTCGAGACCATGTCCCTCGACGGCAGGTCGGCGGGCGTGCCGATCAGGGGTCTCCGAGCTCATCAGCGACGCGAAGTCGGCTACTTCGGCGTCTTCCCGAACCTGCTGATCAGCACCCACCCCGACTACGTGCTCACGCACCGGCTGGAACCGCTGGCGCCCGGCCGAACCTTCGTCGAGTGCGAATGGCTGTTCCCGCCGGAAGCGTTCGAGCTCGAGGGTTTCGACCCGGCCTACGCGGTGGAGTTCTGGGACGTCACGAACCGTGAGGACTGGGCGGCGTGTGAGTCGCTGCAGCGCGCGGCCGCATCACGGGGGCACCGGCCCGGCCCGATGTCGACGGTGTGGGAAGGCGGGGTGTTCATGCAGGTCGCGATGATCGCCGACGGGTACCTGCGCGGTGATGTGCCTCGCCGTCCCGAGCAGCCGTCGTCGGCTTCCTCCACTCGCCGGGAACTGCTGCACGGCGCATGAGCAAGTCGATCTCGTTCGACCGGGCAGCCTCGTACTACGACGAGACCCGGATCACCGATGATGACAGCCTGCGCACGATCCTCGATCTGCTCGAGCGCGAAGTCTGTGGCCGTGGCCCGGTGCTGGAGATCGGTGTGGGAACCGGTCAGCTCGGCCTGCCACTGGCCTCACGAGGAGCGCCGGTCATCGGCCTCGATCTGTCGGCGGAGATGATGGCGATGCTGCGGGGAAAGACCGGCGACGCTGTTCGGTTTCCGCTCGTGCAGGCGGACGCCACCCGGCTTCCTCTCGGTGACCGCTCGCTGGGAGGGGCGTACGCGAGATGGGTCCTCCACCTCATCCCCGACTGGATGGAAGCGCTCCGGGAGCTCGACCGCACGGTGGCGCGGGGAGGGAAGGTCGCGATCGAGCCCGGCGGCTTCTCGGGCCCGTTCCGGGAGATCTACCTGCGGTTCGCGCAGACACTCGGCGATGCGGTCGTGCCGGTGGGGCTCAGCAGCATCGACCGCGATCGCCAGCTCGACGAGGGGTTCGCGTCGGTCGGGTGGGATGTTCGGCGTGAGGTGCCCGTCGTCTACGACCGCGCCGTGACGTTGCGCGAGATCTTCGACGAGATCCCCACGAAGCGGTGGTCCTGGACCTGGCGGGTTCCCGACGACGATCTGGCCGCTGCCACCGCCGAGATCGGGGCATGGGCCAAGGATCGGTTCGGCGACCTCGACGATCCGATGACGGCTGAGGCGACACGCTGGCGCGTGTACGAGCGGGCGTGACAGACTCGATCGCGTTCGATCGAGCCGCGGAGTATTACGACGCGACGCGAGGCCTGTCGGAAGAAGGCGTGCGCCGCGCGACCGAAGCTCTCGCGGCAGCGTTCGACGGCGCGGGGCCGATCCTGGAGCTGGGCGTCGGCACCGGGCAGGTCGCGATGCCGCTCGGCGCCTCCGGGGTCGACGTGACGGGCCTCGATCTCTCGCGGCCGATGCTCGCGAAACTGCTCGCCAAGGCCGGGGGCGCTCCGCCCTTCCCGTTGGTCGAGGGAGACGCCACCCGGATGCCGTTCGCTGACGACGCCTTCGCCGGCGCTTACCTTCGATGGGTGCTGCACCTCATCCCCGACTGGAGGACGGCCGTGCGGGAGGTCGTTCGCGTGGTCGCGTCCGACGGGTTGTTCCTCGCGGCGCTCGGATCGTACGGGGGCGCTCGCTCTCAGATCCAGGCACGATTCGCCGATGTCGCCGGCGTCTCGACCGAGCCGGCCGGCCTCACGTGGGACGGTCGGGACGAGCTCGACGAACAGATGGGAACGATGGGCGGCGAGAGGCTCGACGACATCTCCATGGTCGAACGCGACCGCGACGATCTCGAGACGTTCGTGCGGAGCATCGAGGCGAACAGGTTCTCATGGACGTGGGCGGTCACCGATGACACGGCAAGGGCAGAAGCGGCGGCGGCCGCGAGGTCGTGGGCAGAGGAGCGATGGGGTCCGCTCCATCGGGTTCCCAAGGAAACGTTCGAGTGGACGTTCGCCGTCTACCGGCTGACGTGAGGTGTCCGGGTCATTCGTTCACGTAGTCGTCGGGATGATCGACCACTCCGGGCGCGTCGTCGCGCACGTGCATCGCCGCCAGCTCCGGCGCGATATGACCCTCGATCGAGTCGACGTCGGCCACGAGCTCTCCCTCGCGATCGATGCCGTCCTCGCCATCGTCGTCGACGAGGTCGACGCTCGTGTTCCTGCGCACCCGCTGCGGCTGCTCGCGACGGGTCCGGTCGTCGATCGTGTCACCGCCGCTCTGCTCGGTCGCGGTGGTGTCCTCATCGGCGCCCTGGTACCCGTCCATGTCGCTGATCATGTCCTCGATCGCCTCGCCGGGGTCGTCATCGGCTTCGTTGGGTGACGGTCCCTCGCTCGGCGTGAGCTGGCTCGGCCTGGTCATGGCAGTCACGGTACCCGGCTTCACGCGGGTCCACACCTCCTCGCGGGGGTTCCCGAACGCCGGTATCCTTGGAGCTTCCCACCAGGCGCGCACGCGCCCGATGCCCAGTAGGAGGTTCGACGGTGCCGATCACCGAGGTCGAAACGATCTGGATGAACGGCGAGCTCGTGGCCTGGCATGAGGCCAAGGTGCACGTGCTCAGCCACGCTCTGCACTACGGCAGCGGTGTATTCGAGGGCATCCGGGCATACGAGACCGCGCGCGGCCCGGCCGTGTGGCACCTCGACGCGCACCTCGACCGCATGTACGGGTCCGCAGGCATCTACTTCATGGAGATCCCGTACTCCAAGGCAGAGCTCGTCGATGCCGTGAAGGAGACGATCCGCGCCAACGGGCTGCAGTCGTGCTATATCCGTCCGATCGCGATCCGCGGGTACGGCGAGATGGGCGTGAGCCCACTCGCGAACCCCGTCGACGTGTCGATCGCCGTGTGGCCATGGGGCGCCTACCTCGGTGAGGAAGCGCTCGAGCAGGGCGTACGCGTGAAGATCAGCTCATGGCGTCGTCATGATCAGAACTCGTTGCCGTCGGCCGCGAAGGCCACGGGCGGCTACCTCGGGTCGATCCTCGCGAAGGTCGATGCGATCAAGACGGGCCACGACGAGGCCGTATTGCTGAACGCCGACGGATACGTGACCGAGGGCTCGGGCGAGAACATCTTCGTCGTGAACGCGGGCACGATCGTCACCCCGCACACCGGTCACGGCTGCCTCGCGGGGGTCACGCGGAGTGCGGTCATGACGATCGCGCGCGACCTCGGCTTCTCCGTGATCGAGGAGAACCTCGTGCGCACCGACCTTTACACGGCCGACGAGGTGTTCTTCACAGGGACTGCGGCCGAGATCACTCCGATCCGCGAAGTCGATGATCGCACGGTGGGCGTGGGACACCGGGGGCCGGTCACCAAGGCGCTGCAGGACGCGTTCTTCGCCGCCACCAAGGGTGACGATCCCAAGTACGCCCAGTGGCTCACCTACGTGGACGACTGAGCCGTGCAGGATCGCTACCGCCTTCCACGAGCCGTGGTCCCCATGCGCTACGACTTGATGTTCGAGCCCGATCTCGAGGCTGCGACCTTCGCCGGAACCGCCGAGGTCGACGTCGACGTGCACGAGCGGGTCGGCGAGGTCGTCGTGAACGCCCTCGGGCTCGCGATCGACGAGGCATCGCTGCGGCGTGACGACGGTCGGGAGATCGGGGTGACCGAGATCACACTCGACGAAGAGCTGCAGCGTGCCACCCTCACCCTCGACTCGCAGGCCGAGCCGGGCGCCTTCACGCTCAGGATGGCCTTCCGAGGGCAGCTCAACGACGAGCTCCACGGCTTCTATCGCTCGACCTACACCGACGACCAGGGCACCCACACGCTCGCGACGACGCAGTTCGAGGCGGCCGACGCCCGGCGCGCGTTCCCCTGTTGGGACGAACCCGACCTCAAGGCGGTCTTCGGCATCACCCTGGTCGTCGCCGAGGGGATCGTGGCGCTCTCGAACGGGGCGGAGGTCGAGCGCCACCCGGCAGGCGACGGCCGGGAGCGGGTGCGCTTCGCGGACACGATGTCGATGTCGACCTACCTCGTTGCTTTCGTGGTGGGCCGGCTCGAGATGACCGACCCGATCGACGTCGACGGTGTGCCGCTGCGCGTCGTGCATCTTCCGGGCAAGGGGCACCTCGCGAAGTTCGCGCTCGAGGCGGGTGAGTTCTCGCTGCGGTTCTTCACCGACTACTACGGCATGCCGTACCCCGACCGAAAGATCGACTTCGTCGCGTTGCCCGACTTCGCGCAAGGGGCGATGGAGAACACGGGGCTCATCACCTACCGCGAGTCCCTGGTGCTCGTCGATCCCGATCACGCGACCCAGCCCGAGCTGGAGAACATCGCCGATGTCGTCGCCCACGAGCTCGCCCATCAATGGTTCGGCAACCTCGTCACGATGCGCTGGTGGAACGGCATCTGGCTGAACGAGGCGTTCGCGACCTTCATGGCGCTCTTGACCGTCGACGCGTGGCGTCCCGACTGGGAGCGCTGGACCTCGTTCGGCCGATACAACACCTCGGCCAAGGAGGTCGACGCACTGCGTTCCACCCGCGCGATCGAGTACCCGGTGCACTCACCCGATGACGCTGCGGGCATGTTCGACGTGCTGACCTATCAGAAGGGCGCGGCGATCCTGCGCATGCTCGAACAGTACCTCGGGGCCGAACGGTTCCGCGATGGCATCAGGCTCTACCTCGCTCGCCACGCCTATGGCAATACCGAGACGCACGACCTCTGGCACTCGATCGAGGAATCGAGCGGGGAACCGGTCCGGCGCATCATGGATCAGTGGATCTGGCAGGGAGGTTATCCGCTGCTCACCGCCTCGCCCGCCGACGAGGGCCTCGCGCTGGAGCAACGGCGCTTCGTGGCCGATGGCGGCGCCGACCACGCCGTGTGGGACGTGCCGCTGCGTGTACGGGAGCTGAGCGGCGACGAGACGTCGGTGCTCGTACCGGCCGACGGCACCGTGGTACCGACGATGGCCACGGATGGAGCCATCGTCGTCAACGCGCGCGCGAGCAGCTTCGTGCGGGTGAGGTACGAGGCCGGTCTGCTCGATCGCCTTACCGATCGGCTGACGGAGCTGGTGCCCCTCGAGCGGTACGGCCTCGTCGATGACCATTGGGCCGCAGTGACCTCTGGCGCCGCATCTGCCTCGGCGTTCGTGGCCGCCGCGTCGCGCTTCGAGCGCGAGGACGATCTCGCCGTGTGGCAGCTCTTGATGCAGGGTCTCGGATGGTGCGATCGGTTCCTCGAGGGCGATCAACGAGAGCGCCTGCGCACCTTCGTTCGCCGGCTCGTCGGGCCCGCGATGGATCGTCTGGGCTGGGAGGCCGACGCCGACGAGCCCGATCGCATCAGGGCGCTCCGCGGTGCCTTGCTGCAAGGTCTGGGAGTGCTCGGCGCCGATCCGAACGCCGAGGCGGCCGCCCGCGAGTTCGAGGCCGAGGCCAGGGCGGGAAAGCCCGTCGATGCCGCGCTCGCCGCCGCCGCCGTCAACGTGGTCGCCTTCAATGGCGACTCGACCGACTACGAGCATTTCTGGACGGCCTACCGCGAGTCGCCGACGCCGCAGGAGCAGTACCGCTACCTATTCGCGCTGCCGCTGTTCAGCGACCCCGCACTGCTCGATCGCACGCTTGAGGCCACGTTCGGCGACGACATCCGAAGCCAGGACGCCCCGTTCGTGTTCTCCTTCGCCGTGATGAATCGCGATGTGGGTGACCGGGCGTGGAAGGCACTCCGCGAGCGCTGGGACGAGACGCAGGATCGGTTCCCTTCGCAGCTGACGATCCGCTTGGTCGACGGCACGCGCTATCTCACCCGCCCCGAGCAGGTCGCCGAGGCCGAGGCGTTCTTCGCCGAACACCCGATCCCGCAGTCGGCAAAGATGCTCGAGCAGATGCTGGAACGCCAGCGGGTCGCGGCAGCGTTGCGCGAGCGGGCCACGCCGGACCTGGAAGCCTACTTCTCAGACTGAGGACCGCGGCGATCGACAGGTCGACGCCACGTGCCGGCGATGCTCCCGCCCAGCTCACCCTCGGAGCGACTCCGGTCCTCGTCTCCGCGGGAACCACGTCGGTCACAAGGGAACCTATCGGCAGGCGGGGTGAGCTGAAGACGTCCGCGCGGGGCCGGTTCGTCGTTCGACTGCCCCGGCGAGGCCTCAAGTTCAGAGAGCTACTCAACGTGCCGACTTGAGTGTGTGCAGTCAAACAGGATGTCGGTCAAGAGCAAGGCGCTCGTGGTGCTGTCGGTGCCGCTACTCATGCTTGCGGCGACCACGGCTCTGACCTATCGCGCGCTCCGAGAATCCGAGGCCACGGAAGCACGCGTGCGGCACGCCTACTACGTGAAGGACCGGATCCAGAGGGTCCGCGACGACCTGTTAGACGTCGAGACGGGCGT
Source organism: uncultured Actinomycetes bacterium (assembly GCA_963762075.1). Lineage (GTDB taxonomy): Bacteria > Actinomycetota > UBA4738 > UBA4738 > HRBIN12 > JAOUEA01. The sequence goes on from CAVXJC010000003.1 coordinate 321,456, forward strand.
CCGCGGGTACCTCCTCACCGATGAGCCCGAATTCCTGGATCCGTACTGGCGAGGGTCGAGTGCCCTCGCACTGGATCTGCAATACCTGCAACTCGCGGTCGGAGATGAGACATCAGACCTCGACATGCTCAGGCTTCGGGTGCTCGCCAAGCGCCGTGTCGACATCGTGGACAGGCTGCTCGCGGTCGCCGAGGATCACTCGACCGAGGAGCCAGACACACTCACGCTGCTGCGCCGGGGGCGGATCGTGATGGACGAGATTAGGGCGCTCCTGCGGAAGATGACGATGCAGCAGCAGGAAAGGGTCGATACAGCTCAGCGTGGAGTCGAGCGAACCCGTCGCGACGCCTTCGTCGTGGCGGTCGGAGGTGCGCCCATGGGTATGGGGCTCGCGCTGGTCGTCGTGCTTCTGTTCAACGGGCGCGTGGTGCGAAGACTCGCTCGCGTGCACGCAAATGTTCGAAGGCTCGAGCTTGGCCAACCCATGGTGTTGGACGACGATTCACGAGACGAGATCGGACGGCTTGGCCAGGCTTTGGTCAAGAGCGGAACGCTCGCGATCGAGCTGCGCGAAGAGTTGCAACGCCTCGCGACCATCGATTCGCTCACCGGGTTGGCGAATCGCCGCGGCCTCATGCCCCTGCTCGAGCACCAGCTCGAACTCGCCCGAAGGCAGCACGAACCGGTGTCGATTCTTTTCGTCGACCTCGATGGCTTGAAGATGGTCAACGACATGCTTGGTCACCGCGAGGGCGACGAGATGATCGTCGAGGCTGCGGCGCTGCTTCGAGACACGTTCCGTTCCTCGGATGTTCCCGCTCGCATCGGAGGTGACGAATTCTGCGTGATGTTGACCGCAGAATCAGCTGTCGGAACCAACACGGCGGACCTGCGGCTGCAGGCTGCCCTCGACTTCGCGAATCGGTTGCCCGGGCGGGTCTACCACCTATCGATGTCGATGGGCCTCGCGACCTTCGACCCGGACAGACCGGTCTCGGCCGACGATCTCTTGGCTGAAGCCGATCGACGGATGTATGAGCACAAGCGGTCGAAGCGCCGAGATACATCCGCGCTCTTCGGGGTCAGATGAAGGCGTTCGGCCCGTAGGAGACCGTCCGGCGCCTCGGGGCGACCGAGGCACCCGCTCCCGCAGCGGGACGGCGGCTTGACAGCGTTCCTCACCCCCCATACCGTTCGGACACGAACGACCCTTCGGGAGTTCCTGAACGGGGGAGGGGCACCACGAGTCACGCAGTCGTCGAAGGCATCGAGGTCTCGACCCACCACTGGATCGGTGGAGAGCGCGTTGCATCGGCCGCCACGTTCACCGACGTCTCGCCGATCGACGAGGAGCCGATCGCCGAGGTCGCCCGTGGAGGCGTCGACGAGGCCGGTCAGGCGGTCGCCGCTGCCCGTGCGGCGGCCGAGACCTGGGGCTCGATGCCGCCCAAAGAGCGTGCCGAGGCGCTCCATCGTGTGGCCGACGGGGTCGAGGCGCGGGTTCCGGAGCTGGCGGCGGTCGAGACCCGTGACAACGGTTCGCTGCTCCGGTCGATGCAGAACTCGGTGATGCCGCGGGTCGCGCGCAACTTCCGATCCTTCGCCGACCAGCTCCTGGCGCTCGAGACCGGGGTGAAGGACTACGAGGGGTTCGCAGAGCACGTCGCATGGGATCCGAGCGGGGTCACGGTCGTGATCACGCCCTGGAACGCCCCTCTCATGCTGGCGACGTGGCGCGTGGCGCCCGCGCTCGCGGCGGGGAACGCGGTCATCTTGAAGCCCCCGGAGTGGGCGCCACTCACCGCGTCGATGCTCGCGGAGATCGTGCGCGATGCCGGGCTGCCCGACGGTGCGTTCAACGTGGTGCAGGGTATCGGAGAGGAAACAGGCGCCGCCCTCACCGCCCACCCCGGCGTCGACCGCATCGCCTTCACCGGGAGCATCCCGACCGGAAAGCTCGTCGCGCAGTCGGCCGCCGCGAACCTCACGCCGGTCTCGCTCGAGCTCGGTGGCAAGTCTCCGTTCGTCGCGTTCGCCGACGCCGATCTCGACGCGGTCGTGAAACAGGCAGTGAACCAGTTCGACAACGCCGGTCAGGTCTGCCTGGCGGGCACGCGCCTGATCGTGGAGCGAGGTATGCACGACGAGTTCCTCGAGCGATTCACCGAGGCGGCCAGCGCGATCCGACAGGGTGACCCCCGAGACGATGCGACCGACATCGGTCCGCTGATCACCCGCGAGCACTTCGATCGCGTCGACGGCTTCGTGCGACGCGCCAGGGCCGACGGGGCGACGGTCGTCTTCGGGGGCGGACCGAACGACGACCTGGGCGGCCTCCACTACCGCCCGACCCTGTTCACCGATGCGCCCGAGGGTTCGGAGATCCTCACGAAGGAGGTCTTCGGCCCTGTGCTCACGATCCAGACATTCGACGACGAGGACGAAGCCATCGCGATCGCGAACTCACCGACTACGGCCTCGCCGCGATCGTCTATACGGGCGACGAGGCCCGCGCCGAGCGCGTGAGCGCCGCGCTCGTCGCCGGCACCGTCTGGGTGAACTGCTTCTTCGTCCGCGACCTCTCGGCGCCGTTCGGCGGGTCGCGCGACTCGGGCATCGGCCGCGAGGGAGGCCTTGGAGCTTCGACTTCTACGCGGACGTCAAGAACGTCTGCACCGCACCGTGGAACTGACGAGGAGGATCAGACATGGGTGAAGTCGTCGGTGCGGCCCTCGTGGCGCACGTTCCAACGATCATGCTGCCTGAAGAGACCCGCCGCGAGATCAACGACGGCAACGAGATCACCCTCGTACCTGGCCTGCACCGCCTGAAGTCGGAGTGCCTCGATCGGCTGCAGCCCGACACCGTGATCGTCTTCGACACCCATTGGGAGTCGACGTTCGAGCACATCGTCACCGCCCACGAACGCCGCGAGGGCAAGTTCACCAGCCATGAGCTTCCGCGCGGCATGAGCCAGATCCCCTACGACATGCCGGGCGACCCCGATCTCGCGAGGACGATCGCGGCGCAGGCCGAGGGACGCGACGACTGCTGGATCCTCGCGTGCGACGACCCCTACCTGCCGATCTTCTACGGCACGGTCAACGTCTGGACGTTCCTCGGCGACGCCGGCACCCGCTGGGTGAGCGTCGCGATGAACCAATGCTGCACGACCGATGACTTCCTCCTCTTCGGACAGCTGATCGGCGACGCGATCGCCGAGAGTGATCGCCGTGTGGTGCTGCTCGCGAGCGGTGGCATGACGCACCGGTTCTTCCCGTTCCGGGAACTCAGGCAGCACGAGAGCTCGAAAGCGCCGGAGAACATCCTCGGCCGCGAAAGCCACGAGGCCGACCAGCGCGTGATCTCGATGATGCGCGAGGGCGACCACGCGGGCATCATCGACTGGATGCCCGAGTATCGGAAGGCGGCGCCCGAGGGGCATTTCGGCCACTACCTCATGATGGCATCGGCGATCGGAGGCGCGAGGTGCCAGGCGCCGGGTGAGCTGTTCAGCGAGTACGAGGCATCCGTCGGCACGGGCCAGGTGCACGTGTGGTTCGAACGCCCGGCCGACGGCTGGACCGGGGCGGGCGCCGCAGCGTAGCGTGCACCCGCACGGAGGAAGCAGGAGAAGGGGGGCTCCAGTGGCAGAGCGGGAGCAGGGCATGGGCTACGAACGCCTCGGGGAGAAGAAGCTGACCCTGGTCGATGTCGTTGCCCAATCCGTCGGGTTCATGGGACCGGTGTTCAGCGCGGCCTTCATCATCCCGGCGATCGTCGGCGCCAATGCCGCAGCCACCGGGGCCGGCGTCGCCGCACCGCTGTCGGTCGTGCTGGCTGGGATCGGCGTGTTCGCGCTGGGATGGATCGTTGCGCAATACGCGAAGCGCATCCACGCGGCCGGGGCGCTCTACGACTACGTTTCGAACGGCCTCGGCTCCACGCTCGGCGCGGCGGCGGGGTGGCTCTACTACGGCGGCACGATCATCCTTACGACGGGGCTCGGCGTGCTGATCGGCGGGTACGTGCACGACATCCTGCTGCCGACCCTTGGCGTCGAAGGGGAGCTGCTGCCGATCTGGGCGTGGAACGTCGTCTGGGCCGTGGCGTTGTTCTTCGTCCTGTTCCTCGGCGTGCAGATCTCGACCCGGGCGCAGCTGACGCTCGCGCTGGTCTCGGTCGTAGCCATCCTCTTGTTCTTCATCAAGGTCATCGCCGACCTCGGTTCGGAGAACGACTTCGCGACGGTGTTCAACCCGAGCTCCTCACCCGATGGCTGGTCGGGGATCTTGTTCGGCGTGCTCTACGGAGTGCTGATCTTCGTGGGGTTCGAGACGGCCGCGAACCTCGCTGAAGAGACCGAAGACCCGAAGCGGCACATCCCGCGGGCCGTACTCACGTCCGTGATCGTGGTCTCGGTCTTCTACCTGATCGCCAGCTATGTGACGGTGGCGGGATTCGGCTTCGACCTGGACGCGATCTTCGGAGCTGCGGCAGCGGGTCCCTTGTTCGTATTGAGCTCGCCCGACCTTTTCGGATCGGACCTGATCTCCAAGGTCGTCGTGATCGTGGTGCTGCTGGACATCCTCGCGGTCGGCGTGGGCGCTGCGGTCGCCTCCACGCGGGGCGTCTTCGCGATGGCACGGGACCGGCGGCTGCCGGCGCCGCTCGCCATCGTGAGCGGCAGGTTCGGCACTCCGATCGGGGCGATCGTTCTGCTCGTGGTCATCCAGGCGGTGTTGATCGTGGCGAACGAGGCCTCCGACACGCTCCTGGCCCTGCCCGAGCTGCCCCACTACTTCTCGTTGTTCATCTGGTGTGCCACGTTCGGGGGCTTCGCCCTGCTGGTCGTGTACCTGATGATGTCGGTCGGGGCGGTGCGGGGCTCTCCGATCATCCGAACAAGGTGGGGCTCTTCGTCGCGGTGGTCTTGGGCGTCGCGATCACCGCGGCCGGCATCTTCGGCTCCTTCTACAAGGTGACGAGCCCGACCCTGCTGGCCCCCTGGGCCGCCATCGCCTGGGGTGCGCTCGGCCTCGTGTACATGGCGGTGGTCAGGGGGCGTGAGCCCGCCAGCAACGTGTTGTCCGACCTCTCATCCGGTGGGGAAGGGACTCCGCGGGGCTAGCCCAAGCATGAGCGACGACCGTCCGCTGCGGCTCGATGCGCCTCGGGAGGAGGCACTCGAGCACGCGGCGCGCCTGGTCGTCGAGGCGTGGCGAAGCTTCGACCGGTTCCGGCCTGAGGAGCCGCCGCTCGACGAGCGGGTGCGACGGCTGCTCGAACGCGGATTGCCGAGCGAGCATTCGCCGGTGCACGAGGCGCTCGATGACGCCGCGCGTGTGCTGGACGAGTCGATCGCGCAGGCGCGTCCACGCTACTTCGCGTTCATCGGCTCGAGCGGGCTCGAGATCGGCGCGCTCGGCGACCTGCTGGCCCACACCTACGACATCAACCTCGCCGTCGACGCGCGCGCGGCGACCAAGATCGAGGACCAGGCCGTGCGTTGGGTCTCCGAGTTCGTCGGCTTCCCATCCTCGACCGGGGCGTTCACGAGCGGCGGCACGGTGAGCAACGTCACCGCGCTCGCAGCGGCCCGTGAGCGCGCGCTCCCGGGCTCACGGCACGAAGGGCTCGCCGCGCGCCGCGCCGCCGTCTACTGCTCGCAGGAGGTCCATTACTCGGTCACGCGCGCGGTGGAGCTGCTCGGCATCGGCTCGGCCAACCTGCGAGCGGTGGCGATCGACGGCTTGCGGCGCATGCAACCCGCAGCGCTCGCCGACGCGATCGCGGCCGATGTGGCCGCGGGCATCACGCCGGTCGCGGTGGTCGCCACCGCCGGCACGACGCTCACCGGGGCGATCGACCCGCTCGACGCGATCGCGGACGTCTGCGCGTCTCACGGCGTGTGGTTGCACGTCGACGGCGCCTATGGCCTTCCTGCAGCGACGGCGGGGTCTCGAGCGCCGATGTTCGACGGGCTCGCGCGCGCAGATAGCTGCTCGATCGATGCGCACAAGTGGCTGTACCTTCCGAAGGCCTGCGGGGTCGTGCTGGTGCGCGACGAGGAAGCGCTCGCCGAGGCCTTCGCGCACGAGCAGGGGTACCTGCCGCACCAGCAGCACGAGCTGCACGCGGCCGACATCACGCTCGAGTACTCTCGGCCGTTCCGCGCGTTGAAGCTCTGGCTCGCGTTCCGGGCGCACGGCGCGGCGCAGTTCCGCGACGCGATCGAGCGCAACCTCGCCGAAGCCGACCTGCTCTACGCACGGGCGCAGGCGACCCAGGACTTCGAGGTGCTGGAAGCCCCTCCGCAGCTCTCGATCGTGCCGATCCGACACGTCCCGAGCGCCGCGGCCGACCTCAACGCGCACAACCAAGCCCTGGCCGCGGCCCTCCAGTCGGACGGGCGCGTCTACCTGTCGAGCGCGTTGATCGACGATCAGGTGTGGTTGCGACCGTGCTTCGTGAACTTCCGCACGACCGAGGACGACGTGGTGGCGCTGCTCGACGTGGCGCGCGAGCTGGGCGAGCGGCTCGCCCGAGAGGGAAGCGCGGCGTGAACGCCGGCGACCGGCACCTTCCCGGCTCCGACGGCCTGCTGCCCGCCGAGCGCAAGGTGCGCAACGAGCTCGGGCATCTGCCGCTCGACTTCCGTGCGATGTGGGCGATCTCGAACCTGTTCCGGAGCTCGGCGGCGATCAGGCGCCACATGGAGGCGCAGGTGCTCGCCCCGGACCGCCTGAGCTGGACGTCGTTCGTCGGCCTGTGGGTGCTGTGGGTGTGGGGCGAGATGGAGGCCCGTGAGTTCGCAGCGGCGGTCGGCATCAGCCGCCCCACGGCGACCGGTGTCATGGACACCCTCGAGTCGCGTGGGTACGTCGCCCGTCGCAAGGATCCCAAGGACGGCCGCATGGTGATCGTGGAGCTCACCCCCACGGGCCGTCGCACGATCGAGGTGCTGTTCCCGAAGTTCAACGCCGAGGAGAGCGCCCTCGCCGCGCACCTCGACCCTTCCCAGCAGGAAGACCTCGCCGCGATGCTCCGGTCGTTGTTGCGAGCGGTCACGCCCGGAGGCGACGGCGGCCCGGTAGTCTGAGGCGGACTAGGTCGCGCGCGCGCCGGCGCCCACGACCACGCGGCGCAGCAGGTCGGGGATCTCGGCTCGGTCGTCGGTGAACTGGCTCGGCTTGATGCAGATGGTGCGGAAGCCCCTCGCGAGCTGCTCGGAGATCTGATCGAGAGCGTCGTCGAGCGATGCGGGGTGCGACACGTCAGGGAACGCTCCGCGGGTGCCGCCTACCATCTCGAGTCCGCCGACGTCTCGCCCGGCGTCGGCCATCGCTGCGGAGAGTCGGGCGCGATCGTCGTCGCTGGGGCGCCCGAGCGGATTGAATCCGTGGCCGTAGGCGACGAGCCGTCGCAGCAGCCGGTCGTGCAGGCGCTGGCCCCCGAACCAGAGCCGCGGCCCCTCGGGTCGGAACGGCTTCGGCTCGAGCCACACGTCTTCGAACCGGTAGTTGCGCCCATCGAAGGTGGCCGGAGAATCGCCCCAGAGCAGAGACCACGCGGCGAGGTGTTCGTCGAGGCGCTCACCTCGCGTCTCGAATGGCACGCCGAGCGCCTCGTACTCGGCCCGGTGCCAACTCACCGTGGGCTGCACTACGAGGCGTCCCTGCGAGAGGAGGTCGAGCGTGGCGAGTTCCTTCGCGATGAGCAGCGGATGTCTGAGCGGCGGGATCACCGCGCTCGCGATGAGCCGCAGCCTCGACGTCACCGATGCGATCGCGGCGAGCAGCAGCAGTGACGACGGCCACGGTGTTGCCGGGTCCTGGTTCCCGGGAAGCGCGTAGTCCCGCGGGTTCTCGGGGAGCCCCTCGGCGTCGGCGCCGAGCCCGAGCACGACGTGCTCGCTCACCATCACGCCGTCGAACCCGGCGCGCTCGGCTTCCACGGCCATATCGACCAGGCCGACGAGGTCGTGTCCGGGCACCAGGGTGTGGTTCTCGCTGACGATGAGGACCAACCGTGGAGCCGTCACGTCCGACGTCGCTACTTCGTCGTGACGCGCACCGGCATGCGCTTGATGCCGTTCACGAAGTTCGACCGGATGCGCTCGACGGGGCCAGTGAGCTCGATCGTGTCGAGCCGCGGGATCAGCTCCTGGAAGAGGATCTTCGTCTCGAGCCGCGCGAGGTGTGCTCCGAGGCAGAAGTGCGGCCCGCCAGGCCCGAACGTCACGTGGTCGTTCGGCCTGCGCGTGACATCGAACGTGTAGGGGTCGGGGAACATCGCCTCGTCGCGGTTGGCGCTGATGAACCATGTGACGACCTTGTCGCCTGCCCCGATCTGCTGACCCCGCATCTCGACGTCGCGGGTCGCGGTGCGACGGAACTGCAGCACCGGCGTCGCCCATCGCAGGATCTCCTCGGTCGCCGACGGGATCAGCTCGGGCTCGTCGCGCAACAGTTCGAGCTGCTCCGGATGCTTCATCAGGGCGAGCATGCCGTGGCTGATGGTGTGCCGGGTTGTCTCGTTGCCGGCGATCATCAGCACGCCGAAGTAGTTGTGGAACTCACGCTCGTTCAACACGCCTTCGCTCTGCGCGATCGTGAGCGCCTGCAGCACGTCGTCGGCCGGCTCGGCGAGTCGCTCGTCGCGCTGGCGGTCGGCGTAGGCGAATACGTCGAGTGCGGTGGGGGAGCGGAACGGGAAGAGGCGATAGGCCTCGGTGTCGACCTTGTCGATCACGGCTGCCGAGAGATCGGGGTCCTGGTTCGCGATCATGCTGTCGCCCCAGGAGATGAGCTGCGGCGCGTCTTCCTGCGGAACGGTGAAGATCGAGCAGAGGAAGCGGATCGGCAAGTCGCGGCTGATCTGGCTCACGAAGTCGAACTCACCCTTGGGCAGCGCCTCGTCGAGCACGTCGCGGGCGACGTCGCGGATCCAGTCCTCGTACTTGCCGACCCCCCGGGCGCTGAATCGTTTCGAGCAGATCTTGCGCAGCTCCGTGTGACGCGGCGGGTCGGTCTCGAGCATCGACTTGCGTACCTCGAGCTGTTCCTCGTCGAGCTCCTCGAGCGATACGGCGCCGAGCTCGGAGGAGAACGTCTCCCAGTCCATGTGGACGCGGGTGAGGTCCTCGTATCGGGTCACGGCCCAGAAGCCCTTGTTGGGCGCAGGCTCTGGGTGCCAGATCACCGGATGCTCGGCCCGGAGGTGATCGAACCACTCGAACGGGACGCGTTCGGCGTAGGTGTCCGGGTTGACCAGGTCGATGTCTCCGAGCGTGTCGCCCATCGTGATCGGTTCCCCTTCGGGCCCGCGTGGCGGTCGCGGTCCTCGGCGGTGCGCGGGTTGCGGTGCGGGTCGCGGGTATTTTGCTACCAAACGACCTCATGAGCAAACCTCGTGCGGCCGGAGGCTCGACGCACTGGCCTGAGGGATCGTCCTGGCGATCTTCAGATGAACTCGAAGTAGCGGCGGCGTTCCCACTCGGTGACGACGTCGGCGGCGAGGAACCGTTCCCACTCCCAGCGTCCTGCTTCTGCGTAGTGGGAGGCGACATCGGGGCCGAAGGTCTCACGCGCCCAGGCGCTCTCGCCGAACGCGTCGACCGCCTGGCCGAGGTGAACGGGCAGGGCGGGCACATGGCGCTGCCATTCCTCGCCGACCAAGGGTTCGCCGGGGTCGGTGCTGTTCGCGATCCCATCGCGGGCAGATGCGAGCAGCGCTGCGATCGCGAGGTATGGGTTGACGTCCGCACCCGGTACGCGCCATTCCAGCCTGGTCGACTCTGCGCCCTCGACCAGCACTCGGCACGAGACCATGCGGCTGTCGTATCCCCAGCTCACCCCGTTGCCGGAGAATTCGCCGCCGGCGATGCGCCGGTAGGAGTTCACGGTCGGCGCGTACCAGAGCATCAGATCGTTGGCATGGGCGAGCACTCCGCCGACGGCGCCGCGAAGCGGAGCCGCAACAGCGTCGCCATCGGAGTCATGGGCGTCGTCGCCCGCACGGTCGCCGCTCGAGTCGTGGGCGTCGCCGGTCGAACCGTCGCCGAAGACGTTCACACCCTCGCCGTCGACGAGTGAAAGGTGCAGGTGGCAAGAGGAGCCCGTCGTGTCGGGGAACGGCTTGGCCATGAACGTGGCGGCCATCCCTGCGGCGGCAGCCATGTCGCGCATCGCGAGCTTGAACACGATGTGGCGGTCGGCCATCTCGAGCGCGTGCCGGTGGTCGAGGTTGATCTCCCACTGACCGAGTCCCCATTCCGCCTGGCTCGTCGACGGACCGAGGTTCGAGCGTGTGAGGGCGTCGCGCGCGCGGGCGAAGAACGGCTCGTGCTGATCGCCCGCCTGCACCGTGTAGTCGGCGCGCGCTGCCGTCGTCGGCGCGAGCGTCTCGTAGCCGTTCGCGCGGGCATCGTCGTACGTGCCTGCGTAGAGGGAGAACTCGAGCTCGCTCGCGACCTGCGGCGCGAGCCCGTCTTCCTCGAGGCGCTCTACCTGGCGGCGCAGGATCGTGCGAGGTGCGACTTCCACGAGATCGTCGCGACCCATCTCGACGAAGTCGGCCACGCAGATCGCCGTCGAATCGAGCCACGCAGCGGGACGCAGGGTGCTCAGGTCGGGCACCAGCCGCACATCGTGCCAGCCGGTGTGATGCCCCGTGTACGACTGTGTCGGTCCTGGCCATTGATCGACGTCCCACCCGAGCACGCACGAGCTGAGCGGAACGCCCTCGTGGAGGAGCCTGCGGAACACCTCGAGGGAGAACCGTTTGCCCACGAGCCGGCCGGTCACGTCGGCCGACGTCACGATCACGGTGCGGGTGCCGGTGTCGCCGAGCTCGTCGGGCCCGATGGCGGGCGTGCCTCCGAGCGCGTTCATCGAGCCGAGGCTCCGCGCCTGCTCATCTGGTCAGTCGAGGCTCGCGCCGTCATCGAGTGAGCCAGCCGCCGTCGACGGGAAGCTGAGCGCCGGTGATGAACGAGGCGTCGTCCGAGAGCAAGAACGAGACGGCCGCCGCGACATCGTCGGGCTCTCCCACGCGGTCGATGAGCAGGCGCTGCGACATGAAGGACCACGCCTCGTCGGAGCGGAGGTCGCCACCCGGGATGAACGACGTCGCGATAGGGCCGGGCGCCACGGCGTTCACCCTGATCCTGCGGGCGGCGAGCTCCACCGCGAGAGCCTTGGTGAGCATCTTCACGCCCCCCTTCGACGCGTTGTAGTGCACCTGCGGATGACCCGTCGACGATACGATCACCTCGGACTCGATCGTCGACATGTTCACGATCGCCCCGCCGCCGGCGTCGCCGATCGCAGGGGCGATCGCGCGAGTCACGACGTACATGCCCTTGAGGTTCGTGTCGAGCACCAGGTCCCACTCCTCCTCGTCGAGGTCGTCGAGCGCCGACATGCGCACCAGACCGGCGTTGTTCACGAGGAGCTGGATCGCGCCGAACGCTTCGAGTGCCGAGCCGCGCGCGGCCTCGGCTTGGGAGGGAACGCGCACGTCCAGCTCGATCGCGATCGCCCGCCCGCCACCCCCCTCGATCTCGGCCACGGTTTCCTGCGCGCCCTCGAGGCGCACGTCGGCGACGGCGACCGCCGCCCCTTCGGCGCCCAGGCGCGTCGCGGTCGCCCGCCCGATGCCCGACCCGGCGCCTGTGACGATGGCCACACGTCCGGCGTGGACGAAGCTCACGGCGAATCTTCTCGCAGATCGGAGAAGGCCACCGACGCGACGTCGACCGCCATGCCGCCGCCGTCGGCGAGCAAGGTCGTGCCCGTCACGTACGAGGATTCGTCGCTCGCGAGGAACACCGCGCAGCTCGCGATCTCGTCGGCCTCGGCGGCGCGCCGCAGAGGCACGAGCTCTGTGGCCAGCGAATACGCAGCGTCTCGCGTGATGCCGCGATCTCGCGCGAGATCGTCCATCGACTCGTCGCCCATCGGCGTGCGAACCCATCCGGGGCAGAGCGCATTCGCGCGCACGCCTGCCGGCCCGAAATCGACCCCGATCGACTTGGCGAGGCCGATCACCGCGGCCTTCGACGCGACGTAGGCGGCACTCGACGACTGCGACACGAAGCCTGAGACCGACGATATGAGTACGATCGAGCCGCCTCCGCGAGCTTCCAGATGCGGCAACGCCGCACGCACCAGGTACAGGACACCCGAAAGGTTGATGTCGATCGTGGCGCGCCATACGTCGTCAGTCACATCGCCGGCCGTGCCCCCGAACCCGACGCCCGCGTTCGCGACCACGACATCGACGCCACCGAAGGCCCGCAGGGTCTCGTCGATGGCCGAGTTCGCATGGGCCGTGTCGCTCGCATCGCCCGGCACGGCGAGGCCTCCGACCTCAGCCGCGAGGGCCTCGATCGGTTCCGGACGACGACCCGTCACCGCGACCCTCGCCCCCTCGGCTGCGAAACGCCTGGCGATCGCGGCGCCGATGCCGGTGCCGCCGCCGCTGATGATCGCCACCTTGCCCTCGAGCCTCATCGCACCTCCCGTCGGTGCCGCGTAGTGTGACGCATCGAGGCCGAGGCGGCGACAGGTTTCCCGGATCTCGAAGTAGGCGTCGTGTGGCGAACCGGGGTGAGCGCGCTCTCAGTGGAACGGTAGGTAGTACCTGAGCTCCCAGTCGCTGACGTCGGTGGTCGAGGTGTCCTCGACGGCTCCCTCGTAGCGTTCCCATTCGCCGCGCTTCAAGATCGTGAAGGCCTCGACGAGCTCCGGTCCGATCGCTCGCACGAGCGCGTCGTCGGCGTTCAACGCATCGAGTGCGGCCGCCAGGGTCGCCGGGATCGCCACGTCGGTGTCGGGATCCTCCCCGACCGGCTGAGGTGGCCGCAGCTCGAGCTCACCCTCGACCCCGAGGCGGGCGGCATGCAGCACCGCCGCTCCCACGAGGTAGGGGTTCGCGGCCGCGTCTGCTGAACGCTGCTCGAGTCTGGTGCCCTCGCCGCGGGCGGGGGGCACCCGCACCGTGACGCTACGGTCGTCATGTCCCCAGTTCGCCCAGTAGCCGTTGAGCATGTCCGGCAGCAGCCGCTTGTAGGCGTTCACATGCGGCGCCATGATCGCCGCCATGCCCGTGTGGTGCTCGAGCAGGCCTGCGGTGCACCTGCGCGCGAGATCGGACATGCCGTCGGGGTCGCTCGGGTCGTGGAACGCGTTGGAGCCGTCGTCACGACGGAAGCTGAAGTTCACGTGCATGCCGCTTCCGCCTCGGTCGTTCACTGGCCGTCCGATGAAGGTGGCGAGCTTGCCGTGGCGCTCGGCGATCTCCTTGATCAGCAGCCGGAAGACGAATGCGTCGTCGGCGGCATCGATCGCGTCGTCGTAGCGGACGTTCACTTCGAACGCGGCCTCGTCGTACTCGCTGTTCCAGGTCTCGATGTTGAAACCGCAGCCGAGCGCGGCGCTCACCATTTCGTCGACGCAGCCGCTGGGGTCGACCGACGCGCCGGTGCCGTACACGCGGTGGCCCGGCAGCGAGACCGGACGCCATCCGCCACCGCCGTCGGGCTCCATCAGGTAGAACTCGAGCTCGAAGCTGATCTGCGGCTCCAGCCCCATGGCGCGCCAGGCATCGACCGCCTGCCGCAGCACGTGGCGAGGGTCGAGCCAGCACGGTTCCCCGCGGAAACGCGCGTCGCCGATGCCGATGAGCGTGTCGGGCTCCCACGAGTGTCGGAGCGAGTCGCGATCGAGGTGCACGTCGATGTCGGGCAGCCCCACATCGAACTGGGTCTTCGGTACGGCCAAGATCTCCCGATCGTGCGTGAGCGGGTACACCCCGATGCAGAAAGCTGCGTGGCCCGACTGCGCCACGTCGCCGAACAGATATTTCCCGCGCTCGAGCCCGTGGATGTCGGGGAAGAGCAGGCGCAGTCGCTTGCCGTCGGTTTCCATGAACCCGCAAGATACGCCTTCGGAGCGGCTGGCGCGAAGGGAGTCTTGAACGTGCCGATCGGTGATCACGTCACGCTCGAAGAGCTCGAGCGCGATCCGTACCCCACGTACGAGCGACTGCGCGATTCCGAGCCCGTCAGCTTCGTGCCGGCCGTCGGTCTCTGGCTGGTCACGCGCCACGACGACGTGAAGCACGTCGCGATGCACCCCGAAACGTTCACGGCGGCGACCGACCCCTCGACGCTCAACCGCACGATGGGCGAGAACATGCTCGGCATGGAAGGCGCGGAGCAGCAGTGGATCCGTACGATCACCGAGGCGCCGTTCCGCCCGCGCGACGTCGAGGAACGCACCCAGGGCATGATCCCCCGCCTTGCCGGCGAGCTGATCGACGGCTTCGTCGACCGAGGGGACGCCGACCTGTTCCGCGCGTACGCCGACCCGATGAGCGTGCGCTCGCTCTGCTTCATGCTCGGGCTCGACGACGTGCCCTGGCACGACATCTTGCGCTGGAACGAAGGCCTCATGCCCGGTCTCGCGAACTTCGAGGGCGACCCGGCGAAGCAAGCTCCGGCCGACGAGGCGGGGGCCGCACTGCACGCGGCGATCGGCGAGGTGCTCGACACGCTCGAACACGAGCCCGACGGCTCGGTGCTCTCGTGGATGCTGCACCACGAGGAAGACGGCCGGCGCATGAGCCGCGACCAGATCGTCGCCAACACGACCCTCATGCTCAGCGGTGGCCTGCAGGAACCGCGCGACGTGATCGCGCTCACCCTCTGGGCGTTGCTGTCGAACCCTCCACAGCTCGACGAGGTGCGGAAGGATCGTTCGCTCGTGAAGGCGGCGGTCGAGGAGACGCTCCGCTGGGCCGGCCCGGTCGGCACTGCCACCCGCCAGGCGACCTCTGACGTGGAGCTCGGCGGCGTGTTGCTCGAGCGCGGTGCCTTGATCGCGGCGGTGCTCTCATCGGCGAACCGCGATCCGCGCCGCTGGACCGACCCCGACCGGTTCGACGTCGATCGAAAGGAGGGCGCCCATCTCGCGTTCTCGGCCGGCACGCACTTCTGCCTGGGCGCTTGGTTCGGTCGCCACCTGGCGCGCGTTACCCTCGATCTGGCGCTCGACAGACTTCCGGATCTCGAGCTCGATACGGCCCGGCCGGTCACGCTGTCGGGATGGGAGTTCCGCGCTCCCGACTCGCTCTGGGTTAGGTGGAAGGCGCCGTGAGCGACGCGCCGCGCAGCCCTGCTCGCGCGGATGTCGTCGGGTCGCTGTTGCGCCCTGCAACGCTGCGCGCAGCGATCGACGACTTCTACGAGCCGGGGCACTCGGCGGCCCTCGACGAGGAACGCGGTCGCGATCGAACCGAGCTGACCGCGATCGAAGACGAGGCGATCGGCGAGGCGGTGCAACGCCAGCGTGACTGCGGGCTCGACGTGATCAGCGACGGCGAGTTCCGCCGGTGGATGTTCATGAACTCCTTCTACGATGCGGTGAGCGGTGTGCGGACCGGGAAGACGGTGAAGTTCCGCAACGACCGCGGAGACGATGTCGAGCTGGCGGTGCACGAGATCGTCACGCCACTCGAGGCGGTCGACTCGCCGGCCGCGCGCGAGGCCGCGTTCATGCGCGAGGTCGCCGGCGACACGCCGTTCAAGGTGACCTTCCCGGCCGCATCGATCTTCGCGCACCCGTTCACGACGGTAGAGGGCGCATACGAGTCGGTGGCCGAGTTCGTCGACGCGGCGGTCTCCATCGAGCGTCAGCTCGTGGCCGATGCGATCGAGGCGGGAGCGCGATACGTGCAGTTCGACTTCCCCTTGTACCCCTACCTCGTCGACCCGGCTTGGATCAGCCGGTTCGAGGCTGCGGGCAACGACATCGAGGCGATCATGGAGCGAGCGCTGGCCGCTGATCGCGCCGTCGTTGAGGACATCCCCGACGACGTCACTGTTGGCCTGCACATCTGTCGCGGGAACTTCCGCTCGTCATGGATGTGCGAGGGGTCGCTTGAGCCTGTCGCAGAGCAGGTCTTCGACCTGGCGTACGACACCTTCCTCGTGGAGTGGGATGACCAGGGGAGGGATGGGGGATTCGAGCCGGTTCGCTTCCTGCGGGAGGGCAGCACGATGGTGATGGGCTTGATCTCGACGAAGAAGCCAGACCTCGAGGGCGAGGACGAGATCGATCCGCCGCATGGAGGAAGCCGCGACCTATACGCGCAGCATGGACCGCCTCGCGATCAGCCCCCAATGCGGGTTCGCGAGCGTGATGGTCGGCAACGAGACCAACGAAGACGCGCAGTGGCGCAAGCTGGAGTTGGTGGGAAGGGTGGCCGATCGGATCTGGGGCTAGCGCCCGCCCATGCATGTCCATGTTCCCGTCGCTGATCGATAAGCCGAACGCCTGCTCGGGCTCGAATTCAACGACCTCCATCTCGCCCTCTACCGGCGTGCCCCAGCGAGTGTTCATGGACACTGGGCGGTCAATCCTCAACAGACACCTGGGTCTCCATAGACGCCTCCTCGGTCCGCCGGGTCGCCGTGACACCGCGTCCGCTGCGACCACCATGTTGCCCGCGTGCTATCACACGCTTCTAGAGACTCAACCTCACGCTTGGCGCGTCGGTGTCGGCTGGCGCTCCACCGTCCACGTGAGATCTCCGCTCGCGCACAGCTGCGCGTCCTGTCCGTCATCGGTCAACCCGGCGAGGTTGTACTCGAACATGCCTGAGCCGCTCCGCCATCCGAGGGTGCCGGAGAGATGCTCGAAGGTCTGGCGGAACGTGAGCGGGAGGGACGTGTTCTCGTACTCGAACGGTCGGTTTCCGTCCACGCGCACGTCCTCGAAATCGAACCGGGAACTAAGGCGGAAGCTCTCGGTGGTCCCGTCCTCGCAGGCGACCTCGACGCCGATCTTGACGGTCCTGAGGAACCGCCGCCCCGAGTCTCGTTTGACCACGCCGATCGTGATCCTCCTGCCTGCTGAGGTCTCACCCTCGTACCAGAAACGCTGGCTGGCCTGCGCCGCGGATCCGAGCGCGAGGACGAGTGCGATCGATAGCCCGAGCATGCCGGTTCGACGATGCATCGCTACCTCCTGTGGGTTTGAACGACCATTGAGGAACACCCGGCCAGGTGAAGCGATGGCCACCACGCGGACGGATACTCTGTGCTACCGCGATTCGCCTTCGCCGTCGGGGCCATCTCCCACGGCGGGCTCGACACCTCCGCCCACCAAGCGACCGATCGACAGGGCCAGACCCTGCGTTGGCCACCAGGTCTTCATGAAAAGGCTTCCGGTCGCCTTCCGCCCTTCGACCCACCAACCGAAGTGCTGACCGCGACGCAGGGTGACCTGGCGAGAACTCATGTTGCCTTCCTACACCATCATCGCACGAGAGGTAAGGGAGACTCGTCGACGCTGGCACGCCGACGTTGACCTTGCCTTGCTGGCAACTTGGAGCGGCTGGTCCCTGCCCGTTCGCCTTGACGCCGCATCTGGAACGACCTACCGTCCGCATTCCGTCGGTGCCCACTTGGCGAAGGGATCTCTCATGAAGCGAATCGGGCTCAAATCGCGCACGGCGGCCATCTCGGCATCGGTCGTGCTGACGCTCCTCGCGACCGCGGTGATCGGTGGCGCGATAGCGACCGCACAGGGGGACATCCACGTTGTGATGCGGGCCGACTCGCTGACCGAGCAATTCGTCGATCTGGATGATGACGGCCTCCTGGAACTGGGTGACCGGGTCGAGATTCGTGCCAAGCTGTTCGACGCTGCCGCCACCGACGACCGGGTGGGCTCAGCCTTCGGGACGTGTCTCGTCGAGCGGGAGATCACGCCGGGGGTCTCTGGCCTTTGGCGATGCACATACCTGCTGAGGCTCGCGGACGGCACGATCACCGTCGACGGTCTCGACCCGGCAGGCGTGGGCGTCTACGAACTAGGGGTCACCGGCGGTACGGGAGCGTACAGCGCCTCAAACGGTGAGGCCACGTTGACCGATACCCATACGAAAACTGAGATCGAGATCACATTCCCGCCCTGAGTCCGTGCTCGATCGCTTCATCGAGACATGGACCGATGGCCCGGACGCCGCTCTGGGTAGGGAGCCGGAGCCCGGCACGGCACCCCATCCGAACGCTCAAGCCGGGACGTACCTGAACTCGATCGCCCCGACGTGATCTTCCATACCCGCGTCCGAACGGGTGGGGTCCTAGGGGCGGTGTCGCCCGACGCCACTGAGGAACGTGAGCGTCCCCGCTCTCATGAGGAGCGAAGCGACCTGTCGGAAGAATCGGCGAACCGTGTTCATGCCTATCCATCGGCGGATCGTGGGAGCAGGCGCATGGTCAGGTCACCCTGAATCGTGGTCCCCCGGTACCCGGTCGATAGTACGACCCATGTCAGGGTCGCCCTGCTCGCATGTGCGTCGTGGCTCGACCTCGGGCAGCCGGTGAGTCGCATCCACGGTCCCGATCGAGCAGGCGGCATGATGTGGGCCAGCCTCGCATCCTGAAGGGAGAGTTGGATGACCAACGAGTCCAAGCACATCCTCATGCCGACCGAGGTATCGAGCAGGGTGGGATTCTTCGACACCTTCGCCGGATTGGCGGCAAGGCTTGCGAGCCGGGCGCCCTTCTTCGCCTTCTGCTTGGGGCTCGTCGTCATCTGGTTGATCCAGGGCGTGACCCTGATCGTATCGAGAGGATCGATCCAGCCGTTCCTCGATTCCCAGTACCAGCTCGAGATCAACACGACGACCACCATCATCACGTTCCTGATGGTCGCCCTGCTCCAGAACAGCCAGACGCGGAACGATCAAGCCACCCAGCACAAGCTGAACGCGATCGCTGACGGGCTCGCCGACCTCATGGAGCATCTGCACACGCGATCGGAGGACTCGTCGCTGGACCAGGATCTGAAGGAGCTGAGAGCGGCCGTCGGGCTCGAGGCCAGAGAGAGCACGTCGTGAGCGGTCTGGCAGAGGGGAGGTTCGCTGCCGCGATATCACTCGCCCGTGTTGGAGAGGTCGAGCATCCAGTCGTTGCATCGCATGTGATTGCCGGGCGGATACTCGAATTCGCATTCCTCCAGCAGCCTGAAGCCTAGCTTCCGGCAGATCGCGTTCGAAGGCGCGTTCTCGACCGACGGGAACGCGTGCATGAACCGATGCCGCGCCTCCTGTCTGGCGACGGCGATCGCCCGGTCCGTGGCGATGCCGGCGATGCCTCGTCCTTGGAAGGCGGTGATGACGAACCACCCGATCTCGTAGACGTCGTTCTCGCGCCACGATCGATCCCAGTATCCGACCGATCCGACAGGCTCGCCCGTGGTCGCGTCGACGATCTTGAACATGCGACCGGTGCCGGAATCCGCGAGGCTTTCGAAACGCGCCTGGCGCTCGATCAGCTTCTCGTCGCTCTCGGGCCCGCCGATGTGCTTCGTCATCTCGGCATCTCCCAGCGTCATCTTCAGGACTGGAAGATCTCCCTTTCCCCATGACTCGATGCGTATCGTGTCGGGGTCTGCCGACATGCTCATGCCGAACAACGCTACAGGCATCGAGGGTTGCCAGGGATTCTGTGCGGTCTCGACACGTTGTGTCTCGCCGTGGGTGTGCAACGACCTCGTACCCTGTCGTGCAGTCGCGGTCCTTCGGGGGTGAATCGCTCGTGCGCGTGCTCGTTCTGAAGCCGCAGGAGCTGTCGCGAACCGGGCACGTCGGAGAGGCGCTCGAGCAACGCGCGACCGAGGTCGTCGAGCATGTGCTGGCCGACGACGGAGCACCTCCGGCGCTCGACCGATTCGACGCGATCGTCGTGACCGGGGCGCCGTGGTCGGTGTACGGCGAGGAAGTGCGCCCGTGGATCGACGGGTTGCGCGAGCTGCTGCGTGAGGCGGTGGCCACCGACGTGCCCGTGCTCGGTATCTGCTTCGGCGCCCAGGCCTTCGCGGAGGCCAACGGCGGGTGGGTCGCTCGCGCCCGCGATACCGAGGTCGGGCTTCACGAGCTCGAGACCGACGATCCCGACCTGGTGCCACGCGGTCCGTGGTTCATGTGGCACGGCGACACGCTCGGACCGCCCAAGGGTGCCGACCATCATCGCCCGAACCGAGGCGGGTCCCCAGGCCTATACGCTCGGCCCGCACCTGCTCGTGCAGTTCCACCCCGAAGCCACGACCGACATGATCGAGGCCTGGCTCGCCTACGACGACGCGGACTTCCATCGTGCGGGCGTCGACCCCGTCGAGACGTTGCGATCGATGCACGCCGACGAGCGAGGATCACGCGATCGTGCGGTAGCCCTCGTGGACCGGTTCCTCGCGGGCGTGAGGACCGACTAGCAGATGAGCGGCAGGCGATCGCGCGGCCATGACTGCAGAGCGAAGAGCTGGACGAGCCCTCCCGTGTCGATCGCGGGCGTGCCGTCGTAACTGCCGATGCCGCCGGCCGTGAAGAGTCCGTCGTCTGCCCGGCCCTCGCGCCAGGCTCGCCTCAGGTAGCTGTCGAACGCCTGCCCCAAGCCCTCGACCGGTGCCGAGGCGTCGAGCACGAGCAGGTTGCGCAACCACACGGCGTTGAAGACGGGGGGGTGCTTCCAGGTGCGGTCTGCGCCGAACCGTCGTAACGACGCCTTCGCGGTCGCACCGGCACGATCGAGCGCGGTCGCGTCGCCGGTCGCCAGGTGCAGCAGAAGATCTGCGCCGAGGGCCGCACCTTGGTTGTAGGTCCACAGGGTTGGGTCGACGCGACCATCGACGTCGACGTGGTCTGCGTAGAGGTCGCCGCGAACCCGCAGGGTGCGATCGAGCCAGTCGAGCGTCGCGTGAAGCGAACCCGAGCCCCGGACCGTCGGAGCTGCCGTCGGTCAGGTGTAGCCGAAGCGCCAGCTGAGCCGCGGGCGCCGCGGAGCAGGTGTGCCGCGCTCGGCGCCCTTCGACCCACCGCATGCCGCCGTCGGGGTCCTGCCCCTCTTGTACGAACCGCATGACCTTCCGGGCCCTGCGCAGCCAGCGAGCCTCGCCGGTCTGCAAGTGGAGCTGGGCGAAGCAGAGTCCGATCCACGCGTTGTCGTCGTAGTACCGACGGCGGTCATCGGGCGACGGCAGATATCCGTCGCCGGCGGCGTAGGGTCGCAGGCCGATCACGAGTCGCTCGACGACGTCGTAGTCGCCGGTCAGCTCGGCGAGATCCGCGGCCGCCGCGAGCACCTGGCTCACCGGCCACACCGGCGCGAGCTTCCGCCCAACCGGTCGTTCTCGAACCACGAGCGATCGGGCGTCGCCGGGCCGTAGACACGCCGTCGACAACGACTGCCACGCCTCGAAGGCTCGCGCGGACCGATCGCGAGCCATGCCGCCTCAGGAAGCGGGCTCGAAGAGTTCGACCACGTTCCCGGCCGGGTCTTCGACCAGGATCTGCCGGCCGCCCGGTCCTTCCACGATCTCGTTGCGGAAGACCGCTCCGCCTGTCCCGAGCTGGGCGACGATCGCGTCGAGATCCTCCACCGTGATCACCAGGCGGTTCCAGCCACCCGGTGCGGGCTCACGCCCGTCGGGCATCGCCCGAGCCGCCGAGGACGTCGGCCCGGCGAGCCAGAGGTCGAGGTCACCGAGGCGCACGATCGCCATCGCCACCCCGTAGCGCTCAACGACCTCGAATCCCAGCCGGTCCGCGTAGAACGAGATCGCCTCACCCACGTCTGAGACCAGGTATCGCATGGTGGCCATCGAGAGACCTTAGTCCTTCCGTGGAGCGCGTACGCCCCGCAGCTCCCAGTCGCCACCCATCGCCGTCGACAGCACTTCCTCGCTCTGGCTCGGCTGCGCGCCGACGTCGTCGCGCACAGGTACCGACCCCTCGACCACGGTATTGCGCAGCACGCCGAGCCCTTCGACTTCCACCTCGACGACGTCGCCCGGCTGCACGGGTCGTGATCTCGCGGGCGTTCCCGACAGGATCACGTCGCCGGTTTCGAGCGTGATCGTCCGTGCGATGTCGGCGACCAGGTATCGCATGTCCCAGATCATCTCGTCGGTGTTCCCGCTCTGGGCCACGGCGTCGTTCACGCGCGTCTCGATGTGCTTGCCGTGGAAGTCCCAGTCGGTGACGATCCCCGGCCCGAGCGGGCACAGGGTGTCGGACCCCTTCACGCGCAGCATCGACCCCGCGTCGGTGTCACGGAAGTCGTGGAGTCCGTAGTCGTTGCCGATCGTGTAGCCCCCGATGTAGGCGTCGGCCTCGTCGGGCGCGATGTGACGGCATCGCTCGCCGATGACGATGGCGATCTCTCCCTCGAAGTTCAGGTAGCGGCAGCGCGGTGGACGCACGATCTCGCCGCCGTGCGCGTTCAGCGCCGAGATCGGCTTGTGGAAGTACGTCGGCGCCGGGCCCAGCTGCGCCTGGAACTCCGCCCGGCGGCTCTCGTAGTTCAGGTGCACGCAGACGACCTTGGTGGGCTCGACCGGCGGCAGGTGGATCGGATCGTCGAGCGGCATCGTGCGGCCGTCGGGCGCGACGAGCTCGTCGCCTTCGCGCGTCACCGTGGTTGCAATGCCGTCGAGAAGGATGCGTCTCGTCTCCATCGCGACGCAGCGTACGATAGGCGCCGTGTCGGAGCTGCGGGGATTCATGCTGCCGCGCACGCCGGAAGGCCGCGCGTCGATCGTGCCGAGCCCTCCGTGGCACTACTCCGGCGATGTGCTCACGATCGAGTACCGGACCGATCCCGCGAACGTCGAGGCTCTGTTGCCACCGGGGGTCGCGCTCGCCGACGAGGACCCCGGGGCGGTCGCGATCATCTGGGCCGACTGGCAGTCGTGCTCGGACTCGCTCGAGGAGCTGATCGATCCCGTGCGTTCCCAGTACAAGGAAGCCTTCGTCGTCGTCCGCTGCGCCTACGCGGGCGAGATCTACTCACGGTGCGTCTACATCTGGGTCGACAAGGACTTCGCGCTCGCGCGGGGCTGGTACCAGGGCTATCCGAAGAAGCTCGGCCAGATATGGATGACGCGTCCGGTCACGGTCGGCCGGGCCGGACCCAGGCTCGAGCCCGGTGGGCGGTTCGGGGCCACGCTCACCGCCAACGATCGCCGCCTCGCCGATGTCACGCTCACGCTCACGGGCGAGAGCGAGACCGGCGGCTTCGTGAACGCGTTGCCGATGCTGCACACGCGATTCATGCCGAACATCGATCCGTCGTTGCCGCCTCCCCTGAACGAGCTCGTCACGATGCGCTCGCGCGAAGTCGACCTTGGTCCCGTGTACGTGGGGGAGGCGACGGTGCGGTTGCACGAGGCACCGGCCGAGGAGCTCGCGGACCTCGAGCCCCTCGAGACGATCGCGGGCTACTGGCGCCAGGTGGGGGCGACCTTCGTCGGCGGCACGTCTCTGCACGGGGGGCGGTAGCCTCTCGGCCTCATGCGACTGATGCGCTTCCGCCACGGCGACCGCCTCGCGACCGGCGTGGCCGAGACGGGCGACGACACCGTTCGAGTGCTCGCCGGCACCTTCTTCGAGGATCCGCTGCCGACGGGCGAGGAGCTTGCGCTCGATGAGCTGCACCTGCTCGCTCCCGTGCTGCCGTCGAAGCTCGTCTGTGTCGGCAAGAACTACGCGGCGCACGCGGCGGAGTTCGGCATGACGGTGCCCGACGAGCCGCTGCTCTTCCTGAAGCCGTCGACGGCGGTGATCGGGCCGAACGACCCCATCACGCTGCTGCCGGTGAGCAAGCGCATCGACTACGAGGGCGAGCTCGCCGTCGTGATCGGGCGACTCGCGAAGGACGTGCGCGCCGAGGACGCCTACCGTGTGATCCTGGGATACACGTGTGCCAACGACGTGACCCTGCGCGATCTGCAGAGGACCGATGACCAGTGGGCCCGCGCGAAGGGATTCGACGGTTCATGCCCGCTCGGCCCGTGGATCGAGACCGACGTGGATCCGAACGACGCGGTACTCGAGACACGCATCAACGGCGATGTGCGTCAGCAGGGGCGAACGACCGACATGGTCTTCGGCGTCGCGACGTTGATCGAATACATCACCGGGTTCATGACGTTGCTGCCCGGCGACGTGCTGCTCACCGGCACTCCCGAGGGCGTCGGTCCGCTCGCCGCCGGCGACGTGGTCGAGATCGAGGTCGAGGGCGCGGGCGTGCTCGCGAACACGGTGCGATGACCGACGCGCCGGTCCGCTGCCGATTCGCACCCGCGCCCAGCGGGTCCCTGCACGTCGGCAACGTGCGGAGCGCGCTCTTCTCGTGGCTCTTCGCCCGGCACCGTCATGGGCAGTTCATCCTGCGGTTCGAAGACACCGACGCCAGCCGCGTCACCGAGGAAGCCGTCGCCGGAGTCCTCGAAGATCTCCGCTGGCTCGGTATCGACCACGACGAGGGCCCGGACGTCGGCGGGCCGCACGCGCCCTACCGCCAGTCGCAACGTCTCGACATCTACCGCACCTACGCCGAGCAACTGCTCGCCCAGCGGGACGCCTATCGCTGCTACTGCACGCCCGACGAGCTCGACGCACGAAGGAAGGCGGCTACGGCCGCCCACGAGGCCCCCGGCTACGACGGTCATTGCCGCGATCTCACCGGGGAGCAGATCGAGGCCTACGAGCACGAAGCTCGCGAGTCGGTCGTGCGCTTCCGCATGCCCGACCGCGAGTGGGTGATCGACGACATCGTGAAGGGAAAGATCCGGTTCGCGGCGGGGCAGCTCCGTGACTTCGTACTCGTGCGCCCCGATGGCTCGGCGCTGTTCCTGCTGGCGGTCGCGGTCGACGACATGCTCATGGGCGTCACGCACGTCGTTCGCGGCGACGATCTGCTTGCGAGCGCACCTCGCAATGCCGCGGTGATCGAGGCGCTCGGGGGCTCGCCACCCCGATACGCCCATGTGCCACAGGTGCTCGGCCCTGACCGCCAGCCGCTGTCGAAGCGGCACGGATCGACGAGTGTCGAGTCCTTCCGCGAACAGGGCTTCCTGCCCGAGGCGATGCTCAACTACCTCGCACTGCTGGGATGGTCTGCCGGCGACGATCGTGAGGTGCTCTCGCGAGACGAGCTCATCGAGTCGTTCGACCTCGAGCGCGTCTCGTCGAACCCGGCTGCCTTCGACACCGAGAAGCTCACGTGGCTCAACAACCGGTACATCCAGTCGCTGGACGACGACGACCTCGCGGCTCGCTGCCTGCACTTCATGACCGAGGAAGGCCTGATGCCCGACCCTTCCACGTTGCTCGCGGCGATGCCGATCGTGAAGGAACGCATGAAGACCCTGACCGAGGCGCCGGCGTTGCTTCGGTTCTTGTTCACCGACGACATCGAGCCGAACGAGAAGGCTGCCGGGATCATCGCGAAGGCGCCCGAAGGCTACCTCGCGCGGGTCGCCGATTCGCTCGAGGTGGTCGAGCCATGGACCGCGGCGTCGCTCACCGCCGCGCTCGACGAGCTCGCCGAGCGAGAGGAGCTCAGCCGAACGAAGGCGTTCCAGCCCGTGCGCGCGGTCGTGACCGGTTCGAACATCTCCCCGCCCCTTCCCGAGTCGTTGGAGCTGCTCGGTCGTGATCGAACGCTCGAACGGCTCCGGCGAGCGATGCCCTAGCCCGACCGGGGCGGCGATGTGGGCCGCCCGGCCGATGTGCGGCGGCATCCGAGCGCATAGAGTGCGCCCCGTGAACGGTCCGCTGCGGGGGCGCGATTTCCGGCTGCTGACGCTGTCGACCGGTCTGTCGTCGCTCGGCGACGAGCTGGCGCTGATCGCGCTCACGATCAAGGTGGCCGATCTCACCGGCTCCGGTTGGGCCGTGGCCGCACTGCTGCTCTGCGGCCTGCTGCCGCTCGTGATCTTCGCGCCGTCGGCCGGGGTCATCGTCGACAACTACGAGACCAGGCGTTCGCTCGCGATCTCCACGGCGATCCAGGCCGGCCTCGCGGTGGGATTGGCGTTCGCAGGCGAGCTGCCGATGATCCTGATGCTCTCGTTCCTGCTGGGCACGGCGTCGGCGGTCGAGACGCCCTCGATCTACACGCTCGTGCCTCGTGTCGTGGGTGACGAGCATGCGACCGAAGCCAACGCTTACCTGGAAGGGGCGAGGTACACGGGCATGATCGCCGGCCCGGTCCTGGCCGGCTCACTCGCCGCGGGGCCCGGCACCCGCGTCGCGCTGCTCGTCGATGCGGGCACGTTCGTCGTGATCGCCATCGCTGCGGTGCTGTTGCGGGTTCGCCGGCAGGCCGCCGAACCGAGCCGGAGCGGGAAGGAGAGCACCGCGCGCGAAGGCTTCCGGCTGATCAGGAGCGACCAAGTGCTGGTCGTGGCGTTCGCGGTGATCGGCGCCGTGATCCTGTTCGCCGCGATGGACAACGTGGCCGAGGTGTTCTTCGCTCGTGACACGCTCGATGCCGGCGCATGGGGGTACGGCGTGCTCGCGTCGGCATGGCTCGTGGGCATGGTGGGCGGCGCGACGTTGATCGCACGGCGTCTCGCCGACGACCGGCTGCTTCGCTCGATGGCCCTGGCGGCGGTCGTGAACGGCGCCGCGGTGTTCGCGGCGGCGGCGGTCGGGTCGTTTCCGCTGGCGGTGGCCCTGTTCGCGGCGGGCGGCGTCGCGAACGGAGTGGAGACGGTCGCGATGCGGAGCCTGATCGTGCACCGGGTCGCCGACCGGTTCCGCGGGCGGGCATTCGCCTCGTACGGTGCTCTCGTCAACGGCATGCAGATCGGGGCGACGGCCGCTGCGGGCGCGTTGGTCGCCGGCCTCGGTGGCCGCGTGGCGCTGCTGGTCGGGGGAGCCGGAACGGCCCTCGCCGGTGTTGCCGGACTGATCGCCGCCGCGACGCTCGACCGACGACGAGCGGCGGCCGTGCCGATCGTTCCCCGTCCGGTGCGGCTTCCCGAAGCGGCGCCGGAGGTGCCCGACGTGACGCGACTGCCCGACTCCGATCCGGCCACTCCCACGACCGACCGATGAGGCTCACCCGAAGGGGGTTCGATCGCCTTGCCACGCGTACGTTGACGAGGCACGTTAACCTCGACCCGGCGGCGCACGACGGCCGGCCGCCGACGTTTGCGTCCAGACCCGGCAGGGGAACGGAGGAGCCATGGCCTACGTGATCGCTGAACCATGCATCGACGTGAAGGACCGTGCGTGCGTCGACGAGTGCCCAGTCGACTGCATCTACGAAGGCCCGCGCATGTTGTACATCCAGCCCGACGAGTGCGTCGACTGCGATGCGTGTGTTCCGGTCTGCCCCGTCACGGCGATCTTCGCCGAAGACGATCTTCCGGGCGAGTGGAAGCAGTTCACCGCGGTGAACGCGGAGTGGTTCTCCGATGCCGTGACCGGCCTCGGGTCGCCGGGGGGCGCGGCGCAGACCGGTCCGGCCGCTACCGATCACCCGGTCGTCGCGGGCTGGGAAGCCGTCTGACGGCTCGTGCCTTGACCGCAAGAACAACGCCAGCATAGGTTCAACCCAGTCTTTCCTTTCACGAGGGGGTAGTTCCTGTGCAGAAGCGGATCGGGATCGCGCTGTTGACCGCCATGCTGGTGGCGCCGAGCATGGTCGCCGCCACGGGGGGAGCGGCTTCGCCCCGAACGGGAGGTGGTGCGCCGTACGAGAGCGTCACCACCGTGCCGTTGCGACACCTGAGAACGACGCCGCCGCTCTCGTCATTGTCGGGAGCGCGGGGTTCGCGCGGCGGGCAAGAATCTCCGGCGGCCGCCCGTGACCGGCTGAGACCGAGGATCGGTGCAGGCGGGCAGGTCCAGACGGTCGAGCCACCGGTGTCCGATCCTCCTTCCGCCCGTGACAACGCCCGCGTTTCGAGCCACACCCCCGGGATGAAGCGCTCCTGGGAAGGGCTCGACTCCTTCGACACGGCCTGGGCCAACTCGGGCAACGCGTTCTTCCTCGAGCCACCGGACCAGGGGCTGTGTGTCGGTCCGAACCACGTGCTCGAGACCGTGAACAGCGTCGTGCAGGTCTACACGTCGGCGGGACGTCCGCTGTTGCCGGGGAACCCCGGGATCCCTGGGACGAAGCCGGTCGGGATCTCGCACAACGAGTGGTTCGGGTTCCCTCCGGCCTTCGACCGCCCTGCGGAGCGGTTCGGCCCGTTCACGACCGATCCGAGTTGTTACTACGACAGGCAGCTTCGGCGCTGGTTCCACGTCGTGCTCACGATCGAGCAGAAGCCGGTCTCAGGGGAGTTCACCGGTCGCAACAGCATCGACATCGCGGTGAGCCGTACGGCGGACCCGCTCGGTCGATGGGACATCTACCGTCTGCCCGCGCAGAACGATGGCACCGACGGCTCACCCGATCACGGCTGCGACGCCGGCCCTTGCATCGGGGACTACCCGCACATCGGGGTCGACAGGCACGGGTTCTACGTCACGACGAACGAGTACTCCTTCTTCGGCGACGGTTACTCGGGTGCCGAGCTGTACGCGCTCCCGAAGGCCGGGCTCGCCGCAGGCGACGCGACCGAGGCTGTGCTGTTCGAGAACTTGCGAGTCCCTTCGCTCGACCAGCGCGGTTTCACCGTTCGACCTGCATGGTCGCGCGCCTCCTCATGGGAGGGTGCCCGTGGAGGCACGGAGTACTTCGTGAGCTCGACCGCGGGTGACGGCTCGGAGACGGGCAACATGACCGGCGAGTCGAAGGACATGGTGGTGTGGGCGCTGACCAACACCAGCTCCTTGAAGAGTGCGACGCCCGACCTGGAACTGCATCAGGTCGTCAAGAGGACGATCGAGTATCAGCTTCCGCCCTTGTCGCTGCAGAAGGAGGGGCCGACACCCTTCCTGCGCTGCTTGAACCTCGGCGTCGACTGCGTCTTCGGCGAGGACTTCGGCCATCAGCAGGGCCCCTATCCACTGGACTCGGGCGACACCAGGGTGACGAGCTCGTTCCTGGCCAGCGGCGTGCTGTGGACCTCGCTGACGACCGCGCTCAAAGGGCCCGGGGGGGCGGACTACGACTCAAGCGATGGTTCGTTCCAACCCGTCGGGCAACGAGCCGGCGTGGCCTACTTCGCGTTCCGGCCATGGTGGGACGGGGGCACGCTCAGGGCGCGGCTGCTGCAGGACGGGTACGTGGCGGTCGCCGGCGGGAACGTCACGTACCCGTCGCTCGCCGTGAACGAGAAGAACCATGGGTACATGGGCGTGTCGTTGGTAGGACCGTCACACTTCCCGAGCGCTGCATACATCCCGATCGATCTCGGCCACGCTCCCGACGTCGTGCACATCGCAGCGCCGGGCCGAGCGCCATCCGATGGATTCACCGGAACGGTGTTCGGAGGATTCCGGCCGCGTTGGCAGGACTACGGCTACATGGTTCCAGGCAACGGCGACGACCTGTGGTTCGGGGTCGAGTACATCGACGCGAAGTGCGGTTTCGCCGCCTGGCTCAAGGATCCCAACTGCGGAGACGAGCGGACGCTCTTCACGAACTGGACGACGAGGGTCACGAAACTGGAACCCTGACCGGAGCCGCCTCGATGAGTGCGTCTCGACCACTCACCTTCCAACCGGTAAGCAATCGCACCATTCGTTACGGCTCTGGGAGCGGCTGCCATGCCGGGTAGAACCGGTATCCCAACCCAGAGGTGAGCCGCTCCAAGTCAGTCCCGTCGCTGCGGACCATCCAGACGTTGGCGCGATGGTCCCAGAAGCGGGTGAATGCGATCCTCCTGCCGTTGGGCGAGTAGACCGGCCACCAGACGCCTCGACGACTCCCGTCGAGGACGAGTTGGCGATCGCGTCCGTTCGGACGGATCGTCATGAGCGACGGGGAGTCGCCCGGGCCGTCGTCGATGAAGAGGATCTTCGAGCCGTCGGGCGACCAGTCGGGTGAGTACTGTGCCCGTGGGTGGTCTCTCGTGAGGCGTCGTCTATTGCTGCCATCAGCGTTCATCGTCGCGATGTCCCAGTTCTGAAGGTTCGCGTCGCGGGCGTAGGCGATCGTCGAGCCGTCAGGGGACCACGACGGGCAATTCTCGCTGATCCTTGGACTGCGGACGAGGCGATGCGGATCGGGGTTCGTGACATCGCTGACCCACAGGTCCCCCCCGCGCGAGAACACGAGCGTCGAGCCGTCAGGGGACCACGACGGGCAATCCTCCATCGCTCGATTGGCCGTGATCTGCCGGACATCTGTTCCGTCTGCATCCATCACCCAGATGTCCACGTTCCGCACGAAGGCGATGCGTGATCCATCGGGCGAGTAGTCGGCCCGGTGATCGTTCTGCTCTGATCCCGGGATCGGGGTGCCGGTTCCACCTGTCGGAGGGATGGTTTCGAGCGTTCCTTCGCCAGCGAGCGTGTAGACGATGACCCCGTTTCTCCCTGGGAACTGGGCATGAGCGACGTCCAGTGGCCACGCGAGCATGGTCAGCGCCGCGACGATCGTTGCCAGTGGTCGAGGGACTCGAGCACAGAGTGTCGTCATCGAGGGCCGCTGACCTGGGGTTGGCAAGACCAGATCACGCGAGCTCATCTGCTTGGGTCTTGGACCCGTCCGATGCCGACAGGCGAGCTGCCTCCGCCAGGAAGTCGGCGAGCCGAATGGCTTCCTCTTCCGGCAGGCTCATCGCGCACACGGGTCGATCGACGAACCAGATCGAGAATCGGACGTGGTGTCCAGGCACCGTGACGTCGCCCTCGGGGGCGGCGAACACATGCTCATCCAGGTACCAGGACACACGGAGCACCGGATCCGCTGGATCGTCTCCGTGGGCCGGGATGCCGAGGAAGAGCTGCGTGACTTTGGGGCCGACGAGGTCAGTCTCCCCAGGGAGGGCGCGGCCGCAGGCCGGACAGTAGCGATGATCGGGCTCTTGGCGTCGTCCGCACCTGGGGCAGAGCATGACATCAGTATCGGCTCGGGTACACGGCCAGTACAAGAGGTGGATGGTCGACTCTGGCCATCGGCCCTATGTCCCTTGGGGCCAACCCGGCGCAGCGTCCTTCGAGTGAACCGTCGTGCATGGATGAGCGTAGCCCTGGCCCTTGCCCTCGTCCTCGGCTTCGCCGCTGGAGCGGCATACGTCGACACTGGTGGTCAGCCGACCGAAGCGAGGGCCACCGTCGAGGCTTGTGCCCCTGGATGCCGAAGGTCTCTCCCTTCTTGAGACAGCCCTCCGCGCCGCGATCTGTCGTTCCGGTCTGGCCATGCGATGGGCCCGCTTCGAGGTCCTTTCAACGGCCTGAGCATCGTCAAGGCTGAGGTCGACGGAACAGGCTACGAGGGTTCAGGTGACGTCGGGATTTGGGGGATCCATCCGGGGGTCCCCGGGGGCTACACGGGCGGAGCGATCCTGTATTCGCTCAATCACGTCGCTCGATACGTTGAGGGTCCCTCGATCTACCCTGGCTCTCGTCTTCGTGGGTACGTTGATGATGGCGAGCCGGTCTACGATCCGAAGGTCCTTCGCGCGCTCCCCCCACCGATCGCGGCCTCGTGCTGAACAACGGTCCCAAGACTCAGCGGTGATGTCGAGTGGTCGCCTGAGAGTCACAACCGCCAAAGGAGCCCATCGGACCATTGAAGCAATAGCGACCAGGGGCGTTGACGGCGTCGAACGACGCGCGGGAACTACTAGAAGAGCACTAGCGTCCACGGAAGAACTGCCCCCGCGATGAACGCGGAGACCGATGTGAGCCGCCCATCTCCCAGTCGCTGGTTCCGGGTGCGAACGAGCCACACGACCATGAGCATCCCTGCGACCAAGAGCGGCAGCCCCACCGAGAACAGGGCTAGGTAGCCCATCGAGAGCAGGATTCCGGCAGCCCCGAAACCGGAGACGCCCCTCGCGTCGGCGCTGTCGAACTTCAGAGCGCCGATCACGGACGCGAACGCCGCGAGGAACAGAAGCAGCACCAAGGCGAACTGTCCGACTTCCACGTCGCCCTGCTCCACGATGAGCCAGACATAGAGCACGGTCGTCGCGCCAACGATCACGGCGACGGCGATCGCCAGTCCTCTGCCGCGAATCACGGACCCGTCTTGCATGAAAGAGGCTCCTTGTCTCAACCATCATATGGCGCACCCTTGGAGCACTCGCTTAGTCGGCGGCCTGGCGATCTTCATTCTCGTGATCGCCAACGGGCGCTGTTCGTCGAACCGGAGAGTCAAGTGTCCTTCATGCGGGGCTTGGCCAGGGCACTCGTGTGGATGATGGTAGCGATAGCCGCTGGGGCTCTCGCGTTCGTCGTGTACTTGCTAGGCAGTAACAGCTGAGGATGGATTTCACCGGATCCGCGACTCAAGCGTCCGGATGTATCCGGTACGGATTCGCTACGCGTACGTTTCAGAGTTGGATCTCATGGCCCTGCTGGCGGGTCTCCGGCTGCGCGAGCGCTGGGGCGATTGGGACCGCCAACCGTACCCATCCCGAAGCTGGACGCATGTGTCCGTGTGGGGGCAGCTGCCCTAGCTCCAACACTGGCCGCGGCATAGGCTGTGTGCTGCGGCGGGAGGAGGACAAGATGCCATTGGTCACCGTCTTCAACCTGAGACGAGACGACCCGCTGGCAGATCTTGAGGAAGCGATACAGCGCACGCTGACGAGCATCCCTGAACTCGCCATCAACGACTGGGAAGTCAACGTTGTCCCGGTTCTCCTGCCAGACGGCTTCGATGGCGAGGTGACCAGGATCAACGTCGATCTATGGGAACGGGCCGAACGAACCAAGGATGCCTTGCAGGAGCTGGCGACGCGAGTTGCGGAGGGCTTCCAAGCAGTAGTTGGCGCGGATCGGAAAGTGAAGGTCGTCATCAGACCATATGACGTTGACTCGAGCGGATGGGTGTCGCTCTGATTCGCCTGTTCGGCTTCAACTGAGACACACCGGAACTACAGCCCGGCCACTCGGGTCAGTCGGCGAGGCGCTTGGCTAAGGGTCGAGTTTTCGACGACCGATGCCTGGTCCGTGAACCTTCGCCGTGCCCCGCTCGTCGCCTTGATCAGCATCCTGGCCTTGTGGGTCCTGCCGCCAATGGCGGCGTCGGCGGGGTGCATCGCCGGTCGCACCCAGGTCGTCGTCGAACGCACGCTTCGAGGCAACACCGATCTGTGGGGTCTTCGATCGAACGGGGCCCGCGTTCGCCTGACGACCGCTCGCGCAGCCGACACCGATCCGTCGTGGTCGCCGGACGGCACCGCACTTGTGTTCGTGCGTGGGACCGGGCGGCGCAGCGAGCTGTGGACCCTCGACGCTGAGACGTGCGAGGAGACGAGACTCACGCACGACGACTTCGCGAGCACCGAGCCCGACTGGGGCGAAGGTGGCCTCATCGCCTTCACGTTCCGCGCCGAGGGCGACGCCAACATCGTCGTGATGACGCTTCACGACCGCCAGCTCTATCTCTGGGCGCAGGATCAGGCGGACGAGCGCCACCCGTCATGGTCCCCGTTCGACGATCAGATCGTTTACGCGTCCAACGTCGACGGCGACTGGGACATCTACCGAGCCGACGAGTCGCTCGCGATGCAGGTGACCGATGACCCGGCCGACGAACGGAACCCTTCATGGGCTATCGACGGGCAGGTGATCGCCTTCACCAGCGATCGCGATGGCAACAGTGAGGTGTACTCGGTGGAACCAACCGGTGACGCGATGACCCGCCTCACGACGACGAGCGCGGTTGAAGCAGAGCCCACATGGAGTCGGTACGGGCTCCAAATCGTCGCGACCCGCACGTCTGGCGCGACCCCAGTTGTCGTCTCCCTTGATCGCGATGGCGGTACGCCCCTGACGGTCGGCATCAAGGGATCGTCGGCCGATGTGCGCGGCCCGTCGGAGTTCCAACGATGGAGAGACTCCCTCGCCAAGCGGTCGGTGCGCAGAACCGCTGCCGCCGCCCGACGGTTCTACGTCGAGCATGGCACCTACGACGGCATCACGGTGATCGAGATGGCGAGCAGGGAGCCTGAACTCACGTATGTGCCTGGGTCGACCGGCAGCAGGGCGCCGTTCGAGGTGAGCATCTCGGAGCAGGACACCGTGTTCACAGCGGTCGCGTGCTCGGCGACAGGTGCTTGCTTCGCGATCCAAGAGACCGACAACGCCCTCACGACCTACTCCGTCGATCTTCCGACCTCCGGCGAGTGGTCGGCCAACAGCGCTGGGGCGGCAGGCATCGTTGCCCCCACCTGGCCATACAGCTGACTCGGTGTGGCGTCGATGAGCCTGCTCCAATGGCCCAACGCCGCCGCTCTCGCCGAGGAGGGCCAGCGGCTCGTGCAAGAGGATACGGCACGATTCCCAGCGACCATTCGGCATCACCCTGCGGCTCGGCGAAACGGTGCGCGAGACTGACGCCCTGGGCCACGAGATCGAGGATCCCATCCTCGAGGTGTTGGTGGACGTGGGTGTTCTCGCCGGTGAGCGGCAGCAGCTGCTGGTTGATGCCGCCAATGACTCCGTGCGTTGGCAAGAGAAGGGCTCAGGGCGAAGAGTGACTGCCCCGGATCGCTGGGTCACGAACCCTAGCAGCCGACCCAGTCTCCGCCCTGAGCCGTTTGATCGTAGCGGCATCAGTCGTACGGGCGCAATCGCGAAGGGCGACACAATCGAGGGCAGCTACCAAGAGTCGATCGCGATCGGACGACGTTGCGACCCAGCCCTCTCCCAACCCGCTTCAGCCTGCTCGTTGAACCTAGCGGAACGCGAGTGGGATGCTTCGAGAGCGTCCTTGCTGCCCACAAGCGACGTGGAATCGTCTTCCGCCCCCATCCTTGTCACGCGCCCAGAGTTCAGCGACCGTCGGGAGCAGGTAGCCCACGAGCAGATCGAAGCGATCTGACCCTGCATCTCTGACAACCGAGAGTCCAACAAGACAACCAGTACGACCACGGTCGCCTCTGCGGGCTCGAGCCAGTGCAGATCGGCCAGGAGCACCTTAGCCGCCTCGGATCTCGGTGGCTGGACGGGAAACTGAAGGCCCGCCCGAGGGCGCCTCGGAGCTGGGAGCTGAAGCGAAGGTGGATCTATCGCTAGCTCTCCCTCTCAACGAACGGTTGCGACCGGGTACGGACCACTTCCCACGTCAGTTCGCCGGTTGTACAGACTCCACCATCCTGGTCGTACGAGACTTCGATCGTGCCTTCTCCGCGCCCCCACCAAAAGCGACCGGTGACCTGGTCCGCACGTTCGTCGATCGTGAAAGATCCATTCTCGGCGAGCCGAGGGCGCGGTGAACCGAACACCCACACGATTCCGAACTCGTCGCCCGGACCCACTTCGCATGTGACCACGAGCCGCTCGAACCCGATCTTGGCCAGGAGGCGTCGCCCGTTGTCCCGCTGGATCACTCTCGCCGCGACACGTTCGCCCTCAGAGGTCTCCCCCCGGTAGATGATGAGCCGCCCGGCAACCGCAGGTCCTGATAGGGCCACGATCATCGCCCCGGCGATGCAAGAAGCGGCGGCTGATCGTCCACGCCTGGATCCCTTGCCCATGTGGCTACCCTACGCCTGGTTCGGCGTCTCAGCTCCGTTTCCCAGCCCTTCTCGCCTGTCAGCCGACGCTGACGGATCAGGAGTAGAACGGGCGGGATGGGATTCCCGACAATCGGTGCAGCATGCCGCGCGATTGGGTACGCGACAACTGGCACCGCCTACGGCTGAGGGTAGTGCTCGGCCATAGTCCTGGGGCTATGGATATTCCGGGCGAAGCCCTGAAGCCTGGCTCAGCTCAACTCAACTTCCAAGGATGCTCGTCGATAGCTCGGAGATGTCAGAAGGACGCGATCCGGCGGCCATCGCTGAGCCCGCGCGGTCCTATCGCGAACTGTCGGTTCCGATCGTGGCGGCGGTCGCGCTCGTGGTGCACATCACATGGCTGATCGGGAACGAACTGCTGAACCCGCAGAGCCTCGTCCTCTACAGGACACCGCATCTCCGAAGCGCCGTGCACCAGCAGCTCCCGTTCGCCGCAGAGGCGGTCGTCGCATTGGTCTTCATCGGATGGCTACGGTGGTGGCGCCCTGTGGGACTGCGTCCTGCTCACCCCACGAAGATCACTCCTTCGTTCGCGATCCCGATCCTCGTCTATCTCGTCCTCTTCCTCGCCGGGGTCGCTGCACTCGCTGCTGTCGACGCCATGACGATCGGTCTGCTGATCACGATGACCGCCGGCTACGGGGTCTCCGCCTTCACGGAGGAGGTCGTGTTCCGCGGGTTCTTGTTGCACGGGCTGACGGCGCGACTCGGTCTCCCCGTCGCCGTGACCGTCAGCAGCGTTCTCTTCGCATCGATCCACTTCTTGCCATACCGAGGGATCGAGGCCGTGGACTTCATCTTGCTGTTCGGTTTCGGAGTCCTCATGTGCCGGATCCGCATGACGACCGGATCCGTCTGGTACCCCTATGTCACGCACTTCTCCGCGAACCTGTCGTGGACGGTCTGGTTCTGGCTATGGGAGATCGATCGGAGCGAACCGATCGCTTGGCTCGCATGGGCGAGCCCGTCCTTGGCCGGTCTGTTGATCTTCGCCTCGATGTTGCTGGCTGGGGCGATCGAGTACGCCCGGCGCGATGCGATACGTCGCGGGGCCGTCGTCGCCCCCGACGCCTCTTCGAGCCTCGAAACGAACTATCGGGCGTTCGGTGTGCTGCTCGCTGCTGGCGTGGCCCTCGTCCTCTTGGCAGGTACCGCGACCCGGAACCTCGTGGAAGTTTCTCCCGCCCGACTCGCCGTTATCGCCTTCGGCGTGGTGGTGCTGGGCCTGGGATCCCTCATGACGTTCAACGCGCTCTTGATGCGCCGACATCAGCGCCGAACGTCCATTGCCATGACGTCAGACGCTCCAGTCGAGGTTGACCCCGCACCTCTCCCGGCAGACGTCGCGGCCCGCGTGGACGAACTCGAGCACCTCGGCTTCGCCCTCATCGCCTCCGGTCGCCGGTCGGATATGGGCAACCCCTATGCGTTGCTCCTTCATCGCGACGGAACCATCGTGGCCGAGGTCTTGGTGCGCGATGCAGCCGGGGAAATGCCACAGATCTGGTTGAGCTCGATGCTGCATCCCGGTCGAGGATCTCTGGAAACAGCGACCGATGGACGAGGGTACCGCCTGTGGGCGGCCCAGCTCATGCAGGCGTTCCCGAACGCGGGAGCCGCTGAGCTCGTGGGCCACCATAGGGACGGGTTGCGGTTCCTCGGGACGCGGGGGATAACCGCCGAGGCCGTGAGCTCAGAGGAACTCCCGAGCATCCTGACGTGGGCGAGGCAGGAGTATGGCTACGCGATCGCCCGCGCGTCGTCGCGGCGATTCCGCGCAGAAGTACTGCTCGCGCGGACTCACCGCTTCCTCGGCACGCTCGAGGACGACCCCACGATCG
Source organism: uncultured Actinomycetes bacterium (assembly GCA_963762075.1). Taxonomy (GTDB): domain Bacteria; phylum Actinomycetota; class UBA4738; order UBA4738; family HRBIN12; genus JAOUEA01. Next base: position 358,756 of record CAVXJC010000003.1, read on the forward strand.
GCGAGCACCTCGCGCGCTACTGGACCGCCATCCAGGAACAGCGGGAAGCCGACCCATCTCGAGCTGGATGACTCTTTGAAGCATCCCGGTAGGTCCTGGACGAAAAGTCTCGAACGAATGCAGCGGCCATGACGACACCCCTTGCTGCTGCCCCTAGTTGTCCCATGCTTTCGTGTGCGTGAACAAGAGACTGGTAGTACATCCGCCCGACGTCGCGCGGGCTCAGGCGACGAGACCCATCTTCGCGGTCTCCTTGATGAGCGCCACGAGCGCCTTCTCGTCGAGGTCCGCGAGCTTCTTGAACATCACGCAGGACTTGCCGATGCTGGCCTTCGGGAGCCGGTCCACGTACCGCTCGGCGACGTAGCCCTGCGCGTCGGCGGCGAAGCAGTACAGCGAGATGTACGAGGCGTTGCTGGCGATCGAGAGCTTGCAGGCGTCGCCCTCGCGGCCGCTCGCATAGCGGTAGTGGAACGGCCCGTAGCCGAGCATGCCGCCCATGATGACCGGCTCGAGCTTCGGCGCGTGCTTGCGGATCAGCGCATCGAGTGCCGCGATGTCGGACCGGCGCGTGTCGTCCACCGCGGCGATGTACTCGGCCGGGGTCTTCACGTTCAGCTGTCCCTTCATCTTCATTGCGTCCTCCGCGACTCGGGCGTCACCAGACCGGCAGCGCCCCGTCGGCCTTCGATCGATGAACTGTCGTCATCAGCCCCTCCGTGTACCCGCAGTGGGGTGCGTCACTGTAGCCACGGCGACCGATCCGCGTTCACCAGTCCAAGAGCGAACGGCGAGTGGACTAACCATGCTCCATGGATCGGTCTGCCACTGTCGCGTCCCGGCTCTGCTGACGACGGAGAAGCGTCAAGGTTCGCTTACAAGGTCTTCGATCCCGACCCTCCTACACCTTGAGCACCCGAGGCCGACTGCCTCATAGAGCAACTCAAGGGACTGCCCCTCATCCCGAGGGACTGCCCCTCATCCCGGCGCCGGGGACACCCCACTCGATGGAAGTCTTTGCCGGTGTGGAACCGTCCCCTGGAGGGCCCGCCTTCGAGGCGTTGGCACCGGCGACACCGCTTGTGCCACGCGGTTACCCAGATCGGCCAGAACCAAACACGCCGAGCTTGTTGCTCAGCGCCCGCTCCGCATCGTGTTCTTGCGCTTCGGCTTGGTCAGCGGGCACTTCGATGGACTGATCCGCCTCTTGCTCGTCATCCGGTAGCCCCTCTTCGCTCGGACCCTGAGGTGGAATCTCGTCCGGGGCTTGCGGCCGCGGCACCTCGCCGGGGCCGCGCGGTTCAGGCATCTCGTCGCCCTCAGGCGGCATCGTCTCGGTCATGCTCGTCTCCCTTCGTCGCAGCCTTTCTTACCCACGAGGTGCTCGATTAGCCGCGGCTTCGACCGTGGCGCGGGATCAGCCAAACTGGCTAGGCCGGGGCGTCGACCCAGTTCAAACGCCCTTCCACGGCGGTGAGCTGGAACACGCGATGCACCGTCTCGTTGCCACGTACGAATGAGACGGCAACGTGTCCGTCACGGCCCGCGATGTCTGCGGCGATCAAGACTCCAAGACCGGTCGAGTCGAGGAACGTGAGCCCGCGGAGGTCGACGACGATCTGGGAGACGTCCGCGTGTTGGGCGGAGTGCAAGGCCTCCTGCAGCTTCGGGACGGCTGCGAGATCGAGCTCACCTTCGAGGTGAACGACGGTCGCCCCGTCCTTCTCCTCGGTCCGCAAGGAGAAAGGTCGTACGGCTGGAACGTCCATGGTCCTTCCTCCTCGTGTAGTCCAGCGCGGATCATTCTCCATGACCGCCGACCAGTTGGCCACCCTCTCTACATTGCTCGTGCTTGTCGGCGAGACCCAGCAAATCCTTTACGGCCCTGGGTTTCTCGGCAGACCTCGAAGGGTAATCCAAAGCCGATGCGACGAGAACTCATTCTGCCCGCGGATCAGAGCGCTCCTCTTCTTGCTCGCTCCGCACTGAACGAGGCGATCCCGCCCCCGTTCTTGAACGAGCGGGCCGACGACGCTCGCCTCGCCATCAGCGAACTCGCCGCGAATGCCATCCGTCACGGACAGCTACGACCTGATCAAGACACGCTCCGCTTGGTCATCGATGCCGATGACGATCACGTCCGTATCGAGGTGGAACAAGCCACCGCCGCCGTCGACGTGAGGGTGGTCGAGCCTCGCTGGGAGGATTCGGTCAGGGTAGGAGGCTTCGGGCTCCGGCTCGTCGAGCGAACGGCGGACGAGTGGGGCTTTGAGACCGGCCCGCCAGGACAGGTCTGGGTCGAGTTCCGCCGCTAAGGTCGCCTCCGAATCGAGCCTGCTGTAGCATTCGGGTTGTCCGCTGAAGGGCGGCTAAGGGAGTTGTCATGACGGATGACATCCACAAGGCAGAGTTGGCCATCGAAGCGAGCGAATCCTCCCTGAGAGAAGCAACGGAACACATCGAGCGGGCCGCTGAGAAGAACGACGATCCCGCGGTCGCCGAAGAGCTCCATAACGCGGCCCTCGCTGCCGACTCGACGACCGCCCGAGTCGGCTGGCTCCGCGCGACACTCGCGCGGCTGTTTCGCCGTCAGCCCGCCTAATCGGCGAGTTCCATTCTTCGAGAAGACATCGCGATCTTCCGAACCACGAAGGGCTGGTCTGTCATCGCGAGCGAGGCGGTCCCGCGCGCAGGCACGTGTCCCCTCGTCCGCGGGCGCAGTCGGGACGCGACGGAAACGCCCTCCGTCTCGTACTCGTGGGACGTTTCTGCAGGTCAGGGGTGGTAGTCCCAACGGGATTTGAACCCGTGTCTCTACCTTGAGAGGGTAGTGTCCTCGGCCTCTAGACGATGGGACCATGCGCATCTGACCAGCATGCCGACCCAGGCTGGCCGGGACAGTGTATCCGACCCTTGGCGGGCCGATGATGCTTCGGAAGCCAGAAGCCTAGCGTCGTCTGGAACGCGAGATGCCACCGAGCACTGCGCCGAACACGATGTGCGCGACGACCATCGCGGCACTCTTCATGTTCGCCCGACCCTGCCCGGCGGGCTTCAGCCCGAGTGCTGGCAACCATCCGAGATAGCTTCCCGTGTACAACGCGAGGGCGAAGCCGACGCCGCTTCCAGCCCCCTGGGCGCGCGTGGGGATCAGCGAACGGTAGGCCGCCCCCGCGCCGGCCCCATAGGCGAGATGCGAGATCGTGGCGAGCACGTTCGAGGAGTCCTCGTCGATGGCCACGCCTGCTCGGGCCATCGCGTCATCGGCGATCTCCTCGGGTGGCAGCACCGGAAGCATGCCGAGCCGCTGTGCGCCGAGCATGACGAGCGACATCGGCACTGTGGCGACGGCGCCGCTCGCGGCGCCGAGGGCGATACGAGGAAGAGATACGTGCATCACCAACGCAAGCCACGTCTCCACCGTGGTTTCTCGCGCTCCCATCACGGTGATAGCCGGGCGTAGTTCGCCTGCTGCACGCCCCCGACCTGGGTGAACTGGCCGCCGACATGGGCTCGAGCCTGGCGCACCGCCAGCGCCCAGACGCCGAGGTAGTGACAGCAGGGATTGGGGCGCCAGGTCGCATCGGTGGTGCCTGTCGTGCGGTCGAGTGCGGCGAGCCGCGGGATCGCGAGACAATCGCCAACCGGCACCTGGTTCGATCCGCATTGCTCGCCGGGACCGTGGGCGAGGGTCTTGAAATGGCCACCGACGAGCACCGTCTCCGCGTCGTAGGCCGCGACCGCCTGTGCCGAGCCCGAGGTGTCGGTCTTCCACACCTGCGGCCACTCCGTGGGGTCGGCGCCCGGTTCGTAGAGCGCCGCGAAGTCGGACCCGCCCGCGCCGACCAGCAACTGCCCGTTCGAGACTTCGGTCGACATGCCGTAGGCCTTGCTGCTCGGGTTGATGCTGCCGAGTGACCATGACCGGACCGTGCCGTTGACCGGGTTCACCTTCACGACGATCTTCTGCGGGTTCCCGTTGATGATGTCGAAGTGGCCGGCGGCGACGACGTCGCCGTCGGGCATGAGGTCGAGGTCGAGCATCTGGGGCGTCTCTCCGGGAGGCCTGATCGAACCGTCGAGCGCCGGCACGACGTCGGCGAACGCCAGGTCTCGCCCGCCGGTCCGGAGGTAGGCGCGCAGTCGCGAGCCGCCGACGTAGATGCGATCGGCGCCGGCCAGCACGGTTCGCCCGACGATCGTCGAGAAGCCTCGGACGATGTTTCCCGTGGCGGGGTCGATGCCGACGGTGTGACGGCGGTCGAGGCCGCCGAACCGGTAGAGGAAGCGTCCCGTCACGTAGAGGATGCCGTCGGGTCCGAGCGACATGTCGCGGACCTGTGCGCCGCCGCCCCCGATGAGCGCGGGTGGGTCGACGGTCGTCGAGAGCAGGCCGGTCGAGAGGCTGAGCGCGGCGATGTTGCCCGCCGGCGTGGGGCTGCCGCCGTTCGGGCCGAGCACGTTCGAGAAGTTTCCGCCGATCCACACGTGTCCGCGCGCGATGGCCACGGCTCGTACGGGCCCGTCCGCCATCGAGGTGTTGTCGGGTGCTTCCGACGGCGTGGCAGCGCCGGCGACGCCGGCAAGGACGGACATGGAGGCTGCGAGCGCTAGCACGAGACAGGTACGTCGGAGAGGAGACATGATCGATCCTTCCGCGAGGGGGTCACACGGTTGTCAGGTCCGGGCGCGCTTCGGGTGCGCTCGAAGGATACCCGCTGGGATCAGCCGAGCAGCTCGAGCAGGCCGCGGCCCGAGGCCGTGAGCTCGGAGTAGACCTCGCGGCCTTGGCGACGTGCATCGACGACACCGGCGCGCCGGAGCACACCGAGCTGCTGCGACACCGCCGCGGGCGTGAGGTGCAACCTGTGTGCGAGCTCGCTCGTCGTCATCGGAACGCTCAGCACCCGCAGGATGTCTGCTCGCGTTCCGCCGATGAGGTCGTCCATAGCTCCGTCTCCGACCCCCGCAGTGGGTTCGTCCCAGATCTCAGCGATGCCGCGGGGGGAGTAGGACAGTGTGGGCTGCAGCCCCTCGCCGATGAGCAACGCGATGCCGGGCCAGTCGAAGACCGCCGGGATCAGGACGAGCCCTCGGCCACCCGGGTCGACGTCTTCGCACATCAGCTTGTCGATCACCAGATCGTGACCGGCGAGCGACAGTGAAGGGTGTAGGTCGTCGAAGAGCAGCTCCGCGCCGCCGAGGGCGAGTTGACGCGCTCGATAGGTCACGTCGGCTTCGTGCAAGGCGCGGATGCGAGGCCAGTGCTGCTCGATCGTGAGCTTCCAGTACTCGCGCATCTGCTCGGCGAGCCGTGGCACGAACGGCGCCGGATCGTCGAGGATCGCCTGCGTGAGCGCCGGGACCGCCGCGCCTTCGAGCGAGTCGATCATGTGCGAGAGCTCGGTGCTGATACGCACCGGGTCCGTCCGGGACACCTGTTCCAGCTCGTCCTCGAATTGCGGGAACGGTGTTTCCGGCGGGGGGGTCAGGAAGTCCGGGATGTAGGGGTGGACCTGGCCGCCCACCCCGGAGGGCGGCACCACCGCGAACAACACCTGGAGATCGCGGCCTTCGATCGCCTTGGTCGCCTCCTGCACCCACGGAAGGTGCAGCGCGTGCTTCGAGGGATCGCGCATGGGCTTGTACAGGCTCATGCCGAGCTCCCAGATGGGAGAGAAGGCGAACCTGATCTCCGCCAGGTCGTCGCTCGAGAGGTGGACCGTGATCGGCATCGCGTTCGAGTTAGCTTAAATGCTTTCAGATGGGAACACAACCCCGTATGCTGTGTCTTGAAACGTTGTAGCAAACGCTAAAACAGCCCCAGGAGGGTCAGAAGGAAGGAGGTGCAGCGATGATCTTCGGATGGACGGACGATCTGTTCCATGATCGGGAGCGGGAGCTGCGGGACGCCACCGAGCGCCTCCGTCGCGGCCGGCGCCGTGTGCGCCGCGACCGTCTGGGCGTCTCGCCGCGGCGTCGCCCGAACCGCTGACGTTAGTTCTCGCCTTGGTCCCTGGTGAAGCCGAGCTCACCGTCGAACTCGAGGAGCTTCTCGATGTGCATCCAGGTGTGACGGCGCGAGATGCGCGCTAACAATTGGTGCACGTCCTCGTCCCAGAGGTCGCCGGGGTTCTCGCGGATGATGAACCGGCATCGCCAGTGATCGAGCGTGTCGGTGATCGCGCCGGTCGGAGGGAAGACCTTCGTGCCCCGGCTCGAGATCATCTTGAGCTCGAGCCGAGTGCCCTGGGCGAGCTCGATGAGCGACGTGCCGAGCTCGTCGGCGGTGAGTGGTGATTCCACGAACACGTCGAGCCCGACCACGTTGCGATCGGTGGGGCGCACGTAGTCGGGGTCGGATCCGAGCATCGGAAGCTGCAGCGGTTTCACCTCGCGGATGGTCCAGTTCTCCGTCTTCTTGCCGAGGTTGCCGATGATGGCCTCGGTGTACGCGCTGGTCGGCGTGCCTCGGTCGTAGCCGACCACGTCGCCGGTGAGGGTGCCGGCTTCCAGGGTGACGAACACGGCGTGCTCGATCGCGGACGCCTCGTCGAACAGGCCGAGGTAGCGCAGCATCAGCACGGCCGACAGGATCACCGCGGTCGGATTGATCACGTCCTTGCCGGCGTACTTCGGCGCCGAGCCGTGCACCGCCTCGAAGATCGCGACCTCGTTGCCGATGTTGGCGCTGGGTGCGAAGCCGAGCCCGCCGATCAGCGCGCTCGACAGGTCGCTCAAGATGTCGCCGTTCATGTTGGTCGTGACGATCACGTCGTATTGCTCCGGGCGTTTTACGAGCTGGTGTGCGGCGTTGTCGACGATCACGTGCCACGATTCGATCTCGGGGTAATCCGGCGCCACCGATTCGAACACGCGCTTCAACGTGCCTTCGGTGAACTTCATGATGTTGGCCTTGGTCGCACAGGCCACGCTCGGCCTGCCCTCGCTGCGGGCGTATTCGAATGCGAAGCGCGCGATCTTCTCCGAGCCCTTCACGCTGATCAGCTTCAGTGCCTGCGCGACCCCCGGTGTCTGCATGTACTCGATGCCGGCGTAGAGATCCTCGACGTTCTCTCGCACCATGACCATGTCGATGCCCCGCCCCGAGTACGGCGTGGTGACGCCCGGCATCTCTCGCACGGGCCGAACGTTGGCATAGGTCTCGTAGAGCTTGCGGAGCGTCACGTTCGCGCTCTTCTCGCCGAATCCCACCGGTGTCTCGAGCGGGCCCTTCAGCGCGACCCGGGTGCGCGCGATCGAATCCATCGTGTCCTGTGGCACGCCAGAGGCGACGCCCTTTCGGAAGACCTCGGCGCCCGCCTCGAACTCTTCCCAGTCGATCGGCGCACCGGTCGCCTCGACGACGGCGCGGGCGGCGGCGATGACCTCGGGCCCGATGCCGTCACCGGGGATCAGCGTCACTGAAAAGCGGGTCGATACATCGGTCTCGCTCATGCGGGCCTCCTCAGGTGGACCGTCGGTCTCGCGTCATCGTAGTCGCGGGACTCGCGCCGCCTCGGCTCCGCCCGAGACCTCGCGACAGGTCCGGTAGCATCCGTGGCCATGGCTGAGCCCGGCCCCCGGCGGACCGAGCACCGTCGCGACTGGATCGCCGGATCCTGCCTCATGCTCGTGGCGGCATCGGTGGCCGTCGCGTGCACGGGTGACGGAAGCGACACAAGGTCCCCGGACGGCGGCGCCCTCCACGCCCGAGGCGATCGACCCCGAGGCCGGCATCAAGAACCTCGATCATCTGATCTTCATCGTGCAGGAGAACCGATCCTTCGATCACTACTTCGGCACGTTCCCCGGCGCCGACGGCATCCCGATGGACGAGCTCGGGCGGCCCACGGTCTGCGCGAGGGATCCGGTGCTCGGCGCGTGCGTGCCGCCCTACCCGACACGCGAGCTGGTGAACGCCGGCGGGCCCCACAACCACGAGGCGTCGGTCATCAGCGTGAACGACGGCGCGATGGACGGCTTCATCGAGGCTGCCGCGGGTCGCCGGTGCATCCGCGACCGTGACGTCGACGCATGCGGAGAGATCTTCGGTCCCGATGGCCAGCCCGACGTCATGGCCTACCACGACGAGCGGGCGATCCCGAACTACTGGGCGTACGCGCGCGAGTACGTGCTGCAGGATGCGATGTTCGGTCCGACCGACTCATGGACCCTGCCCGCGCATCTCTTCTTGGTGTCGGGGTGGTCGGCCTCGTGCACCGACCCGTCCGATGCGTTCACGTGTACGACCGACCTCGAGATGGGGGAGCTGTTCGACGGTCTCGCGTGGTACGAGCATCCGACGTTGTTCGGATGGACCGACATCACGTGGTTGCTCAACCGGCACGAGGTGAGCTGGGCCTATTACGCGGGTGGCGTGCTCTGCCGCCGCCCCGAGGACACGTTCGCCGACTGTGAACGCGACGGGCCCGCCCGGCCCCAGAACGTGCTCACGGGCTTCGCCGACGTGGTCGAGACCGGTCAGCTCGACAACATCAAGACCCACGGTGAGTTCTACGAGGCGGTTCGGACAGACACGCTGCCCTCGGTCACGTGGATCGTGCCTGGGCGCGGCGGCAACAGCGAGCACCCACTCATCAGGGCACCGATCACCCGGGGGCAGGCCTACGTCACGAGGCTCATCAATGCGGTGATGCGGAGCGACCTGTGGGAGCGCTCGGCGATCTTCCTCACGTGGGACGACTGGGGCGGCTTCTACGACCATGTCGTGCCGCCACGGGTCGACGAGGCCGGCTACGGGCTCCGCGTGCCGGGCCTGCTGATCAGCCCATGGGCAGATCGCGACCTCGACATCGATTCCCAGATCCTGTCGTTCGATGCGTACCTGAAGCTGATCGAGGACCGGTTCCTCGGCGGACAGCGTCTCGACGGCGAGAACGAAGGGCGCCCCGACCCTCGTCCGACGGTGCGTGAGGAAGTGGAGCTGCTCGGCGATCTCGCCACGGCCTTCGATTTCTCGCAGGAACCGATCCCGCCCCTGATCCTCGACCCCACGCCGACAAGGCCGCGATGATCGGACGCCGACGAGTCGTCGCCGCTTCCACGGTGCTCGCCCTTGCCGGGCTGATCGCGGTGGCGTGCACTTCGGGTGGCGATCCGGCGCAGTCGGTCTCGCCGAGCGCTCCGCCCTCGCCCCCCGCCGCAACCGCTGCGACGATCGCGCCCGAGTCCGACGACTCGAACTGGATCGAGCCGACCGACGTCATGGGTGCGCCCGGTCTCGCGAGCGAACCCGATCCTGGTGCGGCGCCGCAGGGGGTCGACGAGCAGCCGCTCCTCTCGCCGCCTGCGCTGCTGCCGGCGGCGGATCGGTCGCGCCCATTCGACCCTGCCGCCGGCATCATGAACCTGGACCACCTGGTCTTCATCGTGCTCGAGAACCGCTCGTTCGATCATTACTTCGGCACGTTCCCGGGAGCCGACGGCATCGCCGTGCGCGCGAACGGGCGTCCCAAGGTCTGTCTCGCAGATCCGGATGCTCCCGGTACGTGTCATCGGCCGTATCACGACAGGAACTTCATCGATCAAGGGGGCCCACACGGCGAGCTCGGCAGCCTCCTCTCTATCAACGGCGGCGCGATGGACGGATTCGTGAACGCCCTGCGCGTGATCGGCAACGGCTGTGAGAAGCACCCCACCGAGGCGCCGTGCCCCGAGGCGGTCGACGGGCCCGCGGGCCAACCCGATGTCATGGGCTATCACACGGCCGCGGAGATCCCGATCTACTGGAAGTACGCGAAGACGTTCACGCTGCACGATCGCATGTTCGCGCCCACCGACTCGTGGACCCTTCCCGCGCATCTGTTCCTCGTCTCGGCCTGGTCGGCGACGTGCACGGACCTCGACGACCCGATGTCGTGCGTGTCCGACCAGAAGTTCCCCGGGGGCATCCATGCGGATCCACCGTCGAGGTTCTGGTCGCCCAAGATGGGGGAGCCCAGGCCGTACGTCTGGGCGCCGATCACGTGGCTGCTCTACCGCGCGGGGGTGAGCTGGGGCTACTACGTCGGTGAGGGCACCTGCGTGGCGCCGCCGTGCGAGCACCTCGAGGGCATCCTCACCGCGCCCGTGCAGAATCCGCTCCCCGGGTTCACCGCGACGGCAGCAACGGGCCAGCTCGACAACATCAGGCCGAACACCGAGTTCACGCGCGACGCCCTGGCAGGCGACCTTCCGAGCGTGTCGTGGGTGATGCCCGAACAGGACAAGGGCGAGCACCCGCCGGACTCGATCGAAGCGGGCCAGGCCTACGTCGCCAAGGCGATCAATGCGGTGATGCAAGGCCCCGAGGAACAATGGCTGCGCACCGCGATCTTCCTCACGTGGGATGACTGGGGCGGGTTCTACGACCACGTGGAGCCGCCGGTGGTCGACGAGAACGGCTGGGGTCTGAGGGTGCCGTCGATGGTGATCAGCCCGTGGGCCAAGCCCGGGTTCATCGACCATCAGACATTGAGCTACGACGCGTTCTTGAAGCTGATCGAAGATCGCTTCCTCGGCGGTGAACGCCTCGATCCGGCGACCGACGGCTGGCCCGACTCGAGACCCACGGTGCGCGAGTCGGTGAAGCTGCTCGGGGATCTCGCCGAAGACTTCGACTTCAGCCAGGAACCCCTGCCGCCACTCGTGGTCGATCCGTGGCCGTTCCGCGACTGACCGGCGGGCTCCCCCCCTCGGGGGGAGCGGCGCCCGAGCGAGACGCCCCGTCCGGCTGGCCGGCGGTCGCGATCGGAGCCGCCGGACTCGCCACGGCCGTGGTGGTGGTCGGCGCCGCTTACCTCTGGGCTTACGGATCGGGGCGGTTCGCGACGCCGATCGGGTTCGACACCCCGCAGGTGATCTGGCGGGCGAACCTCGTCGCGGAGTCCGGGCTCGGGGCACTGGTGGGGTGGGCACCCCCCGAGCTCACGGTGCACGGCGACCGCACCGGCGTGCTGGTCTTCGCCGCGCTGCTCGACGGCCTCTTCGGCATCGAGCCGTATCGGCTGATGTTCTCGCTGCCGGCGATCGCCTCGGTGATCGTGGCGCTCGCGGCCGGCGGCTTCGCTATCGGCGCGCTCGAAGAGCCCCCGTGGACCTTCGGCGTGTATGCGATCGGGGTGGGGGCATCGACCCACATGGCGCGCATCGCGGTGGGAAGTCACGACAACGCCTTCGTTATGGGCATGTTGGTCGCGCTCGCGCTGACGGCCCTGCTCGCGGCGGCAGGCCGGCCCGCGATCGCCGGTTCCATCGTGTTGTCGGCCGGTGCCGCCCTCGCGCACTGGCGCTTCGCGGTGCTGTTCCTGCCGGTGCTGATGGCGCTCGCGATCGTCTTGCTGCCGGGGTCGTTGCGGCGATGGAAGGCGGGCGCTCCCCTCGGGAACACGCCATCGGCGCGGTTGGGCCTCGTGCTCGCAGGTGGCGCGGCAGCGGGCGCGGCGTCGATGCTCATGGCTCCCGAGTCCCTGCTCAGGATCGACGCTGGCATCCACATCCATCCCGGCAAGCTCGCCGCGAAGACGTCGAGCAGGCTGACTCCCTTGCGCCTGCCCGTCACCGTCACGGCGGCGGTGGCAGGGGCGGTCAGCTCCTGGTGGCCGAGATCCTCGCTCAGGCGCTGGGCTGTGATCACGATGGTCGTGTGGGCAGCGTCGGTGCTCGTGGCCGCCGCTGCCTACCTGTGGCTCGATCAACCGGTTCCGGTCTACCGCGTGGCCGCGTACGCGCTCGGCGTGCCGATGCTCGCCGCCGCCTTCGTGGTGGGTGCCGGCCGGTCCGCGTGGAGCCGCCTGGGCGCGCCCGGCACCGCCCTCGCCGGGCTCGCGATCGTCGCCGCGCTCGCCTGGACCACGGCTGCCGCGGGGTCGCTGTGGGATGAGGAGACCCCGCTCATGACCCAGGAGAAGGTGCTGGCGATGAGCGGCGCCTCGGCCTATCTCGACAGGTCCTCGATCGACCGGCCCGTCATCTTCCTCGTCTCGACCCCGCGACTGGTTCCCACCTTGCGCCAGGTGTATGCGGGCGTGCCCCCTCGCCTCATCACACGCACGAGGGTCTTCGTGGGCACGCTGCCCGACCTGCTGGCTCGACGACCCACCACGATCGCTCCCTCGCTCGAGGAGACGTCCCGCAGCTCGCTGACCGCGGCGCTCGAGGTCGCCGACGACGACCCCGTGATCGTGTTCCTCGACGCGTTCAACCCTCGCCTCGATCCGCCGAGCGGCGCGCTCGAGGTGGCGCCCGGAGTCCGGATCGCCGACACGTTCTCCGAGGTTCCGGTCGGCTCCCCCGTCGCGGTGTCGCCTGCCGCCGCCTCGATCACCGACGTGTCCACCCCGTGGTCGCTCACGTGGGTCGCGCTCGCTGGGCTCGGACTTTCGTTCGTGATCGGGTCCGGGTGGTCGTGGGCGCTCGTGCCCACCACCTGGCTCGGCCGCTTGGGTGTGGCACCGGCGTTCGGCGCCGCCATCCTCACGCTCTCGGCCACGTTGGCGGATCGATCCGGAGTCGGTTTCAGCCGTACCGGCTCGCTCTCGATCGTGTTCCTGTCGGGCTCGGCGGGCTGGCTCGTGGCCCTGTTGCTCTCGGGCCGGCGCAGGCGAGACCCCCGGAGCCGGACCGGCTCGCGGCATGGCTGAGAGATCCGCCCCGGCTAACAGGTGAGCGACGATGCCCGGGCTACGATCGCCCGATGACCGGATCCGTCGTTGTTCGCGCGCGCCTCGTCGCTCCATTGACCGCGGCAGCGCTCGTGGCGGCCGCGTGCGTCGGCGCGTCTGCGGACCCGACCGCCGGGCCGGCCGTTCCGCCGGCATCTCCGCCGGAACCTGCCCGCGCGCGCGAGCCCGCACACGAGATACCACTGCCGTTCCTGGTTCCGGACCGGTTCCCTGTGGCTCCGCAGCGGGCGCCGATCGGCGTCGACACCCGCACGCTGCGCGACCCGCCACCGATGGAGCCGGTGGCCGACCCGTTCCGCCCGTTCGACCCGGCGGCGGGCATCATGAACCTCGACCACCTGGTGTTCGTGGTGCAGGAGAACCGCTCGTTCGACCACTACTTCGGCACGTTCCCCGGCGCCGATGGTATCGCGATGGACGAGCGAGGCGAGCCGAAGGCCTGCCTGCCCGATCCCGCGAAGCCCCGTGTCTGTCACCGGCCCTACCACGACCGCAACCTGTTCGACTCCGGCGGGCCGCACGGGGAGCTCGCCGCGCAGGTCTCCATCGCCGATGGTCGTATGAACGGGTTCGTCCGTGCGTTCCGCATCAAGGGCAACGGCTGCGAGAAGGATCCGAAAGTGCGGCCGTGCCCGAAGACGACGTCGGGACCCGGTCGGGCTCGCACGCCCGACCTGATGGGCTATCACACGGCGCGGGAGATCCCGAACTACTGGGCCTACGCCGAGAAGTACACGCTGCACGACCACATGTTCGCCCCGACCGACTCGTGGACGCTTCCGGCCCACCTGTTCTTGGTGTCGGGGTGGTCGGCGCGATGTCCGGTGCCTGATGACCCGATGGCGTGCGTGTCGGATCAGCGCAACCCGGGTCGGCGGCCAGGGCTCGGTTCCAAGAACTGGACACCCGATGCGGGCGAGCCGCTTCCTTACGTCTGGGCCGACATCACCTGGCTCCTCTATCAGGCAGGCGTGTCGTGGGGCTACTTCGTCGGTCCCGGAAGCTGTGTCGTCGCACCTTGTCAGGACTTCGAGGCCACCGAGACGCGCGCGGTGCAGAACCCGCTGCCCGGATTCCGCACGGTCGACGTGACCGGTCAGCTCGACAACGTGCTGGCGAACACCGACTTCCTCGAAGCGGCGCGTGAGGGCACGTTGCCGAGCGTCTCGTGGGTGATGCCGACGGAGCGACGGGCCGAACACCCTCCCGACTCGATCGGCGACGGCCAAGCGTGGGTGACCCAGATCGTGAACGCCGTGATGCAAGGTCCCGAGGAACAGTGGATGCGCACGGCGATCTTCGTGACGTGGGACGACTGGGGGGGCTTCTACGACCACGTCGAGCCGCCGGTCGTCGACGAGAACGGATGGGGTCTTCGCGTGCCGTCATTCGTGATCAGCCCGTGGGCGCGCGCGGGATACATCGACTCGCAGACGCTCAGCTACGACGCGTACCTCAAGCTGATCGAGGACCGGTTCCTGGGCGGGCAGCGTCTCGATCCTCGAACCGACGGTTGGCCCGACGCTCGTCCGACCGTCCGCGAGGAGGTGGAGGAGCTGGGCGACCTGGCCTATAGCTTCGACTTCACACAGGAGCCGCTGTCGACGCTGGTCCTCGATCCGTATCCGGGCGTGGGCTGAGCCTTGTCGGCCTCACCGCTCGAGAGCTCGAGGGCTGGGGCGCAAGGATTCGAACCTCGACTAACAGGGCCAGAACCTGTCGTGCTGCCGTTACACCACGCCCCAACGTAGCCACGGCATGCTAGCAACGGCGACCCCATGCGGCCAGGATGTATCGCGCGTGGCCCCGACATGCCACCTCGACGCGGTTTGCGCCGCAAGCTGACCCACGACCTCGCCGTTTGACCCGGACCTGTCCTGGGGAATACGGTTGGGGTTCGGAACCGTGCTCGACCGGAGGGAGCAGCCATGAACAAGGGTGGCTTGGTCGCGGAGGTTTCCAGTCGCACCGGCCTTTCGAAGGCCGATGCCGGCAGGGCGATCGATGCGGCGATCGACTCGATCCGCGACTCCGTCGTGCGGGGCGAACGTGTGACCCTCGCCGACTTCGGCACATTCGAGCGCAAGCATCGCAACGAGCGCATCGCTCGGAACCCGCGTCGGCCCCAGACCCCCATCGTGGTGCCTGCCCGCGATCTTCCGGCGTTCACACCCGGCAAGGAGTTCCGGGTGCAGGTGGTCACGACGTCTGGAGGATGAGACGTCACGCTCGAGGCGGAGGCGCCCTCGCTCACTCGAACGTGACGAGGCGCAATCCTCGGGCCACCGGCGAGCCATCGGCATCGTCGAGATCGAAGATCACCCGCTGACCGAGACGCAACGTCAGGATGCCCGAGAGCTCGAGCGATGTTGCGTCGATCGCGACCTCGGTGTGATCGTCCATGAGCAGCGAGCCGGTCGCGGCCTCCAGATCGAACTCCTTGATCGTGCCCTGGGCCATCGGCGATCGTCCCCTCTAGGTCCGGGTCGCAACACGCGCCCCGAGTTCCAAGTCCCGGCATACCTGCAGCGTTCGCCCCTCCCGCCGCGACTCCAGCACCGTGAGGATATCGCTCGGCAGATCGAGGTCGAACGCGAGCTCTCTCGCCTCGACCACCGCCACGGGCACGCCGGCTTCCGACGCTGCCTGCAGGTGTCGGCGGTAGGAATCGTGGCCGAACCGAGCGCCGATCGAAGCGGGAGGCCGGCGGACGAGCAGATTCGTGCCGCCCTCGTCGGCCGAGGGTGCGACGACGACCGCACCAAGCGTTCTGAGCGCTCGGGTCAGCGCCGGGTGCGTGACGAGCGGTGTGTCCGGCAGCAGTACGGCCAAGGTGTCGACGAGGCGTCCGTCGGCTTCTTCCTCGACCTGGCGGATCGCGTTCGCGAGCGGAGGGTGCTCCTCCTCGATCGCATGCGCAGCGCGCGACATCGCGATCTCGAGCACCGCCTCGTCGGGAGAGACCACCCACGTCTCCCAGCCGTTGACGGCCAGCGTGACATCGAGCACGTCCTCGAGCATCGCGAGCGTGAGGGCGCCGCGTTCCAGCGGCGTCAGCACCGGATCGAGGCGACCTTTGGCCTCAGCCAAGGACTTCACGGGGAGAACGATCACACGCACGGGCGGGAAGCCTAACGCGATGGTTCGGGCGACGAGGCCATCGAGGGCGCGGCCGGCGTATCGCGATAGGCTCATCGCCTGCTCGATCTCGGTGCCGTCCGCTCGACCGGCGACGGTGACCGGCCACGACGGAGGGTCCTGACTCACATGTCGACCATCGCCATGCGGCTCGCCCCCGCGCGTTCGTCCGTATCGAGCCGGGCGATCTTCTCCGTCGTCTGCGCCGTCGCCGGCAGCCTGCTGGTCGCGGGGCTCGCGCAGATCTCGTACGCCCTGCCGTTCACGCCGGTGCCGATCACCGGACAAACGCTCGGCGTGCTGCTCATCGGCGCCGCCTACGGACCCGGCCTCGGCACCGCGACGATCGGCCTCTACCTCGTGTGGGCGGTCGCCGGGCTGCCCGTGCTGGCGCCGGAGCCCGACGGCTCCCACCGCGGCGGCTTCGAGGTGCTTGCGCTCGCATCGGCGACCGGGGGGTATCTCTGGGGGTTCGCCGCCGCCGCCGCGCTCACGGGCTGGCTCGCATCGCGCGGTTGGGATCGTTCGTTACGGTCGTCGATCTCGGCGATGTTGCTGGCGTCGATCGTGATCTACGTCGCGGGTGTGCCGTGGTTGATGGCGGCTACGGGCCTCTCGCTGCAGCAGGGGCTCGAGTACGGCCTCTACCCGTTCGTCATCGGCGACATGGTGAAGCTGCTCGCGGCGGCGAGCGTGCTGCCCGCCGCGTGGTCGGCGCTCCGGCATTTGCGGCCCGGCGAAGGAGACTGAACGCTGGCAGAGCCCTGGTATCACGTCGCGAAGGCCGTGTCGATCCCACCGGTGCGGGGTTGGTTCCGGCTCCGGTACGAAGGTCTCGAACACATCCCGCAGAGCGGGTCCGCGATCGTCGCCTGCAATCACATCTCCTACCTCGATCCGCTCACGAACGCCTCGGCGGTCATGAAGGCGGGTCGGCGGCCCCGCTTCCTTGCGAAGGAGGAGCTGTTCCGCATCCCGCTCGTCGGCTCGGCCTTCCGTGGCGCGAAGCAGATCCCGGTCGTTCGCGGCTCGGGCGACGCGACCGCGGCGCTGAAGGCCGCCGAACGTTCGATCGCGCACGGCGAGGTCGTCGTGATCTATCCCGAGGGCACCGTGACCACCCGTGCGGATCACCTGCCCATGCGGGGCAAGACGGGCGTCATCAGACTCTCGCTCGCGACCGGTGTGCCGATCACACCGCTCGTGAGCTGGGGATCGCAAGCGGTGTGGCAGAAGTCGGGCAGGGGGAGCCTGAAGTTCGGCCGCCCGGTCTTGCTCAGGGCCGGTCCTGCGATCGACCTGACCGGCCGACGCGATGAGGCTGGCGAGGTCGCGGCCGTCCGAGCGATGGCCGCCGATGTCATGGACGTGCTCACCGCGATGGTCGAGGAGCTGCGCGCCGCGTACCCGAAGCGGTGGTCCGCCGGCGGGTAGGCTCCAACCCATGGCCCATCAACGCGGGTTCTCGACGCGGGCGGTGCACGGCGCGATGCCGCCGGTCGATCAAGAGACGCCGAGCGTGCCGCTCTACCAGACGTCGACGTTCCGCTTCCCCGACGCCGAAACCTATGCCGACACGATCTCCTTCAAGGCGGCCGGCTACACCTACACCCGTGGATATGGGAACCCGACGGTCGCCGCGTTCGAGCAGCAGATGGCCTCGCTCGAGGGCACCGATGCCGCGTTCGGCTTCTCGTCGGGCATGGCCGCGATCAACGCAGTTCTCGGTGTCGCCGCGCGGGCGGGCGACCGGGTCGTGATGAGCACCGAGCTCTACGGCGGCACCTACGGCCTCGCGACGAACGTGCTTCCTCGCAGTGGTGTCGAGGTCACGCTCGTCGACCCGCACGATCTCGATGCGGTGAAGGCAGCGTTGGCAGGGGCCGCACTCTTCTACGTCGAGACGATCGCCAACCCGAACGTGACCGTCGCGGACCTCGATGCGCTCGGAGCCGTTTGCCGTGACGCGGGCGTGCCCGCAGCGGTCGACAACACGTTCGCCTCGCCGTATCTGTGCAACCCGGTCACGTACGGGTTCGACTACATCTGCCACTCGGCCACCAAGTACGTCGGTGGCCATCACGACCTGATCGCCGGTGTCGTCTGCACGAGCGACGAGGGACGCGCGCGCCTGCGTGACGTCGCGATCGACACCGGCGGCACGATGGCTCCCTTCGAAGCGTGGCTCTGCCTGCGCGGGCTGATGACCCTCGCGTTGCGCATGGAGCGTCACTGTGCGAACGCCATGGCGCTCGCGTCTACCCTCGAGTCACACGCGAAGGTCGAGCGCGTGCGGTATCCGGGCGCTCGCCTCGCATGCTCAGCACGAGGTGGCGTCGAGGTTGCTCGAGCACGGGTACGGAGGCATGGTGGCGATCGAGGTCGCGGGCGGCGTCGAGGGTGCGCGTCGCTTCTGCGACGCCCTCGAGCTCGCGTGGATCGCGACGAGCCTCGGCGGCACCCACACGCTCGTCGGCCACGCGGCGTCCACGACGCACCGGCAGATGGATCCCGTGGCGCGCCGGGCGGCCGGTATCGCCGACGGTCTGGTGAGGGTCAGCGTCGGCATCGAGGACGTCGACGACATCGTCGATGACTTCGAGCACGCGCTGGAGAAGGTGTGAGCGAACGCCGACGTATCGCCGTGGTGTTCGGGGGTCGGTCCGCAGAGCACGAGATCAGCTGTATCTCGGCTCGGTCGGTGATGGATGCGCTCGACCGCGAGCGTTTCGAGGTCGTGCCCGTCGGCATCACGCGTGACGGCGCGTGGCACCTGATGCCCGGGCCTCCTGCGCTGCCCGCGGAGACCGGCCGGATGCCCGAGGTCGTCCCCGCCGCGGACGACGGTTCGGGGGTGTCGCTGGCGAGTGAGGCGGCGGCCCATGAGCTGGTCGCGGCCGACGGGAGCCGCGCCTCGATCGACGTCGTCTTGCCGGTGCTGCACGGCCCCATGGGCGAGGACGGTGCCGTGCAGGGGATGTTCGAGCTCGCCGGCGTGCCCTACGCCGGCGCGGGAGTGCTCGGCTCGGCACTCGGTATGGACAAGGCGATCCAGAAGGTGCTGTTCGCAGCGGCGGGCCTGCCCGTGGGCCCGTGGGTCGCCGTGCGCGAGCCAGAGTGGCTCGAAGACCCTGAAGGCGTCTCGGCGCGCGTCGCTGCCTTGGGTTACCCGGTCTTCGTGAAGCCGGCCACCCTCGGGTCGTCGGTCGGCATCACCAAGGCCCACGAGGCGGCAGAGCTCGACGATTCGATGGGCACCGCCTTCCGCTTCGCGCGGAAAGCGGTGGTGGAGCACGGCATCGAGCCGGTGCGGGAGATCGAGTGCGGCGTGCTCGGCAACGACGACCCCGTGGCGTCGATCTGCGGCGAGATCGTGCCGACCGGCCACGAGTTCTACGATTACGAGTCGAAGTACCTCGACGAGAACGGCGCGCGGCTGGAGATCCCCGCTGCGGTCGGCGACGACCTGCAGGCGCGCGTGCAGCGCATGGCGGTCGCCGCCTTCCAGGCGATCGAGTGCTGGGGCATGGCGCGCGTCGACTTCTTCATCCGGGGTGACGAGCTGTTCGTCAACGAGATCAACACGATCCCGGGGTTCACGTCGATCAGCATGTACCCCAAGCTCTGGGAAGCCAGCGGCCTCTCCTACGGCGACCTGATCGAGCGTCTGATCGATCTCGCGGTCGAGCGCCATGACGCCGAACGCGGCAAGCGCACGACGGCGCCCGAGCTCGAAACCTGAGGGCCTCGTCCGGGGGCCGGACCGCGACGCTACAGATGCACGACCGGGCAGGTGAGCGTGCGGGTGATGCCCTCGACGGCCTGGATGCGAGCCACGACCAACTTGCCCAGCTCGTCGACGGTCTTCGCCTCCGCGCGCACGATCACGTCGTACGGGCCGGTGACGTCCTCGGCCTCGGCCACGCCGGCGATCTCCCGCACCGCATCGGCGACCGATGCCGCCTTGCCTACCTCGGTCTGGATCAGGATGTACGCGTGAACCACGGGGCCCCCTCTGAGCTCGGCTGAGTAGCGTGATGCTAGTCGTGGACGAGCACGCGGCGCAACGCGCATGCTTTCCCGAGTGAGGCACGCAGCTTCGTTCAAGGATCGTGTCGACGCGGGGGAACGGCTGGGGCGAGCATTCACCGGCCTGCTCGACACGCCCGTCGTCGTGCTGGGCATCGCACGCGGTGGCGTGATCGTCGCTGCCGAAGTGGCACGGACGCTGCGTGCGCCACTCGATGTCGTGATCCCGAGGAAGCTCGGAGCGCCCGGCAACCCGGAGCTCGGCATCGGTGCCGTCGCGCCGGGGATCCGCGTGGTCGATCGGGCCATGATGAGAAGCCTCGGCGTAGGGGATGCCTACGTCGAGGCCGAAGCGAAGCGGCAGGAAGCGGAGATCGAACGGCGCACCGCGGCATATCGGGCGGGTGAGCCGCCCATCGATCTGCGCGGGGCGACCGCGATCGTGGTCGACGACGGCATCGCGACCGGGGTCACTGCGGTCGCGGCGCTCAGGTGGGCGCGGGGACAGGGCGCGTCGAGCGTGATCATGGCGGCGCCCGTCGCTCCCGCCGGCATCGAGCGACGCCTGCGCAGCGAGTGCGATCGGTTCCTGGTCGAGGTGATGCCCGTGGATCTGCGGTCAGTGGGTCAGTGGTACGACCGCTTCGACCAGACGACCGACGAGGAGGTGCGGGCGGCGATGCGAGCTGCTGTGCGCCAGCGACAAGGAGACCCTTCTGACCCGAACGTCTCGCGCCCGTCGCGTCGAGGGGGTACATGACCGGTCGGATCAGCCGGCCGCCTTGATGATCTCCTCGCTGAGTTGCGTGAATCGCTGCAGGTGCTCGACCCGGTCGACCTTCAGGCGCTCGACGATCTGTCCGTAAGCGTCGGCGCGACCCTGCCGCTCGTACAGCTTCCTCGGCTGCAGCCTCTCCATGTCGTCGAGGCCCGGGACCGACGACGCGACCTCGTAGCCGAAGTCGGGGTCGGTCTCGAACGCGATCGTCTGCTCGGCGATGCCCTTCACGCACGCCGAGGTATCGGGGATGCGCAGCTTCTTCGAACGCTCGTCGTCATCCTTGCCGCCGACCCTTCCGGTGTTCAGGAGGTAGGTCTCGATCGGATGGGTTGCGAGCAGTTCGAGCAGGCGGTTGCCCTGCAACCCGTGGGGGAGCGGGAAGAACGGGTTCGTGCCCGGCACGCGCAGGAACTTGCCCTCTTCGGACGCGCCACCGGCCGCGGTGCCCGTCGTCTCACCGAGCATGAAGAACGCGGCGGCCTGTTCTTGGTTCAGCTTCGACACCGCGGGGATGATGTTCTCGTTGCGGTTGAGGATGAGCAGGTAGTCGACGGTGCCGACGTCGCGAGCATCGCCGTGGGCGAACAAGTCGTCCATCGAGAAGACCGCGCGGCCGTTCTTCGTGTAGTGCTCGTTGTTGAAGTCGACCACGCCGGCTTCGTCTTGAAAGACGTTCTCCATGTACGTGGTGGGCTTGACGACCGCCCCGTGGATCGAGGGTTCGAAGTCGGGATCGAGAGCGAACGTCTTGGCGAAACACCCGTTCTCGGTGCCGTACGCGTGCCCCCCCGGCATGAGCCCGACGAAATCGTCCTGGATCGGCAGGGAGCCGTTCTGCGTCGTGAACGTCGTCGTGGTCTTGCCCGTGCCGGACAGGCCGATGATCATGAAGACCTTGTCGCCGTCGCCCGTCGGGATCACCTTCAGCCCGGCGTGCAACGCGAGACCGCCCTTGTTGTAGACGATGTCGTTCCACATCCGCAGGCCGCCCTTCTTGGACTCACCGAAGTAGTCGGAGTTCAGGACCCGCGTCACGTAGCTGTCGAGGTCGACCGCGATCACACGGTCGTCGGGGTAGCCGGGGGCCTCGAGCCCCGGCGTGTAGATGACCTGCACCTCCGGTTCCCCGCCCGCCCCGTCCCCGTCGTCTCGCTCGAAGTAGAGCTTCTGCTGCATGCCGGCGATGTTGGCGTAGCGCTTCTCCATGAGGAGGCGGGCCGACGTTCGCATCGCGGGATCGTTGCCGATGTATCCGTCGATCTGGACCATGTCGTGCTCAGCGATGTAGCCGTCCTGCATCGCCGCGATCGCGTCGTAGTCCTCGCGCGACATCGTCTTGCCGCTCGACTCGCGGTCGACGACGTAGGTGCTGGCGGCGCTGCGAGAGAGCACCCTGGTCTGGGTGTTCGTGTTGCCGAACTCGGAGATGCGAGTCTCGGGCATCTCCTCGGTGAACTTCCTGAGCTCTTCAGGGGTCGGATCGACCAGAACCTCTGCCACGGTGGGGCCTCCTCGCGAGCGATGGTGTGAGCGCAAGTGCCGAGTCTCGACGCGCTCGCGCAGGCGAGGAGTCTACCGAACGGCGTTCACAGGACCGATCTCGATCAGGCCGAGCGCGGGATGCGGGTGACCTTGCCGGCCTTGATGCACGACGTGCAGGCGTACACGCGTCGCGGGGTGCCGTCGACCAGGGCGCGAACCCTCTGCACGTTGGGATCCCAGCGGCGGTTGTTCCGCTTGTGCGAGAAGGTCACGGCCTTGCCGAAGAACGGCTTCTTCCCACAGATGTCGCAGACGGCTGCCATAGACCGACGAGGCTACCAAACGGCCTCACGGGTCGATCGCAGCGAGGCCCTCGTCGAGGTCGCTCTGGCTGAGCTCGCCTTCGACCTTGGCGAACTGCTCGCCGTCTGCGTCGAAGAACACTGTCACCGGCAGGCCGAACCCCTCGAGCTCGGTGCGGACCGTGCCCTCAGGATCGAACAACGACGGGAACGGCACCGAGAACTCTGCGATGAACGCTTCCGCGCCCTCGCGTGAATCGAGCGTGTCGACACCGACGAACTGCACGCCAGGGTGCCGGGACGCCGCCGCGGCCAACCTGGGCATCTCCACCTTGCAGGGCTCGCACCACGAGGCCCAGAGGTTGACCACCACCGGCGTGCCCCGAAGCTCGCCCATGAGCGATCGGAAGGCTTCCGCATCGGTGTTCGGCAGCGCGGCCACAGTTGCAGGCAGACCACGCACGTCGTCGACGACGATGGCCGGGGAGGAGCCGCCGGGAGCGGCACGCTCGTCGCCGTCGTTCGCGATCAGCGCGAACGTGACGACCCCGAGCGCGAACACCGACGTGACGGCGATGACCCTGCGGAGCACCCCTGCATCGTAGGCGGGCGAAGACGACGAGCGTCCGCCCGCAGGCTGGCCCGCAGCTGCGTGGTACAACCGAAGCCGTGATCGTTCGAGCCGCCGACTGGACACGCGCGTGACCGGGCAGCGCCCTGTCCTCACCCTCGACTCGTCGGTTCTCGACATCAACGCCAAGCTCGCAGGGCGCCGCTCGGGTGCCGGCTCGAAGCGTGGCCCCGCCCACGAGGTGCTGGCGGGGAGCCCGTTCGAGATCCACACGGTCGGCGAGCTGCTGGCGCACTACCCGCGCCGCTACATCGACCGGTCGCGTGTGGAGACCATCAGGGACGTGAAGATCGGCGCCTACGTCACCGTGATCGTGCGCGTGCGTTCGGTCGAGAAGCGCTCCGCGCGCAACCGACGGCAGGTCATCGTGAAGGTGACCGTCGGGGACGGCACCGGCTTCCTCGATCTCATGTTCTTCAACCAGCCGTGGATCGCGACCATGTACAAGGCCGGCGCCGAGCTCGCGGTTTCCGGCGTGGCCACGTTGTACCGGGGGAAGCTCCAACTCGCGCAACAAGAGGTCGAGTTCCTGCGGGGCGACGAGTCCGACCTCGTGCACACCGGGCGGATCACGCCGGTGCATCCGGCCACCGAGGGCATCACGACCCGCACGATCCGCGAGCTCGTCTACGCGGCGTTCGAGCGGCTGGCCCCCCTCTCCGATCCGATGCCGGCGGGGATCGTGGCGGCCGAGCGGCTCGGGTCCTACGACCGGGCGATCCGCGACATCCACTTCCCCGCCGACGGGGAGGCGCTCGCGAGCGCGCGTGATCGACTGAAGTTCGACGAGTTGTTCACGCTGGAGTTGGGCGTGGCGTTCCGAAAGCACCGCGTGGAAGCCGAGAGCGCCGGGGTCGCACACGACGCTCCGGGCCCGCTCCACGAGCGGCTGATCGCGACCATCCCGTTCGTGCCGACGGCAGCGCAGCACCGCGCGATGAGCGAGGTCGCGACCGCGATGGCCCGCTCACGTCCGATGAACGTGTTGCTCCAGGGAGACGTGGGTTCCGGCAAGACACTCGTCGCCGTTCACGCTGCCCTCACCGCGATCGGTTCCGGCCACCAGGCAGCCATCATGGCGCCCACCGAGGTGCTGGCCGGCCAGCATCTCCGCTCGGTGCAGGCGCTGCTCTCGGGGATGGGCGGCGTGCCCTACCTCGATGCCGCCCCGCACGCGGGGGCCGTCGGCGGCGAGTCGCAGATCTCGCTGCTCGACCAGCTCGACGAGGTCGCGCCACCGGCCGCCGACGCCCCATCGGTCACATACGCCCTGCTCACCGGTGCGGTGACCGGCAAGGATCGCCAGCGCGTCGTCGACGCGGTCGCCGACGGAAGCGTCGATCTGGTGATCGGCACCCATGCGCTCGTGCAAGATGCCGTGACGTTCGCGGACCTGAGCCTCGCGGTCGTCGATGAGCAGCATCGGTTCGGCCTGCACCAGCGCACCGCATTGAAACGCAAGGGAGGTGAGGCGGATGTGCTGATCATGACCGCCACCCCGATCCCGAGAACGCTGGCGCTCACCTACTACGGCGACCTCGACGTGGTGGTGCTCGACGAGCTCCCGAAGGGAAGGCAGCCCATCACCACCCTGACGGTGCGTTCGGCGGCGGAGCGCGAGGCGGCGTACGAGCTCGTCCGCGCGGAGGTCGCGACCGGACGCCAGGCGTTCGTCGTCTGCGCCGCCATCGACGAGGGAAATCGCACGCAGTCGAAGGCGGCGGAGACCGAGGCCGAACGCCTCGCCACCGAGGTCTTCCCCCACCTTCGCCTCGAGCTGCTCCATGGCCGGATGCGTCCGAAGGACAAGGAAGCGATCATGCAGCGGTTCCGCGCGGGCGAAGCCGACCTGCTGATCTCGACGACGGTCATCGAGGTCGGCGTCGACGTGCCGAACGCCACCGTGATGCTCGTCGAGAACGCCGAGCGGTTCGGGTTGGCGCAGCTCCACCAGTTGCGAGGTCGAATCGGGCGCGGGGAGCACCCCAGCACGTGCGTCCTCTTCGACGAGTCCGACGAGGAGAATGTCGATGCCCGGGCACGTGTCGACGCGATGGTGAAGACGACCGACGGGTTCGAGCTCGCCGACGAGGATCTCCGACTGCGCGGGGAGGGGACGCTGTTCGACACGAAACAGTCGGGCATGCCCGATCTCCGGCTTGCACGCCTTGCACACGACATGCCTCTGGTCGCCCGCGCTCGCGCTCGCGCCTTCGCCTTGATCGACGACGACCCCTCACTCGATCGTCATCCCGAGCTGCTCGACGAGCTCCGGCATCGCTTCGAACGCTCGATCGACTGGCTGTTCCGGTCGTAGGAAGCGCTCCCGCGTTCGCTGGCCGGGCGCTCGTTACGCTGGCGAGGATGCGCATCGTGGCCGGGTCCGCCAAGGGGGTTCGTCTCGGGCCCGTGCCTCCCGGGGTTCGACCGATCTCCGACAGGGCTCGAGAGGGGGTCTTCTCGAGTCTCGGACCCGGTGCTCTCGAGGATGCGAACGTGCTCGACCTGTTCGCGGGCACCGGCGCCGCGGGCATCGAGGCGCTCTCGCGCGGCGCTGCTCGCGCCTCGTTCGTCGATCGGGCGCCGGCGGCGATCGACGCCATCAAGCGGAATCTCGCGACCACGAAGCTCGAGGACCGAGGGGAGGTTCACCCGTCCACCGTGGCCAGGTTCGTGGCTCGAGACGATCCGGGAGCTCGCTACGACCTGGTGATCTGCGATCCTCCGTACGATCTCGGGCCGCCCGAGCTCGACGATGTGCTGGCCGGTATCGCCCGGGGATGGCTCGCCGACGATACCTGGACTGTCGTTCTGACCCGGGGTCACAAGAGTTCCACGCCTGTCATTCCGATACACTGGGCCGTCGCGAGGCGGTTGCGTTACGGCGACAGCCTCATGATCTTGTTCCGGCCGAGAAGCAGGCCTTGAAACACGCGAACATGGAGGTTCCATGGGCCTGACCGCCCTGTGTCCGGGTACGTTCGACCCCGTCACCAACGGTCACCTCGACATCATCGAGCGCGCGAGCCAGACGTTCGAGACCGTGGTGGTGGCGGTGCTCGAGAACCCCGCCAAACAACCTGTGTTCACCATCGACGAGCGCGTCGCCATGCTCGAGAAGGCGTGTGCGGACATGTCCGGCGTCGAGGTGGTGGCATTCCGCGGCTTGCTCGTCGATTTCGCCCGCCGCCGTGGTGATGCCGTCATCGTGAAGGGCCTTCGGGCGGTGTCCGACTACGAGTTCGAGATCCAGATGGCCCAGATGAACCATCGCCTCGGCGACGTGGAGACCCTGTTCATGCCCACCGACCCCTCGTGGTCGTTCCTGTCCAGCTCGCTCGTGAAGGAGGTCGCCCGCTTCGGGGGCGATGTCGCAGGGCTCGTGCCCGATGAGGTGCGGACCCAGCTGCTCGAGCGTGTGGCCGACCAAGGGGACCGATGATGGACATCACCGCCCGCCTGACCCATCTCGACGAGATCGTGCGCGAGGCGAAGGCCATGCCGCTGTCGTCGTCGGTGCTCGTCAACCGCGACGAGGTGCTCGATCTCATCGCCGAGGCGCAGGAGGCGCTCCCCGACGAGATCAAGCAGGCCCGATGGATCGTGAAGGATCGAGAAGAACTGCTCGCGAAGGCCCGCGCCGACGCGGAGATCATCGTGGAACAGGCGCGCACCGAGCAGCTCAAGATGGCCCGACACGAGAGCATCGTGGCTCGCGCGGGTGAGGAATCCCAGCGCATGTTGAGCGAGTCCGACGAGCAAGCGCGTTCGATGCGACGCGAGGCCGAGGAGTACGTCGACGGCAAGCTCGCCCAGTTCGAGATCGCGCTTCGCCGCATCCTCGAGGACTCCCAGGCGTCGGCTCGTGCGCTCGCCAAGACGCTCGATCAGGTCGAGGTCGGCCGCGAGAAGCTACGAACGCCGGGAACGGCCGCCGCGCAAGAGTTCGGCGAACGCGATCCCCAGCCGGACGAGCGGGATGTCCGAGCACCGCGAGGCGACACTCCGCTCTACGACGAGGAGCAGCCGTGATCGAACCGATCGACGTGCGCGATCTGCTCGGACACGCGGGTACTTCGAAGCGACACCGGATCGTGTCGACCGTGCAGGATCTGGGCACCGAGCTTGCGAAGCTCCGCGATGACGTACCGATCGAAGCCGACCTGCTGCTCGAGTCCCTCGTCGAGGGCATCCTGGTCTCGGGCACGCTGCGGGGGACACTGTCGCTTCGCTGCGCGCGGTGCATCACGGGATTCGAGCAGGCGCTCTCGGTCGAGGTGCACGAGATGTTCGTGCCACGGCCCGAGGACGACGCCGACGACTACCCCCTCCACCCCGATGGCGAGATCGATCCCGACCAGATGATCCGTGATGCGATCGGTGTCGAGCTTCCGTTCTCGCCGCTCTGCAGGCACGACTGCCTGGGGCTCTGCCCCGTGTGCGGTGGCGACCGCAACCTCGATGAATGTCCGGGTCACGTCGAGGCCGACCCGCGGTGGGCGGCCCTGGAACAGCTCGCCCCGATGCTGGAAGAGCGCTGAGAGCACGACGCTGGAGCCACGACCGAGATCCGAACGACCGAAGGAGCGAACACGATGGCGGTTCCGAAGAAGAAGCAGAGCAAGTCCCGTGGAGACAAGCGCGCGGCCAACTGGAAGGCGACGGCGCCGGCCTTCGCGGAGTGTCCGCAGTGCAAGCAGCCCAAGCTCTCGCACAGGGTCTGCGGCAACTGCGGTTACTACGCCGGCCGGCAGGCGGTCGAGGTCGAGTAGCCCGTGACCGACGCCCAGGCCGACACCCGCGCCGACGCCGACACAGGGGCCGAAGCGCGGGCCGGGGCGAACATGCCCCTCGAGTCGCTCGATGACGCGCTCGGCGTCGTGTTCCACGATGCGGCGTTGCGCGAAGCCGCGCTCACCCATCGCTCGTTCGCGTTCGAGCATGGGCTCACCGTGACGAACGAGCGGCTGGAGTTCCTCGGGGACTCGGTCCTGGGTCTCGTGGTCACCGACATGGCATACGCCGAGCACCCCGGCATGCCCGAGGGCGCGCTCGCGAAGCTCCGGGCAGCCATCGTGAACATGTCGGCTCTGGCCGAGGTCGCACGTTCGCTGCGGCTCGGCGATCTGGTGCTGCTCGGCAAGGGCGAGGAGCAGAGCGGGGGTCGCGACAAGTCCTCGATCCTCGCCGATGCTCTCGAAGCCGTGTTCGGCGCGGTGTACCTCGATCGTGGCCTCGATGTTGCGACCGAGCTCATCGAGCGGCTCTTCCGCCCTCGCATGCAGGCCTACGTGCGCGGCGAGGGCGACCGTGACTACAAGACGATCCTGCAGGAGCTGGCCTCGCAGGCCCTGCGCTCGATCCCCGAGTACCGACTCGAGGAGCGAGGACCCGACCACGAGAAGGAGTTCACGGCAACCGTGCACCTGGGCGGCGAGTCGATGGGAACCGGCATCGGCCGGTCCAAGAAGGAAGCCGAGCAGCGGGCCGCGCAGGAGGCGTTCGCGCGCATCTCCGAGCGACTCGGATCTGGCCGAGACGTCTCGTGAGGGGGAGACCGCGTGGAGCTGCCTGAAGTCGAAGTGATGCGTCGAGATCTCGAGAGGGATGTCGTCGGGTTGCGTATCAAGAGCGCCGAGGTCAAGGGTTCCAAGAACGCGATGCGGGTCATCCGCCGTCACAAGACGCGCAAGGACTTCACGTCACGTCTCGTGGGGCACAAGATCACCAAGGTCGAACGCCGGGGAAAGTACGTGCTCATGACCCTCGACTCGGGTGACGTGCTTGTGACCCACTTCGGCATGAGCGGGCAGTTCCACCGTGGCACAGGCCGCGTGGCGCTCCCGCCACACACCCACGTCGTACTGACGTTCCAGCAGCGGGGCGATCTTCGTTACGTCGACCCCAGGACGTTCGGGGAGCTGTTCGTGGCGGCTGCGGACGACCTCGGCAAGATCAAGGAGCTTCAGCACCTGGCGATCGATCCGCTCGATCAGGTGTTCACGTGGCCGACCTTCCAGTACCTGCTCGCAGACCGCGCCTCGAAGATGAAGCAGCTCATGATGGATCAGAAGTTCATCGCGGGGCTCGGCAACATCTACTCCGACGAGGTGCTGTTCCACGCGGGGATCCGGTACGACCGCATGAGCGACGGGTTGTCGTCACAAGAGGTCAGGCGTTTGTACCGCGCCATACAAGAGGTGCTGCAGGAAGCCATCAAGCTCCGCGGCACGACACTCGAGGACGAGGCGTACGTCGATCTGTTCGGCGAACCCGGCACCTACGGCGCGGAGCTCAAGGTCTACGGGCGAGCCGGGTTGCCGTGCCGGCGATGCCGAACACCGATCGAGAGCGTGAAGATCTCCCAGCGCACGTCGTTCTACTGCCCGCAATGTCAGAGTTGATCGCTCCGTCCGTTCAGACCACCTCGGCGCCCGCGTCGCGCATGCGCGAGAGAGCGGCGGCGCCGTCGCCGGGCTGGAGCTCGACCGCCCTCACGGCGTCGCTCAACACCTCGACCGGGTAGCCGAGGATCCTGGCGTCGAGCACGGTCTCGACCACGCAGTAGTCGGTCGCGAGCCCGCAGAGGACGACGCGTTCGATGCCGTTGGTCGTGAGCATCTCGTTCAGGACCGTGTCGCCGCGCTCCCCCGAGATCGGGTCGCGGACGCTGAATCCCGAGTAGCCGTCGCGGCCATCGTCTCCCTTGCGGACCACGTCGTGGCCGACGACGAGCAGGTCGCGGTGGAACGCGGCACCCTCGGTCTCTTGGACGCAATGCACGGGCCAGATGCCACCGTCGGGTTGGAAGTGCGGGGTATGCGGCGGGTGCCAGTCCTGCGTGTAGACGACGAACGCCTCGCGCGATCGAGCCTTCTCGACCTCGCCGTTGACGGTCGGCACGATGAGTTCCCCCCCATCGACGTAGAGACTGCCCGCCGGATCGGCGAAGTCGTTCTGGACGTCGACGACGAGCAGGGCGGTCCGCGCGTCGTAGGTGGCCATCGCGGTTCAGGGTATCGGAGCGAGCTGGCACCATGGACGCATGCGACGCGTGCATGTCGAGATCCGTGGCCGGGTGCAAGGCGTCTTCTTCCGGGCCTCCTGCGTCGAGCGTGCGCGTGCGCTCGGGGTTGGGGGCTGGGTGCGCAACACCCTCGACGGTCACGTCGAGGCCGAGTTCGAAGGAGAGCCCGTCGCGGTCGGGGCCATGATCGAGTGGTGCGCCGACGGCCCTCCATCCGCCACCGTCGACCACGTCGACGTGAAGGAAGCCACACCCACCGGCGAGAGAGAGTTCCGCGTCACGCGATAGCGCTACAAGGAGAGAATCACACGCCTGTTAGCATCGCGCAATGTTCCTGAGGTCGATCACGATCCGCGGGTTCAAGTCGTTCGCGGACAAGACGGTGCTCGAGTTCATCCCGGGCGTCTCGGTCATCGTGGGTCCCAACGGGTCGGGCAAGTCGAACCTCGTCGACGCGATCAGCTGGGTGCTCGGGGAGCAGGGCGCCCGGTCGCTGCGGGGCGGCAATATGGCCGACGTCATCTTCGCCGGCACTCCATCGCGGCCCGCGCTCGGCATGGCCGAGGTGAAGCTCGTGATCGACAACTCGGCGGGCAGGATCCCCGTGCCCATGATCGAGATCGAGGTGGCGCGCACGATCTTCCGCTCGGGGGAGTCGGAGTACCGCATCAACGGTCAGGTCGTGCGTCTGCTCGACGTGCAGGAGCTACTCTCCGAGACCGGCATCGGGCGCGCCCTGCACACGGTCGTCGGCCAAGGACAGCTCGAAGAGGTGCTCAACGCCAAGCCCGAGGAGCGGCGAAGGTACATCGAGGAAGCCGCCGGCATCGCGAAACATCGACGTCGCAAGGAACGCGCCGAACGCAAGCTCGGCAACCTCGATCACGACCTGTTGCGGCTGGGCGATGTCGTCTCGGAGCTTCGCCGGCAGTTGAAACCGCTGCGGCAACAGGCCGAGATGGCGAACAAGCACGAGACGCTCACCGCCGAGGCCGAGACGTTGTCCCGCAGACTCGCCGCTGCGCGCCTGCGCGCCCTGCTCCGCGAGAAGGACCGGCGCGCCGAGGGTTGGCAGCGGGGCCTCGATGAGCGCACCGGCGCGAGGGAGCGGCTCGATGCGCTCGACGGCGAGGTGCTCGCCGCGGCCGACGCCCGCGCGACGGCATCGACGGCGCTCGCCGACGCCGAGCTGACGTTCCGCCGCACGGCCGAAGAGCGGCGTAGGGCCGAGCACGCGTTCCGCGAGGCCGTGGAACACGAGGGCGAAGCCCATGAGCAGCTCGCCTCGCACGCTTCGCGAACGGCGCGCATCGATGCGGTCGACAGCGAGATCGGGCGTCTCGAAGGCGACCTCGAGCGCATCACCGATGAGATCGTGGCGAGCGAGCGGGAGCTAAAGGAAGCCGAGCAGGCGTTCCGCGAAGCCGAGCAGGAGCGGCATCGAGTCGAGGAGCTGCGTCGGCGCGCCGGCGAGGACGCCGCCGGACGCCGGGCCGAGGTCGACGCGCTCGAACGCGCACGCGTGTCGAGCGAACGAGAGCGTGAACGCCTCGCGAGCTCGCTCCGGGCCGTGCGGGAGCGAATCGCCGAGACCGAGGCCGAGCGCGCCGGGCTCGAGGCCGAGATCGAGACCTTCGACGATCAGTCTGCGCCGATGAGCGAGAAGCGATCTGCCCTCGAGCTCGAGCGTCGCGGGCTGGTCGACAAGATCGAGGAGCTCGATGAAGTCCGTCGCCGCCACGAGTCCCGTCGCGATCTGCTGGAAGCTCGCCGCCAGGACATCGAGGAAACGGCCGGGTCGCGCTTCCTCGAAGGGCACTCCGGGCGTGCCGTCGGCTTGCTGAAGGATCTGCTCGAGGTCGAGCCGGGTCTGGAGCGCGCGCTCATCGCGGCGATCGGACCGCTCGCCGACGCCGTCGTCTACGATGCCGCCGAGCGAGCGCTGGCAGATGCGCCCGACGGCGACGGGGCGATCCTCGCGATCTCCTCGGGCGGCCCGGTGCCGCTCGGACTGTCCGGCGAGCGCAAGCTGCTCGCCGCGGTCGAGGCGCAGCCGGCCGCTCGAGGTATCGCGAGCACCGTGCTCCGCGATGTGTACCTGGCCGAGACCGTCGCCGAGGCGGCCGAGAAGCAGCGTCAGCACCCGCGCTCGTCGTTCGTGACGCCGGAAGGTGTGCTCGTCGGGCCCGCCGTGATCCACACCGCCGGGCAGGTCGACGCTCGATCGAGGGAGATCCGTGCCGAGCTGCAGGTCGTCGCCCACGACCTCGCGGCCACGGTCAACGCCCTGCGCCCCAAGCGTGAACGACTCGATGAGATCGGTGGCGAGGTCGACTTCCTGCGGGAACAGATCGAAGCGGCCGACGCCGAGATCACCGCGGTGGCCGAGCGTCTCGGCGGGCTCGAGCGTGATCTCTCCGCGATGCACAAGGAAGAGGAGTTGCTCGCCCAGCGCGTCACCGCTCTCGACGAGACGATCGGTGCCGCCCGTGATCGCCTCGTTTCCCTCGCGCCCGCTGGCGAACGGGCCCTGCCGGACCTTCCGGCGATGCCGCAACCGCCGGTGTCGGCACGAGTGGCCGTCGAGACCCTTCGGCGCGACCGGTCCTCGCACGAGGCCCGGCTCATGGATCTGCGGCGTGAACGCGAGGAACTTGCGACCCACGATCCGATCGCCATGCGGGCGGCCCTCGAAGCTGCGGAGGCTGCCCGCACAGCGGCGGCCGACGAGGTCGCGCGCGCCGAGATGGCTGCGGGCGAAGCTGCGGCGGGCCGTGACGCTGCTGCCAAGGCCGAGCGTGAGGTCGCCGAGCGCGAGGCGGAGGTCAACCGCGCATGGCGCGAAGCGTCGACCGAGCTGGAGCGCCTGCGCGACACCTACGAGCAGGACGACCGCACCCGAGGTGACATCGAGCGGCGAATCCGCGAGGCGGAGCGACTGATCCGCGAGGGCCACCGAGCCGACCCCGAGGCGCTCGTGGCGGAGCTCGGTGATGACGATTCGACCGAGACGTTGCAGAAGCGTTCCGACCTGGTGCAGCGGCGCCTGGCGCTGCTCGGGCGCGTGAACCTGCTCGCGACGGGGGAGTTCGAGGCGTTGCAGGAGCGCCACGACTTCATGACCCGCGAGCTCGACGATGTGAAGAAGGCGCGCCGTGACCTGCTCGAGGTCATCGCGCAGGTGGACCGTGAGATCACCGAGACGTTCACGACCGCATATCAAGACGTCGCCGTGCAGTTCGAGCGTCTCGTCAAGGAGCTCTTCCCGGGCGGCGACGGACGACTGGTGCTCACCGACCCCGCCCAGCCGCTCACGAGCGGCATCGAGATCGAGGCGAGCCCCGGTCGCAAGCGCGTGAAGCGCATCTCGCTGCTCTCTGGTGGCGAGCGCTCGCTCACCGCGCTCGCGTTCTTGTTCGCGATCTTCACGGCGCGCCCCTCGCCCTTCTACCTCATGGATGAGGTCGAGCCCGCGCTCGACGATGTGAACCTTCACCGGTTCCTGCGGCTGACCGAAGGCTTCGCGCACGAGTCACAGGTGCTGGTCGTGACCCATCAGAAGCGCACCATGGAGATCGCCGCGATGATGTACGGCGTCTCGCTCAACAAGGACGGAACCACCAAGGTCGTCGCGCAGCAGCTCGAACAGACGACCACGCTCGACTCCGATGCGCGCCTCGAGGGAGGCGGAGCGGTGATCGAGGTTCCCCCGGTGGCAGACGGAATGCCACACGGTGAGCGGGTCGGCTAGCCTCGCGTCCGTGGAGCCCGGCATCGTCATCTTCGCCGTGGTGGCGATCGTCGTCGTCATCGCGTTCGCGGCGCTGCTCATCGGCAGGCGTGGCCGGCTGCGCGATGTCGACCGCGAAGCGCAGTCGGGCGAGGATCGCATCAGGCCGTCGGCGACGCTGCACCCGGCGAAGCAGCGTCCCGAGCCCACCCGTCCCGAACCCGGTGCGTCGGGAGGCGTCTTCCACAGGGACGGGCTGGGCTCGAAGGTCAAGGCCCTGTTCAAGGGTGGCGCCGGCGACGACACCTGGCGCGAGCTCGAAGACCTGCTGATCAAAGCCGATGTGGGACCGAGAGGTGCAGCGGATCTCGTGGAGCGCGTCAGGACACACTTCGCTGCCGGCGCCGATCCGGTCGCGCAGCTCCGCGAGCAGATCATCGCGATCCTCGGGCCCGACGAGCTGCTCCATCTGCCGGCCGATCGTCCCGGCGTCGTCATGGTGGTCGGTGTGAACGGCTCCGGCAAGACCACGACGATCGGCAAGCTCGCGAAGCGGCTCACCGGCGAGGGGAAGCAGGTGAGTCTCGCAGCCGCCGATACCTTCAGAGCTGCCGCCGGGGAACAGCTCGAGGTCTGGGCCATCCGCGCCGGTGCACATCTGGTGAGCCAGGACCGTGGCGCCGACCCGGGAGCGGTGGCGTTCGATGCCGTGAAGTCGGCGACGGCCCGGGGCGCCGACGTCGTGATCGTCGACACCGCCGGACGGCTCCATACCAAGACGCCGCTGATGGACGAGCTGGGCAAGGTCAAGCGTGTGATCGAGAAGGCGGGGGCCGGGGTCGACGAGACGCTGCTCGTGCTCGATGCGCAGACAGGTCAGAATGGCATCGCGCAGGCTCGCGCGTTCACCGAGGCGGTCGCGGTCACCGGCGTGGTGCTCACCAAGACCGACGGCTCGGCCAAAGGTGGCATCGTGCTGGCGGTGCGCGAGGAGCTCGGCGTGCCCGTGAGGTTCGTGGGTGTCGGCGAGGGCGCGGAGGATCTGCGTCCGTTCGAGGCGGCCGCGTTCGCCGATCGCCTGCTGGCCGGCTAGAGCGAAGCGACTGGAAGGGGTCAGGGTGACGAACACCAGGATCCTCATCGTGGAAGACCACCCGACGATGCGTGAGGCGATGCGCCTCGTGCTCGAGGGCGAAGGCTTCGTGATCGACGAGGCCGCCGACGGTCAGCGAGCGCTCGAGATGATGCGCACCGAGCCCCCCGACCTCGTCTTCCTCGACATGAACATGCCCGGGTCGAGCGGCGCGGAAGTGCTGACCGAGATCCGCGCCGACCCCGTCACCGCCGGCATCAGGGTGATCGTCGTGACCGCCGACGGGGAAGAGGGCCGGGGGCGGGCCATGGCGATCGGTGCCGACGAGTACTTCACGAAACCCTTCAGCCCGATCACGTTGTTGAGCACGGTCGAGCAGGTGCTCAGCTCGCCGGCGCGTGAACCGGAAGCCTGACGCGGAACGTGGCACCGCCACCCGGTGTGGGCCGAGCGGTGATCTCGCCACCCAGCGCCGTCAGCAGCCTGCGGGCGATCGCGAGGCCGAGGCCTGAACCCTCCGCCGACCGTGCCCCTTCGGCCGTGCGGTAGAACGGCTCGAACACGCGATCTCGCTCTCCCGCCTCGATGCCGATGCCGCGGTCTATCACCGAGATGACGAGATCGTCGTTCTCGTCTGCCTCCGCCTCGAGGGTGACGAGGGTGCCATCTGCGGAGTACTTCAGGGCGTTCGTCAACAGGTTCGTCAGGATCTGCTCGAACCGCAGGGCGTCGGACTCGATCGTGGGCGGTGTGCCCGCTGAGACGCGGAGCTCCACCCGATCCCTGCCGGGCAACTCACGGACGAGTTGTTCCAGCGCCGGCACCAGCACGATCGGTTCGTGTTCGACCGAGAGCGCCGCGTCCTCGAGGCTCTCGATGGTGACGAGATCGTCCGCGAGCCGGATCAGCCGGTCGGTCTGGATCGAGATCACGTTGAGGTAGTCGTCGATCTCGTCGTCGCTCAGCTCGGCGCGCTTGCGCTGCAACATGTCGACGAAGCCACGGATCGCGGCCAGTGGTGTCCGCATCTCGTGGTTCGTCACAGCGACGAGGCTCATATCGCGCAGATCTGGATCCGCCACTCCTACCCCCCGGTAGAATCCTAGCTGCCGCACCTTACGCCCGGGAGCTCCGGCCCGACGCGACCGCTCCGCCCGACCCCCAGTGATCGACGAGGCCCAGATGTTCGACACCCTCACCGAACGGCTCGACGGCACCTTCAAGAAACTCCGCGCACGCGGGAAGCTCCATCCGAAGCAGGTCGACAACGCGCTGGGCGACATGCGGACCGCCCTGCTCGAGGCAGATGTCGCTGTCGAGGTGGCCGACGACTTCCTGTCGCGGGTTCGCGGGCGAGCGCTATCCGAGGAAGTCATGAAGAGTCTCACGCCCGGCCAACAGGTGGTGAAGGTCGTGAACGAGGAACTGACGGTGACCCTCGGTGGCGAGCACCGTGCCTTCGACCTCGGGAGCGCGCGACCGGCGGTGATCATGATGGCCGGGGTGCAAGGGTCCGGAAAGACGACCGCGTGCGCCAAGATCGCGACGCATCTGAAGACGAGGGGCAAGCGCCCGCTGCTGATCGCAGCCGACCTCGAGCGTCCCGCGGCGATCGAGCAGCTCCGCACCCTCGGACGCGAGATCGGGATCCCCGTCTGGTCAGAGGGGAAGGACCCCGTGAAGGTCGCCAAGCAGGGCCTCAAGGAGGCCGATCGCCAGAACGCCGACGTCGTCATCATCGACACCGCCGGCCGGCTGCACGTCGATGCCGAGATGATGAAGCAGGCCCGCAAGATCAAAGACGTGACGAAGCCTCACCACGTGCTGATGGCGGCCGACGCGATGACCGGGCAGGACGCCGTAGTGCAGGCGCGGGAGTTCATGCGTGAGGTCGACACGACCGGGTTCGTGCTCACGAAGCTCGATGGCGACGCCCGGGGCGGGGCGGCTCTGTCGATCACCGCCGTCACGGGCCGCCCCGTGTACTTCGTGGGAACGGGGGAGAAGCCCGGCGATCTCGAGCCCTTCTACCCCGACCGGATGGCGGGGCGCATCCTCGGCATGGGCGATGTGCTCACCCTGATCGACAAGGCCCAGGACAAGCTCGATATCGAACAGGCGCAGAAGAGCGCCGAGAACCTCATGGCGGGCACGTTCACGTTCGAGGATTTCCTCGATCAGCTTCGCCAGGTGCAGAAGCTGGGCTCGATGGGCGACCTGTTGAAGATGCTGCCGGGCATGCCGGGCGGCAAGAACGCCATGAAGCAGATGGCCGAGGCGATCGACGACGGCGAGCTGAAGAGAGCCGAGGCGATGATCCTCGCCATGACCCCGGCCGAGCGGCGGGAACCCGGTATCATCAGCGGGTCGCGGCGTCTGCGGATCGCGAACGGATCCGGTGTCACGACCGCCGACGTCAACTCGCTGCTCAAGGATTTCGAGGGCGCGAGGAAGATGATGCGCTCCATGATGGGCGGCAAGCGCATGCCGGGACAGATGCCGGGCATGCCGGGAACCGTACGGGTGCCATCGGCGAAGCTGCCGAAGCGATAGACCACGAACGAGGACGGAGACATGTCGACACGCATACGACTGCGACGCCTGGGTGCGAACAAGCGCCCGTTCTACCGCGTCGTGGTGGCCGACCAGCGCTCACCGCGCGACGGTCGCTTCATAGAGAACATCGGCAAGTACCATCCGCTCGAGGATCCGAGCCTGATCGAGATCGACGAGGAACGCGCCCTGCACTGGCTGCGGGTGGGTGCGCAACCGAGCGCCCAGGTTCGCAATCTCATGTCGAAGGTGGGCATCTGGGACACGTTCGTGGCCGAGCGCCCCAGCGCCGCCGGCCAGGTGCGGGTGCGCGACACCGAGTTCGCCGAGCCCAAGCTCTCGAAGAAGGCGGCGGCGAAGGCCGTTGCGGCCGCCGAGGAAGCCGCGGCGCCATCAGAGCCCGAACCAGAAGCACCCCCGGAGCCCGAGCTCCCGAGTGAGCCCGATGCCCCGGAAGCGCCGGTCGAACCAGAGGCGTTCGTCGAACCAGAGGCCGCACCCGAGGCTCCCGAGCCCGAGGCTCCGGCCGACGAGCCCGAGGCGGGGCTTCCGGCCGCCGAGCCCGAGTCGACCGAGGAGTAGCTCGTGCGGGAACTGGTCGACTTCCTCGTGAGCGAGCTGGTCGACGACCCCGAGTCCGTCGAGGTCACCGAGACCGAAGACGACCGCGGCATGCGCTACACGGTGCGCGTCGCACCCGACGATATGGGCAAGGTGATCGGCAAGGGCGGCCGCACCGCCAAAGCGATCCGTGCGGTCGTGCGCGCTGCCGCGACCCGAGAGGGCACGAGCGCGTACGTCGACATCGCTGACTGAGGTGGCCGAGCCGACCATCGCCGTCGGTCACGTCACGAAAGCCCACG
Organism: uncultured Actinomycetes bacterium; assembly: GCA_963762075.1. GTDB lineage: Bacteria > Actinomycetota > UBA4738 > UBA4738 > HRBIN12 > JAOUEA01. The sequence goes on from CAVXJC010000003.1 coordinate 397,071, forward strand.
GCATCAAGGGTGAGGTCGCGGTCGAGGTGCGATCCGACGAACCCTCTCGATTCGCCGAGGGTGCGACCCTGTTCACCGAGAGCGGCAGCTCGCTCGAGATCGAGCGTTCGCAGCCGCACGGGGGCCGCATGCTCGTGAAGTTCGCCGGCGTCGAAGACCGCACCGGCGCCGAGGCGCTCCGCGGCACCGTGCTCGTCGTGCCGGAATCGTGGCTGCCCGAGCTTCCCGACGGGGAATACTGGCCGTTCCAGCTCGAGGGGTGCGAGGTCATCACCGAGTCGGGCCGTTCCCTCGGCTCCCTCTCCGAAGTGATCCCGTATCCCGCGAACGACCTCTGGGTGGCCGTCGACGGCCGGGGCGCCGAGACCCTCGTGCCCGCGATCCACGATGTGATCGTCGAGGTCGACGTCGGGGCCAAGCGCATCCTGGTGCGCGACGTGCCGGGACTGACCGCGCCCGAATGACTCCGCGCGCGCGGTAGCCTCCGCGGCGTGCGCATCGATGTCTTCACGATCTTTCCCGACCTCGTCTCGGGACCGCTCGGCGAGAGCTTGCTGGGCAAGGCGATCGAGGCCGGTGTGATCGACGTTCGGGTGCACGACCTGCGGGGCTTCACCGATGACCCACACCGATCGGTCGACGACGCGCCGTTCGGGGGAGGGCCCGGGATGGTGATGCTCGCCGACGTCTGGTTCCGGGCGATCGAGTCGCTCGATCCCGACCGCGGCCGCGCGCTGCTGCTGTCGCCCGCCGGACGGCGGCTCGACCAGGCGCTCGTTCGCGAGCTCGCCACCGAGTCTCATCTCACCCTGCTCTGCGGGCGCTACGAAGGCGTCGACGAGCGCGTGGTCGAGGGTCTTCCCGCCGAGGAAGTCTCGATCGGCGACTACGTGCTGTCGGGCGGCGAGCTTCCCGCGCTGGTGCTGCTCGAAGCCGTCACGCGCCTCGTGCCCGGCGTGATCGGCCGCGAGGAATCGCACGAGCGCGACTCGTTCAGCGAACCGGGCTTGCTGGACCATCCGCAGTACACACGTCCGCGGGAGTTCCGGGGAATGGTCGTGCCCGAGGTGCTGCTGAGTGGCAACCACGCCGAGATCGAGCGCTGGCGACGGGAGGCGGCGGAGCGCAAGACCCGCCGCAATCGTCCCGATCTTCGGCCGGGTGAGGACGCGAGCTAGACGCCATGAGATCGCTCGAGCTGGGCGATCGAAGGCCGCTGGTACAATCGCCGCCGTTGCCATGAACAAGACCGATCTCGTCGAGAAGTCATTCCTGCGCAGCGACATCCCGAGCTTCCGCCCAGGTGACACCGTCAAGGTGCACGTGCGGGTAGTCGAGGGAAGTCGCGAGCGCGTCCAGGTGTTCCAGGGCGTCGTGATCGGGCGTCAGAACGGCGGCCTGCGTGAGACGTTCACTGTCCGCAAGATCTCGTTCGGGGTCGGCGTGGAGCGTACCTTCCCGGTGCATTCGCCCTCGATCGCCAAGCTCGAGATCGTGAGCCGCGGTCGGGTGCGTCGCGCCAAGCTCTACTACTTGCGCGAGCTGCGGGGCAAGAAAGCCCGCATCAAGGAGCGCCGCATCGACGAGACAAAGCTCGCCGCCATGGAGGAAGCCGCCGCACTCGCTGCTGCGGATGGTGCCGCCGAGGATGAGGCCGACTCGGCCGAGGAAGTCGCGGACGACGCGTCCTCCGAAGACGCCATCGAATCGCCCGACGTCGAAACGCCCGAGGTCGACGAGCCGGAGGTCATCGAGGCAGCCGAGGTCGTCGACGAGCCGGAGGTCATCGAGGCCCCCGACGAGGAGAAGGCCGAGGCCTGACCCGTGGGCGATGGGCCCTCTGGCTTCGCCGAACCCACCGCTTCGCAACCCGAACCATCTGGCCAGAGCCGCTGGCGTGAGCTTCCCGTTCTCATCGGCGTCGCGCTCCTCCTCGCGATCGTGATCAAGCTGCTTCTGGTGCAGGCGTTCTCGATCCCATCCTCCTCCATGGTGCCGACGCTGATCGAGGGCGATCGCATCGTCGTCTGCCGCATCTGTCTGCGGTTCGACGACGTGGATCGGGGCGAGGTCGTCGTCTTCGAGGGCCCCGAAGGCTCGACGCCGGACCGCGGGGTCGTCGGCGGGGCGCTGCACTGGCTGGGAGAGACCCTCGGCGTCGCGAGCCCTCCGCATGACGACTTCGTGAAGCGCGTTGCCGGGCTTCCCGGCGACGTCGTCGAGATCGACCGCGCGGGCCTTCTCTACGTGAACGGCGCAGCCGTGGACGAGCCGTACCTCAACCAGCCGGTTCCCGAGGATCCCTACCGACCGACGACGGTGCCCGATGGCATGCTGTTCGTTCTGGGCGACAACCGAGGGAACTCCGGCGACTCTCGGTGCGATCCTCCCGACTGCACGGGGCTCGTGCCGATCGACAGGCTGATCGGCGTGACCATGATCCGTATGTGGCCACTCGACAGGCTCGGAGTCGTGCGATGAGCGGTCGGGCGATGGATCGGTACGAGCGACTGCTCGCCGCGCAAGGGTTCATGCGCGTGGCCGGCGCCGACGAGGCCGGGCGAGGCGCGCTCGCCGGGCCGCTCCTCGCCGCCGCGGTGATCCTTCCCGACGGGTTCGACATCGAGGGCATCGACGACTCGAAGCTGCTGACCGAGCCGCAACGCGAAGCGGCGTACGCGCGCATCGTGGCCGCGGCGGTCTGGGTCGCGTGCAAGGCGGAGCCGGCCGCGATCGATGCCCGAGGGCTACATCGCTCCAACATCGCGCTGCTCCGTCGCGCGGCCAAGGCGCTCGAGCCCGACTACGTGCTGACCGACGGATTCCCGGTGCCGCGCATCCCCTGCCCCTCGATCGGCGTGAAGAAGGGTGACGCTGTGAGCGCGAGCGTCGCGGCCGCCTCGATCGTGGCGAAGGTCACGAGGGATCGCATCATGCGCCGCCTCCACAAGCGCTTCCCCGACTTCGGGTTCGATCACAACAAGGGCTACGGCACGCCCGAGCATCTGGAGGCGCTCGATCGCCACGGTCCGACGCCGGTGCACCGCATGTCATTCGCCCCCTGCGCCCAGCCCTCGCTCTTCGCCGCGGGGCTGCGCCCCTGGCCGGAAGATGGGGTTCAGGCGCCCGCGTGAGAAGCTGGGTCGATGATGAGCGACGACGATATCGAGAGGTTCGAAGAGGAACGCGAGCTCGAGCTGTATCGCGAGTACCGCGACGTGCTCCCGATGTTCACCTACGTCATCGAGACCGAGCGCCGCTTCTACCTCGCGAACCAGGTACAGCTCACCCCGATCGCCGAGGGGTGGGTGCAGGTCGACCTCACCGACGCGTGGGTGTGGGACATGTTCCGCCCGGCTCGGTTCGTCTCGAGCGTGCGGGTCATGACGCGCCGCGACGTGAACGTCGAGGAGCTCGCCAAGCGCGACGAGCCCACGACGATCCCCGATACGCCGTCGACGCCGTAGCGGCTCTGGCCCCGATGCGTGGCCACGACCTCCGTGTCACACCCTGTGCTTACCGTGCGCTGCATGCCCGGCGTGCGTTCGGACCTCGGGGCCCGGGGGGAGCGGGCTGCACTCGATCTTTACCGGCGCCGTGGTTTCACGCTCGTTGCCAGCAACTGGCGGTGCAGCCTCGGCGAGATCGACCTGGTGCTCCGCCGTCGCGATGTGCTCGTGTTCTGCGAGGTCAAGACACGCCGCGGATCGCTGCGCGGCGTCGGGTTCGAGGCGGTCGACGCCCGCAAACAGAGGAAGCTCCGGTCGCTCGCCGAGGTCTTCCTCTTGACGCACGGGATCGGCGCGCTCGCGGTTCGCTTCGACGTCGCGAGCGTGGCGCTGCGAACAGGCCCCGGGCCCGGCGGCACGACCCAGGTCGAGCTGTTCGAAGACGCGTTCTGAGGGCGGACCCGATCGTCATCGGAGTCGTTCTCGCGCTTGTGACCACAACGGTCGCGAGCTCGCACCCAACCACTACGTTCGACGCCTGTGTGACGGCTCGGCATTCGGATATGCGGTGTAGTAACCGGAGGCTGGAGGCGGGCGAAGGCACCCACGCCCTGCTCCGGGCAACGCTCGTTCCACGCCATGCGGGCGCGGTCGCGTGGGTCAAGCGTCTCGAGCCGCATGCGGTCCGTTGGGAACGCGTCGCGCAGGTCACCGTGAGCGATGAGGGCCGCGCTCACTGGTCATGGGTACCCCGCGATGAGGACGTCCACAACAACACCTCATGGAGGTTCCGGTTCAAGATCCCGGGTCATGGTCGCAGCGACATCGTGAGGGTGCGCGTGAGAAGTGACGATTTCTAGATCCGGCCTAGACTGAAAGGCCACGACCGACCGGCACCTTGGGCGCACTCGATTGTGGCCTTCGGGACGTGGCACGGGCGGGCCGAGACGGCCTACCATCCCCGGGATCATGCGGAGCTATCGGCAACCCGAACCCGAGGAGACCCGTCCAGTCGAGCGGCCGTGGGACAACTCCTCTCTGCGCCAGCGCGTCGAGGGCAAGCCGATCGTGGGCATCGATATCCTCGCCCTCCAGTCGAACGTCGTCGCTCGTGAGCCCCAACGCTCTCGGCGCCGCGGCCGACGTTCCGATTGAAGGACCTTCGTCCGCTCGTCGGCGATCAGCCGAGGTCGAGCTCTCGGATCACGTCGACTGACAGCTTCCGCAGCGTGTCGATCATGCGATCGATGTCATCCTCGGTCGACAGGTAGTTCACGACGCCGGCCCGCAGGAGCGTTCGGCCGCGCAGCGTGGTTACGCTGACCCAGGCTTCCCCGCTGATCTCGAGGGCTCGTTGCAGCCGGGCTTGGTAGTCGTCGAGGACCTCGGACGGCCACTCCTCGTGGCCCGCGGGCAGGTGCCGGAAGCACACGACACTCAGCTCGGGCTCCGCGGGCAGCGCCTCGAAGTCGGGCTCCGCGCCGCAGCGGCTCGCGAGGTAGGACGCAAGATCGTCGTTCTGCTCGATCAGCGCGCCGAAGCCCGCGGTGCCGACCTGCTTCCAGCTCATCCAGAGCTTGAGCGCGCGGAAGCGTCGGGTGCCCTCGAGCGAGTACTGGTACCAATTGAGCGGCTCGTCCTCGGGACGGCTCGACGCGTAGTACTCGGGCGCCTCGTGGAACGTGCTCAACAGGTCCTCGCGCCGGCGCACCACGAGCGCACCGATGTCGTAGGCCTGGAAGAACCATTTGTGCGGATCGATCGTGACGCTATCGGCGCGCTCGAGGCCGGGCACCCTGGTGGCGTCGCGCATCGAGAGGCGAGCGGCCCCGCCGTAGGCCGCGTCGACATGGAGCCACACACCCTCACGGTCGGCAACGCCCGCGAGTCCGACCGTGTCGTCGATCGATCCCGTGTTCGTCGAGCCGGCAACGGCAGCGATCGCGAGCGGCGTGAGCCCGGCGGCACGGTCGCGCTCGATCGCATCGGCCACCGGCGCCGCCTGCAGGCGGAACCGCTCGTCGCTCTCGATCACCACGAGCGTCTCCCTCGGGAAGCCGAGCACCCCGAGGGCCCGGGCGATCGAGAAGTGGGTCTGGTCGCTCGCGTAGACGCGCACTCCCTCGAGATCGACTCCGCGCGGTGCACGAGAGATGCCGCGGAGCTTCGCGAGCCAGATGTCGCGCGCGACGGTCATCGCCATGACGTTGGCCATGACGCCGCCGCTCGTGAGCACCCCCCAACCCTCGGGACCGAAGCCCACCAGGTCGCGGAGCCACGCGGTGACCTCTTCCTCCACGAAGGTTCCGATCGGGCCCGCGTGCCAGACATCGACCCCTTGGTGGAGCCATTGGGCCAGCACGTCGCCGGCGATGGAGCTCGGCAGCGGGGGAGGGGTGAAGTAGCTGAACGAGCCCGGGTGTTGGGCGTTGTAGGTGGCCGGCGCGATGCGTTCACGGAATTCGCTCAGCACCTCGGCCCAGGGTCTCGGGGAAGCCGGCGCGGGGGAGGGGGCGCTGGTCGGTCCGAAGAACGCCGTGCGCGCGTCGGGATAGGTACGCACATGGATCGGACGGCGCAGCGCTTCGCCGTAGAGCCAATCGAGCGCTTCCCGCCAGGTCTGCTCGCCGAGCGCCTCGAGGGCGACGCGGCTCCGCGCCTCGTCGCGCACATCGATCAGCTCGGGCTCTGGACTCCAGTCGAAGCGTTCGGACACGGCGGCGAGGCTAGCAGCGACGCCGCCGACCTCGACACGTGAGTGACGGGCGTCACTGAACGCGACGCCCGCCGACTCTACCGTCGCCCGCATGTACGGACGGGTGCTCGGCGTCTCGGTGCTCGGGGTGGGCGGCCATCTCGTCACCGTCGAGGCGCACGTGGGCAGGGGGCTGCCTTCGCTCACGCTCACCGGGCTTCCGGGGGCTGCCGTTCGCGACGCGTGTGAGCGCATCCGCCCGGCGGTCGAGAGTCAGCAGCTCGAGTGGCCGCTGCGCCGCGTTGTCGTGAACCTCGCACCGGGCAACCTCCGCAAGGAAGGACCGGGGCTCGACCTTCCGGTCGCCGCGGGCGTGCTGGCGGCGACTGCACAGCTTCCGGCGACCTTGCTCGGCCGTTTCGCCCTCGCGGGAGAGCTCTCGCTGAAGGGCGAGCTGATGCCGACGCCCGGCGTGCTCTCGGTGGCGATCGCCGCGGCGCGAGCAAGGCTCGACGGCGTCATCGTGCCGGCGGTGAATGCCCTCGAGGCCGCACAGGTCGACCGGCTGCGGGTCGTGGCCGCGTCGACGCTCAACGACGTGGTCGGCTTCCTCAGGGGAACGTGGCAACCTCCGGCGATCGACGACACCCAGCTCGGCGCCGACACACCGAGCGACGTTGACTTCGCCGACGTGCGCGGGCAGACACAAGCCCGCCGTGCCCTCGAGGTCGCCGCGGCAGGTGGGCACAACGTGCTCATGATCGGCTCGCCCGGGGCCGGCAAGACGATGCTCGCGCGGCGCATGACGACGATCCTGCCGAGCTTGTCGCGTGACGAGGCGCTCGAGGCGACCCAGCTCCACTCCGTCGCCGGCCTGCTCGCCGGTCGGGGAGTGCTCAGGGCTCGACCCTTCCGGGCGCCGCACCATTCCATCTCCATCACCGGGCTGCTCGGCGGCGGGAGCGGGTACGTGCGACCGGGTGAGGTTTCCCTGGCGCACCATGGGGTGCTGTTCCTCGACGAGCTCACGGAATTCAGGCGCGATGCGATCGAAGGGCTCCGCCAGCCGATCGAGGACGGCGGAGTGATGGTGACCCGGGCGGTCGGCTCGGTCGAGTTCCCGGCCAGGTTCACGCTGGTTGCGGCGGCGAACCCGTGCCCGTGCGGGTTCGAGGGCGACCCACGCCGGCACTGCCGGTGCAGGTCCGACCGGGTCGACCGATACCGCCAGAAGCTCTCGGGCCCGCTGCTCGACCGCATCGACCTGCGGTTGCGGGTGCCCCGCCTCACGAAGCAAGAACTCATGGGAAGCGACCAGGGCGAACCCTCGGTCGTGATCCGCGCCCGTGTGCAGCGGGCGCGTGATCGCCAACGCCTGCGCTGGGCCGAGCTGGGAGTGGCATGCAATGCGCACCTTCCGGGGCCGATCGCGCGGCGTCTCGTTCGACTGACTTCGGCGGCCGAAGGCTTGCTGGGTGGAGCTGTCGACCAACTTGGGCTCACCGGTCGCGGGTTCGACCGGGCGATCAAAGTCGCTCGCACCGTCGCCGATCTCGACGACGCCGACATCGTCGACAACGACCATGTGTCGGAGGCGCTGTCCTATCGCGACGGTGTCGTGCTCGAGGGGCTCACCCGTGTCGGGTGACAGGCGGACGCCAGCGCGCGAGCGCCGAACGCGCCGGAGCGACGTGCCGAGACGGGCCCTCGACGTGCCACCCGGGTTCCCGGACGGCTATGCCAGCGGCAAGCACGCCCGCGAGGCTCTGCTCGTGCTCTCGGCGCTGCGAGGCATCAAGCCATATCAGCTCCACGAGCTCGCGTGGAGCGAGGGCACGGCCGAAGCGAGCCTCGCCGCGATCAGGGCGGGCGCCGTGGGAGGCGAGGCCGACCAGGAATGGGCGCACGCGATCGTTCCGAGCGAGCTCGAGAACGAGGCCGAGAGCCTGGGCGCCCGGTTCGTCACCCCCGCCGACGACGAGTATCTGCCGGTGTTCCTCGATCTCCTGCACGATCCGCCGGTCGGCCTGTACGTGTCGGGAACCTCGCTCGCCGAACTTCCCGACCGTGTGTCGGTCGTCGGTGCTCGGAACTGTTCGCCGACGGGCAACGAAGTCGCCATGAGCATCGGGGCAGGTCTCGGCGGCGTCGGCGTGTGCGTGGTGAGCGGGGCTGCGAGAGGCATCGACGCCGCGTCGCACCGGGGGGCGCTCAATACGGGCGGCACCAGCATCGCCGTGCTCGGTTCCGGCCACGATCTCCCCTACCCGAAGGGAAGTTCCGAGCTTGTCCGGCGCATCGCGGCGGCGGGTGCGGTGGTGAGCGAATACGCGCCCGGTGTGGTTGCCGAGCCATTCCGGTTCCCTGCCCGCAACCGCCTCGTGGCGGCTCTGGGACTCGCGCTCGTCGTGGTCGAAGGCGCTCACGGAAGTGGGTCGATGATCTCCGTCGATCACGCGCTCGATCTGGGCCGCGACGTCTTCGCCGTGCCCGGGCCGATCACGAGCCCGCTCGCCGAGATCCCGCTCTCGCTGATACGCGAAGGCGCCACGATGATCCGTGGCGTCGACGACCTCCTCGACGACCTCGGCTACTCGGCGAGATTGCGGCTCGAGCCGCCACCCAGCCTTGTGGGCGACGAGCGGCTGGTCTTCGACACGCTGGGAGCCTCGGGGCTTCCAGACGCGATCTCCGCGGCCACGGGGCTGTCGCTCTCGGCCGTCACGACGATCCTGCTGTCGCTGGAGCTGAAGGGGCTCGTTCGCGGCTCGGGGGGCCGATACGAGCGTCGCGTCACCCTGGCATCTGCGGCGCGTGAGCCGGTTTCCAGCGGTGACTGAGTCGCATCGTCGCGCTGCCGTGGCAAGCTTGCACCGTGCCATCCGACGACGAGCTTCCCAGGGCCGAGGCCCAGCTGATCGACGCGTTCGTGTCGCATCTGGCCCTCGAGCGTCATCTCTCGCCACACACCGTCGCCGCGTATCGGCGTGACCTGTCACAGCTCGCGACGTTCCTGCACCGGGGTGACACATCGCTCGCCCAGGCGACGTATCCGCTGCTGAGGCGATTCCTCGCCCAACAGCACACGCTCGGCTACGCCCGTGCATCGGTTGCCCGTAGGGTGGGATCGATCCACACGTTCTACCGATGGGCGCTGGCCGACGGGCGTCTCGCCGAGGACCCGTCGCTGTTGCTCGGGCGGCCGAAGGTCGTGAGCCGCCTCCCGAACGTGCTCCGCCAGAAGGAAGCGGCCGCCCTGGCCCAGGCACCGGGGTCGCCGCTCGGTCGTGACGTAGACCAACGCACTCCGGTCGACCGAGCGGTCGCGATGCGCGATGTCGCCGCCCTCGAGCTGATGTACGGATCGGGGCTCCGGGTGGGCGAGGTCGCGAGCCTCACCGTCGAGAGGATCGATCTCGACAGGGGCCGGGTGAACGTCATGGGCAAGGGCGCCAAGGAGCGCGAGGTGCCCATGTCGGACTACGCGGTCGAGGCCCTGCGCGACTTCCTCCGCGACGCACGCGCGGTGCTCGCCCCCGAAGACTCGAGACATCTCTTCCATAACCGTCGCAAGAAACCCTTCAGCTCGAGGGACATCCGTACGATGGTGGAACGATATGGCGGTACAGTGCTGCCGGGCCGGCGGGTGACCCCGCATACCCTGCGGCACTCGTTCGCCACGCACCTGTTGGAAGGGGGAGCCGACATCCGAGCCGTGCAGGAACTGTTGGGACACGCGAGCGTTGCGACCACGCAGCGCTACACGCATGTGTCGCGGGCTCGGCTGTTCCAGGCCTATGAGCAGAGCCACCCGAGGGCCTGAGGCATGACCCCGGTGAAGAGGACGGCGACCAAGACGCCCGCGAAACCGGCGGCGAAGTCCGGGGCCAAGACCGCGGTGAAGACCCGGGCGAAGGCAAGAGCGAAGGCGGCCAAGCCGTTCGATCCTGCGATCACGATCCCACCCCACGTCGATGACGAGCTCGGGGGTCATTGGCACGGTTTCAAGAGCACCGCGGACGACGACTCGCGCGAGAAGCTGATCCTGCACTACGCACCGCTCGTGAAGTACGTCGCGAGCCGTGTCGCGACCGGGCTTCCCGCGAGCGTCGAGCAAGCCGACCTCGTGAGCTACGGCATGTTCGGCCTGATCGACGCGCTCACGAAGTTCGAGCCGGGGCGCGGCAACAAGTTCGAGACGTACGCGATCCCCCGCATCAAGGGCGCGATCATCGACGAGCTGCGGGCCATGGACTGGGTGCCGCGCTCCATCCGCTTCAAAGCTCGTGAGATCGAGAAGGCCCACACCGACCTCGAGTCGATGTTGAAGCGTCAGCCGAGCGAGCAGGAGATGGCCGAGCGTCTGGGCATCACCCGCCGAGAGCTGCACGACGTCGTCTCCCAGATCTCGTTCGTCTCGGTGCTCGCGCTCGACGAGCTGGTCTCGGTGGGGGCAGACCGGGGCGAGCAGGTCTCATTGATCGATACCCTCGCGGACCGGGGCCTCGACCCCACGTCGGGTGTGGAGTCGCAGGAGACCAGGAGCCTGCTCGCCGCCGCGATCAACGAGCTCTCCGAGCGCGAGAAGATCGTCGTCACGCTCTATTACTTCGAAGGCCTCACCCTCGCCGAGATCGGTGAGATCCTCGGCGTCACCGAGTCGCGCGTCTGCCAGATCCACACCAAGGCGGTCGGAGGGCTTCGCGGTCAGCTCACCGAGGTCGAGTAACGCCCGATCGGGAATCGCGCCTCGCCGGTGACGCACGTCACGGCGTCCTCAGACCACCGCCCCTATCGTCGGCGCCATGCATGATCTCTGTCGCGTCGTCGTCGCGCCGTTGCTCGCCGTCACCCTCCTCTCCGTCTCTGGGTCGCCTGCCCGTGCCGCAGGCACGTGGAGCTGGCCGGTCGTCGGTCCGGTGATCCGTGGGTTCGATCCGCCGGCTTCTCCGTACGGCTCGGGGCACCGGGGCATCGACATCGCCGCACCGGCGGCAAGCGTGGCGGTCGCGCCCGCCGACGGCCGGGTCTCGTTCGCCGGACCTGTGGGCGGACGGCTCTTCCTCACGATCGAGCACGCAGGCGGTCTCGAGTCGACGTACTCGTGGGTCTCGGTCCTTCGGGTGCGCCGGGGGGACCTCGTCGTGCAAGGGCAGCCGGTCGCCCTCACCGGCGGCGGACACACCGGCGATCTCGTGCCCAACCTGCACTTCGGCATGAAGCTCAACGACGCCTACGTCGACCCGCTCGACTACCTCGCTCCGATGGATCTCAGTGCCTTCATCAGGCTGGCTTCACTGGTGTCCTGACTCATGGGTTCAGCCGGCCCCCCGGGGGAGTTGCTCCCGGCCATTAGGATGTCGCGGCCTTGCACACCTCTTCGGCGCGCCCGAACCCTGGGACCCTGTCTTCATGAAGCCTGGATTCATGAGGACGCGTCCTGCGGAGCGTGCGTTGCGGGTCGCCGCGATCGTCACGACGTTGTCCCTCATCGCGGGCGCCGGTGTCGCCGCCGCGCAGGCCACGGCTTCGTGGACCGAGTTCCAGGGCGGCCCGACGAAGACAGGCGCCGTCGTCGAGGGCCCGCAACCGGGATATCGCCAGGCGTGGCGAACCCCGATCGAGCCCGGTGGTCCCGGCGGGCGATACGGACTCTCGGCACCCGTGATCGCGGGCGATGTCGCGGTCGCCACGGGTCCGGAGCAGATCGTGGGTGTCGACATCGTCTCGGGTGAGCAGGCGTGGTCGGTCGACCGCGACCTCGGGCCTCCGGTTGCCCCCGCAGCGGTCTCCACGAGCCAGGGCACCCTGATCGTGTACACCGAGGGCTGGGGAGACGGCCCGCCGGCCGCGAGTCCCACCACGGTGGCCGGATCAGCAGCGAGCCCAAGCCCTTCGGGCGCCGAGATCGGTGGTGCCGATGAGCAGGTCGACTCCCACATGGCGGCGTTCGACCTCGACACCCAGGAAGCGCTCTGGCCTCCGGTGCAGCTCGACGCAGTCAGCCGCACGGGGGTCACGATCGACGGTGGCCTGGCGTTCGTCGGCGGCAACGACGGCACCGTCACCGCCGTCGACCTCGCCGAAGGCGCCGTTGCTTGGGAGCAGCAACTCAACGCGTCGTTGCTCACGTCCCTCGCCGCCTCCGACGGGCTCGTCTTCGTGAGCTTGCAGGGCGACCGAGACACGCAACCAGTGGTCGTGGCGCTCGACGCAGCCTCGGGCGAGGAACGATGGAGGCACGAGCCCGTCGCGCCTTCGGCCGTCGTCTCTGCGGTGTCGGTCGACGATGACCAGGTCTTCGCCATCTTCACCGGGCTCTCCGAGACGTCGATCGTGGCGATCGATCCCGCCGATGGCACACAGCGCTGGGCCCGGCGCCTGAACGCAGCATTCGACGTCGTTTCGCCTCCGCTCGCCGCCTCGGGCAGGGTGTTCGTGACAGACCTGATCGGGCACACGCGGGCCCTCGACGCGACGACGGGCGAGGAGATCTGGGACTTCGCCATGAACGCGACCGCGTTCCGCAGCATGCCCACGCTGGTGGGATCGTTCCTGCTCGTGCCGACCCTGGAGGGCGCGATCGGCGCGATCGACGTCGAGGCCGGAGAGATCGTCTGGCGCCTGCCCGACGACGGATCGTCGCTTCGCTCGCTTGCGCCGGCCGGCGGGGTGCTGATCGGGGTGCGTGGAGGAGCGCGCGCCGGCTTCGAGGCGTATGAGCACGATCCTGACGCGGCGTTGGTTCGCGAGGCGTCGCCGACGACGCTTGCTCTCGCACCCATGCTCGCCGCGATGGCCGGGGGTGCTCTCGTGGTGCTCGCGGTGGTGCTCCTGCTCGGTCGCTTCCTGGCGTCCCGCATGGTTCCGGCGTTCGGGGGCGATCCGCATGACGAGACGGCCGGCCCCGATCCCGGGTCGATACGTGATCCGTGGGAAGACGAGGAGCCGTCTCCGTGACGAACAAGAACAAGAGGAAGAGCTCGCGGCCCGACGACCGCGCCGTGGCCCAACGGGCTGTCTCGCGATCCGTGCCGGTCGCCGAACGTCCGGCGAGGAAAGGCATCCTCGACTCGATCTTCTCCCCGCGCGTGCCGGGCACAACGCCGATGCCCTCGATACGCACGTCGCTCGCTCGCGGAGTCGCGACCGTATCGGGCACCCCCGTGCTCGTGATCGCAGCCATGGCATTCGTCGCGGTCGAATGGCTCGGCGCCCTGGCCCTTGGCTACGAGGGGCCTTTCGCCCTGTACGTCACTGCCTTCGCGTTGCCTCCGGTGGGCACGAGCTTCGACGCCACCCTGTCCACTGCCCTGTTCGGCTTGCGTGGAGGGTTCTTCGCGATCCTCGGGTTCGTGGCGGTCCGCGCCGTGGCCCAAGCGTTGCTCGTCGCGACCATCGTCGAAGTGCTCCGCGGGTCACCGCTGGGCCGTTGGACCCTGGTGCGGGCGCTTCGCACGCTCGCCGTGACGCTGGCGGTGAACGTCGCAGGAGTCGGTCTGCTCACCCTGGCGAGCCTTCTCGGACCGCTGCTCGGCCCTGCGTTCGCGCTCCTGATCCAGATGGGAGCCCTCGTCGGCGGCGTCTACCTGCTGAGCTTCGCGCCGGTGATCGCGGCCGACGAGGGTCGCCGGATGCCCGATTCCATGGGTCGATCGGTCCGAGCGGCTCGCATGCCCGGCTCCGGGAACCTCACGCTCGCCGCGATCTACGTGGTGGCCTCGATCGCTCTGCTGGTGGTGCCCGGAAAGCCCGGGTCCGAGTTGGGAGTCAATCCTGGTGTGATCGCCTGGGTGATCGTGCTCGTCTTGAACCTGTTGCATGTCGTCATGCAGGCGATCGTGGCGTTCCGATACCTGTCCGTCGCTCATGATGTCTCCGAGGTCGCACCCGGACGGCCGCGCACGCGCCGCTGAGCCCAGCGCGCGCTGCTAGACTCCCCGGGCCGGCGCCGAGCGCCGAGCTCACACGCCTGGGGACCGCATCGCCGGGGTCCCGCCGCATCACGAGCGGGCCGGTGACGGAACGATCCGGGCGGAGGACAACAACCGAGAAGGAGGGCTTCGTGCCTGTCGTCACCAGGCGGGAGCTCCTCGAGGCAGGCGTGCACTTCGGCCACCAGACTCGACGGTGGAACCCGAAGATGCAGCGATTCCTGTACGGGGAGCGTTCCGGCATCTACATCATCGACCTCGAGAAGTCCCTCGCGGGCCTCGAGGAGACCCACGAGTTCGTGCAGGGCCTCGGCCGTCGCCGCGGCATCGTGCTGTTCATCGGCACGAAGAAGCAGGCCCAGGAAGTCGTGCAAGAGCACGCCACGCGCATCGGCATGCCGTTCGTGAACAACCGCTGGCTCGGCGGCATGCTCACGAACTTCACGACCATCTCCAAGCGCCTGCTCCGCCTGCGCGAGCTGCACGAGATGGAACGCACCGGCGCGCTCGACTACCTGCCCAAGAAGGAAGCGATCCGCCTGCGTCACGAGCGCGACAAGCTCACGCGCAACCTCGGCGGCATCCAGGACCTCGAGCGACTCCCCGACGCGGTCTTCGTGATCGATACGAAGAAGGAGCACATCGCCGTCAACGAGGCGAGGAAGCTGGGCATCCCGGTGATCGCGATCGTCGACACGAACTGCGACCCCGACGAGGTCGATTTCCCGATCCCCGGCAACGACGACGCGATCCGGGCCGTGAGCCTCGTGGCCCGCGTGGTCGCCGATGCCCTCGCCGAGGGTTACGGCATGGCCAAGGATGAACCTGCGGCCGCCGAGCAACCTGCGAGACCGACCCCATCTTCCGGCCCCAAGTCGACGGCAGCTCCCGCTCGGGTCGAGGAATCCGAGACCCCCTCGGCCGAGGACGCCGCCGCTATCGCTGCGAGCACCGTCTTCGAGCCCGACTCCCCAGATGCGCCCGAGGTGCCCGATGCAGCCGAGCCCACCGAAGGCGCGAACGACGGAGCGGCAGAACCGGTCGTCGTCGATGCGGTCGTGGCAGCCGCGGGAGCACCGGCGAACGCGGAGGAGGGAGCATGAGCGCTTCCCCGACCGCAGCCGAGGTCAAACAGCTCCGCGACGCCACCGGCGCCGGCATGATGGATTGCAAGAAGGCGCTGATCGAGTCCGAAGGCGACTTCGACCGGGCGGTCGAGCTCTTGCGCGAGAAAGGGCTCGCGTCGGTGGCCAAACGCGCGGGTCGTTCGGCCAACCAAGGGCTCATCGACGCCTACGTGCATTTCAACAACACCGTCGGCGTGCTCGTCGAGGTCAACTGCGAGACCGACTTCGTCGCCAAGACCGACGATTTCAAGCGGCTCGTGAAAGACATCGCCCTGCACATCGCGAGCCCGTCCGCGCCGAGGTTCCTCGCCCGGGAGGAGGTGCCGCAAGCGGAGCTCGACCAGGAGCGCCACATCGCCGAGGTCCAGGCCAAGGAATCGGGCAAACCCGACAACATCGTCGACACGATCGTCGAGGGCAAGCTCAACGCCTACATGAAGGACATCGTGCTGCTCGAACAGCCATACGTGAAGGACGACTCGAAGACCGTGCAGCAGCTCCTCGACGAGACGTCGGCGAAGGTCGGCGAACGCATCGCCGTTCGGCGCTTCACCCGGTTCAAGCTGGGTGAGGGTGCCCAGGAAGACGCGTCGGGCACCGACGAGTCGTAAGGTCAACGAGCGCAACCGCGCGACAGGCAGAAGGTAGGGGTAGATGGCTGAAAAGGGGAGCACACCGCGGGCCCACTACGGGCGTGTGCTACTGAAGCTCTCCGGTGAGGCCTTCGCCCCAGCGGGCGCCGAGTCCGGGATCAACACCGACGCGACGGCCTTGGTCGCTCGTCAGCTCGCCGAGGTGGTGGACATCGGCGTGCAGACCGCGGTCGTCGTGGGCGGCGGCAACATCTGGCGGGGCCGCCAAGCGCCGGGTATCGATCGCAATCGCGCCGACTACATGGGCATGCTCGCCACTGTGATGAACGCCCTCGCGTTGCAGGACGCGCTCGAGAAGATCCATGTCACGACTCGGGTGCAGACCGCCATCTCGATGACGCAGCTCGCCGAGCCGTTCACGCCGTTGCGAGCCCGCCGTCACCTCGAGAAGGGAAGGGTGGTGATCTTCGCGGCCGGCCTGGGGGTGCCGTACTTCTCCACCGACACGTGCGCGGCGCAGCGCGCGCTCGAGATCGGTGCCGACGCGTTGCTCAAGGGCACGAAGGTCGACGGTGTGTACAACGCCGACCCGGTGCTCGATGCGGCGGCCGAGCGGTTCGACGAGATCGAGTATGTCGAGGTCTTGAAGGAGGGCTACCAGGTGATGGACGCCACCGCGATCTCGTTGTGCATGGAGAACAAGCTGCCGATCATCGTCTTCAACCTGCGCCAGGAGGGGAACATCAGTCGAGTAGTCAACGGGGAGCCGATCGGCACCCTCGTGCATTGAAGGAGTCCGAGTGACGATCGATTCCAGCCTCAAGGACGCGGACCACAAGATGGAGCAAGCGGTGGCGCACCTCAAGGACGAGCTCTCGGCCATCCGTACCGGCCGTGCCACCCCCGCGGTGCTCAACCGGGTGACCGTGGAGTACTACGGAACCCCGGTGCCGCTCAACCAGCTGGCGTCGATCAACGTGCCCGAGCCTCGACTGCTCGTCGTGCAGCCGTTCGACAGGACCGCGATCGGGGCGATCGAGAAGGCGATCCAGTCGAGCGACCTCGGCATCACCCCCTCGAACGACGGACAGGTGATCCGATTGGCCTTCCCTCCGCTCACCGAGGACCGCCGAAAGACGCTCGTGAAGCAAGTCCATACGCGAGCCGAGGAGGGCAGGGTGGCGATTCGCAACGTCCGGCGTCACGCGAAGGAAAACATGGAGAAGCTTGAGCGAGAGGGCGGCATCTCCCAAGATGACCTGGTGCGAGGGGAGAAGGAGCTCCAGAAGCTGACCGATCGGCAGGTGGCCGTGATCGACGAGATCCAGGGTCACAAGGAGCAGGAGCTCATGGAGGTCTAGTGGCGGGCGACAAGCGCGACGGAGACGACCTGTTCGAGGACCTCGACAAGTTCTTCGCGCCCATCAAGGACGTGGAGTTCGGCGAGCCGGCCTCGGCGGGCGCACTCGAGACCCCGAGTGAGGAGCACGTGTCCGTGAAGGCCAACGAGCCGGCGCCGACGCCTTCCAGCGAACCAGCCGTCGAGGCCACGAGCGGGGACGAGCTCGACGACGAAACCCTCGAGGACGAAGACTGGTACGACACCACGGTGCTGGAGACGATCGAGGGCATCGGTATCGACGACGACGCCGATGCAGAGGCGGAGTCAGGCGAGGTCGTCGAGGTCGGTGATGCATCCGACGACGATGACCCCGACGACGACATCGGCGGGCCCATCGAGCCCACGCCAGGGCAGGAAGACCTGTTCGCGGCCGCCGCCGCCGGCGACGAGCACGAGACCGAGAGCGGATCGGGGTGGGAGAGCGTGGCCGACGATGGCAACGACGCTGAGTACGCGGAACCGACCTTGGTCGGTGACGACGACCTCGGAACAGAGACCGCCCCGATCGCCACGATCGACGAGCTGATGGGCGACGTGGAGTCTCCGGAGGGGGCTGGCGATGACGCGGGCTTCCTGCCGCCATCGGTTGGCGATGAAGCCACTGGCGACGAGTCCGAGCCGGCCGTGGTCGGTGGTTCGGTCGGGTGGGATGACGGGTCGGCGATCACCCAGGGCGCCGGCAGCACCATGCTCGGTGAGCTCGGTCCCGATGAGACCGAGCAGGACATCTTGTCGGATCTGTCCGAACCAGAACCCGAGCACGAAGCAGTCGTCGTCGGGGCCGAAGGGCTGGGAGGGCCGAGCTGGCAGGAACCCGGAGCGCTCGAGGTCGACCGCCGCGGCCCGGCGCCCGACGAGCGTGATGTGCCCGCCGCGTTCCTCACCGGCGGCATCCTGGCGATCGCGGCGCTCGCCGCGCTGCTGATCGGCGACTGGCTCTTCGGGCTGCTCGCCGCCGCGATCGTGCTCTTGGCCCAGGGTGAGCTCTTCGGCGTCATGGTGAAGCACCATCGTCAGCCGGCGACCGCCGTGGGCCTGATCGCCGGAGCCCTGATGCTCGCCGCAGGGTACTTCCGTGGCGAGAGCGCGGTCCTCGCGATGTTCGCGCTCGGTGTCGCCGCCACATTCCTGTGGTTCATGTCGGGTCCGTCGACGACCCGCAAAGACGTCGCGGCCAACATCGGGCTCACCGTGCTGAACATGTCCTGGGTCCCGTTGCTCGGAAGCTACCTGCTTGTACTGCTCGAGGGTGAGAGTGGCACGTCGCTCGTGCTCAGCGTGATCGGTCTGACCTTCGTCTACGACACCGCGGCCTTCCTGTCGGGGTCGGTGTGGGGTGGGCAGTTCTTCGAGCGGCCGCTCGCACCCACGGTGAGCCCCAAGAAGTCGGTCGAGGGAGTCATCATCGGTTCTCTCGTCACGGTGGTTGTGGCGGTCACGATCGTGACCTCGTTCGTCGATCCGTTCGAATCCCAGCGCATCGAGGCCCTATTGCTCGGGCTCGTGGTTGCTGCGGCGGCGACGTTCGGCGACCTCGCAGAGTCGCTCGTCAAGCGTGACATGGGCATCAAGGACATGGGCAGCATCTTGCCGGGCCATGGAGGGGTGCTCGACCGCATCGACTCGGTGCTGTTCGTCGCGCCTGCTGCATTCTTCCTCTATCGCATCATCGTCGTCTGACCGACCGCAGAACCTGCCGGCCCGTCGTTCCGAGCGTTCCGCCGGGCTCGGGGTAGGCTTGAACGCATGAAGTCGGTGACGATCCTCGGTTCCACGGGGTCGGTCGGCACGCAGGCGCTCGACGTGGTGCGTCATCACCCAGACCGATTCAAGGTCGTCGGCTTGTCCGCGGGCGGTGCGAACCTCGAGCTGCTGGCAGGCCAGATCAGAGAGTTCCTGCCACCGGTCGTTGCGATCGCCGACGAGACCGCAGCCGGCGACGTGAAGCAGAAGATCGGAGTCGTGCCGGGGGTCGAGATCATCGAAGGGCCCGACGCCGCCGAGCGACTGGCCGACGAGACCGAGGCCGACATGGTGTTGAACGCCTTGGTGGGCTCCGCGGGGCTCGCTCCCACGCTCGCGGTGCTGCAGTCGGGCAAGACGCTGGCGCTGGCCAACAAGGAGAGTCTGGTGGTCGGAGGGGAGCTCGTCACCGACCTCATCAAGGGTGAGCCCGAGCGATTGCTCCCGGTCGACTCCGAGCATGCCGCGCTCGCCATGGCGATGCGGGGCGAGCGGCGTGAGGACATCAAGCGGGTCGTGCTCACCGGCTCGGGCGGACCGTTCCGCGGCTGGACCCGCAACGAGCTCTCCCGGGCAAGCGTCAAGGAAGCCCTGCAGCACCCGGTGTGGTCGATGGGGCCGAAGATCACGATCGACTCGGCGACCCTCATGAACAAGGGTCTCGAGGTGATCGAGGCGCACTACCTGTTCGACCTCGAGTTCTCCGCGATCCATGTGCTGATCCACCCCGAGGGCATCGTGCACGCGATGGCCGAGTTCCGAGACGGGAGCCTTCGAGCCGAGATGGCGACCCCCGACATGCGCCTGCCGATCCAGCTCGCGCTCGCCTGGCCAGAACGGCTGCCGACCGGCGTCGAGCCCGTGCCGCTCACCGAGCGTCCACTCACCTTCGAACCGGTCGACCGGGAGGCCTTCCCTGCGGTCGATCTCGCATACCGTGTCGGCGGGTTGGGCTCGACCTTCCCGGCGGTGATGAACGCGGCCAACGAGGTCGCGGTCATGTCCTTCCTCGAGGGCAAGATCGCGCTCACCCGCATCGTCGAGCTGGTGCAGACGGTCGTCGACGAGCACGAGCCCGCCTCGGTGGTCTCGATCGTCAGCATCGAGCGCGCCGATGCTTGGGCGCGCCAGCGAGCCGCCGAGATCGTCGAGGAGCGGTAGTCCTTCCCCCTCATGGATCTGCTCGTCGGCGCCCTCATCTTCCTGCCCTTCCTCACCGTGATCATCGCGATCCACGAGCTGGGCCACTTCTTCAGCGCGCGGAAGTTCGGCATGAAGGTGACGGAGTACTTCGTCGGATTCGGGCCGTGGAAGATCTGGTCGAGACGCAAGGGTGAGCTCGAGTACGGCGTGAAGCCGATCTTCATCGGCGGCTACGTGAAGATCGCCGGTATGAACCCCTTCGAGGAGAACCCGCCCGAGGACACGCCGAGGTTGTACGGCTCGAAGCCGATCTGGCAGCGCGCGATCACGATCGTGGCCGGGCCGGCCACCCACTTCGTGGTCGCCGCGGTGATCTTCGCGGTGTGGCTGGCGATCTTCGGCGACCCGCGCACCGCTCCCGTCACCCCGATCGTGATCGACGATGTCGAGCTCACGATGAACGGTGACAGATCTCCCGCGGCAGCCGCGGGCCTGTTGGCGGGCGATCGCATCCTGCAGCTCGACGGTGTCGACCAACCAACGTCTGAGCAACTCAGCGAGATCGTGACCGCACAGGCCGAGGACCACCCCGGCGAACCGATCGAGATCGTGGTGGACCGTGAGGGTGACCGCGTCACCTTGTCGGTGGTGCCCGAGCTCGCCGACGTCGAGGGCGAGACGCGCGGACGCATGGGCGTGATCGTGGCGCCACCCGACCCCGAGCCCCTCGCGATCGGTCCGGCCTTGGTCGGAGGCGTCCGCTACGTCGGACTCTCGGTCGAGGAGACGCGGCATCAGGTCGCTCGGGTGTTCGGACCGAGCGGCGTCGGTCGGGTGTTCGGATTGCTGTTCAGCGACGATGAACGTCGGCCCGACGATGCGACCAGCGTAGTCGGGATCAGTCAACAGATCGGCGTCATCAGCGGCGAGTCGGGTGCGGTCGAGATCCTTCTCCAGCTCTTCGGATTCGTCACCGTCTTCATCGGACTGATCAACCTGGTGCCGTTGCCCCCGTTCGACGGCGGACACCTCGCGACCCTGCTGATCGAGAAGGTCCGGGGAAAGGCGGTCGACATGCGCACGCTGATCCCGATCTCTGCGGCCGTCATGGCCTTCTTCGTGCTGTTCGTCGGCGCGACGATCGTGCTCGACGTGACGAAGCCGATCGTCCTCCCGTAGGAGCCGGATGCTCGCGGATGCGTTGCACGCGAACGGGCACCACGATTTCTCAACACGTCCGCAAGGCTCACCGGCACACCCCGGGGCTACGATGGCCCGGTGACTCAACAGACCGTGCTCGTCGTCGACGACGAGGAAGCCATCGCCGAAGCCGTCCGGGCGCGCCTCGAGTCCGAGGGTTACCGAGTGCTCGTCGCCCTCGACGGTCCTGAAGCGATCGCACGGCACGCCGATGAGCGCCCCGACCTCGTGGTGCTCGATCTGATGCTTCCGGGCATGGACGGCCTCGAGGTCTGCAAACAGATCCAACGCGACGGCTGGACGCCCGTGCTCATGCTCACCGCGAAGACAGAGGAAGCCGACAAGGTCGCCGGATTCGCGGTCGGGGCCGACGACTACCTGACCAAGCCCTTCAGCCTGCGTGAGTTGACCGCAAGGGTGAAGGCGATCCTGCGGCGCATCGAGCGCATGAGTGAGCACAGAGACGCCGGACCGATCGAGCACAACGGCCTCGTGATGGATCCCAACCGCCGCCGCGTCACGGTCGACGGCGACGATGTCGGCCTGACGCCACTCGAGTTCGAGATCCTGCTGTCGCTGGCTCGCGATCCGGGAGTGGTCCTCTCCCGCGATCAGCTCATGGATCGAGTCTGGGGATACCGTGATTTCGCCGGTGGAAGGGTGGTCGACTCACACGTGGCGCGCATCCGCCGCAAGCTCGGTGAGGACGGGAATGAGCCCCGCTTCATCCGTACGGTCCACGGCGTCGGGTACGCGTTCCAGGAACGGTCGTGAGCTCCCGGCCACTCGAGCGGCTGCCCACCATCAGGGGCAAGCTGGGGGCGACGATCGTCATCGCGGTCGCGATCACGATCGCGATCTCGTACGCTCTGATCGGCTTCGCGCTCCGCGACTCGCCGCGTGACTCCGAGGCGATCGAAGCCCTGGCGCTGGCGAGGCAGATCGCGAGCGGCGAGGTGGCCGAGCCTCCGCTCGACACCATGGTGGTGCGTCGAAGCGTGACCGGCGAGATCACCGTCCAAGGTGTGAACCTGGGTGTGCTGCCGCCCGACACCCCTGGGCGGGTGCCCCGTTGGGGCGTGATCGCGGGTAAGACCGTGTGGGCGTCGATCCCCACCGACGACGGCGGCAGCTTGATCGTTCTCTATCCGTCGCCGACACGCGGTTCCCTGGGCCGCTTCTCCGCCACGCTCGGATTCCTGCAGAGCGTGTGGTGGCAGTTCCTGCTCGCTGGCGCGATCGCTGCGGTGATCGCGCTGGTCTTGGCACGCTGGCTGGCTCGCGGCATGACGCAGCCGCTCCGTGACATGGCCGAAGCCTCGCGGCGAATGGAAACCGGCGACTACTCCACCCGCGTGCTCACCAGCACGCGCGACGAGGTCGGACAGCTCGCCACCGCCTTCAACCGCATGAGCCGGGAGCTGGAGAACCTCGAGGCCTCCCGGCGAGACCTGGTCGCGAACGTCTCGCACGAGCTCAAGACGCCGATCACCGCGATCCGAGCGCACCTCGAGAACCTGCTCGACGGGGTGGAGCAGCCCAACAGCCAGACCCTCGAGATCATGCTCGCCCAGTCGGAGCGGCTCGGTCGGCTGGTCGAACAGCTCCTCGATCTGTCGAGGCTGGAGTCGGGAGAGGTGCCCCTGCGCCGAGAGCCGGTCTCGCTCGCACCGCTGGTCGCCCTGGTCATGTCCGAGATCGAGGTCGCCTGCGCCGATCGAGAGGTCGAGGTGGTGAGCGACCTCTCCGATGACCTTCCCACCATCGAGGCCGACTCTGAACGCGTGCACCAAGTCATCTTCAACCTCGTCGACAACGCGGTGCGGTTCACGCCCGAGGGTGGCGAGGTACGCATCGAAGCACATCGCCACAACGGATCGGTTGAAGTGAGCGTCGCGGACACGGGGGTCGGCATCCCCGCCGACGCGCTGCCACGACTGTTCGAGCGCTTCTACCGGGTCGACCCCGCACGAGCCAGGGAAGACGGCGGCACCGGCATCGGCCTCGCGATCGCACGCTCCGTGGTCGAGGCGCACGGCGGCTCCATCCGTGCCGAGAGTGCGCCCGGGCACGGCAGCGTCTTCACCTTCGATCTGCCGGTTTCGCGGCCGGTCTCAGGCCCGGTCGCGCCCGCGGCCACGACCAGGAGGGATCAGTGATCTCCACCACCTCGACCGTTACCGTCAACGCGCCCGAGCGCTACGCGTTCCTCGATCTCACCGACGATCTGCGACGTGCGATCAAGGACTCGGGGGTCGTCGACGGCGCCGCGATCGTCTTCTGCGCTCATACGACGTGCGCGCTACTGATCAACGAGTGGGAAGACGGCGCGATGGCCGACTTCCGGAGGCATGTCACCGGTCTGGTGCCGCATGAAGGCATCTACTACCAGCACGACGACTTCGAGGTTCGGACGCAGAACATGCACCCCGATGAACGCGAGAACGGGCACGCGCATGTGAAGGCAATGTTGTTGTCGGCCACGTCGCATTCGATCCCCGTTGTCGCGGGCGACCCCGGTTTCGGAACGTGGCAGCGTCTGATCTTCTTCGAGATGGACGAGCCCAAGGACCGCTCGATCATCTTCCATGTGTTCGGCGCCTGATCGGTCACCGGCGAGCTGAGAGACTGGGGAGCGGTGGGCATCGAACGTAGGAAGAGCCGGCAGATCGACCTGGGCGGCGTCGCGATCGGCGGCGACGCGGCGGTCTCGATCCAGTCGATGACCACGACGAAGACTGCCGACATCAACGCGACGCTGCAGCAGATCGCCTCGCTCGTTGCGACGGGCGTCGATATCGTGCGCGTCGCTGTGCCACATCGAGAGGATGCCGAGGCGCTCGTCGCGATCGCGGCCAAGTCGACCGTGCCGGTCGTGGCCGACATCCACTTCCAGTGGAAGTACGCCATGGCCGCGCTCGAGGCCGGCATCCAGGGCCTGCGCATCAACCCCGGCAACATCAAGTACGACGACAAGGTGCGGCTGATCGCTCGCGAAGCCAAAGCGCGAGGGGTGCCGATCCGCATCGGCGTGAACGCCGGCTCACTCCAGAAGGATGTGCTCGCCAAGCACGGCTCGCCGACGCCCGAGGCCCTCGTCGAGAGCGCGCTCTACGAGGCACGCATCCTCGAGGACGAGGACTTCTTCGACATCAAGATCTCGGTGAAGCACTCGAACCCGCTCGTGATGATCGAGAGCTACCGACTGCTCGCGGCCACCTGCGACTATCCCCTCCACCTGGGTGTCACCGAGGCCGGCCCGATGCCGATGGGCGGTGTGAAGAGCGCCGTCGGCATCGGCACGCTGCTCGCCGAAGGCATCGGAGACACGATCCGTGTCTCCCTCACCGACGATCCGGTCGAAGAGGTCAAGGTCGCCACATCGATCCTGCAGTCGCTCGGGCTTCGTACGCGCGGCCTCGATCTCGTCGCCTGTCCGTCGTGCGGCCGCGCCGAGGTGAACGTGCTCGAGCTGACGCAGAAGGTCAATGCCGCGATCGAGAACGAGAGGTTCACGGTGCCGATGCGGGTCGCGGTGATGGGCTGCGTCGTCAACGGTCCTGGTGAGGCGCGTGAGGCAGACGTGGGTATCGCGAGCGGCAATGGGCTTGGGTTCATCATCCGCCAGGGCGAAGTCGTGGCGAAGGTCCCCGAGCGTGAGCTCGTCGAGGCGCTGCTGATCGAGGCGCGCGCGGTTGCGGCGGGCAAGGTCGCATCGGGGGAGGGGGTCAACGAGTCCGCGTCAGACTAGGCTTCGGATCGCACCTCAACCTGTCACACCCGTCCCGCCGATACATCTGCGATGAGCAGATCCTGGGTGTCGGTCGTGGCGACCAGCATGATCGTCGCGGGCGCGGTCGTCGTGCCGGTTTCGGGTGGCCCGGCCCGGGGTGAGCCGTTGCCGGGCACCAGCTGCCAGACGTTCCCTGCCGACAACGTGTGGCACATGGACATCTCCGGGCTGGCGAAGCATCCGAAGAGCGAGAGATGGAAGCGCAGCGCACATGCCGGGTCGAGCCAGCTGCACCCCGACTTCGGGCCGCCCTCGTACGGCATCCCGTTCGACGTGGTCCACCCGTCGCACTCCGATGTGTCGATCGAGTTCACGTACGCCAGCGAGAGCGATGGTGGTCCGTACCCGTTCGGGCCCGACATCACGATCGAGCGAGGATCGGACCGCCACGCGATCATGGTCGACAGCGGCACCTGCACGCTCTACGAATTGTTCGCCGCGCGGTGGAACGACGGCGACCCGACGGCCGGAAGCGGCGCGATCTTCGATCTCGGTTCGAACGACCTGCGGCCTGCAGGTTGGACGAGCGCCGACGCGGCGGGGCTGCCCATCCTGCCGGGGCTGGTGCGCCTCGACGAGGTGCAGGCGGGTGAGATCGACCACGCGATCAGGTTCACGGTCGCATGCACATTCGAGCGTCATGTCTGGCCAGCTCGCCACGACGCCGGCGTGAGGGACCGACGGTGTCCACCGATGGGCGCCCGCTTCCGGCTGAAGGCTGGGTTCGATATCTCGGGCTTCACGCGGAAGGCGAAGGTCGTGCTGGTGGCGATGCAGCGATACGGCCTGATCGTGGCCGACAACGGGAGCGACTGGTACTTCCAGGGCACGATCGACGACGGGTGGACGAATGGCCTGCTGGATCAGCTGAAGCGGGTGCCGGCCGGGGCTTTCGTGGCCGTCGACACGCTGGGATGCCGGGTCTCGAACGCGAGCGCGGAGTTCGCGTACGGGCCGAGTTGTCCGCCACCCCGCGCCTGATACGGGCGCAGGGTTCAGCGTGTGAGCGTAAGGAAGTTGCGGACGATCGTCGGTCCCTGTGGGGTCAAGATGCTCTCGGGGTGGAACTGCACGCCGAACCGTGGCAGCTCGCGGTGGCGGGTGGCCATGACGAGGTCGTCGTCGGTCCACGCCGTCATGATCAGCTCAGCGGGCAGGTCGTCGTGTTCGACGATGAGCGAGTGATATCGGCCTGCCTCGAACGGATCCGGCACATCCTCGAAGATGCCGGCGCCGTCGTGACGGATCGATGAGGCTTTTCCGTGCACGGGCTGGGTGCGCTCGACCCTTCCCCCGTACTCGAGGCCGATCGCCTGGTGCCCCAAGCAGACGCCGAGCACCGGCGTTTCTTTCGGCAACACATCGAGCAACTCGGTGAAGCAACCGGCCGTCTCGGGCCGGCCGGGTCCCGGTGAAAGCACCACCGCATCGGGGCTCCTCGCGACCAACGCATCGGCGGGCTCGGCGTCGCTCTTCACGACCTCGGTGTCGTAGCCGAGGCTCTCGATGAGCTGCACCAGGTTGTAGGTGAACGAATCGTAATGATCGATGATCAGGATCATGTAGCCCTCTCCTCTGGGCCGAGGCTACCCGAGCTCGCCGGCGCCACCGCCGGCAACAGCGCCGACGCCTTCGCCTTGGTCTCGTCGAGTTCCGTCTGAGGGTCGGAGTCCGCGACGACCCCGGCGCCCGACTGCACGTGTGCGCTGCCCTCTTTCACGACCGCCGTCCGGATCGTGATGCAGAAGTCGAGATCACCCTGGAACGTGCAGTAGCCCACCGCGCCGCCGTAGGGCCCCCTCGCATCCGGCTCGTGCGAGGCGATCAATTCCATCGCCCGGCGCTTCGGGGCTCCGCTCAACGTGCCGGCCGGGAACGTGACCGCGAGCGCGTCGAATGGGTGCATGTCGTCGCGCAGGTCTCCTTCGACGGTCGAGACGATGTGCATGACCTTCGTGAAGCGCTCGACCTCCATCAGCTGGGTCGGGGTGACGCTTCCCGCCACGCACACCCTTCCGAGATCGTTGCGGGCGAGATCGACCAGCATGGCGTGCTCGGCTTGCTCCTTCGGGTCGGCGAGCAGCTCGTGCTCGAGCAGGCGGTCGCGAACCTCGGTCTCGCCGCGGGGCCGCGTGCCCGCTATCGGCCGTGTGGAGACACGACCCCGTTCGACCCGAACGAGCGGCTCCGGCGAGGAGCCAGCGAGCTCGATGCCCATCAAGCGCAGGAAGAACATGTACGGCGCCGGGTTCGCGACGCGCAGGCGCCTGTAGATCGCGTATCCACCATCGGGTGCGGGGAACGTGACGCGCCGCGATGCCACCCCTTGGAAGATGTCGCCGGCGAGGATGTGCTCCTTGAACGAGACCACGATCTCCCGGTATCGCGCATCCGACATGTTCGACTCGCCGACGACGTCGCCGGTGGCAGCCGGCACTGGGGCGAGCTCGGGCCGTGTCGCTCCCTGCACGCGTTCGGCCAGCTCGTTCACCGCCGCGACGCCGGCCTCGTAGCCCCCTGCGGGAACGTGAGCGACCAGCAGCAGGCGCTGCCTCCAATGGTCGAAGACGATCGCTCGGTCGACGACGAGCAATGCGATCGGCGGCACTGGGGCAGAACCAGGGTCGGGGACCGGGTGATCGTCGAGGAGCTCTGCTGCCTCGTAGGCCACGTACCCCATCAGGCCGCCCGTCAGTGCGGGAAGATCGGGCAGCCGAGGGGCCTCGAGAGATCGAGCGATCTCGATCAACGCCTGACGGGGGGCTGTTCCCTCGGCCGAGGAGATCGCCAACGATCGTGCGATGCGGGAGACGTGCAGACCATCGCGATCGCCGACGACGACGGCGGCCGGGTCGCCGGCCACGAACGAATAGCGCCCCCAGCGCTCCGAGCGTTCGACGGACTCCAACACCAGTCCCTGCCCGTCGCCGGCGAGCGTCGGGAACAGCCCGACCGGAGTGCTGACGTCACTCAGCAACTCCGCCCAGACTGGCACCAGCCGCCAGCTCGAAGCGAGTGAATCGAAGGTCTCGCGATCGGGCCGGATCCGGAGCCGCACGGTGCACCTCCTCATATGAAACGAACGACCCCGGGGGCTCTCCCGGGGTCGCGGTGTCTGGTGGAGCGAGCGACGGTTCGTCAGACGCGCGTGGGTGCCGGGATCTGTGAGCCCGAAGGCCAAGACCGGCGGACGGCGCGGGTCGACATGGCCGTGATTGTGACGGCCGGCTGGGGGGCCGTCAACGGGACGAGGCCAGGGTTCGCCGGTTTCCGGGGGCAGTGTTTCCCGGTTTGGTTGCGCCTGGCGGTCATCGGTCGCCTGTATCGTTGGCGCCTGCGCGCCACGCCCGATGGCCGCGAGTCTGGAGGATCTCGTGAACGGAAGAAGGCTCATCGGGGCTGTCGCGACGGTGATGGCGCTCGGGATGATCGTGTGGGCCGTCGCCGTCGCGACAAGAGCCCCGTCGGATCAGAGCAGCCGGCCGATCCGCGCGCTCGGGGCCAACGGCGCCAGCTCGTCCGGCTCCGCGTCCGCAGGCGGCGGAGCGCCGGTCGAACCGGTGAGCGGCGCGGTCGCGAGGCCATATGTCACGGAGTCCCTCGCGGCGCTGCGCTCGGTGCCTCCCACCAGGGTTCCGTGGGTGAAGAGGGAGCTGGGTCTCGAGGCGCAGCGAGAGCGCGCCGCCGAGGAAGCTCGCCCAGCCCTGCGATCCGCGGCGACGACGTTCGACATGGACGACGAGGCCCTGCAGATCGATCGAGGCTCGGCCGGCAGGATCACCGCGCCCGATCTGAACGTGGCGGGGCTCGGCGCCGCAGCCAACCCATTCACGGTCGTGCCTCCCGACACGAACGGAGACGTCGGGGGCGGGTTCTATCTGCAGATGGTGAACGTCGTGTTCGCGATCTACGACGCCGACACAGGCGCCCGGGTCCAAAGACCGGTCTTCATGTCGTCGCTGTTCGACGAGACCGACCCCACGCAGAAGTTGTGCGCGCAGCGCGACGACGGCGATCCGGTGGTCGTATACGACGAGTACGCCGATGCGTGGGTGATCTCCCAGTTCGCCCTGAACTTCCGGGCACCGAACTTCGCGGAGTGCATCGCGGTGTCGGCAACCAGCGACCCGACCGGCGCGTGGTTCGCGTATCAGTTCGACTTCCCGAATCAGAACGTGCTGAACGACTACCCGAAGTTCGGGGTGTGGCCGGCGACGAACAACTCTGCGTACTTCGCCTCGTACAACCAGTTCAGATGCAGCTCCGGCGTCTGCGATCTCGCATGGCGCGGGGCCGGCGCCGTGGCATACGAACGCGACGCGATGATCGCGGGGCTGCCGGCGGGCCAGGTCTACGTGAACCTGTACCCGATCGATCAGAACCTGGGTGGGCAGCTTCCAAGCGATGCCGACGGTGCGACGACCCCGTCGGCGAACCAGCCAAACATCTTCATGCAATACGACGCCGACGAGTGGGGGTATCCCGACGACCGGCTCGAGCTGTTCGAGTTCTCCGTCGACTGGAATACCAACTCCGCGTCGTTCGACGGTCCGACCTTCCTGCCTACGGCCAACTTCAACCCGTGGATCTGCGGGGTGGGCAGGTTCGCGTGCATCCCTCAGCGGAAGAGCCCCATCAAGCTCGATGCCCTCAACGATCGACTGATGTATCGGCTGCAGTACCGCAAGCTCGGCCCGGGAGACGAGCGCCTCGTGGTGACGCATTCGGTACGGGCGTCGAAGGGGCAGTCCGGCCTTCGGTGGTACGAGCTGCACGACGACGGCACCGGTTGGGCGATCGTGGATCAGGGCACCTACTCGCCCGGCACGACCAAGAGCCGGTGGATGGGCAGCGCCGCCATGGACGCCGGGGGCAACATCGCGGCCGGGTACTCGCTGTCGAGTGGCTCGATCTTCCCCTCGATCGCGATCGCAGGCCGTACCGCGGGCGCTCCGGCGGGCACGTTCGATCTCGGCGAGCGCAAGGTGTTCGCCGGCCGAGGCTCGGAGGCACCCTCGCGGAGAACCCGCTACAACCGGTGGGGCGACTACTCCGACATGACGGTGGCCGAGGACGGCTGCACGTTCTATTACACGACCCAGTACTACAAGAGGACGGGTCAGTGGAAGTGGGGCACGCGCATCGTGCGCTTCCGGATCGACCCGGCGGCCTGCATCCCGTAACGCGTCGGCATCGGCGCACCGCAGACCCCTCCCGAGGCTCCTGGGGCTCCGGCATGTGCCGGTATCCTGTGCTGCCTATGCGGCTGTCCAAGCTGTTCGTGCCAACCCTCCGTGACGATCCTGCCGACGCCGAGATCGCGTCGCATCGGCTCCTGCTTCGAGCGGGCTTCGTCCGCCGCCTGACGGCCGGCGTGTACTCTTCGCTGCCCCTCGCGCTGCGTGTCATGCGCAAGATCGAGGCGATCGTGCGCGAGGAGATGGAAGCTGCCGGGTCGATCGAGGTTCGGGTGCCGATCGTGCTTCCGGCCGAACCGTGGAAAGCAACCGGGCGCTGGAAGGCCTACGGCAACGAGGTCTTCAAGCTCGAGGATCGTCATGGCCGAGAGATGATGCTCGGCCCCACCGAAGAGGAAGTCTTCGCTCCGCTCGTGGCCGGCGACCTTCCGAGCTACCGAGACCTGCCGATCAACCTCTTCCAGGTCGAATGGAAGTATCGCGACGAGAAGCGGCCGCGATTCGGGCTGCTGCGCTGCCGTGAGTTCTTGATGAAGGATGCGTACTCGTTCGATCGCGACGAGGCGGGCATGGTCGAGAGCTATCGGATCATGCACGAGGCGTACCGGCGGATATTCGACCGCATCGGACTCGATCACGTGATCGTCGAGGCGGATCCCGGCACGATCGGCGGGGGCATCAACCATGAGTTCATGGCCCTCGCCGACGTGGGCGAGGATCTGTTCGTGCGATGCGTCAACGGCGATTACCTCGCCGACACCGAGGCGGCGACTCCGAAGACGGCCGCCCCTCTTCAAGGCGCCGAGCTTGAGCCCATGGTCGAGGTCGACACACCGGGTGCGGCGACGATCGAGCTGGTCGCGTCGCAACTCGGCATCGACGCATCGAACACGCTGAAGAACATCATGTTCGACATCGACGGACGTACCGTGGCGGTGCTCGTGCCGGGCGACCGCGAGGTGAGCGAGAAGAAGCTCGGACGACTGCACTTCCCGAAAGTCGTTCGCGCCTTCGACGACGACGATTTCGAGCGGCTGGGTTACGCCAAGGGATACGTGGGACCACACGGCCTCGGCGATGACGTGGTGATCTTCGCCGACCACTCGGTCAAGGCGGGGGCGAACTGGGTGACCGGTGCGAACCGCTCAGATGCACACGTGACCGGGGCGAACCTCGATCGTGACTTCCGGGTGGATCGTTGGGAGGATCTCGTCCAGATCAGAGACGGTGACCGTTGCCCGATCGACGGAGGGGAGCTCGAGGTCGGTCGTTCGATCGTGGTGGGTCACATCTACCAGCTCTGGTCCAGATACTCAGCTCCGCTCGAGGCGACGTTCCAGGACGAGGACGGCTCCGACAAGCCCTACATGATGGGCAGCTACGGCATCGGCATCACGCGTATCCTCGCCGCGCTCGTCGAGCAGCATCACGACGAGGCGGGCATCGTCTGGCCCAAGCACATGGCGCCGTTCCAGGTCGCCGTCATCTTGGCGAACGCCGACGACGAGCCCGTTCGCGCCGAGGCCGAGCGGATCTACGCAGAGTTGCTCGACCACGGTGTCGAAGCCGTGCTCGACGATCGCGACGAGAGGGCAGGCGTGAAGTTCGCCGACGCCGACTTGATCGGCTATCCAGTGCAGGTCACGGTGGGCAAGCGCGGGCTCAGGAACGGCACCGTCGACCTCAAGCTGCGTGCAACGGATGTACGTTCCGACGCAGCGGTCGGCGCGGCGACGCAAGCGGTCGTGGATCTGCTCGCGACCGCCCCCTGATCGCGGGGGGAGGCTCGACCGGGCCGTTCTCGCAGGTCGTGGCTATACTCGCTTGAGTACAGGAGCTGACGGAGTGTGTTCGAAGGTGGGCTCGCGCCCACCTTCTCGTTCGTGAGGAGGGGTCCGAGCGGTGGAGATGGAAGCGCTGCTCAGGCCCGTCATCGAGGCTCAGGGCTTCGATCTCTACGACGTGAGCCGGCGTCGAGAGGGAAGCCGCGCGGTCCTGCAGGTGATGATCGACGGGCCCGCAGGTATCACCGTCGACGAGCTGGCGCATCTGTCCAGGCGCATCGCACAACACCTCGACGAGCAGGGCGCAGAGGCCGAGGCGTACGACTTGCGGGTCTCCACGCCAGGGCTCGAGCGACCACTCAGCCGGCCCGAGCACTTCCGGCGATGCGTGGGTGTGCAGGTGAAGGTGAAGACGAAGGCGCCGCTCGAGGGGTCGAGGACCCACACGGGCGCGCTCATCGCCGCCGACGACGAGGGATGCATCCTCGAGACCGATGGCGTGGAGCTGCGAGTGCAGTATGCCGGAATCTCGTCGGCGAGAACCGTCGTCGATTGGGATGCCGAACTCAAGAGGAGCAACGCATGAACGCCGAGATGATCGCCGCGCTACGAGAACTGGAACGCGAGAAGGGCGTCGCCTTCGAGACGATCCTGCAGGGTCTCGGCGAAGCGATGGCTTCGGCCTACAAGACCTGGTGGAAGCAGGAGAACCCGACCGCCGACGACGACTTCGTCGGCTTCCGCGCCCAGATCGACCCTGAGAGCGGCGATCTCCGCATGTGGAAGCAAGAGCTCGAGGAGATCGAAGTGCCGGCAGAGGAGGAGGGCGCCGGTCCGACCCTCGAGATGAAGGTGCTGGGTGAGGAAGAGGTCGAGGTCACCGACGACTTCAAGGGGCGCATCGGCGCGCAGACCGCGAAGCAAGTGATCTTCCAGAAGCTCCGTGACGCCGAGCGCGAGATGACCTATGAGGAATTCGCCGGCCGCGAAGGCGATGTCGTGACCGGCATCGTGCAACAGCAGGAACGCCGCTACACGCTGCTCGACCTGGGCAAGGTCGAGGCCTTGCTCCCGCAAGCCGAACAGGTGCCGACCGAGCCGTACCGTCACGGCGAGCGGCTCAAGGCGTACATCACCGAGGTACGCAAGGGCACGAAGGGCCCGCAGATCGTCGTCAGCAGATCGCACCCGGGTCTGCTGCGAGCGCTCTTCGCGATGGAAGTCCCCGAGGTGGAGGAAGGCATCGTCGAGATCAGGGCCGTCGCCCGCGAGCCGGGGCACCGCTCGAAGATCGGCGTGCTCTCCAACGAGCCGGGGGTCGATCCGGTCGGTGCGTGTGTCGGACCCAAGGGCTCTCGCGTTCGCATGGTCGTGAACGAGCTCCGGGGCGAGAAGATCGATGTGGTGCCGTGGTCCGACAACACCGCGGAGTTCGTGGCCAACGCATTGCAACCCGCCAAGGTGCGAGAGGTGCGCATCAATGAGGACACCGGCACCGCCATGGTGATCGTGCCCGACTACCAGCTGTCGCTCGCGATCGGCAAAGAGGGCCAGAACGCCCGCCTCGCGGCGCGGCTCACGGGCTGGCGCATCGACATCAAATCCGAGGCGCAGGTCGCGGAGGAAGCTCGCGCGGCTGCGACTCCGACTCCCGTCGCCGCTGAGACCGCGCAGGAGACGCCGGCTGACGGCGCGTCTGCGACAGCCCAGCCAGAGGCCGACGCAGAGCCAGACGTCGCCTCCGAGCGCGAGGTGTCCCCAGCGGAGCCGGCGGCTGAGCCTGAGGAGCTCCAGGCGGGAGAGTGAACGCAGTGACAGCGGGACCGGTCCGCACATGTGTGGGCTGCCGCGCCCGGGCGGTCAAGTCGTCGCTCGTCCGTGTAGTCGCGGGTGAGGGCGGTCTTCGGCCCGATCCGTCAGGATCGGCGCCGGGGCGTGGGGCCTACCTGCATGCCACTCGCGCGTGCGTCGAGGCCGCAAGCAGCCGGGGGGCGTTGGCCAAGGCCCTTCGGACGGGCGTGAGCAGCGATGAAGTCGGTAGGCTGATGCTCGGGTTCGAACGGATGGGAGCGGTGTGAGGGTCCACGAACTGGCGAAGGAACTCGGAGTCTCCAGCAAAGAGTTGCTGGCGACGCTCGAGCAGATGGGTGTGGCGGGCAAGTCCGCCTCGTCCGGTGTGCCCGAAGACCTGGTGCCGCGCCTGCGCGCTTCCGGTGGCAGGGCGACAGAGGCGCCGAAGCGCAGAGAGGTGCTGGAGCCGCCGCCCACACCCCGAAAGCAGAAGCCGAAACCCACGGAGCCGGTCGCGGCCTCCACGTCGGAGACCGAGGCGCCGGTCACCTTGCCGACGAAGTCCGCTGGCGCGCACGCGCCGGCTGATACGTCGACGCCGGCCGGGCTCACCGAGCCCTCTGCGCCCTCGGAGGCCGTTGCGGAGCCTGTCGAGCCCGCTCCCGCGCCGGCAACCGTTGCGGGCCGCCGGCCACCCAGGGTGGCTCGAACTCCGGCCGAGCCAGAGGTTCCGACGCTCCGCGTCGTCCGCGGTGCGACCCCCCAGGCGATCGCCGAGAAGGTCGGGCGAGGCCCCGCCGAGATCGTGAAGATCCTCTTCCTTGCGGGGGAGATGGCGACCGCGACGACGTCGCTGTCCGACGAAGCGATCGCGTTGGTCGCGAACGATCTGGGCATGGAGCCAGAAGTGGTCGGGCTCTCCGACGAGCTGCTGGCCGACGACGATATCGAAGACGAGGTCGATCAATCCCTGCTCGCTCCGCGACCGCCGGTGGTCACGGTCATGGGCCACGTCGATCATGGCAAGACCAAGCTCCTCGACTCGATCCGCGAGACCGATGTGGTCGCGGGCGAATTCGGCGGCATCACGCAGCACATCGGTGCCTACCAGGCACACGTCGGTGACCGCGACATCACGTTCATCGATACACCGGGACACGAGGCGTTCACCGCGATGCGAGCCCGCGGCGCCCAGGTGACAGACATCGCGGTGCTCGTTGTGGCGGCCGACGACGGCGTCATGCCGCAGACCGTCGAGGCGCTCGACCACGCGAAGGCCGCGCAGGTTCCTATCGTGGTGGCCGTGAACAAGGTGGATAAGGAATCGGCCGACCCCACCCGGGTGCGCCAGCAGATGGTCGAGCGCGGACTCGTGCCGTCGGAGTGGGGAGGCGATACGGAGTTCGTCGACGTCTCGGCAAAAGCGAAGTTGAATCTCGACACGCTGCTCGAGACGATCCTGCTGGTCGCCGACCTCGAGGAGCTCAAGGGCGTGCCGACGGGACGCGCCCGTGGCACCGTGATCGAGGCCCACCTCGACAAGGGCCGGGGGCCAGTGGCAACGGTGCTCGTGCAACGCGGAACGCTCGACATCGGTGACGCCCTCGTGTCGGGAACCACGCACTGCAAGATCCGGGCGATGCAGGACGAGAACGGCAACACGGTGAAGGTCGCCGGGCCGTCGAAGCCGGTGCAGCTGCTCGGCTGGGAAGCCGTGCCCGCCTCAGGCGAGGAGTTCCGCGAGGTGTCCGACGAGCGAGAGGCCCGCCATCTGGCGGGTGAGCGCGAAGCGATGGCACGTGCCGCGGAGCTCGTGGTCAGCCGGCCGCCGACCCTTTCCGATCTGATGCGCCAGGCCGAGCGCGCCGATATCCCCGAACTGAACCTCGTGGTCAAGGCCGACGTGCAGGGCTCGCTGGGTGCGCTCACCGACGCCTTCCTCAAGATGCCACAGGACGAGGTGCGGGTGAACATCGTGCGCAGCGCCGCCGGTGGTATCACCGAGAACGACGTTTCCCTCGCGATGGCGTCGGGCGCGATCGTCATCGGCTTCAACGTGCGCCCCGACAAGCAGGCGGTCGATCTGTCCGAGCAGGAAGGCGTCGACATCCGCACGTATCGGGTGATCTACGATGCGATCGACGACATCAAGGCCGCGCTGTCGGGCATGCTGGCGCCTGAGAAGCAGGAGCACGAGCTCGGGCAGGCTGAGGTGCGCGAGACCTTCCGCGTTCCGCGACTCGGGGTCGTCGCCGGTTGTTATGTCACGAGGGGCACGATCCCCCGCGACGCGCGCGTGCGGCTCGTGCGGGACGGCATCGTCGTGTACGAAGGAAGGATCGGCTCCCTCCGCCGTTTCAAGGACGACGTGCGCGATGTCGCTTCCGGCTACGAGTGCGGCATCGGC
Organism: uncultured Actinomycetes bacterium; assembly: GCA_963762075.1. Taxonomy (GTDB): domain Bacteria; phylum Actinomycetota; class UBA4738; order UBA4738; family HRBIN12; genus JAOUEA01. Next base: position 433,330 of record CAVXJC010000003.1, read on the forward strand.
ATCGAGGGCTACCAGGACATCAAGGAAGGCGATGTGATCGAGGCCTTCGAGGTTCGCGAGGTCGCCCGCTCGATCTGATGCTCGTCGCGTTGCAACGGTTCGACCTGCGGATCCGCGAGAGCCATTCCTTGAAGCAGAAGCGCCACGTGGTCAGCTCGCTCATCGCGGCGATCCGCCAGCGGTACAACGTGGGCGTGTCGGAGGTCGACCACCAAGAGCTCTGGCAACGCGCCACGATCGCGGTGGCCTCTGTAGCCGGTCAGGAGTACCACCTGCGGCAGGTCGCCGGCAACATCGAAGGGTTCGTCGAAACGTGGCCGGCGGTCGAGGTGCTCGAAGTCGAGATCACCGTTCATTCGCCCGACGATTGACCGTTCCCTCGAGCGCCCGATGTACGCTCATGGCATGAGCCAGGGAGCGCGCACGAACAGGGTTGGCGAAGAGTTCCGCGAGATCCTCGCGCAGGAGATCCCGAAGTTGAAGGACCCCCGTGTGGGATTCGTGACCGTCGTCGGCGTGAAGGTGTCCCCCGATCTTCGCCGTGCATGGGTGGCCTACACCTCGTTGGGTGACGACAAGGCGAAGGCGGGCACGCGGGCCGCCCTCAGGTCGGCTCAGTCGCACCTTCGTGCCGTGATCGGCCGGCAGGTGCGGTTGAAGTACCTTCCCGAGCTCGAGTTCGAGGAAGACACCACCTACGAGCAGGCTCGTCACATCGACGAGCTGATCGCCGGGCTTCACGCTCCCGAGGAGAGTCAGTGACCGTCGACTTCGCGCGCGCGGCCGAAGTGCTGACGGAGTCGACCGATGTCGCGTTGGCCTGTCACGTGAACCCGGATGCCGACGCGCTCGGCTCGATGCTCGGGCTTTCTGCGTTCCTGCGTTCGCGAGGGGTACGCACCACGTGCTCCTATCCCAACGATCCGCTCGACCCACCACGGTGGGCCGCCATGCTTCCGGGATCCGAGGATCTGGTGCCTGCGCGGGATTTCCCCAAGGATCCAGCCGTCATGGTGACGTGCGATTGCGCGGCGTTCGACCGGCTCGCCCAGCTCGGACGTGTGGCGAACCGCGCCCGAGAGCTGATCTGGATCGACCACCATCGCTCGAACGACGGTCTCGGTACGATCGCCCTGATCGACGGTGATGCCTCGTCGACCTGCGAGATGGTGTTCCGTTTGATCGAGACGATGGGCGGCGAGATGCCCGATGCGACCGCGCTCTGCCTCTACGCCGGCCTCGTGACCGACACCGGCAAGTTCCAGTACGAGGCCACAACTCCCGAGACCTTGCGCGTCGCGGCGCGGCTGCGTGAGCACGATTTCGACCACTCGCGCCTGGTGCAGGCCCTGTACGAGGACAATCCGGCCCCCTACCTGCGGCTCCTGGGCGTCGCTCTGGGGAGGCTGGAGCACGTCGCCGATGCGGACCTCGTGTGGACCTACGTCACGCAAGCCGACCTGCAGAACGCCGGCGTGCGTGCGGGCGAGACCGAGGATCTGATCGATGTGATCCGCACCGCGCGCGACGTCGACGTCGCGGCGATCGTGAAGCAGCAGAAGGACGGCCGCTTCAAGGTCAGCGTGCGCTCGCGAGGAGGACACGACCTCGCGACCATCGCGGCTGCATTCGGAGGCGGGGGGCACCGGCTGGCCGCCGGTTACACGTCGTCCCACGGCCCCGCCGAAACCGTCGAACGTCTGACGATGGCGCTTCGGGGCGAGCCGGCCCCATCGTGAGCAGGGCAGCACACACCGGGCCAGAGGGCCTGGTGCTCGTCGACAAGCCCAGCGGCCTCACTTCCCACGACGCCGTGGCGATCGTCCGGCGCGCGCTCGCCACCAAGAAGGTGGGCCACGCCGGCACTCTCGATCCCTTGGCGACGGGCCTGCTGGTCATGGGCGTCGGACGGGCGACGAGGTTCCTGAGGTTCCTCGGTGGGCTCCCCAAGACGTATGAAGCGACCATGCGCCTCGGCGTCGAGACGACCACCCTCGATGCCGACGGGGACGTCACCCGAACGGCAGAGGTGCACGTGAGCGACGCCGAGCTCGCCGAGGCGGTCGCAGCGCTCATCGGCGATTCGTTCCAGGTCCCGCCCGCGTACTCGGCCGTGAAGATCGGTGGACGCAAACTCTACGAGGCGGCGCGAAAGGGGGAGTCGCTCGAAGCGGGGGCGCGCCCATCTCGGTCGAGCGGTTCGAGGTCGTGGCGCGCCGCGGGCACGACGTGGACCTCACCGTCGTGTGCGGCGGCGGCACGTACATCCGGGTGCTCGCCGCCGACGTCGGTGCGGCGCTCGGCTGCGGCGCCCATCTCACGTCGCTGCGGCGCACGCACATCGGCTCGTTCGACGTGGCCGACGCGACGCCCCCCATGACTCCCGCCGGGCCTCTGCCGATCGCGCACGCCGTGGCGCACCTCCCCACGGTGATGCTCGAGCATGACGAAGCCGAGGCCGCGGGTCACGGACGGGTGCTCGGCCCGACGGCGCTCAGGGGTCCGCATGCGGTCGTCGGCCCGGATGGCGCAGCTCATCGGTGTGTACGAGGACGACGGGCCGAAGGCCAAGCCGCTCGTCGTGCTGCAACGCGCCGAGGCATGACCCCCGAGCGCCCCGGCGGCGCACGGGCTACCCTTCTCGGCCATGAGTGACGACACTCCGAGCGCCTCCGACGAGCGGCCCGCTCATTCGCCGATGCGCAGGATCGCGTCGGGCCTGATATCGCTCGCGATCGTCGTCGGCATCTTCGTCTTCGCCATCCCGAAGGTGGCCGACTACAGCGCGGTGTGGAAGGCGTTCGAGTCGCTCACCGGACTCGAGCTCGCTTGGCTCGTCGGCGCGATGATCTTCAACATGGTCACGTACTGGTGGGCGAACATGGCAGCTCTGCCCGGGCTCAGGTTCGCGCAAGCGGCGGTGATCACGCAGACCACCACCTCGGTTGCGAACACGCTGCCCGGCGGCGGCGCGATCGCGGTGGGGCTCACGTACACGATCCTCAAGTCGTGGGGGTTCACGGGCACCGACGTGACGCTCTACGTGGGCGTCACCGGCATCTGGAACATCTTCACCAAGCTCGGCCTGCCGGTGCTCTCGATCGTGTTCCTCGTGATCGCCGGTCAGAGCGGGTCGGCCTACGTGGTCGCTGCGGTGGTCGGGGTGATCGTGCTGGCCGTGGCGGTCGGTCTGCTGAGCGCGGTCTTCGCCAGCGAGCGTCTCGCGCGTCGTATCGGCGATGGTCTGGGGAAGGTGCTCTCGTTCTTCCTGCCGTGTGTTCAGGAAGCCACCGAAGACCGGCATGGGGGATAGCGCTGTGCGGTTCAGGGCCGACACGATCGGCCTGGTGGAGCGACGATGGCTGCGATTGTCGGTGACGACGGTCGGCAGCCATCTCGCCCTTGCGCTCGTGCTGCTCCTCTCTTTGCGGAGCTTCGGGGTCTCGGAGCAGGACGTGAGCACCGCGCAGGTCTTCGCCGTGTTCGCGTTCAGCCGGCTGCTCTCGGCAGTGCCGATCACCCCCGGAGGCGTCGGCGTGATCGATCTCGGATACATCGGAGGGCTCGCGGCGGCGGCCCCCCCCGACGAGGAAGCCGCGGTCGTCGGCGCCGTGCTGATCTTCCGCGCGCTCACCTACGGCGTGCAGATCCCGCTCGGCGCCCTCACCTACTTGATCTGGAAAGCGAAGAAGGACTGGCGTCGCGCGTCGCCGGGCGACGGCTCGGTCCGGAGCGGAAGCGAGGTCGCCCCGCCGGCGTGAGAGGCTTCCGGAACGCGCTCGCCTCAGTGCAGGCGCGGGTCCAGCGGATCGCCGGGTGGCGTCGCGGGCGGCGGGATCGTGCCGCGAGCGATAAGCATGTTGGTGACCTCGGTGACGATCGCGGCTGAGCCCAGCGCGATGCCACTGCCGAGCAGCACACCGGTCACGACGTCGGAGAACCAGTGCGCCGCGAGGTAGACGCGCGACAGCGCCATCACGAAGGCGAACCCGACGGCGAGCAACTCCCATTTGCGGCGGCGTTCGCCGGGCGGGAACGAGACCAGCACGAGGGCGACGGCGAGCGCCGTTCCCGCCACCGCATGGCCCGACGGGAACGAGAACCCCGTCGTTTCGACCAGGGCGCCCAGCGGCCTGCCCCGGTGGAAGAAGGACTTCAACCACGTGAGGAGCAGCTCCGACGTGACCCACGTCAGCACGAACACCGAGAGGGCGACGAGCCTCCTGCGGACCAGCAGCCAGATCGAGACCGCCACACGCAGCGGGATGGTGACGAGGCCGGCGCCGAGGAGGTTGAGGACTTTGAACACGCTCGTGAGGACTCCGGAACGGATCTCGGCAGCCCATCGTGCGATAGCGTCGTCGAGGTCGCCGATCACGCCGATCGTCGTCATCGGCGCCTGCTGCTCGGGGTGACGTCCGACAGCCAGGAGCAGGAACGCGAGGACCGCCAGGAGCCCCACGGCGACGCGGAGCGCACGTCGATGGTGCGTGAGCACCGCGTGGGCTGTGCTCATCCGGCGGTGCTCATCCGGCGCAGTCCGGCGCCCCCGCGCCGCACACGATGACGTCGAGGTCACGCTCCACGCTCGAAACAACGCTCTCCCTCGGGAGTGACGACACGGCTCGGTCGGCCTCGAGCACCAGGGCCGGCTCCGAGCTCTCGGCGAAGCGATAGCGGTGCACGATGCAGCCGCCCTCGAAGGTGAGTGACCGCGTTCCCGCGTAGGGAACCAGGCTCGTCGGTTCCTGGTAGACCCGCATGCCCACCTCATCGGGGCTCGGCGGCACCTCCACGCCCGAAGAGGTGTCGCAGGTCGCCGTGAGCTCGACCTCGAGAGCGTGCATCCCGGCACGGTCGTGGTCCAGCCACAACGTGGAGCCGGCATCGTTGACGATGATGCCACCGAACATCCATCCGATGGGCAGCTCCGCGAGGCATGGAAGGCGCGTTGCCGAAGGCACCGACTGCGCTTCGAGGACCATGATGGCGTCGTCCGGCTGTGAGCAGATCGGGTTGTTCACCGAAGCTGGCGGAACACCCGGCTGTCGCGAGGGTGAGCGTGACGAGGACGGCGCGGGCACGACTCACGCGAAGACCGTCCAGTTCGACGCGACGAGGGCCAGGGCCAGAAGGCCGATCAGCACCATGACGAGCGTCAGGCCGACGCGGCGGACGCTCCATTGCTGGATCTTGAGCGGCGCTCGATGCGGCGCGAGCCGCTGGAACTCGGCCATGAGGTCGCGACGGTCCGCTTTCATCATCGAACGGAGCTGGGTCGGGCTCGCGATGCCTCTCGTGGCAGCGAAGGCCTCGGCGATCTCGTCGGGCGTGAAATACCGGAGCGCGTGCTCGTAGACCCGGGCAGCGTCGGTCCGAAGGCCGAGCACCAGCATCATGTTGGCGAGGTCGACGGCTTGTCGCCAGGGCGAGGGCCGCACCTGCACGAAGAAGACGTCGATCAGCTTGAGCTGCCCGTCGCGGACCATGAGGTTGGCGGGCTTCACGTCGCGGTGGGCGAGGCCCTCGTCCCACATCTCACGGATCAGCGCCAAACCCTGGTCGATCACGCCGTCGTCGATCTCCGCGTCGCCGATCTCGACCGCGCCGTCGAAGAACTCCATCACGATCATGTACTCGCGTTCGGGCGTGATCTCGAGCACGCCGAAGGGCCTCGGAACGGGCAGGCCGAAGTCCTCCATCAGCCGGAGCGTGTAGTCCTCGTACTCGACGAACCGGCGCACCGTCTGGAACGGGGTCTCGTCCTCGAGCTTGCCGTACAGCACGGCGCGGCCGAGCTTGTACCAGCGGTCGGCCCGCACGTGATTCTTGGCGTAGAGCTTGGCGAACAGCAGGTGCTCGGCGCCCGTGCCCTCCTCGGTCACGCGCAGCCGAAGCGGGGTCGACCCGCCCGAGCCCGCCAGTCCCACCGGCTTGACCTCGAGCACGCCATAGCCGAGCTGATCCTTCACCGCGGTCACGATCGCTTTCCCACGCCTGCCTCCGACGTCGAGGTGGGCAGACTTCCCGCTTCCGTACGTGACGGGGAAGATGTCGTTGGGTGTGAACCACCTGAACGCGGTCAGTCCGATCGCCACGCCGAGCACGGCGCCGAGTACGGCGTCGGTCACGTGGTCCGATCCGAGGGAGATGCGGGCGACGCCCGCGACCGTCAACGCGGCGGCCGCGGCCCACTTCGCGGCCTCACGACCCCTGCCGTGGGGGATCAAGGAGTACGCCATGCCGACCAGGGTGACCGCAAGTCCGGACATCGGGATCGATGGAAGCGAGTAGCCCTGCCAAGGTCCGACGATCCAAGCGTCGAACGGACGAGGGCGCGCGAGCCACTGTGCGAGCAGGTAGCTCAGAGCTCCCTCGAAGAAGCATGCGCCGATGAACACGAGGAGGTGCCGCCACCGCTTCACGACGATCAAGGCTGCGATCGTCACCCACCGGAGCGAGCGGATCACCCATCGCGAGGTGAGGAGCGCGACGAGGGTCATGATGTCGATGACCTGCTGGCTCCTCCACGAAGCGAACCATCGCAGGATCGCGGCCTCCCACCGCTCGAAGAAGTGCTGGAGTGGGTCGAACAGCACCACCCCGATCAAGGTCGCGATCAGGGAGACGGCCATGAAGAGCCAGAACTTGCCGGTGCGGCCGAGCTCACGTGGCAGTGGGGGCGCCTCACCCGACGGGCGACGTCGGATGTTCGGGCCAAGCACCCGGCGCCTGCGGGCCGAGGTGCTGGTGGGCTGTTCGAGGGCGTCCATTGCGCGTCCGTCCTTCCGTATCGCCGCGATGCTACCCCGACGCCGCGACGAGGGATCCGTGCTCGTCGAGCCAACGACGGGCCGCGGCGCCCGCTGACAAGCCGTCGACGACGAGCGCGTTGGATGCTCGGAGATCTCGGGTCGTGAGCTGTGACGACACCAGGTCGAGAACATCGACCAACTCGACGCCGAACCGCTCGAGGGTATCCCGACGCACGACGGGGATGATGCTCTCCGCGGGTTGCAGCCCGCGGTCGTCCTTCAGGAGCACGAGATCGTTGCGGGCGAGATGCCCGTCGGAGGTGAACAGCAGGCCGACGTCGACCGTGCCGCGGCTCACCGCCTCGGCGGTGACCGGTCCGCCCACGTCGAGCGGCTGGAACGACCCGAAGGTCAGGCCGTACGCGCGCTCGAATCCCGGGATGCAGAGCGGCCGTTCGGCGCACTCGGGGGGCCCGCCCAGCGACATCCGATCGGCTGCACCGCGCAGATCGCTGATCGCCTGCAGGTCGAGGCGCTCCGCGGTGTCCGCGCTCACGACCAGCCCGTTGCGGCTCTGCGCCGGGGCCGGATCGAGGGCATCGAGACCGTGAGAGGCGACCACCGCATCGAGGGACGCTGCCGTGACCGCCGCATCGGAGGTGGCTTCCCCACCGAGGAACGAGAGTGCGCTTCCCGAGTACTCCGGCAACACTTCGACCAGCCCTCGTTCGAGCGCCGGGAGCAGCAGCTCGCGGGAGCCGACCCGGCGCAGGTGGGTGACCTCGAAGCCGGCCTCACGGAGCGCGCCCGCGTAGATCTCTGCCACCAGCTCGCTCTCGGCGAAGTCGAACGACGCGATGGTGATCGACCCATCGCCGGTCACCCCGGCCTCGGGGAGCGTGGTGACGCAGGCCGCCAGCGCGCAAACGAGGATCGCGGTCGTTCCGATGAAGGGAGCTCTCATGGGGCAACCGTACTCCAGGGGGATGCCGCGAACGATCGGTTGCAGGCCCCGCTGCCATCCGGTGTGGGGCAGGGCGTCCGTTAGGCTCTCGCGCCATGCAGATCGTGCACGGGATCGACGCCCTGCCGCTGGCCGATGAGCCCTCGACCGTGACGGTCGGCTTCTTCGACGGGGTGCATCTCGGACACCGGTCGGTCTTCGAGATCACCGTGAGCCGCGCCCGCGACCGCGCCATGCGTTCGGTCGGCATCACCTTCGATCGCCACCCGCGTGAGGTCGTGGCGCCAGGAACCGAGCCCAGGCTGCTCACGACGGTCGAACGCAAGGCCGATCTGATCGAAGCGAGTGGCCTCGACCTGTTGGTGGTGCTCGAGTTCACGCCGGAGTTCTCCCGCATGCCTGCCGAGGACTTCGTCCGGGACGTGCTCGCCGAGGGCGCGCGCGCTCGACACGCCGTCGTGGGCGCCAACTTCACCTTCGGTTACAAGGCGATGGGCACGGTCGAGACGTTGCCTGCCATCGGCGCTCCGTTCGGCATAACCGCCGAGGGGGTGCCTCTCGTCGAGCTGAAGGGGCGAACCGTCTCGAGCTCATCGATCAGGCAGGCATTGTCCGAGGGCGATCTGATGTGGCCCGCCGAGGGGTTGGGCAGGCGCTTCGTGCTCGACGGACAGGTCGTGGCGGGCCGCGGCCGTGGCTCCGGGTTGGGCTTCCCGACGGCGAACCTGCGGACGTGGCCGAGGCTGCTGCTTCCCGGTCAAGGCATCTACGCCGGGGTCGCAGAGCACGAGGGCAGACGCTACCGGGCGGCCATCGACGTGGGGACCAATCCGACGTTCGGAGTCGAGCCGCTGCACGTGGAAGCGTTCCTGCTCGACTACGAGGGCGACGAGATCCGGGGCGACGCGATCGCCATCGAGTTCTGGGAGAGGCTGCGCGACGAGGAGTGGTACCCGTCTGTCGACGAGCTGGTCGTGGCGATCGCAGGCGATGTCGAGCGTACCCGCGCCGTCGTGCCGGATGCGGCGATCGCCCCGCTCGCCGAAGCGTGATCGAGGTCGGGCCGCACGTCGCGCTGGTAGCCTTGGGAACTCACCATGACGTTGACCAAGGAATCCAAGTCCCAGATCATCGCCGAGTACGCGCGTTCTGACGGCGATACCGGCTCTGCAGAGGTGCAGATCGCGGTGCTGACGACCCGCATCGCCGAACTGACAGAGCATCTCAAGGACCACAAGCTCGACCACGCCTCACGCCGCGGCTTGCTGAAGATGGTGGGTCGCAGGCGGCGACTGCTCGACTACCTCCGCAAGGAGGACATCGAGCGTTACCGAGACGTGATCGCGCGCTTGGGTCTGCGCCGCTGAGCACGCGCGTGGCGAACCGTCTCGGCTCCGCGGAGCCGGGCGGGCGCGAAGGAGTGATGCGAACGAACGACTGACCCGCTGGAGGCGGGACCCAAGGTCGGTAATCAGTAGCGAGCTTCCGGACACGCGCGAGCATCTTCAGCGCCCCGGCGCCCGGCGACTCACCACTGAGGATCGGCCGACCCGCCTCCTTCCCGAACGCACGCAACGATGCGTGCGTCACGAACGAGACCGCATGCACGCCGTGCGCGTCAACGAGAAGGAGGGCCACATGGCCACCATCACCAAGTCCCGGGCCTTCGGCGCCAAGGACATCACCTTCGAGACGGGCCGCATGGCCAAGCTCGCCGACGGCGCCGTCGTCGTCACGTACGGTGAGACCCAGGTGCTCGCTACCTGTGTCAGCAGCAACCCCCGCGAGGGCATCGACTTCTTCCCGCTCACGATCGATGTGGAAGAGCGCATGTACGCCGTGGGCAAGATCCCCGGGAGCTTCTTCCGCCGCGAGGGACGCCCGTCGGAGACCGCGATCCTCACCTGCCGCCTCATCGACCGTCCGTTGCGGCCCACGTTCCGCGACGGTTTCCGCGACGAGGTGCAGGTCGTCGTCACCGTGCTGGGCATGGACGGCGAGAACCCGTACGACATCCCCGCGATGAACGCCGCCTCGATGGCGACCTGCCTCGCCGGCCTGCCGTTCGACGGTCCGGTCGCCTCGGTCCGCATGGGGCTGATCGACGGGCAGTGGGTCGTGAACCCGACGTTCCAAGAGGTAGAGGGAGCCACGTTCGACGTGGTGGTCGCCGGCCGCAAGAACGATGCCGGCGAGATCGACGTGCTGATGATCGAGGGCGAGGCGCCCGACAACACGTGGGACCTGCTCGCCGGCGGCGCGCCCGCCCCGACCGAGGAGACCGTGGCTGAAGGCCTCGAAGCCGCCAAGCGTGAGATCGCCGATCAGATCGACTTCCAGCGCGAGATCGTGGCCGAAGCCGCAGTCACCGAGAAGGACTGGACGCCGCGTCCCCTCTTCGGTGATGACCTCTACGACATGGTGTCGAAGTTCGCGGCCGATCGCCTCGGCGAGGCGATCGTGCCCGACAAGGCAGACCGAGAGTCGAAGCTCGACGCGCTGAAGGCGGAGACCAAGGAGCATGCGACCACGCAACTGGGTGACGATGGCTCCGCCCGCATCGGGGAGTTCGGCGCCGCCTGGAAGCAGGTGCAGAAGAAGGTCATGCGGGCTCGCGTGATCAAGGAGGGCGTCCGACTCGACGGGCGCACGCCCACCGAGATCCGTCCGCTCTCGGCGGAGGTCGGGGTGCTGAAGCGCACGCACGGCTCGGCGCTGTTCAGCCGGGGCGACACACAGGTGCTGAACATCACCACGCTCGGCATGTTGCGCATGACCCAGATGATCGACACGCTCGACCTCTCCGATTCGAAGAGGTACATGCATCACTACAACTTCCCGCCGTACTCCACGGGTGAGACGGGCCGGGTCGGCTCTCCTCGCCGACGCGAGATCGGACACGGCGCGCTCGCCGAGCGTGCGTTGATCCCGGTGGTGCCGCACGAGGACGAGTTCCCGTACGCCCTTCGACTCGTGAGCGACGTGCTCAGCTCGAACGGCTCGACCTCGATGGCGAGCGTCTGCGGATCGACGCTGTCGCTGATGGACGCCGGCGTGCCGATCAAGGCCCCGGTCGCTGGCATCGCGATGGGCATGATCGCCGACGATGGCGCGTTCGTAACCCTCACCGACATCCTGGGCGCAGAGGACGCGCTCGGCGACATGGACTTCAAGGTCGCGGGCACGCGCGAGTTCGTCACCGCGATCCAGCTCGACATGAAGGTGACGGGCCTGCCGGGCTCGGTGCTCGCCGATGCCCTGAAGCAAGCGCGCGACGCTCGGTTCCAGATCCTCGACGTCATGGAAGCCGCGATCGCGGCGCCGCGCGAAGAGGTCAACGCCAAGGCGCCGCGGATCATCTCGATCCAGATCCCGGTCGACAAGATCGGCGAGGTGATCGGCCCCAAGGGCAAGCGGATCAACGAGATCATCGCGCTGACGGGCGCCGACATCGACATCCAGGACGACGGAACCGTGCTGATCGGCTCGACGCTCGGCGCCGAGGGAGCCGACGAGGCCGCGCACATGATCGACGAGATCGCCAACCCACGGCCCGTGCTCGTCGGGGAGCGATACGACGGCACCGTGGTGAAGACGACCACGTTCGGGGCGTTCGTGAACCTGGTGCCCGGTCGCGACGGCCTGGTCCACATCTCGAAGCTCGGCAAGGGCAAACGCCTGAGCAGCGTCGAGGAAGCCGTGAAGGAAGGCGACAAGCTCACGGTGCTCGTGGAGGACATCGACACGCAGGGCAAGATCAGCCTCAAGCCGGTCGGTGATGAGTGGGCGGTCCCGGAAGGCCAGGCAGACGAATCGGGCGGCGTGCGTGATCGAGGAGCCGGTCGCGGAGGCGGCAGGGATCAGGGAGACCGGGGCAGAGAGCAAGGATCCCGCGGCAGAGACCGAGACCGGGGCAGCCGCGATCGCGACCGAAGCGGCGGGGGCGATCGTCACGGACGACGTTTCCGTGATGGCGGCGGGGCTGCCCGAGCCGATGCGCCGGACGCAGGCGACCCATCGGGCGCCGACGTGCCGGTCGAGGCATCGGTGAGCACCGAACCACCGGCCGCCGAGTAGGCGGGCGGGCTTCGCCCAGCCGATGCCGATCGAGCGAACCGAGTTCGGCTCGGGCTTGCGTGTCGTGACGGAGCGGATGCCGAGCGTCCGCTCCGTGTCGCTGGGCTTCTGGGTGCTCGCCGGTTCCCGCGACGAGCGTCCGCGCATCAGCGGGTCGAGCCACTTCCTCGAGCACCTGCTCTTCAAGGGAACCGAGCGGCGGAGCGCGCAAGACATCGCCGAGAACTTCGATGCGATCGGTGGCGACGTGAACGCGTTCACCGCGCGGGAGTACACGTGCTTCTACGCCCGTGTGCTCGACCGTGACCTCGAGATGGCGGTCGATCACCTCGCCGACATGGTGCAGCACTCGGTGATCAGATCCGACGACCTCGACGCCGAGCGCCGGGTGATCCTCGAGGAGATCAACATGCACGAGGATTCCCCCGAAGACGTCGTGCACGACCTGTTCACGCAGACGCTCTGGCCGGAGCACCCTCTGGGTCGCCCGATCCTCGGCACCGCGGAGACGATCGTGGCGGCCAACAGGGCATCGGTGCGGCGCTTCTACGGCCGCCACTACGTTCCCGGCAACCTCGTCATCGCGGCGGCCGGCGATCTTCGCCACGACGAGCTGATCCACATGTTGCGACAACGCATGGATACCGGCCGGCGCCTGCGAGGGGAGCGCAGCGCGACCTCGGCCTGGAATCTCCGCCCTTCCGGTCGACCACCGAAGCCGTCGGGCGCGCACCTGGTGAAGCGCCGAAAGACCGAGCAGGCGCACATCTGTCTCGGCACGAATGGGCTGGCGCGCAACGATCCCGACCGGTTCGCCTTCCTGGTCGTGAACACCGCGCTCGGGGGTGGCATGTCCTCGCGGTTGTTCCAGGAGGTTCGCGAGAAGCGAGGTCTGGCCTACACCGTGTACAGCTACCACTCCCAGTACGCCGAGGCGGGGCTGTTCTCCGCCTACGCGGGCACGACGCCGGCTCGCGCGCACGAGGTCGTGTCGCTGCTCCGTCGTGAGCTCGAGATGGTGCGCAGCGCAGGCATCACCGATACGGAGTTCGAACGCGCCAAGGGTCACGTCAAGGGGTCCATGGTCCTCTCGCTCGAGGATCCCGGCGGAAGGATGAGCAGGCTCGGCAGGTCCGAGATCGCGCACGGCGAGATCCTGTCGGTGGACCAAGCGCTCCGTCGCATCGAGCAGGTCACGCTCGACGATGTCCACCGCGTCGCGGAGCGGGTACTGTCGCAGCCGATGACGCTCACGGTGTTGGGTCCGTTCAGCGCCTCCGCGTTCCGAGGGGCCATGGTGTGATAGGCGTGGCGGTCGTCGGCGCCACCGGCCGAATGGGTCGTGAGGTCTGCCGGGCCGTTGCCGCCGACCCGGACCTGGCGCTGGTCGCAGCGGTGTCGCGCTCCGCGACGGGCTCGACGCTCGCCGAGGCCATCGGGCTCGGCGGCCCGGCCGGACGCGTGGAGCTCCGCGCACGCCTCGCTGAGATCGACGACGTCGGGGTCGAGGTGCTCGTCGACTTCTCCGCTTCGAGGTATGCACCCGATCACGTGGCCTGGGGCATCGCGAACGGCGTACACGTCGTGGTAGGGACGACCGGTTTCGAGATCGACGAGTCCTGGCGCGATGCGCCGATCGGTGTGATCGTCGCCCCCAACTTCGCGATCGGCGCCGTGTTGCTGATGCGGTTCGCAGAGCAGGCGGCAGAGCATCTTCCCTCGGCCGAGGTGATCGAGCTCCATCACGCAGGCAAGGCCGACGCACCGAGCGGCACAGCGGTGCTCACGGCCCGGCGCATCGCGGGCGCTCGGAGCGGAGCGCCAGGATCGCCCGGCGACGACGACGCCCACGCGGGCGCACGCGGCGCCGACGTCGACGGGGTGCGTGTGCACAGCGTTCGCCTTCCCGGTCTGGTCGCCCACGAGGAGGTCGTCTTCGGTGGGCAGGGACAGACACTCACCCTGCGACACGACTCGACCGATCGCACGTCGTTCATGCCGGGAGTGCTGCTCGCCATCAAGGCTGCACCGAACCAGCCGGGCCTCACGGTCGGACTCGACGACCTGCTCTGAACGCAAGCCTGGCGGTCGTCCTGCCTCGCCCAGATGACGACACGTTCGGGCCACCGACATCGTCGACAGGGTCACGCCGGCGGCGAGAGGCGAAGCTCCTCGCTCGTGATCGTGCCGTCGTCGTCGCGGCGAACGAGGATGCCTTCACACTCCCGCATCGGCTCCACCTCGACGCCGGTGAGACCGAACGCGGCTCGTTCCACGAGCGGAGTGTGGCTGATCGCGAGCCCCGCCCCCCCTCGGGGGAGCTGATCGAGCAGTGCCCGCACCCCCGCGGCCATGCCCTCGGGACTTCCGCCGCTCGCGTCGTGACCCGCGAGCCCCGGCACCACCGCGTGATCGGGAAGCTGCTGCATCGCGCCACGCAGGAACCACGCCGCCGTCTCCGCCGCTCGCTCGGCCGGAGAGACGAACACCCGGTCGTAGGTGCGCGAGCTCGCCCGGCCGACGTCCTCGGCCAGCACCCGTCCGGCCGGCGACAGGCGGTCGGCACGGGGGTCGCGGGTCGCATGTCGCCGCAGCTCGAGCTCTTCCATGGTGGATCGGTCCTCTCCACGACGTTCACGTATCATGCCGCGCCGTGAGCCGCCTTCACCGCGTGTGGTTACCGATCATCGTCTTGACGCTCATGCTCGCGGCACCGGCCTGTACCGGCAACACCGGGCCCGAGGCGTCATCGGTGACGTCGGGTGGTGGTGTGATCAGCCAGGACTCAAGCGACACTCCCTTCGTCCCGGGGAGTTTCATCTACCGATTCAACAGCATCACCGCGCAGGCCACGTTCGACGACAACAACGCCAGCCTGAGCATCCGTAACGACACGGGGGCGGAGCTCGGCTCGCCATCGATCTACGTGATCGGCGCGGACGATCGTCGCTACGACGCAACGAGCGATGCCGCCGCTCCGATCGCCGACGGCGAGCAAGCGACCCTGCAGCTCACCTTCCCCGATGGTGTGACCCAACAGACGATCGGGCTCGTCGTGCTGGTGTTCGGTGATCTCAACGTGGGAGCCATGGCGCCCCTTCCTGTTTCCGGCCCCTGACGCAGGCGAGCGCTCGGGACCACCCCGTCCTACACTCGCCCGAGCAATCCCCCCGACCACGGAAGGCTCCCAGGTGCCTCGATCGGCGTGCCGCGTGACGGTCATCATCGTGTCGCTCCTCGTGATGCTGATGTGCGCGTGCCTGCCGATCGCGGGTCGGCCCATGGCATATGCGCGCGAGGGGACGGCCGATGTCACCGTGGTCGCTCGCCTGAGCGGCTGGGTCGCCCGCCGCGACGGCTACTCCCTCTACAGGGAAGGCGCCACCGTGCGACTGACCATCGGCGTGTGGCCGAACCTGCACGGAGAACGCGTGCGGGCGCGCTTGGAGTGGCGGTCGCGCCGGCAGGCCCTGGCGGTTGCTCGATGTGTCGACCACCAGGCTGAATCTCGACAGTCGCGGGCTGTTCCTGGTGCGCGGACTCCCGTCGGGTTACTCGTTCCGCATCAGGGCAAGGGTGCGGGCGGGCGACGGGCACGGATCGGGGCGGTCGCGGTGGGCGTATTTCCGCGTGCTTTGATCCTGCGCCCGCCGCCGACAACTCGATGTCGTTGAATCAGGGTTGTGCTTCCAATACACTCCGTCGGCCTGGCCCGAGAGGAGATCGCCCTTGTTCCGTCCAGCCTTCGTCGTGCCCGCGATGCTGCTCACACTCGTGCTCCTGGCCCCGCCCGCAGCCGCCGGGCCACGGGTGCCCACGCACGCAACCCGTGGACCGTGGGCGGTGCGAGCCCCGGAGGCGTCGGCCCCTCTCGCTGCGTCGTTCGCCATCAGGCGAGATGACGGCAACGACGTCAAGGGCGACCTCGACCTCCGCTCGATGAGGATCTCGCGTGGCAAAGCGAAGGATACGATCGCGTTCGCGACCTTCGATCCCGTCTCGAACACCGCTATCGACCCCGAGAATGGCAACTTCGCGGTGTTGATCGACACCGACAACGACAGGGATTACGACTTCGGCCAATACGTGTTCTTCGCCGCTGGTCGCATCAGGGGGGTCTTGGTGAACCTGAGAACCGATCGGGTGGTCGATCGCACGGCACCCGCGTCGAGGTCGACCGCGAAGGCGTTCCGCACGGCGATCGTTCGCAGCAAGATCGACAGCCCCGGCACGTATCGGTTCGTGGTGTTCGGGTACAGCGAGGCGGGCGCATGCACCCGTCGCAGGCCGTGCGTCGACGCGATCCCGAATCGCTTCCCGTTGATCGCGCTCGACCACCGGGCGCCCACCGTGCGGCTCGACCCGATGGACCTGTATTCCGGCGACGTGAGCGACGGGCTCACGTCACCGCTCACCTTCACCTTCGCCGACGACAGGTTCGGCACCGGGGTCAGGCGCTGGCTCGTGCAGACCAAGGCGATCGGCGCAGGCGCAGGATGGGTCACGGTCAGGACCGGCACGATCCGCAACCCGACGGTGAACGTGCCCGGCGACGAGGGCACCACCTACGACGTTCGCACCCTCGTCGTCGACAAGCAGAAGAACAAGAAGATCTCGAGCATCGAGCGTACGTCGTTCCCATTCGACGACCGCAGCGCCGAGATCCAGTACGCGGGCTTGACGGTCCCGAGCCCGTCATCCGGCGCCTTCCTCGACACCATCACGTCGTTGCAGATGGGTGCGACCGCGACGATGGCATTCACCGGGGCGGCTGAGGTGTGTGTGATGGGTGGACCCGTCGCGGCCGGGTTGACGGCGACCGCCGATCTGACGATCGACGGCGTGGGGGCAGGAACGGCGACCGAGACCGATTCGACCGCGGCGCGTGAACGATTCCTGTGCGTGAACGTCGGTGGCGGTGCGCACGATGCGGTGCTCACGGGAACGAGCGCGCGTCGCCTTCGTTCTCGACGGGCTGTACGTGGTTCCGCTGAGGATCAGTCGCGGCTTCCCGGCTCGCTTTCGCCGGCTTCCCGACGGGCCAGAACGAAGAGCAAATCGCTCAGGCGGTTGAGATAGCGACGAACCTCTGGGTTCGGGTCCCGCTCGGCGTGTTCGAGGGCGACCACGGCTCGTTCGGCCCGTCTCACCGTGCTGCGCGCCATGTCGAGGACCGCACTCGACGGGTTGGCCCCCGGCACGATGAACACCTGGGGCAGCGGCCGCTCGGCCACGAGCTCATCGATGCGCGCCTCGAGCCTCGAGGTCATCTCGGCCGTCACGAGCGACACGTCGGCCTGCAGCTTGACGCGCCCTGCTGGATTCGTCGCCAGGTCGGCGCCCGACCACGAACAGCTCGCGCTGCAGCGCCAGCACCTCCTCGGCCATGCTGGGATCTGCTGTGAGCGATCGGGCGAGCCCCATCACCGCGACCGCCTCGTCGGTCGTGCCATAAGCCTCGGTGACCGGATCGTCCTTCGGCACACGTCCCCCGTAGAGCAGCCCGGTCGTGCCGTCGTCGCCGGTCTTCGTGTAGATGCGCGGCATGGCCCGCTAGCATAGGTGCATCGCTGCCGCTGCCCAGGCGGCACCCGGCACGAGGAGAAGGCTCCGATGACCGGACACGCGGGCAGATTCGGCTCGGTCGTGACCGCCATGGTCACGCCGTTCCGTGACGACGACCACAGCGTGGACCTCGACGGCGCGCAACAGCTCGCGTCGTGGCTCATCGACAACGGCTCCGACGCGGTCGTCGTCGCGGGATCGACAGGCGAGTCGCCGACCCTGAGCTACAAGGAGAAGGCCGAGCTCTTCCGCGTGGTCGGCGACGCGATCCGGACCAGTGGAAAGCTCATCTGCGGCACCGGGACGTATTCGACCGCAGAGACGCTGGAGTTGACCGAAGCCGCCGAGGAAGCCGGCGCCGACGGCTTGCTCGTCGTCACGCCCTATTACAACAAGCCGCCACAGCGCGGTCTGATCGCGCATTTCGAACGCGTCGCCGATGCGACCGAGCTGCCGATCATCGCCTACAACATCCCGGGGCGAACCGCGATCCGGATCGAGCACGACACGCTGCTGACGCTTGCCGACCGTCCGAACATCGTGGCGGTGAAGGACTCGACGGGTGACTTCCAGGCGGTCTCGCGTCTGATCGCCGAGGCCCCGACCGGGTTCGAGGTCTACTCCGGCGACGACTGGGCGGCGTTCGGCTACGCGTGCCTCGGCGCGGTCGGCGTCGTGAGCGTGGCGAGTCACCTCGTGGGCCCGCAGATCCACCAGATGCTCGAGTTGATCGGGACCGGCGATGTGCCGGCGGCGCGCAAGATCCACGAGCAGCTGTCGCCGCTGTTCAATGCCCTGTTCATCACGTCGAATCCGATCCCCGTGAAGGCCGCGTTGAACATGCTCGACCGCCCCGCGGGGGTTCCACGCCTTCCGCTCGTGCCAGCGACCAGCGAGGAGCAGACCCGGATCCGGTCAGCACTGGAGGACGCCGGTCTCCTTTGACGCCCGCGGTTGCCGCGTCGTCTTCCTCGGTGGGGTCGGGGAGGTCGGACGCAACATGGCCTGCGTCGAGCTCGACGGCCGCATCCTCATCATCGACGTCGGTCTCTCCTTCCCATCCGGAGACATGCCGGGCATCGACCTGGTGCTGCCCGACTTCGACTACGTGCGCAACAACGCCGAGCGTATCGAGGCGATCGTGCTCACGCACGGTCATGAGGACCACATCGGCGCGCTCCCGTACCTGCTCCGCGAGATCTCCGACGTGCCCGTCTACGGCACGCCGTTCACCCTCGAGCTGTTGAAGGGCAAGCTCGAGGAGCACCAGGTGAGCGATCGATGCGTATTGCGCACCGCCGTTCCCGGCGACGGTGCGAGCATCGGCCCCTTCACGATGCGCTTCCTGCGGGTCACGCATTCGATCCCCGACGGCATGGCGGTCGTGATCGACACGCCGTCGGGCGCCATCTTGCACACCGGCGACTTCAAGATCGACCAGACCCCACTCGATGGACGACCGACCGACCTGCACGGCCTCGCCGAGGAAGCGAGTGGCCGCGGCGTGCACCTGTTGCTCAGTGACTCGACGAACGCCGAGGAAGCCGGCTACACCGACAGCGAACGCGCGGTCGGTCCCGTGCTGGCGCGGATCGTCGAGAACGCCCCGAACATCGTGGTGGCGGCTTGCTTCTCGAGTCACATCCACCGGGTGCAGCAGATCGTGAACGCTGCACGCGCGAACGAGCGGGTCGTGGCGTTCCTCGGCCGGTCGATGCTGAATTCCGTCGCCGCGGCGCGCCGTCTCGGCTACCTGCAGGTCGACGACCGTGACGTGATCGACATCGCTGAGGTCGCCGACCTCGACCCGGGTCGTGTCGTCGTGATCTGCACCGGGAGCCAAGGGGAGCCCTTCTCAGCTCTCTCGCTCATGGCGCAGCGCCAGCACAAATGGGTGAAGCTCGACGAGGGCGACACGGTCGTACTGTCGTCGTCGCTGATCCCGGGCAACGAGCCAGCGATCCACAGGGTCGTCGACGCCGTGTACCGCACGGGCGCCGACGTGTACCACATGCCTGCCGACCCGGTGCATTCGAGCGGTCACGCCGCTGCCGAGGAACTGCGTCTGATGCTCTCGCTCGTGCGTCCTCGCTGGTTCATCCCGATCCACGGGGAACGCCGCCATCTGCAGCACCATGCACGCCTCGCCGAGGGCGTCGGCATACCTCGCGACCACGTGATCATCTGCGAGGACGGCGACATGGTCGAGGTGGGGGAGAAGGTCGAGATCGTCGATCGGGTGCAGGCGGGCATGACGTTCGTCGACGGCCTCGGCATCGGCGACGTCGGCGGCGAAGTGTTGCGCGACCGTCGCAAGCTCGCCGGCGACGGAGTGGTCGTCGTCGTCGTCACGGTCGATTCGCAGACCGGTGAGCTCGTCGGTGGTCCCGACATCGTGAACAGGGGCTTCGTCTACGAGGAAGCCTCGCAGGACATCCTCGAGGAGGCGCGCGTGCGAGTGGTTGCGACGATCGGGGAAACGGCGAACGCACGGGTGATCGATCCCTCGGCCCTGCAGCACGAGATCCGCCGATCCCTCGGTCGCTACTTCAACGAGGTGACCCAGCGGAAGCCAGTGATCCTGCCCGTCGTCATGGAGGTGTGAGGCGGGTTCACGATCCGACCTCGCGTTGCTTGAAGCGACCTGAGAACGCGTCAGACTAGTCGCCCTATGGCGACGAAGACTTCCCCGTCGCGGCGTTCGTCGTCGCGTTCATCCACCCGGCCGACCAGCAAGAAGCGCCCACCGAAACGCCCGGCCGCCAAACGAACGGCCGCCAAGAGGACGCCGCAGCGGACGCCCACGGTCCAGATCCTGTCGCCCTTCGCGCGTGACACGCTCGGCATCGGGCTCATGGTGCTCGCCGGACTGGCGGTGCTCTCGGTGTGGTTCCACGCGGCCGGTCCCATGGGCGACGCATTCTCCGGGCTGCTCCACGGCATCCTCGGCATCGCGGCGGTGACCTTCCCGTTGATCGGGCTCGGGTGGGGTATCGCCCTGGTGCGCGACCGATCGGCGGAGGAGCGCATGCGCATGTTCATCGGCTTCGTGGTGATGGCGCTGGGCGGGCTCGGCCTGCTCTCGCTCGCGCGCGGGAACCCGAGCGTGTTCGCGCCCATGCGGGATGAGTCGGGGCCGTCCGGGTTCCTTTTGGAGGGGTTCGCCGACGCCGGCGGATTCGTGGGTACGCTCGGCGCCTACCCGCTGTCGAAGATCGTGTCGCCTGTCGGTGCCGCGCTCGTCGATCTCGGTCTCGCCGTCATCGGCGCCCTGATCATGACCGGAACGTCGTTCGCCGAGCTCGGCCGCAAGATCGCCGCCGCGCGGGCCTCGACGCGGCCGAGAAGCTCGAGGCCAGACGTGCCGGTGAGCAAGCCAAAGCAGAGGCGAGACTCGAGAAGCAGCGTCAGAAAGACGAGCGCGACGCGGCCGAAGCCGAGAAGTCGGCGGCGCAAGGAGCGGCAGGCAAGGCTCCCAAGCAGAAGCTCTCCGAGCGACTCGGGCTCACCGAGCCCGTCATCGCGCTGCCCGATTCGGAGACGCTCGGCGAGCTCGACCTTCCACCTGATGCACGCGAAGGCTCCGACGATGCCGGCGACGCGAGGACATCCAGGAAGCCTCTGGGCCGCACGATCTCAACCGCTCACGGGCCATACCAGCTTCCTTCACTCGATCTACTCAGAACGGCGCCGCCCTCGACGAACGACGGGGCCGACGAGAAGACCATCATGGAGGCGCTCGGGCATACGCTCTCGACGTTCGGCGTCGACGCGAAGGTGACCGCCGCTCACCGCGGGCCGACCGTGACGATGTACGAGGTCGCGGTCGCCTCCGGCACCAAGGTCAACAAGGTGCTGAACCTCTCGAGCGACATCGCGTACGCGCTCGCCACGCCCGACGTGCGCATCATCGCGCCGATCCCGGGCAAGTCGGCGATCGGCATCGAGGTGCCGAACCGCCATCGCGACTTCGTGATGCTGGGAGACATCTTGCGGTCGAAGGCGGCGAAAGCGTCGGCGCACCCGCTCACGGTGGCGCTCGGCAAGGACATCCACGGCGAGTCGCAGATGGTGAACCTCGCCACGATGCCGCACGTGCTGATCGCAGGCGCGACCGGCGCCGGCAAGTCGAGCCTGGTGAACAGCTTCGTCACGTCGATCCTGATGCGCACGACCCCCGACGACGTTCGCCTCGTCCTCGTCGACCCGAAGCGCGTCGAGCTCAGCCACTTCGCCGAGGTGCCACACCTGCTGAGCCCCGTGATCGTGCACCCCAAGCGCGCGACCGAGGCGCTCGAGTGGATCGTGCGCGAGATGGAGATGCGCTACGAGATGCTCGCCACGGTCGGTGTGCGTGACATCGACGGCTACGAGGAAGGGCTGCGCGAAGGAACCCTTCGGCTTCCGGTCGGACGTGAGCACGAGTACGAGCACATGAGCTACATCGTGGTCGTGATCGACGAGCTGGCCGACCTCATGATGGTCGCGCCACGCGCCGTCGAGGACGCGATCTGCCGCATCGCGCAGATGGCGCGGGCCGTCGGCATCCACCTGGTCGTTGCGACCCAGCGTCCGAGCGTCGACGTCGTCACCGGCCTGATCAAGGCCAACATCCCGAGCCGGATCGCACTGATGACCTCGAGCCAGGCCGACTCACGCGTCGTGCTCGACCAGAACGGCGCCGAGAAGCTCGTGGGCCACGGCGACATGCTCTTCGCCCCGGCCAATGCGTCGAAGCCTGTGCGCCTGCAGGGCGCGTGGGTGACCGAGGCCGAGATCCACGGCATCTCGGCCTTCATCAGGGCTCAACGCGAAGTCGTCTACGAACAGCACATCGAAGGCCTGGGCATCCCCCGACCGCTGCCGAGCTCTCGGCCGGAGCCGGCGGGCGTCGGCGACACCGACGAGGATCTCGCGAACCAGGCCGCCGAGCTGATCATCCGGTCGCAGCTCGGATCCACGAGCATGCTCCAGCGCAAGCTCAAGGTGGGGTTCGCGCGCGCGGGCCGGCTCATGGATCTGCTCGAGGAACAAGGGTCGTCGGCCCCAGCCAGGGCTCGAAGGCCCGCGACGTGCTCATCACCTGGGAAGAGTGGGAAGAGCGCCGAAGCGCCTGAAGCCGGCTACAGAGCGCCGACTCGACGTGCGACCTGGAAGAGCGTGTCGGCGTGCTGTTGCGGATCGATCATGTATCGCCCCGCGATCCCGACCTGTCCCTGCCAGTAGGCGTAGATGCGCTCGGGACTCCAGCCACGCTCGGCGCCGCTGCGGTAGCTGCGAACCAGCTCGCTGCCGCCCACGATCGCGGGGGGTGAGACGATGAACCCTCCTCGCGCACCGTCGATCGAGACCCAGTAGGCGCCTACCAAACCCCAGCGGCCACCGTCAAGCTGCCCGGAGACCAGCAGGAACTTCACTGGGCCCTCCGACAGCATCTCGGGCGCGGACACGGGCTCGCGGATCGCCGCGAGCGGCGAGGACTTCCAGGTCGTCTCGTTCATCTCAGGCTCCATCTGGCGTCGGGTTGCCTCCCCCTCGTACACGCACGATAGTCCCCCGAACGGGGCTCCGCGCCCGGCGAAAGTCGGTGTTTTCCCGTCCCAGGGGCCATCGGAAGTCGGCATAGGTCCGCCCACCGACCTAGGGCAGGGCTCGTACAGCAGGGGGTGAGTCCTCGGCGAGCATGACCCACTGCTCGTGGTCGCGCCACTGACCCCTGATGAACAAGTACCTCGGCGAGAACCCCTCGCGGCGGAACCCGGCCCTGCGCACGAGCGCGATCGAGGCCTCATTCTCCGGTTGCACGTTGGCTTGGACGCGATGAAGGCCCAGCTCCTCGAAGGCGTATCGCAACACGTGGGGCATCGCTGCCCGCATGTAGCCGCGCGCGGCGAAGGGTTCGAACGCGTAGTAGCCGAGGAATGCGCTCCGCAATGGGCCCATCACGATCTGCGACAAGTTGATCACCCCGGCGATCGAGCCGTCGGCCGCGTCGCACACGAGCAGCGAGCGATCCGACGAGGTGAGGTTGCGGGCCAGCAAGCGATCGAACCACGGGTCCGGATCTCCCGGTTCCAGCCATGGGTCGTGCAGGTCGACCGACGCCGCCAGGCGTTCGACGAACTCTGTGCGATCGTCCTCGACCGGCGTGCGCAGCACGACCTCTCGCGTCATGCCTCGTGCGTGCGCGCCCTCGCGGCGGCGATGACGCGCTCGGCGGACGCCCGGTCCTCGAATCCTTCGGTCGACACCTTGTGGCCCTCGAGATCCTTGTACACCTGGAAGAAGTGCTCGATCTCGTTCAACAACGTCATGGGAAGCCCTGCGAGGTCGCCTACGTGCGACCAGATCGGATCGCGCAAGGGCACGCAGAGGATCTTCTCGTCCTCGCCCTTCTCATCGGTCATGCGGAACAGCCCGATCGGGCGAACGACGATGCGGCACCCCGGGAACGTCGGCTCGCCCACGAACACCAGCGCGTCGAGCGGGTCTCCGTCACCGCCGAGCGTGCCGTCGATGAATCCATAGTCAGCCGGGTACTGCATCGACGTGAACAGCATCCGGTCGAGCCTGATCTCGCCCGTCTCGTGGTCCATCTCGTACTTGTTCCGAGAGCCCTTCGGAATCTCGACGATCACCATGAGCGAGTCGTCTGCCATGAGCGGGCAGTGTACCGGCGCTATCATCGCGGGGTTCCCATGGCAGGCACATCGCTGCAACGACCCATCGGGGTCGGCCCGGCACTCGAGAAGGCACGACGCATCCGGGGGCTCTCCCTCGAGGAAGCTTCGCGAGACACGATGCTCAGGGTCGACCAGCTCACCGCGCTCGAGACCGAGGATTTCGGGGCGCTGTCGAGCGATGCCTTCGTCCGAGGGGCCCTCCGCACCTACGCCCAGTACCTCGGGGTAAGTCCCAACAAGGTCATCGCCTCGTACGCCCGCAATGCCGAGACGCCTGCTGCCCCGCCACCTCCAGGTGGTCTCGGTCGCATCGAGCGCGCGATCGCGGCCACCCGCATCCGTGACGATCAGCGATTCCTGCTGGTCGGAGCCGCGACGATCGTCGGATTGCTGCTGCTGTTCGGTCTCGTGTCGCGAGACAACAGTGCTCCGGCCCCGGCGGTGATCCCCACCGTCACCCCCACGGTGGACCCCGCATCGATCATCGATGCCGTAATCGTGGCTCGGCGCCCGGTCGAGGTGACGGTGACGATCGATGGTGCTGCCGAGACCCATCGCATGGAGGATGGGGAGACCCTCTCGTTCCGGGCCGATGAGGAGCTCGGGCTTTCGGCCTCCGACGGAGGCGCGGTGGAGGTCACGGTCGGGGGGAGCGACCTCGGAGTGCCCGGCACGCGAGGTGCACCCTGGAGCCGCACGTTCACGTCTGGCGTGAGCCCGGGGGTATCGGCCATCTCGCCGGCGCCGTGAGCCGTTCGGTGCGCGTCGAGGTGGTCGGCGTCGGCACCGAGCTTCTGCTCGGCCAGATCGCGAACACCAACGCGCAATCGATCGGGCAAGAGCTTGCCGCGATCGGTGCCGACGTGCTCTTCCACCAGGTGGTGGGTGACAACCTCGAGCGCATCGTCTCGGTCATCGATCTGGCCGCCGGGCGAGCCGACGTCGTGATCGTGACCGGAGGTCTCGGTCCGACCGAGGACGACATCACGCGCGACGCGATCGCCCTCGTGATGGACGCGCCGCTCGAGCGCGACCCGTCGCTCGAGCGTTGGCTCCGGGAGCGGTTCGCCGGGTTCGCCGACGGTTCGATGCCGCAGAACAACCTTCGACAGGCCGACGTGCCGCGTGGCGCGCGCACGATCGAGAACGACCGCGGGTCGGCGCCCGGTCTCGTGGCCGACCTCACGGGCGGTGCGCGCATCTACGCGATGCCGGGGGTCCCGAGCGAGATGGTCGCGATGATGCACAGCACGGTACTGCCGGAGCTGGCCTCATCGATCGGAGCCGCGGTGGTTCGTTCGCGCACACTGAGGTGCGTCGGGATCGGGGAGTCGCGGGTCGCCGAGATCCTCGGAGATCTCTTCGCCCAGTCGTCGAACCCCAGCATCGCCTACCTGGCATCGGCGGGTGAGGTCAAGGTGCGTCTTACCGCGAAGGCCGGCTCGGTCGAACGAGCCGACTCGATGATCGCGCCACTCGTATCGGAAGTGCACGGCAGGCTGGGCGACGTGGTCTTCTCGCTCGAGGATGAGTCGCTCGAGCAGAGGGTGTCACGTCAACTGCTCGCATCGGGCAGGCGTCTCGCCTGTGCCGAGTCGATCACAGGTGGAAGCGTCGGTGCCCGCATGTCCGCCGCCGCGGGCTCCTCCAAGGTCTTCGTCGGGTCTGCCGTCGTGTACACGGCGGCGGCCAAGGAACGGGTGCTCGGGGTCTCTCGCGAGACGATCGACGGCCCGGGGGTCGTGAGTCGCGAGTGCGCGCTCGAGATGGCCGCCGGAGCGAGGCGGTTGTACGAGGCCGATGTCGCCGTCTCCCTGACGGGCGCGGCGGGCCCAGAGCCCCATGACGGCGCCGCGCCCGGCACGGTCTGGATCGGCCTCGATGCCGACGACGTGATCCATGCACGAGGCTATGCCGCACCGGGCGACCGCGTGCGTGTTCGCCGGTGGGCCGAACAGTCCGCCCTCGACATCGTGCGTCGCCACCTCGAGGGCCTGCCTCTGCCCGACAGCGATCGCATCATATGACTGCAGCCGGGACCATCTGATCGATGGCGGGGAAACCATCCCGGGACACCGAGGCGCCTCGATTGTTCGTCGCGATCCGGCTTCCCGAAGACGTGATGGACGAGATCGATGCGGCGTTTGAGCCGTGGCGAACGGTCCTCCCGATGGTCCGATGGGTGCCGCGCGAGAACTGGCATGTGACGATGCGGTTCCTCGGTTCGATGCCTCCGAGCTCGGTGCCATCGGTGCGGGAGCGACTCGCCCAGGTCGCCGGAACAACCGCGCCGTTCGACACGCGTGTCCATGGCGTGGGGGCGTTCCCGTCGCTGCGCCGGGCTCACGTGCTCTGGGCAGGGATCGATGACGACGTCGGCCAGCTGGCGATCCTCGCGACGGCGATCCAGGACTCCCTTTCGAGCGAGCTCGGGCCCGAGGGCCGGCCTTTCACCCCGCACGTGACCGTGGGGCGTAGTGCCAAGGATCCTGTCGCCTTGCAAGGAGGCTTCGGCACGACGCTGCTCGAGAGCGACCGATTCCGTGTCGAGGAGATCGTGCTCATGCGCAGTCACCTGCGTCGCCCAGCGTCGGCATACGAACGTATCGAGACGTATCCGATGCGAAAGGGTGCCGAGCCCATCTCGGGATAGACGTACCGCTTGACGTCCCGCTGCAGGCGCTTCCTTGCATCCGAACACGTGTTCGGATACCGTGCGGCTCGGAAGTCTTCCGAATGACAGGGGTGTAAGTTATGTCAGACCGGCTGGATAGTGTGCGCGTTCCAACAGCAGATGAGCCTGCACGGCACCTCCCCGCCGGTGGGCCGAAGGGCCTTGAGGCCAGGGAGAGGAAAGGGGCCACGGTGGACCGCGACAAGATGCTCGACGTCACGCTCCAACAGATCGAGAAGCAGTTCGGCAAGGGTGCCGTCATGAAGCTCGGCGAGCACCCGGCGGGAGTCGGCGTGTCGGTGATCCCCACGGGGTCGCTCGCGCTCGACCTGGCGCTCGGCATCGGGGGCATACCTCGAGGTCGCGTCATGGAAGTCTTCGGGCCCGAGGGCTCGGGTAAGACCACCGTGTGCCTGCACATCATCGCCGAGGCGCAGGCCAACGGAGGCATCGCCGCGTTCATCGACGCCGAGCACGCGCTCGACCCCACCTATGCGCGCGAGCTGGGAGTCAACATCGACGAGCTCCTCGTCTCTCAGCCCGACTCCGGAGAGCAGGCGCTCGAGATCGCCGACATGCTCGTGCGCTCTGCGGCGCTCGACCTCGTGGTCATCGACTCGGTCGCGGCGCTGGTCCCTCGCGCCGAGATCGAAGGCGAGATGGGAGACACCCATGTGGGGTTGCAGGCTCGCCTCATGAGTCAGGCGATGCGCAAGCTCTCGGGCACCCTCTCGAAGTTCGACACGACTGCCATCTTCATCAACCAGCTCCGAGAGAAGATCGGCGTGATGTTCGGGTCGCCCGAGACGACTCCCGGCGGCCGCGCGCTCAAGTTCTACTCGTCGGTCCGGCTCGACGTTCGCAAGATCGAGAACCTGAAAGACGGCACCGAGGTCGTGGGTTCTCGCACACGGGTCAAGGTCGTGAAGAACAAGGTCGCTCCGCCGTTCCGTCAGTGCGAGTTCGACATCATGTACGGCAAGGGCATCTCCAAAGAAGGCTCCCTCATCGACGTGGGCGTCGACCTCGAGATCATCAAGAAGTCTGGCGCCTGGTTCACCTATGAAGGCGAGCAGCTCGGGCAAGGGCGGGAGAACGCGCGGGCTTTCCTGGCCGAGCACCTCGATGTCCGCGCCGAGATCGAGCGGAAGATCCGTGAGGCGGTCGGCATCAGCGCGTTCGGAGACGAGGGCGACGAAACCCCGATCGAGATCGTGCCCGACGTGGTGCTCGATGATCAGCCTGGGCGGGAGCCGGCATCGACGGCCGGCAACGGCAAGACGAAGGTCAAAGCCGGAGCCGACGGGTGACGGCGACCGCGGCCACCGAACGCGGATCTCGCAAAGCGAAGAACCCCAAGAGTTGCCACGAGCGCGCCCTCGGGCTCTTGGCGGTGCGCCCGCGTGCCCGCGTCGAGCTCGAGCGGCGTCTGCTCGCGGCCGGCTTCGAAGGCGACCAGGTCGCCGATGTGCTTCTCCGGCTCGAGCGCGTCGGCCTCGTCGACGACGCGGCCTTCGCGAAACAGCTGGCCGAGCATCAGTTCGGCGCGAGGCGAGCGGGACGCCGGGCGGTCAAGAGTGCGCTCCTGGCGAAGGGGATCGCACCCGATCTCGCGGCCGAGATGGCCGACGGCGCTGCTGACGACGAGCATGAGCGCGCCATCGACCTCGCGCGCTCTCGGGCCGGGCGACTGTCGGGGCTTGATCCCGTGAAAGCGTTCGGCCGGCTCACCTCGCTCTTGGTGCGCCGAGGGTATTCACCCGATGTCGCCCGATCGGCGGCGCGCAAGGCTCTCGATCTCGACGGAGACTAGGTCTTTCGGAGCCTTGTCTCGGGGGTGATGCGGCCGTAGCATCGTCTGCACGAGAGGAACACTTCCGAAACCACGTTCAACGAATCCACCCTGTGAGCGAGACCGTGTCCCCGACCCCGACACCGATCAGATGAGCGAGACCGGCCGAGAACGACTCGGTTCCACGTGATCTCTCACTCGCGCGCGCACAGCGGCTGACCGAACGAACGCGGACCGGAGGGTCCTTCTCGCAAACGTCGCTTGACGAGGTTTGTGGAGGAGAGCCATGGTCCCAATATTGACGGGTATCGCCGGGCTCGTGCTTGGGTTCGCCGCGGGTTTCCTGTATCGGAAGTCGGTGGCCGCCGCGAACGCCCAGAGCATCGAAGCCCGCGCGGAGAAGTTGTTGATCGACTCGGAGCGAGAGGCTGCGATTTCCTCGGCTCGTGTGGTCTCCGAAGCCAAGGAAGAGATCGCCGTCTTGCGTCGCGAGGCTGACGACGATCTCAGAGGGCGCCGCGAAGAGGTTGGCCGTCAGGAGCGCCGCATGGGCGCAGCCGAGATCGACCTCAAGACCAAGATGCAACGGGCGGACGACCGCGCGGCAGACCTCGAGGAGCGAGAGGAGAAGCTCACCTACGTCCGCATGCAGCTCGAGAAGGCGACGGAGCTACATCGGGCCCAGCTCGAAAAGATCGCCAGCATGACCTCGGGTGAAGCGCGTGAGCACCTGATGGCCCAAGTTCTCGACGACGCGAAGCGCGCTGCGATGAGTCAGGTCCGTGAGCTGGAGCAACGCGCTCGTGAGGAGGGTGAAGAGCGGGCCCGCAAGATCGTGACGATCGCGATCCAGCGCGTGGCGTCAGAGCAGACCGCGGAATCGACGGTGAGCGTCTTCGCGCTTCCGAGCGAGGACATGAAGGGCCGCATCATCGGCCGTGAGGGCCGCAACATCCGCTCGTTCGAGTCGGTGACAGGGGTGAACCTCATCATCGACGACACCCCCGAGGCCGTCGTACTTTCGTGCTTCGATCCTGTCCGCCGAGAAGCTGCCCGGATGACGCTCGCCAAGCTCGTCGAGGACGGCCGCATCCATCCCGCTCGGATCGAGGAGATCCACGAACGCTCGCAGCGCGAGCTCGAGGAGCGCGTGCGGCGAGCCGGAGAGGACGCCGTGGCGGAGGTCGGCATCACCGACATCCATCCCGAGATGATCAAGCTGCTCGGCAGGCTGCAGTACCGCACCTCGTACGGGCAGAACGTGCTGCGGCACCTCGTCGAATCAGCGCACATCGCCAGCAGCCTGGCCTCGGAGATAGGCCTCGATCCGGCCATCGTGAAGCGTGGGGCGTTCCTGCACGATGTCGGCAAGGCCGTGACCCACGAGGTCGAGGGCTCACACGCGATCATCGGAGCCGAGATCGCCCGGCGCATGGGCGAGTCCCCCGAGGTCGTGCACTGCATCGAATCGCACCACGGCGAGGTCGAGCAGCACACGATCGAGGCGGTGCTCGCCCAGATCGCCGATGGCATCAGCGGCGGACGCCCGGGTGCCCGTCGAGAGTCGCTCGAGACCTACGTGAAACGCCTCGAGCGGCTCGAGGAGATCTGCGCCGCACACCCCGGGGTGGTCAAGACGTTCGCCATGCAAGCGGGCCGTGAGGTGCGCGTGATGGTTGAACCGGTCGACGTCGACGACATGCAGGCGCAGGTGATCGCGCGCGATATCGCCAAGCAGGTTGAAGAGGAGCTTCAGTACCCTGGCCAGATCCGGATCACCGTGGTGCGCGAGACCCGGGCAGTGGAATTCGCGAAGTAGGTCAGCGCCATTCGCTGGTGTCGCTGCTGCTCGAGCCCTTGCGGCTCGATGCAGCGCCCGCCAGCCTGGCACGGAGGCTCCGACCGCTCGAGTCCTCGTCAGAGGACACGTCGTCGCCCGAGGCAGCGGGCTGGATCTCGTCGCCCGCTGCCTGAGGCTCGACACCCGCACGCACGGCGGCGAGGTCGGCTTCGGCCTTGCGCGTCGCTTCCTCGGCTTCCCTGACCCGCTCGAGCAGTTCGGCGATTCGCTGGCGCAACCCGGTCGACTCGGCCTCCGCTTCTACGGTCGGAGCGAGGCTCATGCGGCGTTCCTTCTCGTAGGCGAGCGCGGCTTCGGCGGCCTCTGCCGCTGAGTAGGCGCGCCGAGCTCGCATCTCGGCCTGATCGAGTCGCAGCTCCAGGTCGGCGATCTCCTCGCTCATCGCCTGGGAGCCGGGGTCGGCGGTCGGCGCACCCTGCTCTGCAGCGCTCGACTCGACCTCGGCAAGTCTGGTCCGCAGGTGCTCCGCCTCCGCCTTCGCGTCGTCCCGTTCGCGCCTGAGCCCTTCAGCCTCATCGGAATGCGTCGCAGTGGTGACCGTGCGGAAGTCCTCGAGCTCCTTCTCCATGGTGTCGATGGCGGATCGAGCGGTGGAGAGATCTGCAGTCACCCGATCGAACTCCGTTCGAGCTTCGGTCAACTGCGTCCGTAGTTGCTCGATCTCGCCAGAGTCCGTGGCGGTGGTCTCTCGCCCAAGCTCGCCGATCGTCGTTTCGAGCTCTGTGATCCTGGTCATGGCAGCTGCTCGATCGGCTTGCGCTGCCTCGGCATCGGATGCCGCGGCCGCGGCGTCGGCGGTGGCAGCCTCCAGGTCTGCTCGAACGCGGTCCAGCTCGGCCGTGGATCCCTCGAGCTCGCCTCGCAGATCGTCCGCCCTCATCCGCAGACTTTCATGAGCGCTCTCGAGGTTGCTGAGCGCGGCACTCTTCGCTCCGAGCTGGCTGCTCGCGGACTCGGCAGCTTGCTCCACTTTCGTCACGCGGTCCTCGTTCTGCGAGGCACGAGCCTCCGCCTCGGCAGCGCGCCGGTCCGCATCAGCGGCTGCCTGCTGAGCTTCGGCGATGCGAGCCTGGCTCTCGGCCATGGCCTGCTCGGCGTCTTGAAGCTCACGCGCCGCAGACTCCTTCGCCTCGCTGACTCGAAGTGCGACCTCCTCTGCGAGCGCCCGCAACGCCTCGTCGTGTTCCGCGATCTGCGATTCCCGAGCCTCCAAGGTGCTGACGGCGTCCTCGAGCTTCGTTTCCAGCGCGCGGGACGTTTCGTGTGCGTCGGCCAATCGCGACTGGGTCGACGAAACCTCGTCTCGCAGACGACCCAGCTCATCATCACGCTCTCGCAGGGTGGTTTCGCTCTTGTCCAGCGCGAGCTGGTGGTCGTTCGCGCGAGCCTCAGCGCCGATGAGCGCCTCTCGAAGGTCATCGATCTCGGACGTGAGCGCGTCGAGACGGGTCTGGAGACGCTCCGCGGCGGCCTGGGCCTCGGTGCCGGCCTCTTCATGCGCTCGAGCAAGGCTCTCGTGAGAGTCGCGCAGCTCGGCGAGCCGATCTTCGGCCGCACCGGCCCGAGTCGCCTCGGCGACCGCGTCTGCCTTGGCCTCATCGATCAGCTCGGTGAGCTGAGCGACCTGCGACGAGAGGCGATTCGCCTCTTCCTCGAGGTCACTGCGAGCATCCGTGAGCTCAGACGCTCGACGCCGTTCCTTGTCCAAGTCATCGGTGAGCGTGTCGATCTCGGCGCTGAGCGATCCGAGCTCCTCGACCCTGTTCTCCAGTTCGCGAGCATGCGATCGGAGGTCGTCGATGCTGCCTTCGAGTTCGACGACCTTCCCGGTCAGCTCGTCCTCTCGTCGCCGTGCCGTGTCGAGCTGGATATCGAGCGTCCTGATGCGCTCGTGCAAGCGCCGTGCCTCACCGGAGGGCGCCACCGCGTCCTCTGGATCTGCTTCATCGAGTCTCTCCGTGTCCTCCGCCATCGAGCTCACCTCGTCCGCCGGGGAGGGGTCGCGCTGAGCGATCCCTTCCATGTTCGGAACGTCGATCTTGGCATCGAGCTCGGCGAGCGTTCTCGGGGGCTCGCTCTCGCTCGGTTCGATCTCAGCGTCGACGACGTTGCTTCCCTCATCCATGGCCTGCGCGACCCTCTTCTTGTCCTTCTTCCAGACCATCTCGATCTCGCATCCTTGAGATAGGTTGACCACCGATTCATCGGCAGCACATCTGCGGGCTTGAGGGCTGAGACCACGCGTTCCGATACTCTCGATCCCGTGGAGAAGACGTACGTGATCCGCACCTACGGGTGTCAGATGAACGAGCACGACTCGGAGCGCATCGCCGGGCTGCTCAATGCCGAGGGCATGACTCCCGTCGAGGACGTGAGTCAGGCCAAGGTCGTCGTGCTCAACACGTGTGCCATCCGTGAGAATGCCGACAACAAGCTCTACGGCAACCTCGGGCACTTGAAGCCCGTGAAAGCGGCGAACCCCGGTCTGAGGATCGTCGTCTCGGGCTGCCTGGCACAGAAGGATCAGGGTGCGATCCAGCGCCGAGCCCCGTGGGTCGACGTGGTCGTTGGCACCCACGCGTTGCCGCAACTGCTCGACCTCCTGAAGCGCTCTGAAACGGCGGGTCCTCAGATGGATGTCGAAGAGCACACCGAGACGTTTCCGGGACCGATGCCCGCTGTGCGCGGCGACGCGTTCCGCGCGTGGGTCTCGATCGCACCCGGGTGCGACAACGCCTGCACGTTCTGCATCGTTCCGCTCGTTCGAGGGCCGCAGCGGTCGCGCTCGGTCGGCGACATCCTCGCCGAGGTGCAGGGTCTGGCCATCCGAGGGGTCGTGGAGGTGACGCTGCTCGGCCAGAACGTGAACACCTTCGGTCGAGACGTCACCGTTGCGGGATCGAGCCGAAGGCCTCTGTTCGCAGCTCTGTTGCGACAGGTGGGCCAGATCGACGGGATCCGCCGCGTCAGGTTCACGAGTCCGCACCCCCATGACTTCACACCCGACGTGATCGAAGCAATGGCCGAGACCCCTGAGGTGTGCGAACACATCCACTTCCCGTTGCAGTCGGGGTCCGACGAGGTGCTCAAACGGATGCGGCGATCGTACCGGCGCGAGCGCTACCTCGGATGGCTCGACCGCATCCGTTCGGCGATCCCGGGCATCGCGGTCTCGACAGACATCATCGTCGGGTTCCCAGGGGAGACCGAGGCGGACTTCGCCCAGACGCTCGAGGTCGTCGAAGCAGCGCGCTTCGACAGTGCCTACACGTTCCAGTATTCACCGAGGCCTGGAACGAAGGCGGCGAGCTACGACGATCAGGTGGCCAAACCCGTGGTGCAGGAACGGTTCGACCGATTGATCGCCCTCCAGGAGCGGATCTGTGCCGAGAAGGCGACCCAGCTCGTGGGCCAGGTCTTCGAGGTGCTGGTCGAAGGCGGGGATCGCAAAGGCCGGTCGACGCAGTCGCGCACCCGCACGAATCGCATCGTGCACATCGGCGATGCCCTACGCCCCGGCACCTTCGCCGATGTCCGTATCGTCGAGGCCGCTCCGCATCATCTCGTCGGCGAACTCGAGCTCGAGCCGGCCGTCCCCGCACACTGACGCCTCGCAGCATGACGCGGCCGCCTCTGCTGGCATTGGTGGGACCGACGGCCTCCGGCAAGACCGAGGCCGGCATCGAACTCGCGATCAGGCTCGGTGCCGAGATATGCTCGGTGGATTCCATGCTCATCTACCGCGGCATGGATATCGGCACGGCGAAGCCGACTGCCGAGCAACGGGTCCTCGTGCCGCACCATCTGCTGGACCTCGCCGATCCGAGCGAACGCTTCACGGTGGCGCGGTTCCAGCAGGTCGCGAGCGCCACCATCGCCGAGGTGCGCACGCGAGGAGCGATGCCGTTACTCGTCGGAGGATCGGGGCTCTACTTCCGTGCGATCGCGGACGAGCTCGGATTCCCCGGCGAGGACGCCGAGCTGAGAGCCGAGCTTCAGATGGAAGCGGACACCGTGGGTGTGGTCACCCTGTTCCGCAGGCTCGAGCTGCTCGACCCGATCGCGGCGAGCAGGATCGAGCCGGCGAACGTACGCCGCGTGGTGAGGGCGCTCGAGGTCCCGGCCTTGACGGGAAAACGGTTCAGCGCGTCTTCTGATGCATGGGAACGCTTCGACCCCGACCGGGTTCGCGTCGCCGGCGTGCGGATCCCTCCTGGGGTGCTCGCCGGGCGGATCACCGATCGCGTCTCAGCGATGTTCGCTGCCGGGTGGCTCGAGGAGGTCCGAGCGCTCGTCGAGGGCGGTTTCGGCGACTGGCTGACATCGACGCAGGCCATCGGCTACTCGGAGCTTTCACGGAATCTCGCAGGTAGGCTGTCCCTCGAGGAAGCCTGGGAGGCAACGGTGAGACGCACGAAGAACCTCGCGCGCCGCCAGATGGCCTGGTTCCGTCGCGACCCTCGCGTGCGATGGTTCGACGCTGGCGAAGGAGGCGCCCTCGAAGTCGTCGATGAGGTCGAGGGCTACCTGGACGCGTCATGAGCGATCGGCTCGAGTTCGCGAAGTACGAGGGTGCCGGCAACGACTTCGTCATGATGGTCGACCTCGACGACGAGCGGCCGTTGACACCGCGGCAGGCCGCTGCGATATGCGACCGTCGGACCGGCGTGGGTGCCGATGGTGTGATCCGCGTGGTGAGGAGCGATCGAAGCGACGCCGCGTTCTTCATGGACTACTCGAACGCCGACGGTTCGCAGGCGGAGATGTGCGGCAATGGCATCCGCTGCGTCGGCGTGCTGCTCCACGATCGAGGACTCATCGACGGCACCGATGTCGATGTGATGACGCGCGCCGGCGTGAAGCACCTTTCCCTGCTTCCAACCGACGACGGCCCGAGATGTCGGGTCACAGTGACGATGGGAGCTCCGAACTTCACCCGAGCGGCGATCCCCATGCGCGGAGCGGCATGGGAGACGTTCCTCGGTCAGCCCTTCGACATCGGTGGCGGGCTCACCCTCACGGCTTCGGCGATGTCGATGGGCAACCCGCACTTGGTGGTCTTCGTAGACGGTGATCCGATCACCGTGCACGTGAGCCACATCGGGCCGGCGCTCGAGCGTCACGAACTCTTCCCGGAAGGCACGAACGTGGAATTCGCATACGTGCACGACGGGGTCGTCCACGCTCGTGTCTGGGAGCGGGGGAGCGGAGAGACGATGGCCTGCGGCAGCGGGGCGTGCGCGGTCGCCGTCGCGGCGAACGAGGCGGGCCTCGCGCCGGCGGTCACGGTGGTGCGGTTCCCGGGGGGCGACCTCGAAGTCGAGCGCCGCAGCGACGGCGAGGTGCTGCTCACGGGCGAGGCCCGGAGCGTGTTCGAGGGCACGGCCGACCTCGAGGCGCTGGTCCTGTCGTCGTGAGTCCGATCACAGCAGCGACATCGGCCGAGCGGTTGGCCGTGCGGACCCTCGGCCTGGTCGATGTCGCATCGGTGAGCCGCGACGAAGCGGCGATGCTCGCAACGATCCGCCGATCGCTGCCCTCGAGCTTCGAGGTCGTCGATGACGAGGACTCGGTGCTCTTCGTTGCGCCGATCCGGCGGCGCGACGGAGTGCCGTTCGTGGTGCTGGCCGGCCACGTTGACACGGTGCCGATCGCCGGCAACGTGCCCGGTTCCTTCGAGGAAGGCGCCATCATCGGACGAGGGGCATCGGACATGAAGGGCGGTTTGGCGGTGATGCTCGAGCTCGCCCAAGAGCTCGAAGGCGGTCAAGCCGAGTTCGACGTCGGTCTGTTGTTCTTCGGCCGTGAGGAGCTCCCCTACGGTGAGAGTGCCCTGCTTCCCCTGTTCGAACGCTGCACCCTCGCATCGTCGCCGGACCTCGCGATCGTGATGGAGCCAACCGCCAACGCCGTCGAAGTAGGCTGCCTCGGCAACCTGAACGCGACGGTGACCGTCACGGGGCGCGCGGCTCACAGTGCGAGGCCATGGCTCGGGGACAACGCCATCCACCGAGCGATCGGAGCACTGGCGCCGCTCGCCGACCTGCCTAGCCGCGACGTGATCATCGACGGCCTCACGTTCCGTGAGGTGGTGAGCATCACGATGATCGAAGGCGGCGTCGCGGCGAACGTCATACCCGATCGGGTCCTGGCGCACGTGAACCTCCGCTACGCGCCGGGGCATTCCCCGGCCGACGCAGAAGCCAGGCTGCGCGAGCTGATGGCCGTGGCTGATGTCGGCGTCCACATCGACGGCAACGCTCCGGCGGGACCGATCAACGTCAGCAACTCCTTGGTCGCGAGGCTCCTCGAGACGGGTGATCTCACACTCGGGCCGAAGCAAGCCTGGACTCCGGTCGCCGAGTTCGCCACCGCAGGCGTCGATGCCATCAACTTCGGTCCCGGGGACCCGCAGTACGCTCATCGCGACGACGAACGCATCGAGGTGGCATCTCTGGAGCGCTGTCATGGCGTCCTGCGGGCGTTCCTGGGACTCGGCGTTGCCCGAGCCCGCGACGAGGAAGACGAGTTCGAGGAGTCATCGGAGACGTGACGCACCTATCGCCCGGCATCCGCCAGATCGAGCCCTATCCGTTCGAGGAGCTCGATCGCCGCAGGGCGGAGGCGTTCGCTTCAGGCCGCGACCTGATCGACTTCGGTGTCGGTGACCCCCGCGAGGTCACCCCTGCGTTCATCAGGGAAGCAATGATCGAGGCGATCGAACCGGTCTCGTCGTATCCACGGGCGGCGGGGATCCCAGAGTTGCGCCAGGCGGTCGCTGGCTGGGTCGAGCGCAGGTTCGGGGTGAGGGTTGCGCCCGGCAGCGAGGTGTTGGCGTTGCTCGGGTCGAAGGAGATCGTGTTCTCACTCGCGCAGGCCATGATCGATGTCCCCGGGGGCAAGGATCTCGTGCTGGTCACCGCGCCCGGTTACACGGTCCCCGAGCGCGGCGCGCGTTTCGCCGGGGGAGAGGTCCGCCGCCTGCCCTTGCTCGAAGCAGAAGCGTTCTTACCCGACCTCGACAGCATCGACGAAGCAACGTGGGACCGTGCGGCAATCCTCTGGCTGAACTATCCGAACAACCCGACCGGCGCGGAGGCGCCGCTCGAGTTCCTGCGCCACGCGGCCGACATCTGCCGCCGTCATGACGTGCTCCTGGCGTCGGACGAGGCTTACAGCGAGCTCTGGTTCGGCCCCTCTCCTCCCTCCTCCGCGCTGCAGGTGGGGAACCTCGCGAACGTCTTGGCCATCAACACGCTCAGTAAGCGGTCGTCGATGACGGGGTACCGAAGCGCATTCGCTGCCGGCGATGCTTCGCTGATCGCTGCACTGAAGTCACTCCGGCCGAGCGTCGGCGTGACGCCCCAGGAGTTCGTGCAGCGAGCATCGATCGCCGCATGGAACGACGAGACCCACGTCGAGCAGAACCGGGCGCGATATGCCCAGAAACGGCGGCTCTTCCTCGATCTGTTCGAACGACATGGGGTGCGGGTCGCCGGCAGCTCCGCGACCTTCTACCTGTGGATCGCGGTTCCCGACGATAGGTCGTCCTTGGACTGGACGCGAGATCTGATCGATCGAGCCGATGTCATCGTCGCTCCGGGATCGTTCTTCGGACCCGAGGGAGAGGGATACATGCGCATTGCGATGGTGCCAACCCTCGCCGAGTGTGAACGAGCGGTGGAACGTCTCGATGCCGTGTTCGGCGAGGTCCGCGCATGACGGGCGGCGAGGACATCGCCGGCCGCATCGAAGAGACGTGGACGGCCACCCATGCCGACTCGGAATCGCCGATCGATGCGGAGGCCGTGGAAGCCGCGATCGCGATGCTCGACAAGGGCGAGATCCGTGTGGCAGAACCCGATCCCGATGGTGAGGGGTGGCGTGTGCACCAGTGGGCGAAGCAGGCGGTGCTCCTCTACTTCCGCGTGCGACGTCTCGAGGTGAGCGAGGCTGGTCCGTTCGAGTACCACGACAAGCTCCCCTTGAAGCACGGCTATGAGGACCTCCGCGTACGCGTCGTGCCGCCCGCCACCGCTCGGTACGGGTCCTACCTTTCCCCGGGCGTCGTGCTCATGCCGAGCTACGTGAACATCGGGGCGTGGGTGGGGCCCAACACCATGGTCGACACGTGGGCCACCGTGGGGTCGTGTGCCCAGATCGGTGCCGGCGTGCACCTGGCGGGCGGCGCGGGCATCGGTGGCGTGTTGGAACCCCTGCAGGCGGCGCCCGTGGTGATCGAGGACGGTGCCTTCATCGGGTCTCGTTGTGTGGTGGTCGAGGGCGTGCATGTGGGAGCGAACGCGGTGCTCGGGGCCGGCGTGAGGCTCACAGGGAACACACCCGTGATCGACGTCACCGGACCTGGATCGGTCGAGCATCGAGGAAGCGTGCCCGCGGGCGCGGTCGTGGTGCCCGGCACACGGGATCGTGAGTTCCCGGCGGGCAGATTCGGCTTGCCGTGTGGCTTGATCATCGGCCACCGCACAGGAGCCACCGACGACAAGGTTCGGCTGAACGAGATGCTCCGCGACTTCGGCTCCTCGATGGAGTGAGCCGGGCTTCGATGAGCGATCGATCGGATCTGACGAGCCGCCGCTTGAAGCGCCCTCCGGTCGAGCGACAGGTGGTCGAGTCACCGCTGTCAGCCACATGGCGTCCTGCTGTCCGTGAGAAGGCGGTGCTCGTCGGCGTCGGCCCCGGGATCGTCGATGGCGATCTCGACGAGCTCGAGGCACTTGCCGACTCGGCGGGGGCCGAGTCTGTGGGGCGCGTCGTGCAGAGCCGGCGGGAGCCCGACCCGGTGACTTACATCGGCCGTGGCAAGCTCGAAGACGTGCACGCCCGGGTGCATGGCGGTGGAGCAGATTCCGTGATCCTGGATCAAGAGCTCACGCCCGGTCAGCTCCGCTCGCTCGAGCAACGGCTGGGAGTGAAGGTCGTCGATCGAACGGCGTTGATCCTCGACATCTTCGCGTTGCACGCCCGCAGCCGGGAGGGCAAGGCGCAGGTCGAGCTCGCACAGCTCAACTACCTGCTTCCGCGGCTGCGTGGTTGGGGGGAGTCGATGAGTCGTGCCGGGGGCGGCGTGGGCACGCGGTTCGGCGGAGGCGAGACGAAGATGGAGCTCGACCGCCAGCACATCGGCCGGCGTATCGCGAAGCTGCGTCGGGAGCTGAAGGCGCTCGCCCGAACCCGCGAGACGAAGCGGTCGCGCCGACAGGCGAGCGGCATACCCCAGGCGGCGATCACCGGATACACGAACTCTGGCAAGTCCACGTTGATGAATCGCCTCACGGGCGCCGACGTGATCGTGGCCGACCAGCTCTTCGCGACGCTGGACCCGACGGTTCGCCGGCTCAAGCTCCCCGGTGGCCGCCGCTGCACGATCAGTGACACGGTCGGTTTCGTGAGCAAGCTTCCGCACGATCTCGTGGAAGCGTTCCGATCCACCCTCGAGGAAGTGACACTCGCCGAGCTCGTCGTGCACGTTGCCGACGCATCGTCGGCCGATCTCACGGACCAGGTCGATGCAGTTCGCCGTGTGCTCGGTGAGATCGGCGCCGGGTCGATCTCGGAGGTCCTCGTGATGAACAAGATCGATCTGCTGAGCGGCTCCCAACGGGCGCGTCTCGCGCGTCGCTACCCCGGATCGGTTCCGGTCTCGGCGCGTTCGGGTGAAGGCGTGGCGGGACTTCTCGAGATGCTCGAAACCAACCTTCCCCATCCACCCGTCGAGGTTCACCTGCTGGTGCCTTACGGGCGCGAGGATGTCACCGCGATGCTCTACCGCGACGCCGAGATGCTCTCGATCACCCACGATGAGCGTGGCGCCTCGGTGCACGCTCGCGTCGGCCTGCGGGAGTTGGCCGCGGTGCGAGAGTTCGTGATCAGGGAACGATCCACGAGCTGAACGAGACCCTCCGACGCGCTCCACTCCTCGGGCGCGCCGACGCGCTCACTCCTCGGGCGCGCCGACGCGCTCACTCCTCGGGCGCGCCGACGCGCCACAACCTCTCGTCGGCCCAGGCGCCCACGATCACTCGGTCGGGGTCATGGCGGCCCTCACGAGCCATGCGCAAGGCCAACATCTGTAGTCGCACCGTGAGCGGGATCTGGGCCAGGAGCGGAGAGAGCGAAGACGGCTCTTGAAGCAGGGTATGCCCGACACCCTCGGCGGACGCGGCTGCCGCGACCCCTTGCACAAGGGGTTCGTCGGGTGGCGCCAGCGTTACCAGGTGGTCTCGCCCATCGAGGGGTACGGCTGAACCATGGAGCAAGTGATCGATGTCGTAGCCCTCCGCGAGCACTCGAGCCGCTTCGCGGATCTTGAGGGCGCCTTCGCGTGCCGTGATGGAACCTGGCCCCGCTCCCGCCAGCACGAGCACACGCTCGGGCCGGGGGATCGTCTTGACTCCGGGATCGTCGATCGCGGCCTGCACCGCGGCCGGCACTGCTGCCAGGAGGTCGCCCGTGAGCGAGGTGGCGCCGAGTTCCAGTGCGATCAGCGCGAGGGCGATGAGGGCGGTCGTATAGCTGACCGTATACGTCTCGCTCGCCTCGGCGTCGACGGTTTCGATCG
Source organism: uncultured Actinomycetes bacterium (assembly GCA_963762075.1). Taxonomy (GTDB): domain Bacteria; phylum Actinomycetota; class UBA4738; order UBA4738; family HRBIN12; genus JAOUEA01. Next base: position 474,283 of record CAVXJC010000003.1, read on the forward strand.
CGCGCGGGAAGTCGGTGCCGCGCTTGGTGATCGTCACCGTGTCGAGCCCTCCGGTGAAGGCCAGCGCGCGGGCCGCGAGCGCGTACGAGGTCTCGCCTGTGTGCGTGAGCACGATCACGCCGTCCTTCGGCCCGATGACGGGCGCTTGCGTGACGAACGACATCGCCGGCACGACGGTCGCTGCTCGCCCGGCTTCCATGAGCATCGCGGCACCGAGCTCGGCTGCGTGGAGGCTGGTACCGGTGCCGACGACCCAAAGCCGGCGGGCTCGATGCAGGCCCTCAGCCGCGAGATGAACCTGCCCGCGCACCGTGCCCGACGACAGCATGCGTTCGATCTCCGCGGGTTGAGATCGGATCTGTTTCTCGAGCGATGTGACGTCACCGTTCGTCATCGAGCGAACTCTCCTTGGCTGTGGGCTTGGACTTCGCTCAGCCTAGACGACGCCGGGCGGTTCCCAACGAGCCCACGATCCGATCGTCTCGGGTGGGCTGGCCGATACGGGCAACCGCCTTGTACGGTTTGTCCGGACGGCGCCGGTTCAGTGCCGCATGTCGAAGAAGGAGGACCGCATGAAGAGAGCGCTCCGCTTGGGAGTCGGCTTGATGGCCGGGCTCGCAACGCTCGTCGGGCCCGTCGGGGCACCTGTAGCAATCGCCGGTGGCGCGACTGCGTGCACGATCGTCGGGACCAGTGGTCCGGACGTGCTCAACGGCACGGCTGGTGCCGATGTGATCTGTGGCCGCGGAGGCAATGACACCCTGCGCGGTGCTGACGGCGACGACACGCTCAGGGGTGGCGTCGGCGACGACCAACTCGAAGGTGGCAACGGTGACGACCTGCTGAAGGGTGGCGGCGGCAGGGACACGATGATCGGCAGTGATGGACGCGATCGCTTCAAGGGCGGCGCGCGACGCGACACCATGCTGGGCGGCCACGGCGACGACACGATGCGAGGCGGCAGCGCCAAAGACACCATGGCTGGCGGTCTGGACAACGACATCCTCCGAGGCGGTCCCAACGGCGACATCATGCGCGGTTCGAAGGGCGACGACACGATCCGTGGTGAAGCCGGCAAGGACCGGATCTCCGCAGGTCAGGGCAACGACCTCGTGGTCGGAGGCAAGGATGCCGACCAGTTGAGGGGCCGGGTCGGAGACGACACGATCAACTCGGTCGATGGCCTCGGGAACGACCTCGTGCGCGGTCAGGGTGGCACCGACACCTGCAACACCGACCCGGGCGACACGGTCGACGGCTGCGAGGCCTGACCGGCTCGCAGCTCAGAGCTTCCTGAGCACGGCAACGACCTTGCCCAGGATGCGTCCTTCGGGCATCTCGTACGGCTCGAGTGCGGCGTTCTCGGGGATCAGCATCACCCGGTCTCCGTCGTGGCCGAGGCGCTTCACTGTCGCCTCGTCCTCGGCGGGACCGGGAAGCAGGGCGGCGACGATGTCGCCGTCTCTCGCGTGATCTTGTGAACGTACGACCACGAGGTCGCCGTCGAAGATGCCTGCGCCCATCATCGAGTCACCGGTCACGGTGAGCGCGAAGTGGTCGTGGTCGTCGGCGTAGCCTTCGGGCATCGCGATGTGGTCTTCGATGTGCTCCTCGGCCAACAACGGCGAACCGGCTGCGATACGGCCCACGACGGGAACCGTGACCGCCCCAGCCCTCGGCTCGGACAAGGTCATCGCTCGTGGCTTCGTCGGGTCCTTGTGCAGCATGCCCTTGCGCTCGAGATTCGCGAGCTGCGCATGCACGCTCGATGACGATGTGAGACCCACTGCCTCACCGATCTCGCGCACGGTCGGGGGGTACCCACGTTCGCGCACCGTGTCGGCGATGAACTCGAGGATCCGTTGCTGGCGCTGGGATATCGCTGTCGTGTCAGACACGGTCGTTAGCCTTCCTCTCGATGAGCGTGAGGCTAGCAGTCGACCGGACTCGACGCAAACATATGTTCGAAAGCGGGCTTGACTTCGAACGGGCGTTCGTCCAGCATCGCCGCATGCAACGAACATACGTTCGGAGACGGCTGGCCGTCATCGCCAGCTTCCTCTTGTTGGTTGGCATGTTGGGTGGCCCCATGGGCCACGCGGTGATGGCGGGCGATCGGTTCGGCCTCGTCACGTCGCGAACGCGTGTCGTGCGCGAGGGAGACACCCTTTGGTCGGTCGCCTCGGCGATCGCGCCCGATCGCGACCCTCGCGATGTGATCGATGAGATCGAGCAGCTCAACCCGGGTGTCTCGAGCTCGCTGGTGCAGGGTCAGGTGCTGCACATCCCGGCTTCTGATTGACGGAACCGTGATTTCGGATCTCAGCTGCTCATTCGGTCCGCCGTTTGACGTTGGTGAGGCTCACATGTACCGTTCGCGCGGCCACTACATCTTGTGGCAGCGACCCTCATGCGATGTCCATGGTGCGATGCCGATGAAGATCGCGTCGTCGACTCCCGGCCGGCCGACAGCGGCGCAGCCATCCGTCGTCGACGCGAGTGCGGCGCATGCACCCGCCGGTACACGACGTTCGAGCGCATCGAGGACGTTGGACTCGTGGTCGCGAAGCGCGACGGTTCCAAGGAGCCGTTCGACCGCGCGAAGCTGGCGGGCAGCATCCGCAAGGCTCTTGCCGACAGGCCCGTCACCTCGACCGAGGTCGAGATCATGGTCGATCGCATACAGGGCCGGCTACGGCGGCGTGGACCCGAGATCGCATCGCATCTCGTCGGACAAGAGGTGCTCGCCGCACTGCGACGCACCGACGAGGTGGCGTACTTGCGTTTCGCCTCCGTGTACAAGGAATTCGAGGGTGTGGCCGACTTCGAAAGGGAGATGGTCTCGCTCCAGAAGAAGTCCCCGGCCAAATCGCGGCGCTCGACCTGATACACTACATGTTGTATGTGACAAGAATTCTCGGCACATCATGTTGACGTGGGGCTCCGCGGAGGTCAGAATCACCGAGCCGTAATCACATGGGTGTGGTTTTTCCCCGAAACCATCCACACATGTTCCACAGAAGAGGGCCTGGTCCATGGTCCGCCGAGAGTGAGGAGGGGTTGTCGGTGGCGACGAAAGAGGGCGACGTCGAAGTCATCCGAGAGGGCCTGACGTTCACGCGGTACTTCACGACCGAGGGCACACATCCGTTCGACGACGTCGAGTGGCAGGTGCGAGATGCGGTCATCCCGAACTACAAGGAAGGTGGCAACGCCTTCGAGCAGCGTGACGTCGAGTTCCCGATCGCCTGGTCGCAGAACGCGACGAACATCGTCGCCCAGAAGTACTTCCGTGGAACCCTCGGCACGCCGCAGCGCGAGTCGAGCGTGCGTCAGCTGGCGGGCCGGGTCGTCGACACGATCACCCGGTGGGGTGAGAAGAACGGCTACTTCGCGACCGACGACGACGCTCGCATCTTCGGCGAGGAACTCACCCATCTGATCGTCACCCAGAAGGCAGCCTTCAACTCGCCGGTCTGGTTCAACGTGGGCGTGCCCGACACACCCCAGCAATGCTCTGCGTGCTTCATCCTCGCGGTCGACGACCACATGAGCTCCATCCTCAACTGGTACGTCGAGGAAGGCACGATCTTCAAGGGGGGGTCGGGTTCGGGCATCAACCTGTCGAGGATCCGATCCTCGAAGGAGTCGCTCGCCGGGGGCGGCACCGCGAGCGGTCCCGTGAGCTTCATGCGTGGTGCCGACGCGAGCGCCGGCACGATCAAGTCGGGGGGCAAGACACGTCGCGCGGCCAAGATGGTGATCCTCAACATCGATCACCCCGACGTGGGCGATTTCATCTGGTGCAAGGCCAAAGAAGAGCACAAGGCCCGCGCGCTCCGCGATGCCGGGTTCGACATGGACCTCGACGGCAAGGACAGCGCCTCGATCCAGTATCAGAACGCCAACAATTCCATACGGGTCACCGACGAGTTCATGCGTGCCTTCGAGCAGGATCAGGACTGGAAACTAAGGGCCGTGACGAGTGGCGAGACCGTCGAGACGGTGCGGGCTCGCGAGCTCATGCGTGAGATCGCCACGGCGGCGTGGGAATGCGCCGATCCCGGCATGCAGTACGACAGCACGATCAACGAGTGGCACACCTGCCCGGCCACCGGTCGCATCAACGGGTCGAACCCGTGCTCGGAGTACATGCACCTGGACAACTCCGCCTGCAACCTCGCTTCGATGAACCTGATGAAGTTCCTGAACGAAGACGGCTCGTTCGACGTCGCGAGCTTCCGGCGCGCGGTCGAGGTCGTGTTCACTGCGCAGGAGATCGTGGTCGGGGAGTCGGACTATCCCACCGAGAAGATCCGCGACAACGCACGCGCCTTCCGGCAGCTGGGCTTGGGCTACGCGAACCTCGGCGCCCTGCTCATGGCTCGCGGCCTGCCGTATGACTCAGATGGTGGCCGCGCGTGGGCCGGCGCGATCACGGCCATCATGACCGGACAGGCGTACCGCACGAGCGCGCGGATCGCCGAGGTCATGGGGTCGTTCGACGGGTACGAGCCCAACGCCGACGCCATGCTTCGGGTCATGCGCAAGCACCGCGCCGCCGCAGACGAGATCGACAGCGAGCTCGTGCCCGAGGCGATGCTGTCCGCGGCGAAGCAGTCGTGGGACGAGGCCGTCTCGCTGGGCGAGCGGCACGGCTATCGCAATGCGCAGGCATCGGTGCTCGCGCCAACCGGCACGATCGGGCTCATGATGGACTGCGACACCACCGGCATCGAACCCGAGCTCGCGCTCGTGAAGACGAAGAAGCTCGTCGGTGGTGGCACGATGCAGTTCGTCAACCAGACCGTGCCTCGGGCCCTCGACAAGCTCGGGTACGCCGCCGAGCAGGTTGATGACATCGTTGCCTATATCGCCGAACACAACTCGGTGGTCGACGCGCCGCACCTGAAGATCGAGCATCACGCGGTGTTCGACACGGCCATGGGTGCCCAGCCCATCCACTACATGGGCCACGTGCGCATGATGGCTGCGGCGCAACCGTTCATCTCGGGTGCGATCTCGAAGACCGTGAACATGCCAGAAGAAGCCACGATCGAAGAAGTCGAGCAACTCTTCATCGAGAGCTGGAAGCTGGGCCTCAAGGCGGTCGCGATCTACCGCGACAACTGCAAGGTCGCGCAGCCCCTGTCCGCCGACAAGAAGAAGACGGCCGAAACCGTCGCCGGTGAGCTCGCGCACCCTGTTCGCAAGCGCCTTCCGCGCACGCGACCCTCTCTGACCACGAAGTTCGAGGTCGGGGACGCTAAGGGCTACATCACGGCGAGCTCCTACCCCGATGACGGCATCGGTGAGATCTTCTTGAAGACATCGAAGCAGGGGTCGACGCTGTCCGGAGTGATGGACGCCTTCTCGATCGCGATCTCGATCGGCTTGCAGTATGGCGTGCCGCTCGAAGCGTTCGCGGAGAAGTTCATCAACATGAAGTTCGAGCCGAGCGGCATGACGAACGATCCCGATATCCGATTCGCGTCGTCGCTTGTGGACTACACGTTCCGGCGTCTCGCACTCGACCACTTGCCCGGCGAGAAGCGCGAGGGGCTCGGCATCAGATCGATCGCCGAGCGCGCCGAGTCGATCGAGGTGGAGCTTGCCGCCAAGGCAGAGCCACCAGCAGTCCAGGCGGAACCCGCACCCGTGATCGAGCCCACGGAGAGGGCCACGGCGAAGATGAACGATGCCCCGCTCTGCTACAGCTGCGGGTCCAAGATGCAGCCCGCGGGCTCGTGCTACGTCTGCTCGAGCTGCGGCAGCACCAGCGGCTGTTCGTGAGGGCGGAGCCTCGACAGGCCCGGTAGCCTGTGTCGATGAGGGACGAAGTCGCCAGGCTGCAAGGGTTGCATCACGTGCAGCTCGCCATGCCTCCGGGTGAGGAAGAGGCCGCGGTGCGCTTCTATGGGGCGATCTTGGGCCTCACGCAGGTACCAAAGCCGCCCGAGCTGGCGCCTCGTGGCGGCGTGTGGTTCCGTGATGAGGGCCTCGAGGTGCACCTCGGTATCGAGGAGCCTTTCACGCCTGCCGCCAAAGCGCATCCGGCGTTCCTCGTCCGCGACCTCGAGACGCTACGGGAACGCATCCAGGCCGCCGGATATCGGGTAACCGACGACGTGCCGCTCGAGGGCTATCACCGGTGCCACGTGCGCGACCCGTTCGGCAACCGTATCGAGCTGGTGGAGCCCAAGGTCTGATGGACCTGCCGTTCAGGCGCCTGGATCCCGAGGTGCCGCTGCCGGTCGCCCAACATGCGGGCGACGCCGGCCTCGACCTCTGCGCGAATGCCGACATCGAGGTGCTGCCCGGCGACCGAGCGATGATCCCGACGGGACTTTCGGTCGCCATACCCGAGGGGCACGCCGGACTGGTGCTGCCGCGTTCGGGGCTCGCATCGAAGCGTGGTCTGACGCTGGCGAACTCTCCCGGGCTGATCGACGCGGGCTATCGGGGCGAGGTGATGGTCTCGGCGGTGAACCTCGATCGAACGGAAGCGGTGAAGATCGTTCGCGGCGACCGCGTCGCACAACTCGTGGTCGTGGCTCTGCCTGCCGTCGAGCCAACGTGGGTGAGTGACCTTCCCGCTACCCCGCGCGGCGAAGGCGGATTCGGCTCGACCGGCTCGTCGTGAAAGTCGGCACCACGTCGCTCCGGGTGAGCCGCCGTGCCGGTTGAAGGAGTCCAGGGCCGCGGTTAGCATGGTCACACACCACGCGGACGTGGCTCAGTTGGTAGAGCACCACCTTGCCAAGGTGGGGGTCGCGGGTTCGAATCCCGTCGTCCGCTCGGGTTGAACGGCCGCCCTGGGGCGGCCGTTCGTGTGTGACGCCTGCTGGACTGCCGAGTGCACCGGTTCGCGTAGACTGCCGCGGCACCGCGGCGGGGTGGCCGAGTGGTTAGGCAGAGGCCTGCAAAGCCTCGTACACCGGTTCGATTCCGGTCCCCGCCTCGAGCTTCCCGGGTACCATCAGGTGAGGCTAGGGCGCTTAGCTCAGGGGGAGAGCGCTTCCTTGACACGGATCCCGGCACTGAGCGGCGTGCTGACCTGCGGAAATGCATGTCGTTACGGAGCGAGCGGCCCAGCATTATCCGCTCTCTGGCCGCGTTGACCCGTCCCCCTGATCTGGTTGGCTCGGGCGGGGAAGCTGCCTGTACTGGGATGCCTGTCCCCCCTGAGGATTGCGGACGAGACGTTTGGTCACCGCATGTAGACGTTCGACCGATGCTCGGGCTCCCCCATATGCCCTACGGTCCGGGGATGCAGTCCTCTACCTCCGAGCAGCCCGAGCTTCCTGGGCTCCCCGCTCGGACCCCCTGCGACCTATGTGGCCACACGGAGTTTGTGCATGGCGACTTCGAGACTCGCCATTGCTTCTACTCCGAGTGCGACTGCATCGGATTCACACCAGCCGCTAGTCGAGCAGATCTCCCCGTTCAAACACCGCCATCTGTACCAGTCGTCCCCGCGTTATCCACCGCAGGGATGAGACAGGACGGAGGCTTGATGACCACCCTCGGCCACGGTGACCCGACGCCTGTTTCGTCATCCTCCCGAGTGTGGCCGTGATGCGGTCGCCTCGCTTCTTCGCCTTCCCTCTGGTTTTGCTCCTGGCCCTATCGGCATGCGTAGGCGGTGCGGACGCGGACCCGCCGTCTTCGGGTGCGCCCTCGGCTTCCCCTTCGCAGGATGCGATGACGGTGGGAACCGATGCACCCTCCGGGCTGATCTCTGCTAAGGACTACGAGTCCAGCTTGTTCGACAACACCTCGCACATCGTCGACAACGAATGGTTCCCCCTCGTGCCAGGGACGCGCTACGTGTGGGAAGGGCGCGCCTTCAACGACGAGGGGGAACGGATCGATCGCCGCGTGGAGTTCATCGTCACCGATCTCACCAAGGTGATCGACGGGGTTCGAACAGTGGTGGGCTGGGATCGCGACTTCAATGATGGCTCGATGGGTGAATCGGAGCTGATCTTCTATGCGCAGGATGCGGCCGGGAACGTCTGGCATCTGGGCGAGCTTGTCGAGCACTGGGACAGTGGCGAACTCGACGGTGCTCGGGCATGGTTCGTCGACAGCCCAGAGGGGGCGCGTGCAGGCATCCAGATGCTGGCGAAGCCCATGGTCGGAGACCACTACTCGCAGGGCTGGTCGCCACCACCATGGTTCTGGGACGACCGCGCTAGGGTGTCCGAAGTCGGGGTGCGAACGTGCGTCCCGGTCGATTGCGTCGATGACGCGATCATCGCCGAGGAGTTCGAGCCGCGGTTCCCCGGATCCTTCCAGCTGAAGTACTACGCGTCGGGCGTGGGTGGCATCCGCGTCGGGTGGCGCGGAAACGACGAGGAACAGGAGGTCATGGTACTGACGGAGTTCCATCAGCTCACACCCGAGGCTTTAGCGAAAGTGCGGGCCCGAGTCCTGGCACAGGAGGCGCGTGCCTACGCGTATGGGCAGACAGAGTCGGCGATTCAGCGCGATTCAGCGCACTGACCTACCCTGACCGATCGTCGGAGAATGGATCCCGACAGCGTCGGAGGAAAGGACGCCGACCAGCTGAGAGGGCGGCGCGGGGATGACACGCTGAACTCGGTCGACGGCCTCGGGAACGACCTCGTGCGTGACCAGGGAGGTGACGACACCAGCAACACTGGCACAGGCGACGCGGTCGACGGCTGCGAAGCCTGACCAGGCAGTCCTATTCCGTGGAATCGTTGGATCGGACCTGGACGACCCATTGGAGCTGCTGCAGTGCGTCGACCAACTCCTGTGGCTGACGCCTACCCTCGGCGTCCATCGACACCGCAACGATCTGACGGTCGTCATCCAACCGTTCGACCTGGACGTTGGAGACCACGTAGCCGAGTTCGGTCGTTTCGGCGAGGACATCTCGAAGCACACCTTGACCGTCCCGGTAGCTGACCTGGAACGACGTTAGCGAGTACGACGACGTCGGGAGTCGACGGACGAGTGGCGTGTACACGAAGGCGACGATGAGATGAATCGCCGTCGCAGCGGCTGCGAGCGCCCAGAGCCCCGCCCCCGCCGTGAGGCCCACGGCAGCCGTGAGCCAGATCGTGGCCGGGGTCGTCAGCCCTCGAACGCCGTCACGCCGCATGAAGATCACGCCTGCTCCGATGAAGCCGATGCCGGCTACGACCTGGGATGCGATTCGCGTGGCGTCGATTCCTGCGTCCTCAGTCCCGAAGCCGTATCGACCGGCGAGCGTGAAGAGGGCGGCCCCCACGCCCACCAGCGTGTGGGTGCGCAGCCCGGCGCTCTTCTGCCGCAGCTCCCGCTCGAATCCGATCACGGACGACAAGCCGAAGGCGATGGCCAGCGACCAGATTCCTGAAATGTCCAATCGCTTTCCTCTGACCTTGTGTCGAAGGCAGGCTATCGCGTCCAGGCAGATCCTGGGGACCTCATGTCGATGGGACCGACACGCCACGAGTTCAGGCCTCGTTCAGCTACAGCACCTCAATATTGTCGCGATTACGGAGGCAGAAGAGACCATGCCCCATACAGCCGAGCCCGTGATTGAGGCCGATGTAGCCGCCCTCGAGTATCACGAGGCGGCGTGGGATGCGGAGGCTCAGGCAGTGCCCCCACCGGATGCCTCGACTCTTTCGGATCTCGCCCTTCAGGCCATCGCGCACTATGAGAACGGAGAGTTACCCCTCGGCGCCAGGGAAGCGGTCCAGCGGGAAGTCTTCCGTCGCGTCGGGGGGCCACGCGATCGGGTCACGGACGCTCTGGCGCTGGCGGCTCTCACTTTATGTACGTCCGGAGGGGGAACGGCGGTATGGGTGCTGCTCTCCTCCTAGGCCAGCAGCTATTGCAGCGCCGCATCTCGGCACCGGCACGCGGGAGGCGGCTCGAAAGGGCCTCCCGAAGCGATCGCCCGCGGCCACTGCCTTGACGCTACAGGTCGGCGGCAAGCGAAGACATGTCCGCCTTGACCAGGACGAAACGGGAGCCTACGGAGTTGGGAGGCATCGGCGGTCCCCTCTGCTTATGTGGACGCAGGGCGTCGTGGCTTCGCGGGATCACCTTTCAGGCGAGCTTCACTCGTCCTGGGGAGGCGACCGATGGCGAGCGGGACCAGGAGGGCGACCCAGAACACACCGATCGCAAGCCCTCCGACCATGTCCGTGAACCAGTGGACGCGAAGGTATATCTGCCCCACCACGGTGACGCTGATCCCGACCAGCGCGACAATCGACGAGACCGCTGCAGCACGGCGGCCGTGAACCATCGCAATGATTACTGCAATCATCCCCAGGACGGCAGCCGCACGAGCTGCGTGACCGGAGGGAAACGAGACGCCCGTATCGCGTTCGAGCCAGAATCGAGGCGCAACGCGATCGACGACGCGCTTGAGAGCGAAGGCGGTCGAGAAGGCTCCGACATAAGCCACCACGAGCAACACGGCAGGCGTCAGCGTGCGTTGACTGATCCAGAAGTAGCACCCGGCGGTGAGAGCGAGCGCAAGGGCTCCCACCGTCGTGCCTGGGAGCGCGAGCACCCGCACGACCCGTCGGCGCCAATCCTCCTGTTGATCGGCGACGGCATCGGCGATCGATCGGTCTACGACCATGGGGCCAGCATCTGCCAATAGCCAGGCGGCGAGCACTCCGAGCACCGCAAGGCTGATCGCGGCTCCAGCCGCCGACGTTGTCATGAATGTCCGAGACGGGAAGTGAGGTCGCATGAACGGGGGGGGTTGGCTCCGAGCGCGCCCCAGGTCGCCACTCGAGCGTGGTAGTGAGGTCGAACCTACCCGAGATCAGCACACTTAGCGAATCGCAGCTGAGACTTCACCGCACTTCACCTTCGACGACAGCCGAGTAGCCCGTCATTCGGCCATCCGCACAGTTCGGTGATCCTAGGTACAAGCCGTAGTCGATCCAGCTCCGCTTCGAGCCGGTACTGGATGAGGTCAGACCCAGCCGACCTGCCATCTACACCGGTCCAGTCCCATCCGCTCTCGGTCTCTTGGAAGGTGCTGGACCAGGATGGGGAGCATGGCCCAGGCTAGCCGGCTGCGCTGACCACGCAGCGCCAGGATGCGTCGAACCGGCACCCTCAGTGTCCTGGCATCCGGCGATGGACCGGATCCATCGAGACGGTGCCCGCAAGCACGACGACGTTGAGTAAACCGTCTAAGCCTGCTCTGGTGCGCGGTTCTACGAAGGCCCTCCGGCAAGCTCCCCTCGGATCGCTCCGTCTGGGTACCTCCGGTTGTGGACGTTCACATAGAACCGCTCGGGGTGATCGATGATCCGCTGCACCAGGTCGCTGTCGAGACCGCGAACGCACCCATGGACGCGATGAATCGTGGCGGGCAGCCCGCGGCGGTCTGAGAAGAGTTCCACCCGAACAGGACCCGCGACGCCCGCTCGACCACGGTGGATGTGTGCCGCCGTTGGACGTCTGATCCTGCTCCACTGAAGGTCGAAGCACACCCGTCCTTGAGCGACAGCCAAGGCGAAGGTCGCCTCGCCCTCGCCGTTGGGATCGCCGGGCCCCGGGACCTCTTGGGCTCCGAACATGCCGATGGGGCCGATGGTGACGGGACCCCCGGCAAGGGTCGCCTGAACAGGTACCAGTGCCGCCAACGTCACGGCAAGAGCCAGCGTCGTCATCATCCGAGTCCGCTTGGACATCGCTCCTCCTTCGTCCGCACCCGTGACTCTCACACAGGCCGGAACACGACTTGGGCTCGACTCTATGCCCCCGCACGAGGTCTTGGCGAGACTGGATGTGACTTTGAAGACGGAGGCGGCCAGTTATGCGTCGGCCCTGCATCTGGCCACGGTTGCCTCTGGGACGACGACGTTGCCCTTGTGCTACTACACCCTTCCATTTTTAGGAGCGAACCTCACGAGCGGCGCGTCGGTGTCGGCTGGCGCTCCACCGTCCACGTGAGATCTCCGCTCGCGCACAGCTGAGCGTCCTGTCCGTCATCGGTCAACCCGCCGAGGTTGTACTCGAACATCCCTGAGCCGGTCCTCCATCCGAGGGTGCCGTAGAGGTGCTCGAAGGTGCTGGCGGAACGTGAGCGGGACAGACGTGTCCTCGTACTCGAACGGTCGGTTTCCGTCCACGCGCACGTCCTCGTATATCGAACCGGGTGCTTAGGCGGAAGCCCTCGGTGGTCCCGTCCTCGCACGCGATCTCGACGCCGATCTTGACGGTCCTGAGGAACCACCGTCCGGAGTCTCGTTTCACCACGCCGATCGTGATCCTCCTGCCTGCTGAGGTCTCACCCTCGTACCAGATTCGCTGGCTCGCCTGCGCCGCGGATCCGAGCGCGAGGACGAGTGCGATCGATAGCCAGAGCATGCCGGTTCGACGAAGCATCGCTACCTCCGTGGGTTCATTTGGAACGAACATTGCGGCAACAGCCCGGCTATGTGCAGTCGGGATGGCAAGCACCACCACGTAGCCTCCATGCGACTACCTGCGGCTAGCCACTAGCCCGTCGATGGACACGCGACCTGAAGATGGAACGGTCGGTCAGCCCCTTCGCCGCGGACGTTGAAAGTGCCGACGAAGACGCCGCTCGGATTGTGAAAGCGGCCAGATGTCGTGATCGTGCCGGGATGGGCGACACCGAAGGAGTTTGTCTTCCCGATCGTCGCGACGTAGGTGCAGTCACTCACGTCCATTGGGAAGGTCACCACGTACCGTCCCTTGCGCGCTCCCGCGCTCGCAATTCCACTGGTCGTGGCGCGGTCGAGCGTGCCGTCGGACTTCACAACCGCTCCCATGATGAGAACGTCCGTTACGGTGCCTCTGGGAGCTGAGGCGCTGGTGTCGCCTGACGAATTCGGAGCTGATGCGCCCGCGATGGCTGTCAGACTGAGGGAGACAGCCCCCGCGATCACGAGGCCGGCTGCCTTCGTCCCGATCAGGAATTTCCTACGCATCGTTCCCCCTTGCGGTCAGACTCGGCGTGCATTTGAGAAGCAGCGTCGCATGACGGCACGTGATAGGCCAGGCAGGGGAGCCGCAGCTACTACCACGGACCCTTGGTGCTACTACGTGGGTGGGCGGGAGGGAACCCTAGCGTTCCGCGTCGCTTCGCAGGATGCAGAACTCGTTGCCCTCGGGATCGGCGAGCACAAGCCACCCCGTGCCGTCGGCTGACGCCGGTCATCGATGGGCGCGCCCCCCAAGGCGCGGACCCGCTCAATCTCCTCGTCGCGGGTCCGATCGGTTGGCACCAAGTCGAAGTGAACGCGGTTCTTCACCTGCTTGTCCTCCGGCACCTCAACGAACAAGACCTGCTGGCCACCGGCTGGGTCGATGATCATGCACTCCTCGTCACCTGGCTCGTTCGGGTCGCCAGGCATAGCGGTGAACCCCAAGACCTGAGCCCAGAACGTCGACTGCGCATACGCGTCGTGGCAGTCAATCGTGGTGTGGTCGATCCGCGACGTCATTCGAGCCAAGACTAGCTCGTTTTGTTGATGCGACTTACTCGTCCCATTGACCGATGACCCCCCGGGTCAACGACGTTGACCGTAGCGAATGTCAAGCTAGGTCCCATGACTAGGCCGCTCAGTGATCCTGGATTTCCCTCGCATCATAGGCCGGGGATGCGACCGGAAGGACCAATCCCCACGACCAGCAGCGAACCGAATATGTCTGGATGGGTCGTTCCCCGGGCTGGACCGCCAGTTGTTGGCGTGTTGCCGTCAGACTGTGCCTCCGGCGCATTGCTACTCAGTCTGCGCGGCTAGCTTCCCTCACTACTGAGAGCTCGTAGGTGGCTACCGATCCTGATCCACAACTCCTGCGGGTTACCCGCAGGCAGCAAGCCAGTCGTCTCTTCGATTGCGCTGACCACTGCCGCCCGGACAGCGTCGTCGCTGACCCAGCCGAAAGAACCGCTCGCGTTCAAGACCTGTCGTTCAAGCCGGTGCAAGACCGGCGACGGATCGGCTAGACCGGCCAACAGTCTCGAGGTCTCTCGGATTTTCCACCCATTCGGATCCAGGGTGCCGTCCCTATCCAGAAGCAGGCCGTTTACCACTCCCTCGACGTAACCAGCCGGCCACACTCTGCCATCGCTCGCATCGACTGACTCGACGCCATCTCGTGCGACGACAAACGTACCTCCCGACGCTCGCCGCGCAACCGCTACCCCTAGCCTTAGCTGGTCCTCGTCGGAAAGCACCTCGAGGTTCGCGTAGCCCAGACGCCGGGCCAAGTCGCCCTGATGGAATATTGCTCCCTCGAGATCTCGGACTAGTGCAGTGACGCCGCCGGAAATGTAGGGCTCGAGCCTCCGGAGCGCCCATTTGCTCCAAAGCAAGCTGGCGTCGATTGCCAGGTTCGCATGTTCTTCGGTCACGCCCGTCAATGTTGCGTGCCCGTGCCCTGTCCCGTGCCGATTTCGTAGCTCCGCCAATCCGCTCACGACCGACTTGAGGCCCTGCGCGATTTTCCGGGTTTCGGGATCGTTTGCCAACCCCTCTCCGGGCTGGAACTCCAGAGCCTTATGGGCCGCAGCAACCAGTTCGGGCATGTCCGCGCCACGACCTAGAGTATCACCGCGTTCCGTCGCGACGATCTTGGCAATAGACTCGCAGAGCTCCTTGGCGCTCCCGACTACCAGCTGAGAGTCCGAGGCTGCGCTAGCCCGGAAGAGACGATCCTCCGCCTCTCTGATGACCCCCCACTGACCATCGCTCAACCCATCCGGCCTGACTAGCACTGGCATTCGACTTGTATCGGCTTGATTGACCACGTGGGTAAGTGCTCGTCCCAACCAGACCCGGGCCGATTCGAGAAGGAGCAGAAAGCACCAACGTCGGTATGGGACGTTGGCTACATCGGGGCTGTGGGGGTTCAGGGCATTTCCCTGCTCACCCGCCAAGGAGCTCGATCTCCAGCTTGGTCCGCAGCTCGTCGTCAGCCTCCAGGTCCACGAGTAGATCCGCGATGCCGGGGTTCCGTGCGGTCAGCTCGGCGATTAGGCGAGCACGGTCGGGCGACGTGCACAGCAAGTAGCGAGCAGGTCGTCGCGGAGAGCTGGCGATGTGCACCGGTAGACGCAGGCTACGGCGTTGGAGGGTCCTCGCCGATGAGGCCGTCGATCGATTCGCGGATGAGATCGGCGTGGCCGTTGTGGCGAGCGTATCCCTCGATCATGTTGAGGAGGATGTAGCGGACGTTCGGCGCCTGCGGGGTTGGTTGCCTCGCAGGGCCGCGTTCGGCGAGCGCCTGCGCGAACCGGCCGCGGGAACGAGCGACCGCATCCTGCCATCGCGTGTAGAGGTCCTCGGCTGAGTGATCCGCGGCGGTACGCCAATCCCAGGCAGGGTCCGTGCTCCAATCGACCGCGTTCCACGGCGCAAGCTGCTCCTCGCCGTAGAGCCACTCAGTGGACATATCGTCCTCGAACCGGGTGAGGTGCTTGAGCATGCCACCGAGTGTCATCTCCGACGGTGGGTGCCTCCTGCTCAATTGCTCCGCGCTGAGTCCGTCGACCTTCCAGGCGAACGTCGAGCGCTGCCGTTCGAGAAACCCGAGCAGGGTGTCGGTCTCTTCGCCGCCGATCGGCGGATCCGGCGCGTGGCGTTCGTCGGGCGGATAGAGCATTGGCGGCACCTCCGGCGAGGGACGGGTCGGTGATCCGATACTACGTAGCGGATGCGTCGAGTGGGCCTGCGGCGCTGCTTGTCAGTCTGTCCGCGTGGCGGTGGCCTCATAGCCGCCGCCCGGCCACTCCCACGCTCCCCGGATTACTCCAGCGTCGATGGTTCCAGTGAACTTCGCGGGCGAATCCTTGTGGCCGTGCCAGATCGTCAACTGGTCCCCGGTGACGTCCCAGAAGTACTCCAGGGCGAACGAACAAAATGGCCCGGGGCCCTCGCCACTGAATAGCATCGAGCGCAGCATGTCTGCTTCGAAGTCGAAGCCGATGTACTCGGTACCCTGGTCCGCCTCACCGTTGCGGCGCGTCTCCTGCACCATGAAGTACCCGCCCGGCAACCATCGTCGAGTGACGGTCGCGATCGACCCCTCGCCAGAAGAACTGTCGTGCTCGTCGACCCGCCACGTCCCCTCCAGAACATCGAGGTCGCGCAACCTCGGGTGAGGCGGGGGCGCCTGCGGCGCACCCCCAGGTCCGGCCGTGTCCTCGTCGCTCATGTCCGACCCTCCTCTGGTCTGGGTCCCGGCTCTGACGTTGTGAGGTGGCCGCTGGGCGTGCAGTCCCCCCGCCTGGCCCCGGGAATACCCGGGCCGGTGTCACAACGATCGATCCCGTCTTATCCGTCTTGCCATCGCCCAAACGAGTGTTTCTGCCGAGCCCTGTTCAGATCTTGCAACTAACCCACCATTCCAATCAGCGAGTCATCTGTAGAGGAGTCACTTGGGCCGCCCAGACAGGTCGGTGATCCTCAGGTACAGGTCGTAGTCGATGTGTAGCTCTCCAGCTTCGAGCGCCCGATACTCGGTGAGGGTGAGTCCAAGCCGTCCGGCCATCTGCACCGGTCGCAGTCCCATCCGCTCCCG
>CAVXJC010000004.1:0-243658 GCA_963762075.1 uncultured Actinomycetes bacterium
GTGGTCATCGTCTGAGACCACCACGGACGAACTCCGGCCATGTCCACCACTCGACTTCGCCGCTCGCGAGTTGAACACGGGCGCGAGGGCTCGGGTCGTGCAGGCGCACGACGCAGTGACGGCCAAGCCGAGGTTGCACCGCACGATCACACCGCCGCAATGCCGACAAGTGTTCTCGTCGTCGTAGAGAATTGGTGCGTGTCGGCGAGGTCGTGTAGTCTTGGACATACTAGTTCTCCTGGTGGGGTCTAGTTCGGGGGCCGCGTCTCGTGGGCGCGGCCTTCGTCGTTGGGTGGCGGGTGTGTCT
The DNA here is from genome assembly GCA_963762075.1 of uncultured Actinomycetes bacterium. GTDB lineage: Bacteria > Actinomycetota > UBA4738 > UBA4738 > HRBIN12 > JAOUEA01. The sequence goes on from CAVXJC010000004.1 coordinate 308, forward strand.
CGCGCTCGATGAACGCGGCGAGCTCGGAGCGCGGGATCAGGATCTTCCGGTTCACTCGCACGGCCCGGATCCGTCCCGTCCGCACGAGCTCGTAGCAGCTGTCGCGACCGAGGGCGAGCGCCACAGCTGCCTCGCGCACGCCTACGAGGAGCGGCGCAGCCCCATAGGGCGCCTCGAGGCGGTCGCTCATCGGATCGCATCCAGTAGCTCGGCATAGCGGATGAGCTCATGGCCTCGCGGGGCGCGAAGGTTTCTCTCCCACCTCGATACGGATTCGCGACGCACTCCCACGGCTCGAGCGATGTCTTCCTGGCTCAGGCCCGCGCTCTCACGCAGCGCTCGGCGTAGTGCCGGAGCTGGCAGGGTCCGGTAAGCCAGGACCTTGCGTTCGACATCTGACGGGCTCATGAAAATAGGCTGGCACGCCTTCCGGTACTTTTCACAACGCGGCACCGAGAAAAAGGTGGGCTACCTATTCCGTCGGCGGTACGCATCCGGTACGGTGATTGGGTGGCCAGACATATCGACCGAGGAAATGAGTTCGTGTGGCGAGACATTCGCGGCGGGCTCAACCGCAAGGGGGGCGGGGCGTGGGTAGAGACCCCGATCCCCGATGCCCCGGCCTGGTACGCGGCGTGTCTGCTCCTCAGGGTGGGCGACGGCGTCACGCTGGCCGAGGTGAGGGTCTTGCCGGACGCTGGTCGGTGGGTTTCGTCCGAACCGCGCCGGCAACAAAGCCCCACGGGAAGTACGTCGTGGATTGGGCAGATCCACGAGACCGGGCCGTGGCGACTGGTCGCGGCAGCCTAGGGATCTGCAGCCCCAGCACGCGAGCGGTGTTACGTCTCGCCTGCTCAGGAAGGTGCCGCTTGACGCGATCCTCGATGAGGCTCTCCGTCGGCTCAACGCTACGAGGTTGCCGAGGGGTTGGAACTCGATCAGCAGAACGCTCCAGGTCGGCCCGGACTTGGGAGTCGTGACGATCGCTTCTATGCGGTCTGGGCAGCTCGCTACGTCGAGAAAGCAGCGAAGAGCAGATCGCCGCTTCGCGACCTCGCGGAACGCTATGGCGAGAAGTACGGCGCCGTCGCTCAGCACGTCCACGAGGCGCGCAACCGGGAGCTGCTCTCCGGGCAGAGGGGCGGCCAGCAGGGGAAGCGTGGAGGAGGACTCACGCCGAAAGCGATCAAGCTTCTAGAGAAGGGGAAATAACTGATGCGAGGCCACATCACGAAGCGATCAGAGGGCTCGTGGACGATCCAGGTCAGCGGCGGGTTCTCGGACTCCGGCAAGCGCGTGCGGATCACCAGGACGGTTCAGGGTTCACGACGCGACGCCGAGCGGGCGCTCACGAAGCTGCTCCGAGAGGTCGACACGGGCATCGCAGTCGCGACGGGAGCACCACGCTCGCGAGGTACCTCGACGACATGTGGCTTCCGCACGCCGCAACCCGCGTCCGGGCCACCACGCACGAGCGCTACGCGAGCCTGTTCCGTCGTCACATCGAGCCGCGGATCGGACGGGTGCGGCTCGCGAAGCTCCGACCGCTACACATCCAGTCCGCGCTCGACGGGATGCTCGCCGAGGGCCTCTCCCCCTCGACGGTCGCCCATGCCTATCGCGTCCTGTCCATGGCGCTGCGCCAGGGCGTGAAGTGGCAGGTGCTCGGCGTGAACCCCGCCGCGGCGGTTCGCCTCCGAGGGCCGACCGACCGCACCTCATGATCCCGACGCCTGAGACGGTCCGGGCCATCCTCGACGGCGCGGAAGGCACCCGCTATCACGTCCCGCTGACACTCGCGGCCGCGGCCGGGCTGCGGCGGGGCGAGGCGCTGGGGCTGCGGTGGCGGGATGTGCCGACTCGACGAGGGCACGATCCGCGTCGTGGCGAGCCTGCAACGCGCGGACGGTGAGTTGCGGTTCCTCGAACCGAAGACGGATCGGTCGCGCCGCACGGTGTCGCTCCCAGCGTTCGCCGTCGAGGTGCTCCGCCGCGCCAGGAAGGAACAGGCCGAGCGTCGGTTGTTCCTCGGCGAGGCGTGGGTCGATGAGGACGTGGTCGCCGATCGCGGCGATGGACGTCCGCTCGAGCCGGCGGAACTGTCCCGTGCGTTCCACCGGCTGGCGGGTGACGGCATCCGGCTGCACGATCTGCGCCACGCCTTCGGCAGCGCGTTGCTGGAAGCTGGCATCCATCCGAAGGTCGCGTCCGAGGCGCTCGGTCACAGCAGCGTCGCGTTCACGATGGACACCTACCAACACGTCATGCCGACGATGGGCTAGCAGGTCGCTACGGCGATCGAGGCAGCGCTCGGAGGCGGTACATGAAGCCTCTCCGGGCGGGCGTCGCCGGAACCGTCCTCGTCACCACGGCGATCCTCATCGCAGGTGGCTCGACACCGACCCCTAGCCAACCCTCGCCCTCCAAGACCGTCAGCCCCACTCGTGAGGAGTGCGAGGTAGCGCAGGATCGGATGTTCGACATCGCGCTTGAGCTCGATCGCATCGAAGAGCGGATCAACTCATCAATCACCTACGGGGAGATGGCTCGTGCGGCCAAGTCAAGAGCGTGGGACGCGACACTCATTCGACTGCAGAGGGAGCTATCGGAGATCAGCCTGGATGACGTCGTCACCGAAGGTGTCAGCACCGATCAGCCGGCCGGACTCGGATTCGCGAAACACCTGCTGACCCGGGCGCTGGCCGAGGAGCTTCGGGGCGTGCGCGGCCTGCTGCGATTGAAGCCTGCAGATCGTTTCCGATGCAGACCGAGGAGACCGGATCGCGCTGTCCCGAGGTGCTGAGCTCCTGGAGGCGACCTCCAAGGAACTTGGAGCTGTTGCACTGCTTCGACCTCTAGGCAACCGTCCGGCTTGCTGCCACTTTTGCTGCCAGTCACCGTCGGCAAAGAAGCAGGACGAGCCAGGACAAGCTAGGACGACGCACCCCCGCTAACCAGCGGGAACGCGACGAGGCAGTATCGGGCCGGACGCGCCAGGACGTGCAGGTCGGGACTCAAAATCCCGTGGGCTTCGGCTCGTGAGGGTTCGACCCCCTCTCCCGGCACCAGGTCGGCCGACATTCACATCGTTTCGGCGAGCGCGCCGGCCACCACGAGGTCCTCGAACGCCAGCCCGACCGACTCGAACAAGGTGATGTCGTCGGCATCGCGGCGAACCTCGGTGCCTCGCACGACTTCTTGCAGGTCTGCGACGACGACGTCGGTGCCCACGATGCCGTCGCCGATCGGGATGAGCAGGTCGCCCGCCTCTTCCATCGCCGCAGCACGGGTCTCGACCACGACGCGGGAGCGGCGAACGGACTCGGAGTCCACCTCTCGAGTGTGGGGCTGGAAGGCGCCCACCGCGTTCACGTGCGCTCCCGAGGCGAGCGCGGCGCCGTCGAACAGGGGTCCGGTCGCGGTCGTGCACGTGCAGACGATGTCCGCGTCCGCCACCGCGCGAGGGTCAGCGGTCGCGGCGGATATGCCCATCGTCTTCGCGACCGAGACGAGCTGTGCCGCCCGCTCGGCCGTTCGGCTCACGACCGCGAGCTCGCCCACGGAACGTACCTCCGTCATCGCTTCGAGGTGGGCGAGGGCTTGCACGCCGGCTCCGAAGATCACCAACCGATGAGCGTCGGTGCGAGCCAGCCAGCGGGTCGCGAGCCCGCTCACGGCCGCCGTCCGGAGGGCCGTCAGCGCGGAGCCGTCGAGGAGCAGGCGAGGCGCCTGGGTCTCGACGTCGAAGAGCACGTAGATCGCGTGGATCAACGGGAACCCCCGCTCGGGGTTGGCGCCGGTCAGGGTCACCAGCTTCACTCCCACGCCTCGCTCCCCCACGGCGGGCATGAGGAGCAGCGAGCCGCCCGAGGTGTCGACGTGAGAGCGTGGCGGAGTCGCCGACGGATCGTCCTCGCGGAATGCGGTCTCGAGGGCGTCGATCGCTGCCTGCATGGGGAGTCGGCGAGCCAGCTCGTCGGCGTCGACGAATGGCGCCCGCACGATCGCGAACCTAGAGCTCGCCCAGGTAGGCCTGGCGCATCTGCGGATCGTTGCGCAACGTCTCGGCGGTGCCGCTGAGCACGACCTCGCCCGTCTGGATCACGTAGCCCCGGTCGGCGATGCGCAGGGCCATGTTCGCGTTCTGCTCCACCACGAAGACAGTGCGACCCAGCTCCCGGATCTTCTGGATGATCCCGAAGACCTGCTCGACGAGCACCGGAGCCAGGCCCATCGAGGGTTCGTCCATGAGCAACACCTTCGGATCGGCCATGAGCGCCCGGCCCATCGCGACCATCTGCTGCTCGCCGCCGCTCAAGGTGCCAGCCTTCTGCTTCAGCCGTTCGCGCACTCGGGGAAACGTCTCGAGCACCTGCTCGCGGTCACGGCCGATCCCGTCCTTATCCGAGCGCAGGTAGGCGCCGAGCTGGAGGTTCTCGTCGACGGTCATGTCCGCGAACAACCGCCGGTTCTCCGGCACCATCGAGACCCCGCGCTGCACGATCTCCGATGTCGGAAGGCCGCGAGATCGGATCGCCCTCGAACATCACCTCACCGGCCGACGGCGTCACGTAGCCAAGGATCGTCTTCAACGTCGTGCTCTTGCCGCTCGCGTTCCCTCCCAACAGGCAGACCATCTCGCCGGGGAAGATCTGCATGTCGACATCGCGCAGCACGGCGACCAGACCGTAGTGGGTCGAGACGTTCCGCAGCTCCAAGACCGGCGTGCGATCAGCATCGTCGCTCATCCGAGCTCCTCGTGGCGGCGGCCGAGGTATGCCTCCACCACCTGCTCGTCGTTCGCGACGTGTTCGTAGGTGCCCTCGGCGATCTTCCGCCCGTAGTCACATGCCACCACGCGATCGGAAACACCCTTCACGACTCGCATGTCGTGCTCGATCACCAAGACGGTGAGCCCGAGCTCGTCGCGCATGCGCACGATGTGGTCTCGGAGCTCGAGCGTCTCCCGGGGATTCATGCCGGCGGTCGGCTCGTCGAGCAGCATCATGGTGGGGTCGGTCGCCAGGGCTCGGGCCATTTCGAGCCTGCGACGGTTCGCGTACGAGAGCATGAATGCCGACTGATCCTGACGGTATCCGGCCAAGCGTGATCCGAAGAACCCGAGGCACTCCTTGGCACGCTCCCTGATCGCCTCTTCCTCACGGCGCACTGCCGGAGGCCTGAAGATGGCGCCGAACACGCCCGCCTTGCTGCGGGAATGCTGGCCCACCATCGCGTTCTCGAGCACGGTCATGTTGGGGAACAGATGCACGTTCTGGAAGGTTCGAGCGATGCCCGCGCGGGTGATGCGGTTGGGAGAGAACCCCACGATGCTCTGACCGTGGAAGCGCACGTCTCCCTCGTCGGGCGGGTAGAGGCCCGTGATGACGTTGAACACGGTGGACTTGCCTGCACCGTTGGGGCCGATGACCGAGACGATCTCGCCCTCGCCCACTTCGAAGGAGAGGTCATTGAGAGCGCTCAGCCCACCGAAGCGCTTCGTGACACCGTCGATCTCGAGCAGCGGAGGGCTCATCCCGCGCCCTCCCCAAGGGGCGTCGCCGGTGAAGTCCCGGGCTCATCGGTGGCCGCATCCTCGACCCATCGGTCCTGTTCTCGCTCCTCCTCGTGGAGCTCCCGGCTTCGCCGAACGTTGGGGATGAGCCCTTCGGGGCGCAGCAACATCACGGCGACGACCGCGGCACCGTAGGCGAGCAGTCGGTACTCTTCGAACTCACGCAGTAGACCGGGCAGTCCAACGAGCACGAGTGATCCCATGATCACCCCGGGAAGACTGCCGATGCCGCCAAGGATCACGATGCCGAGCACCTGGATCGAGACCAGGACCTGGAAGCTTGCGGGCGTCAGCGACCCGATCTTCACCGCGAACAGGGCACCCCCGACCGAGCCGATCGCCCCGCCCATGGCAAATGCGAGCAGCTTGTACGAGGTCGTGCTCACCCCCATGGCGTCGGCGACCTGCTCGTCCTCGCGGAGCGCGGTCCACGCCCGGCCCACGCGCGAGTTGGCGAGACGCCACGAGACGAAGAGCGCCAGCACGACGAACGCGAACGCAAGGTAGTAGAAGTGCTTCGGGTCGCGGAACCCGAAGTTCCCGATGGCGGCGTTGGTGATGTCGCGCATGCCTCCCGGACCGCCGACAAGCGGCTCCAGCCATGGGCTCGTCACGAGCACGACGATCATCTCACCGAGGCCGAGGGTGACGAGGGCGAGGTAGTCGCCGCGCAGGCGCAGCACCGGTGCGCCGATCAGGACGCCGGCCGCCGCGGCGATCAGCACCACGATCGGGATCGCCACGTAGAAGCTCAGATCGCCCACGAGCGCCGGCTCGGTCGATCCGATGAATGTGTTGAGGGTCGCCCCGGTGAGCAATGCCAGTGAGTAGGCCCCGAGGGTGAAGAAGAAGACGTACCCCAGGTCGAGCAGGCCCGCGTACCCGACGACGATGTTCAGGCCGAGCCCGAGCAGCGCGAAGACCATGACCGTGCCGAGCACCTCGGAGATCACCGCCCCGAGGATGTGAGGAGCAACGAGCACGACGGCGAGCGCGACGGCCATCAGCAGGTAGCTGACCGGTGTGAGTTGTCGCTCCTCGGCATCCCGGGCACGGCGAGCCACGATCGCCCCGCGGATCGCATCACCTTTTCGCTCCTTCAGCACCGAAACCCCCGCAGCCACAAGGGCGATGACGATCGCACCGCCCCACGTCAATCCGCGTGTGAGCTTGCTGTACAGCCAGTCGCGTTCTACTTCGAGCTGATCGAGCGCGATCGGCACGATGCGCTGGAGGAATCCGAAGAGCAACGTTACCCACACGGCGGACCCCAGAGGCCGGCGGATGGCATCCGGGAGCGTTCGGTACGTGGCGCCTGCGGCCCCGGCGATCGTCGAGATGACCACGATGATCGTGGCGGCGGCGACCACTGGACGACCACCGGTCAGGTAGTCCATCAGCGTCGGCGAGATGTTGAGGAACACCGCGCGGACACGCTCGACCCCAAACGTGTCGACGAACACCATGAACGCGCCGAAGACGGCGCCCGCTATCCCACCGGTCAGTGCACCCACTATCGCCGCCTTCGAGCGGACGAGCTCGACGAGCTCTCCCGCTCGAATCTTGGGAAGGGTGGCCACGAATCCGGCCGCGAGCGGCGGCATCACCAGCATCAGCTGGGCGAACGTGACCTCCTCGCCGATCAGGTTGAGCTCGGTGAAGTTGCCGATCAGACCGACGGCCGCGAAGAAGATCGTGACGATGCCCGCGATCGCCCCTGTGCGCAGATCTGCCCGCATCAGACCTTCTCCGCATCGCCCGAGCCGAGCAGCCCGCCGGGGCGGAACACGAGCACGAGGATCAGCACGAGGAACACGAAGACGTCGCGGAGCGAGTACTCACTCGGGATGCCGAATCCTTTGAGGAACAGGGCCGGTCCGACGGCCTGGAGCAGTCCGATCACGAATCCGCCCAGCGCGGCGCCACCGATACTGCCGATCCCTCCCAGGACGGCCGCGGTGAACGCAGCGATACCTGGCCGGAAGCCCATCGTGAAGACGACCTGCGTGAAGGCGAGTGAGAAGAGCAGACCGGCGATGCCGGCCAGGATGCCCCCGACGATGAAGGTGATCACCACGACGCGGTCGACGTTGATCCCCATCAGGCTCGCGATCTCGCTGTCGGCGGCGACGGCGCGCATCGATCGACCGGTTCGGCTTCGGTTCACGAAGAGCTGCAGGGCAACCATCGCCAAGATCGCGGTCGCGAACACGAGGAGCTGAACCTTCGACACCGGGATCCCGGCGATCTCGATGGATCCGTTGAGCAGGGTAGGTAGCGGGTAGCCACGAGGCTGGGGGCCGAAGAACCCGCGAAAGGCGCTCTGGATGAACAACGAGGCTCCGATCGCGGTGATCAGTGGCACCAGTCGGGGAGCGTTCCGCAGGCGCCGGTACGCGATGCGCTCGAGCAGCACCGCGACGAGGGTCGAACCAGCGATCGACACGACGAGCAGGATCGTCAGCGCCTGATACGGCTTCGAGTTGAGGAATCCGCTTCTCTGATACGCGTCGGCGAAGAAGAACGAGATGAACGCTCCCGCCATGAACACCTCGCCGTGCGCGAAGTTGATCATGCGCAAGATGCCGTAGACGAGGGTGTAACCCAGGGCGATGAGCGCGAGGATGGCCCCCTGCCCCAAGCCGTTCACGATCTGGTCGATCCAGAAGTCAGCCGAGAATCGCTCGTCGGCGGGCAGGGTCAGGGTCTTGTACGCGCCCGCGATCGCGACGAAGGCGATCGTGGCGCCGAGCACCACCAAGATGATCCGTCGCCACGGGAGCGTGGCGAACCCGCTCAGCCGCGCGTCAACGGTTGGTGCAGTCCCGGCATCGGACACGCCTCGCCCGCCCCTCTCGACGGCCGGATCCCAGGGCCGACCGCTTGGCGCCGCCCTGGGATCCACCGCCACTCGCGCTCCGGAACTACAGAACGTCGGCGAGCGACTTCGTGTCCGTGTACACCGGCTTGCCGTCCCCGGTGCCGCCCTCGACGTCCCAATTCGGCCCCTCGAAGATGCCGATCACCACGTCGGTGGCGCAGTCTCCGAGCTCGGTGCACGTGATGATGCCGCTGAGCCCCTCATAACCCGACGTTGCGAACACCTCATCGCGGAGTGCTGTTCGAGGGATGGAGAGCGAACCATCGTCGTTCACCACAGCCACCTGCTCGATCGCATCGAAGAGCACGTTGGCGGCATCGAACGCGTGGGCGTGGAAGGCCGCGGTCGGCGCTCCGCCGAACTGCTCTTCGTACGCAGGACGGAACTCGCTCGAGTAGAACTCACCTTCCTGATAGGCCGACGTATCCGGCCCCGAGAGGAACACGCCGTTGACCGCGTCACCGGCGTTCTTGATGACGTCGGTGCTCAAGCACCCGTCCGAGGCCATGATCGTGACGTCGGGCATGATCTCCTGTGCTTGCTTGAGGATCAATGAGCATGCCGCCACGAACACAGGTGCGTAGAGCACGTCCGGATCAGTCTCTGCGATAGCCCGCAGCACCGGCTTGAAATCGGTATCCTCGGAGTTGATCTGTTCCTGAGCCGTGACGGTGCCGTCACCGGCCTCGAAGTTGACCGCGGCCGCGGCGGTGAGGCCCTGCGTGTACGGGCTCTCGTCGTGGATCGTGGCCATCTTCGTGGCTCCCTGCTCGTTCAACGCGAACTCGGCCACGATCGCACCCTGGATGCGGTCGTTGTGTGCGGTGCGCGCGTAGAAGGGCTGGTGCGCTTCTTCTGTCGTCAGCGCCGGGCTCGTGTTCGATGGCGAGAACAACAGGATGCCCTTCTCGGACAGGATCGTATCGGCAACCCCCTGCGCCGCGCTCGAGCAGCTCGTGCCGATGACCGCCACGATCGAGGGATCGGCCGCGAGTGCGGTGGCGCCGGCCTGGCCGCCTTCGGCCGAGCAGAGTTCGTCTTCGTGCTTCCACTGGATCTCGTGATCGAGCAACGTTCCGTCGACGCCGTCGAACGTGCCGTCGAGGTAGTCGCTCGCGAGTACGGCGCCGTTCTGACTGTCCTGTCCGAGGGCGGCGTCCGCGCCGGAGATCACCAAGAGCGTGCCGATACTGATCGGCTCGTCCGCTCCGATCTCGACGGTACCGAACTCATCAGCTGCCGCGGTTTCGGTGTCGGTGCCGCCGCCGGGTTCTCCAGTGCCTTCTTCGTTCGAGCATGCGCTCGCCACCAGGGCGAGCACGGCTACGGTGGCTACCACCGTCAGCCAAGGTCGACGCGTCATGGGGCCCCCTTCCCTTTCAAGCTTTTCGAGACGGGTGTTGGTACCACATCTCGAACCTCCAAGCCAATCGCTCCATTGGACCAGCCTGCACGTGCATACGTGCGAGGAGCATCCAAGGGATGCAGCGAAGTGGACCTCGGCAACCCCTCAATCGTGCTGCAGCGCTCTGCGGAACGCCATCGCCAGCTCGAGCGCGCCTTCTCGGTCCCCTTCGACCAGCGCCGCCATGAGAGCGCTGCCGACGATGACTCCGTCGGCGTACAGGCTCGCATCGGCTGCTTGCTGCGGTGTGCCGATGCCGACACCGACCAGCAGCGGCAGGTCGGTCAGGGGGCGCAGGGAAGCGACGAGCTCTTCGGCGGCGGTGCCAAGGGTCTCGCGGGCGCCGGTGACCCCATATGTCGCGACGCAATAGACGAAGCCAGTGGCGCCGGCTGCGATCGCCTCGAGCCGAGACGGGGTCGCCCCTGGCGCGGCCAGCAAGACCGCATCGATCCCGTGTGCAGCGCAAGCCGTGTCGAATGCTCTCGCCTCGTCGACCGGCAGATCGGGCACGATCATTCCCGAGACTCCCGCAGCGATCGCGTCGTCGAGGAACGCGTCGACACCTCGGCGCAGCACGGGGTTCACGTACGTCATCACGGCGATCGGTACGTCGAGCGCCGCTTCCTCGATCGTGGCGAGCACGTCGGCGGGGCGTGCTCCTGCAGCGAGAGCGCCCGACGACGCCTGCTGGATCACGCCGCCGTCCATGATCGGATCGGAGTGGGGCACTCCCACCTCGATCGCGTCGGCTCCCACCGCGGCGATCGCGCGAAGCAGATCGGCATCGACTCCCCGGAACCCGCCGGTGACGTACGGAACGAACGCCTTGCCGCCCCGGTCTCGGCACTCTCGAAGGGCGGTTTCCAGCGCTCCCATCAAGCCCCTCTCCCGAGCGCTGCGAGCACGGTGTCGAGATCCTTGTCGCCGCGGCCAGAGAGGCAGACGAGCACGCGCGTACCCTCGGGAAGCGCCCGCTTCAGCAGCCAGCCGATCACGTGCGCCGGCTCGAGCGCGGGCAAGATGCCCTCGGTGCGGGCGAGCGCCTGGAACCCGGCGAGCGCATCGTCGTCGGTCGCGCTCACGTACTCGGCGAGGCCCTGGTCGTGCAACCAGGAATGCTCGGGGCCGACCCCCGGGTAATCGAGGCCGGCGGAGATCGAGTGCGTCTCGACGATCTGTCCGTCGGCGTCCTGTAACAGATAGCTCATCGCGCCGTGCAGCACACCCGGCTGCCCCTTCGTGATCGAGGAACAATGCTCTCCGAGGCCCATGCCGCGCCCGCCTGCTTCCACGCCGATCAGACGCACGCCGGGAGCCCCGACGAACGCGGTGAACATGCCGATCGCGTTGGACCCCCCTCCCACGCACGCCGTGACGACCTGCGGATCGCCTCCCATGAGTTCTGTGAATTGCGAGCGGGCCTCGTCGCCGATCACGCGTTGCAGGTCGCGCACGAGCTGGGGGAACGGGTGAGGCCCGACCACCGAGCCGATGATGTAGTGCGTGTCGGTGACCGTGGCCGCCCAGTCACGCAGGGCGGCGTTGACGGCTTCCTTCAAGGTTTTGGTGCCGGCGGTGACGGGCACGACCTCGGCGCCGAGCAGCTTCATGCGGGCGACGTTCGGCGCCTGGCGATGCGTGTCCTCCTCACCCATGTACACCACGCAGGGCAGGCCGAGCAGGGCGCACGCCGTCGCTGTGGCCACGCCGTGCTGGCCCGCCCCGGTCTCGGCGATGATGCGCCGCTTCCCGAGGCGTGTGGCGAGCAGTGCTTGGCCGAGCGCGTTGTTGATCTTGTGCGCGCCGGTGTGTGCGAGGTCTTCGCGCTTGAGCCAGATGTCATAGCCGAGCTCGGCACCGAGACGAGAGGCACGCGTGATCGGCGTCGGCCGGCCGACGAAGTCACGGCTCAACGTGGCCAGCTCCTCGCGGAAGCCGGCATCGTCTCGCAGGGTCGTCCAGGCCTCGGTCAGCTCGTCGAGCGCAGGGATCAATACCTCGGGCACGTACCGGCCGCCGTGCTCGCCGAAGCGCCCGCGGGCGTCTGGGCCTGACGGCTTCTCCTGCGTGAGGCTCTCCATGCTCATGGCTCGCGGTCTCCTCGAGTGATCGACGTCAAGCGACGCCGGGAGCCAAGAGCTGGCGAACGGCGGCGCGCGGATCCGGGGCCCGCATCAGGGCCTCGCCCACCAGGATGGCAGACGCGCCCGCGTCGACGGCGGCCCGCACGTCAGCAGGGGCCCTCACGCCCGACTCGAAGACCGCCACGCGGTCGCTCGGGATGCGGCCGATCCGCCCGAGCGCGCGTTCGACGTCGACCTCGAGGGTCTCGAGATCTCTCGCATTCACCCCGATCACCTCCGCGCCGCTCGCGAGCGCTCGATCGAGCTCGCCGTCGGCGTGGGTCTCGACGAGCGCGCCCATGCCGAGATCCCGCGCGATCGCGAGCATGGCCGTGAGCTCATCGTCGCTGAGGCTCGCCGTGATCAGCAGCACTGCGTCGGCGCCGCGGGCCCGCGATTCGATCACCTGTGCCGGGTGCACGAGGAAGTCCTTGCGCAGCACCGGCGCCATGACGGCGAGACGAACCGCCTCGAGATCGGCGAGCGATCCGTGGAAATGCTGCGGCTCGGTCAACACCGAGATCGCGGCCGCTCCCCCATCGGCGTACGCGATCGCCAGGGCGACGGGATCCGCGTCGGCGGCGATCGGACCGGCGCTCGGCGACGCCCGCTTCACCTCGGCGATCAGCGCAGGAGAGCGCTCACGCAGCGCGGCGATGAAGTCGCGTGCAGGCGGTCTGACACTCGCGCGAGCCAGCAGCGCACCCTCGTCGAGGGGATGTTCGGCCAGACGCCGGCGCAGGTCATCGACGAATCCGGTGAGGAAGCCCATCGGGGCCGCGAGTGTACCCACGCGAGGTCGCTCATCCGCTCATCTCGAGCGCCGCCGCCAGGTCGAGGTCGCCTTCGAGTGCGGCTCGTCCGACGATCGCTCCCGCCGCACCGACTCGCCGCAACGCCCGCAGGTCGTCGATGCGCGCGATGCCGCCGGCGGCGAGCACAGGCTTGCCCGCCCGAACCACTCGCTTCACCGTGTTGACGTCGGGGCCGACGAGGGTTCCCACCCGTGCAACGGTCGTCGCGAGGAAGGCATGAGCCCCACCTGCGACCAGCCATCCGAGTGTCTCGGCGAGCGGAAGGTCGACCGGCCTCGCGCCACGCGAGCGGATGCGCCCCTCGTCGATCTCGACGCCCACGACGAGCCGGTCGGAGAATCGGCGCATTACGTCGAGCGTCGACGCCTCGTCGGCCAGGGCGCGAGAGCCGAGCACGACCCTGCGGGCGCCGGCGTCGAGCATCGCCTGCACGTCGTCGGCCGAACTGATCCCCCCGCTCGCCTGCACGGGTAGCCCGAGCAGGGCGATCTCGCGCACCACATCGAGGTTGCGGGCCTCGCTATCGAACGCGAGATCCATGTCGACCACGTGGAGCCATCGGACGCCGGCCTCGACGTGCGACCGGGCCGCCGCGATCGGATCCCCGCCGAAGGCATCGCTCGCCGCTGGTCCCCGCCACGTGTACGAGGCCAGCCGTCCGGCCGCGATATCGATCGCGGGAAGCACGTCGAAGGCCATGGACAGCAACACTACGTGCCGTGTCGGGCCGGGCTGCGATGATGAGAAGGTGCAACTTCCCGTTTTCGCACTGCACACGGTGCTGTTCCCAGGCGCTTCGATGGGCTTGCGGATCTTCGAGCCTCGGTACCTGGCGCTCGTCGACGACGTGCTTCCGGCCGGGACCTTCGCGGTGGTCGCGATCAAGCACGGCCGCGAGGTCGGAGGCGACTACGAAGCCCACCGCGTGGGCGTGACCGTCGCGATCGACGAACACGCGATCGACGAAGAAGACGGCATCCACCTGCTACGCGTCACGGGGCGCGAGCGCGTCGCGCTCATCGAGGCGGCGCGCGACGCGCCCTACCCTGTATGGCAGGCCGAGCCGTTCCCGGACGAAGGTGGCGCGGGCACCGACGACGTCGAGGCGGCCGTCGCCGAGATGGAGCGTTTCCTGGCGGCCTCAGGCGCGGCCGTCGAGCGTCGAGCTCCCGATTCGACCGCTCTGTCCGCCCCCCGCGACGCGCAGACGGTTCCCCACGATCCGGTCGCGGCGAGCTACGTGCTCGCGGCCTCGACCCCGGGACTCGTGCCCCAGCATCAGGCACTGCTCGAGATGCCGGGTGCTGGCGAGCGCCTGAGCGAAGTGCGCGCCACTTTCCGAAGGGAAGCGGCGCTCGTGCGCACGCTCGGCGCAGGCGTGGGCGGCGCCAGCATCGACGTGAGCACGAACTGACACCTAGTCTGTAGTGGACTAGCGACCGTGTGCGATCGCTTCACGAGCGGCGCCGTCACCGGAGTCTCGCTCGACCCTGGCCGCGTCGCCCCCGAGGAGGGATCGCAGCTCGCCCAGCAACGGCCCGGCGGGATGCACCCGATACGAGCCGATCTCGAGCGGCGTGATCCCTGTCGACGAGAGGAAGCGCACACGAACCGGGGCGCCACCGGGATGGGCTTCGAAAAGATCCTTCAGCTTCGCGAGCACCGACGGAGTGCAGGCCGGCGCCGGCAGATCGACGACGAGCGCGTCGGACACCGCGGCGCTCGAGGCCGCGGCTCCGAGGTCGGGCTCACGCACGTCGACCGCGCGGATCTGCAGCTCGCGCCCCCTCAGGTCGATGCGTCCGGTCGTGATCACGATGCGATCGGTCTCGATCAGGCCCGGCACGGCCTCGTAGACGTTCGGGAACGCCACCACGCCCACCCCGCCGGCCAGTCCCTCGAGGCGGAACTGCGCGTACGGCTCCCCACGATTCTTCGTGTACTTGCGCGAGACGGCTCCGATGATGCCGCCGATCGTGACGAGGTCGCCGTCACCGAGCGAATCGAGGTCGGCGATGTCATGGGTGCACGCGGCCGCGAGCGGTTCTCGTACCCCGAGCAGAGGGTGGTCGGTCACGAACTGACCGAGCATCTCCTTCTCGAGCCGTAGCAGGGTTCGCTTGTCGAATTCCTCGGCGTCGAGCACGGACTCGTCGATCACCCCCGTGTCGCCGGCATCGCCATTGTCGGCGCCGGCGCCGAACAACGAGAACTGGCCGGCAGCCTCGGCCTTGCGCTCGGCGAGGATGGGCGCCGACACCTTTTCGTGGGCGTTGAACAGTCCCTGGCGCGTGTAACCGAGGGAATCGAATGCTCCCGCCTGCACCAGCGACTCGAGCACCCGCTTCGTCAGCACTCCGGGCTCGACCCTTCCGCAGAAGTCGGAGAACGACGTGAACGCTCCCTCGGATCGCCGGGCGTCGATGATCTTGGAGACGGCGCCTTCCCCGACGTTGCGAACCGCCGAGAGCCCGTAGCGGATCGCAGGCTCGTCGCCGGGCGCCGGCGCGAAGTCGGTCTCGGATCCGTTGACGTCGGGCGGCAGAACCTCGATGTCCATGCCCCGGCAGGCATAGAGATAGAACGGCTTGCGGTCCTTGTCGTCCTTGACCGACGTAAGGATCGACGCCATGTACTCGACCCGATGATGGGCCATGAGGTAGGCGGTCTGGTAGGCGACCAATCCGTAGGCACAGGCGTGTGAGGCGTTGAAGCCGTAATCGGCGAACGGCGCGATGAGATCGAAGAGTTCCTTGCCCGCGCGTTCTTCGTGGCCGGCGGCAACCATGCCGGCGACGAACTTCTGCCGCTGGGCGTCGACCTGCTCGCGGATCTTCTTGCCCATGACTTTGCGGAGCGTGTCGGCTTCGCCCAGCGAATACCCCGCCATGGCCACCGCGACCTGCATGACCTGTTCCTGGTAGACGATGATGCCGTACGTGTCGTTCAGCACCGGTTCCAGGTCGGGGTGCGGATACGTGACGGCCTTACGCCCGTGCTTGCGTTCGGCGTACTCGGTGTGCTGGCCCATCGACAGCAGTCCCGGGCGGTACAGGGCGACACAGGCCATGAGATCCTCGAAACGATCGGGTTCGAGCAGCTTTATCAGGCTCCGCACGCCCGGCGATTCCATCTGGAAGACCCCGGTCGTCTCTCCTCGGCGCAGCATGGCGTAGGTTTCATCGTCGTCGAGCGCCACGTGGTCGATGTCGAGCTCGACGCCGCGCGCGCGCAGGTGCCGCAGGGTGTCCTCGATGACGCTCAGGTTGCGCAGGCCGAGGAAGTCCATCTTCAACAGCCCGAGCGCCTCGACACCGTGCTGGTCGAACTGCGTGACCACCTTCTTCGAGTCGTCGCGCGAGTCCTTGGAGAGCTTGAGCGGGAGGTAGTTCACGAGCGGCGCGTCGCCGATCACGACGCCGGCCGCATGCACCGAGTCCTCGCGGCGCAAGCCCTCGAGCGCTCGAGCGGTCTCGATGATCTCTTTCGCTTCGGGCTCTCGTTCGTAGGCGTTCGCGAGATCGGGAGAGAGCGTGAGCGCCACGTCGATCGGATGGTCGCGCCCCATGACCACCGCCGGATACATCTTGCAGAGACGGTCTCCCACGATCGGCGGGAACCCGAGCACACGGGCGGCGTCGCGGATGCCCTGTTTCCCTTTGATCGTCTGGAACGTGACGATCTGCGCGACATGGTCGGCACCGTACTTCTCGGTCGCGTAACGGATGACCTCGTCGCGACGGCGCTCGTCGAAATCCATGTCGATGTCGGGCATCTGGATGCGCTCGGGGTTCAGGAACCGCTCGAACAGCAGTCCGTAGCGAAGCGGGTCGAGGTCGGTGATCCGCAGCGCATAGCTCACGACCGAGCCTGCCGCCGAACCGCGCCCTGGACCCACTCGGATGCCCTGCTCCCGCGCGTAGCGGATCAGGTCCCACACGATAAGGAAGTAGCCCCCGAACCCCATCGAGGTGATGACGTCGAGCTCGTGGTCGATGCGATCGTGGACCTCGGGTGCGATCTCGCCGTATCGCTCGGCTGCGCCCTCGTGGACGAGCGTGCGGAGGTACGCGTCGCGATCGATGCCACCCGGCGTGACGAACCGCGGCAGGTGGTAGCGCTGATCGGCCGGCGCGCGCTCACCGTAGATCAGGTCGAGCTCGACGCTCTCAGCTATGTCGAGCGTGGCGTCACAGACCTCGGGCGACTCGGCGAAGACGGCGCGCATCTCGTCGGCGCTCTTGAGATAGAACTCCTCGGAATCGAACCTCAGCCGCTTGAGGTCGGTCTGCACCTTCTGTTGCTGGATGCAGAGCAACACGTCGTGGGGCTTCGCATCTTCCTTCAGGGTGTAGTGCAGGTCATTCGTGGCGACAACAGGGATGCCGAGCTCGCGCCCGAGGTCGAACTGGCGGCGCAAGATGGTGTGCTGGTCGGCGATGCCGTGGTCCTGCACCTCGATGTAGTAATGCTCGGCGCCGAAGATGTCGCGGTACTCGGCGGCGGCCGCCCTCGCCCGCTCGGCCTGGCCGTTAAGCAGCCGGACCGAGACCTCACTCGACAGGCACCCAGCCAGGCACGTGATGCCCTCGGCGTGCTCAGCGATGAGCTGCTTGTCCATCCGAGGCCGGTGGTAGAAGCCCTCGAGGTAGGCGGCCGACACTAGCTTGAGCAGGTTGCGGTACCCAGTGTCGTTGCGGGCGAGCAGCGTGAGGTGGTGGTACTTCTCCTCGCTCTCGCCCGGGTCGCGGTCGAAGCGTGAGCCCGGCGCGACGTAGGCCTCGACGCCGATGATCGGCTTGATGCCTGTCTCACGTGCCGCCTCGAAGAATCGCAAGGCGCCGAACATGGATCCGTGATCGGTGACCGCGACGGCGTTCATGCCGAGGCGCTCCACCTCGGTGAAGATCGTGGGCGCTCCGGGGTTCGAGGAGGGCGGCTCGATACGAGCGGCGCCGTCGAGCAGCGAGTATTCGGAGTGGACGTGGAGGTGGACGAATCCGTCGGTTCGGTCGGTCATGTGCGAGGCACTAACTCCTTGCCGAGATATCCACAGGTGTGGAGAACTACACCGATGTGATTCGATCGGAGCCTCAACCTACGCCCGGCTTCCGCAGGCGTCAAGGCTGCTGCTCGCGGGCCGTTGCGAGCGCTCGCTCGAGATCATCGGGTAGCGGTTCGTCGAGCTCGACATGGTCCGCGGTGATGGGATGATCGAACCCGATCCGCCATGAATGCAAGAACGGCCGGTCGAGGCCGAGCGATCTCGCCTGGTCCCCGCCACCCCCGTAGGCGCGGTCGCCGACGATCGGGTGATCGATGCCTTGGAGATGCACCCTGATCTGATGTGTGCGCCCCGTGCGAGGAACGGCCTCCAGCAGGGTGGCAGCCTCGAGCCGTTCCCGCACGACGAATCCGGTCTCGGCCTCCCGTCCTTCGCTGCGGTCGATCACGATCCGTTCCAGGCGCCTGCCGAGCGGCGCGTCGACGGCGAACGTGTCGTGCTCGACCCGGCCGCGCACGAGGGCGAGGTATCGGCGTTCCACGTCGTGACGTCGCATCATGCCGGCGAGGGCCTCATGGGCCCCATCGGTCTTCGCGACGATCATGAGCCCCGATGTGCCTGCGTCGAGGCGATGCACGATCCCCGGGCGAAGCTCACCTCCGGCGTTCGAGAGCGGCACCCCCATGCCCAGCAGCCGATTCACGAGCGTGCCCGTTCGGCGCTGTTCGGTCGGATGCGTGATGAGCCCGGCCGGCTTGGCGATGACCAGCAGATGCTCGTCGTCGTAGCGGACGGGCACCGCAGGGCCTTCGGCTTCGAGTGGCTGCTCTGTCCCTGCCTCGATCTCGATGTGCTCGCCGCCGTGCAGGCGGAACGATTTGGAGCGAGTCACACCATCGACGAGCAGCCGCCCCGCAGCGATGGCTCGCTGCACGTCGGCGCGTGGCAACCCTGACAGCCGGGCCGTGACCGCGTCGAGCCGACCTGCTTCCGCGATGAAGGTCTCAACGCTCATCGATGGGCGCTCGGTCGGGTCCCTCCGGCGCTGCGGCGCTGTTTCGCTTGTCTGCGAGGAACGACCCCACGGTCAACGCCGCCGCACCGGCGACGATCGCCGCGTCGGCCAGGTTGAACACGGGCCAGACCTGCAGATCGATGAAGTCGACGACGTGACCGCTGAAACCCTCGCCCCTGGTCAGGCGGTCGGTGAGGTTGCCGAGGGCTCCGCCGAGCACCAGGCCGAGCGCGAGACCGGTGAGCGCGCTGGTGTGGCGGAACGCGGTGACCGTGATCAGCACGACGACGAGCACGGTCACCGCCGCGAAGAACCACGGAGCGCTCTGGCCGAAGCTGAACGCTCCCCCGGGGTTGGTGGCGAACCGCAACGTGACCACGCCCGTGATGACCTCGATCGGATCGCCTGGAAGTCGCTGTTCCGCCCAGATCTTCGTGAGCCGATCGGCAAGGTACACCGTGGCAGCTGCGGAGAAGAGCCAGACCGCTCCGCGACGCCGGGCGCGGTCCACTGCCGTTAGCGGCGCGATCGCGCCTGCGCGTCCTTGATGCAGAGGTCGACGTAGGGCAGTGCCTTGATACGCGCCTTCTCGATCGGCTTGCCGCATCGCTCGCAGGTACCGTAGCTGCCGTCGTCGATGCGCGCCAGCGCCCGCTCGATCTTGGCCAGAAGGTCGCGAACGTTGTTCTCGATCGAAAGATCCTTCTCGCGCTCGAACGTCGCGGTTCCGGCGTCGGCGGACTCGTCGTCGAGGCCGACATCGCCGGAGAGCTCGGACTGTGAGGTCGCGAAGGTCTCCTCCTCGATCGTGGAAAGTTGCTCGCGCAACTCGTGACGTTCCTCTTCGAGGCGACCCTTGAGGTCGGCGGTCTCCTTGGCGGTGAGCTTGGTCTGGGGCATAGCCGGCGAAGGGTAGCAGATGGCGCTTCCGTGGGCCGGTTTCCGCAGCTCAGAGGGCATGTGAGCGACTTCGCTCCTCCACCGAGGCGGCCGCCCTGCGCTGTCCTCACGACGGGGTGTATCATCGCTCGCACAGGCGATGACGGGAACGCGCCGCGCGGACCCGTGAGGCACACAGAGCGAACCGGAGATGGTGCGAGCCCGGCGCCGAACCCCGCGCGGCATCATCCCCGAGCCCCTGCCCGAGCCGGCCCCGAAGGTCGTGGAGGCGCAGGCGGAGCCCGCCCGTCATAGCGGGAGACCCTCGACGGGGTCGTGAGCGGCCGGGCCCGTGAGGACCCGGCAACGCGGGGTGGTACCGCGGGGCAGTGCCGACGCCTCGTCCCGGCAACGAGTTGGGACGGGGCTTCTTCGTTCCCGGAGAGAGGAGTCCGAATCGATGGCGGCGTTCGAGCCGGTGGACACAGGGGTGAGCTTCCCTCAGCTCGAGAAGGAGATGCTCGCATCCTGGAAGGAGCGCGATGTCTTCCATGCCTCGCTCGCGCAACGCGCAGGTGCTCCGCTGTGGATCTTCTACGAAGGTCCGCCGACGGCCAACGGCAAGCCCGGCGTGCACCACGTGGAGCCTCGCACCTTCAAGGACGTCTATCCGCGGTTCAAGACGATGACCGGACACCTCGTGCCTCGCAAGGGCGGATGGGACTGCCACGGGCTGCCGGTCGAGCTCGAGGTCGAGAAGGAGATCGGCACCACCGGCAAGCGCGACATCGAGGCGTTCGGCATCGCGGCCTTCAACGATCGATGCCGCGCCTCGGTCAAGCGATACGTGGGTGAGTTCGAGCGCCTCACCGAGCGCATCGGTTATTGGGTCGATCTCGACGAAGCGTATTGGACCATGGCGCCCGAGTACGTCGAATCGGTGTGGTGGTCGCTGAAGTCGTTGTTCGAACAGGGGTTGCTCCAGGAAGCCGACAGGGTCACGGCGTACTGCCCGCGGTGCGGCACCGCGCTGTCCGACGCCGAGGTGGCGCTCGGGTATCGGTCGGTCGAGGACCCGAGCGTGTTCGTGCGCTTCCCCATCGTCGACGCCACCGACCGCGACCTCCAGGGCGCGTCGCTGCTCGTGTGGACCACGACGCCGTGGACCCTTCCCTCGAACGCCGGGGTCGCCGTCGACGCGGCCGCGACCTACGTCGTGATGGAGCGCGACGCCGAGCGGGTGATCGTGGCCGAGCCGCTGACGGCCCAGGTCCTCGGCGAGGACTGGCGAACCGTCCGGTCGCTCGAGGGAGCAACGCTCGTGGGCCTGCACTACGAACCCCCCTACGCCAACGTCGAGGGCGCGCATGTGGTCGTCGCCGGTGCC
Organism: uncultured Actinomycetes bacterium; assembly: GCA_963762075.1. Taxonomy (GTDB): domain Bacteria; phylum Actinomycetota; class UBA4738; order UBA4738; family HRBIN12; genus JAOUEA01. The sequence goes on from CAVXJC010000004.1 coordinate 21,396, forward strand.
TTCGTCGCGATGGACGAGGGCACCGGCATCGTGCACATGGCGCCGGCGTTCGGACCCGAGGATCTTGCCATCGGCCGCGAGCACGGATGGCCCGTGCACAAGCCGGTCGGTGACGACGGGCGATTCACCGATCTCGCACCTGAGTTCGTCCGCGGCATCTTCGTCAAGGAAGCCGACCCGAAGATCGTCGAGGATCTCGCCGAGCGAGGGCTGGTGCTGCGCTCGGAGATCTACGAGCACAACTACCCGTTCTGCTGGCGGTGCGAGACGCCTCTCCTCTATTACGCGCGCACCTCCTGGTACGTGCGAACCACCGAGATGAAGGACCGGCTGCTCGAGGTGAACGAGCAGGTCGAGTGGTACCCCGATCACATCAAGCGCGGCCGCTACGGCAACTGGCTCGAGAACAACGTCGATTGGGCGCTCTCGCGCGAGCGCTATTGGGGTACCCCCCTGCCGATCTGGCGCTGCCCTCGAGGGCACCTCCGGGCCGTCGGCTCGCTCGCCGAGCTCGGTGGGCTCGCCGGGCGTGACGTGAGCGACCTCGACCCGCACCGCCCGGCGATCGACGAGATCGTCTTCGAGTGCCGCGAGTGCGGCGATCAGGCCCGGCGGGTTCCGGAGGTGATCGACGCGTGGTACGACTCGGGTGCGATGCCCTTCGCACAGTGGGGCTACCACCCCGATCTCGCCAGGGGCGTCGAGGAGTTCGAGCGGCATTTCCCGGCCGACTTCATCTCGGAGGCGATCGACCAGACCCGAGGCTGGTTCTACACGCTCATGGTCGAGGGCGTCCTGCACTTCGATTCCGAGGCCTATCGCAACGTCGTCTGCCTCGGGCACATCATCGCGGCCGACGGCCGGAAGATGTCGAAGTCCCTCGGCAACATGTTCGATCCGTGGGAGGCGCTCGATCGCCAGGGCGCCGATGCTCTGCGCTGGTTCATGATCACGAACGGCTCGCCATGGGCATCGCGGCGGATCGGCCACGAGGTGCTCGACGACGTGGTGCGGCGATTCCTGCTGACCCTCCGCCACGTGCACGCGTTCTTCGTGACGTACGCCACGGCCGACGGCTTCGATCCGTCGTCGCCCGCGCCCGAGCTCGGCGAGCGGCCCTTGCTCGACCGGTGGGTGCTGTCCCAGCTCGCGCAGACCGTCCGTGCGGCCCGCGACGGCCTCGATGCCTACGACGCCACCGGCGCGGGCCGCCACATCGAGCGTTTCGTCGACGATCTCTCCAACTGGTACGTGCGCCGGTCACGTCGTCGCTTCTGGAACCCTGGTGGCGAGGCGGGCGAGGACGCCACGGCCGCGTTCCACACGTTGTACCAGTGCCTGGTGACCGTCTCGGCGCTCCTCGCTCCGTTCACGCCGTTCATCGCCGACGTGATGTGGCGGAACCTCGCGGCCGGCCGCGACGGTCGGTCCGACTCGGTGCACCTCGCCGATTATCCAGCGGTCGACGAGGCAGCGATCGACCGCGAGCTCGACGAGGCGATGTCGGCAGCGCGCGTCATCGTGCAGCTCGGCAGGGGCGTGCGCACCGCGACCAAGACCCGGGTGCGCCAGCCCTTGTCCGAGGCCGTCGTACACCTGCCCGGCAGCCATGCCGGTCTCGTCTCGCTCCTCGAGATCGTGGCCGAGGAGCTGAACGTTCATCGAGTCGTGTTCGCGGAGTCAGCCGAGTCGTTCGGACGCTGGCACGCCAAGCCGAACTTCAAGGCGCTCGGTCCGAGCCTCGGTCAGCGCGTCAAAGAAGTCGCCGCTGCGCTCGCCGCCGACGACGGCACTCTTGCCGGCGAGCTGGCGAGCGGAGCACCGGTGACGATCGCCACGTCGGCCGGAGAGGTATCGCTGCGCCCCGACGACGTCGAGCTGATCCAAGACGTCAAGGAGGGGTGGGGTGTGGCGAGCGAAGGGGGCATCACGCTCGCGCTCGACCTGGAGCTCACCGACGACCTTCGGCGTGAGGGCATCGCGCGCGAGCTGATCAGAGCTGTGCAGGATGCTCGGAAGGGCGCCGGGTTCGACGTGGCCGATCGCATCCACCTTGTCGTCGAGGCCGGGCCGCTCGTGACCGCGGCGCTCGCGGCACATCGGGACGCGGTCGCGGGGGAAACGCTCGCCCTCACCGTGAACGACGGAACGATCGAACGATCTGCCGCCGTCACCGCGATCGAGGGCGAACAGGTCCGGATCAGCCTGCGGCGCGGGGGCCGGACCTCTCCCGCAGGCGCCTGAACGTGCCATCGGCGAGCGCGACGAGCGACAGCACGCCGGCCACGACGGCCACGCCCACCATCGTGGCGCCGCCTTCGATCGTCATCCCCACCACGAGGGTCACCAAGCAGATCGCGCCCAGCCCCACGGCAGCCAGGTAGCGGACCGCGATCTCGCGCCCGTACCGGCGGGCAGTGGCGGTCAGTCCTCGCCCCAGAAGAGTTCGCGGAGCGACCGATCCGCCTCGGGGTCGCCGTCACTACGCGTGGCGCCGGCCGTCGCGGGCTCCTCGAGCCGTACGGTGGGCTCCGGCTCCGGAACGGTGGTCGGCTCGTCCTGAGGAGACGGGCTCGAGCCATGCTGCGACGGCTGCACCTCCTCGCTCTCCGATGATGGCTCGGCCACCCGAACGGACTCTGGCCGAGCGGACTCTGGCCGAGCGGACTCTGGCCGGGCGGACTCTGGGGCCGCGCTCGACCGAGCGTCGATCGTCTCGGCGTCGGCGGAGCCAGCGGGCGTCGAGATCCCGGCCGTCGCTTCCCCACTCGTGGTCTCGGCGGCCACCGCTTCGCTCGTGAGCGCAGGCTTGGCCGATGGGCGCCCGGACGCGGGCCGTGTGGACTTGGCCATGCCTTTGACCGCCTCGGCATGTTCCTGCACGAGTCCGGCGAGCGACTGCAGGAACTCTCGCTCCCTCGACAGGAACGCGTTCACCGCGGCACGGTCCGTGGGGCCGCTCGTCGACACGGCTGCGGCCGAGATCGCTTCCTTCGATCCGCCGGTGATGCGAGCGGCCTCGGCGCGTGCACGGGCGATGATCTCATCGGCCTGCCTCGCAACGGAGTCGAGATCGGGGGAGCCCACGACGGGCGCCGCTGCGCCGGTACGGAGCCGATCGTTCTCGACGGTGAGCGCGGTGAACGTATCGGTGATGTGATCGAGGAACTCGTCGACGTCTCGCATCTTGTAGCCGCCGAAGCGCGAGACCCTGAACTCCTTCTGCTGAACGTCGATCGGTGTCAATCGCGAACGAGTGGCCGGGGCCTCGTCATTGCCCGTGTCCTTCTTCTTGCCCATGGATCCCTCCTGGTCAGGGGCAGAGCGCCGTCTGCAACACGAAGATGATGATGAATGCCACCACGACCGAGAGGTCGAACATACCTGCCGGGGGGAGGATGCCGCGGAGCATGCGCAGCGGTGGTTCCGTCACGTCGTACAACAGATCGTACGCGGAGCGCAACGGGCCGGTCGCCGGGGGGCGCCAACCAGCAAGCTGCACCCAGCTCAAGATGACACGGATAAGCAGGATCACCCAGACGAGCGTGAGTGCGACGCAGATCAGTCGATTCATCGGGAGCAGAGGCTATCAGCAGCGTCCCGACGGACGTTCTTCGAAGCCCTATCGCCGGATCAACCCTCGCTCATGCTCCCGATCAGAACTGGTTGTAGAAGCCTGTGCCGGCGATGCGCTCGCGCTCCTCGGCCGAGACCTCGACATCGGCGGGGCTCAGCAGGTACACGCGGTTGGCAACCAGTTCGATCTTGCCGTCGAGCCCGTACACGAGCCCGCTCGCGAAGTCGACGAGGCGTCGCGCGATCGCATCCTCTGTGGCCTGCAGGTTCATGATCACCGCGGTGCCGTCCTTGAAGCGATCGGCCACCTCGCGCGCCTCGTTGAAGCGCTTCGGCTCGGACTTGTGGATCGAGCTCATGCCGGACGAGACCGAGCGGGGCGACGCGATCGTACGCACGACGCCCTCGGACCCAGCGGGCACCTCACGGACGGCCTGTGGGCGCATGCGGCGTACGGGAGCAGGGTCGGCTTCGGGCATGTCGTCCACGAAATCTTCGTCTTCTTCGACGAGCCCCAGGTAGTTCAGCGTCTTCTTCCACACGCCGGCCATCTCCGTTCCTCTCGTGTCACGGGGGGCCGTGTGGCTCCCGCTTCGGCCCACCATCAGACGCTCTGGGGCCGAACAATGCCGTTCCGATGCGCACCATGGTAGCGCCTTCCTCTATCGCAGCCTCGTAATCCAACGACATCCCCATGCTCAAGTCCACCACGTCGTCATGGTTCAGCGCGATGGCATCTCGGAGCTCACGGAGCCGGCGGAACCACCGACGAGCGTCGTCATCGATCCCACCCAACGGCGGGATCGTCATGAGCCCCCGAAGATGCAGCCCTCCGAGCCCTGCCACGTGATCGGCGAACGCGGGTACGTCGCCGGGGTCCACACCCACGCGCCCGTGCGTGAAGTCGACCTCGATCAGGGCGTCGATGGTGCGCCCTGCCTCGGCGGCGCGGCGGGCGAGCCGCTCGGTCGCGCGCACGCCCGACAGGGTCTCGACCATGTCGGCAAAGGCGGCGACGTGGTGGGCCGAGCCGGTCTGGAGCGCGCCGATGTAGTGCCATCGAGCCCCGGGAACCGCGGCGTGCAGATCTCGCATCTCCCGGACGTAGTTCTGTCCGATCGCCGTGACGCCCCTCTCGACGATCCAGCGGATCGGCTCGACCGGTTGGGTCTTCGCGGCGGCCACCAGCAGCACCGACGACACATCGCGGTCGGAGCGTTCACAGGCGCCAGCGATCCTCTCGCGGATCTCCTCGAGGTTTCGTTCGATCTCTGCCCGGCCGGCCTGCATGCCGTCATCGTGCCATGCGCCGGTGCGGGAGCCGGCTCGCTCATCACGGGGCACGATGCCGGCCGCCGCTCGAACGAGAACGGGGGCGGGGAGTCTCTCGGCCGGGAGGCGGGGGAAGGGCGCCTCCGGTCTCGATCTCTCCCCGCCCCCACGCCCTTGTGGGCCGCGCGGAGCGAGTCACATCTCCTCGATGCTCTGCGTCTAGCTCTTCAGGAAGTCGGGGATGTCGAGATCCTCCTCGGCGTCGAACGACACCGATCGTTGTGGCTCCTGTTCGCCGGTCGTGAACACATCGCCCTCGTCGTCGACCTCGTCGGCCAGGATCGACGGGAACTCCCCGCGGCCCGGCTCGTCGGATCGGGCCGGCTCTTCGAGCAGGCGAGAGAGCCGCGATTCGAACTGATTGCCGGTCGCGCTCGGAGCGACCTTGTCGAAGCCTGCCGCCACGACGGTCACGCGGACTTCCTCGCCGAGCGCGTCGTCGACGACGGCGCCGAAGATGATGTTCGCGTCGGGGTGGGCCACCCGGGTGATTGCCTCGGCGGCCTGGTTCACCTCGTGCAGGGTCAGGTCTGTCGGGCCCGCGATCGATAGCAGTACACCCTTGGCGCCGTCGATCGAGCTCTCGAGCAGCGGCGAGCTGATCGCGGCCTTCGATGCCTCGGTCGCCCGATCTGAGCCGGACCCGAGCCCGATGCCCATGAGCGCGGAACCGGCGCCTGACATGACCGACTTCACGTCAGCGAAGTCGAGGTTGATCAGTCCGGGTGTGGTGATCAGCGACGTGATGCCGTCGACGCCCTGGAAGAGCACCTGATCCGCCATGCGGAAGGCCTCGACCATCGGCATGTTCGGGTCGGCCACCTGGAGCAGGCGATCGTTCGGCACGACGATCAGCGTGTCGACGGCCTTCTTCAGTTCGGTGATGCCCAGATCGGCCTGGGTCGCGCGCTTACGACCCTCGAAGCCGAACGGGCGCGTCACCACGCCGATCGTGAGCGCTCCGAGCCCCTTGGCCACCTCGGCGACGACGGGCGCACCGCCGGTGCCGGTGCCCCCGCCCTCGCCCGCAGTGATGAACACCATGTCGGCGCCCTTGAGGATCTCCTCGATCTCGTCAGCGTGCTCCGTCGATGCGGACTTGCCCACCTCGGGATCGGAGCCGGCCCCCAGACCCCGGGTCGTCTCACGTCCGATATCGAGCTTCACCTCCGCGTCGGACATCAGCAGCGTCTGCGCATCGGTATTGACGGCGATGAACTCGACGCCCCGCAGGCCTGCCTCGATCATGCGGTTCACCGCGTTCACTCCACCACCACCGATGCCGACCACCTTGATCACCGCGAGGTAGTTCTGGGGAACGTCCATCTGTCTTCCTCCACGAGCCGAAGCTCGACGTCAACCTGGGGAATGTAGCGACCTCAACCCCCTGAACGATAACCGTCAAGTGGACGGTTATTGTCATATCTACATGACGTAGAGTCCCGGAAGTTACTAAGGATCGGCAGGTCCGTCAAGCCTCTGGATGAAGAGGATTGCTCGGTCAGATGACAGACGAGTGATGGTCAGTCCAAGTTCGATGGATCCGCCGAGGGATCGGGCGTCGAGTGCGGTATGGGCGATCCGACGAATCGTGCCGTCGGGGCGGCCGGTGCCGTGACGTCGATCGACACCAATCCCCTGCCTTCGCGCTCGGCGAAGTCCAAGATCGCGCGCAGCGCCCGGGCCTTGGCCGAGGCCGAGTCGACAGCTCCGTAGCGCACCTCGACCTGACCGTCGACGACGAGGATGATCGACCCGTCGGACGACACGAGCAAGGTTTCCACACGACGGCGGAGCGCGGGGGGCATCGGCCGCACCACCGCACCTGCCGACGCGGCCATCTGGGTCGAGGATCCGGATCCGTCGGCCGCGATGACCTCGGGAAGCTCCACCGACCACGGTGCCCGCCCGAGCACGGTGCCATCTCCGGCCACGAGGCTGCGGGCGCCGTCGAGCTCAGCGACGAGCAGGGCAGAGCGCTCGATCACCGAGATCCGGATCGTTCGTGGGAACGTCGTTTCGACGGTCGCATCGCGGATCCAAGGATGCATCTCGAGGCGAGTTTCAGCGCCGCCTTCATCGAGGTGGACCACGTTGCTCCCCAAGCCGAGGCCGGCGGCGCGGAGAACCTGGCGCGGACCCAGATGTTCCTCCCCCTTCACTTCGACCACCCTCGCCCCGAAGATCGAGGTGTAGCTGAGCGTGACACCGCCCGTGGCGAGCACGACGGCGGCCGCCCCGATGATCGCCCAAGGACGCAACTTGCGACGTCGATCCTCATCGACTCGAAGGATCGACGGCGCGGGTGCGATCGGGGTCTCGATCCCCGATCGACCCGTTTCCGGAGACCCTTTCCCCGTCACGCGATCATCCATCGACACGGTCGAACTCCCCGATCATCTGCACCTCCGGTTCGAGCTCGATGCCGGTGCGGGAGGAGACTTCGCGCCGAACCAGCTCGATCAACATCCAGACGTCATCGGCCGACGCCATCTGGCCGGCGACGATGAAGTTCGCATGCTTGTGTGAGAGCTCGACTCCGCCCACCCGGGTTCCCTTGAGGCCCGCCTCCTCGATCAAGCGCGCGGAGTGATCGCCGGGGGGATTGCGGAACACGCTGCCGCAGTTGGGCTCCGCGAGCGGCTGGGTGCGCCGGCGCCACTCGCGTGCCTCGCTCATCGAAGCGCGGATCGCTGTCGGCTCGCCGGGATGCAGCCCTACCGTGGCGCCGATCACGATCGCGTCGGCAGCGAGGCCCGACCGTCGGTACGCGAACTCCAGCCCCGCGGCGTCGCTGCGCTCCGCAGTGCCGTCGAGGAGGCGGAACACCTCGATCTCGACGACCACGTCCGACATCTCGGCGCCGTGTGCGCCGGCGTTCATCTTGACCGCCCCGCCGACCGACGCCGGGATCGCGACACCGAAGGCCAGCCCGGCGAGTCCGTGGCGAAGTGCCACGCCGGCGAGGGCAGGGAGCGGCATGGAGCCGCCGGCCGTGATGCGATCACCATCTCGGGCGGACCAGCGATAGGCACGGCCGAGCCTCAGCACCAGGCCGTCGAACCCTCGATCGGAGACGAGCACGTTCGACCCCTTGCCGATGACCGCGTACTCGAGGCCCGACTCCATGATCGCCTGAGAGGCTGCCGCCAGATCAGAATCGGACTCCGGCTCGAGGTACAGCGCCGCCGGGCCTCCGATGCGGAAGGTCGTGAGCGGCGCCATCGGGAAGGCGGTACGGAGCCTGTCGCCGCAAGCCGCCCGAAGGATCGCCTCGGCTCGCGCGATATCACCCATGCCGCACCCCGAGCCGCTCGAGCACGGCATCGCCCAGCATCCACACATCGCCGCAGCCCATCGTCAGCACGAGGTCGCCATCGCGCACCTCGCGCTCGAGGTAGTCGATGGCGTCGCCCCGGTGGGGCAGGTACACGACCGGGGTCGACGGTGACGCCAGTTGAACACCTTCGACCACGAGCTTGCCGGTCACGCCCGGGATCGGCTCTTGCGCGGCGCCGTCGACATCGGTGACCAGCACGAGGTCGGCAGCGACAACGCTCGCCCCCAGCTCGCGCCAGAGCGCCTGCACCCGCGAGTACCGGTGCGGCTGCACGAGCGCGATCACACGCCGGGGACCGCGCCGACGAGCCGTCTCGATCGTGACCGCCATCTCGACAGGGGTGTGGCCGTAGTCGTCGAAGAAGTCGGCCCCCCGAGCGCGACCTCGATGCTCGAAGCGTCGGTGCACCCCGGCGAACGATGCCACCTCGGCGGCCGCCTTCGGAAGGGCCACACCAACCAGACCGGCGACGCCGATCGCGGCCGCCGCGTTCAGCAGGTTGTGCTCGCCGTCGACCCGCAACCTGATGGGCGCGACGGTGCCCGATCGATCGCGGACGCTCCCGACCGCTCCATCCGGGCCGAGCTCGTCGATCGCGACGACGAGGTCGTTGCCCGGATCCAGGCCGTACCGCAGGGCAGACACCTCGGCCGCATCGAGCACCGATCGCACTCCGGGGTCGTCGCCACAGGCCACCACGTGGTGACAGCTCGCGACGAAGGCACCGAACGCCGACTCGATCTCGGCACGACCCCCCGGATAGAAGTCGACGTGATCGATGTCGACATTCGTCACGACCCCGACATGCGGCCGTGTCAACAGGAACGATCCGTCGCTCTCGTCGGCCTCGAACACGAACAGATCACCGCTCCCGGCGCGCGCGCCGCTTCCGCTCTCGTTGAGATCTCCCCCGATGAGATAGCTCGGATCGAGGCCGGCTCGTTCGAGGACCGAGGCGATCATCGATGTCGTGGTCGTCTTGCCGTGGGTACCTGCAATGGCGATCGAGCGAGAGCCCGCGGCGATCGACGCGAGCGCCTGCTGACGAGCCCAGACCGCCAGACCGCGCTCGCGAGCCGCGGCGAGCTCGACGTTTCCTTCTGCGATCGCGCTCGAGATGATCACCGCGTCGGGCGAGGCGATGCGAGCGGCGTCGTGGCCGACCCACACGTCGGCTCCCGCATCGCGGAGCTCCGAGATGCCCTTGGAATCCTTCATGTCCGAACCGGTGACGCTGATGCCGCGCGCCCGCAGGAGTCTCGCCAGGTTGCGCATGCCGGCACCGCCGATGCCGATCATGTGCACCGATCCCACGTCGTGAAGGGTCGGCACCGCAAGGGTGGGGATGCTTCCGGCAGGGGGAACATACGTCATCACGCCACGACCTCCGCCACCAGTCCGGCGATGCGCTCGTCTGCGTCGGGGCTCGCCCATGCGAGCATCGATGCGGTCATCGCCGTCCTGCGCTCCACGTCGGCGAGCAGCGCCGAGATGCGGCCCGCGAGGACCGTCGCAGACAGATCGGGCTCGAGCAGCACATCGGCGCCTCCCGCCCGTTCCAGCTCTCTGGCGTTCGCCTCCTGATGGTTCTCGGTGGCATGCGGATAGGGCACGAGGATCGAGGGCACACCGCACGCCGCGAGCTCCGATACGGTTCCCGAACCCGATCGGGCGACGGCGATGTCGCTCACCGCCAGCGCCAGGTCCATCCGGTCGATGAACCCCACCACCCGCACGAGCAGCTCGCCGGCCGAACGCGCCGCGGGGGCGACCTCCTCGATATGGTCCGGGCCGGTGGCCACGAGCAGCTGCAGGTCGGCGCGATCCCGTAGTTCCCCGACCACGGCGGCGATCACCTGGTCGAGCCGCCTCGCACCCTGGCTGCCACCGAACACCGACACCGTCGCGCGCCCACCATCGAGCCCGAAGTCTCGAAGCGCCTGCTTCCGGCGCTCCTCGCGGTCCGCCGCCACCTCGGCGATCTGGCGGCGGATGGGGTCACCCGTTCGCACCACCCGCGTGCTCGATGGCAAGCGCTTGGCCGTGGCCTCGAACGTGGTGGCGACGACGCTCGCCCACCGGGCGGCGATGCGGTTGACCACGCCGGGCACGGCGTTCGGCTCGATGAGCACGATGGGTGTTCGCGAACGGCGCGCCGCCCAGATCGCCGGGGCGCTCGCGTAGCCACCGATGCCGACGACGACGTCGCACGCCCGCACGAGCGGACGGACGGTGCGGGCAGCGACCATCGTCAGGGACAACACCTTCACGGTGTGCAACGAGACGCGCGTCTGCGCCGACGCGACACGCATCGAGGTGAACGGGAACCTCGCGGCGGGTACGAGCGAGGCCTCCTGGCCGCTCGACGAGCCCACGAATCGTACGTCGTGGCCCGCATCACGCAGACGCTCCGCGACCGCGATCGCAGGGAAGACGTGTCCCGCCGTGCCACCACCCGACATCACGACCCTCATCGAACGGCCTTCCTGCCGGTCGTCTTCTGGCGGGCCGGCTGACGGCGGCCGTTCGTGGTCGTGATGCGTCGGGCGGGCGCCCGTGTGCTCGCCCCGGAACGTCGGGCTGCCGCCCGCGTCGACGCCGCCTTGGGTACCGCGTGCGCACTCGCCCGTGCGACGCTCGCGAGCACCCCGATGCCCGCGAGTGTCACGACCAGGGCCGTGCCACCGAACGACAGCAGCGGCAGCGGCACACCCGTGATCGGCATCAGCCCGGTGACCGCACCGAGGTTGATGATCGTTTGTATGCCGATCCATCCCGTGATGCCCGCGGCGAGCAGCCGTCCGAACGTGTCGGGAGCCGCGATCGCGATCCGGATCCCCGCGAAGAGCAGCAACGCGAACAAGGCGAGCACGACCAGCGCCCCCAGGAGCCCTAGCTCCTCACCGACGATCGCGAAGATGAAGTCGGAGTGCGCATTCGGCAGGTAGTCCCACTTCTGACGGCTGGCGCCGAGTCCGACCCCGTCCATCCCCCCGAGCCGAACGCGATCAGACCTTGGATCAGCTGGAACCCCGCGTCGCCGGGATCGTTCCAGGGGTTGAGGAACGAGTCGACGAAGCGCGAGCGACGGTAGGTGGTGCCGAAGATGAGGAGGATCGTGCCCGCCAGGGCGACGGCGACCGTGAACACCATGTGGCGCGCGCGCACACCGGCCACGAACAGCAGCACGATCACCGATCCGCAAATGACCACGGTGGTACCGAGATCGCGCTGCATGATGACGAGGACCGCTACGACCAGCACGACGGGCGCGAGCGGGATCAACAGATGCACGGGGTCGTCGAGATTTCCCCACTTCTTGGCCAGCACGGCAGCCGCGAACGCGATCATCGCGAGCTTCATGAGCTCGGCGGGCTGCAGGGTCACGGGGCCGAGGTCGATCCATCGGGAGGCGCCATTCAGCGACGTGCCCACCGACGGATGGAATGTCACGAGCATGAGGGGCACGAGGACGAGGAGCATCGGAACAGCGAGCTTGCGCCAGGCGGTGTGCGGCAGTCGCACCGCGATCACGAGCGCGATGATGCCGCCGATCGCGTAGATGCCCTGTCGCTGGAAATACCAGAAGGCATTGCCGTCGTAGCCCTGCGTCGCCGAGACCGAGCCGGCCGACATGACCATCGCGAGGCCGAGCACGGTGAGCGCTGCAGTCGGCACGAGGAGAAGCAGCACGTTGACCCGGGCGACGTGCATCGCCTCGGCGCGGCGCCTCGGCTCACTCACCACACGAAGGTGTCTCGCCCGGCCGACGGATCTGCGCCTGTCGGCCGGCTGCGACCGGCGCTTAGCCGCCACCGGCGCTCACCTCCTCACGCAGATCTCGCGCAGCGGCTGCGAAGCGGTCGCCGCGCTGGGCGTAGTCGCGGAACTGGTCCCAGCTCGCGCACGCGGGGGCGAGCAAGACGGTGCCGCCAGGCCGCGCGAGATCGAACGCGACACGTACGGCTCGCTCGATCGAGTCGGTCTCCTGCACCGGCCTGATCCCCTGGAACACACGCGAGAGCGTCGGCGCGGCTTCCCCGATGGCGATCACCGCGCGCAGCCGGGTCGCGCGGGTCGCGAGCGGCGACATGTCCACGCCCTTGGCGAGCCCTCCGGCGATCAGCACCGCGTCGTCGACCCCGTCGATCGCCGCGAGCGCAGCATGCACGTTCGTGGCCTTGGAGTCGTCGATGAAGCGCACGCCGTCGACCACCACGGCGACCTGTCCTCGATGGGGCGCCGGCACGAACCCCGCGAGCCCGTCGCTCACCGCTCGCGTCGATGCGCCGAAGGCGAGTGAAGCGGCGGCGGCGGCGGCGGCATCGGCGCGGAATCCCGCAGATCCGACGACGTCGCCGAGCGGGGCCGGGACGGCTCCCAGGCGCGAGAGGAGTCCGCGGTGGTCGTAGCCGACCTCACCGTCATCGGGCGCGCCGACGCGGAACCACACGACGTCGCACGGCGCCGCGGCCGAGCGATCCGCAGACGTCTCGTCGTCGCGGTTGCCCACATGGGTGTCGCCCGGCTCTTGCAGGGCGAAGATGCGCGCCTTCGCGTCGACGTAGCTCTCGAACGTGCCGTGCTCATCGAGATGGTCGGGCGCAAGGTTCAGCAAGACCGAGACCCTCGGGTGGAACGAATCCTGCAGCCGCAGTTGGAACGACGAGCATTCCACCACGAGCGCCTCGCGACGTTCGAGGGCGGCTTCGGGGAACGGATGGCCGATGTTGCCGCATGCCACCGCGTCGATGCCATCGGCCCGCAGGCACGACTCGATCATCCCGGTCGTCGTCGTCTTCCCGTTGGTGCCCGTGACGGCGATGTACGGCGCCTCGGCGAGTCGCGCTCCGAGCTCCATCTCCCCCCAGACCGGCAGTCCCCGGGCGCGTGCCCAGCCCAGCACCGCCGCCCGCTCGGGCACGCCGGGGCCGGTGACGACGAGGGTCGCGCCCTCGAGGTGCGCGGGGTCGTGGCCGCCGGTCAGCATCTCGGCCCCCGCATCGCGGAGAGCGGCCGCCGTGGACAGCTCGGACTCGGGCCGCGCCTCGGTGACCCGCACCGAGGCGCCTTCGGCCAGGAGCACACGAGCCGCAGACGATCCCGCCACGCCGGCGCCCACGACCACGGCCCGCTCCCCGTTGAAGCGGCCCTCGATCGAACGCTGCCCACTGCTCCAGCTGGTCCCCCCGGTCAATCCAGGCCCCCCTTGGAGAGGAAGTCGGCATAGTAGAGACCGAGCCCAACGGCAACGCAGAGGCCGGCGATGATCCAGAACCTCACGATCACCGTGAATTCAGGCCATCCGGCGAGCTCGAAGTGGTGATGGATCGGCGACATCCGGAAGATGCGGCGCCCGAACCCGCGGAACGCGATCACCTGCAAGATCACACTCATCGTCTCCATGACGAACAGCCCGCCCAGGATCACCAACAGGAGCTGACTGTTGGTGGCGACCGCCAGGGCACCGAAGAGTCCGCCGATCGCCAGCGCGCCGGTGTCGCCCATGAATATCTTGGCCGGGGCGGCGTTCCACCACAGGAACCCGGCGAGGGCGCCCATCATGCCGGCGGCGACGATCGCGATATCGAGCATCGCCAGTCCGTTCACGTCGTAGCACCCGTTCGCCCCGACGATCGGGCCGCCGAAGCAGGGGTGACGGAACTGCCAGAAGGCGATGAAGACGTAGGCAGCACACACCAGGGTGCTCGATCCTGCCGCAAGCCCGTCGAGCCCGTCGGTGAGGTTCACCGCGTGCGACGATGCCGTGAGGACGAGGAACACCCACACGAGGAACGCCACGCCCAACGCGAAGGCGGTCGGTCTGATGAACGACAGGCTGGTCGAGATGCCGGTCTCGTCCGATGAACGCGACACGATCAAACCGAACGCGAGCGAGACGACCGCGGTGCCGGCGAACTTCTGGAGCTTCGTCAGCCCGAGGGAACGGCGATTCCGGACCTTCATGAAGTCGTCGAGGAACCCCACGGCGCCGAAGCCGAGCGCTGCGAGCACCAACGCGAGGCCGGCCGGGTTCACGCCGAGCTTGAACCTCGTGGCCCCATATGCCATCAGCAGGCCAGCGAGGATCACCACGCCGCCCATCGTGGGGGTGCCCATCTTCTCGAGGTGGGTGTGCGGACCGTCTTCGCGGATCCGCTGGCCCCAGCCCCACAGGGTGAACGCCCGGATCGCGATCGGCGTGCCGAGCAGTGTCACCGCCAGTCCGACCCCACCCGCGACGAGGATCCAGATCACCGCAGCGCCTCGGCCAGCATCTCGAGGCCGGCGACCCGAGAGCCCTTGAACAAGATGACGTCTCCAGGGCCGGCGTGCCGACGGACGTCGGCCAGCGCCTCGTCGGGGTCGTCGTACGAGGCGACGTTCTCGGGTTCCACCCCTTCGCGAACCCCGGCCACCGCGATCGCCCTCGCCGCCTCGCCCACCGCGATGAGGCGGTCGACGGGAAGTCGCGCAGCCAGCTCCCCCAGCCGATCATGCTCCTCGGCCGTGATCGGACCCAGTTCGGCCATCGCGCCCAGCACGGCGATGAGCCGGCGATCGCGTGCGATCACGCGGGCCGTCTTCAAGGCGGCCGCCATCGATTCGGGATTCGCGTTGTAGGCATCGTTGATGACCCTGACGTCATCGCCTGTCGAGAAGGTCTCCATGCGCCAGCGCGAGATCTCCGCGGCAGCGAGCGCGTCGGCACACGCCTCGAGCGGCACCCCGAGGATGGTGCCGACCGCCGCCGCGGCAAGGGCGTTGAGCACCATGTGCTCGCCCGCGATGCTCAGGGACACCGGGACGCCCTCGCCTCGGACGACGAGCATGAACGATGCGGCGCCGTCGTCGTCGAGCGCGACGTCGTGCGCGCGAACGTCCGCATCGGCGTGCACCCCGAACGTCATCACCTGCCCGGCACCGCGCGACCGGTAGCCGGCGACCACCGGATCATCGGCATTCAGCACCGCCCACGCGCCGGATCCGAGCGCATCGACCGGTTCGGCGCACGCCTCGACGATCGCGTCCCACGATCCGAAGATCTCAAGATGGGCGACGCCCACGTTCGTCACGACGACGATCTCGGGCCGGGCGATCTCACACAGCATGGCGACGTCGCCCTTGCGCCGGGCGCCGAGCTCAGCCACCACGACCTCGGTGCCGGGCGGCGCGCCGAGCATCGTCATCGGCAGTCCGATCTCGTTGTTGAACGAGCCGGGGCTCGCGTGCGTGCGGTGCCGACGCGACAGCACTGCAGCCGTCATGTCCTTCGTGGTCGTCTTGCCGTTCGCGCCGGTGATACCCACGCATGTCGCGATGTGCTGGCGCTCGGCCGCACCAAGTCGCAACAACGCTTCGCCGGTCGACGCCACGACGATCGCCGCTCCGGGCGCTGCGACGCCTTCGGGTACGATCACACCGACGGCGCCAGCCGCCGAGGCTTCCGAGACGAAGCGAGCGCCGTCGAAGTGGTCCCCCTTGAGCGCGACGAACAACGCTCCGGGCTCCGCCTCACGAGAGTCGGTGACGACGTGCGTCGCCTCATCGTCCGGGCCGACGAGACGGCCGTCGATCTCGAGGGCGAGGACGGAGAGCGAGCGCGGCATCATCCGCGATGCACCACCTTGCGCAGCTCGTCGCGCGCCACGTGCCTGTCGTCGAACTCGACCATGCCGCCGGCGAGCTCTTGATACACCTCGTGACCCTTGCCGGCGATCACGACCGCGTCGCCTGCCTTCGCCTCGCCCACCGCGAGGGCGATCGCGGCCCGCCGGTCCGGCTCGATGATGTAGTCGCCCCCGCCTTCGACGGCACCCGGTTCGATCTCGGCGATGATGGCGAGCGGGTCTTCCGAGCGCGGGTTGTCAGTGGTGATGATCGCGAGGTCGGCGGCCGAGGTCGCCGCAATGCCCATGAGGGGTCGCTTCGCGCGGTCGCGGTCCCCCCCGCAACCGAACACGACGATCAACCGGCCGGTGGCCAGCGGGCGCGTGGCCTGCAGCACGCCGAGGATGCTATCCGGCGTGTGCGCGTAATCCACCACCACGAGGAACTGCTGTCCCTCGTCGATCGGCTCCACCCTGCCGGGCACTTCACGCACATCGGCGATGCCCGCCGAGATCGCGTCGTCGGACAGGCCCACGGCGCGCGACAGGGCGATGGCCGCCAGGCAGTTCGAGACGTTGAAGGCGCCTCGCAGAGCCGAGCGGATCTGCATGCCGCCGGCACGGAACGCGAGGCCCGTCGGCGACACCACCACGTCGGAGGCTCGCAGGTCGGCCTCGGCGCCGGCCGCGAACGTCGAGATGTCGATCTCGGAGACCTCGATCAGCCGACGCCCGAAGGGGTCGTCGGCGTTCACGACGCCGCGGCGCGCGAGCTCCGGCGTGAACAACGATGCTTTGGCGTCGAAGTAGTCCTGCATGGACCCGTGGAAGTCGAGATGGTCCTGCGACAGGTTGGTGAACGCGACCGCGTCGAAGACGATGCCGCCCACCCTGTGCTGGGCGAGGGCGTGCGACGACACCTCCATCGCCACCAGGCCGATATCGTGATCGAGCATGCCGGCGAGCAGCCGGTGCAGTTCCGGCGCCTCGGGGGTCGTGCGCTCGAGCGGGGCGGGCACGCCGTCCAACCGCGCCCCCGTCGTGCCGATCACGCCCGCGTGTCGCCCCGCTCGACGCGCGATCGACTCGAGCAGATAGGTGATCGTGGTCTTGCCGTTCGTGCCGGTGACCCCGAGCATCGTCATCGATCGTGCCGGTTCACGGAAGGCGCGAGCGGCGATCGGCCCCATGGCCGCGCGGACCGAGGGCACCAGCGCCTGGGTCGCCGGGTGATCGAGCCAGCGCTCGACGAGCAACGCCGAGGCGCCAGCGTCGAGCGCATCGCGAGCGAAATCGTGGCCGTCGGCGGCCTCACCTGTGATGCAGCAGAAGAGTGACCCGAGGGTGACCGAGCGCGAGTCGTATGCAACGTCGAGCACCGAGACGGCCGGGTCGCCGCGCGTCTGCGCGTCGGGCACGGCCTCGAGAAGCACCGACAGTGGGATCGGCGCGAATGCAGGCACGAGCGGGGGAAGAGCCGATGGGGAAGACACCGTTTCGGAGCTTACTCGCGCCCTCGCCCGGGGACGGTAGCCTCACGAGGTTG
The DNA here is from genome assembly GCA_963762075.1 of uncultured Actinomycetes bacterium. Lineage (GTDB taxonomy): Bacteria > Actinomycetota > UBA4738 > UBA4738 > HRBIN12 > JAOUEA01. The sequence continues at coordinate 38,800 of CAVXJC010000004.1, forward strand.
CCCGGGCGTGAGGCAGGGCGACCTTGGGGGCGGCGGGGATCGCGAGCCGCCGGATGGCATAGCGGGCGATCTCCTGGAACAACGGCGCGGCAGCGAGCCCGCCGTAGACGGTGCGAGGTTCGTCGATCGAGACGGCGATCACGACGCGTGGGTCGGCCGCCGGCAGGAAGCCGGCGAACGACGCGTGGTAGCGCTGCACGTAGCGACCGAGGTCGTCGAGCTTGCGCGAGGTGCCGGTCTTGCCGGCCACCTGGTAGCCGGGGATCTGCGCGTTCACGCCGGTGCCCTCTTCCACGGCGGCGGCGAGCATGCTCGTGAGCACCCTGGACGTGTCGGCTCCGATCACGCGTCGAGTGGCCCGTGTCTCGGCCGCTCGGAAGGTGCCGTCGGGGCCCTCGAAGCCTCGCACGAGCGTCGGCTGGATCCAGCGGCCGCCGTTGGCGATCGTTGCGTACACGTTCGCCATCTGCAGCGGCGTGACCGAGATGCCCTGTCCGTACGACACGGTCGCACGGATCACCTCGTCCCAGTCCCTGCCGGCGAGCATCGCGCCCGACGCCTCGGCGGGGAAGCCGATGCCGGTCGTGCGCCCGTAGCCGAACCTGCGCATGAATCCCGCGAGCAACTCGTTGCCGACTTCCTCGGCGATCAGCGCCGCGCCGATGTTGCTCGACTGGGTGATGATGTCGCCGATCGTCATGGACTCGACGGGGTGCTCGTGCGAGTCGCGGATCGTGAACGGCCCCACCTCCATCGACGAGGGCACGCGGAAGCGCTGGTCGAGCGTGACCGCGCCCGTCTCGAGCGCCGCGGCCGCCGTGATGATCTTGTTCACAGAGCCTGGTTCGAAGGCGTCGGTCACCGCACGGTTGCGCATGGCCTCCAACGGCGCGTGACTGTAGTCGTTGGGATCGAACCCCGGGTAGGTGGCCATCGCGAGCACCTCGCCGGTGGCCGGGTCCATCACGACGGCCGTTCCGCCGAGTGCCTCGTTGTCCTTCACCGCGCGCTCGAGCGCTGCCTGCACCATGTACTGCATCTGCCGGTCGATCGTCGTGAACATGGTGGAGCCGGCGATCGGCGCCACGAGCGCGTCGAGTCCATCGGAGATCGCGAGACCGTCGGCCGAGAGCTCGGTCGTACGTTCTCCAGGGGTGCCGGCGAGCACCTCGTCGTATTCGTTCTCGAGTCCGGCGGCACCGAAGCCATCGAGGTTGACGAATCCGAGCACCTGCGGCGCGAGCGGCCCCGCCGGGTAGTACCGCTTCGCCACCTCGAGGAAGCCGATGCCGGGAAGGGCCAGATCCTCGAGTTCCCGGGCGACCTCCATGTCGACCTGGCGATCGATGTAGGCGAAGGTCCCATCGGCTTCGAGCGCCGCTTGCACCTCGTGCTCCTCGAGATCCAACACCTGTGCGATCGTGTCGGCCTCGGCCTCGGCGTCGACCACGGCAGTGGGATCGACGTAGATGTCGCGGGCTTCGCGGGTCACCGCGAGCGGTACGCCCGATCGGTCGACGATCTCCCCACGCTTCGCGGGCAGGATGATCGAACGCACGCGTTGATGCATGCCGAGCGCCTCGAGCTCCGGATTGTCCCGAACCTGGAGGAACACGAGACGAACGACGATGCCACCGAAGGCGAACATCATCACGGCCAGGAGGGCAACGAGCCTGCTGACCGGCGGACGCCTCACTCGGTGGCTCCGGGACCCTCACCGGGAACGCGCAGGATCACGGAATCGCCCGGCTCCGGCTCCGCGAGACCCATCACGTCTGCCCACTCGCCGACGCGCGAGGGCGAGGACAGCCGAGCGACCTCGATGTCGAGCGCGGCCCGTTGCTCCCGCAAGGCATTCACCTGACTCTGCACATCCGTCATGCGGTACGTGGTGTTCACCACCAGCGCGCCCAGCGCGACGATCGCCCACACGAGGCTCGACACGACCGCCGCCGAAAGGAACCAGAACGCGGGGGTGGACCCGCGGCGCGCCCGATGCTGGGGAGGGGTAGCGGTGTTCGGGCGCGCCGCGGGCTGCCGCGCAGAACGCGCGGCGGGCTCGCGAGGATCGGACCGGATCTCGGGAGCAGCGCTTCCAGGAACCGGAAGCTTCTGTGCGGGAAGGCTCACGCCGCCTCCCCTGTTCGCTCCGCCGCTCGAAGGATCGCGCTGCGGGCGCGGCGGTTGCGAGCCACCTCGTCTTCTGCCGGCCGAAGAGGCTTCTTCGAGAGTGCCGAAAGCCGCGCGTCGTCTCGGAACGTGGTCTTCACGATGCGGTCTTCGAGAGAGTGGTAGGCGATTGCGACCACGCGGCCTCCGGGAGCGAGGAACCCGGCCGCCTGAGGCAGGGAGGCGGCGAGCTCCTCGATCTCCCGGTTGACCGCGATGCGGAGTGCCTGGAACGTGCGGCGCGCAGGGTGGGGGCCCCCCGGCCGTCGTCCCACGACACCCACGATCACGCCCGCGAGCTGGTCGGTGGTGGTGATCGGGCGGCGCCGGACGATCGCTCGTGCGATCTGGCGTGAGCGCCGCTCACCGCCGAGCTCATAGATGAGATCCGCGAGGTCGGCCTCGGCCGAGGTGTTCACAAGATCGGCCGCCGAGGGTTCATCGTCGGCGACGCCGGCCATGCGCATGTCGAGCGGACCATCGATCCGGTACCCGAAACCGCGCTCACCGGTGTCGAGCTGCATCGACGACACTCCGAGGTCGTAGAGGAATCCATCGATCGCGCCAGTGGCAGTCGCTTCGCCTATCTGGCTGCCGACCTGCGTGAACGTGCAACGCACCGGCCGGAAGCGCTCACCGAAGCGCGCGAGCCGCTCCGTGGCGAGGTCGATCGCACGCTCATCGCGATCGACCCCGATCACGCTCTCAACACCGGCCTCGAGCAATGCCTCGGTGTGCCCCCCGGCGCCGAGCGTCATGTCGACCACCATGGCGCGACGAGGTGCCTCCTCGGCGAGGAAGCGCACCACCTCCCGTACCATGACCGGCTCGTGCGCGACAGCCGGCTCGTCGGCACCACCCGTCTCCCCCACGTCAGCCGAGATGTCCGGCGAGGATGCCGATGGCGATCGACGCCAACAGCGTCAGGGCCGTCATGCCGATGAGCGACAGGCTCTGTCTGACTTCGGCGCCGAGCTTGTTCGTCTCGACGACATCGTGTTCGGGGACGAGCTCTGCCATGTGCGCCCTACCTCCTGGGATCGAGCGCACCGGTCTGGTACGCATCTGCGAAACCTGCCGCGTAGCGCTCGTAGGTCGTGCGATCCCAGATCTCCATCCGGTCCCGCACGCCGAGCACGACGACTTCCTTGTCGATGCCGACGGCCTCGCGCAGGCGCTGGGGCACCGTGACCCGCCCCTGCCCGTCGAGCCTCGACTCGTCTGATGAGGCGAAGAACATGCGTGAGTACGCGCGCCCGTCGCGGTCGGAAAGGGGGGAAGACGCGACCTCGTCGGAACGTCGCTCCCATTCGGCCCTGGGGAAGACGTACAGGCAGTGATCCTGGCCTACGGTGATCCAGCAGCCGTCCACGAAGGCGGCCCTGAACTTCGCCGGCAGCGAGACCCTGCCCTTCGGGTCGAGCTGGTAGCTATGCGTGCCGAGCAGTTCGGCCACGCTTCCTCCCCTTTCCTCCACCAAGCGACACGTTTATGCCACCAACGCTCCACCGCGTCAACGAGAACAGGTGTTCGGGGTCGACACGCCAGCAGGCGAGAGGTTCGAGGGGGCACGCCGGAGGTGAACCGCGTGCCGAACGGATCGGGCGCAACTGCTAGACGAGGAAGTCTTCCCAGCCCGGTTCGAGATGTCCGAGCGTGAGGTGGAACCCGTCACGCGGTGCGAACGGCTGGCGCAGGAGATGGAAGCCGGCCTCGGCGGGCGTGCGATCTTCCTTCTTGGCGTTACAACGCCGGCATGCGGCCACGACGTTTTCCCACACATGCTGGCCGCCGCGGGAGCGAGGCAGCACATGATCGAGGTTCTCGGCAGCCGAACCGCAGTACTGGCAGTTCCACTCGTCGCGAGCGAACACGGCGCGGCGGGTCAGGGGAGCGTGCGCCCGGTAGGGCACACGCACGTAGCGACGCAGCCGCACGACCGATGGCGCCTCGAGCACGAGACGCTCCGAGTGGAAGATCATGCCGTTCGAAAGGACGGTCTCGGCCTTGTCTTTCAGCACGAGCACGACGGCACGGCGCGCTGGAACCACCGCAAGCGGCAGGTCGGTCACGTTGAGGACGAGCGCACGTCCCATGCCTTGCAGTGTACGGAAGCCTCGAGAACGCTGGACACGACGCCGCGAATCACAAGTGTGTAATCTATATGGAGCGGCGGTCGGGCCGAGCGCGATGCCTGGAGTTGCGAACAGGGGCCGCGCGGGGCGTCCGCGAGCATCGGTCCCGGCCGCCGCAACGACTCCTGGAGAATCGCCGCGGGCCTTCGGGCGTTCCTGGCGTACGATGATCGGTGTTGACCCGGAGGTCGTTCGGACCCGAGGGTTGCGTCTCACCGAGCTTCCCGGAGGTACGCGTGGAGGTCGAAGAGCGATCACAGGACTGGACCCGGTTCGCCGCGCGATTCCACGAGATCGAGAACAACGTCGAGCGGGTCGTGCGAGGAAAGCATCACGAGATCCGCTTGGCACTCGTCGCGCTGATCGCCGAGGGACACCTGCTGATCGAGGACGTGCCCGGGGTCGGTAAGACGATGCTCGCGAAGTCGATCGCACGCTCGATCGACTGCTCGTTCCGGCGTATCCAGTTCACTCCCGACCTGCTGCCCACCGACGTCACGGGCGTCAACGTCTTCAACCAGGAACAGCGCGACTTCGAGTTCAAGCCGGGGGCGATCTTCGCCAACATCGTGCTGGGCGACGAGATCAACCGCGCATCGCCCAAGACCCAGTCCGCACTGCTCGAATGCATGGAGGAGCGCCAGGTCACGATCGACACCGAGACGCATCCGCTCGGCACCCCGTTCATGGTGATCGCGACGCAGAATCCGATCGAGCACGAAGGCACCTACCCACTGCCCGAGGCGCAACTCGACCGATTCATGCTGCGGCTGTCGATCGGCTACCCGAACGCCGAGATCGAGTCGGAGATCCTGGGCAGCCACACCTCTGGCATCCAGCCCCTCGAGGAGATCCAGGCCGTCAACGATGCCCCCGGCGTGGCCGAGATGATCGAACAGGCGCGCCGAGTGCACGTCGCGCCGGCGCTCCGTCGCTACATCGTCGACCTGGTCGCCGCGACCCGGCGACATGGCGACGTCTACCTCGGCGCCAGCCCTCGGGCTTCCATGATGATTCTGCGCGCGGCCAGGGCCTTCGCGGCCGCCGAGGAACGCGACTTCGTGATCCCCGACGACGTCAAGGCCCTGGCGGTCCCTGTGCTCGCACACCGGATCATCGTGACGGCAGACGCGGTCATGACCGGGCGTTCGACCGACGTGGTGTTACAGGAGATCCTCGCCGAGGTGTCCGTGCCGGTCGCGGAGAACCCCTGATGCCTTCGGGCCGGGGCATGGCGGTGCTCGGCGCGGGCCTCGCCATGTGGGTCACATCACGCATCGTTGGCTCGTCCGGCATGGAGGTCGTCGCGATCGGACTGGCAGCGTTGCCCTTCCTCGCCGGCTCGTTCGTGCGGTGGGGGCGCGCCAAGGTCCGCGTCCACCGGCGACTGAGTGACGTGCGAGTGCCGCCGGGGAGCAGGGTGATTGTCCGACTCGATGTGCAGAACGAGGCCCCTGCGCCCTCGTCGTTCCTGCTGATCGAGGATCGCCTCCCGCCCACGCTCGGACGCCCCGCACGGCTCGTCGTCTCGGGCGTGCCCGCTCATGGAGCGCAGCAGGTTGCCTACACCGTGTTGCCCCAGACCCGGGGACGATACCGCATCGGTCCGCTCACGATCGACGTCTCGGACCCGTTCGCGCTCACGCGTCAACGCGTGGAGCTCGACGAGCTCGATGAGCTCCTCGTGACTCCCGAGATCGAGGATCTGGTCTCGGCCCCGGATCCGGGCTTCGGGCCGAGCTGGGGCGCAACACGCGCACGGCAGCTGTTCCGCACCGGTGAGGAGTACTACACGATGCGCCAGTACCAACAGGGCGACGACCTGCGACGCATCCATTGGCCGTCGGTCGCTCGCACAGGCGACCTGATGATCCGCCAGGACGAGTCCTCTCGGCGGGCGAGCGGGCTCGTGTTCCTCGACAATCGGGGGCATTCACTCGGACAATCGCACTCCCCCGCGTTCGAGCGAGCCGTGTCGGTTGCGGCGACCCTCGGCATGCTCTTGTCGCAGCGGGGTTTCGCGCTGCGAATCGGCACCGCGGAGTCGCCGCCCGCACCGGTGAGCGAGGAGCGATTCCTCGACGCCCTCGCCGGCATCAGTCACGCGCCCGCCCGCTCGGTGGGTCCGTCGCTCGCCCACCTTCGCACGGCCGCGTCGGGCGACACATCGCTCGTGTACGTGGCCGCCCCCCCCGCCCCCGGCGAGCTCACGTCACTGATCCGAGCGGGCGCCGGGTTCGGCCCGAAGCTCGTCGTGCTCGTGCACCCTGTGGATCCACTGTCACTGCCCCCGGGTCGAGCCGCCCAGCTCGAAGGGCGAGCGACCCAGGCGAACATGGCCTTCGCACGCGCAGGATGGGACTGCATCGTATTGACCCCCTCGACCCCACTGAAGGAACGATGGCACGCACCCAGGGAACGTCGGCTCGCCCACAGCGTCTGATCGCGGGGGCCGCGACCGTGTTCGTCGCAGCCACCGCGGCGATCGCGCTCGGTCGCGTCTTCGAGGGCAACCCTCCCACGCTGCGACTGCTCGCTGGTGCCGTTGCCTCGGGCATGATCGCCGCCCTGTTGGAGCGGCGAAACCTGGTGCTCGCCACGATCGTCAGCGTGGCGGGCCTCACGATCGCGATCGGTCTGCTCGTGTTCCTCGACACCACCTGGTTCGGACTCCCGACCCTGGAGACCCTGAGGGCCGCGATCGAGGCCGCAGGCCGGGTCGGCGAACAGGCCAGGGTGCAGGTCGCACCATCGCCCCCGCTGGCGCCCCTCATGCTCGCGGGCCTCGCGGGAGCATGGGCGGCGGTGTTCGCCGCGCACTCGCTCGCGTTCCGCGCTGGAAGCCCCCTGCTCGCCCTGTTGCCTCCCGTCGCCTTGGTGGGCTTCGCGGATTCGGTCCTCGAAGACGTCATCCGTCCGATCTTCGGATTGTTGTTCCTCGTTGCGGCCGCGGCGCTGCTCTTCGCCGACGGGCTCCGCCGCGTGCAGAGCTGGGGGCCCGTCTGGACGGCACCCGGTCGCGCCGCCAGGCTCGAAGTCGCGGCGAGCCGAGGCGCACGCCGCGTGGGTGCGGCCGCCGTCACGGTGGCCGCGGTGGCGCCGATCCTGATACCGGGGTTCGGATCCCGGGGGGTGATCGACTTCTCCACCAACGACGACCGGGTGCGCATCGACCCCCTCGTATCGGTGCAGGAGAGCCTCACCCGCGACGAGGTGGCCCCGGTGTTCGAGGTGCAGGCCGACGTCGGACGGTACTGGCGCATGGTCGCGCTTCCGAACTTCGACGGTCGCGGTTTCAGCCCGGATCCAAACCCCGGCACGATCCCCGTCGTGTCGAACAGCGAGCTCGCGACGTCGACCCCGCTCGCACAGCCCGCCGAGGAGACCACCCGGGTGACCTTCACCACGACCAGCGAGCTCGCCCTGCCATGGCTGCCACTGCCCTACCCACCTCGCTCCACCGACGCTTCAGTCGACGGCATGCGATGGGATCCGCAGGGGGGGTCCATCTTCCTCGAGGACGGCATCGGCTCCGGCGTCACCTACTCCGCCGTGGCCGATGTCGTGCAGCCGACGCCCGAGCAGCTTCGAGGCGATGAGCAGTTCACCACGACGAGCGACTCGCTGCTGCGATACACAGCGACGCCGGCTCTGTCCCCCGTGATCGCCGCGCGGGCCGAAGAGTGGTCCAGGGGCGCGGATTCCACCTACGACCGGATCATCGCGATCCAGGATGTGTTCACGAAGTCGGGCGACTTCACCTACAACGAAGACGTTCCCGCGACATCGAGAGATGACGCGTTGGTGGTGTTCCTGGATCAGACGAAGGAGGGCTTCTGCCAGCAGTTCTCGATCGCGATGGCGGTCATGCTCCGCACGCTCGGCATCCCGACTCGGCTCGCCATGGGCTTCACGCCCGGCCAGGCCAAGGGCTCGGGCGAGGGATTCACGGTCACGACCGAGAACGCGCACGTCTGGGTCGAGGTGCTCTTCCCGTCGTTCGGATGGGTTCCGTTCGAGCCGACCCCGAACCGGCAGAACGTGGAGGCTTACCCCTACCTCGACCCGGGCGCTCTGCAGTCGTGTCCCGATGGCTCACCCTGTGTCGGCGGAGAAGGAGGCATCGAGGCCGGCATTGGCGTACCAGACACCGCAGCCAACTCGGCGGCGATCCGTGAGGGCATCCCCGAACGCGGCATCCCTCGCCCCGTTCGCGGCGCCGGTGGGGGCATCGTGTCCGGCGAGGCGAACGCCGCGCCCGATCGGGGCGTGTTCACACCCGGCAATGCGCTCCTCGCCGCCGTTTCGGTCGGCGCGATCGGCCTGGCGCTCGTGCCGCCCGCCAGAGCGCTTCGACGACGACGCCGGCTGCGTCGAGCCCAGCATGTGCCCCGTCGCTCGATCCTCGTGACCTACGACGTCTTCGCCGATCGCGCGGCCGAGCTCGGACACGGGAGGTTGCCCGGCCAAACGCTCGAGGAGTATCGGCGCGCAGTCTCGAACTCGAGCGCCGAGGCCGACGGCAGCCTCGGGCAGCTGACCCAGCTCGCGACCGATGCCGCGTACGCCCCGCGCGAGCCCGGGCGGTCCGACGCCGAGGAGGCCACCCGAACGTCGCACGAGGTGATTCGAGCCATGCGACGACAGGCCGGCTGGAGCCAGCGCGTCACGGGCCCGTACCGCAGACGCTGACCTACCCTTCGGACGCGCCGGTGATCGTCTGTGCTGCAGCTTCTCTCAAGGCACGAACGAAACGCTCGCGATCGTCGCGGAACTGCCGAACATCTGTCTCAACACCGGTCGCGATGTCGTCGATCGCCACGAAGAACGCCATCTGCCCGTCACGCAGCGCGTCGATCACCTCCCCGTCGAGACGGCAGATCTTGAAGATGCTCTGGCCGTCGGTGACGAGCTTCACCTCGGACAGGTGCTTGTCCATGCCGGCCTTCTTGTTCAGGAACTCCCACGAACGACGCACGCGCTGCAGGGACATGCCGCCGTCGAGCAAGGACTTCACCACTCGCAGCGCAACGAGGTCTCGGAAGGCGTAGAGACGCGGCACCCCCGGACGTCCCCCGGTTCCCTGGACGGTCGGTTGGACCAACCCGATCTGGTCCCAATACCTGAGCTGGCGAGGCGTGCAACCGGTGAACTTGCATGCCTGGTGGGTGGTGAATCCCTCCATCCGGTTGCGGGCCCCCTCGGTCTCGAGTTCAGTCGTTCAACGCCTTCGGCACGGATCGAGGATCGATGAGACAGCGACCGACGACTCGCGCCAAGGGGGAAGCGGTCACCGTTGTACAACAGCGTGCGGAACTGCGGCAAGCCGCGAGGTCACGATGGTCGCGGAACCATCCGAACGGGCTACCTGTTTGGGAGCTACCGCCGCTACCCGGCTACTCCTCGTCGCTGGGTGCGGGCGGGCGGAAGCGCGCGGCGAGGCGTCCGATGATGCCGGTGAACGACCCTCCGTCGGACTGCAGCGCGCGGATCTGGTCTCGCCCGAGCTGTCCGAGATAGCGGTAGATCAACAGGGCCGAACCGATCATGGTCACGAAGCCGACCGCTGCGATCAACGGACCCCAGGGATTCACGGGGACCAGGAGCAGCAGCACACATCCGAGCACGAAGCCGATGGCTGCGAGCCGGATGCGATGGGCCAGATGGGTGTACAGGTCGGTACGGCCCACCTGTTCGACGAGCCGGGGGTCGTCCTCGGCGAGCCGCTGCTCGATCTCTTCGAGGATGCGTTGTTCGTGTTCGCTCAAGGGCACACCTCGATTATAGGGAGGCATCCCGACTTGGGAACCCATACGAGCAGGAACCCGGATGTCAGCTCGGGAGATCGGGACGAGATCGCGCCGAGGGCGAGTGATCGGGTCGTGAGCGGTCGAGCAGCGCCGCGGGCATCGCCGCGCCGCGCCCGAACCGGCGCTCGATGCGATCGACGGCGCGCTCCACGTCGCCCCAGCGTTCCCCGTGCAGCATCGCGAGCTGTTCGGCACCCGCCGGGACCAGGCCGGTCGTCTGCACCCCGAGCAACCGGACCCGCCTCCGCTGCCCGGGAAGCGCCCGGTAGAGGCCGGCGATCGCGTGATAGAGGTCGGCGCCCACGTCGGTCGGGTCGGCGAGGGTCTTCGATCGCGTGAGCGTGGTGAAGGTGGCCAAACGCACCTTCATCGTGACAGTGCGGGCCCGGTAGCCATCGGCTCGCAGGCGCGAGGCGACCTTCCCCGAGAGCGCCAGCAGCTCCCTGAGCAGCGTCTCGTCGTCGTCAAGGTCGTGCTCGAACGTCTCCTCGTGCCCGACCGACTTCGGCGTCTCATATGGCACGACGCCGCGCTCGTCGATGCCGTGCGCAAGTCGGCGCAAGTGCCGGGCGCTCTGCTCGCCCAGCAGTCGGGCCAGGATCGGCTCAGAGGTGGCCGCGAGGTCGCCGACGGTGCGCACCGCCATGCGCGAGAGCACCTCGCCGGTCTTCTCCCCCACCCCCCAGAGGCGCCGCACCGGGAGCGGTTCGAGGAAGCCGAGCACCCCGTCTGCCGGCACGATGAGCATGCCGTTGGGCTTGCAGTGATCGCTCGCGAGCTTGGCGACGAACTTCGTCGGCGCCACGCCCACCGAGCACGTCACTCCGACCTCGCGTTCGACCTCGGCGCGGATCCGCGCCGCGATCTCTTGGGGCTCCCCGAACAACATCGTGGCCCCGCCCACGTCGAGGAAAGCTTCGTCGAGCGAGATCGGCTCCACGAGCGGCGTGTGCGCCAGCAGCACCTCGCGGAACCGGTTGGAGTGCGCTTGGTACGCCCCGAAGTCGGGCGGCACGAACACCCCATCGGGACACAGACGGCGGGCGCGCACCGTGGGCATCGCCGAACGCACGCCGAGCTCGCGGGCCTCGTACGAGGCGGAGCTCACCACCCCGCGTCCGCCGACGCCGCCGACGATCACCGGCTTCCCGGCGAGGCTCGGGTCCTTCAGCACCTCCACCGACGCATAGAAGGCGTCGATGTCGGCATGCAGGATCGGCTCGGTCGGGCGCTCGTCGGGCACCGTGTGCCTGGTGGTCATGCGGTCATCACCCCGCGGAGCCGGGGCTCGCGTGCCAGAGCGTACGCGGACCGATGCCGGCGGGAGGCGAGCTCGCGGCTCTCGCGACTGTGTCGCGCAGCACCTCACCGCGCACGGCTTCGCGCAACGTGCCCTCGCTCCGCGCCCGGTGCAGGGCAGACAGATCCCAGACCTCTTCGGCGATCACGCTCACCCCGCCCACACCCGTTCGCCGCAGCTCACCTGCGACCGCCAACGCGTATCCATGGAACACGGTCTTCACGACCTTCGGCTGCACCGATCCGAACACCGTGACCTCCACCGGTCCGGTCGCGTCGTCGAGCGTGAGGAAGATGATGCGTTGGCCGCTGCGGATCGCCGGAGTCTGCGACGCGACCTTCACGCCCGCCACGATCACCTTCGAGCCACCACGGGTGCGTCGCAGGTCCTTCGCGCGCGTCACACCGAGATCGGTGAGCAGCGGTTCGAAGAAGCTCACGATGTGCCGAGTGGCATCGAGTCCCATCACCTCGAGCTCTGCCCGCACCACCTCGGCGTCGGAGTAGTCCTTGAACCGGTGGCCCTCGGTCGGATCGACGCCCATCGTGAGCGTGAGCTGGTCGCCTTCGCGCTCGGTGTCGGCGGTCATCGCGACGTAGAGGTGACGACGGCGGGCAGGCTCGATCGCGTCGAAGGCGCCCGCATGCGCGAGCGCCTCGGTCACCGGACGACTCACTGTGGTGCGCCGCATGAAGTCGCCCACGTCGCGGAACGCCCGCTCGGCACGCGCCGTCATGATCGAGCGGATCTCGGTCTCGCTGATGCCGTGCACGTCTTGCAACGCGAGCCTGACACCGAAGGTCCCATGCTGGAGGGCTACGCTCGCTGTCGCTCGCTCCTTGAGCCCCCCAGACCCCCCCTCGACCTCTTCCACGGCGCGGCTCGGCAAGGACCTCCCTCTTTCGACCATAGGTGCCGCTACGGAGGTCCCTGCCGAGTTCGCGAGCAAGCACTCGCGAGCTCCACCGGGCCGACCGTGCGCGAGCGTGCTTTCCACTTCTTCCACGACGTAGTCGGGCTCGCTCGCGTTCACGTCGAGGGGCAGGATCGCGATGCCGTGTCGGCGCGCGTCTTCCAGGATCAGGCGTCGCGGGTACATGCCGGGGTCGTGCGTGAGCAAGCCTGCCGTCATGTGCGCCGGGTAGTGCGTCTTCAACCACGCGCTCTGGTAGGTCGGCACCGCGAACGCCGCGGCATGCGCCTTGCAGAAACCGAACGACGCGAACTGTGTCACCGCATGCCAGATCTTCTCGGCGGCTTCACTGTCGACGCCGCGAGCCGTGGCGCGCTCGAGGAAGTCGGCCTGGAACCCGGGCAGCATGTCGTCGTGGTCGAGGTGGCGCCGGATGTGATCGGCGTAGGTCTCTGTGTAGCCCGCAAGCGCCGCGAGCGCCCGGATCACCTGCTCGTGGAAGACGATCACCCCGAACGTCTCCTGCAACGGCTCGCGCAATCCTCCGTGGATGTAGGTGGGTCGCTCCATACCGGAGCGCCGTCGCAGGTACGGCGTGATCATGTCGGACTTCACCGGACCGGGCCTGAACAGGGAGATGTCGACGATCAGGTCTTCCCATCGGGTGGGTTGCAGCTTCTGCAGCAGCTCACGCTGGCCGGGCGACTCGATCTGGAAACACCCCAGCGTGTCGGAGGCGCGGATCGTCTCGAACGTCTCGAGGTCGTCGAGGGCGATGCGGTCGAGGTCGACCTTCTCCCCGGTCGTGCGCGCGATCTCGTCGAGGGCGTGGCGCATCGAGCTCAGCATGCGCACGCCGAGGATGTCGAGCTTGAGGTAGCCGAGCAGCTCCACGTCGTCCTTGTCGGCTTGGATCATGCGGTGACCGTTCGCGCTGCGCTCGAGCGGCACGCGTTCCACCAGGTCGTGGCTCGCGAGCACGATGCCGCAAGGGTGGAGCGCGACGTGCCGCGGGAACCCGGCCAGCTTCTCGGCCACACCGATCAGACGTTCCATCTGCTCGAAACGCAGGTTGATGCCCTGCAGCTCGGGCAGGCGTTCGATCGCCTCACGCAGGTGCCGCGCCGAGATGTGCGGGAACGACTTCGCGACGACGCCGACCTCGACGTCGGGCAGCCCGAGCGCCTTGCCGACCTCACGGATCGCCGAGCGCGCCCGGTAGGTGTCGATCATCGCGACGCACCCGGCGCGCTCGGTGCCGTGGCGGCTGAGGATCATGTCGTAGACGTCCTCGCGACGTGCCGATTCCACGTCGATGTCGATGTCGGGAAGGTCCTTGCGCATCGGATTCATGAACCGCTCGAACGACAGGTCGTGGCGGAGCGCGTCGACGTCGGAGATGCCGGTGAGGTAGCACACGAGCGAGCCGGCAGCGCTTCCACGGCATGCGGCTCTGATACCCATCGCCTTCACGTCGGCGACGATGTCGGCCACGGTGAGGAAGTACGCCGCGAACCCCATGCGCCGGATCATCGCGAGCTCGTGATGCAGCCGCTCGCGTAGGCGCTCGTCGTCGGGGAGGCCGCGGTCGTGCACGCCCCGCCAGCACCGCTCGGCGAGCACCGTGTCGGCGCCGCGTCCGTGCGGGGTCGGGAAATCGGGGAAGTGGATGCGCCCGAGCCCGAGGTCGAACCGACACATGTCGGCGACGGTCAGGGTCGTGTCGCAGAGGTCCGGGCGTTCGGCGAAGAGCGCGCGCATCTCGGCAGCAGGCTTGAACCAGCCCTCTGCGTTGCGGCGCGTGACGTTCGTCTCTGCGAGCGGCACCAGGCGCCGCATGCACTCGAGCACATCGGCCACGAACGCATCGTCGGGATCGAGGTAGCGCACCGGGTTCGTCGCAACGGCGCAGACGCCGACCCGCTCGGCGAGCCGCAGCAGCGCCCGGATCTCGTCGTTGGACTCGCGCTCGAGCCGATGTTCGACGGCGATGAAGAGGCGGTCGCGACCGAACGCCTCGCGGAACGGGGCGAGCGATCTCGAGGCGTGATCGACGCGGCCCTGGGTCGCCGCACGCCCCGGATGCGATCGGGGGCCGGCGAGCGCGACGAGCCCCTTCGCGTGCGCGCAGATCTGGAGCGGGTCGACCCACGGGTCGCCGCGCTCACCCAGCATGTGTGCGTCGGTGATGAGCCGGCAGAGGTTCGCGTATCCGGTGTCGTCGATCGCGAGCAGCACCAGATGGGCATCTCCCGGCGGAGGTGTGCTCGCCCGAACCGTGAGCGAGGCGCCCAGGATCGGACGCACGCCCTGAGCCTCGCATGCCCGCACGAACCGAGCGGCCCCGTAGAGCCCGTCACGGTCGGTCATCGCAGCGGTCCGCATGCCGTGCGCTGCCGTGCGGGTCACCAACTGCTCCGGCGTGAACGCGCCCTCTTTGAGGGAGAAGCACGACCGCACATCGAGGTGCACGAAGGATCCCATCATGATGTGTTCTCCGCCCGGAAAGCTTCGAGGCTGCTCCCTAGGCGGGCGCGAACGCCGATCGTTGGTCTTGCATCGCCGAGGCAACGGTCAGCAGCACCGCGGCCGGCACGAAGTACAGACCGATCGAGGCGAGCCCGAGCACACAGAGCGTCCACGACCTGCAGCGTTCCGGTCCGCCATCGGACACGCCACATGATCGACCGAGGGGAGCGAACGTCACGAGGCCGGCACCGAGAACAGCGACCACGAAGGCGGCGATGGTGAGTCGTTTCGCCATCTCGATTCTCAGCATATGGCCGCACGCCGTTCAATCCCAGAGCCGTTCCATGTGCCAAAGGTCTCTGACGCGGTCGAAGTAGAGGTCCCAGACGGCGCCTCCACGCGCTTCGACCCGCCAGTACTCGCGATCGCGACCGTCGGACCACCAGCGGCCTTCGATCTTCCATCGCCCGATCACATCGGCGACCTCGTAGCGCTTGCCTCGCCACTCGAACGCACTGGGCATACCGGTGTCACGCTCGACCCTGATCTGCTCGTCGAATCGTTTCGTCACCGTGACAGACCTCACAGACAGGATGGACAGGCATACCTTGAATCGAACGTGTGTTCGATGAAGAGGTTGAATCTACGCCCACGCTCTGACAGAAGTCAAGGCGAGGAACTCCGAGGTCTCCGCAGCCTGAACGACGCCGTATCATCCCTCGAGCGCTCGTGCGAGCGCCGATCCGCACGAGCGCGACTGGGGGTTCGATGACGACGGTGGCCGATCCCGACGAACAGCTCTCCCGTCGTCACAGGGAACCGAGGCGCACATCGATCTCATCGAGCGATTCTCCGCGCACAACTACCACCCGCTGCCGGTCGTCGTGGCCGAGGCCGAGGGCGCGTGGGTCACCGACGTCGAGGGCAAGCGCTACCTGGACATGCTCGCCGCATACTCGGCGCTGAACTTCGGCCATCGCCACCCCGATCTGATCGCCGCCGCGCACGCGCAGCTCGATCGGGTGACGCTCACGAGCCGGGCGTTCCACAACGACCAGATGGGACGGTTCTGCAAGGGGCTCGCGGAGCTCTGCAGCATGGACATGGTGCTGCCGATGAACTCCGGCGCCGAGGCGGTCGAGACGGCCCTGAAGACCGCGAGGCGCTGGGGCTACGACGTGAAAGGTGTGCCCGAGGATCGCGCGAAGATCGTGACCTGCCAAGGGAATTTCCACGGGCGCACGATCACGATCGTGAGCTTCTCGACCGACCCGAGCGCCAAAGGTGGATTCGGACCGTTCACCCCCGGGTTCGAGACCGTGCCCTACGGCGACATCGGCGCGCTCGAAGCGGCGCTCGCGGACCCCGACGTGGTCGCGTTCCTGGTGGAGCCGATCCAAGGAGAGGCGGGCGTCGTCGTGCCACCCGAGGGGTACCTGCGCCGGGCTCGCGAGCTGTGCGACGAGCGTCGGGTCCTGCTGATCGCCGACGAGATCCAATCGGGGCTCGGGCGCACCGGGCGCACGTTCGCGTGCGAGCACGAGGGCGTCACACCCGACGTCTACGTGGTCGGGAAGGCGCTCGGCGGCGGCATCGTGCCGATCTCGGCGGTCGTGTCGAATCGCGACGTGCTCGGAGTGTTCCGCCCCGGTGAGCACGGCTCGACGTTCGGCGGCAATCCGCTCGCGTGTGCGATCGGCATCGAGGTGCTGCGGCTGCTCGCCACGGGCGAGTACCAGCGCCGTTCCGACGAGCTCGGGACATCGCTGATCGAGCGGCTGCGGACCGACGTACCGGCGGGGGCGGTCTCCGAGGTGCGAGGCAAGGGCCTGTGGATCGGCATCGAGCTCTCGCCCGAGGCGGCCCCGGCTCGAGCGGTCTGCGAGCGGCTGATGGAGATGGGCGTGCTCGCCAAAGACACGCAGGAGACCACCGTGCGGCTCGCTCCCCCGCTCTGCGTGACCCAGGAAGACCTCGATTGGGCGTCGGAGCGCATCCTCACGGCGCTCGGCGAACGGCTCGGCTGATCGACGGCGCACGCAACGGTGGGGGCGGGGCTGCGCCGAAGGTGAGTTTCGCCCCCGGCGACATCGTTACCCTTCGAGAGGTGTGGGGCGGCCGACCTCTCGCCGAGCGACGGGTGCGGGTGGTGCACGACATGGCCGGTCACCATCGCGCGTTCTACCTCGCTCCGGGCTCGCGCTTCCTGAACGACCCTCGAGACCACGGCGAGGTGCGCTTCCACGATGGGCCGTGGGAGATGGAAACGGTCGTGCGCGATCGCCCGGTGCTGTCGTTCGCGTTCCATGACACACCGTATGCAGTGCTGCTGTCGTGGACGGAGGACTGGTTGTTCCGCGGGTACTACGTGAACATCCAGTCGCCGCTGCGGCTGGCCGAGCCCGATACCTTCGAGTACACCGACTGGTTCCTCGACGTGCGCATCCCGCCCGCCCTCGATAGCCACGAGTGGAAGGACGAGCATGAGCTCGCCGAGGCGGTCGCCCGCAGGCTGCTGACCGAAGCCGAGGCGGTCGAGGTGCGCCGGGCAGGCGAGCTCGCGATCGAGCACGTGCAGGAGCGGAAGCCTCCGTTCGACCGCGACTGGTCGTCATGGCGCCCCGACCCGGAGTGGAGCCCGCTCGATGTGAGCTGACGGCACGGAGGTGAGAACCCTTTCGCGGGCCGTCCCACACCCCGGTGGGCAGAGGCGTACGATGCGCCCGTTCGACGACAGACAAGGGGGATCCATCGCATGGACAGTTCTGGTGGCTTCACGACACCTCCTCCACCGCCTCCGCCGCCACCCGGCGGGACAGGGGGAGCGGGCGGGCCGGGCCTTCCGCAGCGTGGGATCGGCGAGATCCTCAGCACGGCCTTCGAGATCTACAAGGCGAACGCAGCGAGCCTGCTGATGATCGTCGCGATCGTCGTGGTCCCGTTGACGTTCATCAGCGCCTTCATCGGCGGCGTGGTCTTCGCCCCCGAGACCGAGACCGTCACCATCTTCGGCGAATCCGTCGAGACGGTAAGCGCCCGGACGGCGGGTGCGGCGTTCCTCGTCTTCATCGTGGGGATCGTCATCGCGGTCGTGATCAGTGCCGTGCTGCAGGCGGCGATCATGCGCGGTGCCGCCCTGGGAAGCATCGGCGACCCTGTCGACGTCGATGCCTCGTACAAGTGGGGTTTCGCGCGGTTCGGAAGCGTGATCTTGATCTCGATCCTGGTCGGCCTGGCGGTGCTGGGCGGACTGATCCTGCTCATCATCCCCGGCCTGATCTTCGCTGTGATGTTCTCCGTCTCCATCCCCGCGTTGGTCGTTGAGAACAGACGGGGCACCGATGCGATGAGTCGCTCTTGGAACTTGGTGAAGGGGCAATTCTGGCACGCGGTCGGGGTCATCGTCGTCGCGGGCATCATCGCAGCGGTGGTCAGCGGCATCATCGGGGCGATCGGCGGCGCACTGGGTGACAACTGGTTCCTGTCGTGGATCTTCCAAGCCATCGCTCAGATCATCACCGCGCCGTTCTCCGCGATCGTCAGCGTGCTGCTGTACCTCGACCTCCGGGCCCGAAAGGAAGCCCTCACGGCCGACGCCCTTCGTGCGGAGCTGAATCGCTCGGTCTAGGCGATTCCTTCATCCCTGGCCCTCCTAGGGGAGGCGCCCCCTCGCGGCGGTCTCCTAGGAGTTGTCAGGGGTGACATCTGTCCGCGAACCTACGAACGTGCAGGGCACAACCGACCTCTCCGAGCTTCGTTCGAGGTTCCCTGCACTCTCGCGCCTGCAAGACGGACGGCCGGTCGTCTACGTCGACGCCCCCGGTGGGTCACAGGTGCCCGACACGGTGATCGAGGCCGTGACCGCCCACTACCGACGAGGCATCTCGAACATGGACGGGGTCTTCGCCGTCAGTGAGGAGCTCGAGGAGACGGTCGCTGCAGCCCGCCGGGCGGGTGCCGACCTCGCCGGGGCGGACCCTCGCCGGATCGTGTTCGGGGCGAACTCCACGTCACTGCTGTTCCACTTCTCACGTTCGTTCGCTCGCACGATCGGGCCACGCGACCACGTGGTGGTGACCCGCCTCGATCACGACGCGAACGTGCGTCCGTGGGTGCTCGCCGCCCGAGACGCCGGCGCGACCGTGACCTGGGTGGACGTGCGGACCGATGACGCGACCCTCGACCTCGACTCGTTCGACGCGGCGCTCGAGCGCCATCCGAAGCTCGTTGCGTTCACGCTTGCGTCGAACGCCGTCGGCACCGTCACGCCCGCGGCGGACCTCATCGCCCGGGCCAAGGCCGTTGGCGCTACGGTCGTGGTCGACGGCGTGCACATCGCCCAGCATCGGTCGATCGACCTCGACACGCTCGGGGCAGACATCGTGACGATCTCCCCGTACAAGGTGTTCGGGCCGCACATGGGCATGATCGCGGCCAGTCCCGCGGTCCTCGATGCCTGGGATCCCTATCGGGTTCGGCCCGCCGAGCACTACGAGTCGCCCGAGCGATGGGAAACGGGAACCCAGAACCATGAATCCATGGCAGGGCTCGTTGCCGCCGTCGACTATCTCGCCGAGATCGGCACCGCGAGCGACGACGGGTTCCAGGTCGACGGCACGAGGCGCGCGGCGATCGTCGCCGCATTCGACGTGATCGGCGCGCATGAGCGCGAGCTGGCTCGTCGCTTCCTCGATGGAGTCGCGAGCATCGGCGACATGGCCGTGTTCGGCATCGACGACCTCAGCCGTCTGGGTGAGCGCACGCCGACCTTCGCTCTACGTGTGCGCGACCAACACCCTCGCGAGACCGCGAAGGCGCTCGCCGAGCGAGGCATCTTCGTCTGGGACGGGCACTACTACGCCATCGAGCTCTACGATCGCCTCGGACTGCTGGACTCCGGCGGAGCGGTGCGCATCGGGTTCTGCCACTACCATTCGCTCGACGAGGTCGACCGGGTGCTCGAGGCGCTGGCCGACCTCTCGTGAGGTTGCTCAGCGCTCCCTTCGCAGCGAGCCGACGCCCCCGCTGACCTGCGACGATCGAGCTCCGAGCCACATCGCCGCCCGTCGCCTGTTGGTACGATCGAGCGACTTCCCTGGCACTGATCCCCTTTCGAAAGGAACGACATGCGCATCCTGATCCTGGGCGGCGACGGATATCTCGGGTGGCCGACCGCGATGCGGTTCTCCAACCTGGGCCACGAGGTGCACGTGGTCGACAACTACCTGCGGCGAACCGCCCACCGCGAGGCCGGCTCGGACTCGCTCACGCCGATCGCGGCGGGACTCGGCGATCGCGTTGCCGCGTGGAAGGACGTGACCGGCCGTGGGATCGGCTTCACCGAGGGCGACCTCACCGACTGGGGACTCACCGAGACGCTCTTCCGAGAGTTCCGACCCGAGGCGATCGTGCACTACGGCGAGATGCCGAGCGCCCCGTACTCGATGAAGGACCGCGACCACGCGGTGTTCACGCAGACGAACAACGTGGTGAACACGCTGAACGTGATCTACGCGATGCGCGACCTCACCCCCGACGCCCATCTCGTGAAGCTCGGCACCATGGGTGAGTACGGCACACCGAACATCGACATCGAAGAGGGGTACATCGAGATCGATCACAACGGCCGGCGCGACACGCTTCCGTTCCCGAAGCTGCCGGGATCGATGTATCACCTGTCGAAGGTGCACGATTCACACAACATCCATTTCGCGTGCCGCGTGTGGGGCATGCGCGCGACCGACCTGAACCAGGGTGTCGTGTACGGCAGCGCACACCGACGAGACGCTTCTCGACGATCGCCTGCTGACGCGGTTCGACTACGACGACGTCTTCGGCACGGCGCTCAACCGGTTCTGCGTGCAGGCGGTGATCGGCCATCCGCTCACCGTGTACGGGAAGGGTGGGCAGACCCGCGGGTACCTGAACATCGTCGACACCCTGCGCTGCGTTGAGCTCGCCGTGGCCAACCCCGCCGACGTCGGTGAGATGCGTGTGTACAACCAGTTCACCGAGTCGTTCTCGGTCCTCGAGCTCGCCCAGCTCGTGCAGAAGGCAGGCGCCGAGGTCGGGCTCGATGTGGCGGTCGAGCCCATCGACAACCCTCGGTTCGAGCTCGAAGAGCACTACTACAACCCCGTGCACACGAAGCTGCTCGATCTCGGCCTCGAGCCGCACCTGCTCTCGGAGACGCTCATCGGGTCGGTCTTCACCGAGATCGATCGGCACAAGGAGCGCGTGATCACCGACCACATCCTCCCGCACGACCGCTGGAATCCTGCCCCGGCCGAGATGCCGGTCTCGTAGCGCCGTGTGGGGCCTTCGGCTGATCGCAGGGGCGGCTGCGGTCGCGTTCTTCGTCGCCGCGGCGCGCTCCTACCAGCGGCGAAACATCAGCAGGCTGAGCCTGTTCACGGCGTTCCTCGCGACGATCGCGGTCGTGTTGCTCGCTGCAGCGCCCAGCCTGTTCGACCCCGTCTTCGGCACCTTCAACTTCGAGGCCGGCAACAACCGTCGACTGGTCGGCGTGCTCCTCGGTTCGGTCGTCGTGCTCTTCCTGCTGCTGTTCCGGCTGCAGGGGCACTCAGATCGCAGCGAGAGGGCGATCCGACTGCTCGTGGAGGCGCTCGCCGTCGAGCGGTTCGACTGGGCGGAGGCCGCCAGGCGCGTGCCTCCGGGCCCCAAGGTGATCACGATCTCCCCCGCCTACAACGAGGCCGAGAACGTGGGCTCGGTCATCGAGGCCATGCCCAAAGAAGTCTCGGGCCACCACGTCGTGCCGATCGTGATCGACGACCACTCCAACGACGGTACCGCCGACGCCGCGCGCATCGCCGGCGCGCTCGCCGCCACCTTGCCGATCCGCCGCGGCGGCGGCATGGCGCTTCGCGTGGGCTACGACATCGCGCTGCAGCTCGGCGCCGACATCGTCGTCACCCTCGACGCCGACGGTCAGCACCTTCCCGAAGAGATACCGACCCTCATCGCGCCGATCATCGAGGACAGAGCCGACCACGTCAACGGCTCGCGCATGCTCGGGGACTTCGAGCGGGGCGGCGGGTTCGTCCGCCACACGGGTGTGCATTTCTTCTCGTGGCTCGTCACGATCCTCACCGGTCAGCGCATCACCGACATCTCCAGCGGTTATCGGGCGACCCGCGCCGAGACCCTGCAGAAGCTCATCCTCGTGCAGGACCAGTTCTGGGCATCGGAAGTCACGATCGAGGCGCTCCGACAGCGAGCTCGCATCGTGGAAGTGCCCGTGACGTTCCTCACGCGGCGCGGTGGCGAATCGAAGAAGCCGAAGAGCATGCGCTACGCGTGGCACTTCTCCAAGGCGATCGGCAAGACCTGGCTCAGGTGACACGCCCATCGGCTCGGCCGGCGTCCGGCCAGGCGCGGTGCAGACACCAGGGGACGACCGCTGCAGGAAGCGTGATGCCCACCACGTACACGACCTTCGCCCAGGCCTGGTCGAACCCTGCGGCGATGCCGACGAGGGTCGCGACGAAGAGCACCACTGCCGCCGGGCGGAGCGCCCGCCACTCGCCCAGACCTCCCGTGGCCCGCAACAGACCCGCCGACACGATCAACGTGCCCACTGTCGCGGCGACGACACCGGACACGTGCAATACCCCGTGCCACGACGTCGGTTCCCCCGATGCATCGGTGGGGAAGGCGAGCAACGTATCGCCACTCGCCGTGACGACGTAACCGGCCACCGCCGTCATCGAGATGGCCGCCGGACGGAGCGCCCCCAGCGCGAAGACGAGGTAGCACGCACCGAGCCATAGGAACGTCGCGATCATCGGCACACCGGGCGTTCCTCCAAGGGCCATGCTGCTGGGCCAACTCACCCAGCCCTGGCGTTGGATCACGTCGTCGCGGACGAGCGCGAGCACGGGGGTGACGATCAAGAACCCGATCGGCCCCGCGGCCCCGGCCCACAGAGCGATGGAACCGGGCCGTGGGCGGTCGATCACGATCCGGTTGCCGAGGGGCGCGACCCACCGGTGAGCGCATGCGCCGAGGCGATCTCGGCAGCGACCCTGGCGTTGTCTTCGAGCAACGCAAGGTTCGCCTCGAGGCTCCGTCCGTCGGTGAGCTCGGCGATGGCCGAGAGCAGGAACGGTGTGCGAGCCTTCCCGAAGGCTCGGGCCTCGTCGGCGAGTCGCTCGGCCTCGCTCGCCGCGCGCGCGACCTCGTCGGGCCCCAACGCCGATGCCGCGGGCACCGGGTTGGCGACCACAAGCATGGACCGAACGCCGAGCGAGAGTGCCGAAACGAGCGTCGCTGCCGCCTCGACAGGCGAGTCGACTCGATGCTCGAGCTCGACCGGCGACTCGCTCGCCAGGAAGAAGGGGAGCCGGTCGACCCCGTATCCGACCACGGCCACGCCGAGCTCCTCGAGCTTCTCCGCCGTCGAGACCGGATCGACGAACGACTTCGGTCCCGAGCAGACGAGCAGACCAGGGGTGCGCGCGAGCTCGAGCAGATCGGCGCTGACGTCTGCGCCCTCGCCTGGGTGCACCCCTCCGATGCCGCCGGTCGCGCCGACCCTCACGCCCGCCTTCGCTGCCGCCCAGATCGTTGCGCTCACGGTGGTCGCCCCCAGCGCACGGTTCGAGATCGCCATCGGGCATGTCGCGCCGGGCCACCTTCGTCGCGACGCCCGATCCGCAGAACCGGTCCAGCTCGGGCTCTCCGAGACCGACGATCACGGTCCCGTCGATCGCACCGATCCATGCCGGAACGGCGCCAGCACCGCGGATCGCTCCGGTCATGCGTCGCACGCACTCCTGGTTCCGCGGCGAAGGCAACCCCTGACCGATCACGCTCGTCTCGAGGGCCACGACGGCGATGCCACTCGTCATCGCGTCGCGTACCTCGCTCGCGATCGTGAGTGCGTCATCCACGGAGGTGCACCGGCTCCGGCCATGACTGTGCGCTGCGGGCGACGAGCGCGCCGGCATTGCATGCGCCGGCGAGCGCGTCCGCAGCATCGGCCCCACGTGCGAGCATCGCAAGCAGCACGCCGTCGAAGGCGTCGCCTGCCCCGGTCGGATCGATCTCGTCGACGGGCTCCGCGGGGGCGCTCAGCACATCACCATCGAGACAGAGCGCCGCCCCACGCCTGTCCATCTTCACCGCAGCCAGACGGTAGCGCTCGCCGAGTTGGGCGGCGGCCTCCTCGCCGGTTCGTCCGGTCAGCACCTCGGCTTCCCGCTCGTTGGCGAGCAGCGCGGTCGCGGTCGATGTCTCGTCGAAGAGGCGGTCGGCACCGAATGCTTGCACCAGGGGCCACGACGCCGCCTCGACTGCCACCCAGGATGACCGCGCTCGAGTGAGCGCTGCCAGCGCCGTGTCGTGACCGGGTGCCTGCAGCATCAGGTAGCCCGAGACCAGCACGGCTCCTGCGTCGATCGTGACAGGAAGGTCGCCGGGCTCGAAGCGGGCGTTGGCGCCTCGGTCGGCAACCATCGAGCGTTCCCCGGGTTCGTGCACGACGAGCATCGTGCCCGTCGGTGCCTCGAGGTCCACGGTCACCGACGTCTCGACGCCGTGTTCGGCGAGAGCGCCGCAGACCGTGCGTCCCGCCAGGTCGTCGCCGACGCGACCGAGCACGCGAGCCGAGGCGCCGGCCCAGGCCGCCCAGACCGCCGCGTTGGCCGACGTGCCACCGGGCTGCAACAGCACGCGCCCGTGCACGTCTCCCCCGCGCTTGAGTGTCGCGGCATCGACCCTGACATCGAGCATGACGTCGCCCACGCACACGAGATCCACGGCGCACACCCTAGCCGGGGCCGACCGGAACGCGGCGCGGCTCAGCCCGGTCGCCGGTGCAGCGCTGCGTCCGGTTCCACGGGCTCGGCCACGGCCACCGGGGGCAACGAGCCCGGGAGCCGCGGACCGCCCGTGACCCTCGCCTGCTTCTCGGCCGACGAGCCCCGCGACAGCGCCGCGCGTCGTTCCCGGGCGACCGCCTTCTCGCGAATGAACTTCTTCCAGTCGCTGGCCTTCGTGCTGAACACGATATCGGTCGCGATCTGGAGCACACCGAGCCCGATGAGGACGGCCGCGGCCCACCACGGGCCGTTCGACGCGGGCCAGAAGGCGAGCGCGACGAACGGTGCCAGCTTCGTCGCGATCGCACCCGAGGCATGCATCCAGGCTCTCGAATCGGGGTCTGCCCGGAGGTAGGTGCCATAGTCGGACTTGAGCCCCGGTCTCGGCGGCGGAGGTCCTCCCAGGAAGCAGTCGGTCCACCGGATGCCCACCATGTAGCCCACGAGCCAGTGCGCGGGCGAGTGCACCGACACCGACCAGATCGCACCGGCAGCGACCAGGGCGAGACCCTTCCACAGCGGCGTCTGCCACGTGAGTGCCGCACCGACCGCCACCGCGCCCACCACGGTGCCGAGCATCAAGACCGTGATGCCGACCCACACGGGGACGCGCAGCTTCACCCCTGCCCGGAAGGCGGCGGTATCGATCCGCCCTATCTGCTCGGCGTGCTCGTCGACCAACTCCCGGTCGAGCTTGACCTGCTTCACGAGCCTCCAGAACCCCAGCGATCCGCAGATCGTCGTTCCCGCCCGAGACGGCCGCCTCGATGCGGTCGAGCTCCGGCCCGATCCGCTCTCGTTCCTTCGGCGATTCAGTTGCCCGAACCTCCACGATGCGGCCCCTTTCCGGCTATAAGATTTCGCGCGGGATAGCCGCGACAAGCTTCGCGCGGGGCAGCCCGCGACGTGACCCTGCAACATGATCCGCCCGGCGCTCCTGCGAAGAGCGCTTCCCCGACCTGCAGGAGGGCACTACGTCTAGGAGTATCGCGCAGCCGGCGCCTCCGGGTGCACCGGACGGTCATGCGCTCGTCACACTCGACGGGCGCTACGCGATCGTGGAGCGCATCGCGTCGGGCGGCATGGGCGAGGTCTTCCGCGCCCGCGACACCGTGTTGGCGAGGGAAGTCGCGATCAAGGTGCTGCACCGCTCGCTCGCAGGCGACCAAGCGTTCGTCGACCGGTTCCGCACCGAAGCTCGAGCTGCGGCGGGCCTGTCCCACACCAACATCGTGGCCGTCTTCGACTGGGGCTCGGTCGAGGGCATCTACTACATGGTCATGGAACACGTGCGCGGCCAGAGCGTGCGGGCGCTGTTGAATCACGAAGGGCGGCTCGAACCAGCACAGACCGCCGATGTCGTGCGCCAGACGCTGCTCGCCCTCGAGCACGCCCACCGCCAAGGCATCGTGCACCGCGACGTGAAACCCGAGAACATCTTGGTCACGACCGACGGCATCGTGAAGGTCGCCGACTTCGGGCTGGCCCGCGCCTATGCGGAAGGCCGCCAGACCCAGGCAGGCACCGTGACCGGCACCGTGCAGTACCTGGCTCCCGAGCAGATCCGCGGCGAGCCGGCCGACCCTCGAAGCGATCTCTACTCGCTCGGCATCGTGAGCTACGAGCTGCTGACCGGCAAGCTGCCCTTCACCGGCGAGACCGCGATGTCGATCGCGTACAAGCACTTGTCGGGGCGTGTGCCGATGCCGAGCGCCGCGGTGCCGGCCATCTCGCCGGAGCTCGACGGCTTCGTCGCGAGTGCCACCGACCGCGACCGCGAGATGCGACCGGAATCGGCCCTCGAGATGCGCCGCGACCTCGAGGCGATCGCCCCGTCGCTCCCCGTAGCTCGCGCATTGACGTCGCTCGTCGGCGCGGCGCCGGTGACCTCGCCGAAACCGAGCGACGGCGGCACGACCGATGTCGTCGTGCTCGGCGACGTCACCGAGAAGCACGAGCTCGACACCACGACGGCCACGATCGTCAGAGCCGAGCGAGGCGCCGGCCGCAGATGGCGCCGGCGTCTCGGCGTGCTCGCCCTCGTCGCCGCCGTGGCCGCGTGCGCCTGGGGCGCCTGGACGTACCTCATCCCCCACCGTGCCGACGTTCCCGCGGTCGTGGGCATGACCGTCGACGCGGCGCGTGACCGACTCGCCGAGCTCGGCTTCACGGTGCATGTCGCCGACGGCCAGCGTTCCGAACGGGTGGGCGAAGGTCGCGTGCTCCGCGTGCAACCCGATCCCGGCACCTCGCTCGAACAAGGCGAGACGGTGATGCTGGTGCCCTCGCTCGGTCCTCCCCCGGTCGAGGCTCCCGAGGTCGAAGGTCTCACGCTGCAGCGAGCCACCATGCGGATCGAACGCACCGGCCTCGAGGTCTCGGTCGTGAAGCGCCGCTTCCACGACGAGATCCCGGACGGAAACGTGATCGCCCAGGCGCAGACCGGCCTGGTCCCGGCGGGAAGCACCGTCGAGCTGATCGTGAGCAAGGGCCATGCGCCCGTGGAGATCCCGAAGGTCGCAGGGCTGAGCGAGGCCGATGCGATCGATCTGCTCCGCGGCGAAGGCTTCTCCGTCACTACGGAGGACGACTTCTCGAACAGCATCGAGCGGGGGTTCGTGATCGGGGTGAGCCCCAAGGCGGGGAAGGAAGCTCCCTACGCCTCGGCCGTCACGTTGAAGGTATCGCTCGGGCCCGAGCGCTTCCAGATGCCCGACTTCCGGGGAATGACACAGAGCGACGCCGAGGCGAGGGCAGCAGACTACGGATTGCAGGCTTCGTTCACCGATCTGCCGGGCGGGACCGGCGTCGTGATCACCCAGAGTCCCGCACCCGGTGTCATGGTTGCCTACGGCGACGCCGTCCAGCTCTTCCTGCTGTGAGGTTCGGGGCACATGTCCGCCGCGGGTCCGAAGCCACCAGCGGCGTCGTCGAGGAATGTCGAAGGCGCGACGCGGACTGTGCTCAGATCTTCTTGTCGAATCCCCGAGCATGGGCTTCTCCGTCGGCCTCCGATGACGACGCAGCGCGGTTCCGCACCTCTTGGCGCCAGAGCGGTCTCGATCCGCTGGTGGCGCACGCCCCCTATCTCGTGAACATCGCATCGCCCAACCCCGGTTTCCTCGCGAGATCGCGCGCGCTCGCGCGGGGAACCGCGCAGGCATGCGACCGGATGGGAGTCGATCTCCTCGTGCTCCACTCGGGCGCCGGTGGCGGGGACGACCTCGCCGTGGCACGTCGGAGAGCGGCCGAGACCCTGCGGGGAACGGTCGCAGTCTCCCGCCGCGTGCTCGTCCTGGTGGAGCTCATGGCCGGCACGAGGGGGGCCGTCGCCTCGACGGTCGCCGAGGCCGCGGATCTGCTCGAGGAAGCCGGCGACGATCGCCTGGGTATCTGCCTCGACATCTGCCACCTGTTCGCGACGGGCTACGCCCTCGACGACCCTCGAGGCGTCGAGGCGCTGTTCATCGAGCTCGCCGAGCACCGGCTCACCGATCGGGTCGCGCTCGTGCACGCCAATGACTCGGAATTCGCGATCGGAGACCGTCGCGACCGGCATGCGCCGATCGGCCAGGGGCTCGTTGGAATCGAGGGGTGGCGAGCGATCCTCGCCCGTCCCGAAGCAGCCGCATGGCCCTTCGTGCTCGAGACCCCGGGAGATGCAGAGTCGCACGCTGCACAGATCGCGTTGCTTCGCCAGCTCGTCCCCGCGTCGTGACGGCGCGTCAGGGTTGGAACTCGGCCCTCGGGCCCTCTTGGTAGCTGTAGCGCTCCTCGCCGAACGGTTCGCCGTGCACGTGGTAGCCCCGCTGCTCCCAGAAGCCTCGCTCGTTCCTGTCGCTGAAACGCAGGCCGGTGAGCCACTTCGCGCTCTTCCATGCGTAGCGTTTGGGCACGACGAGTCGCAGCGGCCAGCCGTGCTCGGGCGTGAGGTCCTCACCCCTGTTGCGCCATGCGAGCAGCACATCGTCGTCGCTCATCGCCTCGAGTGACAGGTCCGAGGTGTAGCCATGGGCGCACTCCGCGATCACCCACCTTGCCTCGGGCTCGGGCTTCGCGCGCTCGGCGATCGTGCGGAACGACACGCCCTGCCAGGTGTTGTCGAGCGTGGTCCAGCCGGTGACGCAGTGCATGTCGGCATCGACCGTGACGTTCGGGAGCGCCCGCAGCTCCTGGTACGTCAGTCGGAAGGGTGCTCTCGACGAGGCCTGAGATCTCGAGATCCCAGTTCGTGCCGTCGAAGTTCGGGATCGTGCCGAAGTGCAGCACCGGCCAGGTCTTCACGAGTCGCTGACCGGGCGGGATGCGCGGCGCGATCTCGGGCGGGTAGTTCTTGGTGAACAGCCCCATCGAACCTCCTTCGCGGCACCCTCAGCCCGGTTGCATGCTCGCGGCCACGGAGGCCCATGCGTCCAGCGCGATGGCGACGCCCTCGTCGTTCACGTCGATGTGGGTCACCATGCGCACCTTGCCCGCGCCGTGGGTGACGCCCACTCCCAGGGCTTCGAGTCGCTCCACCACCTCGAGCAGTTCGAGCCCTGCTGCTTCCGTGTCGACGAACACCATGTTCGTTTCAACCTGCTCGAGATCGATCGAGCCGGGGAGCCGGTCGGCCACACCCTCGGCGAGCCGCCTGGCGCGTTCGTGGTCCTCGTGCAGGCGCTCGGGACCGTGCTGCAGGGCGACGATGCCGGCGGCGGCGGTGATGCCGGACTGGCGCCATGCCCCGCCGAACAGGATCTGCAGACGTCTGGCCTCGGGCATGAGGTGGGCGGGCCCGCACAACAGCGACCCGATGGGGGCGCCCAGCCCTTTGGACACGCAGAACATGACGGTATCGGCTTCGCGAGCGAACTCGGCCGCGTCGACACCCGAGGCGGCGGCGGCGTTGAAGAGCCGCGCTCCGTCGAGGTGTACGGGCACCTCCGCCTCGTCGGCGACCTTGCGCACGTCCCGGAGTTCCTCGATCGGCATCACTCGACCACCGGTTCCACCGGCGGTGTTCTCCACCGACACCAGATCGACGACCTCGACGTCGTAGTAGGTGTCGGGTTCGAGCAGCACGCGCACCTGGTCGGCGTCGACCCATCCGCGGGGACCGGGATCGGCGGTTCTGAACGCGATTCCCGACAGGGCCGCCGAGGTCATCATCTCGGTCGTCGCCACGTGCGAGGCGGCCGAGCTCGCCACCAGATGCCCACGCGTGCGCACCTGCAGGGCGAGCGCGATCTGGTTGGCCATCGTCCCCGTGGGCACGTAGATCGCGGCCTGCTTCCCGAGCCGATCTGCGGCGAGCTCCTGCAGGTGGTTCGCCGTGGGGTCGTCGCCGTACCACGCGTCGCCGACCTCGGCATCAGCCATCGCCGCGCGCATCTCGGCAGTGGGCGTGGTGACGGTGTCCGAGCGCAGGTCGACGCGGAGGCGACTCACGCGGAGCAGTGTAGTGGCCTCAGTACAGGAACATCGGCTTGCCGTCGACGTGGCGGATCTTGGGCCTGTACGTCTCGCGATCGTACAGGGCGTCGACATCGACCCGTTTCACGCCTTGACCCAGCACCGTGAGCGGCACGTTCACGTAGTTTCCGTTCCGCAGAGCGACCAAGCGACCGTACTCGCCCTCGATCGCGAGGTCGGCCGCCATCACGGCGTAGTTGATCGCGACCATCAGATCGAGGGAGTCGGGCGAGCCCGACCGCATCAGGTACCCCACCTGTTGGTGGATCATGTCGAATCCCGTCCGTTCCTTGAGCAGCTCGCTCGTGCGTTGCCCGATCCCGCCCAGCTTTCGGTGGCCGTACGCGTCCTCCGGACCGTCCTGCACCATCTCTCCTCCGGCGAGTGTCGCGCCCTCGGAGATCGTCATCATCGCGTAGTTGCTGGGGTTCGCCGCCTTGTCGCTCATCAGCTGCTCAGCGAGCCGGTCGATGTCGAAGGGGACCTCGGAGATGATCGCCCGGTCGACCCCCGACAGGTATGCCGACACCAGCGATGTCTCACCGCTGTAGCGACCGAAGACCTCGACCACCGCGAGGCGTTCGTGGGAACCTGCGCTCGTGCGGAGCTGGTGCACGAAGATCACCGTACGAGTGACGGCCGTCGAGAACCCGATGCAGTAGTCGGTGCCGTGCACGTCGTTGTCCATCGTCTTGGGGATCGCCACGACGGGTACCCCCTCCTCGTGCAGGCGCAGACCGAACGTGAGTGTGTCGTCGCCTCCGATCGGGATCAGTGCGCTTAGGCCCAGCCGCTCGATCACACGAAGCACGTGCGGGGTGTGATCACGAGGTCCGTCGTCGGTGCGTCCTTTGGCGAGGAACGCCGGCTCATCGGAGGCCCGAACCTTGGCCGGGTTCGCACGAGATGTATGCAGGAACGTGCCGCCGGTGCGATCGATCGTGCGGACGACGCCCGGGTCGAGCGCCAGGGAGTTCGCCGCAACGCTCTCGACGTCGTCGGGGTCGGTGTCGAGCAACCCGCCCCATCCACGGCGGATGCCCGTGACCTCGTGGCCCTCGAACGCCGCACGGTTGACGACAGCCTTGATCGAGGCGTTGAGCCCCGGCACGTCGCCTCCACCCGTAAGGATGCCCAGTCGCATGCGTGAAGCCTACGAGAGCGCGCGGGTGGCCTGTGGGACCACGCGTCGTCAGTCGCAAAGGATCTCGGGCAGTCGCCGGAGCTCAGCCGGGACCACACGCGGCGAGACCGCGACCTCGGCGATCGACGTGCTCGCGATCTCCTGGCCGATCATGCCCACCATCGTTCCCCACCTGTCGCGGTTCGCCTCGTCGACCGCGACCTGGCCGAGCCTGGTGGCGAGCACACGGTCGTACGCGTTCGGCGAACCCCCTCGCTGCACGTGGCCGAGGACGGTGATCCGCGATTCCACGCCGATCCGCTCGCCCAGCTCCTGTGCCACGAGCGCACCGATGCCGCCCATCCGCGGCCACCCGTTCGGGTCCAAGGGGTAGTCGGGCACTTCCATCGTTCCTGGCACCGGGCTCGCACCCTCGGAGACCACGACGATCGAGAACCGACGGCCCTCGAGCATGCGCTGCTTCACGCGGCGCGCGACGAGCTCGATCTCGAACGGATGCTCCGGCAGCAGGATCACGTCGGCCGCACCGGCCATGCCGGCCTCCAGGCCGATCCAGCCGGCGTTCCGCCCCATCACCTCGCAGACCATGACGCGCTGATGGCTCTCGGCCGTGCTGTAGAGCCGGTCGATCAGGTCTGTCGCGATCTGGACGGCGGTCTGGAACCCGATGCTGTGATCCGTGCCCCTGACGTCGTTGTCGATGGTCTTCGGCACGCCGACCACTGGCACGTCGGGCATGGCTGCGCAGGCGGTCATCGTGCCCTCTCCGCCGATCGCGATGAACCCGTCGAGCTGATGCACACCGATCGTGTCGCGGACACGTTCGATCCCATCGGCGGTCCGGAACGGCTGGGCACCCGACGTCCCCAGGATCGTGCCGCCTCGAGGAAGGATCCCGCGTACATCGTCGCGGGTGAGCTCGTCTGCGACGCCCTCCATCACACCGCGCCATCCATCCCGGAAACCGAACACGGTGGCACCGATCTCATCGTGGGCATGACGCACCACCGCCCGGATCGCAGCATTCAGCCCTGGGCAGTCGCCTCCACCGGTGAGGACTCCGATCCGCACGCACGAGAGCCTACGACGAGGGTGCCCGTGGAACCTGGCCGAGGAGCTATCGAGCCCTTCAGGCTCGAATGACTAGCCCTTTCGGACCAGAAGTGCCTCAAGTTTCACCCCCCGGGGCGCCGATGCAAGCCCCTATCCGGGGGAGGTCAGGCGGCCCGGCGATCTTGGAGGGGGCACCACATGGAACGCAGGGATTTCTTGCGACGCGCGGCATGGGCGACGGCGGGAATGACCCTCGCGCCGGGTGCGATCGGGCAGATCGGGCAGATCGTGGGCGGCCGGGCGTCGGCCGCGACGGCCTCCGCCGGGTTCGGGATCTGCGCTCAGGAGTACGCGGGCAAGACTCGCGAGCAGTTGGTGCAATACCTCGAGGGCCTGTGCGGACGCGCGTTCAGCACGGTGCATAACCGGATGGGCTGGCCGATCTCGCTCGTGAACAGATACTCCCGATGGATCGTGTCGACGGGACACACCCCGATCCTGACCTGGCAGACCCACAGCAGCAGCGTGAACGTCCGATGGGCCTCGATCGCCTCGGGTGACCATGACGAGCGCATCCGGATCGAGGCCAGCAAGCTCGTCGCGCTCGATCGAAACGTGTACTTCTGCTTCCATCACGAGCCCGAGAACGACCAGGCCCTCGGCACCGCCGATGACTGGCGGCGTGCGTACGATCGCGTCTACGAGCTGTTCAACGAGGAAGGGGCGACGCGGGTTCGACACGTCGCGTGTCTCATGGCTGCGACGTTCAAGGGCTTGAACGGGGGCGAAGCCGCATGGCTGCCACCGCGCTACGACGTGCTCGGGGTCGACGGCTACAACCGAAACTCCGGAGGCAACTGGCGACCGTTCTCGGCGATCTTCCGACCGGCGTACGATCGAGCCGTGTCGGCCGGCAAGCCCATGTACGTGATCGAGAACGGATGCGTCGAAGGTGCAGCGGGAGCCAAGAAAGAGTGGTTCGCCGAGGCCGGCGCGACGATCGAGATGTGGCCGGATCTGATCGGAGTCTCCTACAACCACGAAGCAGGCTCGAGGAACTACCGGGTCGACACGTCCACGAGCTCGATCGCGGGATTCCGGGCCCTGGGCTCGCAGGGTCGCTTCGCAACCGGGTAGCCGGTCGACCGAGGAGATCAGGCCTCGTCGGTCTCGTCGTTCTCGCCGACCCGGGACTTCAGCACCCGATACCAGCGGTCCTCGTACGTGCCGTCGTTCGAAAGCGCGTCCGAGGCGGGCGCCGGGTCAGGCTCATCAGCGGTCCCTTGACCGAAGCCGAGGTACTCGTCGATCGAACGTTCCGTCTTCTTCTTCTTCCCGCGCATACCTTCCTCGCCTCGTCGGATCCTTCGGCGCATCGATCATCGGAAGGTTCGCTCGAAGCCTTGAGACCCGCGCGTGCGATGTACGTCGCGGGCCTGCGAGAGTCGCACTCCGATAGCATGGCGATCCATGGCCCACATACCCGTGATCGCGAACATCCTTCCGGAGATCAAGGGACTGCTGGAAGCGGTCTTCATCGGATTGCTGGTGCTGCTGGCGGGCGCTGTGGGTGTGTTCGCCCTCTTCGTCTTCGCGCAGCAATTCCGCAACCCCGGCCGCCGCGAACGACCGGGCCGCTAGCCCGCACCGTTCGGCACGATCTCGGTACCGGCGGCGCCACGGAGGGCCTCGGTGGCGTCCTCGAGGTCGGCGATCACCGCCCTGGTGCCGCCATCTCGTACGAACCCGGCCGCTGCCTCGATCTTCGGTCCCATCGATCCGGCGCCGAACTCGCCCTTCTTGCGCATCGTTCGAGCTTCATCGACCGTCATGCGATCGATGTCTTCGGGATAGAGCGAACCGTACCCTCGCTGGACCTTCTTCACGTCGGTGAGGATCAGCAGGGTGCTCGCTCCGACTTCCTTCGCGAGGATCGCGGCGGCGAGATCCTTGTCCACGACCCCTTCCTTGCCGATCAGGCGAGGGCCTTCCTCGACCACGGGCACGCCGCCTCCGCCGCTCGCGATCACGATCACGTCGTCGGCGACGAGCCTCGAGATCACCGGCGTCTCGACGATCGAGTACGGGATCGGACTCGGCACGACCCGACGCCATCCTCCGTGTGGATCGGCCTTCATCGTGTAACCACGTTCGGCCTCGAGCCGGCGTGCTTCCGCCTCGTCGTAGAACGGACCCACGAACTTCGTGGGGTTCGCGAAGGCGGGGTCGTCGGGGCGAACGCGGGTGAGGGTCAGCACCGTCGCGACGGGACGCTCCATGCTGCGCTCGAAGAAGACATCGCCGATCGTGACCTGCAACAGGTAGCCGATCTGACCCTGGCTCTCGGCGCCGCACACGTCGAGAGGCATCGGATGCACGCTGCCGATCGCCGCTTCCTGCTGCAGGAGGATGCGACCGACCTGTGGACCGTTGCCGTGCGTGAGTACGACCTGCCATCCATCGGCAGCGATGTCGGCGATGCGCTCGGCGGCTTCGCGACACGACCGGTACATCTCTTCGAACGTGTCCTCGGCGCCTCGCCGGAGCAGGGCGTTCCCGCCGAGTGCGACCACGACCCGCTCCATGGGCTCACCCTCTCAGGTGGAGGTCCATCCTCGGGCGTCGACGCGACCGAACGGTCGAGCGAAATGCTGGACCCCGATCCTCCATCCAGATCCCTCCGCCAGGCGCAAGATCGCGGATCGTGATGCGGCGGCCGCCTCCGGATCGACGTCGTGGCTCGACAACCACGTGGGGTGCGCCGCCTGCACGGGCAGATGCAACAGGTCCCCCGTCAGCAGCAGCGACTCGGCGCCCGATCCGACGATCACGCTGCGGTGGCCGGGGGTGTGTCCAGGCGAGTGCACGACGCGCATGCCGGGCATCACCTCGCGATCGTCGGGACCGGCGTCGAGCATGCCGAGAGCGTCGATGCTGCGGAGCTCATCGATCGCCGCGTACTCGTCGGGGTCGGGAGACGATCTGAAGAAGTCGAGATCTGCCTCGTGCAGCACGTGGCGCGCGTTGGGGAACCTCGGCGCGCCATCGGCCCACACACCTCCGGCGTGATCGGCGTGCAGATGTGAGAGCACGACCAGTCGCACCAGCGTGGGGTCGACGCCGGCCGATGCGTACGCGTCCTCAGGTGTGGCGCCGGAGCCAGGAGCCCAGGGGCGGAAGGGCGGTAGGCGCCCAAACCTGCGTCCACCAGCACCAAGCCGTGAGGTCCGCTCACCGCGAAGGCATGCACGTGCCATGGCCAGGATCGGTCGTCGTGAAATGCCCAGGGGTGTCGTCGACGCTCGGCACCCCAGTCGACATCGCGGCCTGGGCACTCGTCGGCCAGTTCGAGCGGTGCGAACCCCTGGCAGAGGGTCGAGACCTCGAACGGACCCACATGGAACGACTCGACGTGGCTCATCGCGCCGTGGCTCATGCCGGAACGATATCGTCCGGTTCATCGACGTCCTTCAGGGTCTCGCGATCGGGGTCGAGCGCCGTCCAGGTCGCTTCGTCGATCACCGCGACGCGCATCCCCTGCAGCCACCCGTGGAGCGACCGCTCCCCCTCGTGCAGGAGCGCGTGGCCCACATCCCGCGCCCGGGCGGACCGCACCACCACGGGCAAGGGCCGGGTTCGATCGCCGTCCTGCAGGGCCACCGCCTCCACCGATGACTCTGCGGCCACCCGCAGCATCTCCAGCAGCACCACCGTCGACAGGGTCGGCATGTCCCCGCCGGCGATGATGGCCAGGGCCCGATCGACCGCGCCGAGCCCTGCAACGACGCCGGCGAGCGGCCCCTCGCCCTCGCGGGGATCCCGCACGTAGCGCGCCGGCGCCCCCGGCGGCACCGAAGGTTCCGGGGCCCCGGGCGCGAGCACGACGACGACATCGCCCGTCACTTCGGCGAGCCGCAGCACGGGATGGTGCAGCAGCGGGATGCCGGCGTAGCTCGCGGCGAGCTTGTCGGCAACCCCGAACCGGGCGGACCGGCCGCCGGCGAGCACGACGCCGGAGACGGTAGTCTTGCCCAGACTAGGTCGCCTCTCGTTCGGGACGCTTCTGTCGGCGGGTTGGATCGTCCTGCCTGCGTGACTGCACGTACGCGAAGCCGAACCGGCCCTTGATGCACAGGTGCCCGTTCGTGACCGAATGGTCCGCGGGACTCGTCACCTTCACGATCTCATCGTCCTGCACGTGGAGCTCGAGCTCACAGCCGACCCCGCAATAGGGGCAGATCGTGTTCGTGACGGTCTGAGCCTGTTCGTTCCACGTTCCCTGCTCGCGCATCTCGTGCTCGCTCTTGAACATCAGCGCGCCCGTCGGGCAGACACCGATGCAGTTGCCGCAGTAGACGCAGGCCGACTCGTCGAGCCCCACCGAGTACTCGGTGGAGATGCGGGCGTCGAACCCGCGCCCCGCGACCGCGATCGCGAACGTGTTCTGTGCGTCGACACCGCATGCCTCGACGCACTTGTAGCAGAGGATGCACCGCGAGTAGTCGCGCACGTACAGCTCGTTGTCGATCTTCACCGGCTGATACACGCCTTCGGCGACGGTCGGATCCCCGGGCTCGTGGTGATGCCCCGGCTCGCGCGAATCGCGCTCCCCGGCCGCCAGCTCGGGCATCACGCGCGCCGAAGCGCTCCGGGTGCACGTCGTACTCGCTCATCCAGCGGTGCACGTCGGAGCTGGTCAGATCCATCTCGACGCTCGATGCCAGTAGCTCCATGACGAGCGTGCGTGAGCGGCGAACGCGCTCGGTGTCGGTCGTGACCTTCATGCCGTCCTCAGCTGTCCGGCTGCACGCGGGAACGAGCATGCGGGCGCCTTCCACCTCGACGACGCAGACCCGGCACGCATTGACCGGCGTCAGGTTGTCGGCGTAGCAGAGCGTCGGGGTGTCGACCTTCTGCGCGCGGCACGCGTCCAGGATCGTCGAACCTTCCGGAACGCGCGACTCGGTACCGTCGACCGTGATCGTCAGCAGACGGCGGGCGGATCGAGCGGTACGGCGCGCCAGGGGACCGAGTCGCCACCTAGGACTCCTGGTCCTCGGTCGGAGTTGGCCCTCGTCGCCGGTGGCCGTGTCGGCGCGTTGCCGCCGAAGACACCCAGCGCCGCGATCGCCGACTGCACCGCATTGGCGGCGGTCTGTCCGAGGCCGCAGATCGACGCGTCGCGCATCACCTGGGCGACGTCCTCCAGCAAGGCGAGCTCGTCGTCGTGCGAACCCAGCGTGCGCCCTTGCACGAGACGGTGCAGCGCCTCCTCCTGTCGGACGGTGCCGACGCGGCACGGCACGCACTGGCCGCACGACTCGTCACGGAAGAACCGTGCGATGCGAAGGCACGCGTCGGTGAGATCTGCGCCCTCGTCGAAGAGCATCACGACGCCGGATCCGAGCGTGTAGCCGCCGGCTCGCGCATCCTCGAACGTGAGCGCGATGTCGAGCTCATCCGGCCCGACGAACCCGCCCGCCGCGCCGCCCAGCAGCACCGCCTTGAGCGGCGCGCCGCCGCGCACGCCCCCCGCCGCATCGATCACCTCCCCGAGCGTCACCCCGTGGTCGTGCTCGTAGACGCCAGGCCGCTCGACGTCGCCGGAGAGGCAGAACAGCCGAGGCCCGGTCGAGCCCTCGGTGCCGATCTCCGCGTAGGCTTGCCCGCCGATCCGCAGCACCTCGAGCACGTTGATCAGCGTCTCGACGTTGTTGATGCCGGTGGGCTTGCCGAACAGACCTCGCTGGACCGGGAACGGCGGCTTGTTGCGCGGCTCCCCCCGCTTGCCCTCGAGCGAGTTGAACAGCGCCGTTTCCTCTCCGCAGATGTAGGCCCCCGCGCCGCGGCGGAGCTCGATGTCGAACCGTACGCCGTGCCCCATCACATCGTCGCCGAGGAAGCCGTGACGGCGCGCCTCCTCGATCGCGTGGCGCAGCCGCTCGGTCGCCAGCGGATACTCGCCGCGGATGTAGAGGTAGCCCTGCTCGCACCCGGTTGTGATGCCGGCGATCGTGAGCGCCTCGATGACCGCGAAGGGATCCTGCTCCATCACGACGCGGTCCTTGAACGTGCCCGGCTCGCTCTCGTCGGCGTTGCAGACGAAGTAGTGCGGATGTACGACCTGTTCCGCGACGGCCTTCCATTTCACGCCCGTCGGGAAGGCCGCCCCGCCGCGCCCCATGAGCTTCGAGTCGGAGATCTCGCGCAGTGTCCACTCGGGACCGTGCTCCAGCGCGAGCCGCAGCGCCTCGTAGCCCGCGTGCGCCCGGTAGTCGTCGATCGAGGCTGGGTCGATGGTCCCCACACGCCTCAGGAGCCGCAGCGAGCCGACCCGCTGGGGCACGCTGGTGCCAGGGACCCCGGCAGCGAGTGCTCCGCCTTCGGTCAGCCCGTGCAAGATCCGCTCGGTCACCGGGGCCACCGCGGCATCACCGCCCTCGAGCCCGGCGTTCTGGATCAATGCCGCGGGCGCGTGTTCGCAGAGACCGAGGCACGGACTCGCTACCGCCTCCATCGCCGACGCCTCGAGGTCCGCGAGCGCCTCCACCCCTCCGCGCGCGCGGCAGGCGATGTCGTCGCAGACGTGCACGACCGTCCGGGGACGCTCCTCGGTCGAGAACATCGCGTAGAACGTCGCGACGCCGTAGGCCTCGGCGGGTGGCACGGAGAGCCGCTCACAGACGTAGTTCATGCCGCCGGGGCTGATCCACCCGACGCGACCTTGCAGCGCGTGCAGAGCGGGGAGCAACAGGTGCCGGTCGTCACGCGCGTCGGCGCCCCCGCGAGCGACCCTGTGGTCGAAGGCCGTGCGTACCTCGGCGCCGTCCCAGGCGCTCTGGGGCGGTCCGAGCAGGTCGTCGACGGCGGCGCGCTCGTCGGCCGTCTCATCGGCCTGCATCAGCTTCAGATCCACTGCGCCTCCGTAGGCACCCCAGACGGACGGGTGGTCGACACGGGGGCGATGCTACTCCTCGCCTCCACCAGTCACAGAACCGACGGTCGAGACCGGCTCGCGATCGGCCGGCATCTTGTCGATGCGCACGGCCGCCGCTTTGAACTCGGCGGTGCCCGACTTCGGGTCGGTGGCTTCGATCGTCAGCACGTTGGTGTCGACCTGATCCGGGAAATGGAAGGTCATGAACACCAGCCCGGGCCGAAGCGCCTCGTCGACGTGCACCGGCACCTCGACCGAGCCGCGCCGGCTCGACACGATCACGCATTCCTCCTCGGCGAGGCCGAGGCGTGCGGCGTCTTCGGGCGAGACGTCGATCGTCTCCTGACGCCGCAGCGGTGACGTGTAGGCGCCGGTCTGCACGCCGGTGTTGTACGAGTCGAGTCTGCGCCCGGTCGTGAGGCGCATCGGGAAGTCGTCCGTGAGCTCGTCGACGGGCGGATCGTCGATCACGATCGAGAACGGGGCCTTGGGACCCTGCGCTTGGGCATCAGCGAACTCCCACAACCGGGCGTGCAGGAACTTCGTGCCGGGATGCGTCTCGTCGGGACACGGCCACTGGATGCCACCGAGCTCCTCGAGACGTCTCCAGCTCATGCCCGCGTGCATCGGGCTGAGCGAGCGCAGCTCGTCCCAGGC
This sequence comes from uncultured Actinomycetes bacterium, assembly GCA_963762075.1. Classification (GTDB taxonomy): domain Bacteria; phylum Actinomycetota; class UBA4738; order UBA4738; family HRBIN12; genus JAOUEA01. The sequence goes on from CAVXJC010000004.1 coordinate 78,686, forward strand.
CTGCTCGGGCGTGACGTCTCCCCAGCCGGCGCCCATTCGGTTCGCGAGCTGGGTGATGATCCAGATGTCGTCTTTGGCGTTGCCGGGCGGATCGAGCGCCTTTCGCGTTCGCTGCACACGGCGCTCGGAGTTCGTGACCGTGCCGTCGGACTCGAATGCGCTGTTGGACGCGGGGAAGACCACGTCGGCGAGCTCGGCCGTCTTCGTCATGAAGATGTCCTGCACGATCAGCGTGTCGAGCCCTTGCAGCAGCTCCACCGCGTGTTGCTTGTCGGCCTCGCTCGTTGCCGGGTTCTCGCCGATGCAGTAGACGGCCGTGAGGTCGCCGCGTTCCATCGCATGGAACATGTCCGTGAGGTGCCAGCCGTACTTCGCGGAGGATCGGTACCCCCCACGCGGCCTCGAACTTCGCGCGGGCCTGCGTATCGTTCTCGATGTCCTGGAACCCGGCGAGCTTGTTCGGGATCGCCCCCATGTCGCCGCCGCCCTGCACGTTGTTCTGTCCGCGCAGCGGATTCACGCCGCTTCCGTAGGTACCGACATGACCGGTCAGCAGTGACAGGTTGATCAGCGAGAGCACGTTGTCGACGGCGTTGTGGTGCTCGGTGATGCCGAGGGTCCAGCAGATCACCGCGCGGTCGGCCTTGGCGTACGCGTGGGCGACCTCGCGGATCACATCGGCGGGCACGCCCGTCACCGTCTCGCCCCGCTCGAGCGTCCAGTCCATGATCGAGTCGACGTACTCCGCGTACCCGAGCGTGGCGCCGCTCGATGAAGGAGTGATGTTGCAGGTCGTTCGCGACGATCTCGCGCGCGATCGTGTTCGACAGGGCGATGTCGGTGCCCACGTCGATGCCGAGCCAGAGATCCCCCCACTGCTGCGGACTCGGTGCGGCGAGGGTCGACGACGATGAGCTTCGCGCCCTTGTTGACCGCCTTCAGGACGTGGTGGAAGAAGATGGGGTGTGCGGCCCGCGCGTTGGAGCCCCACAGCAGGATGAGGTCGGTGTTCTCGACTTCCTCGTATGAGCTGGTACCACCACCGGCACCGAAGACGGTGGCCAGACCGACCACCGAGGGCGCGTGTCAGGTGCGGTTACAGCTATCGATGTTGTTGCTGCCGAGGACCTGACGGCTGAACTTCCCGGCGATGAAGTTCATCTCGTTTGAGGCCTTCGAGCAACTGAACATGCCCGTGCCCCAGCCGGGGTTGCGATCGGCGGCGCGGCGGAGGCCCTCTGAAGCCCGATCGAGGGCCTCGTTCCAGGTTGCAACTCGCAGCTCGCCGTTCTCGCGCACCATCGGCTCGGTCAGGCGGGTGAGCGTCGTGCTCATCGACACTTCTCCTTCCATCGGAACGCGTCCGTGAGGCGATTGTACGGCCGCAGCCTTCACGACACCGGGGGCCATTGTCTGTCGCCCTCCGGACTGTCCATGATGGGGGTGTGGATCGCATCCCGATAGGCGAGAAGCCGACGACGCCTGACAACGTCGTGCGCCTGACCAGGCCCGATGCGTCAGCAGACTCGGACGAGGACATGAGCTACGAGGAAGCGATCGCCGCCGATGCCGCGGACGCGGGTGAGGAATCTCCGCCGACCGAGCGGCCTCCTGGGTCACAGGCCGTCGAGCTCGTGGAGCAAGTAGTGCGGGTGGGCAGCCGGCATCGCCGTCGCCGGCGCCTCGGCGCTCGCCGAAGCCATCCGCGCGACGCTTCCCAGCGAAAGCGAGCTGAGCGCCCAGACCGACCCGGCTGCCAGGCTCGCCGGCGCGGCGCTCGGCGCCGCTGTGACCTCGGCGGAAGCCGCCGCCGCCGCCTCGAAGCAATTGGCCGACACGATCGGGCCGGCGTTGACCTGGCTCGCCGAACCACGCGTGGCCAAAGACGCGAGCGAGCTCGCGGCCGGCGCTGCGCGCGTGCTCGACGGCCGATGGAAGGCATCTCAGGCCGAGATGATGGATGCGGCCACGACGTTCCTCGGCGCCTTGTTGCCTGCGACGATGAAAGGCGTCGGCGGCCGGATCGACCTCACGGAACTGCTTCGGAGCCACCTCGACGTGAACGCGATCGTCGCCGACGTCGACATCGATCGCATCGTCGATCGTCTCGACGTCGATTCCATCGTGAGCCGCATCGACCTCGACGGCCTCGCGGAGCGGATCGCTCGCAAGGTCATCGCGGAGGATCGATCGTCCGGGCAGGTCCGCGACCCGCGAGGTCGAGCCGACCCCTAGCTTCGGACGCGTCGCGCGTGCGTGTAGACGTTGCAACGTCCTTCGCGAACGAACCCGGCGATCGTCATGTTGAACCGCTCCCCCGCCTCGACAGCGAGCGACGACGGCGCGCTCACGGCGCTCACGATCGCGATGCCCGCCACCGCGGCCTTCTGCACGATCTCGAAGCTCGCACGTCCGCTCACCTGCAGCACGTGGTCCCGGAGCGGCACGGCACCGGCCAGCACCTGCTCGCCGATCACCTTGTCGACGGCGTTGTGCCGACCGACGTCCTCGCGCAGAGCGACGAGCTCGCCCACGGTCGTGAACAGCCCGGCGGCGTGCAGACCGCCGGTGCGGTCGAACACTCGCTGCTTCGACCGTAGGCGTTCCGGCAGCGACAGGAGCACGTCGGCTCGCACGTCCGTGCCGTCGGGAACCGGTGCGCATCGCACCTCGACGTCGTCGAGCGCCGCCTTGCCGCAGATGCCGCACGACGAGGTCGCGAAGAAGTTCCGATGCAGCGAGTCGTGGTCGAACGGTCGCTCGAGCGTCACGGTCACCACGTTGTAACGCTGTTCCTGGTCGCCGAGATCGTCGCAGTAGGCGACCCGTCGCACGTCGCCCGGAGCGATCAGCCCTTCGGTGAACAGGAACCCCACGGCCAGCTCGTAGTCGGCGCCCGGTGTGCGCATCGTGACGGCGACGGCGCGCGCCTCCTGACCGGGACCACCGACCCTGATCTCCATGGGCTCCTCGGTCGCGAGGGTGTCAGGGCGCTCAGACCGGACCCCGTCGTTGATCGCCGTCACGTGGACGTCGGTCACGGTGCGCCTGAGCCTGTCGGACGTCGCCATCTCCCCAGTATCGGCGCGCTGCCTCCGAAGGTCACGCGGCACGGTTGGCGACCTAGTCCATTCCGTCGCGCGGCGCGCAACCTCGGGTTTGAATACATGCGGCTGCGGGTCGTATCGTCCGGGGCGCCTGCACGCTCCCCACCAGAAGGGACCCGCCGACACCATGAAGTCCGGACTCGAGATCGCACAGGAAGCAGAGCTCCGCCCGATCGCCGACATCGCCGCCGCCGCGGGCATCGAGCCCGGAGAGCTCGAGCAGTACGGCCGGTCAAGGGCGAAGGTCGACCTGTCCATTCTCGACCGGCTCGCCGACCAGCCCGACGGCAAGCTCGTGATCACCACGGCGATCACGCCCACGAAGGCCGGCGAGGGCAAGACCACGACGAGCGTGTCGCTCACCCAGGGGCTCGGCGCGATCGGCAAGAAGGTGATGCTCTGCCTTCGTGAGCCGTCGATGGGCCCCGTCTGGGGCATCAAGGGTGGCGGCAACGGTGGCGGCTACGCCCAGGTCGTGCCGATGGAAGAGTTCAACCTGCATTTCAACGGCGACTTCCACGCGGTGAGCGCCGCCCACAACCTGCTCTCGGCCGCGCTCGACGCCTCGATCTATCACGGCAACCCGCTCGACATCGATCCGCAGTCGATCACGTGGCCGCGAACGCTGGACATGAACGATCGCGAACTGCGGAACATCGTCGCCGGACTCGGTGGCAGGGCGCACGGGTTCCCGAGGCAAGACGGGTTCGTGATCACCGCCGCCAGCGAGGTCATGGCGGTGTTCGCGCTCGCGAGCGATCTCGCGGACCTGCGCACCCGCCTCGGACGGATCGTGGTCGCCTCGACGAAGGGCGGCGCTCCCGTCACGGCCGACGACCTGCGGGCAGGTGGCGCGATGGCCGTGATCATGAAGGACGCCATCAAGCCCAACCTCGTGCAGACGCTCGAGGGGCAGCCGGTCCTCGCGCACGCCGGGCCGTTCGGCAACATCGCGCACGCGAACAACTCGATCCTCGCGGATCGGGTCGCGCTGAAGCTCGCCGACTACGTCGTCACCGAGGGCGGCTTCGCGAGCGATCTCGGTTTCCAGAAGTTCTGCGACATCGTCTGCCGCGCTGGTGGTTTCAGACCGAGCGCCGCCGTGCTCGTCACGACTATCAGGGCCACGAAGTCGCACGGCGGCATGGCCTTCGCCGACCTCGGCAACGAGGATCTCGACGCGCTCCGCCGCGGCATCGACAACCTCGGCGCGCACATCGCCATCGTGCGTCAGTACGGGCTGCCGTGCGTCGTGTCGATCAACAACTTCCCGAACGACACGGAGGCCGAGGTCGAGCTGATCCGTGAGCTGGCGGTGGAAGCGGGCGCGGAGACCGTCGTGGTGAACCGCGCCTTCGCCCAGGGGGGGGCGGGCGCCGTCGAACTGGCCGAGGCGGTCGTGAAGGCGTGCGATCAGCCGAACTCATTCGACTTCCTCACGCCCGACGGCGCAGGTCTCAAGGAGCAGGTCCAGGCGATCGCCATCCGCCTGTACGGCGCCGAGGGCGTCGACTACCTGCCCCAGGCCGAGAAGGACATCGCCCGCATGGATGAGCTCGGCTTCGGTGCGGTGCCGGTGTGCATGGCGAAGACGCACCTGTCGCTCAGCCATGATCCACTCATGCTGAACCGCCCGAGCGGCTTCAGATTGCCGGTGCGCGCTGTGGTGCCGAGCGCGGGCGCAGGGTTCGTGGTCGCGCTCTGCGGCGACATGCAGCGCATGCCGGGCCTCGGCAAGACCCCGGCGTTCCACAACGTCGACATCGACGACGACGGCCGTACCGTGGGATTGTTCTGAGGCACGGGAGACGATCTCTCCATGACCGACCTCAGCGTCTCGCCGGGGCTTGCCACAGGTCGGGCGGCGGCGATGCTCGCGGAGCCGACGATCCTCAGACTCGCGTCGTCGATCGTGGCATCGGTGATCAGCGGGATCGTCGTCGGCGGGCTCGGCGGCAGGCTCGTGATGCGGCTCAGCGCGATCGCCGCCGACGACTCGCGGATGGGCATGATCACCGACAACGGCAACCGCATCGGCGATATCACAGGTGGAGGCACGCTGGCGTTGATGCTGTTCGTCGGGCTCGCGATGGGGCTCGCGACGGGGCTGTTCCTCTTCGCCCTGCGCACGGTGCTCCCCGCCCGTTTCCTGCCGCTGACCGTGTCGATCGTGCTGCTCGGGCTCGGGAGCGCGACCGTGATCGACCCGGGCAATCCCGATTTCACGATCCTCGGGAACCGTGCGCTGAACGTGGTGATGTTCGTGTCGCTCTTCCCGCTGTTCGGGTTCATGGTCGTCTGGCTCGCCGAGCGATTCGAGCGATGGCTGGTTCGACCGCCGCTCGTGCGGCTGGCATCGCTGGCCCTGGTCGGTACCGCGCTCGGGACCGGTCTCGGGGGGTTGGGCATCGCCGTCCTGGCATCGCAGAGCGGCCTGCCGGGAAGCATCGCCGTCGTCGTGGTGCCCCTGCTGGGCGCGGGCGTGGCGCTCACACGCGGTCAGGCGGCCCTCGCTCTACGCGGCGCGGCGCTCGTCCTCCTGGTGATCACGACCGGATGGGGCCTCGGCGGTTCCGCGCAGGACATGCGCACCATCGTCGGTTGAAGCTCAGGCCTGCGGAGGCATCACGCAGAACTCATTGCCTTCTGGGTCGAGCATCACGGCCCAGACGTTGCCGTCGTCCTCGGCCCAATTGCGAAGGGTGGCGCCGAGTCCCTCGAGCCTGATCACGTCGTCGTCGACGGTCTCCTCGGAGACGAAGTCGACGTGCACACGGTTCTTGCCAGACTTGGGTTCACCCACCTCGGTGAAGAACAGGACCGGCAACCCGGGCGCCTCGTCTTCGGGCGGCTCGACCATGACGCTCGGATCGTCCTCGGGATCCTCGATCCCTTTGCCGGCAAGGCGCTCGAGCTCCCGGGCGTCGTACGGAGCGACCTGCCAACCGAGGGCGGCGGCCCAGAATCGCGCCAGCGGCGCGGCATCCTCGCAGTCGAACACGATCGCGTCGATGCGCACGGTTGCGAGTCTACGCAGTGAGTCGAAGGCCGAACGCGGTACGGCACTGTTCGAGAAGCTCCTCGGCACGCTCGCGGATGCCTGCCACCTCATCGAGCAGCGCCTGACGGCGGGTCTCGTCCTTCAGCGACGATGCGTTGATCTCGACGTTCGCGCGGGCGCCGATGACCGCGGCGACCAGCATGCCCGCTGCGGTCATGCCGTCGCTCGCCGCGTTGGGGTTGCCCAACGCCGTCGCGTCCTCCGCGAGCTCCATGAGGTCGACCGCGCGGCGCGCGATCTCGAGCGGCACCCCGGCAGCGTGCTCGAGCCCAAGCTGGATCGCCTGGGTTCGCGATGCCTTCTCCACGTCGGAATCCTTCGGCATGCGGTAGGCGGTCATGACTTCCTCGAAAGCCTCGGCGTCGCGGTCGCCCATCGCAAGGAACTCGGCGCGTGCCTCGTCGGCGCGCTCGACGAGCGCCCGCATGCGTTCCTCGAGATCTTGGAACTCGGGCTTGCCGAGCGTGAGACGCCCGACCATCGCGATCAACGCAGCCCCGGTCGCTGCGGCGATCGCAGCGGCCGCTCCCCCGCCCGGTGTCGGGTCGCCCGAACCCATCGATTCCAGGAACCCGTCCATCGACATCGCGCCGAACCCTTCGTCACTCATCGTCGACCTTCCTCACTCGCTCGCGCATCACCCTCGACGAGGCGTTCCAAGACCTGGCGGTCCTCGTCGAACCCCTTGAGCCGGAGATACCCCGGATCACCGGATCCCAACGCCGAGGCAGGCACGAGCCCCACGATCTCGGAATCGGTCACCGCCAAGCCGTGCTCGCCGGCGAGACGCTCGATCTCGTCGAATGCCGCACGCAGTCCGGTCACCTCGTGGTCGACGAGGTTCATCGAGACGGTCACCACCCCTCCGCGCTCGGGCACCGCGAACCCGATCGCACGCACGGCGGGCAATCCGCCTCCCGACTCCCGCACCGTCTTCGCGATCTGCTTCGCGGCAGCTTCGTCCCTGCCGTCCAGATACACGTTGAAGGCGACGAGCGGCTTGCGTGCACCGATCGCCGTCGCCCCCGCGCGGCCGATCTCGCGGGGTCCGAAGTCGGGAAGCCGTTCCCCGTTCGCGACCGCCTCACGGAGTCCCTCGTACTCGCCCCTGCGCACCTCGGCGAGCGACGCCCGCTCGGGCACGAGCGCCGCGCGATCGTACAGGTACACGGGAAGCCCGAGCCCCGTCGCGATCTCCTGCGCGAACGAGCGCGCGATCTCCACGCAGTCGTCGATGGTCACATCTCGCACGGGCATGAACGGGATCACGTCGACGGCCCCCATGCGCGGATGTCCACCCTCGTGCTCGCGCATGTCGATCAACTCCGCAGCGACGGCGGCGCCGGCCAGAGCGCTCGCTCGCACAGCGTCGGCGCCGCCCAGCACGGTGGTATCGAGCCGGTTGTGATCGGGATCGGCTTCGGCGTAGACGACCCGGGCATCGGGCACGTGCAGCGCGGCGATGATCGCATCGATCACACCCTTGCGGCGGCCCTCGCTGAAGTTCGGCACCACTCCGTACAGCTCGTCACCCATAGACCGGCCAGCATAGGGCCGGGCCCGCGAGAGCGAATCCGAACGACGTCCGGATCGACGCTATCGCCGCGGACGCTCCCTGTTCGGGTCGAGCAACGACAGCACCTCGACGGTCGCTGGCGAGGTGCCGCCCCCGACCGCCACTTCGACCTTCTCGCCGTCAACTGCGGCGTCGGCGTCGAGGATCGCGAGCCCGATGACGCCGAGACGAGGCGACTTCGCGGGAGACGTCACGACACCCACCTCACGCCCGTCCTTCGTGACTGACGCACCGTAGTCGGGCGTCGCGTCGCCTTCGATCTTCAACGTCTTGAACCGCTTCGGCGGGTTGGCGCCGCGCTCGGCGAGCGCGTCGGCTCCGACGCATTCCGTGTCGGTCTTGATGAACCGGTCCATCGACAGATCCCACGGCGAGATCTCGCCCGGGTTGTAGTCGACAGCGATGATGACGAGTCCGATCTCCGTGCGGGCGAGATCGATGGCGGTGAGCCCGAACGGAGTTCCGCCCGCCCCGATCAAGGCATCCCACACCCGGCGGGCATCGCCTGGTGCCACGACGATCTCGTAGCCCTTCTCACCGCTGAAGCCGGTGCGCAACACCCAGGCCTCGGCGCCGGCGACGGTCGTCTTCTCGGGCCAGAACCGGAAGTACTTCAGGTCACCTAGATCGCGATCGGTGAGTCCCTGCAGCGTCTGCGGGGAGGTGGGGCCCTGCACGGCGATCATCGCGTAGTCGTCGGTCTTGTGCTCGATCGTCGCGTCGAGCCCATCGGCGGTCTCGCGGAACCAATCCTCGAGACCGGCCGTGTTGATCATGAAAAGGAAATGGTCATCGGCGAGCTTGTAGACGTTGCCGTCGTCCACCATCAGCCCGTCGGCGTTCACGAAGGCGCCGTAGCGAACGGAACCGCTCTGCATGCCGTCGATTCCGTTGGTGAAGCGACGCTGGATGAGGCGCGCCGCATCGGCTCCCGTGACCTCGTACTTGCAGGTCGAGTAGAGGTCCCAGATGCCGGTCGCGGTCCGCACGGCCTCGTACTCGGCCAACGGGTCGCCGCCCTCGTGCATCGCCCACGGGTATCCGTCTTCCCAGACGACATCTGCCCCGTGCTCGACGTGCCAGTCGTGCAGCGGGGAGCGCTTGTCCTCGGTCATGCCGTTTCCTCCTCGTTTCGTTGCATCGTGCGGTCTCGCCACGAGCGCTTCTAAGCCCGTGGGCGTTCCTTCTTCGGATCGAGCACGCAGAGCACATCGACGGTGCCGCGGATCGCGGCGCCGTCGGGCATCGCGACGTGAACCTCCGTACCGGAGGTGGCCGCCTCGGTTGGCAGGATGGCGAGGCCGAGTGCGCCGAGCACAGGACTCATCGCAGGACTCGTCAACACGCCGGCTCCCTCGCCATCGGTCGTCACGGCGGCGCCGTACTCGGGGAGCTGCTCCCCTTCGAGCCGGATCGTCACGAACCGGTTGGGCGGGTCGGCCGCGACCGCCCGAAGCCGGTCTTTGCCCATGAACTCACCTTCGCCGCCGAGCGCGACGACCCTATCGAGCCCCAGGTCGTACGGGGTCCGCTGATGCGGTTCATAGTCGTAGTCGGTCACGATCATGCCGGTCTCGACCCGGACCGGCTCGATGATGTCGACCCCATAGGGCGTGGCGCCCGCGGCCTCCACGGCTTCCCAGACCGTCGCGGCGTGCTCGGGGCGCAGGAACAGCTCGTAGCCCAGCTCGCCCGAAAACCCCGTGCGCGAGAGCCATACGGGCGCTCCTCCCACCGTCACCGGCTCGGGGAGGAAGGTGAAGTAGCGCAGGTCGTCGACGTCGGCGCCCGCGACGATCGAGCGAACCAGGTCGCGGCTCTTCGGCCCCTGGATCTGCAGGCTCGGCAGCTCGGGCGCGATGTAGGTGATCTCGACCTCGAGACCTTTGGTCGCGTCCGCGAAGTAGTCCACGTGATCGAACCCGTTCGTGCAGACCCACAGATGATCCGCGGAATGACGGAACACGGTGCCATCGTCGACGACCAGCCCGTCCTCGTCGACGAACGCGCCGTAGCGGACCTGCCCGTCGCGCATGCCGAGCACGTCGTTCGTGTGCACGCGCTGTGCGGCCTCAAGCGCCTCGTCGCCCCGGAACTCCCACTTGTTCAGCGGCGACAGATCCCACATGCCCACACCTTCGCGAACGGCTCGGTACTCGGCGTCGATGTCCCCGTAGTTGGTGACCCAGAGCCAGCCGGCCTCCTCCATGAAGCCTGCGGCCTTGGTCGATGTGATCTCGTGGAACGCCGTCTGCCTGCTCTGAGTCACGCGGCCTCTCTCTCGCTCGCCGATGTCCGCTCGGGCGTCTGACCCGGGTTCTACCAGAGGATTGAACGGTTGTTCAAGTCGAAGCTCCTACACGAACGGTCTCGAGCTCGGTCACCACGACGTGCACACGCAGATCGAAGTGGCCCGCGGGCAGCGGTAGGCCGGGTGGGGAGAGCTGCACGCTGAACGCGATGCCTACCCTCGCAGCGTCGCCGCGCGTCTTCGCCAGGAACCGATCGTAGAAGCCCCCGCCGTAGCCGACACGTCGGCCCTCACGATCGAACGCGACGGCTGGCACCGCGATCAGGTCGATGTCGCCGGGGTCGATCACCCGCCCCGCCGCCGGTTCGAACGCCCCAAAGGTGGTTCGGGTCACCGGGTCACCCGGTCGGTACGACCTCGCCTCGAGGTCTCCGTCGACGATGCGCGGAAGCGCCACGACGATCCCGCGCTCGTGCAACGCGGCGATCAGCGACGCTGTGGCGAGCTCAGATCCGAACGACCAGAACGCGAGCACGATCTTGGCGCGGCTCACCTCCGGAAGCCCAAGGAAGCGCTCCGTCGCGGCGTCTGCGAGATGAGCCCGCTCGGCGGGGGGCATCGCGTCGCGCTCGGCCAAGACTCTTCGTCGAACGTCGCGCTTCGCTCGTCTCAGCTCGGTGCCGCTCGTCGTCATCGGGGCGACGCGGCCGCGATGACGTCGAGCCGATCGGGGGGCCCCGCGGGCAGCACGACGCACCAGGTCGCGCCCTCGTCGCGAAGCTTCTCGATGAACCTCCCCCATTCCGAGGCGATGCCTGCCCACACCCCGTCGAGGGGCAAGCCGCGCTCCTCCCTTCGGGCGAGGAGCCGGTCGATGTCGGCGCGGTCCTCGCCGACGAGGGCGATGCCTGCCCACGTCGGTGCCACCACCCTTCCGTGAGAGAGCTTTCGCAGCGTTGCCGCGCGCGCCCCGAAGTCTTCGACGCTGAGCCCCCAGCCGTTCCACGCATCCGCGACCCGTGCTGCAACTGCGATCACCGCCTCGGAGAGACCCCCCACCCAGATCGCGGGCGCGCCCGGCGGCAACAGGGGGCCGGTCAGCGCCGGCACGTGGGCCCCACCAGGCCACGATCGGCCGCCGAACAGGGCATGCAACGCCTCGGCGGTCTCCTCGAGCGCAGCGACACGCTCGGCCGCCGGCGGATACGGGAATCCGAACCGCTCGTGCTCCTCGGCCGAGGCACGGTCGCCGGTGCCGATGCCCAGGATCGCGCGCCCGTGCGACATCGCGTCGAGTGCGGCGGCCTGCTTGGCCAGGATGCCGGGCGCACGCAGCGAGACGCGGGTCACGAGCGTTCCCACGTGCAGCCCGGGCTCACGCGCTGCAACTGCCGAGAGCACCGAGAAGACCTCGAGTGCAGGGCGGCCGGGCCCGCTCGGCGGATAGAAGACCGGCGGGAACAGATGGTCGGGAGCGAAGACCCCGTCGATACCGAGCTCCCGCGCCCTCGCCGCGACGGCGAGCGGTTTCGCCGGGTCGTCGGTGAACACCGGGAGTGAGACACCCAGCTTCACGTCGTGCCCCGCTCGATCTGATCGAACACCAGGGCGGCCGCCCCGATCGCGCCCGAGTCGCCACCGAGCGCGGCCTGCACGATCGGCACGTCCGGCCGGTGGTCGACGCCCTCGACCGAGCGCCGGTACGCGTCGCGGGCCGGCGCGAGCAGCAGGTCACCTGCCTCCGACGCGCCGCCCCCGACCACGATGAGGTCGGGGTCGATGACGTTCACGAATCCCGCCATCCCCACGCCGAGCCTGTGGCCCACCTCGACGAAGATGCCCCTGCTCACGGTGTCGCCCTCGCGAGCTGCCTCGGTCACCACGTCGCCGGTGACCGCTTGCGGGTCGCCCCCTGCGCGCTCCAAGAGCGAGGAGTGCGGATGGCGCACGGCGGCGCGGCGGCCCGCTCGAGTGATCGCGGTTCCGCTGGCGAGCTGTTCCCAGCATCCGCGGTTCCCACAGCCGCACCGCGGGCCCATGGGATCGACGACGACGTGCCCGATCTCACCCGCGAATCCGTTCGCACCGCGGTAGAGGCGTCCATCGAGGACGATGCCTCCCCCGATGCCCGTGCCCACGCTCACCATCAGCAGGTTGCGCGCACCCTGGCCCGCGCCGTGGAGGTACTTCCCCCAGGCCGCTGCATTGACGTCGTTGTCGGCGACGGCCGTCAGTCCGAGCTCGCCTCCGAGGTGAGTCGCGAGTGGGACGTCGCGCCAGGAAAGGTTGGGCGCATACCGAAGCCTGCCGTTGCGATCGACCATGCCGGCGGCCGCGATGCCGACCCCCACGGCCGCCGGACCCGCGCCGGCGACCGCGCGAGCTGCCTCGACCATGGTCGCGAGCGTCGCGCGCTCGTCGTCGGCAGGAGTGGAACGCACCTCGCGCCCGAGCACCGTGCCGTCTCGATCGACCAACAGGGCGGCGGTCTTCGTGCCCCCGACGTCGATGCCGATCGCCGGCCCCGGTTCGGTCACGGAGCCGACGGAACCTCCTGGTCCCCCGGGAGCGGCTTGCCGAACACGATCTCCAGGTGATCGCCCGCGAAGTTCGCCTCCCGCACGACCAAGCGCTTCAGCGTCTGAGGCAAGATCAGGTTCCGCTTGTAGGAACCCACCCGCACGTACAACTCCTCGCCTCGGCGGTGGATGTCCATGTCGTCGCGGGAGACGAATGGGAGCCGCATCGACAGCACGTAGCTGCCGGTCTGCCCGAAGCGCTTGCGTACCCGGATCGGGTCGTCATGGTGCAGCACCGCCGTGACATCGAGCTCGCCGTAGACCTCGGTGCCCATCTCGCCGAGTAGCGGCACGCCCACCATCTCGCGATCGAACAACCGCACCTCGAGGATCGGCACAGGCTCGAACGACTCGTGCACGGTGGCGAGATGCTCGGCCTGGATGTCCTTCCACTTGCCGAAGTAGGGGTCGTTCACCTCGTCGGGCAGGATGCGGTTCACGACCACGGCATCGACTCGATAGCCGAACAGTCCGAGATAGGTGTAGGTGCGGCGGGCCTCGGAGATCACCATCTTCTCGGGGTTCACGACGAGGCGCACGGACGACGTCTGCTCGTCGGTGAGGATCTGCTTCACGGCATCGAGGTTGCGGTGCAGCCGTTCCACGGCTGCGAACACCTGGTCGCCGGCGATCGGCAGCGAGGTCATCCTGGAAAGCATCGGGCGGACGGTCTTCACGATGCGCCGCTCCACGGGGAAGATCCGCTCGATGTACCAGTTCATGATCTCCGGAAGCGAGAGCAGGCGGAGGGTCTCCGCCGTCGGTGCGCAATCGACGACGAGCATGTCGTAGGCGCCGCTCTCGACGTGCGTCTTCACATCGATCAAGGCGAAGATCTCGTCGAGGCCGGGGATCACCGTGAGCTCCTCTGCCTGGATCGTCTCGGTGCCGGCCCAATTCATGAGCTGGATGAAGTAGTCCTGGATCTCTCGCCAGTTGTCCTCGAGCCGCTCTTGCGCGTCGATCTGCACGGCCCACAGGTCGGGGATGATCTCGGCCGGCGATGACGCGATCTCGACCTCGAACGAGTCGGCGAGCGAGTGTGCCGGATCGGTCGACATGACCAGCGTCCGGTGCCCGGTCTGGGCCGCCCGGACAGCCGTTGCCGCGGCCACCGTGGTCTTGCCGACCCCGCCCTTGCCAGTGAACAGCACGACCCGCATGCGGTCAGCTTAGACGGTGCGAGGGATCGACCGGCGCGCGCTCCGCGTCAGCCCATCTCCACCCGGCGCTTCAGCTTCTCGAGCGCGTTCTCGATCACACGCTTGGCCCCTTCGCTCCGCAGGAAGCCGGGCACGAGCACGCCGAGCTCGACACCGAGCCGGTACGTGACCTTCGTCTCGGATTCCGCGAGCTCGTGGAGCAGGTACTCGCCCCTGATATCGCGGATCGCCCCTCGGGCCTCCGACGTCGTCCACGACAGCCCCGTATCACCTGGCGCGTACCGGTAACTCAACGTGTACGAGGCCTTGCCGAGCACGGGCACGTCGACCTCGAACGCAACCTCGGTCGCGCGTCCACCCTCGCCCCGCTTGCGAACGTCGACGCTGCGGACATCTGCCCACTCGGTGTAGGACTCGAAGTCCTCGACGACTTCCATGACGTCTTCGAGGGGCGCGTCGATGAGGATCGAACCTTCGGCGTGCTCCATCGAGTGAGAATCCTAGCGGTTGGAAAACGTCACGACGCTCAGCGCCAGCATCATCACCGACGCCAGGATCACGGCGACCGTGGCCCAGAGCAGCGCTCGCGACGAGACGATCGCCCGGCCGCCATCGGCCATATGGTAGGCCTCCCACGCCGATCCGAAGTACACCAGCAGAGCCGCTCCGAGGAAGAGCGCGAAGACTCCGAACGTCGACGCGGAGCCGACGCCGGAGACGAAGACCGTCGCCGCCATGGCGGTCAGCACGACGAACAGCACGCCGCGAGCGAGACCGTCGAGCCCCCGGCCGACCTTGCGATGGCCGAGTCCCGGGAAGAGCAGCGATGCCGAGAGGGCGTCCTTCGGATGGACCCGCGGAGGCGCCTCGTCCTGCCGCATGAGCGAAGCGAAGGTCGTGCCGCACACAGCGCACGCATCGAGCTCGAGGGCGTTCGTGTTGCCGCACGCGGGACAGGGCCAGGTAGGAGCAGGCGGTGCCCCGTCGCGTCCGGAGGGTGGGTCAGCCGACGCCGCAGACCGGCCGGGCTCGGTGATCTGCGCGCTCGTCGTCACCACCACTGGACCAGTCGCTTGGCTCGGGCTCGGGCTCGGGCTCGGGCTCGGCGAGCGAACGCAGGCATTGGCCGCACCATTCCGCGTCGGGGGCAGCGAGGGCGCCGCAATCAGGGCAGCGTCGCTCGCCACCCGTAGGTCCGATCTGCATCTGCCCAGGGTACCCCCGGGTGCGGCCCGGTCGGACCAAGCTCGAAGTCAGCTCGCTGCTTCCTGGAGCCACTGCCCAAGCGTGCGGGCGACCGCCGACCACGTGAGCTCACGCTCCACCCGCTCGCGGCCTGCACGTCCCATCGAACGGGCCAGATCCCGATCGGAAAGGAGAGTCGCGACGGCGTCGGCGACCTCCTGCACCTGGGCGCCATCGACGAGCAAGCCGGTCTCACCGTCGACAAGGGCCTCACGCGCACCCCCCGAGTCCCCGACGACGACGGGCCTCGCGCACGCGGCCGCCTCGATGAACACGTTACCCCACCCCTCCACCTCGAGACCCGCGAGACGTGTTCGGCAGGGCATCGCGAAGACGTCGCCCAGGACGTAGTACCGAGGGAGATCCAGTTCCGACACCTGACCGGTGAACACGACAGAGCCTCGTGGCGCATCGGCGGCCATCAGCCGCAGCCGATCCTCGTACGGCCCTCCTCCGACGATCACCAACGTCGCGTCCGGCACCCGGCGGCGGACACGTTCCATCCCCCGGATCAGCACGTCCTGACCCTTGCGCCTGACCAGCCGACTCACGCAGACGACGAGGGGCCGGTCACCGAGGTCGTGACGCTCACGGAGATCCTCGGTCGGAAGGTCCGGTCGGAACATCTCGATATCGGCTCCCAGGTGCAGGACCGAGACGGGCACGGGCCGTGGCACGGCGGTTCGCACGGTCCGTGCGATGAATGTGCTGCAGACGAAGACCCGCGCGGCCCGCGAGGAGGCGTATCGCATCGCGGCGTGGGTTCCCGGGGCGATCGACAGCCAGTATTCGAAGCCGTGCGCCGCGGAGAGATAGGGGAGGCCCTTGCGCCCGAGCCGTGGTCCGAGCATCGCGAGCGGGTACATCGCGCCGAACAACACCACCTGCGACCCGGTCTCGCCGGCGGCTGCCTCGATCCGATCGCCCATCTCCGGGCTCGGCCACAGGAATCGTTCCCGCTGACGGAGCACGCGGTAGGGCGCGGCCACATCGAACGCCTCGGCCCGGTCGTGTCCGGAGCAGAACACGGCGATCCGATCCGCCGGCAGTTGCTTCACGAGCGCCTCCAGCATCCGTTCGATGCCACCCACCCGAGGAGGGAAGTCGTTGGTCACGAGCAATGTGCGAGGCACGTCCACGGCGCCGATATCCTGGCAGAGCGATGCCGCCGCTCACCGCTCCGACCGACGAGCTCGACGCCATGGCCTCCGGACGTGCGGCCGTCGACCTCTCCCACTACCGCAAGGTGCGGGTGCACGGAAGCGAGGCCCGGCGCTGGCTCAACGATCTCGTCACGACCGATGTCGCCACGCTCACAGCGGGTCGGGCGAGGCGATCGCTCTTGCTCGACCCGACGGGTCACATCAGGGCGGATCTGCAGGTGGCCTGCGACCACGACGGGTTCTGGATGTTCCAAGCGCCCGACCAGCCCGACCACATCGGAGATGCCCTCGCCCCGTACGTGCTTTCAGCTGATGTGCGACTCGCCGACCTGACCGCCCAGCACGGGCTCGTATCGCTCGGCGGCCACGGCCCCCTCGGGTTCACCCCTTCGACCCTCGGCGCCGGTCACGACGTGCTGACCGACGCCGGGGCGGCGTCCGAGCCGAGGGACGGTCACGTCACCGTGAGCGCGCGGACGGCCGAGGTCTGGCGCATCCGCGAGGGGCGAGCACGCATGGGCTTCGATTTCGATCGAACGTCGATCCCGGCCGAAGCCGGCCTGGAGACCACGATCGACATCGCGAAGGGGTGCTTCCTGGGGCAGGAATCGGTCGCCCGCGTCCGCAACATGGGCCATCCGCCGCGTGTGCTGCTCCATCTCATGTCTTCCGGTGCTCCGGCCCAGGCGGACGGCGTGATGAACGATGCCGGCGACCGAGTCGGCATCGTCACGAGCGCCGCGATCGGCGAACGGGGCGATGCGGTGCTGCTCGCCTCGGTGAGGTGGGCTGCCCGCGCCGGACCGCTCTTCGATCCGGCCGGCGCCGAGCTCGTGCCAGTCCCCCTCTCGGGCTAGCCCGTTCGGGTGGTTTCGTGTCCCACGGTCGTCGTATCAGAGGATGCATACATACGGCCCTTCCGTTGACGCCTCCGCCTCTGATATGAATCGAGTCTGCGGCGCGAACGCGAGGTCGCGGGCACGCTTCGAGGGGGTAACGAACGGTGAGGATCGAGCGCTTCCCGAACATCGACTTCAGCATCCTGCCGCCCAATCCCGCCCCCCCCGACTTCTGGCAGGAACGAGCCGCTTGCTTCGGGGTCGATCCCGACATCTTCTTCCCGGTCTCCGAAGAGGAAGCCGGCCCGGCTCTCATGTTCTGCAGCGCCTGCCGCATCAAGGAAGAGTGCCTTGCCTGGGCGTTGAAGAACGGTGAGCGCTACGGCGTGTGGGGGGGACTCACCGAGCAGCAACGCCGTCGCATCCAGCGGCGCGTCGCCTGAACCTCGAACAGCCGGCCTCGCTCCCGATCTGCTCGACGTCGCGACGGCCCTCGACGTGTCAGTGAGGCCCGTCACCATGTGCCGATGGCTTCCCCTGCCGCGCTCCCCGTCCAGACCACCCTCGAGCTCGGAGTGCCCCTGTCCGAGGTCACCTTCTGCGTCGTCGACCTCGAGACCACCGGTGGCTCGCCCACAGACGACGCGATCACCGAGATCGGCGCGGTGAAGTACCGGGGAGGCGAACGACTGGGCTCGTTCCAGAGCCTCGTGAACCCGTATCGGCCGATCCCCCCGTACGTCGCGCACCTCACCGGCATCGACGACCGGCTCGTGTCGTCCGAGCCGTCGATCGAGCAGGTGCTTCCGGCCTTCCTCGAGTTCTTCCGCGGGTCGGTCTTCGTCGCGCACAACGCCAGGTTCGACTTCGGCTTCCTCGGAGCGAGCTGCGACGCGCTCGGCTATCCGTCGCTCTCGGGCCCGCCCGTCTGCACGGCCCGCCTCGCCCGCCGAGTGGTCTGGCCCGACGTCCCGAACGTGAAGCTGCAGACGCTCGCGAACTACTTCCGCACGCGGGCCAAGCCGACCCATCGCGCGCTCGACGACGCAGAGGCGTGCGCCGAGGTGCTGCACGGGCTCCTCGACTGCGGAGGCCGCCTGGGCATCGTCACGATGGGCGATCTCGCGGCGGCGGTACGAGCCCGAGGGCGCCCGAACTTCGGCAAGATCCGGCTCGCCGACGATCTGCCGCACGCACCCGGGGTGTACCTGTTCCGTGGCCGTCACGGCCAGGTGCTCTACGTGGGCAAGGCCAACGACCTTCGAGCGCGCGTGAAATCGTACTTCTACGGAGACGAGCGCAAGAGGATCGCGAGCATGCTCGAGGAGGTCCACTCGGTCGAAGGCATCCGCTGCTGGGGCGAGCTCGAGGCCCTCGTCGTCGAAGCGCGCCTCATCTTCCGACACGAGCCGAAGTACAACCGGCGAGGCAAGACCTGGCGCCGTGGCGCGTACCTCGCTCTCGATCCGTCCGAAGCATGGCCTCGCATCAGGATCGTTCGCGCGGCCGACGCCCGTGACGGCCGGGTGTACCTCGGTCCGTTCGCCGGGTCCGCGCAGGCGCGGCTCGCGAAGGAAGCCCTCGAGGAGACCGTGCCGATCCGCCGCTGCACGGCGTCGATGGGCGTTGCCACCCGGTTCGCACCCTGCGCTCTGGCCGACATGGGCCGGTGCGTCGCCCCCTGCGACGGACGGACCGATCCCGAACGCTACGGAGAGCTCGTCCGGTCGCTCGCCTCCTCCCTGAGCACCGGCCCAGGCGAGCTCCTCGAAGCGCTCGAACGCCGCATGTCCACCCTGGCCGACGCCGAGCGTTTCGAGGAAGCCGCCTCGATCCGTGACCGCCTCCACGCGCTCGCCGAGGGTTTGCGACGATCGCGATCCGACGCTTGGCTGATCGGCGCGGGCAGCCTTGCCCTGCGCCACGACGACGATCAGGTGCTCCGATTCGACCGCGGCTCGCTCGTGTGCGCGCACTCCGGCTCCGACGCGGAGGCGCTCGCCGTGCCGTGTCCTCGCGAACGAGCCGAAGAGCTTGCGGCGGTGCGGTCGTGGATCGCGAAGCACCGACCGCGGGTCGACGGGTGCGATCTCCCGCCCGCCGAGCCGGTCGAGGGCGGCGCGACGCTGGCCCGGGTGCTCGCCCGTGTGCGCGGCGCTTCCTCGGATCCACGGAAGGACCGCCGAGCCCGCCATTAGACTGGCGACATGGAACGAGCGGTCATCGTCGAAGGGGCCCGCACCCCGATCGGGAGATTCCTCGGATCCTTCGCCGAGACCCCCGCGGTGCAACTCGGCGAGCTCGCGGCTCGTGAAGCCCTCCGTCGCGCCGGAGTCGAGGCCGAACTCGTCGAGCAGACCATCATCGGTCACGCGCGGCAGGCCGGCAACGGCCCGAATACCGGCCGCCAGGTGAGCATGCGCGCCGACGTGCCGAAGGAGGTGGGCGCTTACAACGTGAACATCGCCTGCGGCTCCGGCATGAAAGCGGTCCAGCTCGGCGCCCAACTGATCATGCTCGGCGAAGGTGGGGTCGTGCTCGTCGGCGGCATCGAGAACATGACGCGGGTGCCATACCTGCTTCCCGATCTGCGCCTCGGGCATCGGCTGGGCAACACGGAGGCCGTCGACGCGATGTATCGTGACGGGCTCCTCGATCCGCTCTGCGGGCTGATCATGGGCGAGACGGCCGAGAACCTCGTCGACATGTACGCGATCTCTCGCCAGGAACAGGACGAGTTCGCGCTGCGCTCACAACGCGCTGCGCAGACGGGGGTCGAGCGCCGGGCAGCGGAGATGTTTCCGGTCGAGGCGACCCTCGGGCGTCAGACCGTGACCGTCGACGACGATGAACATCCCCGCCCCGACGCCTCGATGGGATCGCTCGCGAAGCTTTCGCCTGTGTTCAGAGAAGGCGGAAGCGTCACGGCAGGCAACTCGAGCGGGCTCACCGACGGCGCCGCGGCCCTGGTGCTCATGAGCGAGTCGCGCGCCAGGTCCGAGGGGCGCGAGCCGCTCGCGGCGATCGTTGCGATGTCGTGGGCGGGCGTACCCCCCGAGATCATGGGCATCGGACCGGTGCCAGCCACCAAGAAGGCCATGGACCGTCTCGGGTGCACGATCGACGACTTCGACCTGATCGAGATCAACGAGGCCTTCGCGGCGCAGGTGATCGCGTGCGAGCGGGAGCTCAAGTTCGACCGTGACCGCCTCAACGTGAACGGCGGCGGCATCGCGCTCGGACATCCGATCGGCATGAGCGGCGCTCGCATCATCTTGGCACTCGCGTACGAGATGCGGGCGCGCGACCTGTCCCTGGGTTTGGCAACCCTCTGCATCTCGGGCGGTCAAGGCCTCGCGGTCGCGCTGGAACGCGCATGATGTCGACGTCGCAGGGGACCCGAGAGGAGCCGGAAGTATGACCGCGGTCCACGCAGTGGTGCTGATCCAGTGCGAGATCGACGAGATCGCCGAAGCCGCGCGCGCGATCACCGAGATCGACGGCGTGAGCGAGGTCTACTCCGTGGCGGGAGAGTTCGACCTGATCGCGATCGTGAGGGTCCCGTCGCACGACCAGCTCGCGAGTGTCATCCCCGGAGGCATCTCCAAGGTCGGCGGCGTCGAGCGTACCGAGACCCTGATCAGCTTCCAGGTGTACTCGAAGCACGATCTCGATCGGCTCTTCTCACTCGGCTTCGATGAAGGCTGACCACCCTCAGATCAGCGACGTGTAGCTCACGCCCACCGGCCAGTCGACCGCGACGACGAGTGCGGTGCGGCCCCAGGTGCTGAGATCGCCGCCATCACGGGTCGCGTACTTCTCCAGCATGAGACGGCGGGCGAGCGAGTCTTCCTCTGTGGCGTCGTCGACCACTCGGGCGCGAGTGGTTCGCTTGCGATCTCCGAGCTCGAGCTCGACCTCCGGCGTGACCATCAGGTTCCGCACCCAGTCGCTTCGATCACGATCGCCCGCCATCAGGAAGACCGTCTGCTCGGCGAGCACGAACCAGATCTCGATGCGGTGCGGGTTGCCGGTCATGCGGCCGGTCGTCGTGAGGTAGCAGAAGTCGAGCGAGGCGAGGTCGCTCGGCGTCACGGTGACCAGATCGCCCAGATCACGAGGGCCGCGATCACGACCAGCGCGCCGATGAAGATGGCGACATCGGCCTTCTTCACCTTGCCCGGTTGCTGGTAGTTGAACCCCATAGCGCTAGAGACGGTAGTACTCACGGAACCGCTCGGGCGAGAGCCAGTAGGCGTGCTGACGCACGGTCGATGCGTACGCACGCGCCTCGGAATGATCGCGGCAGGCCCGCTCGGAAACCACCTCACCCGACGGGCTCACGATCTCCACACGCCACCCTGAGTCGTGCTCGTGGAGCTCGACCGCGAATCCGTTCGCATCGGTGCTCATCTGTTCATGCCTCAACCGTGCTGGACGAGGTTCTGATCGAGGCGCGACATCTGCCGCGTGAGCGGACCCAGCACTGAGCTCTGGTCGATCGTGAACCCGGGCGTGAGGTCGGCGATCTGCTCGAGCGCCTCCTCCAGCTTCGAGCCCGCATCCTCCGCATCTCGCAGCGCGTTCACGAGGGTCACGGCATAGTCCGCGCTGTACGGACGTCCGTCCCACGGCGATGCGCCCCCGCCGTCGATCACCTGCTCGACCAAGAACTCCCGGCCGCTGCGCTTGTCGATGCCCTTGATCTTCACGCGCTCTCCTTCTCGCTCACGAGCTCCAGCAGACGGTCGGCGAGCTCGAACGGATCGACCGGCTTCACGAACCACGCGTCTGCCCCCGACCACCTCGCGAGCCACGCGTCGTGCTTTCGTTCCAGCAAGATCACGATCACGCCCTCGTATGGAACGACATCATCGCGGAGCCCCTTGGCCAGCGCGAACGCGCCGGCCCTCGAGGCGATCTCGTCGGCCACGATGATGTCGGGCCGTTCTCGCTGGGCGGCCGCGATGCCCAGCTCGCCGTTGGCTGCCGCGCGGAACCTGAGCTCGCTGCCGATCGCCCTCTCGACGCTGCGAACGGCGAGCGCCGTCAGCTCACGCGAAGCCGGATCGGGCGACACGAGGAGCACGTCCATGCGTTGATGCTACCGGTTCCCCGCGAGCCTTTGCCTGCCTCGTGGGCACCTTATAGGCTCCCCGACTGGCTCTCGATCGGCCGGGTCGGACCGAGTCGGTCGGGGCCTGTTCCTTCGGAGGTGGCGGTCTTGGAGAACAGGGGCAAGGTGGCGCTGGCGCACGGGTGGTTCGGACCGGCGCTCGCCACCCGACGGTCATGACCGTCGGCATCTACCTCGACGGCGCGTCTGCGACGCCGATGCTTCCCGAGGCTCGCGCGGCGCTCGTCGGTGCGATCGACACCTTCGGCGACCCTCTCCACATCCACGCGCCCGGGCGCGCCGCGCGAGCCGTGCTCGACGACTCCCGCGAGACGGTGGCGACAGCGGTCGGTGCGCAACCCGACGAGATCGTCTTCACCTCGGGGGGGACCGAGTCGGTCGCCCTCGCGATCTGGGGAGGCGTTCGGGCGATCAGGGAGCTCGGCACCCGCATCGTGGTGGGAACGGTCGAGCACCCGGCCGTCGGAGGGGTCGGTCACGCGCTGCAGAGCGACGGTTTCGAAGTGATCGAGGTTCCCGTCGATGATGTCGGGCGCATCGACCTCGATCGCTACGCCGAAGAAGTCCGCAAGCCCGGCACCTTGCTGGCGAGCGTGCAGCACGCCAATCACGAGCTCGGCACGATCCAGCAGATCGCAGAGGCCGCCCGCCTTGCCCACGAAGCGAGGGTGCGCTTCCACACCGACGCCTGCCAGACGGTGGGGCGACTGCCGGTCGACGCGGAAGCGCTCGGCGTGGATCTACTGTCACTCTCCGCGCACAAGTTCGGCGGACCACCGGGAGTAGGTGCGCTCTACGTGCGCCGGGGTGTGGGTGTGACCGCCTATCCGTGCGGCGACGACCGGGAACGCAAGCGGCGGTCCGGCATGGAGAACACGCCCGGCATCGCCGCCATGGCAGCCGCCCTTCGGGCATCGCTCGCGACGATGGGCGATACCGCTGCGACCCAGTGGGCACTCACGGCGCGGCTCCGTGATCGCATCGGCGAGACCGTGCCCGGCGCGACGGTGCACGGACATCCGACCCATCGCACGCCTCATCTCGTCTGCTTCAGCGTCGAAGGTCTCGACGCACCGACACTCATGATGGCGCTCGACGATCGCGGCATCCGGATCGCTGCCGGCTCCCTCTGCTCCGGGCAACCGGGAGATGCATCGCCGGTGCTCGAACACATCGGGCATCCCGGCGTCAGCAGCTTCCGGATCGGGTTGGGACCGGGAAGCACAGAGGCCGAGGTCGACGCGCTGCTCGAGGTGCTGCCCGGCCTCGTCGGCGAGCTCCGCGAGGTCGCCGTGCTCTCCGAAGACGCACTGGCGCAGTTCCATCGCCCGCCCGACTGAGGAACACGAGAGCCCGAGCGCTCAGTCGGCGCTGCTGCTCTGGCTCACCGTCCAGGTATCGCCGCCATGCAGCAGCTTGCCGAGGTCGCCCTTGCCCAGCCGCTCCTCAGCGCTGCGCAGTTGCGCATGCATCGCCTCTCCGAACACCGGACGATCGAAGTTGCGGAACACCCCGAAGCATGTGGCCTCGTGCGGCCCGAGCGAGAGATGCGCCAACCCGAACGGCAATGACGGACGTCCACCGGCCTGGTGCACGACGATGCGATCGGCGTCGACGTCGTCGGTTGGCCGGACCTGCAGCCTTCCGTTGTCTCCCACGATCACGCACTTCGCACCTTGGTCGAACACGATCGGCTCGCCGTCGACCAGCCTGATCTGGTGGTGGACCCCCTGCGACTTCTCGCGCAGCAGGTCGAAGGCGCCATCGTTGAACACGTTGCAGTTCTGATAGATCTCGACGAACGCTGTACCTCGGTGCGCGGCCGCTTGGCGTAGCACCTCGCTCAGGTGCTGACGGTCGTTGTCGATCGTGCGGGCGACGAACGAGGCTTCGGCGCCGAGCGCAACCGCGATCGGGTTGAACGGGTGGTCGACCGAGCCGAAGGGCGTCGACTTCGTGACCTTGCCTTCCTCGCTCGTCGGCGAGTACTGGCCCTTGGTGAGCCCGTAGATCTGGTTGTTGAACAGCAGGATCTTGATGTTCACGTTGCGCCTGAGCGCGTGGATCAGGTGATTGCCGCCGATCGAGAGGCCGTCGCCGTCGCCGGTCACGACCCACACGCTGAGGTCCGGATTCGCGGTCGCGATGCCCGTGGCGATCGCCGGCGCGCGCCCGTGGATACCGTGCACCCCGTAGGTGTCCATGTAGTAGGTGAACCGCCCGCTGCAGCCGATGCCGCTCACGAACACCGTCTTGTGCGGCTCGATGCCGAGCTCGGGCATGAAGGCCTGCACGGTCGACAGGATCGCGTAGTCGCCGCAGCCCGGACACCACCGCACTTCCTGGTCGGAGGTGAAGTCCTTCTTCGCGAGCGTGGCGACGCCGCCGTTGCCGTCGTCGATCGACTCGGCGCCGCCCTGCGGTCCGTTCACGTCACTCATCGAGCACCCTCGTGATCTCACGTTCGAGCTCCTCCGCGAAGATCGGGAGACCTTGCACCTTGGTGAAGCTCTTCACGTCGACCAGGAACTTCGCCCTGATCAACAGGGCAAGCTGTCCGAGGTTCATCTCGGGGATCAGCACCTTGTCATAGGCATTCACGACTTCGCCGATGTTCGGTGGGAATGGGTTCAGGTGGCGGATGTGCGCGGTCGCGACCGACCCTCCGCCTTGCCTGATACGGCTGGCCGCCGCCCGGATCGTGCCGAGCGACGAACCCCATCCCAGCACGAGCAGCTCGGCATCGCCCGACGGGTCGTCGACCTCGATCGGAGCGATATCGGCAGCGACGCCATCGACCTTGGCCTGGCGCAGATGCGTCATGTGCTCGTGGTTCTCGGGCTCGTAGCTGATGTTCCCGGTGAGATCCTCGCGCTCCAGGCCACCGATGCGATGCACGAGGCCCGGTGAGCCGGGCACGGCCCACGGCCGCGCGAGCCGGTCGTCGCGCGCGTACGGCAGGAACCCCTCACCGTTGGCGGTCGCGAAGTTCGGGTCGATCACCGGCAGGTCATCGACCTCCGGCACACGCCATGGTTCGGACGAGTTCGACAAGAATGTGTCGGAGAGCACGATCACCGGCGTGCGGTATCGCACCGCGATGCGCGCCGCTTCCAGGGCTACCGCGAAGCAGTCGGCGGGCGACGAAGGAGCGACGATCGGCATCGGGCTCTCGCCGTGGCGCCCGAACATCGCGAGCAGCAGGTCTCCTTGTTCGGTCTTGGTCGGAAGGCCCGTCGAAGGTCCTCCCCGCTGCACGTCGACGACGACCATCGGGAGCTCCATGATCACCGCGAGGCCGAGGGTCTCGGCCTTGAGATCCATCCCGGGTCCGCTCGTGCCGGTCACTGCCAGATGCCCGGCGAACGCGGCGCCGAGCGCCGCGTTGGCGGCCGCGATCTCATCCTCGGCCTGCAGGGTGATGACGCCGAAGTTCTTGTGCCGCGAGAGCTCGTGCAACAGCTCCGAGGCCGGCGTGATCGGGTAGCTCGCATAGAACAGCGGCAGGCCGCTGCGCTGCGACGCCGCGATCAATCCCCACGACAGCGCGGTCGACCCCGCGACGTTTCGGTAGGTGCCGGGTTCGACTGGCGCTGCCGCGATCGAGTACGAGTGTGCGAACAGCTCCGTCGTCTCACCGAAGTTGTAGCCGGCCTTGAACGCCGCGACATTTGCGTCGTAGATCTCCTGTTTGCCACCGAACTTGCGCTCGAGCCAGTTGAGCGTCGTCTCGGTCGGGCGACCGAACATCCACGACACGAGGCCCAGCGCGAACATGTTCTTCGCGCGTTCGGCTTCCTTCTTGCCGATGCCGATGCCCTCGGTCGCTCGCACGGTGATCGACGTCATCGGCACCTTGAAGAGCTGGAATCCGTCGAGGGTGCCGTCGGCGGTCGGGTCGGCCGCGTAGCCCGCCTTCTCGATGTTGCGTTGGGTGAAGGCGTCCTCGTTCACGATCACCGTGCCGCCCCGGCCCACCTTCTCGAGGTCGGCCTTCAACGCGGCAGGGTTCATGGCGATCAGCACGTCTGCGTGGTCACCCGGAGTCGTGATGTCGCTCGATGCGAACTGGATCTGGAAGGCCGAGACCCCGTGCACGGTGCCCGCAGGCGCTCTGATCTCCGCAGGGAAGTCGGGAAGCGTCGCCAGGTCGTTGCCGAGCACGGCAGTGGCCGATGTGAAGCGGTCTCCCGTGAGCTGCATGCCGTCGCCGGAGTCCCCCGCGAACCGTATGACGACGCGCTCTTTCTCTTCGACGGTCTTGGTCATGGGCTGCGGGTCGTGCGGCGACCGAT
Source organism: uncultured Actinomycetes bacterium (assembly GCA_963762075.1). Lineage (GTDB taxonomy): Bacteria > Actinomycetota > UBA4738 > UBA4738 > HRBIN12 > JAOUEA01. The sequence goes on from CAVXJC010000004.1 coordinate 105,102, forward strand.
GCTCCCTTCGGGTCGTCACCTGGTGCAACGGGACTGTCCCACCAGGGTACTGCCGTCCCGGGCGAGCGATGACGCCGGAACGGTAGATTCACAACATGAGGACACATCGACTGGGATCGCAGGGACCTGAACTCTCCGTCATCGGCTACGGCTCGTGGGAAGCGGGCGGCACGGCATGGGGGCCGAACGGATCCGACGAGGCCGTGATCGACGCGATGCGGGCCGCCCTCGACGCCGGCGTCAACTGGATCGACACCGCCGAGGTCTACGGCGACGGGGTTTCGGAGTCGCTCGTGGGACGCGCGATCGCAGGCCGGCACGACGAGGTCGTCGTCGCCTCGAAGGTCGCTCCCGAACCCGAGGGTTCCGGCTTCCGACCCGAGCAGATCCGGAAGGCCTGCGAGGCATCGCTCTCGAGGCTCGGCGTCGAAGCCATCGACCTCTACCAGCTCCACTGGCCCGACGAGATCGGCACGCCGGTGGAGGAATCGTGGGGCGCGATGGCCGAGCTGCAAGAGGCGGGCAAGGTCCGCTTCCTCGGGGTATCGAACTTCGATCAGAGCTCGATCGAGCGCTGCGAGCCGATACGGCACGTCGATTCCCTGCAACCGGAATTCTCGATGCTCGATCGCCGTCAGGCCGACCTCATCGCCTGGTGCGGCGAGCAGGGCACGGGGGTCGTGAGCTACGGCCCCCTCGGGTACGGACTACTCACGGGCGCGATCGATGCCGGAACCACGTACGCCGAGGGTGACTGGCGGGCCACCAGCAATGAACCCGACGATCCCGGCGAGCTCAACCTGTTCGCCCACGACGTTCTTCCCGAGGTGCTTGCGGTCGTCGAGAGGCTCCGGCCCATCGCTGCGCGGGTCGGCTCCACGTTGGCGCAACTCGCCTTGGCCTGGAACGTGCATCAGCCGGGGGTCACGAGTGCCATCGCAGGCAGCCGCAACCCCAGCCACGTGCGCTCGAACGCTGTGGCGGGCGACCTCGCGCTCGACGCCGGCACACTGGCCGAGCTCGATCACCTGCTCGACGAGGCCGCGATCGCCACGCGCTGACGGAGCCGGGGCCGAGCCGTCAGGCGGAGCGGTCGACCAGGCGGAGACGCCGGACGATGCCTTCGAGCAGCTTGAGCGTGACCTGAGGCTCGTCATCGATCAGCGTCATGAGGTGGCGGCGGAAGAGGCGCAAGACACGCATCGAGGTCAACGCCACGACCGAGGCGGTTCGCGGCTCGGCGTCGATCGCAGCAAGCTCGCCGAAGAAGTCCCCCGGCACCACGGTGCCCACCTTCCTCCCGCCCCGTGTCACCTTGCCTTCACCTTCGAGCACCACGAAGAGCGTTTCGCCGAGATCTCCTTCGCGGACGACGGCCTCTCCCGGCGCGAACGACAACTCGTCGGTGTCCCTGGCGAGCCGCTGCAGGTGGCGTTTCGAGAGGTCGGAGAACATGGGGACTGCCGCGAGCGCGGTGGCGCTCTGGCGCTTCGTGCGCTTGGGCGGTTGTTCCGGCCGGCGAGGGGCGGGTTCGCCTCTCCTGGACTCCCGCCGCCACAGATCGGGAAGGCTCTGGCTCATGTGTCGGAGCCTACCCCGATGTGCAGCCGGGAGCTACAGGTCGGCTGCGCCTGGGCGCCCGGCGAGGCCCTGCCGTGGCCGGTGACATGGGCCACCGTTAGGGTGGGAGCCATGGATACCCGTGCTCGCCTCGAGGCGCTGCTGCGCACCAGGATCGCCGTGCTCGACGGCGCATGGGGTGTCCTGCTGCAAGGCAGAGGCCTCACCGAAGAGCAGTTCCGAGGCGATCGATTCGCCGGCCACGATCACGAGGTGAAGGGCGACCCCGACCTGCTGAACATCACCCAGCCCCACGTCGTCGCCGAGGTGCACGACGCCTACCTCGAGGCGGGCGCCGACATCGCCACCACCAACACGTTCACGGCGACGTCGTTCGGTCAGCGCGACTACGGCCTCGAGGATGCGGTCGTCGACATGAATCTCGAGGGAGCCCGACTCGCGCGGGCGGCCGCCGAGCGGGCCGGCGGCGAGCGGTTCGTGGCCGGATCGGTCGGACCGCTGAACGTCACGCTCTCGCTCTCGCCGAAGGTCGAGGATCCCGGTTTCCGGGCGGTGACCTTCGACGAGGTGGTCGAGGCCTACGCGCAACAGATGCGGGCGCTGCGCGACGGCGGCGTCGACCTGCTGCTCATCGAGACGATCTTCGACACGCTGAACTCGAAGGCGGCGATCGTCGCGGCCGAAGAAGCGGCCCCCGACCTCCCGTTGTGGATCAGCGTCACGATCGTCGACCGCAGCGGCCGAACGCTCTCCGGACAGACCGTCGAGGCGTTCTGGACCTCGATCGAGCACGCCGATGCCGCGGTGGTCGGGATCAACTGCTCGCTCGGCGCGTCCGAGATGCGCCCATACGTCGAGGCATTCGCGCGCATCTCGGACGCGCCTGTCGCCTGCTACCCCAACGCCGGCCTTCCGAACGCGTTCGGCGGTTACGACGAGACCCCCGAGGTCACGAGCGAGCTGCTCGGCGAATTCGCTGCGGCGGGTCTCGTCAACATCGTCGGTGGCTGCTGCGGAACCACGCCGGAGCACACCGCGGCGATCGCGGCGGCCGTGAGCGACCTGGCACCACGCACGTTGCCGAGGTTCGACGATCGCGTGCCGACCTACAGCGGACTCGAGCCGTTCGCGATCCGAAGGGACACCGGCTTCGTCATGGTCGGTGAGCGACAGAATGTGACGGGATCGGCAAAGTTCCGTCGGCTGATCGAGTCGGGCGACTACGAGGCCGCGGTCGAGGTCGCGCTCGACCAGGTGCGATCGGGTGCCAACATGCTCGACGTCAACATGGACGCCGATCTGCTCGACGGCGAGGCGGCCATGACCCGCTTCCTCAACATGATCGCGGTCGAGCCCGAGATCGCGCGCGTGCCCGTCATGGTCGACAGCTCCCGATGGGAGACGATCCTCGCGGGGCTGAAGTGCCTGCAAGGCAAAGGGGTCGTGAACTCCATCAGCCTGAAGGAAGGCGAAGGCGACTTCCTCGCGAAGGCTCGGACGATCAAGACCTACGGCGCGGCGGTCGTCGTGATGTGCTTCGACGAGCAAGGGCAGGCCGGCACGGTCGATCGCAAGGTCGAGATCGCCGACCGATCGATCCGACTGCTCGTCGACGAGGCGGGGTACGAGCTCACCGACATCATCATCGATCCCAACATCCTTGCGATCGCGACAGGACTCGAGGAGCACGCCGAGTACGCGAAGGCGTTCATCGAAGCGACGCGCGAGATCAAGCGCGCGCACCCGGACGTGCGGGTCTCGGGCGGCGTGTCGAACCTGAGCTTCGCGTTCCGCGGCAACGAGCCGGTTCGTCGCGCCATCCATTCGGCGTTCCTGTATCACGCGATCGCGGCGGGGCTCGACATGGCGATCGTGAACGCCGGCCAGCTCGAGGTGTACGCCGACATCCCGAAAGACCTGCTCGAGCACGTCGAGGACATCATCTTCAACCGCCGTGAGGACGCGACCGAGCGAATGGTCTCGTTCGCCGAGACCGTGCAGGGAGGCGGGATCGAGCGTGTGGACGATCTCACCTGGCGCGAAGGCCCGGTCGAGGATCGCCTCGCGCACGCGCTCGTGCACGGCATCGTCGACCACATCGTCGACGACACCGAGGAGGCCCGCCAGGCGTACGACCGCCCATTACAGGTGATCGAGGGTCCGCTGATGGCAGGCATGCAGATCGTCGGAGACCTCTTCGGCTCGGGCAAGATGTTCCTGCCCCAGGTCGTGAAGTCGGCCCGAGCGATGAAGAAGGCAGTCGCGCACCTCGAGCCCTTCATGGAGGCCGAGAAGCTGGCGCTCGGACCCTCCGCAGACCGCGCGCAAGGCACCCTCGTGACCGCCACGGTCAAGGGCGACGTGCACGACATCGGCAAGAACATCGTCGGTGTCGTACTCGGCTGCAACAACTACCGCGTGATCGATCTTGGGGTCATGGCCCCCGCGGAGCTCATCCTCGACACCGCCGTCGCGGAGAAGGCCGACATCGTCGGTCTGTCCGGCTTGATCACGCCCTCGCTTACCGAGATGGTGAACGTGGCGACCGAGATGCAGCGGCGAGGCATGCATCTTCCACTGCTGATCGGTGGGGCGACGACCTCACGCCAACACACCTCGGTGAAGATCGCGCCCGCCTACGAGGAGCCGGTCGTGCACGTGATCGACGCGTCGCGCGTCGTGGGCGTGGTCTCGAACCTCCTCGACCCGGACCGCAAGACCGAGCTCGACCGGCAGAACCGTATCGACCAGCAGCGCCTTCGCGAGCTGCACGCCGAGCGCGAGCGCACCCCACTGCTTCCCTATCGAAAGGCGCTGGCCAACCGCACGAAGATCGAGTGGCGTGCCGACGACGTGCCACCTCCACCGTTCACCGGCCTGCGGACCGTGGAACCCTCGCTCGCCGAGCTCCGAGTTCTGATCGACTGGACGTTCTTCTTCACGGCCTGGGAGCTCAAGGGCAGACACCCGCAGATCCTCGACCATCCGCAACACGGCGCAGCGGCGCGCGAGCTCTTCGAGCACGGCAACGAACTGCTGGACCAGATCGTGGGAGACGGCTCCATCGAGGCCCGAGGCGTGTACGGGTTCTGGAAGGCGCAGGCCGAGGGCGACGACATCGTGCTCGACGACGGGCAGGTGTTCCCGATGCTCCGCCAGCAGGCCGACCACGGCGAGGGCGACGAGCGCCCGAACCGCTCGCTCGCCGACTTCATCGCCCCGCACGAGAGCAGGCTCCCCGACAATCTCGGCGGCTTCGCGGTGACGGCGGGCATCGGCGCGGAAGAGCTCGCCAAGGCGTTCGAAGCCGATCTCGACGACTACCGCGCGATCATGGTGAAGTCGCTCGCCGACCGGCTCGCCGAGGCGTTCGCTGAATGGCTACATCGAGAGGTGCGCCGCGCCTGGTACGCGCCCGACGAATCCCTCGAGGGCGAGGATCTGATCGGCGAGCGGTATCGGGGCATCCGACCGGCGTTCGGCTACCCGGCTTGCCCCGATCACACCGACAAGCGCACGCTCTTCGACCTGCTCGGCGCGCGAGATCTCGGTATGGACCTCACGACATCGTGCGCGATGACGCCGCCTGCGACCGTCGCCGGTCTCTACTTCGCCCACCCCGAGGCCAGATACTTCAACGTCGGACGTCTCGGCAAGGACCAGGTCGAGGACTACGCGCGCAGAAAGGGACAGAGCGTGGCCGAGACCGAACGCTGGCTCGCGGAGAACCTCGCCTACGACCCGGTCTGATGCCGCGGGTTCGCTCCCGGTATCGCCTCAGTGGAACGAGTTGCCGCAGGCGCAGCCGCCTTGAGCGGCAGGATTGTCGATCGTGAAACCGGTCTGCTCGAGGGTGTCGACGAAGTCGATCGTGGCCTGCGAGAGATAGGGAACGCTCATCTTGTCCATCACGAGGCGCACCCCGAACTGCTCTTCGGCCTGGTCCTTCTCGCCGATCTGGTCATCGAGGTACATCGCGTAGCGCAGGCCCGAGCAACCTCCAGGCTGTACGGCGACGCGCAATCCGATGTCGTCGCGGCCCTCCTCGGCGAGCAGTTCCTTGACCTTGCCGGCAGCCGTCTCGGTGAGCGTGATCATCGGTCCTCCGGAGTGTGATGTCGGGGTGAACCCCACTATCGTACCCGTCGGCGGCGTCAAACCCTAGCTTGAGAAGGCCCTCGTCGGTCAGCGCACCGCGAGGTCGATGACGGTGGCGCCGCTCAGCCTCACGAGATCGGCGGGCGTGAGCGAGAACACGGAGTCGGGCGTGCCGGCGGCCGCCCACACCTCTTCGTGGGCGTACAGATCCTCGTCGCAGAACGCGCGGACCCGGGTCACATGTCCGAACGGAGGCGTGCCGCCGACCGCGAATCCGGTCGCCGCACGGGCCTCGTCGGGCGTCGCGCGCCTGGCGGTGTTCGCGCCCGCGGCCGCCGCGAGTTTCGCCTCGTCGACCCTGTTCGACCCCGCCGTCAGCGCCAGCACGGCAACGCCACCGGCCATGAAGACCAGCGACTTCACGATCTGACCCACGCTGCACCCGATCGCCCGAGCGGCGTCGGCGGCGGTCTTCGTGCCTTCCGGGAACCGGCGTACTTCCACGTGCGTGCCGAGGGCCAGCGCGGCGTCGGCGAAGCGATCGATCCCGCTCAACGCGAGACCCCTGCCAGCTCCCCGACCCGGCGGGCCATCGCCTCGGCGGCATCGGTCAACGCGGCTCCGGCATCGGCGATCGCGGCCTGGGCCCCTACCCGTTCGACGAGCGAGACGACCGGCACTCCCGGATCGATCGTCGCTCGTCCGCAGACAATCGCCACGGGCACCTTCGCGAGTGCGCACGCCCGCAGGATGCCGGCAGGCACCTTGCCGCGTAGCGACTGCTCGTCGAGCGAGCCCTCCCCGGTGATCACGAGGTCGGCACGGGCGATGCGATCGACCAGTCCGACGGCGTTCATGACGACCTCGACCCCCGGTCGCAGCTTCGCGCCGCAGAATGCCAAGAGCCCGAAGCCGAGGCCGCCTGCCGCTCCGGCGCCGGGCTCGTCACGCAGGTTGACGCCCAGATCGCGCTCGACCACCGCCGCCAGATGGCCCAAAGCTCGGTCGAGCACCATCACGTCGTCGCGCGAGGCACCCTTCTGCGGCCCGTACACCGCGCTCGCTCCCGCCGGTCCGACGAGCGGGTTGTCCACGTCACAGGCCCCGGTGACCGAGACCCCGACGAGACCCGGGTGCATCGACGAGACGTCGATGCGGGCAAGCGAGGCGAGCGCGGCGCCGCCATCGGCGATCTCCTCACCCGACGGGCCGAGCAAACGCGCCCCCAGCGCCGAGGCCATGCCCGCCCCCCCATCGTTCGTCGCGCTGCCCCCGATGCAGACCAACAGATGGCGCGCGCCGGCGTCGATCGACCGCGCCATGAGCTCACCGGTGCCTCGTGTACTGGTCCTCAGGGGGTCTCGTCGGGTCGCGGCGAGCAGTGCGAGACCGGAGGCGCGCGCCATCTCCACGACACCGAGGTTTCCGTCGGCCCGCGGCACGATCCCGAACGCCGCCTCGACCGAGTCCCCCAACGGTCCGGAGACGTTCGCCAGCTCGATGCGCCCGGAGAGCGCGTCGACGAGAGCCTCCATCGTCCCTTCGCCACCGTCTGCCATCGGCACCAGCTCGAGGTCGTCGCGCGGCCGCTGCCGACGCCATCCCGTTCCGAACGCATCCGCTGCCTGACGTGCGGTGAGCGTGCCACGGAACTTGTCTGGAGCCACGAGGATGCGCACGAGCCGGACTGTACAATCCGCGCCGTGACTCTCGAACGGGCTGAGCTGCTGGGCATCGCGCACGCCGAGCGCCAGCGGCTCGGCCGCATGATCCAGTACGCGGACCCAGGATCGTGGGAACAGCCGAGCGCTGCGGACGGATGGTGGAACCGCGATGTGATCGCCCACCTCGGTGCCGGTGACACGATCGCCGCTCAGCTCGTCGCCGGGGAGCCCGCCACCGAGCTCGAGGAGTGGAGAGCCGAGCAGGCCGACGGCCCGTTCGACATCGACGCCTTCAACGCCTCCACGGTGAACCGGCGCTCCGGTCTCGATACGCACGAGGTGCTGATCCGATGGGGACAGGCCGCCGACTCCTTCCTGTCGCATTGCACGGCACTCTCCGACGACGAATGGGCCTCCAAGCGCTTCGACTACGTCGCCGGACCGATCGCGGCCCGCTACCTCGTGCAGACCCGGGTCGTGGAATGGTGGCTCCACGGCGAAGACATCCGAGCCACGAACGGGCTCGGACCCCAGATCGAACACTGGCCGATCTACCTGACGGTCGACCTCGCGGTGCGCATGCTGCCGTGGTCGCTCGGCCGTTCGGGCCACGACCTGTCCGGGCGAACCGTGCTTGTCGAGGTCGACGGCGCCGGTCAAGGCTCGTGGCACTGGGGCCTCGGCGCCGGCGAGTCGCCGAGTGCCCGCTCGAGGCCCGACGCGACGATCTCCGGGCGCGCGCCCCAGCTCGCCCTCGTCGCGGGCCAGCGCCTGAAGCCCGACGACGTGTTGCTCTCGGGAAACGTGGTGCTCGGCGGCGACCGCCAGCTCGCCGACACGGTGCTGCGACACGTTCGAGCCTTCCCGTAGGTCGCCGGGGTCGAGACACCTCATCGCGTGACGACCAACCGCTTCACGGCCCGCGGGTGCGATCCGAACCGATACTTGTAGGAGTAGTCGCCTTTCAGCAGGTCGAACCCGTCGCAGCCTTCATCGATCGCGAGCCTGATGTCCTCGGCGACGAGCACCATGCCCGGGGCGAGGTTCCCCCACGACCGGTCGAACGCAGAGTTGTAGAGATACGAGGTGCCGCCCCAGACGAATCCGATCGTGCCGGCGGCGAGCTGGTCCCCCACCTCGATGAACGTGAGCCGGAACACACCGTCGGCGCAGAAGGCCTCACCGAGGCGGCGGAAGAAGATCTCCATCCCTGGCACCATGAACACGCCCTTGGGACCCGCCGACGTTCGGTGCAGCTCCACGAACCGATCGAGCAGCGGGATCAACGTGTTGCCGTCGGCCGCGACGATGCGGAATCCGCCCGCCTCCTCGTTGAGCTTTCGTGCCTTGCGCTTGATCTCGTGCCGATGCTTTGAGGACAGGCCGGCCATGTACTCGTCCCAGGTCGCGGGCAGGGGCAGGAAGGGGGCCACGCCGTTCTGGTCGTCGGTCTCTTCGACCGTGAGACCGGCGGCGTCGGCGGCGTCTTCGAGCAAGCCCAGCCACGGCTCGTCGTCGGGGAGCCCGCGGAGATCGGCGCCGCGCCAGTCGTCGCGCCCGAGCAGGCCCCTCCAGAGTTCCTTGGCCATCGCATCGTGACGTCCGGGCAGACCTACGGGCCCCATGTAGTCGGTGACCTCGGTGCCTCCGAGGAAGCGCAGCGTCTCGCCGATGCGCTCGAACGCGCAGGCACCGACCTGGGTGCCGTCTTCCTCCTCGGCGAAGGCGAGCAGCAGATGGTCTGGCTGCTCGCCGAACTCTTCCCAATAGAGCTTCAGATAGGCCGGCGTGTGGAAGAACGTGCCGGCGGGATCGGCCTCGACGAGCTCATGCCACCCACGCCGGTGGAAGTCCCGTCCGTCCTCGCTGAACACGATGCGCATCTGCTCAGATGCTACGGCCGGGGTTCACCAGCTGCCGCCGCCTCCGCCGCCTCCGCCGCCGCCGGAGAAGCCGCCGCCGGAGAAGCCGCTCGCTCCCGAGCCCGACGGCGTCGAGGCGATCGTGCCGCCGGTCGTGACCGCGAAGCCGTCCATCGACTCCGCGAAGTGCGCGAATACGAACGGGTGCGGCGAGATGTACCAACTCGTGTCGGGCTGTACGCCGAGCGCCGCGAAAGCCTTGGCCCACCGGTCGGTGCACCCGAAGACGATCGCGAACGGCAGGAAGCGCGTGAACACCATCTCCTTCTCCGCCCATCGCGACATGTGGGTCTCGGCGGTCTCGATCACGGTGCGGAACCCGCGCACCCGCCGCAGCATCGCGGTGCCCTTCGCAGTGCGCGCGGGCATGCGCGAGGCGGTGACCAGCAACAGCACCCCGCCCAGGATCAGCGGCGCGCCGAGCAAGCCCCAATGGGTCCATCGCGCCAGCGCGAAGGTCGCCGCCCCCGCCGCCAGCAACGCCACCACACCGATGGCCTGCCATCTCGATCGCACCTTGTCGGGGCGTTCGCTGAACCACCCCCGATCGACCGCGTCTGCGTAGAGCAACTCCTGCACGTCGACGAGGCGCGAGGCGAATGTGTTCTTGAGCTCGGAGATCGTCACCTCGGTTCCGTCGCGGAACAAGCCCGTGAGCAGCCGGCGCTCGTAGGCAAGCAGATCGTCGTCGGGTTTCTCCAGCCTGATGAGGCGCCAGTCGGGCTTGCCGAAGAACCCTTCCTTCGGGATCTCTTGTATGAGCAAGTACCCACGGACCGCGAGGTCGACGAGCGTCGCCGAGACGTCGAGCACGTTGGCCTGCTCGTCGACGAGCGTGCCCATCTGGCCCGGAAGCATGTCGTCCGGCGCCGCGAACTCCACCGGGGCCGACGCATCGGCCTCCCCGAGCGGCACGGGTTGGTGCTCCCCGGTCGGATTGCCCATCACGTGGTCGACCTGCGATCCACGGAACCTGCGGTCGCGGCCGCGTCGCCACACGAGTGCGACGACACCGCCGACCACAGCCAGGGCGAGCACACCGGTCGTGCCGAGCGTTGCCGGCGTCGCCTCGAACGCCCGGGCGGGCGTCCAACGCTCCTCGAGCACTGGCGCCGGCTCGGGCACCGCGCCCTTGGGGAGTCCCACCACGACCGTGACTCCGCTGTAGGGACCAAGGCCCGAATGTGCGAACCGCGCCTCGGCGCCTTTCGCGGTCGACCTGTCGCAGGGCAACGTCGAACCCTCGTACCCCTGGAAGCACGCCACCTGCGTGATCTCGGCCGGCGCTCGAACGGCGATCGTGGCACGCTCGATGGGCGCCGGCCATTCGGAACCGACGGCGTTCCAATACAGCTCGTCGTGATCGGGGAAGCCATTGAGCGCCGCGTCGACCGTGTAGGTCAGCTCGTAGGTGTGCCGACCCGTGATCTCGATATCCGCGTCGCCGATCCTGATGCGCGTGATGCCGCCCTCGACCGCCTCGACGACATATCCCGCGGGCGTGTCCCCGGAACCTCGCACCTCGATCACCTCGAGCGGATAGACACGGTCGTACGTCTCGTCGTAGGTCGATCGGGTCGGGATGTCGCGCAGGATGCCGTGACGCGGGTCCGAACCGAAGTCGTAGTCGATCGTCTCGACGATCGTGAGCATGCCGTCGTCACCGATCTCGATCACGACGTCGTAGCCGGTGATGCGCTCCCCGGCCTGGGCGAACGCGGCTGAGGCACCCGCCAGCGTGGCCACGACCATGACACCGGCGATCGCGAGCGATCGGCGCGCGCCCCACGTCCTCATAGGTGCTCCACGAAGGCTCGAACGTGGAGAAGACGAAATCCATCGGATGCCCGACCGCGAGTGATGAACACACCAGCGCCGGCGCAACGAAGAGCGCGATCTTGCCACGGCTTCACGGCGCGCAGCTTAGCCAGGAAGCGAGACCGGTACGACCACCCGGCCCGTCTCTAGTCCGATATCGACGAGTTCGTCAGCCCACCGTATGTGACTGGTCGCCGCTCGCACTACCGGCGCCGTCGAGGGCATCTTGCAGCACGTCCCATGCGAGCACGGCGCACTTGATGCGGATCGGGTACTTCACGACGCCCTTGAGCGCCACGAGGTCGCCGAACGAATCCTCGTCGGGCTCGACGTCTCCGGCCATCATGCCCCGGAACTCCCCCGCCAGCGCCTTCGCCTCGTCGACGCTGGTGCCGGTAACCGCCTCGGTCATCATCGATGCGCTCGACTGGCTGATCGAACATCCGGCCCCTTGGAACGTCACCTCGGCGACCGAGTCGCCTTCGACGTGGGCGAAGACGGTGATCTCGTCGCCGCAGAGCGGGTTGTTCGCATGACACTGCAGCTCGGCCCCGGGCAGCTCTCGCTTGTTCCGCGGGCTCTTGTAGTGGTCGAGGATGACTTCCTTGTAGATGTCGTCGAGCCCCACGGTTCCCTCTCTCGTTCGTCCGTCGATCGTGCTCGTGCTCAGCCGAAGATGGCCTGTGCCCGATCGAGCGCGTCGATCAGGGCGTCGACCTCGGCGGTGGTGTTGTACACGTAGAACGATGCGCGCGCCGTCGCCGGCACTCCGTATCGGCGCATCGCGAGCTGCGCGCAATGGTGGCCCGCCCGGATCGCGACTCCCTCCTCGTTCAGGATCGTCGCGAGGTCGTGCGGATGCACATCTTTGAACCAGAAGCTCACGGCGCCGCCACGGATGCTGGGGTCCTTGGGTCCGAAGACGGTGGCGCCGGCGTCGAGCAGGCGATCGAGCGCGTAGCCGGTGATCTCTTCCTCGTGGGCTCGCACGTTCGCCATGCCGAGCGCCTCGAGGTAGTCGATCGCGGCGGCGAGACCCACCTGCTCGGCGATCGGCATGGTGCCCGCCTCGAACTTGTACGGCGAGGGCTTGTACGTGCTGTGGTCGTGGAAGACCTCGTGGATCATCTCGCCGCCACCGAACATCGGTTCCATCGACTCGAGCACCGCGCGTTTGCCGTACAGGCCGCCACTCGCCGTGGGCCCGAGCATCTTGTGGCCGGTGAAACCCAGCAGGTCGACGTCGAGTGCCTGCACGTCGATCGGTGAGTGGGGGGCGAGCTGTGCGGCGTCGACCGCGATGAGGGCGCCGACCGCGTGCGCAGCCTCGGCGAGCTGGCGCAGCGGCGTGATCGTGCCGAGCGCGTTCGACATGCCGGTGACGCTCACGATCTTCGTGCGCTCGGTGAGCAGCGACCCCAACTCCGAGAGGTCGAGCAAGCCGTCGTCCGTGAGCGGGATGTAACGAATCGTCGCCCCCGTGACCGCCGCCGTCATCTGCCATGGCACGATGTTGGAGTGGTGCTCCATCTCGGTGATCAGTACCTCGTCGCCTTCCCGCAGGTATGTGCGTCCCCAGCCCTGGGCCACCAGGTTCATCGATTCGGTGACCCCCCGGGTGAACACGATCGTCTCGGGATCGGGGGACCCCAGGAACCGAGCCACCGTCGCGCGCGCCCCCTCGTAGGCCTCGGTGGCCTCTTCGCCGAGCATGTGGATGCCACGGTGGGCGTTCGCGTTGTGGAGCCGGGTGAACTCCGCCACGGCATCGATCACATGGTTCGGCTTCTGTGAGGTCGCCGCGCTGTCGAGGTACACGAGCGGGCGGTCCCCCACGGTGCGGCTGAGGATGGGGAAGTCGCGCCGTATCGCCTCGACGTCGAGGCCGCCCACATGGGTGGTTGTGGCCTGGTCGTTCATAGATCCGCTCCTCGGTCGCGCTACCCGACCTCGACGGGGACTTCTGCCTCGAGCCCGAGTTCGGCCCTGATGCCCTCGTACCCCTTCTCCTCGAGCTCGTGTGCGAGCTCGGCGCCACCGGACTTCACGATACGCCCCTGCATCATCACGTGAACACGGTCGGGCGTGATGTGGTTCAGCATGCGCTGGTAGTGCGTGATGAGCAGCACACCGAGATCGGGGCCGACGAGCGCGTTCACACCCTCGGCGACCAGCTTGAGCGAGTCGATGTCGAGCCCGGAGTCGGTCTCGTCCAAGATCGCGATGCGCGGCTCGAGCACAGCGAGCTGCAGCACCTCGTTCCGCTTCTTCTCACCCCCGGAGAATCCCTGATTCACGTAGCGGTTCACCATGGCGTCGTCGATGCTCAGGCGCTCCATCTGTTCCTTCATGTGCTTGCGGAACGCAAGCGCACTGACTTGCTCGCCCTTGACCGCCTGGTACGCCGTGCGCAGGAAGTTCACGACGCTCACGCCCGGCACCTCGGTCGGGTACTGCATCGCGAGGAACAACCCTCGTTTGGCTCGCTGATCGGGCGTCAAGGCGCTGATGTCCTCGCCGTTGAAGATCACGCTGCCCGTGGTGATCGCGTAGCCCGGACGGCCCATGATCACGTTGGACAACGTCGACTTGCCCGAGCCGTTGGGACCCATCAGCGCGTGCGTCTCGCCCTGTCGCACGACGAGATCGATGCCGTTGAGGATCTGTTTGCCCTCGACGGTCGCATGCAGGTCGCGAACCTCGAGGGTCGCGGGGGTCGTGGACTTGCCGTTGGTATCGCTCATCGCTTGCTCACACCTCGATCATCACGTCGCCGCCGTCGATCGTCACCTGGAAGCTGTCGACGGGCTGGGTGGCAGGCAGCGTCTTCGGGCTGCCCGTGTTCAGGTCGAAGGTCGAGCCGTGCTTCGGGCACTCGATCGTCTCGAGATCGACGTCGACCTCGCCCTCGTCCAGGTAGTACTTGGCATGGCTGCAGATCGCATCGAGGGCTCGGAACCCCTCGTTGCCCAGGTTCACGACCGCGATGAGGCGTCCATCGAGCGCGAACCGCCGGGCCTCACCGGGGCCAACGTCCTTGGTCTCGCAGACACGCACCGCGGGGCTCATCTGATGCCCCGCGCCAGCTCGTCGGCGATCGCGGCAACGGCGCCGTCTCGCACCTCATCGATCTGCACGCGGTCGAGCACCTCCTGGAAGAAGCCGGTGACGATGAGACGCTCGGCCTCGTCCCGCGCGATGCCGCGGGACTCCAGGTAGAAGAGGGTGTCCTCCTCGACGGGACCGACGCTCGCGGCGTGGCCGCACTTCACGTCGTTGGCTTCGATCTCGAGGTTCGGGATGGCGTCGGCCTTGGCGTGCTCGCTCAACACGATGTTGCGACTCGTCTGCATCGCGTCGGTCTTCTGGGCGCCCGGTCGCACGTAGACCCAGCCGGAGTAGACAGCTCGCGAACGGTCGCGAAGGGCCCCCTTGTACAGCAGGTCGCTCCTGCAGTTCGGCGCCACATGCTCCTGTGTCGAACGATGGTCGAAGTGCTGCTCGCCTTCGGCGAAGAAGACGCCCAGCTGCTCGCTGAATCCGCCCGGTTCGGCGAGCTCGACCTCGGTCTCCGTACGGGCGAGATCGGCGCCGAAGCCGAGGCTCAGCGTGCGGAGGTCGGCATCTCGCCCGGTGCGCGCGCGTTGGATGGCGAGGTGCGTCATCCCGGCGCCCCAATCCTGGATGGCGGCGTAGCGGACGTGCGCCCCGTCGCCCACGTGGATCTCCGTGATCGCGTCGCTGAACGCCCGCGTGAGATCGGGTGACGCGTACCGCTCGATGAAGGTCACCTCGGCACCGGCCTCGACGACGATGAGCGTATGTGGGAACACCGCCGCTCCGTCCACGTCGACGTAGGTGAGGGTCTGCAATGGAAGATCGACCCTGGTGTCGCGCGGCACGTACAGGAACGTGCCCCCGGTGCGGAAGGCGGCGTGGAGCGCCGAGAATCTCGTTCGCTTGGTCGGCACGAGGTCGTGCAGGAAACGTTCGACAAGGTCGGTGTACTCGGCGGCCGCTCGGTCGAGGTCCGTGAAGATGACACCGCGGGCGGCGAGCGCCGGGTCGAGATGGGTCAGCATCATGTCGGAGTCATGCTGGATCTGGAGGCCGGCGCGCTCACCGATCGTGCCCGCTGCCTCCAAGATCTCGCTGGGCACGCCATCGAGGTTCTCCGCGCGTCCTCCGGGCGTGTACGGAGAGAAGTCGAGGGCGAACTCCGAGAGGTCCGTATACCTCCACTCCTCGGTCTCCTGCGAGGGCGTGGGCAAGGACTGGAAGTCTTCGAACGCATCTCGGCGCAAGTCGCCGGAGAACCCCGCTGCATCGGGGAGGCTCGCCAGGGCTGCACGGTCGAACGTGGTCTCGCGGATGTCGTTCGAAGTGGTCTCAGTGGTCACGAGTGAATGCTACCTGGGAGGTCGGATTCACCCAACCCGTCGTTGCGCTGGGCGCGGAATAGGTCACGCATGACGCCTATCTCACCTCCGTGCCACAGATCGTGATGGATCATCGTCCAGAAGATCCGCCAGGCTGGCCAGGACTCTCCCCAGTTCGTCTTGACCTGCCGTTCGAGCTCGGCGTCGTCGAGCGATCCGTCCAGCGAGTCGGCGAGGAGTCGGTGACCGCGCTCGAGTGAGGCGATCGCATCGATGGCGGTGTGGGGAGAGTCCAGCTCCGGCCACGTCAATCGAGCCTCGCCGAACGCGTACTCGTGGTACATGACCTTGCACTCGGCCACGTGCACGACGCGCCACCCGATGGTGGTGAACGGCGCTGGATCGGGGTCTGGCTCCTCGTAGTCGGCCGCCCACGTTCCCCGCTTCGTCTGCCGGACACTCCACGCCGCCGCGACAGGGGCCCACCAGAACTCCTCGTCGGAGAGGCCTTCGACCCGATCTCGGATCATGCGATACGCGTCGTCGAGCTCCTCGCGCAGAAGCTCGACGCGTGATCGCATCATTCAGCCCTAGCCGACCGAGCCTTCCATCTGGAGCTCGACGAGCCGGTTCAACTCGACCGCGTATTCCATCGGAAGCTCGCGCGTGATCGGTTCGATGAACCCGTTCACGATCATCGCGGTTGCTTCGACCTCGGAGAGACCTCGGCTCATCAGATAGAAGAGCTGGTCGTCACCGACCTTCGAAACCGTCGCCTCGTGCCCGAGCGATGCCGTTTCGTCCTCGACCTCGATGTAGGGATACGTGTCGCTGCGACTCTCGTCGTCGAGGATCAGCGCGTCGCAACGCACGTTCGACTTGGCGTGATGGGCATCGGGCTCCACGCGGATCAGGCCTCGGTACCCGGTGCGTCCGCCATCCTTCGAGACCGACTTCGACGTGATCACGCTGGTCGTGTACGGAGCGGCGTGGATCGCCTTGCCGCCGGCATCGGTGTGCATGCCCTTGCCGGCGTAGGCCACCGACAGCACCTCGCCGCGCGCGCCCTTGCCCATCAGGTAGATCGACGGGTACTTCATCGTGACCTTGGAGCCGATGTTGCCGTCGACCCATTCCATGACCGCGTCTTCCTCGGCGATCGCGCGCTTGGTCACGAGGTTGTACACGTTCGTGGACCAGTTCTGGATCGTCGTGTAGCGGACCCGCGCGCCCTTCTTCGCCTTGATCTCGACGACGGCCGAGTGCAGCGAGTCGCTCGTGTAGATCGGGGCGGAGCACCCCTCGACGTAGTGCACGTACGAGCCCTCGTCGGCGATGATCAGCGTACGCTCGAACTGCCCCATGTTCTCAGCGTTGATGCGGAAGTACGCCTGCAGCGGGATGTCGACCTGCACGCCGGGCGGCACGTAGATGAACGACCCACCCGACCACACGGCCGAGTTCAGCGCCGCGAACTTGTTGTCGTTGGCGGGGATCACCGTGCCGAAGTGCTCACGCACGAGGTCGGGGTAGTCACGCAGCGCGGTGTCCATGTCGGTGAACAGCACACCGAGGTCGTCGAGCTCCTTCTTGATCTTGTGGTAGACGACCTCGCTCTCGTACTGCGCGCTCACGCCACCGAGATACTTCTGCTCGGCCTGTGGGATGCCCAGCTTGTCCCAGGTGCCCCTGATGTCCTCGGGCAGCTCGTCCCAGTTGGCGGCCTGCTTCTCGGTCGAACGGATGAAGTAGTAGATGTTCTGGAAATCGATCTCGCTCAGGTCGGCACCCCACCACGGCATCGGGCGCATGTCGAAGTAGCGCAATGACTTGAGGCGATATTTCCGCATCCACTCGGGCTCGTTCTTGAGCGCCGAGATCTCCTCGACGACCCGCTCGTTCAAGCCACGCTTGGGCTCGAAGACGGCGTGGGAGGGATCCTTCCAGTCGAATCGATAGCCCTTGGCGAGCTCCTCGAGGTGCTCTTCCTGGGTGACGACCATGAGTGGCGGCTCCTTGGGCGTTCGTGCCGGCGGATCACCGCTGGCCAGCGGCGACGCGTACGCATCCAATGTACCCGCGCCCGACACGGTAAGTCCACCGCATAGGTGGGATTTGCCTCAGGATGACCACGAGGCTTACCTTTCGGCCTCGAAAGAGAACAGGAGACAGTCACATGCGATCCCGAACGGGCACGACGGGCCGGCGGCTGACCCGACGGAGATCGGACGTCGGGGCTCTTCTGGGAGGCCTCGCAGTCCTGGTGATGTGCTCGATCCCCGCCTCGAGCGGCCGGGTCGGTTCACTCGAGCAGCAGGTCTT
Organism: uncultured Actinomycetes bacterium; assembly: GCA_963762075.1. GTDB lineage: Bacteria > Actinomycetota > UBA4738 > UBA4738 > HRBIN12 > JAOUEA01. Next base: position 122,886 of record CAVXJC010000004.1, read on the forward strand.
CGAAGCGGTCAACGGCCTCTCCGATGCCTTGGAACCGCCGGCCCACGCAGCCCAGTTCCTCGGTGTGCTCGCCATCGGCCCCGTGATCGCGCTGATCGCCTTCATCGCCCGGCGGCCTCGACTCGCGGTGGCGGCGCTGCTCGCGACCGCGGCCAAGCTCCTCGCTGAGCGCGTGCTCTGGGAGTTCGTCCAACGGGAGAGGCCCGCGGTGACCGAGCCCGCCGCGATCATCCGCGCCGGTTCGGCCACGACAGGACTGTCATTCGTAAGCGGACACGTCGTGCTCGTCACGGCGCTCGCGTGGGTCACGACGCCGTACCTGCCCCGGCGATGGCGCATCCTGCCATGGATCGTCGTCGCGCTGGTCGCCTTCGCCCGGATCTATCTCGGCGCGCACAACCCGCTCGACGTGATCGGCGGCCTCGGCATGGGCGTCGCGATCGGAGGCGCCATCAACCTGGCGCTGCGGGTGCCGTCGACGTCGGGATCGATCGGGATCGATCGGCCCCTAGCCGAGCTCGACCGGCGCCCCCACCAGTGAGCCGTACTCCGTCCACGATCCGTCGTAGTTCTTGACGTTCTCGTAGCCCAGGAGCTCCTGAAGCGCGAACCATGTGTGCGACGAACGTTCTCCGATGCGACAGTACGCGATGATCTCCTTGTCGGCCGTGATGCCCTCGGCTTCATAGAGCTCACGCAGCTCGTCGGCGCTCTTGAAGGTGCCGTCGTCGTTCGCCGCCTTCGCCCACGGGATGTTCGAGGCCCCGGCGATGTGGCCCGGCACCTGCGACTGTTCCTGCGGAAGGTGATCGGGCGCGAGCTTCTCTCCCCGGTACTCCTCGGGCGAGCGGACATCGACGAAGCCCCCGGTGCCGCCGACCTTGCCGATCACCTCGTCACGCAGGGCACGGATCTCGGGTCGCTCTGCCCCCGAGATCGAATAGCCCGAAGCCTCGTAGGAGGGCACGTCCTGCGTGAGCTCACGGCTCTCGAGCTCCCACTTCTTGCGCCCTCCGTTCAACAGCTTGACCTGATCGAATCCCCGCAGCTTCAGCAGCCAGTAGGCATACGCGGCGAACCAGTTGTTGTTGCCGCCGTAGAGCACCACGGTGGAGTCCTCGCCGACGCCCACCTCCGACAAGAGCTGCGAGAAGCCAGCCTGATCTCGGAAGTCGCGCCCGACCTCGGTGTGCAGGTCGGTGGCCCAGTTCCATCTCACAGCGCCGGCGATGTGGCCCTTGTCGTAGGCGGAGGTGTCTTCGTCGACCTCGATCACCCGTACGTTCGGATCGTTCAGGCGCTCCTCGAGCCAGTCGGTGCTGACGAGCACCTCAGGGTTCGCGTAGTCGGTCATCTCCGATCGCTCCTTCCCCTCGTCGAGCCCAGATCACGTCGGGCTCGAATCACACTGGTCCGGTCGGATTTGCAGGTGCAATACCTATCGCATGCGCCGTCAGGCCGTCAAACGGAGTGGGGAGGAACGATCAGAAGATGCCGAGAGACGCCTTCGCCTCGTCGGACATCATCTCTGGCGTCCACGGCGGCCGGATGACGAATTCGGGCCTGACCTCATCGACGCCGGGAACGCCGCGCAGGAACGAGCGCATCTGGTCCTCGATCATTGGCCCGATCGGGCATCCCATGGTCGTGAGCGAGTACTGGATGTCGACGCCGCCATCGTCGTGGACCTGCACGTCGTAGACGAGACCGAGGTCGACGATGTTCAAGCCGAGCTCGGGGTCGATGACGTTCTTCAGGGCTTGGAGTACCGCGTCGCGCGTATCACCCATGGGTGGTCCGGCGTCGTGCGGCGCCTCGACGGCGTCGTTTCCTGTGTCGATCGCGATCTCTTCTTGCATGCGCGCATCCTGTCTCGAGTCCGCCTATCCTGAACAGCGTACCCATACTTCCCCATTACGCGAAGGAGCCCGACCCGCCCATGTCGCCCGAGTCGCCGATACGAGCGCTGATCGTCGACGACCACCCCGTCACCCGTGAAGGCCTGCGCACGGCGCTGGAGCTCTCCGAAGAGATCGTGGTGGTCGTCGGCGAGGCTGCCAATGGCGAGGAGGCCGTCGATCGCGCTCGAGAGCTCACTCCCGACGTCGTCTTCATGGACGTCCGGATGCCGGGCATGGACGGTATCGAGGCCACGAGACGCATCCGCCTGGCCGCGCCTGCCACCAAGGTCATCTTGATCACGATCGACGAGTCGCGCGGGGCGATCAGCGAGGCGATCCAGGCGGGAGTATCGGGCTACCTGTTGAAGGACGCGTCGCCCGACGCGCTCGTCGACGCCGCCCGCAACGCGGTCGAGGGGAACGCTGTGATCCACCCGCAGCTCACCAAGACGTTCATCGAAGAGGTTCGCCTCAGCGAGACCGAAGGTCCCAAGACGACCCCCCTGTCCAAACGTGAGCGCGAGATCCTGCAGAAGGTCGCCGACGGCTCCACGACCCGCCAGGTCGCGACGGAGCTCGGGATCTCGCCGCACACGGTGAAGACGCACCTGGAGCGCATCTTCGAGAAGCTCAGTGCCAACGACCGCGCGCAGGCGGTCGCGATCGCGATCCGCACCGGCATCGTGCACTGAGGCGCCTCGGCCGCTGCGTGAGCGGTCGGAGACGTCGAGGAGCCGATTCCTCAACCGGCCGCGCACGTGGCCGATACCAACGGCACATGGTCCGTTCCGTGCTGCTCTGTGACACGCCCGGCGCGATCTCGGCGTTGCACGCCGTCACGCGGCGTCAGTCGGATCTCGTCATCGATGTCTCGACCGACGCCCTCCGCGCGCTCGAAGTCGCCGCACGCACACGCCCCGACTTGGTGGTCTGCCGCCTCTCGATGGACGGGTTCGCAGAGACGGAGCTGCTCACCCGTTTCCAGGCGGCGTCACCGCGATCCTCGATCGTGGTCCGCCTCGGCGTGGACGACCTGGTCCGCGCCTCGAAGTCCCTCCGAGGTGGAGCCAGCGGCATCGTCGCCAACGACGACGACGCCGACACCGTGCTCGCGGTGATGCGCGCGGTCACCGGCTCCCTCGGCGACGAGAGCTCGGCCGGTGACCCCGCCGTCGTCTTCTCGCCCCGAGTTGCTTTGGAGCTCGGTGTGACCCTGGGGGATCGCCTCATCGAGGCAGATGTGCTCCGCCACGAGCTGGGCAGCCTTCGTGACAGGGTCTCGCAGGGAACATCGGCGAAGGCGGACTTCCTTTCGAACATCTCCCACGAGCTCCGCACCCCCGTGACCGTCGCCAAGGGCATCGCGTATGTGCTTCGGAATGCCGGCATCGGCGACGATGAGCGTGCGGAGTTCCTGGACACGCTGCAAGAGTCTCTCGACAAGCTGATGGGCATCATCGACAGGATCATCGCCATGTCCGAGCTGGAAGGCGGCACGTTCGCGTTGCAGTTGGCTGACATCGATGTCTCGAAGCTCGCGCACGCGGCGGTGACTGCCGCGCGCGAGCACCATCCCTCGATCAATATCGAGACATCGATCGCCCAACCGCTGCTCGCTGTGGCCGACCCTGAACGTCTCGGACACGTCATCGACGAGCTGCTCGACAATGCCTGCCGATACTCCCCGGTGGACGCGACGGTCGAGATCTCGGCTCGAGCGATGTCGGAGGGCATCGTGGTGAGCGTCACCGATCACGGTGATGGCCTCGACCGTACCGTGGCGAGTCGCTCGTTCGACGAGCCCTTCTCCACGGGGGAAGGTGTCTTGAGGAAGGAGAAGGCGGGTGTGGGAGTCGGGCTGCATCTGGCTCGTCAGCTCGTGATCGAGCACGGGGGCACGCTGTGGACCGATCCACTTCCGGGAGGCGGTACCCGGGCAGCCTTCTGCATCCCCGTACCCAGCCGGAGCATGCCCGCGCTCCACGCCGACTCGGCCTGAGCCGAAGCCAGACGGCGGTCATCGCGCATGGCGCTGGCGCGTACGTCGCTCGTGGCCTATCCTCCTTCCCTAGAGAGGCAGCGTGCGGAGGATACTTCTAGGGGTCACCATCGCCCTCGTGGGCACCGGGTGCGTCGCACCTCGCACCACCGACCCTGCCGCGGTCGCCGCTCCCATCGAGATCTCCTCGGCGCCGAGCCCGTTCATGCAGGTGACGGCCGGCCCGGTCACGGCGATCGTTCCCGATGGATGGGAAGCCCACCTCCCTGCCGGAGGCGCCTTCAGAGGCGGCTTCCTCGCGTCACCCCACCCGGATCGATGGAGCCGCATGGACGGAGGCGTCGAGGGCATGTCGGCGACCTGGGTCGACGCAACGAGGGTAGGCATGCCATCGGACTTCTACTACCTGGCGGCGACCGGCCCGTTGCTGTCGAGCTTGACCCATTCCCATCGCTGCAGCGCGGAACCCCGGCGGGTCTTCGTCGACCGGAGGCCGACCTTCTCGGGAAAGCTACCCGCGCAGGGTGACTTCGTCGCTCGCGGTGAGGGCACGTGCACGGTGCGCGGGGTCTCGACCCGATGGGCGTATTTCGTGGCCGCGCCGGGCTACGGACCCGTGCACGAACTGGGCATCGCGGCCTCGGGGCTCTACGTGGTCGTTGCGGTGACACCCGAGAGCGAGCGGGCACCGTCGCTGTTGAACCGGCTCATCCGACACACGTCATTCGGCGGCTCGTCCGTCAACGACCTCGTGGAAGCCGCAGCCGGCACGTTGACTGCGACGTAGAGCGTCTCCGATCACAGGTCGATGTCTCGGTTCTGCTCACCGAGGATTCCGATCGACGAACGGAGGTCTGACCACATCGGCGGCACCTCGCCGGCCCCGGATGTCGACCTCGACGACATCGCCGACTGCTGCGGCATCAGCAGGCCATAGGTATGCCAGTCCGATCCCAGTCTGGAGCAATGGGGAGTAGGTGCCACTGGTCACCTCGCCGATGAGCTGGTCACCGATGAACACCGGATGGTGCGCTCGGGGGATGTTCCGTCGCTCGTGCATGCGAAGGCCGAGCAGGCGGCTCGGCAGTCCCTCGTCGCGCTGACGCAGGAGGGCTGCCCGTCCGGAGAACTCGCCGTCGTCGAACGAGACCGCCCACGACAAGCCGGCTTCCAGCGCGGTCACCGACTCGAACAGATCCTGCCCGTACAAGGGGTAGCCCATCTCGAGGCGCAACACATCACGAGCGGCCAGCCCGCACGGCATGCCCCCGAACGGTTCCATCGCCTCGAACAGGTCCTCCCAGAGCGCGTGGGCCACGTCCTGGAACGTGAACAGCTCGAAACCGAGCTCGCCCGTGTAACCCGAACGGGTCACGATCACAGGCCGGCGCCTGTACTCGGACTCGACGCACTGCATGAACGCGAGATCACCCGACCCGGGGAAGAGTTGCTGCATCACGTGCACCGACTCCGGCCCCTGCACGGCGAGGAAGCACCAGTCCTGGTGATACATGAGGTGGACACGGTCGTCGGCCGGCGTCTCCTCGAGCATCTGCAACACACGATGGGCGTTCGCGGCATTGGGCACGACGAAGTACCGCTGATCGTCGAGCCGGTACACGATCAGGTCCTCGATCACTCCCCCGCCCTGGTTCAGCACCAGGCTGTACAGGGCTTCGCCGATGGCGGCCCGCTCGAGGTCGTTGGTGATCACCAGTTGGAGCATCCCGAGCGCGCCCGGGCCGGTGACGTCGACCTTCCCGAGGTGCGTGAGATCGAAGAGACCGACCCGCTCACGGACCGCCTCGTGTTCCTTCAGAGCGCCCGCGTATTCGATCGGCATGCGCCACCCACCGAAGGGACCGAGCTTGGCACCGAGCGCTTCGTGCGTGTCCTCCAGCGGCGTGCGCATCAGGTCGGTCGAACCGTCCACGCGCGGCATCGTAGTCGCTACGGACAAGCCCGGTAGACTGGCTCATCGGATGGGTGACTCCTACGACGTAGCCGTGATCGGGGGGGGAACGGCGGGCTACTCCGCCGCCCTGCGCGCAGCCCAGCTCGGGCTCAATGTGTGCCTCGTCGAACGCCACGACCGGCTCGGAGGCACATGCTTGCTCCGTGGCTGCATCCCCACGAAAGCGCTCCTGCAGTCGGCTGCGGTGATGGACGCCGTGAACCGGTCCGACGAATGGGGCATCAAGGCTTCGGGCGAACCCGACTGGTCGGCCGTGAAGGCGTTCGAGGATTCCGTCGTCGACAAGCTGGTCAAGGGCGTGACCGGCCTGGTCAAGGCACGGAAGATCGATGTCGTGCACGGGACTGCGCGACTCGTACCGGGCGAGCCCAGCGTCGACGTCGACGGGCAGCGCATCACAGCGCGAGAGATCGTGATCGCGACCGGTTCGTCGCCGAAGATGCTTCCCGGGGTTGAGCTCACCGACCGCATCATCACGAGCGACCAGGCGTTGTGGTACGAGCGCATCCCCGATTCCGCGATCGTGATCGGTGCGGGTGCCGTCGGGCTCGAGTTCGCCTCGCTCTACCGCTCGTTCGGCGCGGAAGTCACCGTGCTCGAGGCTCTCCCGCATCTTGCACCGCTCGAGGACGAGGATGTCTCGAAGGAGATCGCGCGGGCGTTCCGTAAGCGAGGCATCTCCACCGCCGTCGCCGCGAAGGTGCAGGAAGTCGTCGACACGGGCGAGCACGCCCGAGTCGTATATGACGCGGGCAAGGGCACCGCCGAGGTGACGGCCGACGTCTGCCTCGTCGCGACCGGCCGGGGACCCGTGACCGAGGGTCTCGGATTGTCCGAGGCAAGCGTCACGACCCTTGAGAAAGGCTTCGTGAACGTCGACGCCGAGCTGCGAACGAACGTCGACCACGTCTGGGCCATCGGCGATGTGGCGTCGACGCCTCTGCAGCTTGCGCACGTGGCCTTCACCGAGGGCTACGCAGTGGCCGAGCGCATCGCCGGGCTCGACCCTTCCGAGATCGACTACGTGAACATCCCGAAGGTCACGTACTGCACGCCCGAGATCGCAAGCGTCGGCCTGACCGAGTCCCAAGCGCGTGAACGAGGGCTCGATATCACCGTCGACACGGTGGATTTCCGTGGCATCGGCAAGGCCAACATGCTCGGCGAGGGTGGCTTCGTGAAGCTCGTCGCCGAGACCGACGGGCCCGTTCGCGGGGTCCATATGATCGGTCCGCACGTGACCGACCTGATCGCCGAAGGCATGCTGATCGTCAACTGGGAAGCGATGCCTGCCGAAGTGGCGGCCATGATGCACCCGCATCCGTCCCTGTCCGAAGGCATCGGCGAAGCGCATCTGGCGCTCGCCGGCAAACCTCTGCACACGCCCTAAGGAGCACGAGTGGCGACCGAGGTCGACCCGAGCGCCGCCCCCGCCGAGACCTCCGGCGGCGGACGTCCGCTTCCCGACGACCAGCTCGTCGATCTGCTCCACATGCTGAAGCTGTGCCGCTACTTCGACGAGCGCATGGAAGCCCTTTACCGTCAGGGGCGGCTTCCGGGGGCCATCTACTCGGGTCGCGGGCAGGAAGGCACTCATGTCGGCGTGGCATGGGCGCTTCGCGACGACGATTCCCTGTTCCCGACGCATCGCGACCTGTCCGCCCAGCTCGCGAAGGGCCTCGACCTCAAGAAGGTCATGGCGCAGTTCTGGGCGCGTATCGACGGCTATACACGAGGGCGTGACGGCAACAGCCACATCGGCGACTGGAGCGGCGCCAAGACGTTCACGGTCATGTCCCACCTGCCGATCGCGTACCCGGTCGCGGCCGGCGCTGCGCTCGCGTACAAGCTCAAGGGCGAGCCCAACGTGGCGCTCGCGATCTGCGGCGACGGGGCAACCTCGAACGGACGCTGGCACGAGTCGCTCAACACGTCGGCGATCTTCCGCTTGCCGGTCGTCTGGGTCGTGAACAACAACCAGTTCGCGTATTCGGCGCCCAATCCGCTCGAGTTCCCGACCCCGACGATCGCCGAGCGCGCCGTCGCATACGGGATGCCGGGTGTGAGGGTCGACGGGGGCAACGTCCTCGAGGTCTTCGAGGCCACGCGCGACGCGGTCGAGCGGGCTCGGTCGGGCGAGGGCCCGTCGTTGATCGAGTCCGTGTCGCTGCGCTGGCGCGGACACGCGGGCCACGATCCGGCGAAGTACATGCCCGACGAGCTGCTGCAGGAGTTCATGGCCGACCACGATCCGGTGCGCAACCTCGAGGAGCTCCTCCTGAACGAGGGTGTCGTGACGAAGGACGACGTCGACGACATCACCAAGCGCGTCGAGGCCGACTTCGAGCACGGGTACGAGTACGCGCTCGCATCACCGTTCCCCGAGCCCGGGGACGCGACGAAAGGCCTGTGGGTCGAGGACGGGTATTGGACGAGCGAACCCGGCCGCGATGGCGGCACGGAGATCGGCTGATGTCTCAGAAGACGGCACAATTCGAAGCCCGTGACGTCGCTATGAGTGGAGGGCACGTCAGGTGATGGCGACGGCACAAGTCGAAGCAGGCGCGGCGGGGCATGGGGCTGAGCCGCGCGGCAAGCGTACGGACGACGGTCAGGCCACGTATCTGATCGCGATCGCCGAAGCGCTCTGGGAAGAGATGGAGCGCGACGAGCGCGTCTACATGCTCGGCGAGGACATCGGCGTGTACGGCGGCGCCTTCAAAGTGACGGAGGGCTTCCTCGATCGCTTCGGAGCCGAGCGCGTGATCGACACACCCATCGCCGAAGAGACGATCGTCGGCATGGCCGTCGGCTCCGCCATGGAGGGCCTGCGCCCGGTCGCGGAGTTCCAGTACGCCGACTTCATGTCGTCGGGCTTCGACGAGATCTCCACCGTGCTCGGCCGCTACCACTACCGCTCCGGCGTTCCGCTTCCGGTCGTGCTGCGCGGACCGTCGGGCGGCTACGTGCGGGCGTCGTCGTTCCACTCGGTGAACCCCGAACCGTGGTTCGCGTACGGCGGGGGCATCAAGATCGTGTGCCCATCCTTCCCTACCGATGCGAAGGGCTTGATGAAGTCGGCGGTGCGCGATGACAACCCAGTCATGTTCCTCGAGCACAAATGGATCTACCGTCGCATCAAGGAACAGGTCCCGACCGAGCCGGACTTCCTCGTACCGATCGGGAAGGCCGACGTGAAACGCGAGGGCACCGACGTCTCGATCGTCACGTACGGCGCGCTCGTCCACAAGTCGCTCGAGGCCGCGGAGAACCTGGCCGAGCGCGGCATCTCGTCCGAGGTCGTCGATCTTCGCACCGTGCATCCGATCGACGAGGAGACGGTGCTCGGCTCGATCGAGAAGACTTCGCGGGCGCTCGTGGTCACCGAGTCCTACCGGTTCGTCGGCATCGGCGCCGAGGTCGGCGCAACCATCGCCGAGAAGGCGTTCGAACACCTCGACGCGCCGGTGACGCGGCTCGCTCCACCGAACATGCCCGTGCCCTTCTCCCCAACGCTCGAGGACGCGTTCCTGCCCCAGGTCGCCGATATCGAACGCGCGGTCGAGGAGCTGTCAGCCTGGTGAGCTTCGCATCACACGAAGAGGGGAGCCGATGACCTCGATCCAGATGCCCCAGCTCGGCGAGACGATCGTCGAGGGCACGATCTTGAAGTGGCTGAAGTCCGAGGGCGACTCGGTTGAACGCGACGAGCCGCTCTTCGAGATCTCGACCGACAAGGTCGACACCGAGGTACCCTCGCCGGTCGCCGGAACCGTCACCAAGATCCTCGTGGCCGAAGGCACGACCGTGCCCGTGGGGACCGAGTTGGCAGAGATCGCTTCGGACTCCGACGCTGCGACCGACGCCGGGAACGCTCCGGCCGACGACGATGCGGCGTCGTCCGGGTCGTCGGCCTCCGAGACGGGTGGTGGGTCGGGCGGCGGCGCGGCGGACCAGGGAGCGAGCGACGATTCCACCGCACCGACCTCCGTACCTTCGCCTGCAGCTTCCCCCGCCACAGGGACCGCCGGCGTCCCGTTGCCCGATCGGGGTGAACGGTCGCAGATCTTGTCGCCGTTGGTTCGCAAGCTGGCGCAGGAGCATTCCATCGACCTGTCGACGGTCGCCGGCACCGGTACCGGCGGACGCATCACCAAGTCCGACGTGATGGCTGTCGTGGCGTCGGGGGGCGGCCAGGCTCGAAGCCCAGCGGCGGCGCAGCCTTCGAGCTCGGGAGCGGTCTCGCCGCCCTCTGTCGGCACGGCGGCGGCAGAGGGCGAGACCGTCGAGCCGATGTCGCACATCCGCAAGGCGATCGCATCGCACATGCTCGCCTCCGTGAACGAGACCGCGCGGGCGTGGACGATGGTCGAGGTCGATGTCGAGCAGTTGGTGCGGTTGCGCGCCAGGGCGAAGGACGCGTTCCTCGAAACACACGGCGTGAAGCTCACCTACCTGCCGTTCGTGGTCCGCGCGACGGTCGACGCGCTGAAGGCCTATCCGCCGGTGAATTCGCGCATCGCGGGTGACGACGTCGTGACGCCGCGGGCGGTACACATGGGCATCGCGGTGAGCTACGACGCGGGCCTGATCGTGCCGGTCATCCATGATGCCGACGTCATGAACAGCGTCGGCATCGCGCGCGCGGTCGCAGACCTCGCCGCCCGTGCCCGGTCGCATCAACTCAAGCCCGACGAGGTGCAGGGCGCGACGTTCACCATCACGAACCCCGGCCCGTACGGGTCGCTCTTGAGCCTGCCGATCATCAGCCAGCCGAACGTGGGCATCTTGTCGCTCGACGGCATCCAACGACGGCCGGTGGCCGTCGACGACGACGCGATCGCGGTCCGCAGCATGGTCTACGTCTCGATGTCGTGGGACCACCGTCTGATCGACGGCGAGATCGCCACCCGCTTCCTCGGTCGGGTGAAGCAGAACCTCGAGACCTGGGACTTCGCCGAAGACCTGGGGGTCTGACCCGACACATGGCCCGCACGACGTGGCTGTTCGAGCCACCTGGGCTCGTGCCCTACGACGGGGCGAACGATGCGATGCACTCGCTCGCCGAACGCCGCCTCGGCGAACGTGCGCCCGATTCGGTGATCCTGCTCGAACATCCCCCCGTATTCACCGCCGGCCGTCGTTCCAAGCCCGAGCATCTGATATGGACCGAGCGAGAGGCACGAGCGCACGGCGCCGCTGTGCGACACATCGACCGTGGCGGCTCGTTCACGTTCCATGGGCCCGGACAGCTCGTGGGCTATCCCATCCTGCATGTGGGTGAGCGTCCCGATGCCGCCCGGTACCTGCGTGGGCTCGAGGAAGCCGTCATCCGCTGCGGCGCCGATCTCGATGTGGAGCTGCATCGGCGCGATGACGTGCAGACCGGCGTGTTCGCGGGCGACGACAAGGTCTGCGCGATCGGCGTGCGGCTGATGCGGGCGAGGGTGACGCTGCACGGCTTCGCCATCAACTGCCACACCGACCTCTCGTGGTTCGGAGGCATCGTCGCATGCGGACTTCCCCACAACGGCGTGACCTCGATGAGCAGACTGCTCGGTCGGCGGGTGGGCGTCGACGAAGTGCGACCGGCTGTGCGCCGGCATCTGGCCGAGATCTTCGACCTCGAATTCGAGCCCGCCCCGGCTGAGGAGATGGTCGTCTTCGCCGACTCGGTTCCGGCCTGACCCTCCTGTCGGCGTTCAGCCCCTGTCAGCGATCAGGGCGTAGCGCAGGTGGTGCTCGAGCCAGCCGAGCGGCCAGGGCTCGTGCATCCTTGCGGCCCATTCCACATCGCGCAGACGTTGGATCCGCGCGCCCGCCCACCCGGCCTCATGCACGGCGTCGACGAGCGGCGTGGGTGAGGGCATGCGCGCGAACGGCAGCGCCTCGAGCACCTCGTCGGGATAGGCGGCATGGTGGTGGTCGGCTACCCCCATGACCCGGCGCACGGCGCCCGCGGCCGCGTGCCTCGCCCGATCGGTCAGAGCGCTCGAGCCCCAGACGCCCTCGAAGCTCACGAGCCGCCCACCGGGAACGGACACATCGCGCCAGGCCCTGAGTGCGCCCACCGGATCGGGCATCGTCCAGAGCACGTGACGCTCCATGACCGCATCGAACGGTCCCGCCGGAGGCGCCATGGCTGACCCCACCTCGAACGTGAGCTCCAAGCCCCGGGCCTCGGCCTTCTCCTGGGCCTTCGAGAGCATGCCTTCGGACAGATCGAGCGATGTCACGTGGTACCCCAGCTCGGCCGCGAGCAGGCTGAGCGACCCCGTGCCCGCACCGGCATCCAGCACCCTTGCCGGAGGTTCGGGGAGCGCACGGCGAAGCGCCGCCCGCCACGCAGCGGCTTCGAGGGGGTCGGACGCCGAATGCGACGCCGATCGGTCGTACGTCGCGGCGTCACGGTCCCAGAACTCCCGGATGCGTTCGTGCACGTCGGTCATGACGCGGTCCCCGTTCAGAAGAGGCGGGCGGCGAGCTTCGGTCTGAACTCCGCCACGAGCGGATCGTCGCCGAGCGTCGCGAAGACATCGACCATCGACTCGCGCGCCCCGGCGGGGTCGTCGTCGAACGCTGCGAGCAGCCCGTCGAGCGCCTCGCGCCAACGGCGCGCGGCGGCCGCTTTGCGGGCCTGGGTGAGCGCCCCGTCGCCTTCGAGCGAAGCCCACCCCGAAACCCGCACGGCCGACATGACGAGCTCGGCCTCAGGGTCGGGAAGCAGGGGCTGCACGAGCGCTGAGGCCTCGCCGACCTCGTCACGCGCCACCAGGATCCGCGCGAGGCCGATCGCGGCTTCCTTGTTCTCGGGATCCTTGTCGAGGACCTCGCGGAACCCGGCCTCGGCCGAGGCGACATCACCGGTTGCCTCGACCGCGAGAGCCTCTTCGACCTCGACCTGCGCCTCGGTGGGCAGGATCTCGTCGATGAACCGGTTCACCTCTTCCTCGGGATAGGCCCCGATGAACATGTTGACCGGCTGTCCGCCGCTGAAGGCGACGACCGTGGGGATGCCCTGGCTCTGCACGGCCTGCAGAAGGGCGTTACCGACCGCGTTCGCATCGACGTCGAGCTTTGCCAGCAGGAACGCTCCACCCCGCTCCGACGCGACCTTCTCCAGTGTCGGGCCGAGGGTGCGACAGGGGGCGCACCACGATGCCCACATGTCGACGACCACCGGGCGTTGCATCGACCCTTGGATGACCACCTGCTCGAAATCAGCATCGGTGACATCGACCACGTGCGTTGCACCGGCATCGACGCTCTGTACGCCGGCCGGTTCCTCGGGGGCCTTCGGGCGACCCATGCCACTCATGTCGACCATCGTGTTCCAGCCTCTCACACGGTCACAGGAGCGATGGCTGCCGGCCCGGCCGCCGAGCGATCAACAGACCACGGGGAGGTATCGGCCGCGCCCAGGCTTCGGGAGCGGCCGGGTGTATGCTCGCCGAACCGATGCGATGGAGCTCGAACTAGGTTGTCCACGCGTGTCGCGTCCACCCCGCATGGGGCGCTCGGACTCTCCGACGACGACCTTCGTGCGATGTATCGCGTGGTGCTCACTGCCCGCCTCCTGGACGAGGCGGCACTGCGTCAGAACCGCATGGGCCGGGCCGCGTTCGTCGTGCCCGCCGAGGGGCACGAGGCTTGCCAGGTCGGCACGGCGTGGGCGATGCGAAAAGGCGTCGATGTCTGGCTTCCCTATTACCGCGACGGGGCGCTGGTGCTGGCCGCGGGCATGACACCGTACGAGGTCTTCCTGGGCATCTTCGCCAAGGCCGACGACCCCGCGAGCGGCGGACGTCAGATGCCGTCGCACTGGGGCCACGCGGAGCTCGGCATCATCACGGGCTCGTCACCGATAGCGACGCAGGTGCCGCACGCCGCAGGCATCGCTTACGCGATCAAGTACCGGAACGAGGACGCGGTCGTGGGCTGTTGGTTCGGAGACGGCGCCACGAGCGAGGGCGACTGGCACGAGGGCCTCAACTTCGCGGGCATCCACAAGCTTCCCGTGATCTTCGTCTGCGAGAACAACCACTACGCGATCAGCGTGCCTCAGTCCAAACAGATGGCGATGGAGCATGTGGCGGACCGGGCAGCCGGGTACGGCTTCCCGGGGGTGGTGGTCGACGGCAACGACGTGCTCGCGTGCTACGAGGCGATGAAAGGAGCGCACGAGCGCGCACGGGCGGGCGAGGGTCCGACCCTGATCGAATGCAAGACCTACCGGTTCCTCGGACACACGTGCGACGACGACGACAAGACCTATAGGATCACGCGACGAGGTGGAACAGGCTCGTCGGCACGATCCAGTGCACGTGCTCGGCAGTACCTGCGCGAACAGGGGATGCTCGACGAGGCGGCCGCTGAGGAGCTCCGAGCGTCGGTCAAGGACGAGATCGACGAGGCGCTCGCTGCCGCATGGGACGCTGCCGGACCCGGACCCGGCGTCGGCGATGCGTCACGTCTTCGCCGAGCCGGCCGGCGGAGGCGGCGTCTGATGACGAAGAAGAACGTCGTCACCGCGATCCGTGACGCTCTACACGACGAGATGGCGAACGATGATCGCATCGTCCTGCTCGGCGAAGACGTGGGCAACCGCGGTGGCGTGTTCCGGATCAGCGTCGGCTGGATGGCGGAGTTCGGCGAGCAGCGCGTCATCGACACGCCGCTCGCGGAATCGGGGATCGTCGGCGTCGCGATCGGTATGGCGATGCATGGGATGTTGCCCGTCGCCGAGATCCAATTCGCCGACTTCATCCACCCTGCCTTCGACCAGATCGTGTCCGAGGCCGCACGCATCCGGTATCGCTCGAACGGGGCGTTCGGCTGCCCGCTCGTCATCAGGGCGCCCTGCGGTGGTGGGATCCACGGCGCGCTCTACCACTCGCAATCGATCGAGGCCTTCTATGCACACGTGCCCGGCATCAAGGTCGTGATGCCGTCGACGCCCGCCGACGCCGCCGGCCTGCTTCGCTCGGCCATCGCCGACCCCGACCCGGTGTTGTTCCTCGAGCACAAGAAGACCTACCGTGCGATCACGGGCGAGGTTCCCGACGATCTCCATCTCGTGCCGATCGGATCGGCCGACGTCAAGCGCGAAGGCACCGACCTCACCTGCGTGAGTTACGGGTACGCGTTGCACACATGCCTCGACGCTGCCTCGCGACTGCAGGACGACGAAGGCATCTCCGTCGAAGTGGTCGACGTGCGATCGCTCGCACCACTCGACACCGCCACCATCCTCGGATCGGTCAGACGCACATCGAAGGCCATGGTGGTCTACGAGGACAATCGCACCTACGGCGCGGGCGCCGAGATCGTCGCGACGATCGCCGAGCAAGCGATGTTCGATCTCGACGCACCCGTCGTGCGGATCGGCGGGCCCGACATCCCCGCGATGCCGTTCGCGACCCCCCTCGAGCACCTCTACATGGAACCGGAACCCGACCAGGTATATCGGCGCATGCTCGAGCTGGCACACGCCTGACCGAGCGCGCGGCTCCCGGTCGCCGGTTCAGGCTTCGCTCGGACACGTCGATAACCGCACCGACGGTGCGATTCCGACGTGAGACATCCGGGCCCGATCGCGAGCGGTCGATGAGCCGGTCCGACCTCCTGGTCGTGCTGGGTGCCGCCGTGCTGCTCACGGTGGGAACGGCAACCGGAGCGTTCGAACTCATGCACCAGGCCCTCGCGGAGAGGTCTGGCCTGGTCGGTTCCGCCGATGGGATCCTGCTCGTCGTTGCCCTGGCAGGCGCGACGATCGCGCTGCTGCAGCGCAGGCGCGGTCGCTCCGATCGGCGCCGACGCATGGAAACCGAGTCGAAGTACCAGGCGATGATCGAGCATGTGCCGGCCGTGACCTACGACTGGAGGCCCGTCCGCGGATCGGACACCTGGGCGACGGCCTACATCAGCCCGCAGATCGAGCGGCTCCTGGGATTCACCCCGGAACATTGGCTCCAGGACCCCGAGCTGTGGAGCCGCCAGGTGCACCCAGACGACATCGCCGATGTGATGTCGGCGTGGAACGAGGCGGTCGAGCGAGGCGAGCGGTTCACAGCCGAGTACCGCATCCGCACCGGCGCAGGCGAGCAGGTGTGGGTTCGAGACGAGGCCACACCTGTCGGTGACGACGGACTCAACCGGTATCACGGAGTGATGTTCGACATCTCGCATCGCAAGGAGGCCGAGCAACAGCTTCATTCGACACAGGAACGCTACCGACTGCTCGTGGAGCAGCTTCCTTCGGTCGTCTACATCGACGCCGTCGACGAGATCGCGACCGCGAGATACGTGAGTCCGCAGTACGAGCAATTGACCGGGTACACCCCGGCCGAACGCCTGAGCGATCCCGGATTGTGGATGCGCATCGTCCACCCCGACGACCAGGAACGCGTGATGGCGGAGTCGAACCGCACGAACGAAACCGAGGAGGACTACGACATCGACCATCGGATCGTCCGCAAGGACGGCCGGATCATCTGGGTACACGACCACGCCGTCTTCGTTCGCTCACCAGATCGCGAGCAAACGTGGCAGGGCGTACTGACCGACATCACGGATCGCAAGCATGCCGAGGAGGCGCTGCGCACCCGCGACAGCATCCTCGAGGCGGCGGGCTACGCTGCCGAACGATTCCTTCGAGCACCTTCTTGGCGTGACTGCATCGACGACGTCCTTCACCGACTCTCGCTCGCCTCTTCGGCGACCCGTGCAGGAGTCTTCGAGAACTCCGACATCGGGTCGAACCTGGTGGTGAGCGCTCAGGCACGCGTGGGTGGCCGATGGCGCGCCCGCGTCACTCGATCTCCCGGGGGCGCCGCCCACCCCCTACGGCAGAGGGTATGCACGGTGGGTCGAGGTGCTGAGCGAAGGTGACGTGATCCATGGTCCGATCTCCGAGCTGCCGCTCGAGGAGCGCGCCGTCCTCGAACAGGCCGGCATCCGCTCCTCGATGATCGTGCCCGTGATCGTGGACGATCGCTGGTGGGGCTACATCGGTATCGATGATTGCAGCGATGATCGGACGTGGCACGCTGCGGAGATCGACGCCGTCCGTGTGGTTGCGAGCACGCTCGGCTCGGCGATCGAACGAGAGCATCGGGCACGTCGTCTCACCGAGGCCGAGGAGCGCTACCGAGCCATCGTCGAGCATGTGCCCGCAGCGATATACCTCGACCGGGCCGATTCCTCCATGCGTTCGATCTACATGAGCCCGCAGATCGAGATGATCGCCGGGATCACGCCGCAAGAATGGATCGAAGACCCGGAACTCTGGCTGACGGTCATCGTCCCCGAAGACCGGGCGGAGATGAGAAGCACGTACCTCGATGCCGTCAAGGAACGTCGTCCTTGGCAGGCCGAGTACCGCGTGAACACTCGGGACGGCCGCACCATCTGGGTGCATGACGAGACCACGTTCATCACCGACGCCGACGGAGAGCCGTTGTTCCTTCAGGGCGTGATGATGGACATCACCGAGCGCAAGCTCGCCGATGAAGCCCTGCGCGACTCAGCGCGCCACGAGCGTGAAGTCGCTGAGCGACTCCGTGCGCTCGACGACATGAAGAATACGTTCCTCGCGGCAGTGTCGCACGAGCTACGCAGTCCGCTCACGTCGATCCTCGGCTTGTCGCTCACGCTCGAGCGCGGCCCCGACCTGTCGGTCGGCGACCGTCAGGATCTGCTCGAACGTCTGGCGTTCAACGCCCGCAAGCTCGATCGGCTCCTGAAAGATCTGCTCGACATCGACCGCCTCAACCGCGGCATCGTGGAGCCGCTATACCGGACCGTCGATGTCGGCTCCCTTACACGCGGCACAGTCGAAAGCCTGGATACCCTCGGTGGCCGAACCGTCGAGATCGATGTTCAGCCTCTCGTGTTGACGATCGATCCGCCCAAGCTCGAGCGCATCGTCGAGAACCTCGTGACCAATGCCGCCCGGCACACTCCGACGACGAGCCGGATCTGGGTCACGCTCGAGGGCTCCGAAGGTGGCGCATTGTTGAGCGTGGAGGACGATGGCCCCGGCGTGCCTGCAGAGCTTCGCGACGCGATCTTCGAGCCGTTCCGCCAAGGGCCCACGGCGTCTCCCCACTCCCCCGGGACCGGCGTCGGGCTCTCGCTGGTGGCGAAGTTCGCGGAGCTGCACGGCGGCAGAGCGTGGGTCGACGATCGACCAGGTGGGGGCGCCGCATTCAGGGTATTCCTGCCATCTGCGCCCGCGACAGGTTCTGACCCAACGACCCGACAGCGAAGCACTTGCGTCCGTCTCGGCCGACGTGGTCTGAACCGGCCATCCTACTCCTCGACCGCATCGTCCGCGTCGTTCCTGTGGCGCCGGGCGACCAGTCGCATCCGGACGGCCGCGAGCAGAGAACCACCCGAGCGGACCCTCGCGATCCGGCGCTGTTCGTCGAGCTCCTGCCTGGCTTCCTCGGGGTCGACCTCACGGGTGAGATCCGCTTCGACGACGTCGTGACGGTCGAGCGCGCTGGACACCACGGCCTGCACGATGGCGGCGACGGGAAGTGCGATGAACGCCCCCAACACACCCGCGGTGCTCGCGCCGGCGATCGCGCAACCGAACGCAACGGCAGCGTGCAGCTCCATCGTCCTGGCGGTGATGCGTGGGCTCAGGAAGTAGTTCTCGACCTGTTGATACCCGAAGAAGAACACGAAGAGAACCAGCGCGCGCACCGGACTCTCGACCACCGTGACCAGCAGCGGCAGCGACATCGCGATGTAGGTGCCGACGGTCGGGATGAACTGTGATACGAGCCCCATCCACATCGACAGGGGTACGGCGTATGGAACGTTGAGGACCGTGAGCACGACGAACGTGGTCAGACCCGAGATGAGGGCCAGCAGCAACCTCGAGTAGAGGTAGGCGCCCGTCTTCTCGATCGCCACTTCCCAGACCCAGAGAACGCGATGTTGGCGAGCCGGGGGCAGCACCGCGAGCACCGCCCGGCGGAACCGCGGCCCATCGGCCGTGAAGTAGAACGTGAACAACCCGACGGTGAGCAGCATGAAGATCGCGCCGAGGAACGACGACGCGAAACCGTAGACGTTGCCGGCGATGTTCGTCGCGAAACCGGCCAGGTTGGAGTCGGCGTTGTTGAGCTGTTGCTCGAGGGTGGCTTGAGAGATCTCGACGTTGAACCATCGCTCGGTGTAGACGCTCACGGTGGTCAAGATCTCGGGCGCCCCCTCGATGAGCGCTCGGAGCTGCTCGATCACCAGCGGGATCATCGAGGCGACCATCACGACCGAGAGGACCACGGCAGCAAACAATATGGCGCCCGTCGCGATGCCTCGGCGCCAACCGCGTTTCGCGAGCCACTCGACTGCCGGTTCGAGCGCGAACGAGGCGAAGAGCGCCACCAGCACCCACGTGAGCAGGCTCGACAGCTGACGGAGCACCGACAACGCGGTCGTCGCGACCAGCCACATGAGGAAGATGAGCGCGAGCAAGGACGCGATCCATCTCCAGGAGGGTGGATGGATGACCACCGGGATGGGTCGGCGCTCTTCGGCCGGCGAGGTTCGAGCCTGCGTCGGCGTCGGTTCCGGCATCGTGTCGCGGTCTTGGCTCATCGTCGCCTCCCGGTCGGGCCGAGGATACCCGTCGTTGAGGGCTACACTCGAACGACATGTCCGCGCGCGACCACAACCCCCGCGGCCGCCGGTTGCACCTTCCGATCGTCTCGGTTTCGAACGGTGCCGACGACGGGTCAGGCGTGAACACCCGCGGCGAGCGGAAGCCCCCGTGGCTCAAGGTGCGACTGCGTGATGGCGCCAACGCGACGGAGCTCAAGTCGATCATGCGAGGCCTCGATCTCCACACCGTCTGCGAGGAGGCGATGTGTCCCAATATCCATGAGTGCTGGGAGGATCGCGAGGCCACCTTCCTGATCCTGGGCGACAAGTGCACGCGCCGGTGCGGCTTCTGTGACGTGATGACGGCGAAACCCGGTCCGGTCGACGACGATGAGCCTGCGCGCATCGCAGAGGCCGTGACACGTATGGGACTGCGCTTCGTTGTCCTCACCGGTGTGGCGCGTGACGATCTTGCCGACGGTGGAGCGTCGATGTGGGCCGAGGCGGTGCGGAGCGTACGAGAGGCATCGCCCGGCGTGGGCATCGAAGTGTTGCCGACCGACTTCAAAGGTGGGGAACGTGACATCGCGACCGTGCTGGAGGCCCATCCCGACGTCTTCGCCCACAACCTCGAGACCGTGCGGCGCCTGCACGACCGCATCCGTCCGGCGTTCGGCTACGACCGCTCGCTCGACGTGCTCCGCCTCGCGAAGCGCCTGCGGCCCGGCCAGGTCACGAAATCGAACCTGATCCTCGGCATGGGCGAGCGGCCCGATGAGGTTCATCAGGCGATGCGCGACCTCGCCGACACCGGGTGCGACATCGTGACGATGGGTCAATACCTTCAGCCGACGCCGAAGCACCTGCCGGTCGATCGCTGGGTGCACCCCGACGAGTTCGCCGCTCACGCCCGCGTCGGTGAGGCCTTCGGCATCGCCCACGTGGAAGCCGGTCCCCT
The DNA here is from genome assembly GCA_963762075.1 of uncultured Actinomycetes bacterium. Classification (GTDB taxonomy): domain Bacteria; phylum Actinomycetota; class UBA4738; order UBA4738; family HRBIN12; genus JAOUEA01. The sequence continues at coordinate 143,333 of CAVXJC010000004.1, forward strand.
TGTGCGCTCGAGCTATCACGCAGGCGCGCAGTTCGAGCGTGCACGTGCGCGAGGTCTCGCGACCGCCGCTGCTGCGGAGGGTGGAGGAGCCGGCCTGTAAGCCGGATCCTGTGCGCGGAGCTCCCGCCCCGCCGACGACCATCTCTCTCGGCCATGCCGGAAGCATCGCCGCCGGGCCGTTCTCCGGCCCGGTGCGGCCTACCCGGCAGCTCGGACGGGCCGTCCTCGAACGCTGCCTGCTCGGCCTTGCTCCGGGTGGGGGTTGCCAGCCGCGGCGGTCGCCCGCCGCGCTGGTGCGCTCTTACCGCACCGTTTCACCCTTACCTGCCGCGGCTCGCGCCGCGGAGGCGGTCTGCTTTCTGTTGCCCTTGTCCGCGAGGTCACCCCCGCCTGGCTCTCGCCAGCACCCTGCCCTGCGGAGTCCGGACTTTCCTCGAGCGATCGAGATCGCCCGCGGCCGCCCGGCCGGCTCCTCCGCTTGCGAGGATACCGCCGCCGTAGACTGCCGAACGATGATGCACCGCAAGATCGCGCTGCTGGCGACAGCGCTCACGCTCGTGGTCGCGTGTTCGGCGAGCGTCGAAGGACCGGCGAGCCCCGCTCCGGCATCGGAGCTTCGAGGTGCGCCGGCGATGTTGCAGGCCCAGGTGCGGGGCGCGGCTCTACGCTTCGTCGAGGCCTACCGCGCCAGCGTGATCGGTGGTGACGATCTCGAAGCGATCGCAGCGACGCCGCTGGTGCGTCGCTTCGCCTATTGGCTGGCCGTCTCGAATCGCGCGTTCCCCGGCGACATCAGCGCGACGTCGAGCGTGAGCGCGGTCGGCCCGGCCACCTCGGCGAGCGCCAATGGCCAGGTGCTCGACGTTGAACTCTCCGCGCAGATCGATGTCGTGGGGCAGCCACCCGAGGGCGATCCGATCCAGGTCTCGGTTCCTCTCGTCGGGCCGGTCCGGTTGGTGGCAACAGCGCCGGGCACCTGGAAGGTGATCGACTTCGTGCGGTTCGGGGTCCCCGTCAGCAGTGCGTTCGTGTCGCTCGAGGACCGCGTGTACGAACGGCGTGGGCTGCGCATCACCCTGGATTCGTTCGGCGCTGTCCCGACGTGGAGCTTCTTCGTGCGCATCGCGGCCACGGGACCTGGAGCACTCACGTTGACCGAGAACGACGTGAATCTCGTGGGCGCCGACGGTGAGGTTGTCGGCCGGGCGATCGAGGTGTCGGTACCGCTGCTCTCGGTGGCGGCCGGAGAACGGGTCGACGGGGCACTCTCGTTCGAACCGCTCACCGATCACGGCGGCGTATCGCTGCGCATCGATGCCGGAGGTGCGGACGATCCCGCCCCCCTCGAGATCCCGCTGGCGCCCATCATCGACGACCTCGCCACGGCGGGTTCGAACACACAGCCCTGAGGGCCGAACGGGCACGTCGGTGGAGGCGTGTCACCGGGCGGCGAGCCATGCGTCGACGCCTTGATTGGCGAGACGATCGGCCTCGGTGTTGCGCTCGCGTCGCACGTGCTCGAACTCGATCGAGTCGAAGCTCGAAGCGAGCCCCTGCACCCGCCGATGCAGCGGCTGCAGGTGCGGCGTCTTCACCCGATAGAGCCCGGTGAGCTGGTTGATCAGCAGTTGCGAGTCCGAGCGCAGCAGCACGTGGCAAGCGCCGAGCTCCCGGGCCCGTTCGAGCCCGAGGATCACCGCGGTGTACTCGGCCACGTTGTTGGTGGTCTCGCCGATGCCCTCGGCGATCTCGGCCAGCACGACTCCATCGGCATCCACGATCTGCGCGCCCGCGCCCGCCGGACCAGGGTTGCCCCGCGAGGCGCCGTCGCAGGCGACGATCACACGACCAAGATGCGCCGGCAATGCTCACACCTCCTGATGCCGTCGCCACGCTTGAGCTTGTCGAGCTCGACCGCCGAGAGCTCTTCGTGACAGGCCTGGCAGACGCCGTCAACGAGCGCGGCGGCGCCGACGCCCTTCTTGAGTCGCCGCAGATCCTCGTAGAGCTCGAGCACGTCGGACTCGATCTCGGGCGCGAGCGCAGCCCGCTCCGCGACACGCTCGACCAGCTCGGACTCGACACGCGCAAGCTCGTCGGTCGACGCGGCGGCGGCCCGTTCGGCCGTGGCGCGGAGGGCCGTCGTGCGCTGTTCGGCTCGGGTCGCGTCGGCTTCAACCTGCTCGCGGAGTTCGAGCAGCGCCAGCAGCTCATCCTCTCGGTCGGATCGGCGTGTTTGCACGCTCGAGATCTCATGTTGAAGCGCTTCGAGTTCCTTGGCGTTCACGATGGAACCGTCGTACATGCGAGCTTGCTCGGCCTTCTCCTTCTGGGTCATCGAATCGATCTCGCGCTCGAGGCGGGTCTGGTCGCGACCGAGCTCGTCGAGCTTCAGCCGCAGCTCTCCGAGGCTAACTTCAGACGCGTCGGCCTCGGTGCGGACCGCGGCGAGCTCGCCACCCTCCTCGAGCAACCTGGCGCGTGCGCGGAGACGATCGATGGCTGTGTCGAGGTCTTGCAACTCCAGCAGTCGGGGGCTCGTCATGGCAGGCGAAGCCTAGCCGGTGCCGCGCTTCGGCGCCGTGCGCGAACTCGGCGCCGACGGCCCGCCTCGCCGCCGTCGCCGGTTCGTGCCGACGTTCGTTACGGGAAATCGACCGACTCGAACTTCGTGTTGGTGGATTGCCCGAGGAACGCCACGGCGGCGAGGATGGCCATGAAGATCAAGGCCAGCATCAACGCGTATTCCACGGCGGTCGCGCCCCGGTCCTCCAGCACCCGGTCGATCGTCGCCGCTCGCCAGACCTGGGCCTTCGAATACAGCCGCAGGATCATGCGGATCCCCCTCTTGTCGGGTCGGCCGCGGGGCCGGCCGGAAACTCGACCCACCCATGCGTCCGTCTTGCTTGGAGGTATCGGCTGTTGGGACCCCGGAAGTTGAGCGCCGAGTAGGCTGGCGCGTGTGGAAGATGAGGCAAACGGACGCGTCGCGCTGATCACGGGAGCAGGCAGCCCGACTGGCATCGGGTTCGCCTGCGCCCGTACGCTCGCGCGTGAGGGCGCGGCGGTGGCGGTGACGTCGACCACCGACCGCATCGATCAGCGCGCCGCCGAGCTGCATGAGGCTGGCGCCGAAGCCGCCGGTTTCGTCGCCGATCTCACCGACCGGGCCCAGGCACGAGCCATGGTCGAGGGTGTGCTGGAGCTGTTCGGCCGGGTCGACATCGCGATCAACAACGCGGGCATGGTCAACGTGGGCATGCCTGGCGAGGACACCGGCGAGTTCGCCGAGATGAGCGACGACGCGTGGGATCTCGACGTGGCGCTCAACCTGCACACCGCATTCAATGTCACGCGCGCCCTCGTGCCTGGCATGATCGAACGTGGCTGGGGCCGCATCGTGATGATCTCGTCGGTCACCGGTCCCGTTGCTGCGATGGTCGGCTCGGTCGGCTACGCGGCGGCGAAGGCCGGCATGGACGGCCTGATGCGCGGTCTCGCGCTCGAGCTCGGGCCGAACGCCATCACCGTGAACTCGGTGGCCCCTGGATGGATCGCCACCGGCTCCCAGACGCCCGACGAGGCGGTCGCCGGCGTACACACGCCGCTCGGCCGTTCGGGGCGACCCGATGAGGTCGCCGAGGTGGTCGCGTTCCTCGCGAGCGAGCGGGCAAGCTACCTGACGGGCCAGTCGATCGTCGTCGACGGCGGCAACACGATCCAGGAGATGAAGGGCTCCTGAGACCCCCATGTTTCGTTTCCTGGTTCGGCCACGCTGGATCGGCCTCACCCTGTTCGCGATCGTGGTGGCCGCGGCGTGCGTCAGGCTGGGAGTGTGGCAGCTCGACCGCCTCGAAGGCCGGCGTGAGCTGAACGCCCGGTTGGCTGCAGGGCTCGCGACCGCGCCGGAGCCACTCGAAGACCTGCTCGTCGGGCCCGGTGCGCTCGAGTACCGGCGCGCGATCGCGACCGGTCGCTACGACACAGAGCGCGAAGTGATCCTCTACGGTCGCACGCTCGACGGGCAAGCGGGCAATCACGTGCTGACCCCCTTGGTGCTGACCGACGGACGCGCGATCATCGTCGACCGTGGATGGGTCCCGTTCGAGATGGACGAGCCACCCGTCACGGGCGCCACTCCCCCGAACGGCGAGGTCGTAGTCGTGGGCACGCTGTTCCCCGGGCAACCAGGAGGTGCGGGTGAGAACCGTCCCGGCGATCGCGTTACGACCGTCAGCACTGTCGACATCGAGGCGATCTCGCGTGACCTGTCGTACGAGCTCGCACCGTGGTTCATGCAGCTTCAGAGCCAATCGCCGGCGGCCGGCTCGCTCCCCATCCCCGAGCCGCCCCCTGAGCTCACCGAGGGTCCGCACCTCGGGTATGCGTTCCAGTGGTTCGCGTTCGCAGTGATCGCCGCCGTAGGGTACGTGATCTTGGTTCGGCGTGAGGTGAAGGAACAGCGCGCGGCGCCGGTCTGACGGATCAGGCGTCAAACCATCTGGTTGCGCATGCTTTCCGCAGCCAGCTCGAAGTAGTCGCCGAGCGCGCGGGCGATCTCCTCGGGCGGGTCGAGCGAAGCGACCGCCGAGCGCATGTGCATGAGCCACCGGTCGCGCTCCTCGATGCCGATCGCGAATGGCGCGTGCCGCATGCGCAACCGCGGATGGCCCCGTTCATCGTTGTAGTCCGACGGCCCACCCCAGTACTGGGCCAGGAAGAGCGTCAGCCGATGGCGCGCAGGTGCCAGATCGTTGGGCTCGGGATAGATGCGCAGGAGCACCGGGTCGGAGGCGACGCCTTCGTAGAACCTGTCGACCAACGCCTCGAAGAACGCCATGCCTCCGGCGGCTTCGTACAACGTGACCTTCTGGTCGCTCACTCTCGAAAGTGTACGGACCGTCACCAGACGAACGGCAGGAAGCGGCGCCGCACCCGTTCCCGATAGGCCGTGTACCCGGGGTAGCGCTCTACCAGCCACCGTTCTTCGCGCACGGACTTTCCGACGAGCACCAGCGCCAACAGAGCGGACGGCACAAGCGCCCACGGTGAAGAAAGGAGGGACACGCCGAGTACGAGCACGACGAGCCCACCGTAGATCGGGTGCCTCACGAAGCGATAGATGCCACCCTCGCGCAAGGTTGCAGCGTTCCGAGGACGGGGCAGGGGTGTCAGCGCTGCCCCGAGGGATCGTGCTCCGATCACGCCGAGACCAGCGCCGGCAACGAGTGCGGCGGATCCCGCGATACGCAGCGGCGATCTCCATGCTCCCGGCCAACCGGAACCCAGGAACGACACACCGGCTACCCCGAGGAGAAGGATGACTTGCATCGCCACCCAGCCCTCGCCCTTGGTGCCAAGGTCAGGGAAGCGCATCCAGATAGCCGCTCAGGTGATCACGGCGTGACCTGCATTGCCTCCACCGCTAACCGGTTGGATCACCCGTGGGATCACCGGTGGGCGAATCCGTCGTCGTGTCTGAGGGCGGCGGCGGCGGAGGCGGATCGGTGGTCGGCGGCGGGTCCGTCGTGGGAGGCGGGTCCGTCGTGGGCGGCGGGTCCGTCGTGGGCGGCGGGTCCGTCGTCGGCGGCGGATCTGTGGTCGGCGGCGGGTCCGTTGTCGGTGGCGGATCTGTGGTCGGCGGCGGGTCCGTCGTGGGCGGCGGGTCCGTCGTGGGGTCCGGGTTGGGGTCCGGGTTGGGGTCCGGGTTGGGGTCCGGGTTGGGGTCCGGGTTGGGGTCCGGGTTGGGATTACTGGATGGATCAGGCCCCGGGGTGAGATCGAGCCCGCCAGGGGTGTAAGGAGCAGCTTCGAAGACTCGAGCTGGGCGACCCTTCGGCGGCGAAGCCGTGTAGGTCGGGTCGTCGGTGAAGGCAAGTGGATCGTCGACCGTGGTGTTTGCTGTCTCGAAACCTGCGATGTCAGCGGCGGTGGTCACCGTGTCGCGGGCGGTCGGCCATAGCGCCACCCCCGCGAAGCCGACGGCCACGAGCGCGAGCCCCGAAAGAGCCATCCTCACGTTCGGGTGCAAGGAATGACGCTTCCAGGTGGCGCGGGCGACCGCGTAGGCGATGGCACCTCCGATCGCGACCAGGATCGCGAACGTGACAGCGTCAGCGAGGATACTCAGGTCGGTCGTTGACATCGGTTCCTCGTGCAGGCTGCGAGGGGGAGCGCCGTGGGTCCGATGGACCCTCGGCCGGCGTCCGCATTCCTACATCTGCTGTACGCGAGTTTTACTCCCTTTGCCACCTAACGGCAACGGTATTCGGTCCATGATCTCGTGAAGAAATCGGCACACGACCAGCCTCTTGCGTGGACGGACCCAGCCCTTGACAGGGTTGCGCCGCAGGCATATCAGAGTAACTCCATCGGTCGATCGGAGGACGAGATGCAGAAGAACATCGTCGCCTTGACGGTGCTGGCGAGCCTCATGGTGGGTGTGCTCGCGTTCAACGCCGGTGCCGGCAGCACCGATCGAGGGGCCACGCTCGGTCAGCGGGTGACCGCGCTCGAGGAGAGCGCCGACCGGCAGCGCCGAGCGATCGAAGGGCTGCGCCAAGAGAACGAAGAGCAGCAGAAGCTGATCGCGAAGCTGCTCCGGTTCCGAACGGATGCCAACGAGCAGATCGCCCTGCTCGCACGCCGCGCCGCGAGGCTCAACGCCCAGGGCATCTACTCGGGCCCGGTCGACAACGCCCAGCTTCAACTCGGCGCCGAGCCGGCGTCGTGCGGAGGTGAAGTCGCGGAGTGGAACGCGTCGGGGACCTCGCTCGGCTGCGTCCCGCCAGCCCCGTGAAGCGCCTCACCCTCGTGCTTCGTCGACTTCCTTGTAGCCGGATCTCGTGAGCTCGGCGGCTTCGATCCGTCGGCCTCAACTGTTACGGCAGTACGGTGCCGTTGAAGTTCAACGCCTTCGCTCGACTCGCGTCGTTCGAGGGGAACGGTCAGGTGGGTTTCGTCTGATGCTCGCTAAGGGGAGGGCCATGGGTCCGGGTCGGACGACGACGAAGGTTCGGGATCCGGACTCGGTGAGGGATCTGGCGACGGCGAGGGAGAAGGTGAGGGGTCCGGCGAGGGAGACGGCGAGGGAGACGGGGACGGATCGGGTGACGGCGAGGGAGACGGTGACGGGCCAGGACCGCCGCCCCCTCCGCCTCCGCCGGTCCCTCCACCGCCGCTTCCGGTTCCGCCTTGAGAACCGCCCGCTCCCCCCGAACCATCGGGTGTGATGTTGACCTGATCTCCGGGCGCGACGAGCCCCTCCCGGATCGCGCGTGCGTCGCGGATCTCAACGGTGCCCTCGACGGCGGGGCCCAGGCACGGAGTCGGAAGGGATGTCGGTCTGTACTGATCCTGCGGTGCCTGCACTGGGGGTGACGCTCGGGGCGGTGCCCTCGCCGCTGCGCGCGGCAGGCCACATGGCGACACCGGCAACCAGGATCGCCAGGAGCGCCCCGCCCGAGAGCCCCATCTCGAGTGGCTTGAGGCGGGCGCGATGCCTCAGGGCAGTGCGAACTACCACGAACACGATGGCGCCCCCCAAGGCAGCGAGGGCCGCGAACATGATCGCGTCGGTCAGGATGTTGAGGTCTGTGACAGACATAGGTACGTCGGGTTGACCTTCTTGATACCAGATGGGGGCGCTTCAGTCTTCCAGGCGATCGGCGGATCCTCGAGATCTCGCCGCGATGGCGAGCCCTGCTGCCAGGAGAAGGCCGATGAAGGGCAAGGTGCTCCACCAATGCCTGTGGAGCTCGGTCAGCCCGTCCGCGAGCTCGGCAACGACGTATCCGGCGGTGAAGAGCGAGATCGCCCCGAGCACCGCCGCGATCATGGCAAGTGGTCTACTCACCGCAACCTCCATGTGCCAGCGCAGCACGCATGCCGCGACGTTGATCAGGTCGCCCGCCGGCCGGGGCGAATCGTGAAGAAGCTCGAGCATCTCCTCGCCATACCGAGCTCGATGCTCGTCGGGCATGAGGTTCACGATCCATCGGGCGATCTCATGCAAGCCGGCGTTCCCCTTCCCTCACGACACGGCGCATCGCTTCGAGCCGCTTCATCAGCTCCGCTCTTCCATGATCCGTCATGAGGTACGGCTTGCGCCTGTCGTCGTTCGGCAACGCTTCGATGAGGCCGGCTTCCTCCAGGCGAGCGATCGCACCGTAGAGCGTTCCGGGTCCGAGCCGACGATCGGCGAAGCGCGCGATGTCGCGCTGGATCGAATAGCCGTGCTTCGGTTCGCTCGCCAGGCTCATCAGGACCAGCACCGCAACATCTTCCATATATCGTGCAGCGTACTACGTCGAACGTAATAGCGCAGCGATCGGAGCCATCTCGGAGCGCCGTCGCGCGGGTAACGTCTCGAGGTCATGGAGTCGAAGAAGGTCTGGGACGGGTACCGTTCGTTCTCCTATCTGGAAGCGGGCGTCGACTACCGGGGATTCGAGTTGTCGCCCGAGCTCGGACGGGTCGAGCCATTCGTCTATCCACTGAGCGACGATGACGAAGCGCGAGCCCGGCGCCTGTTACGTGCCCACGTCTGCATCTCGCTCCATGAGCACGGAGGCATCGCGCCTGCGGATTGGGCCGACAACGACGCGTACATCCGCGAGGGCAGGGAGTGGTACGGCTTCGAGGGACTCGCCGCGTCGGGTCTCGATGCGGTCTTCGAGAACTTCCTCGACGGCACGACCACGATCACCTCTCGCATGGGGTGGAAGTGGACCGACGTGATCCACGATCTGGGCATGCATCTCGCCGACGTCGCGCACCAGTCGGTCGTGTTCATGGCGTCGAGCGTCGACGACATCCTTCGCGCACACGAGACCGGGCACATCGCGATGGTGCCGTGCCTCGAGGGCGCCGCTCCGATCGAGAACGAGCTCGACCGGCTCGACGTGCTGTTCGGGCTCGGGGTGCGCATGATCGGCGTGGCGTACAGCGAATCCAACCAGCTCGGCGGCGGGATCCGGGACCCGGGCGACGGTGGTCTCACGAAGTTCGGGCGCGACGCCGTCCGGCGCATGAACCGCCTCGGAATGGCGATCGACGTGTCGCACACCGGCGATGTCACCGCCATGCAGACGTGCGAGCTCTCGGACCGTCCGGTCTTCCTGTCGCACTCGGGTGCACGGGCGTTGTTCGGCGAACGCAAGCTCAAACCCGACGACCTGCTGAAGGCGGTCGCCGACACAGGAGGTGTGATCGGGGTTGAGGCATCACCGCACACCACGATCACGCCGAGCCATCCGCGCCACGACATCGAGAGCGTGATGGAACATGTCGAGTACTGCATCGACGTGATGGGCATCGACCACGTCGGCTTCGGGCTCGACACGCTATTCGGCGATCACGTCGGGTTGCATCGCCTGTACGGCGGCTTCATGGACAGCGGCGAGGACCCCGAGCACGAATGGGTCGAGTACGTCGAGGGACTCGAGAACGTGAGCGAATTCCCCAACGTGATCCGCTGGCTCGTCGCCCACGGCTACCCGGACGAGCAGATCGCGAAGCTCGTCGGCGGTAACGCGCTTCGGGCACTCGCCGACACCTGGACATAACAGACTGGGCTGCTCGAACCCAGGCAACCCGCGCCAGCTGCTGCGTCGGCGCCTACCGACCCAGAGCTGATTCAACAGCGGGCCCCAATGGGAGTTGAACTGGTAGTTGCCCACACGCTCGGATACGAGATTGACGATGTTCCGATTCGCGAGCCACACGTAGGGAGCTCGGTCGACGATCGCACGGTCGACTTCCGCCCAGAGCACGCGAGCGGCCACGGGGTCGTTGATCTGAACTCTGGTCGCCTCTTCGATCATGTCATCGATGCGCGTGTCGCAGAATCCGGACCGAGGGGTCAAGGGAGCCTCGCACGTCAGCCATCCGTTGATGAAGTTCGAGGCCGCTGGATAGTCGGAGGTCCATGCAGCGAGCGCCATCTGGAACTCGTTCTTGGAATCGTAGAAGGCCCCAAGGGCCACGGGTCTGACGCTGCCGCGGTACCCGACCTTGTCGAGCAAGTCGACCACATAGGCCCCCATGTCCTCTCCTTGGGGCCAGTACTCGGGGGGATACTCGAATACGACGCGCATGCCGGCCGTACCAGAGCGTCGAACGATCGCTCGAGTTTCCTCGATCCCCGCGCCCGGAGCGGCCCAGATCCCTTTCCCTCCAGGTCCGGGTTCCGAGGTGAACGGGCAATACGGTTCGTACCCGGGGAAATTCTGTGGGATCTGTTGACACGTGGGTCGCATGGCTCCTTCGCCGCCGAAGATCTGCACGACCCGATCCCGATCGATCACCAGATTCATCGCCCGTCTCACCTCGGGTTCATCGAAGGGAGGTGACCGGGTGTCGAGCACGATGAAGAGCGTCTGAGGATTCGGAGACGAGTGGACCTGCCCAGGGAAGCGCACGAAGATGTCATCGAGCCGCTCCGACCGAGCCACGTCGAACGTCAGATCGGCCTCTCCCGCGGCTACGGCCTCGACCTGATCACGGGTGGGTACGCCGAACGTCCACTCGATCCGGTCCGCGTATCCGTCAGGCTGGGCCGCCGACGACCAGACTCGGAAGAAGGGGTTTCGAACCAGCGCGAGTCCATCGTCGGTCATGGCTGCATCGACGGTGTAGGGACCGGTACCGGGAACACCCGCTCTCACCTGCTCCCCGTCTGGGACGGAGGCCGGAACTGGGTACGACAACGGTATCGAGAGCTTGTACAGGAACTCGGGGTCGGGATCGACCAGGTGGAACGTGATCGTCCTGCCTTAAGAGCTGTCGATCTCGATGCCTTCGGAGAGATCACACGTTCGAGGCTCGTCGTGGCAGGCCGCTCCTCCGACGAGCCCCTGAAAGAGGAAATGAGCGTACGGTTCCAGACGGAAGACTCGCTCGATCCCCAGGCGGAAGTCGATCGGTTCGACGATCTCGCGGTTCGAATAGCGGATCCCCTCGCGGAGCTCGAAGGTGTACGTTATCGCACCGTCGGTGGGGATCGGGATCGAGGTGGAGAGGTCGGGAACGAGCCCGCGGCTGGTGACGCCGAGCTCGGAGCAACCGCGAGCCCTTCCCCGAGCAGAACCGACCGGAATCGACACGACGAGCAGTCGATCCGACCCATCGGGATCGATCGTGACGATCTTGCTGACGAAGCCGGTGGGGCGGACGCCGGCGAACGATCCGGTTGGTCGAGCTCCAAGTACCGCATAGCAGTCTGAGACGATCCGAGATTGCCGTCAGGCTCGATCCGTCCGCATCGATCGTGTACAACGCCGATGCGCGACCACTCCACCGACCGGTCCGTACGCAGAAGACGAGGGCACCGGTCGGTCCGAAAGCGATGGACTCGAACTGCTTGGCGTCGAGCACGTCCTTGACCCTCACGATCACGGTGCGCTCGCCGGTCGCAGCGTCTTGCAGCACAATCCGCTCTTCACCGCGGATCACGTGGAGAGCGAGTGCCGTACCGTCGGGCGACCACTCCCCGTCGATGCTCGTGTTCCAGGTGAGTCAGCCGTCGCACGGGCCACCCATCGGGAAGCACCGTGCCGCATCGAGAAGGGCGTGCCAGTTCTCGGCGGAAACGGATGTCAGGCGATCTCCCCGTTGTCTCCGGGGAAGGTAGCGAGCGCCCGGCCCGGAACGATGAGCACTCCAAAGGCGATGCTCAACGCCAAGCATGCACGTCGAAACGTCGCATCTCACCCTTCCGGACGCGACACTTCAGCCGGATAGCGACGGCTGCTTGAAGTGCTTGCTCAGGGTGTCGAGCTGGCCCTGGTACGCCGAACCGATCGAGTGACCGTAGAGCACGTCGGGCCGCTGGATCATGCGTTCGAACGAGAGTCGGCACACACGCTGGCGGTGCTCGATGGCGAAGGGAACATCGTGCGCGCGGACCTCGAGCGCGGCGCGAGATCCGAGGAACCTCTGCTCTGGGTCGAAACCGAAGCCAGGGTCGAAGAAGCCGGCATAGTGGGTGCGAAGCTCCCCGCTGGTCGGATCGTACGCGGTCATCTCGGCCGCGTACTCGGGCGGGATCCGAACTGCCTCTTCCGATAGCAACAGGTAGAAGCGCTCGGGCGCGAGGATGATCCGATCGCCTTCCTCTTTCATGACCGGGTCCCAGTAGTCTTCCCAGGCGTAGTCGCCGACACGCGCCATCTCGAGCGGCGGCGCGAAGTCTCGCGCTCGGTACCCCACGCGGCCGGCCCCGTCGCCCCGCAGATCGAGGCCCAGGAACAGGCCATCGGACACCGCGAGGTCTGCGTCCGAGATCGGATGCCCGCCCTGATAGAGGAGCTGTTGCTCCGAGTGCAGCGACCGGATCTCCTCGTCGCGAAGCCGCGAACGGCCGATGGAGAGGCGAAGCTGATTCAATGCGAGGCCTTCCTTGACCCGAACCGTGAACGAGAGCGGCACGATCTCGAGGTAGAGCCTCCCCCGGTACCCGGGGTTGATCTCGTCGAATCGGTAACTCTGATCCGTGATGACGCGCGTGAATACGTCGAGGCGTCCTGTCGAGCTCTTCGGGTTCGCCTTGCCCCTGATATCGGGCGGAAGGTCGAGCTCTTCGATCAGCGGGACGACGTAGGGACGGTTCGTCTCCAGAACGGCCCCGTCTCGGCGGAGATCGAGCTCGTCCACGAGGAAGTCCTTCAGCTTCACCTCGACGGGTCGGTTGTCGGGCAGGAAGCTGGACCGGATCCGATAGGCGACCTCTCCCAAGCGCAGATCCAGGCTGGCGGGCTGGATGTTCGACGAGGGGATCTTGTATTCGCCGGCGTCGATCATGCCGAGATCGACGGCACGGCGGAGCAGTTGGCTCGAGAGCACGCCATCGGTCTCGGGCGGGAGATCGAGGCGCTCCGCACCGGTCGGTTCCTCAAGGTTCTGCTCGATCGGCTCGTTGCCCATGGCGCTCCAGATGTCCGGCGACCGGCCATCTTAGCGAGAGGGCGTACAGCCCGTGGAGCCGACGGCGTCGTCTTCGTCAGCCAGGGTCTCCCGCGGCGGCGTGGTCCTTGACCGTCAGCCCCGCGTGTCGTTCGGCCCAGTCGATCGCGAAGTCGGCGACTTCTTCCCACCCAGGGGCAGCCGGGAAATGCGGACGCCCTTCGAACTCGCGATACTCGGTGATCGAAACGGAGTCGTCGTACTTGCTCTCGTTGTGACGCGTCGCCTTCGGCGGAACGATGTGATCCTCGCCGAATCCGATGAACAGCAACGGGATGCGGCCTTCCCTGGCGAAGTCGATCTCGGTGGGCGGGTTGCGGTGCAGGTTCGCGAGTGCGATGTCGGCGAGCACGCCCGAGGCCGCAGGAACGGCGTAACGCTCGAAGAGTGGCTTCGATTCCTCCTCGGTCATCGTGTTCGCGAAGGCATAGTGGAACTCCTTCTCGTTGAGCGGCACCGGTTTGCCCCGCTTCAACGGATTGAGCGCCGGCCCTGCTGCCTTCAGAGTCGAGAACGGCAGGTCGCGCACGCCCTTGACGGTCGCGGAGGACACGCCAACGCCGACGCAGCCCAGTCCTCGATTCAGAAGCACCTGGGTCATGGCGCCACCGAGCGAGTGGCCCATGATGATCGGGGTGCTCGCCAGATCCGCGATGAAGTGCTCATAGAAGTCGATGACCGTTTCGGCACGGAGGTCGTTCATGGGCGACGGGTCGGCGTTCAGCGATTCGACCTCGACCTCGAACCCGGGCCATGCAGGCGCGTGCACCGTGTACCCCCGGGCCTCGTAACGCTCCTGCCAACGCTCCCAACTCCGGGGCGTCATCCACAACCCGTGGATCATGACGATGGTGTCGGGCTTGATCGTCACCGTGGTCACTGCCATCTCGCTCCCCCTTCCGACGAGCGGGCAACCTTCAACCTAGACCGAACGAGATGCGATGGGAAGAGCGAGGAACTACGACGTGGCCTCACAACCACGGACATCGTCTTCGGCTCCCGCGAAGCACGTATCAGTCCCCGGTCCGCCTGAGAAGAGGTCGACGATCGGGCCGTCAACTTCACCCTCTCCGAGGAAATCGTCCCCCTCGTTGCCGAACAGACGATCGGCGCCGACGCCGGCCCTGAGGTTGTCGTCCCCGCGGCCGCCGAATACTTCGTCGTCTCCGTTCTCTTCGTCGCCGAAGTTCAGGGAGTCGATGCCGGGGCCGCCACGGATGAGGTCGTTACCATCGACTCCCGTGATGAAGTCACGACCGAGATTGCCGGCAGCGCGGTCGTCCCCGGGTCCTCCATCGATCGTGTCGCTGCCGTCGTTGCCACAGACAACGTCGTTGCCCCCACCCGCGAAGATGATGTCTCGTCCACCCATCCCGATGATCACATCGCGCTCGGGGGTCCCTTCGATCCGCTCAGCGCTTTCGTCGCCGACGATGGTGGCTGTCTTCCCGAAGCACGTAGGAGCTCCGGCAGATGCCATCGGTGAGACGCCGAGGTGGAGCAGGATGGCCGTGACCCCGATCAGGGATGCCAGACGAGCGACCTTGCGAGGCGATCGGATCGGGTTCGTCACGTCAGCGCCTTTCGGAGATACGCGGAACGAAGATGCTTCCACCTCGCCGGCATGTCAACCCGCGCGATGATGAACAGTCGGTGAACACGCAAGCAGCAACACTACCCAAGCCCGAGAGGTGAAACGTCGGCCCGTGAACACCTAATGTAGTCCTGAAGAAGCGACCTCGAGAGAGAGGCCGTGACAGGCGCTGAACGGACCGAGCTTCGGCACCTGCTGCCGAGGCTCAACGGGCAAGGGAGGACGATGCAGGCCGACGAGATCCGCTTCCTGTTCGACTACGACCGCTGGGCGACCCGCCGTGTGCTGAGCGTCCTCGACGACCTGGATCCCGCCGTGTGGTCGCGGACCGATGTCGTCGCCGAGCGGGGGCTGGGCGCCATCCTCGTCCACCACCTCGGCGCCTCGCAGCGCTGGCGCCACGGATTCCAGGACACCGGCGAGTCCCCCGAGCCCGAACGTGAGCCGCTGCCGACGATCGACCAGTTCCGCGAACGCTGGGAAACCGAGTGGGCAGCTGTCGATGCCTGGGTGCCGACCGTGACCGATGGCTTCGTCGGGTACGTTCATCAGGGGGTGCCCGTATGGCAGATGCTGGTGCACGTCGTGAATCACGGGACCCAACACCGAGCGGAGGCGGCGGCGCTTCTCACCGACGAGGGCCGCTCGCCCGGCGAGCTCGACCTGATCAACTACGCCGAGGAACAAGCCGAGACGGGCGACACGGAGACCTGACCCGGATAGGGGCTCACCGGCGCACCCCTCCGGGGAGGCCCTCGCCTCACAGCGTTCCGGGATGCCCGGGCGTTGGGCGGTCGGCCTCGGGCGTGCCGAGGTCGAAGATGTCGTAGGAGCGATACGGGATCATGCCGACGCTCTCGTAGAGGGCCACGGCGCCGGTCGGATTCTGCGCATCGACCCCGAGCCTCACCTCCTGGTGACCTCGTTGCGCCAGCTCGGCGAAGGCACGGCGCAGGAGCGCCTTCGCGATGCCGCGGCCCCGCCAGCGAGGAACCACCCCGAGGATGGCGACGTACGCGTCACCCTCGAAAGACAGCGCCACCACGTGACCGACGACCTGCCCGTCGACCTCCGCGAGGTGTGCCAGGGACGGATCCCAGTCCTCGGCCCCGTACATCTCTGCCTCGAACGTCGCGTATGGGATCGGACGAAACCCCCAGTGGTCGGCGAACGACGCCTCGTGCACCTCGTGAAGCGCGCGCTCGTCCCCGCCGGTCTCGAACACCCGGATGGTCACGCCGGCCGGCGCCACTCCGGGATCCTCCTCGCGGACGAGCTCCCTGCCCATCGTGAACGACGACCGCACGCGGACATAGCCGCGCGACGTCAGCAGCGTCCGTCCCGCAACGTCTCGGTCGGCCGTCTGTGCGCGGATGCCTTCCGAGCCGCGCTCCGCCGCGAGAGCTTCCTGCCAGGCCAGGGCCCAGGAGCCGATCCCGCGGCCCAGGTGATCCGGATGCACGCGGATCAGCGAGCCGAGCGGACCGCCTTCCTCGGGGTTCCATATCCCCTGGGCGTAGCCCGCGACAACTTCGTCCCGCAGCACGAGCCGTGTGTCTCGCCCGAGGTCCGTCGACGGAACGTGCCAGATCCAGGTCAGGTACTCCCGGATCGGATCGGGATCCAACCCAAGACCCCGATCGGCGTCGTCGATGAGGCGAACGATGTCGTCCAGATCGGCGTCGATCGCAGGGCGCAGGGTGTAACCCGCCGGTGGGGTGTGAACATCCGTCATCAGGAAGCGGCGAGCATAGTGGGACAACCCGTGTCTCTAGGGTGCTCCGGGAGTCGAACCCCCGGCACCTGTGCCTGGAGGACGTTCTGTCTAAGCCGGCGCTTGGACGATGTCGACCATCCACGGAACGCCGAATCGGTCGACACACATGCCGAACTCGTCCCCCCACATCTGCTTCTCGAGCGGCATCGTGACGGAGCCGCCGTCGGAGAGCTTCTGCCAGTAGCCGCGAAGCTCGTCCGCGTCTTCCCCGCTGAGTGAGATCGTGATGTTGTCACCCCGCGTCAGCTGCATGCCGGGAGGTGTGTCCGAGGCCATCAAGGTCAATCCACGGTCGGTCTCGAGCATCGCGTGCATCGTCTTGTCGGCCGTCGCGGGATCGTCGGACCCGTACTCGCCGAAGGTGTTGACGCGCAACGACCCCCCGAACACGTCCCGATAGAACTCCATCGCCTCACGGGCGTTACCGTCGAACGAGACGTACGGGTTGAGACGGGCCGCCATGAGTTCTCCTCCCTCGCGGTGATCGGGTTCGGACGGTGTGAAGGTAGCCCCGCCTGCTCCGCCCCGTCAACGCGATCGAGGCTGAAAGCTCTCATCGACGAGACGCGTGGAGCCACGACCTGTACTCCGCTGGGAACACGATCTGTGTTCGGTTCAGCGGTCTGTGGCGACGCGTGCAGACGGAAGCGGAATCCCCGTGGGCGTCTACAGCAGGTCTTCACGAGCCTGCTTGGCCCGATCGGCTCCGATCGCGGACGTCGTGTGCTTCTGCTCCTCCGGGGGAGGAAGTACGGCGGGAAGCCCAAGCGATTCCAGCCAGAGTTCACGAGCCCAACCCATCGTGTGGTAGAGGTGCTCGTCCTCCTCCTCTTCCACCGCTTCGTGGGCTTCCGTGAGGGACTTCTTCTGCTCCCCCGTCAGCTTGCTGGCGACCTCACCGATGAGTTCCCAGTTCATGTGGTCCTTGGACTCCGCCTCAACGACGCACTCGGCGGCCACGAGCTGCGCCGCTGAAGGGTCGGCCTTGAGGGCGGCTTCCATGGAGCTCACGAGGGCGGCTGCCTTGCCACGCACGATCTGTCGACCCGGCGTCTCACTCTCCGCTTCGAGTCCGAATGCGTCGAGCACGCGCAACATGATCACCTCATGGTTCCGGGTCTGGGCGAGGTATTCGCTCCATTCCTTCTTCAGATCGTCGTTCTGCGCGCACTTCAATGCGGTCTCATAGATCTGGACACCCCCACGCTCGGTCTCAAGGGACTGGTAGAGCAACTCTTCAACCTGCGGCGTGTTCATCTTCGGCTTCCTCCCGATTCAGCGAGGCCCCTTCGCCATACCCAAGTCAGGGCGGGTTCACCCGCGACACGGAGCCCTGTAGACATGGCTTCATGCGTCTGGAACGCAGAAAGGCCACCCATCCCGGCGTGGCCCCTCTGCTCAGATCCAACCTGGAATGGAACGGCCAACGGATCCGCCGGCCGTTCCAGCAGGTACTTCCTCACGTCGTTGCCAAGATCAACGGCGGCCTGAGCCGCTGATCGCGATCGCGAGGAACATGCCGACCACGAGTCCGGCGGCACCCGAGAGCATCGTGCTCCAAGTCCCCGCGTGCGCTGCGGCCTGCGTGGCCTGGGCACCTGCCAGAGTTGCTCCCTGAACAGCCTGGCCTACCTCGAGGCCTTTGATCTCATCCTGTAGCTGGGTGATCGTCTCTTCGGTGGTTGCCATTGCTTCTTCCCCTGTCTTGTCTGGAAGTACCGACGTACGAATATCGTCAGGCGCGGTCGCGCTCAACGGTGTACGAGGGTGCGGTCGTGGTCCGCGAGATCGCGGTCAACGTGGTGGTCGTCACGGCGCTTCAAGCCGAACAGACCGGCAAGGCCAAGCAGCCCGAGAAGCCCGAGCAACCCGGTGTCACCGTTGTCATTCGTTGCTTCTTCAACGACGTCCGTGCTTGTGTCCTGCGCTGTGGCAATTGAGGCGCTGCCGAGCGACAGCACGATGGCCGCGCTGATCGCAGCAAGTATCCGTCTCATGAATCCTCCTCCCAGGGATAGACCCACGACGATGTGGGTTAGAAGTGCCCTACCCCGTGTGGTCCTGGGGAAACGCATCGGCGACGTTTCTTCCAGGCCAGCCCGTCATCCAACCTCGACGCCGGGCAAAGCCGGCTCAGTCGCGGTCTGGCCAGGGGGCGACATCGACCTCGTTGCCCTCGGCGTCGGCCAGGGTCCACCATTCGGGCGCGTTCTCGTCGCTGACCACGTGACCACCAGCGGCGATCGCCGCCGCGACGCGCGCCTCTGCCTGGTCGTGAGGGACATAGAGATCGATGTGGATCCGGTTGCGCTGCGGGCGCGGCGCATCCATCTGTTGGAACCAGAAAGGCGGCCCCTGGAAGTTGGGATCCATCAAGTCCTCGTCACCCACCTCCCGGTAGCCGAGCACTGCGCGCCAAAACGGCATCACATCGGAGATGACCATCGCGTCGATCGCAACCTGGACGCTCTGTAGGCCGGTCAGGTCGACGGGGACGCCTAGTTCATGCGCCGCCGCCGAGATCTGCCGGGCCAGCGCGACGTCGCGCTGACTCAGCCGGCCGTCGAAGTCCGATTGCAGACGTACCGTCACACCGTCCGACCGGAGGTCGACATCGGGGTCTTGATCCGCAGCGTGGGCGAGCCTGCTGATCTCGTTCAACAAGCCGACACCCGACGCGAAGGATCCGGTGCGAAAGTGCGTGGACGCCGCGTCCCTCACGATGCGCCAGTCGGCCTCGTGGAACTCGCGCGGTGAGATTCGTTCGGTCATATCTCTCAACGTAACAGTGGGCAGGGTTCCCAGGCTGCCCCATGCCGGCGGATCAGGATTCGGACGTTCACGCGACGGACTTACGCGATTCCGTCTCACTTGCGTGAGCGAGACGCACATGGAAGTGCGCTAGCCTCCTCGACGATGGCACGCACTCCATTCGCCCCGAGGACCGCGTTGAAGCAGGTGCTGCTCACGAGCGTGACCATCTCGCCCGACGGCGGATCGATCGTGTACGCGAAGCGCACGATCGAGAAGGGCAAGGAGCGTTCCCGACTGTGGCGAGTCTCGATCTCGGGCGGCCGGCCCGAGCGACTCACCACAGCTTCGGCGAGCGACACCGAGCCACGGTTCTCGCCGGACGGTGGATCGATCCTGTTCACGTCGGACCGGCGCCACGACGACGACGATCCGAAGAAAGAGCCGAAGAGTCAGCTGTGGATCCTTCCCGCGTCGGGAGGTGAGCCCCGCAGACTCGCACGGCTTCCCGAAGGTGGACGCGGCGGGGTGTGGTCGCCGGACGGGTCGCGAGTCGTCTGCCTCGGTCCGTCGGGCGAGCAGCGGCTCTTGGTGGGGAAGCCCGACCAGCAGGTCGTGAGACGGATCACCGAGTTCACGTGGCGCCTCGACGGTGAGTGGATCCGTGATCAGTTCACCAGCGCCTGGGTCGTGCCTGCATCCGGGGCGGGGAAGCCGGTGCGAGTCACGCGGCCCGACGTGGAGGTCGCAAGGGCATTCTGGTCACCCGATGGGACCCGCGTGGGCTTCCTGGCCGACCGTTCGGGTCAGGCCTGGTACTACGAGGCCCCAACGCCATGGTCGGTGGGAGCAAACGGCAAAGGCTCGCCGCGCAGTCTCGCTGACTTCCGTGGATACACGATCGCGGCCGCCTGGACGGGTCCGCGCGAGGTCGTGTTCACAGGAACGAGCGAGCGGGATGTGCCGTGGCGCAATGTGGATCTGTTCATCTCCGAAGGTGGCAGGGTTCGACGGCTCGCGCACGACGAGATCGTCTCGTTCCGGGGCATGGCTTGGAGCGAGCTCGCACCCCTCGCCGACGATGTCGGGCCGATCCCGTTGGGCGACGGGCGGTTCGTCGCGCTGGGCCACGCACTCGGAAGCTCCGGCGCGTTCGTCGTGGATCGGGACGGCCGTCACGTGAGGTTGACCGAGCCGCGTTTCGAAGTGGCGAACATCACGGCCGGTGGTGGAAGGCTCATCGGGATCGCCTGCGATCACGGCGACGCCGCGGAGATCTACGAGCTCGATCCGGATGCGCCCGGCGAAGCCCGGCGTATCACGCGCGATGGTGCTCGGTGGTTCGCTCCGTATCACCACGCGACGATCGACGAGGTGATCGTCCCCCGACGCGGGGTCCGAGATGTGCAGGGCTGGCTCACGCGGGCCACCGGCCGTCGCGCCACGACTCGCCGTCCCTTGATCGTCGACGTGCACGGTGGTCCCTACTCCGCGCAAGGGCCGACGCCGCTGTTCGAAAACCTCGTGCTCGCCGACGCGGGGTTCCACGTGCTGGCGCCGAACCCTGCGGGGTCGACCGGCTACGGAGAGGACTACGCCCGATCGTTGCACGAACGATGGGGCGTACCCGACGCCGCGGACCTGATCGCGTCGATCGACTGGATGGTGTCGCAGGGTCTGGCCGACCCAGATCGGATCGGGGTGCTCGGGCTCTCCTACGGTGGGTTCATGGTGCACCATCTGCTAGGCACCCACCCGGGCCGGTTCAAGGCAGCGGTGAGCGAGAACCCGTTCACGATGGCGCCCGCCGATCTGGGCGCAGGAGACTCCGGGCACATGATGGAGGAGGAGACCGGGGTCGGTGCCTGGCCGACCGACCTGGATGGCTGGCTCGCGCTCTCTCCTGCGATGCGGATCCATCGCAACACTGCCCCGCTTCTGTTGCTGCAGGCCGACCACGACGTGCGCTGCCCGCCGGTGCACAGCGAGATCGCGTTCGCGATCCTGCGGCAGCGAGGCGTCACCGTCGAGATGATCCGCTATCCCGAGGAGTCGCACATCATGCTGGCGATCGGTCGACCCGATCGTCGGGTCGATCGCCTCGAGCGCATCCTGGGATGGTTCTCCGTCCATCTCTGAGGTCCGCCCGCCACCCGACCGAATGACGATGTGCGCAAGCGTGCAACCTCTCCGACGTTCGTCGGCGACGACATGCGGTCCGTGTCTCGAGGTGGACCTTGCAGCTCCCGCGACATCGCTTGCGATGATGGGCACAAGCATGCGGCGACTCCACGTCAGAGGTGGCCGTTCCGCTTGAGGGCACGCATGGAGAGCACGCCCCAGGCCGGTGGGAGATAGAACGTGATGATCCGGAACATGAGCGTCGCGGCGAGGGCCGCGGACTGCGGGATACCCATCCCGACCAGCAAGGTAGTGGTGGTCGCTTCCGTCACACCGATGCCGCCGGGCACGGGCACGATGCCCGACAACAGGCTCGTCAATGTGTTTGCGACGAGCAACTCCGCCATCGTCGCCTGCTGACCGAAGGCTCGGAGACAGATCCCGAGAACACCCGCGAGCAACAGCTGGGCAGCCATGTTCCCGCCGAAAAGCTGGAGGAGCTTTATCGGCTCCCGCAAGACGCGGGCCGCCGTCCGAGCCTCGGTCAGATGCGGGGCGATCTGCCGCCGGATCCTCGGCACGAGGGCGGCCGCTACAACGAGGATCACGGCGACGACCACTCCCAGGATCAGCAGCTTGCCGGAGAGATCAGGAAGGTTCGGGGTCGGGAGATCCAATGTGACGAGGTTCGCGAGCGCGACGATCGCGAGGATGAATGCCTGGATAACGAATCCGGAGACGCTGTCGATCGCCCCGACGGCGATCGCCTCGGAGGTGGGGGCTCCGGACCGTTGGAAGAACCGGACGCTGAGGGCGATTCGCGCGGCAGATGAAGGTACCGCGAGCGCGATGAACCGGATCGCGAACTGCAACAGCAACACCGGGCCCAAACGAAGTGGACGGAGCGAGGCCCCCAACGTCGAGAATGCCTCGGCGACCTGGACGGCCGGCGAGATGAGGAGCGCGAGCATCACCCACCGCCAGTCAGCGCCGCTCAACTCCTCCACGATCGTGTCCAGCCCCACGTTCGCGAGCGCCGAGATCACGACCCAGGCGCCGATCCCGATCAACGCGATCTGGATCAGGGATCCCCAGGTCACACGACGGAGCGGTACCAGTGCTGGCTCATCGGATCCGGCTGCGGCCGCGGCGGCGCTCCGGAGATCGTCCAGATCGATCTGCGCGGACTTCAATCGCTGACGGGTGGCTGGCGTGAGCGCTGCCGCCTGCAGATAGGCGAGCAGTCCGGTCAAGTCACGGGCTCCCAATTCACGCGAAGCCACGGCGATCGCTCTGTCGGTGCCGACGATGAGCGCTGTCGCGGCGAGCAGCTGCGCTCGGTCTGCGTGCACGTCGGCATCGGACGCGACGGCCGTTGCCCGCCCGAAGTCGCCGATCGCGAGCCGTTCGGTCGAGCGACCGCCCAGGACCACCAGCCGGTCGGCGTCGAGCGCACCGTGCGCGATCCCCGCTCGGTGCAAACGGCCGACCCCGCGCCACAGATCGGCCAACATCTCATCGGTCGCGCCTTCGGATGAAGACAATGGTTCCCCGTCTGAGGCCACGACCAACAGGGCGTCGTTCGCAACAGGCCCCGCGGCCACGACGGGAAGGACCGGTGCATGGGCGCGTTCTGCCAGCAGGGTTACGAAGGCCTCGTGTTCCACTTGCTGGAGACGGCTCAGCGTGAGCGTGGGGGTCTCATCCCGATACCAGAGGAACGACCAGATGCTCGAGAGAAGTTGCCCGTCCCATGCGTCGCGGCCGTAGATCTTGACGAGGAGCACTTCGCCATCGCGGGTGACGGCGCGCATCATCCCTACGCCTCGACGCTGGAGACTGGCGGGCTCGACGTGCTCGGTCTCGAATCCGATGTCGGCAAGCGCCTCTGCAACTTGAACGGGTGTCGGCCGTCCACCGGGTGAGCCGAAGATCAGATGGACAAGCGTCGCGGCCACCGCTCCGAGGGAGAGCCCAGCGATCGCACCGACGGGCTGCACCGCGCCGAGCGCGATGGACGCCAGTGTCCCGAGCGCGAGGAAGAACCTTCCCGCTCGTCGTGCAGGCATCCCCAGATGGGGAGACGTGGTCACCAGGATGGCTGTGAGCAGCCCGATGCGGACGGCCGGGAATGCGGGAGGAGGTCCGGAGGCCGTGAGCCCGTCCAGCATCGTGCTCCAGTCGCCTGCCAGGAGGAGGCTCGCGACGGACGCGAGGACGAGAGCGAGCAACTGGTCTCGCGACAGCCGAAGTCGCCCGCGGCTAACGAGCGGTGCTCCCAGGAGGATCGCCGCCCACACGAAGACAAGTACGTACGCGATCTCCCAGAACCATCCGAGGAGCCCGGGAAGCGATCGGAGGAACGTGGAGGTCGCCGACTCCGAGCCCGCCGGGTCCGGGACGAGCACAAGCGCGATCGCGATGCCGATCACCGAGATGATGAGCAGCACGACGTCCGTCGGCCGCCGAGCGCGTGGCGCCGCGGAGGCGGACGAGAAGAACCTGATCGGCGTCATCGCCCTGGAGAGCAAGCGCCTGCCGCTCCAGCGAGACGTCTGGTTCTGCTCGCCGGAATCGACCTCTTGATCGCGTTCAGCCACGCTCACCTCGCCATCATGAGCCGGCGCGCTCACTGGAGCCGAGCCCCCGGCAAGCCGCCCACCATCATCCGTTCCGCATGAGGTGACGATCACCCACCGTGAGGAGCCCGTTCTCATCCCATCGGGGTGATGTGACCGTGCCATCGTGAGTAAAGCATGAGTCTCTGTCTGGACAGAGTCGAATCGTCTGCATCGCCCGACGGGAGGAAGTATGAGCACACCGCGAGACCCAGATTCGGCAGACGCGCCGTACGAGCCGAGCGCCGGGCGCGCTGACGACGCCTCCCAACTGTCGGAGGAGAATGCCAGGCTGCAGGCCGAGATCGAATCCCTCCGCGAGTCCGAGGCGATGAAGAAGGGCACCAGTCGGAGACGAGTACGTCAGGTCCTGACTGGCGTCCTCGTCGTGCTCACGTGCCTCTGCATCGTGGCTGCGACGATCGGGATCTGGACCCAGCGCACCCTCTCCGACACCGACCGGTTCGTGGCGCTCGTTGCGCCCCTCGCCGACGACCCGGCGGTGACCAACCCACTCGCCGCGAGGCTCTCGGAAGAGGTGTTCATCGCCTTGGACGTCGAGACCCGGATCCAGGAGGCTCTCTCATCCATCCCGGACCTCCCACCGCAGGCGAGCTTCCTCGTCGGTCCTCTCACAGCCGGCGCGCAGAGCCTGGTCCAGCAGAGGGTGGAGGAGTTCCTGGCCTCGCCGGCGTTCGCCGAACTTTGGGCAAATCTCAACCGTCAGGTGCATGTGAAGGTGCAGGCCCTTCTGAACGAGGACTACGAGGAACTGCCAAACGTCGCGGTCACCGGTGGCGAGGTTCAGCTGAATCTCGTCTCAGTGGTTGCCGCGATCATCCAGCGGTTGGCGCAGGGTGGTGTCGATCTCCTCGGCATCGAAGTGACGGTGCCGAGCATCCCCACCTCACTTGAATCGTCTGCGGCGATCGAGCAGCTGAGCTCTGCTCTCGGCGTGACTCTGCCAGCGGACTTCGGCCAGGTCACGATCATGAGCGCCGAGGAGCTGTCCGGTTACCAGGACGCCATTCGAACGATGAAGGGGCTCGTGGTGGCGACGTTCCTGCTGAGCCTGATCCTCATGGCTCTCACGATCGTCGTGACCACCAACCGCCGCCGGGCGGTGATCTGGCTGGGGGTCGGCCTGGTTGCCGTGCTGTTCCTCGCAGGTGTTTTCCTCCGTCGAGTCGAGGCGAGCATCGTCGACGCGATCGAAGGCCCAGCAGCCCAGGCCGCCGCGCGGGATGTGTTCGATCAGGTGAGCGCCAGCCTCCGCCAGGCAGGCTTGTTCGTGTTCACGATCGGGATAGTCGCTGCGCTGCTCGCGTACCTGCTGGGACGGCCGCCGTGGTTCCGCCAAACCCTGGTCTGGTGGGAACGCGTGAGGGCGCCGCGAGAGGGTGGGAGTGAGCTCGAGGTCTGGGTTGCTGACCACGCCGATCCGGTTCGCGTCGGAGGCGGGCTCGTCGCAGTGCTCGTGCTGTTCCTCACGGGGATCGACTGGATCCCGATCGCGATCGTAGGCCTTCTTTACGGCCTGTTCCTGTGGGGAGTCGCCAGCGCAGAGAATCGCGTCCGACCACCGGAGCTCGCTCCGCAGGAGTAGTTCTCGACGCTCAACCGCCGTTCTTCGGCTCGCCCGCGGCCCCAGGTCGCTGAAACTGCCAGGCGCTGACCGCTTTCGCCACCGCGGTGACGAGGAAGAGTTGCCCAACAAGCATCTCGAGGACGGCGAAGGACTGTCCTGGGTTTCCTGCCGGGATGAGATTGCCGTAGCCGGTCGTGGTGAGCGTCGTGAAAGAGAAGAATAGATCCTGCGCGAAAGTGCCATCGCCCGATGCCCCGAAGAACGCACCCTCCTGTATCGATCCCAGTGTCCTGTAGGAGAAGGCGAAGAACATCCCGATCATGAGGTATGCGGCGATTGCGCCGAGCACCGTTTCCCTGTCTATGGTCGGCCGCAGCACGAGATGACGGATGATGCTGAACGGAGCGCCTAGGTAGAGCAGGGCGCTCACGAGAGCCATGAGCCCGTTGTCCCCGATTTGGCCTGGGAGGAAGACGATTCAGGATCGCGACTGATCGCTGAGATCGCGGCGAGCATGCTCGCGATGATCCAGAGGCGGCGGTGGGCGTCGGACGCTCGAAGGACCACCCAGATCGTGGCGATTTGCACCCCCACGACGATGGATATTGCCCGGCCCCTCGTGAGAGTGACCGAGAGCACATATGTGAGCAGGATGAGAAGCAGCACCAACCCATAGCTATTCGGCGAGTAGAAGGCATCGACGAGCCGCCGCGCCCGGCGCCGCCGAGGCAACTCCTGTCCGCCCTGTGGGATCGCCGGAATCAAGACATCACGGGATGCAGCAGCCGAGTGGCGTGCTGACCGTGCCAGGGTCCCGAGCCGCGATCGCCTTCATCGTCGAGCGACCTCTCATCCGACGTCGTCCATTGCACCCGACACACCCCACGGCCTAGAGTCTCTCGAGCGCCGACTCGACGTCGTAGCCGAGCGCGGCGGCAAGCGCCGGTGCCGCGGCGACGACGCGCGCGATCCCGGCGACAGGCGCAACCGCGATCAGCGTGCCGACGATCTCCTCGACCGTGGCACCGGCGGCAAGGGCGGCGTCAACGCTCCACCCATACGACGTGGGGGCGGCGTCGAGAGCAACGAACGCACCGAGCCTCACGAGAGCCTGGGTCCGCGGATCGAGCGCAGATCCTGCCTGTGGGCTTCCCTCGACCATCAACGCTGACTGGATGGACTGCACGTCATTCAGGGCCAGGGATAATAGCGTCCGCTCGCTTCTCATCGCGGGGTCCGACCCCTCTCAAGAGTCCGCCCGGAAGGGCTCCCCCTCCACAACCATCAGACCCGAACGCGGCCACGACTTCATCATCCTCACTGGATGAAACCTGCCCGAGTCGAGCGGAGGCGCAGATCGATTAGGCGTCCAAGAGACCGAGGGCGACGGCGCGCTCGATCGCTTCGCCCCGTGATGTCACGCCGAGCTTGCGGTAGACCGAGATCGCCTGCGTCTTCACCGTATGCGGCGACAGATGCAGCTGCTCCCCCATCTGGCGGAACGAGAAGTACGTCGGCAAGAACGGCAGGAGTTTCAACTCCGCCGTCGTGAGGGTCGACGCACCCGGGGTCCCCCCGCTGATGCCTCGAAGCTGTATCCGCAGGTCCTCGCTCTCCTGTTTGAGCACACCAAGATCCGAACGTCTCCGCAAGAGATCGGCCACCTCCCTGAGAAGCAGCCGGGCGGCCGCCGGGTCCGCGAGCATGAGGCGGGCTCGGGCGAGCTCGAGGCGAACCTGGACGGCCAGGTGGGGGGCCGCGCGCGAGGTGAGGGGCCGCAGCCGCTGGGCGCGGGCAAGGTCACGCTTCGCATGGGCGACGTCGCCTTCGTGCAGAGCGACACGAGCAGCCGACGCGTAGGCGAGGATGCTCGTCATGTAGTCCTGCAATCCGCCCTCCTCTACGACCTGGCGCGCTTCTTGGGCGTAGGTCCGGGCGTCCGTCCAGTCGCCTCGCTCCATCGCGAAGACCGAGCGTTCGGCGAGGGCAACGGACACAGTGGGGATCGCCCCGTACCTCTCCCCCAGTTCCGCTGCGTCCTCCATCGAAGCGTCGGCGGCTTCCGCATCGCCCGCGAGCCTCTGCGATATGCCGAGCAAGAGCACGGCCGTCGATCGGAACTGACTCCCGCTGGACAACCCTTCGAGGGCGATCCTCGCGTCCTTGGCCATTCGGTCGATCCCATCGCGACACAGCAGCGAACGGAGGAGCGCGAGCCAGGAAGCGATTGACGAGCTCCCGTCCGGCATGGGTCCTGCGAACGACGTTCGCTCCGCTGCATCAGCCCATTGCTCGGCATCGGCCGGGTGTCCCGTCAGCGCACGGAGCCACGCCCACTGGACCGCAGCCGGTGGGTAGGGGTCCGAGGGTCCGTGGTCACCGAGCCAATCGAACCATCCCTCGACCGTCCCTGCCCGACCTGAGGCCCACATCGGCAAGGCGATGTCGGTGAGCCGCTCCGCGACCCGGTCGGCATCGCCGGCGGCGAGCGCGTAGTCGACCGACTCCTCGGGGCGGTCGTTGTCCTTGCACCAGTCCGAGGCACGCCGACGCAATTCGACCACGAGATGGGGGTCACGACGTTGCACTCGGTTCAGGAGGGCTTCTCGGAACAAGGCGTGATATCG
Organism: uncultured Actinomycetes bacterium; assembly: GCA_963762075.1. Lineage (GTDB taxonomy): Bacteria > Actinomycetota > UBA4738 > UBA4738 > HRBIN12 > JAOUEA01. The sequence goes on from CAVXJC010000004.1 coordinate 171,372, forward strand.
GAACCACTCCCCCCGCCGATCCAGCGGCGTGAGCAGCACATCCGTCGACTCGAGAGATCGGAGGACCTCGGCCGACCCCTCCCGTTCGAGGACCACATCGCATAGCGGCCCCGACATCCGATCCAGGACTGCGGTCTCCTCGAGGAACCGCACATCCTCGGGCGACAGTTGTGAGAGGAACTCCGACCAGAAATACTCCATCATGAAGCGGTCATCGCCGGAAAATGTCGCCGCCTCGAGAGAATCGTCGACGCGTTCCCCCCACGACAGAGCCGCGAGGTACACACCGACGGCCCAACCCTCCGTCGCCTGCGTGAGCGCGGCCACGGTGGGCTTGGTGACGTTCAACCCCATGCTGCTCAGGATCTGGGCCGTCTCGCGATCGTTCATCGTGAGATCCTTCGGCCCCACTTCGAGGACCGAACCATCGGAACGCATGCGAGCGAGGGAGCTCGCCGGCCAGCTTCGGCCTGCGAGTGCCACCTGCACCTTGTCTGGCAGGTCGGCCGTCAACACATCGATCGCCTTCACGCAGTGCAGGTTGTGGAGCACGTCCACATTGTCGAGGACCAGGACCGTCGGTCGCGACATCGAGTAGAGGACTTCCGTCAGCTTGTGAACCGCCGCCGGGATCATCGCCACCCGGCGAAACGACAACGTGTCGAAAACCGTCGAGTCGACCGGCTCGACGCGATCGAATGCAGCAGCGATCGAGGTCAGAAGGACCGTCGGATCGTTGTCCCGCTCGTCGAGCGTGAGCCAGGCGAACGGCCGGCGATCCTTCGCCGCCCACTGTGCCAACAGCGTGGTTTTCCCGTACCCCGCGGGCGCCATGACCGAAACCAGTCGGAAGGCCCGTGACGCCTGAAGGTGAGCCACCAACTCCGTCCTTGGGACCAGACCTCTTCGACGCACGGACGGCCGGTGGAGTTTCGTCTGCGCGAGCCCGGAACGGCTCCAGGCGAGTAGGGGGGACTTGGGAAGGCTGACGATGGTTGGAGCACTCCGCCCCACAGGTGTCGACGTGGAGCGAACGTCGACCCCCCCTTCCCCTCTATCCGTCGTCTTCAAGGCCCGTCCTCCGGTGGATCGTCCCACGAGAAGCCCATCGGCTATCGCGATCCCGGTTGTGCCTTTCCACAGCCGCATCACCCTCACGTGGGGCCGATCGGGAGTGCTCACGTATTCGCAAGCGCGCTCCGACGCAGCGGCTACCGGGAATCCTCCCGAAGATCAGGCGAGCCGTCCCCACCCGGGCATGGGTTTCACCCGGGTGAGATTTCGGCGGTGAGCATCTCAGAGGAGTCCCTGCTCCCTCGCTCCTGCGATGGCTTCCGCACGCGAGGATGCCTCGAGCTTCCGGTAGATCGATCTCGTATGGGAGTGGATCGTGTTGTACGAGAGGAAGAGGGTGCTTGCGACCTCCCGCTTCGAAAGCCCTTTCTCCAGCAGATGCAGTACTTCGATCTCTCGGTCGGTCAGGTTGTCAGAGTCCGAGGATCTCTTGGAGACGAGCAGCGTGCTCGAGATCTCCTCCAGACGCTCCACCAGGATTCCCGGATCGACGCAGTCCAGGACCATGGCTCTCGCCTCGGCGAGGATCCCGCGCGCGTCCCCGGAGGCGCCTAGCGCCCGGCGGACGCGCGCGAGTCCGAGCAACGCTTGGATCAGGATGAGAGGTTGGGCCCCCGAACGCAGCTGGTCCACTCCCCTGCTCAGCAATCGTTCGGCTTCAACCGTCCGCCCGTCACGAGCGAGGACATCGCCCAATGTCGAATACGCCCAGCCACCGGGAGCGGTCGAGGACAGGCCGTGATCCTCCGCCAGGTCCAGCGCCTCTCGAGCCCATCGCTCGGCCTCGTCGAGCTCGTTGGCCTCCTGGCACACCGAGGCGAGGACGCACCGTGCGCCGAACGCGTTCAGCCACTGAGCCGTAAGGGAGCAACGCGCGCGGCGTGGAGGAGGTACGGACGGGCGGCTTCGAAGTCGCCCGAGAGCACGAGCGCCCATCCGAGCTGGACGTGGACGGTCACGCTCCACATCGAATCGTGGCGCCCCTCGAGCTCGAAGGCGCGTCGCGCGGCGGCCAGCATCCGTCCAACATCGCCCCATGGGAATCCGGCGCGGAGCAGTACCTCGCTCGCCTCGACCGAGCTCGCCATGTCCGGCAGAGGTCCTTCGTAGTTCGCGTTTGCCGCGTTCTGGAGTGCCAACTCGGCCTCGTCGCGACGGTTGAGGAAGCTCATCACCCAGGCCTCGACGATGGAAAGGCGCGCGTCGCCAACGACCACCTCTCGGGGGAACGATTCGAGCCAACCCGCCACCGTGGCGAAGCCTCCCCACTCGATCGTCATCAAGTAGTGCTCGGCGACCAACCGGCTGGCAAGCTCGAGCTCTTCACCGGCGATCGCGTGTCGGATAGCAGACCCGAGGTGGCCGGTCGACGCGAACCACTGGGACGCTCGCCGGTGGAGCTCGGGCAATCGGTCGGGCGCCCGACGGCGCAATTCGTCGTGGAGGAGATCCGCGAAGAGCCGATGGTACCGATACCACTCACGTCGATCGTCAAGGGGGATGAGGAAATGGTTCGCGCGCTCGACTTCCACCAAGAGGTCGGTCGAGTCTTCACGGCCCGTGACCGCGTCGCAGACCTGGCCGGACATCCGCTCCAGGATCGAGGTTTCGAGCAGGAAGTCGCGCACCTGTTCGTCGAGCGTGTCCAACACCACTTCCGTCAGGTAGTCCACGACGTGGCGGCTGGAACCACGGAATTCGGCGACGAAGCCTTCTCGGTCGGTGACGTCTCGCATCGACAGGTACGCGAGGTACAGACCGGCCGGCCACCCTTCGGTCCGTTCCTGAAGCGCGGTCAAGGAATTCGTACTGAGATGGAGGCCCATCTCATCGTTGAAGAACCGCTCCGTTTCTGGAAGTGTGAAGCCGAGCTCGGAGGCGCGAAGCTCCAGGAGTTCGCCCCCCGCCCGGAGCCGGCCCAGCGGGAAGGGTGGATCGGAACGAGTCGCGATGACGAGGGCAACGTTTCTGGGCCGACGCTCCAACAGCAACTCGACCGAGCGGTGACACGTTGGGTTGGTGATCGACTGGTAGTCGTCCAGGACGAGGACGATCTGGGTCTCGATCGCTCTAAGCTCGTTGAGGAGTTGGGGAACGATGCCTTTGAGGAGGTCCGTGCCGGGGACACGGAACGCCGGCTCGACCTTTGTTGCGAATCGGGGCTCGATGGCGCGAACCGACTCCGCGACATAGCTCCAGAAAACGATCGGGTCGTTGTCACCGGCGTCCAGCGAAAGCCAGGCGAAAGGGCGTTGGTCGTGTTGACCCCACTCCGCCAGGACGGTGGATTTTCCGAAACCGGGTGGGGCGACGACGACGACCGCCCCGGTGTGGGCGGTGAGTTGCGCAAGGAGAGCGGTTCGCACCACCATCCCGGGACGAACCCGAGGCGCACTCAGCTTCGACCCGATGAGCACGGGCTCGATCGAGCCACCGATCTCGTATCTCGACTCAGTATCAGTAGGTGTCAGGGGAAAAGTGTTGCATGAAGGTGGCATGGTCGCAAACGAACGGTGTGAACATTAGCCGATCGCGCCGTCGTGTGAGTCAGCCGCGGGATGCAGACGAACGATCGCGATGCCCCGTTCGTGAAGAGCGCGCAGGACACAGTGGAGATGAGACTGGTCGACGATGTCGATACCCATTGTCGGCTCGGGTCCGCCGACTTCTGTCACCATGCCCTCGAGGGGTCCGACGAGCGAAGAGCCGATCTCACCTCGGATAACGAGATGGTAGCGGACGAAGTCACGTCCCTCCGGTCCCTCCAGCCCTGCGGATCTCTCCGGCACCATCTGTAATCCTCATACCCGCCCGCCAAGTCTGTAATCCTCATCCCCACCCCCCAAGTCGCGCATCCCCCGACTAGCGTTTCACCCGGGTGAGGATGATCCGACCCGGAATCCGATGAGGCACAGAGGGGTTCGCGAGCCTGGGCTCACGGCGAGGATATGAACTCCCGCCTCACCTAGACCTCGGCGAGCGCACGTGACTTCAGTCGCTCGTACTCCTCCGGCGAGATCTCTCCGGAGGCTCGGAGCTTCGACAGCTTCTCGATCTCCTCGGCCGCCGAATAACCGGATGCCCGTCGCTGCTCTTCCTGCATGCGCTGGATGTCCTCGCGATCCTGCTCGGTCATCTTCGGACGCGCGATCAGGTAGATCAGGGCCCCCAGGAACGGGAGGACGAACAACAGAAGGATCCACCCAGCCTTCGCGACACCGGAGAGGTCCCGTCGGTGGAAGATATCCGCGAAGACCCGGATGAAGATCCAGATCGCCTGGACCCAGAAGAAGAACACGAACATCGCCCACAACAACTCACCGAGATTCACTCTCAGGCTCCTTCCTGGATGGGTTACGCGCGGTCGGTGTTCCTTGCGTCAGTGCGATTCAGACCGAGACGATCGCCTCCGGCATCATCCTGTTGGGATGAAGTCCTCGTAGCGAACCCGAACCGAAGGGGGTATCGGTTCTCCAACTCAGGACGCGTCTGAGCTGCTCGTGGGGAACGCATCGACCGCCGCGCGGACCGTGGGGTAGAAGTTGGCCTCACCGATCTTCTGGGCGAGGCCGGCGGAGTCGAACGAGGTGCGCATCGGTCCCTTCATCCGGGCCACCAGGAACGTGATTCCCTCCGCGTGAAGGCCGTCGATCGTCTGCTCCAGCGCGGCCACGCCCGTGGCGTCGATCTGCGTCAGCGCCTCGGCATCGAACACGAGCCATCGCACGGGAGCCGCAGCCCCCTGGACGGCTTCGTGGATCCGGCCGCGCACGTAGCTGGCGTTCGCGAAGAACAGGCCGTCATCCAGGCGATAGACCAGCACACCCGGCCGGACGCGGGCGCTTGGGTGAAGGCGAACATCCGCATACCGCCCGAGCCGCTCGACCCACCCAAGGACGGCGTCGTGCGGGGTCGCGCTCCGACGCACAACGTCGACGATCGAGAGAGCGACCGCGATCCCGAGCGCCCCGATCACGCCGACGGCGACGACCCCGATCATCGTCGTTGCGGCGATGATGACCTCGAAGCGGTGGGTTCGGGCCAGCGTCCGCCACGCATCCGGTTCGATCAGTCCGACGGCGGCTCCGACGATGACCGCGCCGAGGGTGGTCTTCGGGAGGTATCGCATCGGCTCGGTGAGGAAGAGGAGCACGAGCGCGATGCTCCCGGCGCCAATAAGGCCGGCGATCTGCGTGCGTCCTCCCATCTGGTCGTTCACGGCGGTCCGGGAGCCGCTGGCGCCGATGGCGAACGACTGTGTGACCCCGGCAGCCGCGTTCGCCAAACTGAGCGCGAGCAACTCTTGGTCAGCTCGAACATGCTGCCCGTGCTTCCCCGCGAAGGATCGGGCCGTGAGGATCGCATCGGAGAAGCCGACGAAAAAGATCCCGAGCGCCGCCGGGAGGAGAGCCCAGATGTCGCGAGCTTGGAAGGAAGGCAGTTCGAACCCCGGCAGCCCGGGTGGGATCTTCCCAGCTACCGCCACGCCCTTCGCCGCCAGGTCGAGGGATGCGGACGCGGCGATCGCGAGGACAACCACGATCAGCGGACCCGGGAACTTCGGAGCGACCCAGCGAAGGACCAGCAGCGGTGCGAGGCAGGCGATCCCCACCACGAGTGTAGTTGGGTCGAGCCCCGAAACTTCCTTCGCCACCTCGACAAGCTGCGGGATCGGATCTGTGGCCTCGATATCGAGCCCGAACAGCTTCTCCAGCTGCCCGATGATCAGAATCACCGCGACGCCGTGAATGTAGCCCACGAGCACGGCCCGGGAGAAGTAGTCGGCTACCCAGCCGAACCTTATGACTTTCGCAACCAGGTAGATGCCGGCCACGAGGAGCGCCAAGAGGGACGCGAGCGAGGCATAACGGGCGGGATCGCCACCTGCCAGAGGGATGATCGCGGCCGCGACGAGCGCGGCGATCGATCCTTCAGGCCCGACGATCAGCTGGCGTGAGGAGCCGAGGAGCGTGTAGGCGACGGTGGGCAGCAACAGCGCATACAGCCCGGCGGCTGGTGAGAGTCCGGCGAGCTCCGCGTAGGCCATGCCCGCCGGAAGGGCGAGCGCTGCCACAGTGACCCCGGCGAGCACATCTCGTCGAAGCGTCCCCCCTCCGTACCCGGTGAGCTCCCTGGAGACCGGCAGCACGCGCTGGACGACCGGCTTGCGGGCCGGTCGTTTGAAGGGCGAAGCCTCCTCGCTGTACGAAGGTCCGCTCCGACGCCCCGAGGGTTCCCTCTTCCGGCCGTCGCGATCAGACGCGTCTGTCATCCGCTCTCTGCCGGCGTTCGCCGACAGGTGCCACCAGCTGCAGAACCCCTCGCCGCAAGCGGCCGTTATTCGGAAACGATGTCTCTCCCGTGGGCGGTCAGGGCCCAGATGACCGTGATACCGACCGCGATCACCACGATCGACCAGATCGGGTAGACCGGGATGAAGGCGAAGGCCGCGAGCATGCTTCCAGCTGCGCCGATGACTCCCAACGTCCGCCCCCAAAGCGATCCTGAGAGGACGCCGAACCCCCCGATCAGCACGAGCACGCCCCAGATGAGGTGGATCCATCCCCACGCGGAGGCGTCGAACTCCAGGAAGTAGTTCGGCGTCGTCACGTAGAACTCGTTCTCGAAGATCGCCGCGAGCCCGGCGATGATCTGGAACGATCCGTTGATCATCAACATGATCGCCGCGAACATCGCGAAGCCGACCGCCCAGCTGCTCCTCTGCTGCTCCATGTTCCCCCCTCTGGCTGCCTCATCCGAGGTGCCCGTAGTCGTGGCCCCTTCGACGAATCGTAGCTTCGGCGGTGACGCCTCCGCTCGGTGTCATTGGGTCTAGCCCTCGTGACGGTATGCGCAGGCCGGGGCTCACGCATCATCCGGTTCGGATGAATCGGGCTGATGGTCGGTTCGCCTCTCCTTCCGCCGTCGCTTCGACCTTGCCTCGCGCCTACGAAGAACTCGACCGCGATCATTCCTCGTCTGACCGCGGCTCCGAGGCCTCGGTGAGCAGCGGGATCTCTGCCTGCTCCGCGCACGCGTGAGTGGGCAGATTCATCCCAACCGGGTGATGTGATCGGGTGAGTATCGCTGCAGCCTGGGGTGCGTACGACGACGGGGTCGCCGCGTCGTGAGGCGCCGACTGCGCTCACAAGATGCAGGTGAACGTTGCTCATCCGTTGAAGACGCGCCAGCGGACGCTATCGCGAAGGAGGAATCCCCGGATGGATCGGTACCCGCTCATCTCCGAGCACGGATTGATCGGCGACCTGCAGACCATAGCCCTCGTCACGACCGACGGGACGATCGATTGGTTCTGCTCTCCGCGCTTCGACTCGCCCAGTGTCTTCGCCTCTCTACTCGATCACGACAAGGGCGGACGATTCCGGATCGCACCCGACGGCGAGCGACTATGTGACGAAGCAGCTGTACTTCCCTGACACCGCCGTCTTGATCACGCGGTTCATGACGGCGGACGGGGTGGGCGAAGTGGTCGACTTCATGCCGATCGATGAACCCCAGGTCGCCACCGATCGGCACCTATTGGTCCGTTTGGTGCGGGTTGTCCGAGGCGAGATGAGGTTCGTATTGGAATGCGCACCCCGCTTCGACTATGGAAGAGCCGAGCATGAGCTCGAGGCCACCGACAACGGCTGGGCCTTCCGATCCAACGGCCAGCACCTCACCCTGCAAACAACGATGGATCTCGACCGGGACGAGAGCGACGTTCGCGGGTCTTGGAGCCTGCGCGCCGGACAGGTGAGTGGGGTTGTTCTGGAGACCGGAGCGAAGGCCGAGTCTCGGAAGCTCGATGCGCACGACGTCCTCGACATGTTCAACCAGACGGTGCGGTTCTGGCGCGACTGGGTCGGGAAGTCGAGCTACGACGGTCGGTGGCGTGAGATCGTCGACCGCTCGGCGATCACCCTCAAGCTCATGACGTACGCTCCGACCGGGGCGCTCGTCGCGGCGCCCACCACCAGTCTCCCCGAGCAGATCGGCGGAGAGCGCAACTGGGACTACCGCTTCACGTGGGTCCGCGATGCCTCGTTCTCGATATACGCGCTGCTGGGCCTCGGGTATGAGGAGGAAGCCGACGCCTTCATGCGCTGGCTCCGTGATCGAGTGAGCGAACAGGCCGGGGGCGCCTCGGGGCCGCTCCAGATCATGTATCGGATCGATGGCTCCCCCGACCTCGAGGAGGAGAGCCTCGATCACTTGGAGGGCTACCGAGGATCGAGCCCGGTGCACATCGGGAATGGAGCCGCGGACCAGCTTCAGCTGGACATCTACGGGGAGGCGGTCGACTCGATCTACCTGGCGACGCTGCGGGGCATGACGCTGGGACATCAGGGTTGGATCGAGCTCTGCGGCATCTTCGACTGGCTCTGCGAGCACTGGGATCAGCCGGAGGAGGGGATCTGGGAGACCCGCGGCGGCCGCAAGGACTTCACCTACGGCAGGCTGATGTCCTGGGTCGCGCTGGACCGAGCCGTGCGGATGGCACGTCGCCTTGGCCGACCGGGCGATCTCGAGCGATGGATCACCGAGCGCGACCGGATCTACGAACAGATCATGGAGAAGGGGTGGAGCAAGGAGCGGTCGGCGTTCGTGCAGGCCTACGACTCGCAGGTGCTCGACGCCTCGAACCTACTCATGCCGCTGGTCGGGTTCATCGCCCCGCGCGACCCGATGTGGCTGTCGACGCTCGACGCGATGCGGGACGAACTGGTCTCCGACAGCCTCGTGTACCGATACGACCCCAGCGCCTCACCCGATGGGTTGCAAGGCTCTGAGGGAACGTTCTCGATCTGCACGTTCTGGTACGTCGACGCGCTCACCCGGGCTGGTCGGCTGGAGGAGGCGAGGCTCACATTCGAGAAGATGCTCACCTACGCGAACCACCTTGGCCTCTTCTCCGAGGAGATCGGCTTGACGGGCGAGCAGCTCGGAAACTTCCCCCAAGCGTTCACACACCTATCGCTGATCAATGCTGCGATGAATCTGGACTCCCAACTCGACCAGCGACCGAGGTGGGTGGACCTGGTTGAGGGGAGCCTGAGTCCACCCGAAGGGCGAGATCAGCAACTTGGGAACTCGGGTCGTCTCTAGACGTCGAGCGCCCAGACGTGCGTGAGACTCACGGCCTTGCCTGAACCTCGACCACTTCCGTCGGACGAGAAGGAGGAGTGAGCGATGGCGCGACGTGAACGCATCCTGAAGCAACTACTCGTCGAGCCCGGCACACCGGCCGGGTTGGCACAACGGGACCCCGCCTGGAAAGGCGGCGAGGAGTTCGAGCAGCTCTCGGAGGAGAAGCTGAAGGGCACCGCGAAAGCGATCCTGAGCCAGGGTGTGAAGGAGCTCTCGGACGCGCAAGAGCTGCTGTGGGCGAGCGATCGGTTCGCGCTCCTCGTCGTGTTCCAAGCCCTCGACGCCGCCGGGAAGGACTCAACGATCGAGCACGTGATGTCGGGCGTGAACCCGCAGGGGGTGCAGGTCGTGTCCTTCCGGCAACCGTCGAGCGAAGACCTGGACCACGATTTCCTCTGGCGCATCAACAAGGCGCTCCCCGAGCGGGGCCGGATCGGGATCTTCAACCGCTCACACTACGAGGAGGTCGTGGCACTCCGAGTGCACCCGGAGTGGCTCGAGGGGCAGAAGCTGCCACCCGGGCCGCGCGGGATGGCGTTCTGGAAGGGACGTTATGACGACATCAACGCGTTCGAGCGGCACTTGGAGCGGAGCGGCACGAAGATCGTGAAATTCTTCCTGCACGTCTCGAAGGCCGAGCAGAAACGTCGGTTCCTCGCCCGACTGGACACGCCCGGCAAGGAGTGGAAGTTCAAGGCATCCGACGTTGCCGAGCGTGCCTACTGGGACGAGAACATGCGGGCGTTCGAGGACGCGATCACGGCGACCTCGAAGGCGTGGGCCCCGTGGTACGTGATCCCCGCCGACCACAAGCAGGTCATGCAGGCGATGGTGGCGCGGATCCTCGTTGACGCTGTTCGGTCGCTCGACCTTTCATGGCCAGACGTATCCGACGAGGACCGCGCCAAGCACGCCGAGGCCCGCCGGCAGCTCGAGGCAGAGTGAACAGCGTCTTCTCCGGGCGATCATGGGCGAGGCAGTGCGCAGGAGAGGAGACCTCAGATCTGGGAGGTCGTGATACGTCAGCCCAAGACCATGCCCTCGTATGGCTCCGATGGCGCTGGATCGGGGAGTCGCATCATCCGGACGCGAACGTTGGAGGGATCGTGCGCTGCGATGTCATCATCAAGGGTCCTCAGGCCCTCGAGATGCTCAAGGAGACGCAAGCGGGCGAGCCGCCAGGAGATCGTGCACACGTAGAGACGCACCTTCGCTCGATCGAACAGAGCCCACTCCTCCCACGCCACCCTACGGATCGTTCGTGGGTCGACCTCGAGCCCGAACTCGTCGGTCAGCCACTCGATCACGAGGAGCAGCTCCTCCTCCTCCTCCGTGTGCTGCTCGATCGCCATCGCTTCCCCCCGGTGGGCACGAACACGGCTGCTGGAGTGGCGGTCCAGCCCTCAAGTCCGTCACCTTGGTCAGTCTTGCGCGGCCCCCGCGAAGAACTCGAGCGCCGTCTTCGTCTTCGTCTGCTGCTTCCCCTCGAGATCGACGCCGATGCCGGTGAGGAACGCCCTCGCCTCGGCAGCGACCTGGAACGCGTCCGACGGTGCTGCCTTCGTGGACAGCTCGACGATCTGGGAACCGTCCGGATACAGCCACAGCTCCCCTACGAGCCGGCGCCCGAATCCCTTCGGCTTGATCTTCAGCTTGAGCGTCGGGATCGGCCCGAGCACGGAGAGCTGGTCGAGCTCGAGTCCGTCGGGTGCGTGGGCGGCATAGAACGCTCTCTGCCCCTTCGAGAAGAGCTTGCGGATCGAGCGCTGGCCTGCCGCGACTTCCCGGATCTCGCCGTTGTCCGCCGACCCCTTGAACGACGCGGAGCACACGAAACCACCTGGCATCGCGTCCACCTCGACGTTGAAGGTCTTGGAACGGCGGAGCTCCTTCGGGAGCTCGGCGGGCACGACCGGGCGGAGCTTGATGACCGTGTCGGCCTCCTCGCCCTGCCGACGCCGAGCCCGAACGACGACTCCGGCGCGGTTGAGCGCGAGGTCTGGGGTATCGAAGAAGAAGACCTGCCGCATCTGCGCGTCGAGTGGATCGACGCCCAAGGCGGCGGCGGTCCCGGCTCGAGCGCTCTCAGGCAGTGTGAGCTTGAGCTCGACGCTGTCTGCGTCGCGCACGAGGTCAAGTAGTCGCTGGAGCTCGGTCCCTGAGATCTGTGCGCGACCGGCCATCCCTACCTCCTTCTGCACGCTTCGTGCGCACCCGGGGCACGCCGAGCGCCTACCCGATCCCGGTCATGGTCGGGTCCCTTCGACGGCCAGGCATCATCCGATGTGGATGATTCATGCTCCAAGCGAGGCTCAGTCGGCGACACTCCTCCTGCGGATCCGCGGCTCCGGAGCCTCGGCGAGCTCTGGGATGTCGCCCGCCTCGTGCAAGCGGTGGCCGTAGGCCGATGCGAAGGGGCCCGCCGAGAGGCCGTGGGCCACGACCGAGAGCAGGATCGTCCACGTGGCGATCTCCACGACACCATCGGCGATGCCGCCGGCGCCGTTGTGGGGCACCTCTACCGCGATCAGCGTGAAGACGACGGAGGCGAGGCCCCGCGGCCCGAACCAGCCCATGAAGGCGACGGTATCCCGACGCAGTCCGACGCCGGCAAGCGCTGCCGCGACCGGCAGCATCCGCACGACCGTGAGGCTGATCACCGCGTAGAGGATGGTGACGGGCTCGATACCGCCCGTGACCACGGGACCCACGAAGATGGCTCCGAACACGGTCCAGACGAAGAAGGAGGCGAACAACCCCACCGTCTCGGTGAACTCGACCGGCTTGTGCATCTGTGCCGACGTGGAGGCGCCGAACAGGAGACCGCCGACGAACGCGGCCACGAAACCATTGCCACCCATCGCGACGGCACCAACGTACGCGAGGAGCGAGAAGGCCAGCACCACGAGCTGCTCCGAGCTCGAGGATGTCCAGCCCAGCCGACGCGCGACCACGAGAAGCCTGCCTCCGAGGACGCCGACCGCAACCGCGGCCACGAGCGCGAGGCCGATCTCCTTCGCCGCTTCGGCTGCCCAGTGCTCGGATCCGAGACCCTCCTCCGCGATCACCAGGGTGAGGAACAAGGTGACGAACGGGGTGGCGATCCCGTCGTTGAGGCCGCTCTCGACGTTCAGTGCTCGCCGGATCCTGGCCGGCACGGCGGGGTTCGTCACGACGGCCAGCCCGAGGGCGGCGTCGGTGGGGGCAAGGATCGACGCGATCAGCGCGGCCGCGGCCCATCCGGCCTCCGGGAAGAGCAGCCTCGCTGCCACGGTCCCGAGTGCGATCGTGAGCGGCAAGCCAACCAGGAGCAGCCGGATGGGCAGGCGCGCATCGCCCTCCACCTCGCGCAGCCGAACGGTCGCGGCGTCCGCGAAGAGCAACACGCCGAGCGTGAGCTCCGTGATAAGGAGCGTCGTCTCGCTTGCGAGGCCCGGTAGGAGGCCCACACCACTCGGACCGAGAACGAGGCCGGTCGCGACGAAGAAGATCGGCGCCGTGATGAGCCACCGGTCGAGGCGCGAAGCGATGAGTCCGTACACGACGAAGACGGCCACCAGAGCCGTGGCCCCGCTCATCGTTGTCCATCCTTCGACCGGGGACCTCCGTCGACGGATGTTCCGAGAAGCGCGGTCACGCGCCGGCGAGCGCGTACGGCCTCCACGATGAGGAGCGTGCCGCTGGCAAGGGCCCATACGCCGATGGTGATCATCACGCCTCGCGACACCGTGTCCGTCGCGACCAGCAGGATGCCGGTGCCCACCTCCAAGACACCGAGGATCAGCCCGCCGAACGACCATCGATGGCCCGTACGCCGCTCGATCTCGAACGCTCCCACGAGCCGGAGCGTGCCCATCGACAGAGCGGCGAGCCCAAGGATGTTGATCGTCGTCACCGGCGAGATGGCTCCGGCCAGGTATTCGCGCAGGAAGACCAACAGGGCTGCCATGATCGCGACCACACCTGCGACGGACGCGAGTCGGAATCCAAGTGAGGGACGCATCGCCCAAGCGAGCCGCAAGGTCATCACGCCGCCCGCGAGCCAGTACAGAGCCAAGAACGTCGCGAGCCGTTCGGGAGAGCCGCTCGCCAGGAGTGCGGACACCCCGAGCGCGAGTGCGACCACTCCGCGGAGGATACCGATCCACCAGAGCCGACCAACGTGATGCGCGAGCTCGATCTGCCGCTCACGCTCGAACAGCTCCCGCTCAGGATCGCCATCGCTCGCGTGTTGAGTCGGCATCTTCTCCATGGGCGAACCCCAGACTCCGCCGAACGAGATCCCTGCCCTGGGGCCGCACGAACCGTAGCCCAGGCCACACCCGGCCCGCCTCATCCCACCGGGTGAAGTTCTGGAGGCACGGGCCGACTTCATCCCTTCTGGATGACGCCCCGCCATCGAGCAGGAACTACGTTCGATGTCGGTTGCTCGGCAAGGAGACTGGATGCCCGATAGCACCAACGTCATAGTCATCGTCGCCGATGATCTCGGTTGGTTCGATCTCGGTTGCTACAACCAAGGGATCATGGGCGCTCAAACGCCCAACATCGACCGCATCGCGGCCGAGGGTGTCCGACTCACGGACTTCTATGCGCAGGCGAGCTGCACTGCCGGCCGGGCGGCGCTCATCACAGGCCAGATCCCGATGCGGACCGGTCTGACCACGGTCGGCATGCCGGGCGCACCGCAGGGGATCCAGCCGGAGGATCCGACGCTGGCCGACTTGCTCAAGCCGCAGGGCTACATGACGGCGCAGATCGGCAAGAACCACCTCGGTGACCGCAACGAGTTCCTGCCGACCGTGCACGGGTTCGACGAGTTCTACGGGAACCTCTACCACCTCAACGCCGAGGAGGAGCCGGAGCAGCCCGACTACCCGAGGGACCACCCGTGCGTTCCAGCAGCTGTTCGCCCCGCGCGGGGTCCTGGACTGCAAGGCCATCCGACGTCGACGATCCGACCGAGGACCCGCGCTTCGGGCGGGTCGGCAAGCAGGTCATCGAAGACACCGGCGCCGCTGACCCGGAAGCGGATGGAGACGATCGAGGACGATCTGCTGGCCCGTTCGCTCGACTTCATCGATCGGGCGCACCACGCCGGCAAGCCGTTCTTCCTTTGGCACAACACGACCCGGATGCACGTGTGGACCCGGCTGTCGGAGCGCTGGCGAGACAAGACGAGGTTCGGTCTCTACGCCGACGGCCTGCAGGAGCTGGACTGGGTCGTCGGTGAGTTGCTCGACAAGCTCGACGAGCTGGGCATCGCCGACAGACACGATCGTCATCTTCACGACCGACAACGGCGCGGAGAAGTTCACCTGGCCCGACGGCGGCACCACGCCGTTCCGGGGCGAGAAGGGCCTCGGCTGGGAGGGCGGCTTCCGCGCGCCGTTCGCTGATCCGCTGGCCGGGGCAGATCCCGCCCGGGCAGGTGCTCAACGGCATCGTCTCGCTCGAGGACATCGTCCCCACCATGATGGCTGCCGCCGGCGTCCCGACATCAAGGAGCGGCTGCTGGAGGGGTACCAGGCCGGCGAGAAGAACTTCCGGGTCCACCTGGATGGCTACAACCAGCTCCCGTATTTGACGCGGAGAGAGTCGAGGAGTCGGCGCGCGACGAGTTCTTCTACTACGGCGAGCATGAGCTCTACGCGATCCGCTATCGGAACTGGAAGGTTCATTTCCAGGTCAAGGACGACTGGTTCGCGAGGCACGGCGGGCGGCCCACCGTGCCCGAGCCGGTCAACCTGCGCGTCGACCCGTTCGAGCAGCACATGGAGGCTCCCTACTATCCGTTCTATGTCGGGGAGAAGCTCTGGACGATGATGCCCGCCGGGTACATCCTCAAGCTGCACGCGGAGACGTTCACGCAATTCCCACCCCGACAGGCGCCGGCGAACTTCAACCCTCAGGAGATGCTGAACTCGGTGCTGAACTCCGCGTCCGCCGGCATCGGCAACAAGTAGGTGTAGAGGGGTTCCGGATGCACTCACTCGAGCGAGCTGACGTGGCGGGCAGGCCCTCAAGACCCTCCGATGATCTAACTGAAGACCAATTCATCCCTTCTGGATGACGCTGGAACTCCGCTCGGGCCATACGGTCTTGGTGGCGGAACTCGACAATCGGCCGACCGACTACGACACGGGCTCGCACTGGAGAGTTGGGTCGGTGCTGGCCGCGTGCACGTGGAATGAAGGGACTGCTCGTGATGGCGCAAGATGGTGCGGGAGGGCGTGACGTACTCCCCAAGCCCGACCGACCCCATGAGGGGCTCATCACCTACGACGCGAAGGATCCCGACACGTCCTTCCCGCCGATCGAACCGCTCCGGCCGCCGGACGGAGCTCCCAACGTCCTGATCGTCCTGATCGACGACGTCGGCTTCGGGGCCTCGAGCGCGTTCGGTGGACCCTGCAACACGCCGATCGCCGAGCGGCTGGCCGCCAACGGGCTCAAGTTCAACCGCTTCCATACGACCGCGCTTTGCTCGCCGACCCGCTCCGCATTGCTCACGGGCCGTAACCACCACGCCGTCGGCATGGGCGGCGATCACGGAGATCGCGACCTCGGCCCCCGGCTACAACTCGATCTGGCCCAACACCGCGGCCCCGCTCGCGGAGATCTTGAAGCTGAACGGCTACTCCACCGCGCAGCTCGGGAAGTGCCACGAGGTCCCCGTGTGGGAGACCAGCCCGATGGGACCGTACCGCCAGTGGCCGACCGGCAAGGGGTTCGAGTACTTCTTCGGGTTCATCGGCGGCGAGGCCCATCAGTACTACCCAGCGATCTACGAGGGCACGATGCCGATCGAGCCCGAGACGACGCCCGAAGAGGGCTACCACTTCATGATCGACATGACCGATCGCGCCATCGGATGGGTCCGCCAGCAGAAGTCCCTGATGCCCGACAAGCCGTTCTTCATGTACTTCGCCCCGGGGGCGACCCACGCGCCCCACCACGTCCCCAAGGAATGGGCGGACAGGTACGCGGGGAAGTTCGACGACGGGTGGGATGCCGAGCGGGAGCGCATCTTCGCTCGACAGAAGGAACTCGGGGTGATCCCGGCCGACGCGGAGCTCACCCCCCGGCATGACGAGATCCCTGCCTGGGACGACATGCCCGAGGACCTGAAGCCGGTGCTCCGGCGGCAGATGGAGGTCTACGCCGGGTTCATGGAGTTCACGGACCACCACGTCGGGCGGCTGCTCGACGCTCTCGACGACCTCGAGATCGCAGATGACACGTTGGTGTACTACATCATCGGAGACAACGGGGCCTCGGCCGAGGGCACCCTGAACGGCACATACAACGAGATGATCAACTTCAACGGCGCCGCCGCGATCGAGACGCCCGAGTTCATGATGGAGCGCATCGATGACTTCGGGGGTCCGGACTCGTACAACCACTTCTCGGTGGGCTGGGCGCACGCGATGGACACTCCCTACCAGTGGACGAAGCAGGTGGCCTCGCACTGGGGTGGGACGCGGAACGGCACGATCGTGTCCTGGCCGAACGGATTCAGCGCGCGGAACGAGATCCGCACGCAGTTCGCTCACGTGATCGACGTCGCGGCAACGGTGCTCGACGCGGCAGGACTGCCCGCCCCGACGTTCGTCAACGGCGTGCAGCAGATGCCACTGCACGGGATCAGCATGCGGTACTCGTTCGATGACGCCGACGCCGACGAGCGCCGCGAGACGCAGTACTTCGAGATGTTCGGCAACCGCGGCATCTACCACAAGGGTTGGACGGCGGTGACCAAGCACAAGACGCCGTGGATCCTGGTCGGCGGGCCGGCGATCGCATTCGATGACGACGTCTGGGAGCTCTACGACACCGAGAAGGACTGGAGCCAGGCGCGCGATCTGTCCAAGGAGAATCCGGACAAGCTTCACGAGCTCCAGCGGCTCTGGCTCATCGAAGCGACGCGGTACAACGTGCTCCCGCTCGACGATCGCGTGGCGGAGCGGCTCATGGCCGATCTGGCCGGTAGGCCCACGCTCGTTCAGGGGAACCGTCAGCTCCTCTTCGGCGGGATGGGTCGGCTGACCGAGAGCTCCGTCGTGAGCATCAAGAACAAGTCCCACGCGGTGACCGCTGAGCTCGTTGTGCCGGAGGGCGGCGCCGAGGGCGTCATCGTCGCCCAAGGGGGCAGCATCGGCGGCTGGAGCCTCTACGTGAAGGACGGGAAGCCCCGCTACTGCTACAACCTGCTGGGGGTCCAGCGCTTCTACGTCGAGAGCGACCGTGAGCTCCCGCCGGGCACGCACCAGGTGCGGATGGAGTTCGCCTACGCCGGTGGAGGGCTCGGCAAGGGCGGAACCGTCACGCTCCTCGTCGACGGCCAGCCGGTGGGGAAGGGAGACGTCGCCGCGACGGCGGCGATGATCTT
Organism: uncultured Actinomycetes bacterium; assembly: GCA_963762075.1. Classification (GTDB taxonomy): domain Bacteria; phylum Actinomycetota; class UBA4738; order UBA4738; family HRBIN12; genus JAOUEA01. The sequence goes on from CAVXJC010000004.1 coordinate 188,989, forward strand.
CTCTGCGGATGACACGTGTGATGTCGGGATGGAGGGTGGCGCGCTCGTCGCCGAGGACTATCCCGTGCCCAACAACTTCACGGGCGAGATCAACTGGGTCGAGATCGACGTGGCCGAGGCCGCCGAGGATGCCGACCATCTCGATCTCGCCGGAGGAACGTCTGCGGATCGCGATGGCCCGCCAATGACGATCGGATGTCCGAGAGGAAGGATCGCCTAGCCACATCTGCTCGCACTCGGTTCACTAGGGGTCACCGTGAGCCGGGACGGCGGGAGGTCAGTATGAGGTGGGCTCTCGGAGCGCTGATCGTCTTCGGCGCGAGCGCGGGGATGATCGCGGCGATCCTCCGCGTGCGACGTCGCGCTCCCGAGGGTGGGTACTTCGACGACGGTGACCGGGCGGCCGGCGTGTTCGGCGTCCTCGCGACGGGATTCGCTCTGTTGCTCGGCTTCGTGATCTTCCTCGCGTTCACCAAGTACGACGGGTCGCGGGCGGGCGCCGAGGCCGAGGCGCTGGCGGTCCTCCAGCTCTTCGAGACCTCCCAGCTGATGCCGCCGGACGCCCGTCCCCTGCTCGCGGGCGAGGTCGAGTGCTACGCGCGATCGGTGGTGAACCTCGAGTGGCCGGCGATGCAGGCGGGGCGCGGGTTCGAGACGATCAATCCGTGGGGGCTCTCGATGTTCCGCACGCTCCAGGCGATCGAGCCGGCGACCACCGCGGAGCAGAGCGCGTACGACGCCTGGCTCGCCCAGACCAGCGCACGAGAGGAGGCACGGCGTGACCGTCTCCACGCGGCGGAAGGGGTCGTTCCCCAGCCGTTGTGGGTGGTGCTGCTCCTGTCCGCGGTGTTGGTCCTCGTCTACGTGCTCTTCTTCGCCGACAGCGGCGAACGCGCCGTGGTCCAGGGGTTGATGGCGGGCTCCGTGACCGCGGTGGTCGTCGCGTCCCTGCTCGTCCTGTCGTCGCTCAACCGACCCTACGACACGGACGTCGGGGGGATCCGGCCGGTCGCGATGCAGCGGTCCCTGGAGACCATCGCGTCCGCTCGCGTCGCGCTTGACCTCGAAGAGCCACCCCCCTGCGATGCGGCGGGGCAGCCGCTGTGAGCGTCCCGCGACAGGAACGCTCGAAGGCAGATCGACGGATCGACACGATGGCGGCCATCCTGCTCGCAGTGGCGGCGGTCGCGACGGCCTGGAGCAGCTACCAGGCGAGCCGCTGGACGGGCGAGCAAGCGAAGGCGTTCGCCACGGCCAGCGCCTCGCGGGTTGAGTCCACCCGGTCGTCGAACCTCGCGAACGCCCAGACGCAGATCGACGTCGCGGTGTTCATCCAATGGGTCGATGCCCGTCTCCAAGGCGATGCAGAGCTCGCCGCCTTCTACGAGCAGCGCTTCCGGGCCGAGTTCAAGCCCGCCTTCCAAGCCTGGATCCGCACCGACCCGTTCGAGGATCCCTCGGCACCTCCCTCCCCCTTCGCGATGGACGAGTACAGATTGGCCGCGACCCAGGAGGCGGACGAGCTCTCGGCGACCGCTGAGGCATCGGCGGAGCTGGCCCGGACGTACATCCAGCGCGCGACCAACTACGTGCTCGGAGTGGTGTTGTTCGCGACGTCGCTGTTCTTCGCCGGTGTCAGCACGAAGCTCAACAGCACCAAGCTCCGGGGGGTCGTCCTTGGCGTCGGGTGCGTCGTGTTCGTCTTGGCTGCCTCTTGGATCGCCACGTTCCCGATCAGCCTGTCGATCTGAAGGAGGCCGGGATGGGAGAGGCATTCGCGTGGGGCATGGTGGCCGCCTCATCGCTCGTGATCGGTGCAATCGTCGCGCTCCTCTTCAAGATCGGCTTGCGCACGATCGGGCTGATCATGGCCTTCGGTGCAGGCGTGCTGATCAGCGCGGTCGCCTTCGATCTGGTCGAAGAGGCGTCGGGGATGTCGTCCGGCAACGGATGGGGCATCGGGGGCCTCTTCGCGGGCTGCGCAGTCTTCTTCGTTGGTGACTGGCTGATCGGCCGTGCCGGGGGCAGCGAACGGAAGGATGCGAGAGGCGGTCAAGAGAGCGGCTCCTCGCTCGCGATCGTGCTCGGCACGGTGCTCGACGGTGTCCCGGAGTCGATGGTGATCGGCCTGACCATCTTCAAGGGCGGGACGGTGGGCGCCGCCTACCTGATCGCGGTGTTCATCTCCAACCTGCCCGAATCGATCTCGTCGACGAGCGGTCTGCTCGCGAGCGGCTGGAAGAAGGCGATGGTCCTATGGATGTGGATCGGGATCGCGGTCGTCTCAGGGCTCGCGTCGCTCGCCGGCTACGTGCTGTTCCAGCATTCGTCTCCGGACGTCGTCGCATTCGTGCTCACGTTCGCGGCCGGAGCGATCCTCACGATGCTCGCGAACACGATGATGCCCGAGGCCTACGAGCACGAGGGCAAGTGGGTCGGGGTCGCGACGACGATCGGCTTCGGCGTCGCGTTCACGATCCACGTCCTCGACTAGCATCGACCGCGAGCGCTGATCTTCATGTGTTCTGGGTGATGACCGTCGAGGGTCGATGCTCGATGATCCACCGAGCCTTCGAGGCTCGCTTATCCGATGGAGCTGATGATCATGGCTGACGGATCCGCCAGAACCACCCATCCCGAGGAGCTTGGCGAGCTCGATGCGGAGCCGCGCCCCCGGGCGGTGCCTCGGATCGCCGTTCCGAAGGTCGGGGTCCTGGCATGGAGCTTCATCGGGGTCGTGGTGGCGACAGGTATCGTGGTCACCGCACTGTCGGCGGTGAGCGAGATCATCCTCCCACTACTGTTCGCGGCCGTACTCGCCGTGATCTTCAAACCTCTGGTCGGGAGGCTCACACGCCATCGGTTGAAACCTTCCCTGGCCGCAGGGTTGATCGTCCTCGGACTGCTCGTCCTGATGACCTTCGTCGTGGTCGCAACCATGAGAGGGATCGTCGATCAGACGGATGAGATCGGTGCCTCGGTCGATGCCGCGATCGACAACGCGTCCGACGAGCTCAACGTCGATCCGGATTCCCTGAACGATGCGAAGGCCGCGACCCAGCAGGCCAGCCCCATGATCGCCGAAGGCGTCCTCACGGCGTTCGTGTCCGGGGTCAACTCGCTGCTCGGCCTGGTCAGCGGCCTGATCCTCGGCGCACTCATCATGTTCTACCTGCTCAAGGACGGCACCGCGCTGCGCCGCAAGGTCGTCGCGACGATCGACCCCTCGATCCGGGACGAGGTCAACGATTTCATCGGCGATTCGTGCCGGATCCTCCGCGACTACGGGCGAGGTCGCACCGTCATGTCCGCCGTCGTGTCGGTGGTCGTCGGACTCGCGAGCCTCCTGCTCGGCCTCCCACTCGTGCTCACCATCGTCGTCGTGAACTTCATCGGCGGCTACATCCCCTATATCGGCGCCTTCTTGGGTGGTGGGCTGGCCGTGATCGTCGCCTGGGGCGACGGGGGGCTCGGCGTGGCCGCCCTCATGCTCGTGATCGTGCTCGCCTCGAATCTGCTACTCGAGAACCTCGTGGAGCCCAGGGTGATGGGCAGCACCCTCGACATCCACCCGGTGGTCGTGCTCATCGTCACCGCGTTGGGGGGCTTCCTCGCCGGCATCGTCGGCCTCATCCTGGCGGTGCCGTTCACGGTGATCGCCGCCAACGCGATCGGCCGTCTCCGATCGAGAGGTTTCTTCAGGGTGGTGGCCGACCGAGCCGAGCCAACGGTTCGAGGCATGCTCGATCGGACCTGACGGCGGAGGTCGTGCAAGTACGAGGGACGGAGATGACGGGCCGCTCAGGCACCAGCGAGGCTCGCGAGCACATCGCCCGATTCCGAACCTGGTTGGAACGGCTTCCCATCTGACGTGTGCGGGACCGGAAGCTCGAGACCGTATTCGCCTCACCGTGACCTGCGATCAGTGCGTGTGTGCGATCGCTGGTCGTCTTGAGGCTGCTGGGCGCAGAAGTCGCCTTTCATCCGAACGGGGTGATGAGGACCGGCTCCATGGCGCGTAGCGTCTGGTCCTTCGACCAGCCCAACGTGGTTGACGATCCGCCACGCCGAGAGGCGTGACGGACGGAGGGAGCGCATGACGTTCGAGGAGTGGATCCGGGCCGTTCGCGCAACGCGCCTGGAGGTGCCTTCGCCCGTGCGGACTCATCGTCGCGCCGCTCGATCACGCCTCGCGGTGTCGCACTCGGCAGCGCCGCGTTCCTTCTCGGCTTCCTAGAGGCGTCCTGGCCGGAAGGGTGCGACCCGATAGCGTGCTCGACGACGTGCGCGTTCGCGAAGGGATCACGAGCGACCTGGGTTGGGTCTCGGGGCACATGGCGGTCGCGACCACCCTCGCCTTCGTCGGTGGCGAGGCGGTGCCGCGCTGGCCTCGCCCCTGCTGCTCGCGCTCGTCGCGATCACCGGATACGCGGCGGATCTACGTCGGCGCCCACCCCCCACGATGTCGTCGGCGGTAGCCGGGCTCGGCATGATGATCTCCGCGCTCGTGCCGCCTCAGGAGTAGCGTGCCCGTGATGTCTGAGGACACCACCCTCTCGGGAGTGGCTCAGAAGGCCGGTCGTCGTCGCCGCCCCTCCGGCGAGCCGCCACCGCTCGTGCGCGGGATCGGCTGGCAGCGGTGGGCGTGGGGGCTGCTCGGCGTCGTGCTTCTCGGCGTCGTCCTGGCGATCGGCGAGGCGACGGATGCCGTGACCGGCCTCGATCGAGCGGTCACCGAAGCCGCGGCCGATCTGCGAACGCCGGCACTCGTCGACGTCGCGAAGGCAGTGGACCTCCTCACCGCCGTCCCGTTGATCATGGTCCTGCGATGGGGAACGGTCCTCGCACTCGCGGTCCTTGGGCGGTTCCGACACATGGTGCTGTTCCTCACGACGTTCGTGGTCACGGACTGGGTGGTGGCCCGGGCGCTCAACGTGGCGCTGGAGCCCCCCGACGTGACGGCGCTCGCCGACGCCGGAACGTACGCGTTCCCGTCCCTGTCGATCGCGGCGCTCGCGATCACCCTCGTCGGCATCTCGCTCGTGCTCGTCCCACGCGGGGCCGCTCGCCGGACCGCCACATGGCTCCTGCATGGGGCCCTGTTCGTGGTCGTCGTGGCCGAGCTGATCCTGGCGACCGACTACGTCATCCCGATGGGCTTCTCGTGGGTATTCGCCACCGTCCTCGCCGGGGCGGCCTTCCGGACGTTCGTGCCGGAGGACGTGTTCCCGGTGACGCTGCAGCGTGGGGGGAACGCCGCTCATCTCGACCTCGGGGGCGAACGCGGAGAGGCGATCGTCCGGGCGATGCGCGACCAGCTCGGGCTCACCGTGACGAGCGTCGAGCCGTTCGGCCTGGAGGGCTCCGGCGGATCCTCACCGCTGCGCATGACCCTGGACGACGGCGTCCCGCGTCTTCGCGAAGGTGTACTCGACCAGCCACGCACGCGCCGACCGCTGGTATCGGGTGGTCCGGGAGGTCCTGTACGGCCAACTGGAGGACGAGACGCCGATGGGCTCGGTGCGGCGGCTCGTGACCTACGAGGACTATGCGCTTCGCTCCCTGCGCGACGCTGGGGTTGGCGTCGCGCGAACCTACGGCGTCGTCGAGCTGACCCCGAACCGCGAGTACATGCTCGTCACGGAGTTCTTCGAGGGAGGCCGGAACCTCAGCGACTCGGACGTGGATGACACCGTGATCGACGGGGGCCTCGAACTCGTTCGGCGTCTTTGGGACGAGGGGTTCGCCCACCGGGATCTGAAGCCTGCGAACCTCCTGGTGGTCGGAGGCCACCTGCAGCTCGTGGATGTCTCGGCTCTGGAGGTGCGGCCGTCCCCCTGGCGCCAAGCGGTCGACCTGGCGAACATGATGCTCTGCCTCGCGTTGCGCACCGACGCGGACCGCGTCTACGCGCGAGCGACGTCGGTCTTCACGCCCGACGAGATCGCCGAAGGGTTCGCAAGCGCGGTGGGGCTCGCGATCCCGACGGAGCTCGCGGAGAAGCTGAAGGCTGACGGTCGTCCCCTTGTCGATCGGTTCAAGGAGCTGGCGCCCGCGCGCGACCCGGTCTCGATCCAGCGATGGAGCCCACGTCGAGCCGCGCTCACCGCGGCCGTCGGCACGGGGGTCCTCGTCCTCGGCCGCGATGCTCGTGGATTCCGTGCGGGCAGGTCTGACCTAAGACTCCGCGGGCACCCGGATCACGCAGCGGAAGCCGATGTGACCTGTGGAGGTGTCCACGGCCTCTCCCTGGCGAGCGGCCGGCCGGTAGCGCAGGCAGTAGTTCGGGGCGCACAGGTGCGATCCACCCTTGGTCACACGGCGCGGGATGTGCGCTCCCGCCTCGTCGGACCCATAGCTCTCGTCGGGCGACGTCACCCTCGGGTTCCGGGGCGCGCAACACGGGGACTCCACCTCGTCCGGGTGCGTCGAATAGAAGTCGCTCGTCCATTCCCACACGTTGCCGGCCATGTCGAAGAGGCCGTAGCCGTTCGGCGGGAACGTCCCGACCGGCGACGTTCCCTCGTACTTGTCGAGCAGGAGGTTCTGCCAGGGGAACTCCCCCTGCCACGTGTTGGCCATCATCTTGTTCTTCGGGGCGAACTCATCTCCCCACACGAACGTCTTGCCCTCGAGCCCGCCACGAGCCGCGAACTCCCATTCGGCTTCGGTTGGCAGGTCCTTGCCGGCCCACGCGGCGTACGCCTCGGCGTCTTCGTACGCGACTTGGGTCACCGGGTGCCGATCCCGTCCGTGCAGGGTGCTGCCCGGCCCCTCCGGGTGCGTCCATGAGGCACCCGGCACGTACTCCCACCAGTTGCGGAAGTCGCGCAGATCGACCGGGCGCGGTCGCCTTTCGGAACACCAGCGCGCCCGGGGTCAGCAACGCGGGGTCGGCTTCCGGGTACTGCTCGGCGTCGAGCGGTCGCTCGGCGAGCGTCACGTATCCCGCGGCCTTCACGAATCGCCGGAACTCCGCGACCGTCACCGTGTGCTCGTCGATCCAGAACCCGTCGACGGCGACCTCGTGAACCGGACGCTCTTCCGGATAGAAGTGCTCGGACCCCATCCGGAACGTGCCCCCGGGGATCCATCGCATGTCTTTGACCGGCGGAGCCGTCTGCCGATCGGACATCCTCAGTGGTTCCGTCATCGATCCTTCATCCTCGTTCCGGCGTCCTCAACGATAGCCACCCTCTCCCGGGTGGTTGCCGGTGATGCAAGCAGCGCAGACCCGCGATGACCTCATCCGGTTCGGATGAATCGCTAGGCAAGGTGCTCGGCGTAGACGTCGAGGGCGAGAAGATCTTCCCGAATATGCTCTGCGTTCTGGAACAGCTCGGCGACATCAAAGTCTCGACACTCGTGTTGGCGACGGGCGTGGGAGTAGCACTCGACGTGATACGACGCGTGGCTCCTGGAGTAACCGGACAGCTCCACGTACTAGTAGGTACCACGATAGAGATAAGAACTCAAGAACCTCGTGGCACGTGAGCGTAGCGACCGTGGCCCAGGTCCCGGCAGGCCTGCAGGCGACAGAGGTGAAGAGGCTATGTCTGCGGGAAGGCTCATGCAGGCGGCAGGCAGGCATCGCGCTGATCGCGTTAGTAGAGTCGATCGCGTAAGCGCAGAGAGCGTTCACGGCAGGGAGGACGAGCGAGTCGGTAGATCCAGATAGTGAGTTGATAGCCCTGGGGACGGCACAACCTCGGTGGTAGACTTTAAAGCGCCATCCGAGCGAGGAGGATGGTCTGTCACAGAAGGCAGTGAAGAAGAACCCCACAATGGCCTCATCCCGTTCGGATGAATCTCGGTCGTGCGGGCGCGCTAGCCTCGGCCACTGAGCGCCCGGAGTCGGACCCTGGCGCGAGCTCCGGCGTTGAGGACGCGAGACCACGACTCCGTCAGAGGGATATCCCCAGGGACACGCGGAGCCCGGACCGCTCGGTGGTTGCAGCGGTGGGGCGACACCACCATCATGGTCCCGCGATGGCCGAAGGAGCGAGCTCTGCTTCGCACGTGGACACGGGAGGCGGCAGTCAGCGCCTCGCCCTCCTCTTGGCGATGGCGATGTTCGTGCTCGTCGTCGACACGTCGCTGATGAATGTCTCGATCTCCGCCGTGGTCCGTGATCTGGACACGACGGTCAGCGGAGTCCAGTCGACGATCGCGCTGGAGGCGCTCGTGTCCGCCGCGTTCATCCTGATCGGCAGCAAGGTCGGCGACCTGATCGGGCGCAAGAAGGCGTACGTGCTGGGCCTGCTCGGTTACGCGATCGGCGCCCTGGCGATGACGCTCGCCCAGGGTCTGACGGCGGTCGTCATCTTCTGGGCGGTGATCGGTGGTATCGGCGCGTCGCTCTTGCTGCCGTCGATGCAGTCGCTGATCCACGGCAACTTCGAAGGCGCGGCGCAACGCAGGGCGTACGCGCTGGTCGGGGCGTCTGCCGCGATCGCCGCCGCCGTCGGACCGCTGATCGGGGGCTTCATCACCACGTACCTGTCGTGGCGCGTCGGGTTCGCCCTCGAGGTCCTGATCATCGCCGTCGTGTTGTCCCAGATCAGACTCGTCCGGGACGCGCCGTACACCGGGGATCGCCGCGTCGACGTGGTCGGCGCGATCTTCTCGGTCTTCGCGATGGGCGGCATCGTGCTCAGCATCCTCGTGTGGCAGGAGGGCGGCGAGGCGGTGGGCGCGCTCCTCGTGGTCGGCGCGGTCGCGATGTCGCTGCTGATCTGGTGGCTCGCGCGACGCAAACGAGAAGGGAAGCCCGCCCTGATCGACGCGGGACTGTTCACCTCCAAGATCTTCCGGCTGGGGATCTCCGGGCAGATGGTGCAGCAGATCTCACTGGGTGGATTGATGATCGCCCTCCCGATCTTCCTCCAGATGGTGCTTGAGTACAGCGCGATGGGCTCGGGACTCTCGATCGCGCCACTCTCGTTGAGCATGTTCGCCGTCGCGTTGCTGGCCGGCAAACGAGCGGGAGCCAGGCGCCCAAGCAGCATCATCCGAGCGGGGTTCTTCCTCCTCACGGTGGGGGTCGCCGCGTTGCTCCCGGTCGTGCCACGCGCCGACTCGGGCTGGGCTCTCCTGATCCCGCTGGTCATCGCGGGGTGCGGCCTGGGGCTCTTGGTGTCGCAGCTCAACAACTACACGCTGTCCCCGATCTCGGAGGAGCGCGTGAGCGAGGCCGCGGGCGTCAACTCGGCCGCGGGCTCGTTCGGACTCTCGTTCGGGCTCGCGTTCGCAGGCGCGATGATGCTCGCGACACTCTCGCTCAGGTTCACCGACCTGGCGGAGTCGAGCACCGTGCTCGCGCCGGCCGAGCAGCAGCAGGTCGCGACGGCCCTGGAGGACGACGCCGAGCTGATGAGCAACGCGCAGCTGGAGGAGGTCCTGGCCGGCCAGCCTGAGGTGATCCAGGACGAGATCATCCGCATCAACACCGAGGCGCGACCCTTCGCTCTCCAAGTGGCGCTGATGATCCCCCTCCTCGCGGCGCTGATCGGATTGCTCAACTCGTTCCGCATGTCGCGGCTTCCGGATCCTGAACCCTCGGGCTCGGCTGAGGGGATGGTCCTGGGCTGAACTGGCGTCGCGCTCAGGGCCGAGCCTCGCGTCGCCGGCCTCAGTCGCTCGGTCAGGGTCTCGGCCACGTCGGGCTCAGCCGGCATCGCTCACGGCAGGGCGCCGTCCCCTCGCCCACTTCCACCAGAGGTCGAGGCCGACCGAGAGCGCGATGATCACGAGCAGCGCGGCGGTGGCTGCCGGCTCCTCCACCAGAGTCGTCGTCGCGAAGACGACGAGCGTGATCGTCGTGGAGGCGAGCGCCACGATCAGGACGAAGGGGTTGGCGCCCGTCTCGTGACGGATCCGGAGGTGGGCGATCGTGACCAACGAGAAGATCAGCAGGGCGATGGCGCTCCCGATCGACGCGATCGCGTCGAGGTCGAACCCGATCGCGAGCACCAGGGTCGCGACCACCATGACCAGTGTCCCGACCGGCGCGCGACCGATCGAGCGACCGAACACGGGAGGGAACTGCCCCGTCGACGCGAGCTGGATCGACAGTCCGCCCGCCGGATAGATCCCCGCGTTCGTCGCGCCGGCGGTGGCGAAGAGCCCCGTCACGCTCATCAACCAGTAGCCGAGCCGACCGAGGGTCGGCTCGGCGGCCACCGCGATCGCCGTTCCGCCCGACGCGATCACCTCGTCCACCGTCAGGGTCCCGAACACGCCGAGGGCCACCGCGACGTAGGTCAGGGTCGCGATCGCCAGCGCGAGGTACATCGCCCGCGGGAGCTGACGGGACGGGTCCGCGAGATCCTTCGCGGTGAACGTGATCACGCCGAACCCCAGGAACGCGAAGAACGTCAGGGCCACGCTGGAGACGATGTCGCGCGCGGGTGGATACGCGGACGGGTCCAGCAGCGAGGGATCCATGTTCACGATCGTGACCACGGCGAACGCGAGCAGGATGCCCACGACGATCGTCACGGTCACCGTCTGGACCTTCGCCACGGCCTGCGAGCCAGCGACGTTCACCCACAGCATCGCGAGCAGGATCAGTGCGGAGAAGACCTTGATCCACACAGCGGCCGCGTCGTCGCCGATGAACAGCGACGCCCCGTAGCTCCCGAACGAGACGGCCACCATCGCGGTGATGACGATGTTGGCCGCGTAGGTCAGCCAGCAGGTCGCGCCGGTCAGGTGACCCTCCCCGAACCCCCGAGCCACGTACTCGAGCAGGCCTCCGGCCGATGGAAACCGCGCGCCGAACTTCCCGAACGAGTACCCCTGCAGGCCCGCGATCGCGCCCGCGATCACGAAGGACAGCCAGACCGCGGCTCCGGCTACGGCGCCCGCCGTCCCGAGCAGCGCGAAGATCCCGGCTCCCACCATCGCGCCCACGCCGATGAAAGCGGCCTGTCGAACGGTCATCGATCCGGGCGACGTACTCATCGCTCCTCCTCCACGTCGGGGCCTTCGGCCGGCGACCTCTCGTCGGGCGACGAACGCCTCGGTGGCGGAGCTCGTCGTCTGCCGATGCTTGGAGCGCAGGATGGCCGGGGTCATATCACGGGGCTCGGGCGACTCCCAGCCCCTCCACGACGCGACGCCCCGGATCACCAGGACGAGGAAGACCGCCAGGATCTGCGCGATGAAACGTCGCACGTCGAACCCCGCCACGAGGCCGACGTAGAGCGCGGCCCCGAGGAAGGCGGCGGATGCGTACGGCGGCCCACGCCGGAGCATCCGCGGAGGGGTCTCGCCGACCAGCACGTCGCGGAGCACGCTCCCCCCACCCCCGTGATCGTGCCGAGCAGGATCGCCGACGGGATCGGGAGGTCCGTCGTCAACCCGCCTTGCGCGCCGATCACGCTGAAGAGGCCGAGCGCGATCGCATCGATCGCCAGCAACGCGACGTGTAAGCGGTTCGCCGCCTGCGCGAAGAACGCCCCGATCAACGTGGCGCCCGCGACGGACCAGAGGTACCAAGCATCGCGCAGCGCGAGCGGAGTGCGGTCGAGAAGGACGTCACGGATGATCCCTCCTCCGAGCCCGCTCACGAGCGCGAGGGCGAGGATCCCGATCACGTCGAGACCGCGCCTCTGGGCGAACAGCGCCCCGGCCAGCGCTCCGGCGATCACGGCGGGGAGCTCGATCCACAGGGGAGGATCGAGCACGGCCGCCGCGATCATCGCCTGGCGCGGCGCCGGGGAGCGGGCGCCTCTCTCCCCGTCATCGTCGACCCGGGCTCACGCCAGGGCCGCCCCGACCGCGAGCACGATCACCGTGACCACCGCGAGGGCAAGCAGCAGCGGCCACACCCAGCGGAGGTACCGCCCGTACGGGACCCGTGCGATCGCGAGCCCGCCCATCACGACCGCCGACGTCGGGATGAACAGGTTCATCAGCCCGCTCGCGCTCTGGTACGAGGTGACCACGAGCGCTTCGGACACGCCCACGAAGACGGCGAGCGGCGCCATGATCGGCATCGCGACCGTCGCCAGCCCCGACGACGACGGGATCAGGAACGAGAGCGGGAGGAACACCAGGAACATCACGATCGCGAACACTGCGACCCCGACGTCGCCCAGCGCGACCTCGGCCCAGTGCAGGACGGTGTCGGTGATCTGCCCGTTGTTCATGATCACCGTGATCCCGCGCGCGATCCCGATGATCAGCGCCACGCCCAGCAGCTCGCCGGCCCCCGAGACGAACGTCGAGGTCAGGTCGCCCTCCTTCATCCTCCCGATCAGACCGATCACCACGGAGAACAGCAGGAAGGACGCCGTCATCTCCGGGAACCACCACCAGAGCGTCGGGAGCCCGATCCCGAGGTCCTCCCACGGGATCACGCCGTACATCATCACGCCGAACGCGAGACCGAAGAAGGCGAGGATCAGCTTGTGCTGCCCGGTGAGCGGGCCGATCTCACCGGCCTGTTCGTCGGCCTTGAAGTGCGCCTCGTTCTCGGCCTTCATGTCGGCGACGAGCGAACGCGCCGGGTCCGCCTTCACACGGTCGGCGTAGCGCATCACGAAGAAGATCCCGATCGCGAGCCCCACCACGAAGGATCACCAACCGACCCACGAGACCGTCGCTCAACGGGACACCCGCGAACCCGGAGGCGATCCCGGTCGCGAACGGGTTGATCGTGGAGCCCAGCGTCCCGATCCCGCAGCCGAGGAGCACGATCGCGGCGCCGGTGACCGCGTCGTACCCGGCGGCGATCATCACGGTGATCACGAGGGCGTAGAACGCCAGGCTCTCCTCCGCCATCCCGTACGTCGTGCCGCCGAGGGCGAAGACAGCCATCAGGAGCGGGATCATCCATCGCTCCTTGCCTCGGAGCCGTTGGACGAGCCGGCCGATCCCCGCCTGGATCGCGCCGGTCCGCATCGTCACGCCGAGGAACCCACCGATCACGATGATGAACAGCGCGACGTCGATCGCACCGAACAGCGTGCCGGAGTTGTAGTAGTTGATGTTCCCCTTCTTGTTCTCGATCCCGTAGAGCCCGTTGATCGGCGCCGTGAGCGAGTCCACGACGATCCGCGCGGGGTGCGATTCCACCTCGTGGTACGTGCCGGGGATCGGCTCCCCGTCCTTGTTCAGCTCGTACGTGCCGGCCGGGACGAACCACGTGGCGAGCGCGGCGAGGACGATCAGAAAGAAGAGGATCGTGTATGCGGACGGGAGCGTGAAGCGCCTCTTCTTCTCGGTCGCCGGGACGGATCCGTCGTCGGCTGATCGCTCATCGGCTGATCGCTCATCGGTTGCCTCCTCAAGCGGGAGTCGGGTCCACGGTCTGCTGGCCCGCGTCGCTGGCGGGCTCGCGCGGACGTCGGTTCGGACGGATCGATCGTCGGGACCTTGAAGCCGATGAACGCGAAGAGCACGTCCAGCAGAGGGCTCAGGATGTTGAAGAAGCAGAAGGGCAGGTACGTCACCGTGGGGACGCCGAGGACACCCGAGATGTACGCCCCGCACGTGTTCCACGGGACCAGGGCGGACGTCACGGTCCCCGAGTCCTCGACAGCGCGAGACAGCACCTGCGGGGCAAGCCCGCGCCGGGCGAACTCCTCCCGATACATCCGAGCCGGGAGGACGACGGCCACGTACTGATCGCCGGCGATGATGTTGAGACCGATCCCGCTGGCGTTCACGGCGAGGACGAGCTTCCCCCGCGAATCCGCGCGAGCCACGATCGGTGCCATCAGACGGCGGAGGAAGCCCGCGTGCTCCATCACCGCCCCGAAGGACAGGGCTCCCAGGACGAGCCATATCGTGGTCAGGAAGCTCGCCATCCCGCCTCGCGAGAACAGGGCATCGATCGACTCGTTCCCCGTGTTGCTCACGAACCCCGTGGCCATCGCCGCGTAGATCGCTTTGATCCCGGTGGCGACCGAGCCGAGCCCCTCCTCACCGACGAACGCCTGGACGGCGTTCCACTGCGTGAAACACGCCAGGATGCCCGCGAACAGCGCGGACGCCAGGATCGAGAGGAACGGCGGGAACTGCCGCACGGAGAACACGACGAGCAGGAGGAGCGGCAGGAGGTTGAGGAACGAGATGTTGAACGCGCCCTCGAGCGCGTGTTGCGCCGCCTCCGTGCTGGTCGCGCCCGACGGGTCGGCCGTGAACCCTAGGATCAGGAAGATGACGAGAGAGATCAAGAGCGCTGGCCCCGCGGTCCAGTACATGTTGCGGATGTGCTGGTTGACGGTGACGCCTCCCACCAGGCTGGGGACGAGGATCGTCGTCTCGGACAGCGGCGTCATCTTGTCCCCGAAGTACGCGCCGCTGATGATGGCGCCGGCCGCGACGGCCTCGTTGAGCCCAAGCACCTGGGCCATCCCGATGAACGCGACGCCGAGCGTGCCCGCCGTCGTCCAGGAGCTCCCGGTCACCATGCCGACCAGCGCACAGATCGCGGCTGCCGCGAAGTAGAACAACGACGGGCTCAGGAGGCCGATCCCGAAGTGGACGACGGTCGGGATCGTCCCGGCCATGTTCCACGTGCCGATCAGCGCCCCGACGGCCAGCAGGATGAAGATCGCGCCCATCGCCGTGCTGACGCCGCCTACCGCGGCGTCGGCAACCTCGGCCACCGTGTAGCCGTTCTTGAACGCGATCAGGCTCGCGAAGGCTGCGCTGAGGAACAGCGCGACCTGGAGCGGCCCGTTCGTCGCGTCCACGCCGAAGAACGCGATCGTGAGCGCGATCAGAACGATCAGGACGACGATCGGGAGAAGGGCGTCGAGCAGGGACGGCGGCCTCGGTCGCCGGCCGGTCTCGATATCCTCCGCCTCGTCCACCTTGCCGGCCATGGGCCCTACACCTCGACGCGGACCGCGGAGACGTGGGCGCCGAGTGCGCCCTCCTCGTCGCCACGGTGATGCTCGCGGCCGCGCGCGAACGCGAGCAGCCCGACGAGGACCAGCACGAGGAGCACGACGACGACCCACCGGATCCCGCTCATCCGATCCCCCTTAGATCGGGTCGCGGACCAGCGGACACGTCATGCAGTGTCCGCCGCCGCGACCCTTACCGAGCTCGAATCCCTCGATCGTGATCACCTCGACACCGGCCTCCCGCATCTTCGAGATCGTGTACGTGTTCCGCTCGTACGCGACCACGACGCCGGGCTCCAGCGCGACGACGTTGTTCCCGTCGTCCCACTGTTCCCGCTCCTGCTGGTACTCGTTGCCTCCCGTCTCGACCACCGTGGAGATCGGAGACGCCGAGGGCATCGGCGACCGCAGGGATGAAGCCCTCCTCTTCCGTCACGTGGAACGTGCCCTCTGACGATCCCGGGCGGAGGCTGATCGCCCGGACCTGATCGATCACCTTCGGGTACGCGGTGACCTTGTCTCGGTCGAGCAGGGTGAACACGGTGTCCAGGTGCATGTGCGCCCGGTCCTTGGTCATCACGGCGGCGATCACGCGCTCGGCCGCGCCCTTCGCGAAGAGTGCCCTCGCGATCTGCTCGATCATCCGCGCCTGGGTCCGTTCGGAGAGACCGATCAGCACCGTGCCGTTCCCGATCGGCTGCACGTCCCCGCCTTCCATCGAGGCTCGACCGAAGTCCGCTGCCTGGAACCGACCGTCGTCCCCGAGCGGCGGATACCAGTACTCGAAGTCATCGTCCTGGAACATCGGGTGATAGCGATAGATCGCCGCGACGTTGTAGGCCTCCAGGCGACGCGCGGGCCAGTACATCGGGTTGATCGAGACGCCGCCGTAGATCCAGCACGACGAGTCGCGCGTGAACAACGTGTTCGGAAGCGGCGGCAGGATGAAGGCGCTCGTGTCGTCGAGCGCCGCCGCCGGCAACGAGAACTCCCGGAACTTCCCGAGGTCGAGGCCCGCCTCCGCCACGGTGAGGCCGCCGATCAGGTGCCTGGCGAGCTCGTCGGGCTTCATGTTCCCGAGGGTGCTCCGGACCTCGTCCACCAGGGACAGGCCCACCGTGTACTCGGTGACCGCCACCTCGATCAGTCGCTTCCGAGCCTCCTCGCTTGCGGCCAGCGCCTCGGCCAGCAGGTCCCGGAACAGGAAGACCTCCACGCCTCGCCCGCGCATCTTCTCGACGAACTGGTCGTGCTCGTACTGCGCCCGCTCGACCCACAGCACGTCGTCGAACAGCAGCTCGTCGTGGTTGCTCGGGGTCAGCCGCTGCAGGCTGAGCTCCGGACGATGGACCATCACCTTGCGCAGCTTGCCCACCTCGGAGTGGACACCGAACTCCGTCATGTCGTCGCCTCCGTTCCCTGTGCTCGGATCAAGCGGGGACCACCTGGGTGCCGCCGGAGCCCTCCACGATCGTCTCGATATCCGCCAGGCCGCCGATCGCGGCCCGCTTCCCGGTCCGCTCGACGAACCGGACCGCGGCCTCCACCTTCGGACCCATCGATCCGGCGGCGAACGCCTGTCCGCGCATCTCGTCGGCGGTGACCCGCTCCAGCCGTCGTTGCCCCGGTGTCCCCCAGTCCGTGTAGACGGCGTCGACGTCGGTCGCCATCACGAACAGGTCGGCCTCGACCTCGCGAGCGAGGAGCTCGCTCGCGAGGTCCTTGTCGATCACGGCCTCGACACCGATCAGGGTCCGTTCGGTGTCTTTCGAGAACATGGTGGGGACGCCCCCGCCCCCGGCGCAGATCACCACGGCGTTCTTCTCCAACAGCCATCGGATCGGCCGGATCTCGAAGATCCGCCTGGGCTCGGGGGATGGCACGACTCGTCGCCACTTGTCACCGTCCTGCTTGAAGACCCAGCCCTTCTGGCCGGCGAGCTCGTCGGTCTCGGCCTTCTCGTAGACCGGTCCGACGAACTTCGTGGGATCGCGGAACGCCGGATCGTCGGGGTCGACCTCGACCATCGTCAGGATCGTCGCGAACGGAACCTCGGCCGGCAGCAGGTTGCCGAGCTCCTGCTCGAGCATGTAGCCGATCATCCCCTCGGTCTGCGCGCCGAGCACGTCGAGCGGGTAGGCCTCGACCTCCTCGTACGAGCTCGCCTGGAGCGCGAGGAGTCCGACCTGGGGACCGTTGCCGTGGGACAGGACGAGCTGGTGCTCCTTCGCGACAGCGGCGAGCGGCGGGGCCGCCGTGCGGACGTTCGCCCGCTGGACGTCGGCCGTCATCGGTTCCCCCCGCTTCAGGAGGGCGTTCCCCCCCAGCGCCACGACGACCCGCAAGGCTCAGCTCCCCAACGTGGCCACCATCACGGCCTTGATCGTGTGCATCCTGTTCTCGGCCTGGTCGAAGACGATCGAGTGCTCCGACTCGAACACCTCGTCGGTGACCTCCATCCCCTCGAGGCCGTACTTCTCGAAGATCTCCTCCCCCACCTTCGTCTCCCGGTTGTGGAACGCCGGGAGACAGTGGAGGAACCGGACGCCGGGGTTCCCGGTCTTCTTGATGCACCTCGCCGTTCACCTGATAGGGCTTCAGGAGCTTGATCCGCTCCTCCCAGACGCCCGGGTCCTCGCCCATCGAGACCCAGACGTCGGTGTAGAGGTAGTCCACGCCCTTCACGCCTTCGTCGACGTCTGCCGTGAGCGTGAGCCGAGCGCCGGTCTCCTCCGCGATCCCGCGGGCCGTCTTGACCAGCTCCTCCTCCGGCCAGAGGTGCTCCGGCGCGCAGAGCCGGACGTCCATCCCGAACTTGCACCCGGCGACCATCAGGGAGTTCCCCATGTTGTTCCGCGCGTCGCCCAGGTAGCAGTACGCGATCTCGCCGAGGTGCTTGTCGCTGTGCTCGGTCATCGTGAGCACGTCGGCCAGGGTCTGCGTGGGATGGAACTCGTTCGTCAGGCCGTTCCACACGGGGACGCCCGCGTACTCCGCCAGGATCTCGACCGTCTCCTGCGCGAACCCGCGGTATTCGATCCCGTCGAACGTGCGGCCCAGCACGCGGGCCGTGTCCTTCATCGACTCCTTGTGCCCGATCTGGGAGCCGGTCGGTTCGAGGTAGGTGACCTGGGCGCCTTGATCGTGGGCGGCGACCTCGAACGCCGTCCTGGTCCGCGTCGACGTCTTCTCGAAGATCAGGGCGATGTTCTTGCCGGCCAGCCTCGGCTGCTCGTACCCGCCGTACTTCGCCGCCTTCAGCTCGGCGGAGAGCTTCAGGAGGAACTTCAGCTCGTCGGGTGTGAAATCGAGCTCCTTCACGTAGCTGCGATTGCGGAGGTTGTATCCCATGTCCGTTCCCCTTCCTTTACGCCACGGCCGGCGCCCGGTCGACGCCTGCAGGCACGCCCGCCCGGGAGCGGCGGCGGATGAAGACCTTGATCAGCTCCTCGACCACCACCAGGCTCGATGCCAGCCCGAGGCAGATCCACCACTGCTCCAGGCTCAGGTCGACCATCGAGAAGATGCGTTGCAGGAATCCCATCTTCGTCACGAGGATGATCGCGGCCAGGGACAGGGCGTACCGGCGCAGCTGCGTGGCTCCCGGCAGCAGCCTCCGATCGAAGATCGTGTGCACCTGCTCCCGGGCGAGGAAGCCCGCTGCGAGGTGGAACAGCGACAAGGTGGTGAGGAGCATCGTGGAGGCGACCGCCACGTCGTAGTTGGACTCGCCGATCTGGTACGCGAGTAACGTGCCCACCGTCATCACGAATCCCTGGGCGCACAGCCGCACCCAGTTCGTCGTCGAGAGGACGGGAGCTCCTACCGGGCGCGGCGCCCTTTCCATCAGGCCCGGGGCGGGATCGTCGAAGCCGAGCGCGATCGCGATCGGGATGTCGATCACCATGTTGAGCCACAGGATCTGGAACGGATCCAGCGGGATACCACCCGCGATGGCGAAGATGCCCGCCCCGATGAAGATCGCGATGTAGGCGACGAGCGTCGACATCTGGAACCGCAGATACTTCATGAGGTTGTCGTAGAGGCCCCGCCCGTACTCGACGGCACCCACGATCGTGGCGAAGTTGTCGTCGGTGAGGATCATCACCGCGGCTTCCTTCGAGACCTCGGTGCCTGTGATCCCCATCGCGACGCCGATGTTGGCCGACTTGAGCGCGGGGGCGTCGTTCACGCCGTCCCCGGTCATCGCGACGATGTTCTCCATCCGCTGGAGCATCCGGACGAGCCGGACCTTGTCCTCGGGGGCGACCCTGGCGATCACCCCGATGTCGGGCAGCTCCCGGAGCAGCTGGTCGTCGCTCATCGCCGCGAACTCGGCGCCGGTGATCGCGCGCCCCTCGATCCCGAGCTCGCGGCCGATCGCCCCGGCGGTCGTCGCGTGGTCGCCCGTGATCATCCGCACACGGATCCCTGCGCTCTTGCACCGCGCGATCGCATCCCTCGCTTCCGGCCTGGGCGGGTCGACGATCCCCACCATCGCGAGGAGCGTGAGGTCCTCGACGAGGCTCAGCAGGTCGCCGGCCCGATCGAACGTGGCGGGGTCGAAGTCACGCTGCGCGACGACCATCACGCGCTCGCCGCCCTCCGCCATGCGGTCGTTCGCCTCGAGGGCGAGATGCCGGTTGTCGTCGGTGATCGGCACGAGCGTCCCGTCCGGGCTCCGGAACGATCCACCGCGCGAGATCAGGACGTCGGGCGCGCCCTTCACGTAGCAGCGGACGACGTCCCCCGGCCCGGCTCGGTCATCTCGTGGAACGTCGCCATGAACTTGTACTCGGAGTCGAACGGGACCTCCGCGATCCGCGGGTACGTGGCGCGGGTCTCGTCCACGTCCAGCCCGCCCTTGGCGCCGAGCACGATCAGGGCGCCTTCGGTGGGGTCGCCGATCAGCCCCTCGCCTTCCAGGACGGCGTCGGCGCACAGGATCATCGGGAGCAGGTAGGGGTCGAGGTCGATCCGTGATCCCCCGACGTGCTGGATCTCACCCTGGGTGGAATAGCCCTCGCCGGTGACCGTGAACCGGTTCTGCCCCGGGATCGCCATCTCGCGGGCGGTCATCTTGTTGAGCGTGAGGGTCCCGGTCTTGTCCGAACAGATCGCGGACGTGGACCCCAGCGTCTCGACGGCCGGGAGCCGCTTCACGATCGCGTTCCGACGCGCGATCTCCTGCGTCCCGAGCGACAGGAGGGCCGTGACCACCGCGGGCAAGCCCGTCGGGATCGCGGCGACCGCGAGCGTCACGCCGGTGACGAACAACGTGTCGAACGACTCGTCGCGCAGCAGCCCGAGCCCGATCACGAGCGCGAGCGCGATACCGGCGATGATCGCGATGATCTTGGACAGGCTGTCGAGCTGCTTCTGGAGCGGCGTCTTCTCGGACTCGGTGTTCGCGAGCATGTCGGCGATGTGGCCGATCTCGGTTCCCATACCGGTCTCGGTGACCACGAACTCCCCTCGCCCCCGCGTGACCGACGTGTTCATGAACGCCATGCAGATCCGGTCACCGAGCGGGACGTTCTCTCCCGTGACCGGCGCGATCTCCTTCCCGACGGGGAGGCTCTCGCCCGTGAGCGCTGCCTCCTCGATCTCGAGCGTCGCTGCGACGCAGATCCTCCCGTCGGCGGGGATGCGGTTGCCGGCCTCCACCAGCACGACGTCTCCAGGGACCAGCTCCTCGGCGTCGATCTCGATCGCCTGGCCGCCACGGCGAACACGCGCGATCGTCTTCATCATCTTGGACAGCGCCTCGACGCTCGCCTCCGCCTTCGACTCTTGGCGCAGCCCGATCACCGCGTTGAACACCGTGAGCCCCGCCAGCAGGACCGTCGTCCCGATGTCGTCCGTGACGAGCGCGTTGATCACCGCGGCCGCCAACAGGATGATCTGCATGAAGTCCTGGTACTGGCGCACGAAGGCGCGGAATCCGGACTCCTTCTTGGCCCCGGCGAGTCGGTTGGGGCCGGTTGTTTCGAGCCGCGAACGAGCTTCGTCGGCGCTCAGACCTCGCTCGGGATCGACAGCCAGCTCGCGCGCAACATCGGCCGTATCGAGCGAGTACCAGTCCCCTCGGACACCTATCGTGGTGCTCGCGGCAGTCGCCATCGAACCATCCCTCTCGGAGAGCAAACGCTTCCGGACAACCCTTGCGACGAGGCTAGGCGCGTCGCGAGAGCGCAAGCATCATCCCGTTCGGATGAATCTGCAAGACGTGAGAGTCGCGAAGCCAGCCGCCCGTCTACGACTTCCTTAGGCCGAATCCGACCCGTCGCGCTGAGACGGAACCGATATGGCCGGACGCTTCGACGGGGACATCGGCCAATTGGGAGCCTGACCCTCGCGGGCGAAACCTCACTCACGCGGGTGCTCCGGGGCTCAGGCTGCCCCCCGCGACACGGGGTGGGGCCGTCTCCGGAACCGATCCGCCGACCGACGTTGCCGCTGCTTCGAGGTCGGATCAGACGCCGGCGAGGATCTTTGCCTTCTGCGCCTCGAACTCGGCCTCCGTCAGCACGCCAGACGCCTTCAGCTCCCCCAGATCCTTCAGACGCTCGAGCGTGTCGTCGTGCGCCGGTGCGGCAGGCGCTTGCGCCTGGTCCTCGTAGTACTGATCGCCGGCAGCTTGGTCCCCCCAGCGCCTCGCCTGACGACGCGACACGCGGTTGGACACGGCCGTCGCGGTTCCAGCGACCACGGCGGTCCTCGCGACTCCTCTGAGCAACCCGGGCATGTGGTCTCTCCTTCCTTCCGGTCGTTCGAGCTACGCCCCAGCGCCCTCGAGCTCGTCGAGGGCGGAGATGAGCGCGTTCACAGGGATCCTGCCTGTCGCGACGAGCTGCGCGCCACTGTGCCGCAGCGCGGTCGCGAACGGCGCCGCCCACGTGTTCTCGTACACGATCAACGCCGCCGAGCAACCGGGCTCGATCGCTTTCCCGGCCTCTTCACGGTCGTCGTCGCCGAGCAACCCAGACGAAGCCCCTTCGAAGATCGTGAGTTGCGGATCCCCGTCGACGGCGAAGTCCTGGAGATCGAGGCCGACGATCGTGCCGTCCGTCCCCTTGTTCACGAAGGCAAGGTCGAGGACCCGGATCAGCCCGCGGTCGACGAGATCCACGAGGTAGGGGAACGCCTCGCCCGTGGGCTGCTTGTCGGCGGGCCATTCGACGACGACGTAGTCGATGGGGCCGAGCTCAACGTCCGTATCGCTCACGACTTCCTCCCTTCGGACGCACGCTGCCGGCAGCGGTGCGTCGGATCCAGCCAACCGTCAGGAACCGATGCGCATCATACCGCGGCGCTCATCGCGCCGAGAGGCGCGCCCCGAACGAGAGGTCGAGTCACATCGAGCTGGGCGTGGACGGCCGTGACGGTGAACGCCGTCCCACCGGTCGTACCGCTCGATCTCTGATGTTGTAGGCGATGCGCTACGTGCCGAACCGATCCACAAGGAGCCCGTGGCGCACGCCTCGATCGCTGACGGTCAGCGAGCCCATCTCGATCTTCTCCATGATCGTGCGAACGATGCAGGCGCCAGCGAGGATCACCTCCGCGCGCTTGGGTTGAAGGCCGACGATCGCGCGACGTGCGTCCGCGTCGAGCGATCGATAGAGCGCGATCTGCCGGTCGACCTCGCCTCGGTCCAGGGTCGTACCCTGGACTCGGCCGGGATCGTACGTCGCGAGCTGCAACATCACCGCGGTCATGTTCGTGACGGCACCGCCCATCCCGACGAGCGCGTCCGGCGACGGGTGCTGGTCCAGGAGCGAGAGATCCTCAGAGATCGCGCCGATCGCCTCCTGCAATGCGCCGGGCGTGACCACCTTCCGATCGAGACCGAACCGCTCCGTATAGCGGACGGCTCCCACGTCGACGCTGAAGCGCTCGAGCACCCTGGGCCCCTCACCGAACGTGAACTGAGAGCTCCCGCCCCCGGTGTCGAAGACCACGACCGAGCCGTCGATCGGGCCAAGCCCCGTCCTGACGGCCTGGTACGCGAGCCTGGCCTCCTCATCTCCCGCGATCACCTCGATCGTGACGCCGGTTCGCGCACGGACCGCGCGGACGACGTCGTCCCTGTTCCGGGCGATCCGCATCCCAGCTGTGCCGACCGCTGCGATCGCACGCGCGCCGATGTGCCGAGCCTCGTCCACCATGTCCGCGATCGCGTCGGCGGTCCGCTCGATCGCGGCTTCGGAGATCCCGCCCGTCTCCTGGAGGGTCTCGCCGAGACGCGTCATCTCGAGGCGCTCGACCACGGACCGCCACGATCCATCGGGACCGCGTTCGCCCACGTGGAACTTCACCGAGTTCGTCCCCACGTCGATCACGGCGTATCGCGGTGGCACCTCATCCAGGAGCGCGGTCAGCCCGCGCTGATAGCTGACGTTCAGGTAGGTGTCGAGCCCGGCGCTCCGCACGGCCTCGAGAACAGCCGCCGCGTCCTCGGATTCGACCGCAACGGTGCGCGTCGATCGGCCGTCGGCGATCACGTCGGTGAGCTCCGCCATACAGCCGCCAACCGTGAAGCGGGTCCGCCGTTTGTGGACCTCCGCCTCGCGCACCGCGCCGATCGGTCGAACGAGCTCATCGAGGAGCTCGTTCAAGTCATACGCGGACCGAGTCAGCCGTGGCTGCGGCACCCGGAGGACCTCGAGGACCAGGGAGACATCTTCGGCCGCGAGCGGGAACGAGTGCTTCATCACCGGCTCCCATCGTTCCAAGCCCGCCTGGTCGGCCTCGCGCAGCACCTTGACGTCCATCAGGCCGTCGCGGACCTTGATGTTGCCGTCCTCCGTCGAGAGCAGGTAGAGCTCGTCGCTCTCCTTCGGGTCGCCGCTCGACGCGAGCTCCGCCAGCGCGTCGTCGGCCGCGCCGAAGCTGGAGCCAAACGTACGCCACTCCCAGCGAGGGACGATCGCGGTCATGACGGTGGATGCTACATACAGCCGACCACTCCCAGCCGGTGCCGGATCCGCGAAGCGTCGGACTGCGGAACGCGGTCGCACCGTTGCCAGCTTGGTCACACTCGCTTGGGAGTTCGTTCGCTCGGCCGTCTATCTCGAGGCCGGTGCTTCTCGAGGAACGAATGACCGAAGCTGGGGCGACCGGATCGTCCTCGACGAGAACGAGGCCGCTCGGGATCGCGGGCCTTCGCGAGGAGCAGCGAAACCAGCCATCAGCCACGCCCTCGCAGGGCTCACTCGTCAGTGCAGCGAGACCTCCAGCCACAGGAGCCCAACACCCGCAACGACGAGAATGGCCGCGATCCAGAGGGAGCGAGCCCAGCCGAGTCCTGCCACTCGTGCCTCCCTGACCGCGAAGGCACCCAGCGACAGGATGCCGGCCGCGATCGCCGCTCGCACCCCGGTTCGATCTTCCAGCAGACCCACCGTGGCCAGGACGAGAGGGATGAGCGGGACTGCAGCCGACACGAGGATCCCGACCTGGTCTCGCGCCGTCTCCGAGAAGGGACGGCTGCGCAAGCGACCCTCCGCCGCGATCCGAGGGAGGAGGTGTGCGTAGACGTGGGCCAGCCAGAACACGAGAGCCGTGCCGACCAAGATAGCGACGGCATCCTCCGGATCGGTTCGATCCTCCTCCAAGAGCACCAGGATGGTGAGGTATGCGACGGTGCCGTAGATCGCGCCGGCCGCGAGATGCTCTTGGTGGATCCGTTCACGATCGCCCATTTGGGCCGGACCCTAGCAGCCGAGCAAGCCCGCACTCCTCGCGAGCGGGACGCGGACGGGGCCAGCCCGTGGGCGCCGGCGATCTAGGGCCGGCCCCGCTTCGTTCCGTCAGATCTCAACCAGGGCGCGCTCCTTGAGCCGCTTGTACTCCTCGGCCGAGATCTCGCCTGCGTCCCGGAGTTTCGAGAGCTTCTCGATCTCCGCCGCCGGCGAGTAGCCAGTGACGCGCCGTTGTGCCTCCTGGATCTTCTGGATGTCTTCGCGATCCTGCTCCGTCATCTTCGGCCGCGCGATCATGTAGATGATGGCACCGAGGAGGGGGAGGACGAACAACAGGACTATCCACCCCGCTTTCGCGGCTCCAGACAGGTCACGCCGATGGAACACATCGGCGAAGATCTGGATGAAGATCCAGACCGCCATGAACAAGAAGAAGAACTCGACCATCGCCCACAACCAGTCACCCAGATCCAAGGAGTCCCCCTGTCGTCGCGGAACCAGCCGCGGAATGGAACCATAGAACTTCGTCGCCGCGCAACTCGCCAGATCTGACGCGGATCTCGGGCAGCCGAGCGCGCTACGTCGCTTCGGTCGTTCCGCTCTCGATCTCGTCGGCGCGCCACCTCGTGGCACTCACCGCGAAGGAGGCGACGATCAGACGCCCCCCGAGGTACAGCCACGCCATGAACACCGCGGCCAGGCCGAGCGCCCCGTAGAGGTCATCCACACGACCGAGCCGACCCGCGAAGTACACCTGGGTGACGATCCGAAGCAGGTCGGCGCCGATCGCGAGCACGATCGCGCCCGGCACGAACGCCTTCCATCGCGCGTCTTCCGGGTGCGGCAGGATCGATTGCATCCAGACACTCAGCGCGACCAGACCCGCCAGGACGACGAGTTCGACGATCACATCGAGACCGAAGGGACCTCGGTGGAGCAACGGCAGCACGCTTGGCAGCAGCATCAGCCCGATCGCGATGGCCGTGAACGTGACGGACGCGACGATCGACCTCCCCAGCGGAGAGGGCTGCACGCGCCACGCGACTGCGGATGTGAGGCGCAGGGCCTTCACCACCGATCTGCCGGCCCACAGCGTGAGCACGGCCCCGAGGAGCAACAGGTAGAGCGACCCACTCCCCGACCTGGTCGCCGCTTGCGCCACCGTCACCGCGAGGGCGGCGCCGAGGCCCGCGTCGTGTGCCACCCGTTCCGGTGACGTGGAGGAGAAGTCGGCGACGAGACCGACCAACCCGACGAGCAACAAAGCCGTGGGCAGCAACCAGAGGAACAGGCGATAGGCGATCCCTCCCGCGAGCAGAGCACCCGCCTGTCTCCGGTCACTCTCGAACGCCGCGTACGCGAGACGCACGCTCGCGTGGCGGGCTCGGAGAGACTCGGCCCGGGCTTCGATCGATCGCCTCGCGCCGTCGGCTCGCCGCTTGGCGGCATCGGCGCGTTCGCGAAACGACGGTCGCTCCGGCTTTGCTCCGGTGGCTGCGTCACGGCTGCTCGGGAGGATCGTTCGGGGCCGGCAGAGGAGACTCGCCCGACATGCAGCCACACTACCGGCTGGGAGTTCGGCCCCAGCGAACAGCCCGGACGATCGCGAGCACCACGATCCCTCCCATGCCTGCGCTCTCACGAACCATCTCTTCGACTAGATCCCGGGGAACCATCCGGCGCAGGGCCATCCTGTTTCCGGTTCCGTCGGGTGTGCACCCTGCGGAGGGAACAGCTACGCTCCGAAAGCCTTACACCGCGACGTTGTTCGGGGGGTGTCGGGAGACATCCTATTGGGCCCGTTCCTCCGCCGATCTAGTAAACGAAAGGAAGAGTCCATCATGACGATCGAGGAGACCCTAGTCACGGTGATCGATCTCGAGCCGTCTGCCGACGAGGACCTTCCACCCTTGTCGCACAGCGCTTCCACCAGATCCGGAGCCATCGAAGGTGCTCTCCTCGTTGCCGTAGGCCTGGCAACACTGACTGTGGAGGGTGTCGCTCGTGCCGCCGTCGCCGCGCTCAGTGAGCCCTCGTCTCCCGTCGGAGAGACGGCCGGCGTGGAGGAGAGCGAGACCGAGGTCGAGGGGCCAGACGAGCCGGAGACGTTGGCCCTGATCGCGGGCGCCGGCCTAAACCTTGCGATCGAAGGGGGCAGGTTCTTCACGCAGATGGTCGCCGGTCTCGATCGAACGATCCGCCCTCTCTCCCTCATTGCGATCGTCCCGCCGGTCGACCGACTGGCCCGCCGGGTCGGAAAGATCCACTCAACGGATGAACGCAGCATGGCGGGACGAACGCCTCGAGAGTCAGCGAGCCGCGGAGGCGTTCGCGGACACGCTCGTACCGCCCCTGCTCGACGCAGTGATCGATCGTCTCGACCTCACGGAGCTCGTGATCGAGCGCGTCGATCTCGATGACGTAGTTGCGCGGGTAGACGTCGGCGCGATCATCGATCGGGTCGACCCGGCGACGATCGTCGACCGACTGGACGTCGACTCGGTCGCCGCCCGCCTCGACGTCGAGCGGATCGTCGATCGTCTCGATCTCGTCGCGATCGCTCGTGGGGTGATCGAGGAGCTCGATCTACCCGAGATCATCCGCGGTTCCACGGAGACGATGGCCGCCGAGACTCGGGACGGCGTTCGTGTCCAAGGCATGCGAGCGGACCGATTCGTGTCCCATCTGGTCGACCGAGCGCTCCTGCGCCAGAACGGTGGACCTGCGGAGACGCCAGGTGACGAGGCCGGTTCCACGGAGGACGTCACCCTGAGGCGGCCCGCACCGGCCGCCCGTGAGGTCCAGGGGCATCCGGCCGGCCTGATCTCTCGCGTCCTCGCCGCATCGATCGATCTGGCGGCGACGGTCGGCGCGGTGCTCTTGTCCTATCTCGCGATCGGTGCGATCGCGTTCGTGATCCGACCGCGGTCGTTCCGCTGGCCCGATCCGGGAGTGTTGAGCCTCGGCGGGATCTGGTGGTCGCTGCTGGTCGTCTACCTCACGTTCAGCTGGACCACCAGTGGCCGGACGATCGGCAAGCAGGTGATGGGGCTCCGTGTGACTGACCAGGTGGGTGGCCGGCTCCGGGGAGGCAGAACGCTGATAAGGGCGCTCGTCTGCGCCACCTTTCCGATCGGTCTCCTGTGGTGTGCGATCGATCGCCAGAGCCGTGCTGTGCACGATCTCCTGGTCGGCTCGAAGGTCGCGTACGACTGGGTGCCTGCGACAGCAGGCACCCATGACGCACGCCCACTCTCACCCGGGTAATCGCACCCGAAACGGATGGGTCAGGCCGTCGCTGTTCGTCCGGGGAACTGCCCTCGCTGCCCGTACGCACCTACGTAATGACTCAGGTCCATCACCACGGCCAGGACGATCCAGAATATGTCGAACCCCTCGATGCCACCGGGCGGCGCATCGAGGAGCACCCACAGCAACGTCGTGAAGGGAAGGAATATGAGCCCCAGCAGTGGCAGGATGAACGTATCGAACACGGCGTCCACGTACGCCGGACGCGCGATCCAGATGATCAAGAACAAGAGCCGCGGGGCGAACGCCCCCATGAGCGCGAGCAAGCAACCCATCCCTCTTCCCCTCTCCTAGGACTTCTTCGTCGATGCCGCGTCAGCCAGGACCAGCAGGATCGAGGTGTGAACCCCATGGTCCTGTCAGAGAGTGCCTGGCGCAGCGATGCTATAGCAGTGGCTTAAGGGTCACGGTCAGCGTGCTAGCGTCCAACTCCCCTGAGAGCGGGAAGGCGGCGGAGGGGCAGTTCGTGGTAGGTCCGCTGATCGCTGCCGTGATGGTCTTATGGCTGGGCGGGAGCTCAGGAGGCACCGCGCAACGAGCCGCCCGCTCCACCGAGAAGGCCATAGATGATGCTTGTCCGCCCCGGTTCGCCAAGGTGGCGGCGAAGCACCGTGGACGACGGAGGCGGAGACCGTCTCCCGGGATTACGGCGCCGTGCAGCGCGCCCGCCCTGATCCTCCGACACCTTGGACCGATCTAGGCCATAGGCCGATGAGGGTCTGGTGCAGCCCGAGCCACCCCGTCGAGCACAGCACC
The DNA here is from genome assembly GCA_963762075.1 of uncultured Actinomycetes bacterium. GTDB lineage: Bacteria > Actinomycetota > UBA4738 > UBA4738 > HRBIN12 > JAOUEA01. The sequence goes on from CAVXJC010000004.1 coordinate 217,625, forward strand.
GATGATTTGCATCATCTCGGTGAAGGTCGTGCGCCTGTCCTGGTAGTCGGCCCTGAAGCGGACAAGGCGAGCACGAGAGGGGGCGAGGAGGCTGATTCTGGTCGACCACCGTGCGTAGGCGCCGCGGCTCCAGTAGGAGATTCCTACCGCTGCCGCGAGGGTGATCGCGGCCGCGAGTCTGGACCGGCTAATCGCGGAGTCGTCCATCGGCATCATCGTAGTTCGAAGCGGAGACGCACGTCGATGCCGACGACCAGACGAATGACCCAGCAATGCCAGCCGTCACCCCACGTTGGTCCGCCGTCGCGGATCTGCATGTTCACGGAGTGGTCGCCGCCTCGGGTTACGATGGTCTGTCTCGCCAGTGGCATCGGGGCCTACTGAGATCCAGCGAAGGCAAGGAGGAGGAACTCGTGCAGGATTGGATCATCGTGGCACTCCCAGTAATGATCTTGATCGTACTCATTGGCGTGTTCCTGCGCCGCAAGTAGTTTCATGCCGCAGCGAGGTTGCCGAGACGTGGTCCCGATACACCAACGTGTTTTTCTCCGGCGCTGAGGGAGTCGAGGCCCGACCTGCCTTGTAACGAGGCGAACATGCTGGTACGAACATGCCGTTTCGCGGCGACGCGAGCCGGAGAAGGGCTGCTACGGAGCTGAGGTACCCGGATCGAGTTGAACTGCACAAGGCACCGGTACTCTTCCCAGCAGATCCGAGACCAACTTCCCCTCGGTGCCTGACTGACTTCGGCTCGATGCAGAGGTCGGATCCAGTGGGCTTCCCTGACGAGAGGAACTTGTGAGCGAGAGTCCAGTGCTAGAAAGGGGGGCATACCCGGCCGGGGTGCCCTGCTGGGTAGACATCGCTCGGGCCGATCCCGACGCCGCGGCCGACTTCTACGGTGGTCTGTTCGGATGGCGGTTCGAGGAGGAGTCGGCCCTTGCTCCCTCGCAGCGCTATCTCATTGCTCGCCTCCGCGGTCGCGACGTCGCGGGCGTCGGCTCCGAGACGCTGGAAGGGCGGTCGTCGCCGGCATGGAACACGTACATCGCGGTTGACGACGCCAACGAGACCGCGCGGCGGGTGCGTGACGCCGGGGGCCGAGTGCTCGTGGATCCCGTCGATGTCGGCGCTGCGGGGCGATCAAGCGTCTGCTCCGATCCGGCTGGCGCCACGTTCTCGGTGTGGCAGGCTGGACGACGAACGGGCGCCCAGCTCGTCAACGAGCCAGGAACGTGGAACTTCAGCGAGCTGAACACCCACGACTCAAGAGGCGCGGAAGCGTTCTACGGCGCGGTGTTCGGGTGGGAGCTGAGCGGCTTCGGCGACGATGCGGATGGTGCGGGCTTCTGGCGCTTGCCGGGGTACGGTGACTTCCTCACCGAGCGCGATCCCGGAGTGCGCGCGCGACAGGCTGACGTCGGCGCGCCCAAGGGCTTCGAGGACGCGGTCGCGTGGCTCGTTCCATCGACCGACGTGCGATCCGAGGGGGAGATGCGGGGCGCATTGGAGCATCACGTTCGCCGTCGACGACGCCGATGCGGCCGCCGACCGCGCAATCGAGCTCGGCGGGAACGTCGTCGTGTCGCCGCTCGATGCACCGTGGGTTCGCATGACGGTGATCAGCGATCCCGAGGGCGCGCAATTCACGGCCAGCAAGTTCATACCGCCTTCGTAGCGGTGACCGCTTTCCGGCCTGCACGGCTGGCTGTGGATCGAGGGCGCGATGGCGGAGAAGCGCTTCCTCATAGGCGACTCCGGGGTGTAGACGTTGGTTCTCACCGCCGTGCTGAAAGGTCTTCGACGTACTTTGCAAGGTTGGCCAGCGACGACGTCATGCCTGCAACGTGGTCCTCGGGGGAGATTCCCGGCGGCACGTCTTCGGCTCTCACCTGGACGTGCGTCCCGTCGCCCGTTCCTGCGAACTGCCACGTCATGATCATGGTTCCGTGGAACGCGGGATCGTGGCTCACGAAGTCGATCGCTCGACACCTGGCTCGGACGTTGTCGAGGCTCGCTTGACGGTACGAGCCTCCGGTGCTGATGTCAGCGTGCTCGAAGGTCCCACTTGCACGATCCGCTCGTTGGGAACGACCTCGAGCAGTCATCCCCTGCGGGGGAAGCCATCGTACGAGCGCCTCAGGCTTCACCATCGCCGCAAAGACATCGACGGGACGAGCGTGAACGACCCGCGATGCAGAGTCGATCCTCGACACTGTTCCGAGTATGACGGTCACGTTCACGAATGGGGACCGGTGTTCCGCCCGCCCATCGCCAGCCCGCGTGGCGTTGAGTGTCGCCCTCCTCAAGATGTTCCGGAAGCCGACAGCTGATTGGCTCCGACAACCTTCCTTATGGGTCGCTCCGCAGGCATGCGACTCGAGCCACAGGCATTTGCCACGGGTTCGTGACAGATGTGACGCACGGCGTACGTCTCCATCTCTGGGACCCGCTATGCCGGCGCGTTAGGCGACGCAGGCAAGCTCAGGCTAGAAGGACAAGAAGCGTTCCCGACGCTGAGCGCGACCTTGTTGTTCGAGCCGATCGAGCTTCCTTTGCATCACTTCGACGGCCGTACCGAGCGTTTCGAGCGCCGACACAACTTCGTTATCGAAGTCCGTCTCGGCGTACTTCCTTGCGTTCGCGACGTGGTCGCGAGCGTCTTGCAGGTTCATCGGCTTCCCCTCCGGTGATTGCGTGGAAGGATACCTCTTCCGTCAGACACTGAGGACTCCCCGAGACGTCCTACGTTCCCTTGCGGGGTCCAGACGGCTTGGCCGTTCCTGACGGATCGCTCGTCACGCTCCCGCTGTCGTAGCTGGGGCGATCGACATCCCGAGTCTGGCTCCGCGGCTCTGAGTGCGAAACCCGTCCCGTCCCGGTACCAGGGGACGACGAGTCTGGGATCAGACCGTGGAATCCGTCGGGAGGCATGGCTCGAGTGGGGCCCGCCGCACTCGGCGTCGATGGTCGACGTCGATCTCAACGTCGACCCCCTACCCATGCCGACCGAAAGCGTCCGGAGAGGTCAGTCGAGAACCCGAGACTCGTCAAACACGGTTGACGGGCCAGTCTCCAAAGGCTCCCCAGGCGTTCAGCGTTCGCCTAGCCGAACCCCGACGCTCGTATATATCGCCCTGCACCGGAGAGCGCGCCCGGGACCCAGATCGACCCACCCGGGACCGTGGTCGATCTGGAGGTCCAGATTGATCGCCGGGATCAAGGAGAGGTGCGTGAATGCCTTAGGGAAGTTGCCCAGCTGCTCGCCGGTGGGGCCGATCTCCTCGGAGAAGAGCCCGACGTGGTTCGCGTAGGTGAGCCTCTTCTCGAACGTTAGGCGTCTGTTCGAGGCGACCTGAGCGCGCAAGCGCGTCGACGTACCAGAACGTGCAGATCGAGAACGTTCCCTCCCACGCAATCCGTCTGGGGACGCGCTGGGTCGTAGCGATACGAGACTGTCCGAGACGAGCTCCTTATCCATCGCATCGAGGGTCGACAGCCACATCGAATCCCGCGGAGACGACAAGCACACAGACTTCCATATCTCCTGATCCGTTTGGGCCGTGAGCAAGAGCAATTGTGCAAGCCTTGGTGGACCGGGCCGATCCAAGGCATCGACCGAACACCGTCAGAACGGCCTGACTCGGACAGTAAGGAGGCAACATGCGAGTGATGTTGATGATCAAGGGGGATCCGGAACCGGGCGCCAGGCCGAGCGAGGAGCTCCTCGCCGAGATGGGGAGGTACAACGACGAACTCAAGCAAGCGGGAGTGCTGCTCGACCTAGCGGGGCTCCACCCAAGCGGTGAGGGGAAGCGAGTGATGTTCTCGGGAGGAGAGCGGACCGTCATCGACGGACCATTCGGAGAGAAGGACGCGGTCGCGGGCTACTGGATCCTCCAAGTTGAGTCCCTGGACGAGGCTGTCGAATGGGCCAACCGCATCCCCTTCGAGGCTCTTGCCCGGGTCTACCCAGGCGAGTACGGCGCTGAGGGCGAGATCGAGATCCGTCAGGTGTTCGAGATGGAGGCCCTCGGGATATCGTCATGAGCTGTCACCAGCGTCAGCACCTCTCTAAGACCGCACGGCAGACATATGCATGCATCGCTTGTCGGCCGTCACCCTTGAGTCGCGCTGGCGTACTGGGGTTCATGCCGCTCGTCATGCAGGTGTGGTGCAGGTGTGTCGAAGTCGACTCCCCGTCGACCTACCTCCACCCGCGCTGACCGCGTTCCGTGTTCCTGCGATCATTCATTCCGCTCCTGAGACAGCAATCACGCGCTCGAGCTCGCGCGCGATGCGCTCGTGGATCTCGGGGTTCCATGTAGTGAGGCGCATCGAGGTAGATCAACCGTACCGGAGTGAACCGGTCGACGAAACCCCCAGCAGCTTGCGCCAGGCAGCGTCCTCCTTCGGGTCGGGAAGCGGCTCATTGCTTGCCAGGTACGTCATCGGGATGGAAGGCAGGTTCTCCTCGAGCGCCCGGGCTTGATCGAACACCGTCAGCTCATCGATCTGTTCGTTCGTTCCGATCCAGTCGTCGGGGTGGAGCCGCTCGCTCTCAGGGATGAACCGTTTCATCGCCTCCGATCGCCCACCCTTGTCCCGGCCCAGCAGAGAGGCGAAGACGCTCGGCCGGTCGAAGCGAGGGAGCAGAACCAATCGACGGTCCACTCCGTGCTGACGAGCGCGGCGGTCTGAAGGTCGCCGATCAACCCGTGCTCCGAGATCAGCGGGTACTGGTTCCTTGGGGGTCCTTACCTTTCGGCCATTTCTCGGCCGTGGACGGTGAGAGCCCAGATCACAGTCACGGCGATCGAGATAAACACGACCCCCCAGACCGGATACCAGGGCAACCATGCGAAACCGACGAACGCGCTGATCACCGCCATGATCACGCCGACGGTGCGAGCCCACAAGCCCCGCTGAAGAGTGCGCCACCAGCGAGGAAGACGATCGTGCCGAGGATCAGGTGGATCCAACCCCACGTTGAGGTATCGAACTCGAAGACGTAATCCCTCGTGGCGGTGTAGAACGCGTCATTCAGGATGGCGATGATTCCGGCCATCACATGGAAACCCCCAATCAACAACATCATGAACGCGGCGAAGGTCGTCCATCCAAGGACGAAGCCACTCGGCCGTTCAGACATATCTCGTTCCCCCCTCATGCGACTTCAGGTTCTAGTGCTCCGCAGATCGGAGCTTGGGCGGCGGGCTCGCCGGCTCCGGATGTCCACGATGGTGCGGGCATGGTGGTATTAGACCGCGCAGCTGGTGACGAACACAACCCCGGCAAGAGGAGCACCGTGATCGCGCCAAAAAGCCTTCGGCCACGTGGCGCACAAATGCCCGCGGCAAAAGATCGCTGCTTGTAGGCATGTGGCCTTAGACCAGCAGGTTTGTCAGTGGGCGCTGAGGAGTCGAACCCCCGACCTTCGCCTTGTAAGGGCGAGAAGGAAGAGCTGGTCAGGGCGTTGAGCTGCCGAAACGTCGTGTCATTGAGTACCGCTGAGTACCTTGGAGTGCCTTCGGCCTCGTTATGCAGAGTTATGCACGCCGCGGTGTCGCCGGCGATGGAGGAACCCATGCACGAGTCTCCTCGATCGATGGATCCAGCGCATCCCCGGCCCAACAGGACTCGCCACGTTGATGGGGTCTGATCGCAAGTCCGCGAGTGATAGGCGGGACTGTGCTGTGGCCCTCTGATCGGGTCAGGGAAGGGGGGCGCCATGCCGGAGGCCGGAAGCGAGATGCAGCGTGTGGGCCCGCACCGTCGGTGTGATCATGGCGGTGATCAGCGCGTTCGTCGGTTGCGCGTGGTTGCCCTGGTACCCGGTCTGGGGGATCGTCATCATCGCGATCGCGGTGTCGGTGGTCTGGGCTCTCACCGTGCACGGGCGCGACCTGACCGACGTTGAAAGGCACGGGACCGACGTCGAAAGGAACCGCTAGCAGATCTGGCCATCTCGGACCCACGCCAACCAGCAGTCACACCGGTGGTCGAGAAGGCTGGGTTGTAGGCTGCCGGCTGGCCGGGCTCCACCTGCGACCGTCGACGGGCTGGTGGAAGGAGGCTAAGCTCTAGTCCCGGACCCACTGATCGGAAGGAGCGGACATGGCAGATCTGATCGCGATCGGCTACGACGACACGACGACGGCGATCCAAGCGATGGAGGAGGCCGAGCGCCTGGCCGGTGACCTGATCATCGAAGCGGACGCGATCGCAGCGATCATCCGCAGCGAGGACGGCAAGCTAAAGACGATCACGAACCAGCACACCGTCGGGAGGGGCAGCGTCTCCGGGATGTTCTGGGGATGGCTCTTCGGACTACTGTTCTTCGTGCCGTTCCTCGGCATGGCCTTGGGCGCCGGTATGGGCGCGATCATGGGGAAGGTCGCGAAGTCAGGCATCGACAAGCAGTTCCAGGAGCAAGTGCGCGACATGCTGCAGCCTGGAACCTCGGCGCTCTTCATGATCATTGAGAAGGTGACCCCCGACAAGGCGGTTGAGGCGATGTCGAAGTACGGCGGGAAGGTGCTCAAGACCTCACTGTCGGAGGAGACGACGAACCAGATCAACGAGGAGCTGCACGGCGGCTCGGCCGACTGAGTCCCCCTTTGACGAACGAGGGGAAGGCAGCTGGCCCTCCTCTTCTGATGCAGCAACCGGGGAGCGCGGCGACGTGGCTGACTACGAGGCCGTCAGGGCGATGTATACGAGGCCGGTGGAGGGCACGCGTTCGATGCCGCTGTACTCGAGCGCGGCGCTGACGGCAAGGTCAAGGTAACCGACAAGCATGAGCAGTCCGCTCGCCACGGCGGTGGGTGGGACTTGCGATCGGTGCGGTCACCGCGTTCCTTCTGGGGATCGGGCTCGGCGTGGGTGCAGCGGTGGGTTCGGGGGTCGGCCGTGACGGGACACATCAGGGCGGCATGAGTAACGACGACCTCAAGGAGCTTGGCACCGTTGCTGAACAACCGCGAAGCCGGTCTGATCGTGATCCACGCGACGAAGATGGCCGACCAGGTCGCCGCGAGCATCAAGGCGCAGAACCGGTTCGTCTCCAAGGCCATCAATGCGGACGCCGACGGGTTGGCCAAGCAACCAAGGCTACGGAAGGAAGCTGAACATCGGCACCGCTCACCTCATGCGGATCCGGCGTCATGCGGATCCGGCGAACCCTGGACGAAGGAGATATCGCGTGATGACACATCACCCACCTCAGCGGCAACGTTCTGCCATGTGGCGGCTCGCACTCAGGGCGGTCGGCATCCCGTCGGTCGTCATCCTCCTCACGGTCGCGGCCGTGGGTTGCAGTGGCGGCGACGACAGCGGTGGCGGCGCGAGCTCCACAGCGCCCACCTCTCCTCCTGGCTGCGCTGAGGCCACCGCCCTCAAGGAGTCCGTCACGGCGCTCACCGAGGTGAGCCCAGTCAACGACGGTCTCGACGCACTGAAGTCGGCAGCCACAGAGGTCCAGACGGATCTGGACGCCACCTTGTCGGCGGTGTCCTCCGAACTCAAGCCCTCCGTTGATCAGGTGAAGACGTCGTTCGACGACCTGCGATCGATCCTCGAAGGGATCTCTGACGCGGACGGCCTCGGGGCGGCGGCGACTGAGGTTGGTGCTGGGCTCTCGCAGGTCGGGAGGGCACTGACCGGTCTCTCGGACGCGATCGATCAGGACTGCTAGCCCGATAGCGCGAGGTGGTGTGCTCTCGAGTTCGGTCATGCATAAACCTCCGACGGATCGCAGCTGGAGCGGCCATTGCGCTGGGCGTGGGCCTGTTCGTCGTCACCATCGCTGCGATCGCCGGCGAGGTCGCCCTCGGGTGGTCGGCCAGTTGGCTTTCTTCGTCGTCTTGCTCCTCGCAGGGTGGATGGCGGTGTCGCGATCGGGTTCGGCTCGCATCCTCGCTGTGGGCGTCGCGGTCGCGGCCGTCATCGCCATCGCGGAGGGCGGCGAGCTTCGCGACCTCGTCGGTGGCCGAGTATCCAGCCGCGCGCCGCGCCGCTCTCGCTCCATCATGTGCGCGGCCAGCCGGCGGTCCTGCTCGGTCATCCTCGGCCGGGCGATCATGTAGATCAGCACGCCGAGGAAGGGCAGGACGAAGATCAGGAAGATCCAGCCGCCTTTGCCCCACTCGACAGATCCTCGCGCCGGAGGATGTCCCCGAACACCGAGATGAATATCCAGATGGCCATGAACCAGAAGAAGAAGACGAGCATCGCCCACAGCACATCGCCTAGATCCATCTTCGATCCCCCTCCCGTACGCTCCCGATCAGAAGCCACGATCACTCTCGACCGCCGTGGAGCGGGACGTTCGCACCCGTTCGCACAGACACCCGCTGAGATCCTGCGCACTCGTTGGAATCAACGATCGCGTCGATTCCGACGATCTTGCCAGGGCGACCGTGAACCCTATATCAGCGGAGGGCCGTTCCGCCGCGGGTCTCGACTACTCTGGCGGCTCCGTTCACCAGCCCCCGACGCACCAGTGCAGCGGAAAGAGAGGCCCGTGAGCGCTTGCTTGGCGACGGCAGCAGCGCTGCGGCTCACCTTGGGGCTGGAAGGCATTGCAGAAGGACGCGAACGCGAGGGCACTGACGCATTCAGCCCGGGCCCGCCTCGCGCTGCTGTCTACTCCTTCCTTTCGGTCCCAACGACCCATGGCTCCGCCTCCATCCCGGCGCGGTCCCTCAGGACCGCGCCGGAGCCAGCCGAGATCTTGATCCGTGCGTCTCGTCGAGTTCCTCGCCTTCCGTCAAGGCTGCTGCCAGGTCACGGAGCGGATGTGGATATAGCATGAGAGTGGCACCTCCACCCGAAGTGTGCGCACCGGGGCCATCCACCGAACGACCGCGCATCCCTCCGGGTCGCGGAGGTCGCCCGAGACCGTAGCCGGTCCCCTGACTGCGCCGACGTCGCGCAGGAACCGGTAGCGGACGAACGTCGAGCCAGTCGCGCCGACTCCCGCCGTGCACTTGACGTGCATGTCGGAGCCCTCGGGCTGTACCTCGCACGCACCCGGGTTCCGGATGCCGTTGGCCTCCGAGCCCGTGCGCGTCACGGGTCCGGCCGCTAGTGCGACGGTAGCGCCTACGAGCACGATTACCGTTGCGATGAAAGTCGCCTTCCTCATCTCCACTCCCCTTCCAGTCGGAACCGTTCGAGCCAGAGGCAACTCATGGCTCCGAGGTCATCCTTCGATGGGGCGCGAAGCCGAGCCCGGTGCACTGACGTGCTCGGCCGACAGTGTTCGCGACCCGATCGCTAGCAAACGAAGACCTAGACCCTGCGAATACGCAGGGGTTGAGGAAGTGGGCTCCGTTCCGATGAGATCCGTGAAGGCGGCGCAGTCGTCGGTGAGTTCGGATCCAGCAATGAAGCCGCCTTCCGCGCCGTACCCTCCTTCCCCCGGCACATGTCTCCAACCGGCACGGAACGAGGGTGCCCTTCTATGCGGGCTTCGGTCAACCCCTCGAGACGGGACCTGGGCGCGACATGTGGCCCACCCCACGGGTCGATGGCGCTTTCTGTGGGCGCTGAGGGAGTCGAACCCGCGACCTTCGCCTTGTAAGGGCGAGACGAACACGCAGGTCAGGGCGTTGAGCTGCCCAAACGCTCTACCTCTGAGAACCGCTGAGTACCTTGCAGTGCCTTCGGCTCGTTATGCAGGTGTTATGCAGGGGCCCTCCCTCATGTCGGCCCGCGGCGACGTCACTGGCGTGGGCCGATGCGCACGACGCCCCCACCGCCAGATCCGTCGTCCTGGGCGGAGCCACCCAGACCGATCCGAGCCCAGCCACGACGGGCTTGGGAACGGCGGGACGCGCAGCCGATCCGTCACGACGGCCTTCCCCCTGGGGATCGATGACTGCGCGTCCACGCGGCACCGCGATGCCGTCGACGGCGTTCATCGTGGTCGCGGCGCTCGTCGATCCGCGGACTGGCTGGTCGACGTGAGGCCGACGCCATGCTCCCTGACGGAAGCTGCCCCTTCATAATCGGGACATGTCGCCCGGCAGGGACCATCCAACCGGAACCCTGACGTTCCTGTTCACGGACATCGAGGGCTCCACTCGACTGCTCCAGGCCCTGGGCGAGGGATACCGCAGTGTTCAGAACGATCATGCCGAGATCATGCGCAAGGCGATCGCGGAGGGAGAGGGGATCGAGATCCGAACCGAGGGCGATTCGTTCTTCGCGGTCTTCACCACGCCGTCCGGGGCGGTTCGCGCCGCCGTCGCCGCGCAGCGAGGGCTGGCCAGCCACGCGTGGCCGCACGGTCAGCCGCTACGGGTGCGGATGGGGATGCACACTGGCGAGGCCGTCCTCGGCGGAGACGACTACCTGGGCATCGACGTCAACCGTGCGGCGCGGATCGCCGCCGCCGGTCACGGCGGCCAGGTGCTCCTCTCGGACGCGACTCGTGGACTCGTCGAACAAGCGCTGTCGGAGGGGGTGCGACTCCGCGATCTCGGCGCGCGCCGACTCAAGGATCTGGCACTCCCGATGCGGATATACCAGCTGGACATCGACGGCCTCATCGACGAGTTTCCGGAGCTGAGCACCCTCGACGCCCGCCCAACGAATCTCCCGATCCAGCTCACGACCTTCGTCGGAAGGGAGCGAGAGATCGAACGCATCGCACGGTTGCTCGAGGAGCATCGTCTCGTGACGTTGACTGGGGCCGGGGGGTCCGGCAAGACGCGTCTGGCCCTCCAGGTCGCCGGGGAGCAGCTGGGCAACTTCCCCGACGGTGGGTTCTTCGTCGACCTCTCAGCGATTCGCGATCCGGCCCTGGTCCCTTCCTCGATGGCGCAGGCGCTGGGGCTGACCGTTGCGCCGGGCGGCGACTCGCTCGCCGCCGTGAGAGCCCACCTTCGGGAGGGCGAGCTCCTGCTAATCCTCGACAACTTCGAGCAGGTGGCGGCCGGCGCGAGCGTCATCGAGGACCTGCTCGCCTCCACCACCCGACTTCGGATGCTCGTCACGAGCCGGATGGCACTCCGCGTTTACGGGGAGCAAGAGTTCGAGGTTCATCCCTTCGATACTCTCGAGCCCGACCGCGGGAGGGAGGAGCTCTCGCGATCGGACGGGGTGCTTCTCTTCGTCGACCGCGCCCGAGCGGTCAAGCTTGATTTCGAGCTCACGGATGCGACCGCTCCCACGATCGCCTCGATCGTGACGAAGCTCGATGGGCTTCCCCTCGCGATCGAGCTGGCCGCGAGCCGCGTTCGAATCCTCACCCCGAAGGCCATCCTGTCCCGACTCGATCAACGCCTTTCACTTCCGGCGGGTTCCGCGCGAGGCCGGCCCGAGCGGCAACAGACCCTTCGAGCCGCCATGGAGTGGAGCTACGACTTGCTCGAGGAGCACGAGCGGCGGGTGTTCGCCCGGCTGTCCGTGTTCCCCGGCGGGTGCTCGATCGAGGCGGCCGAAGCGGTCGCAGGATCCGAAGATGTGGGACTCGCGGTGCTCGACGCGGTGGAAGCCCTCGTCGAGCAGAGCCTCCTTCGGCAGGTCGAGGCCCCCGAGGGCGATCCCCGGTTCCGCATGCTGGAGACCATCTCGGAGTACGGAGGCGAGCGGCTCCGCGAGGAGTTCGATGCCGGCGCGACCTGCCGGCGTCTCGCCGAGTTCCTCCTCGACTTCGTGGAGGATGCCGAGCCACATCTGCTGATGAAGGATCAGGCATTGTGGCTCGATCGATGCGAGCAGGAACGTCCAAACCTGCGAGCGTCGATCCGCTGGGCCCGCGAGACGGGGGAGGCCGACATCGGGCTTCGGACCGCCACCGCGCTGTGGCGGTTCTGGCACCAGCGGGGCCCACTGTGGGAAGGTCGCCAGACTCTCGATGAGCTTCTCGCACTCGGGGGGTCGCCGGAGATTCGCGCACGTGCCCTGAGCGCCGCCGGGGGTATGGCCTGGTGGGGCGGCGACAGTTCCGCGGCACAGCGATACCAAGAGGAGGCGCTTCACCTGTTCCGACAGATCGGGGATCGGCGAGGGGAGATGGAGTGCCTCCAGAGCTTGGCCACGGCGATGACCTTCGGCGCCGGAGGCCCGGTCGAAGAGCGGCTCCGGGAGAGTCTGGCGATTGCGGAGGAGCTCGGAGATCGGAACGGGGCCGCCTTCGCGAACCTCGGGATGGGGCGACTCATCGCGCTGGTCCAGGGCGATCCCGCGGCCGCGATCCCGATTATGGAGGAGGCGCTCCGGACGTTCGACGAGCTCGGCAACCTGCAGGGGTTGGCCGAGTGTCTCGTCTCGATAGCCCACGCCTCGCGACGGCTCAGTGAGCCCGGCCGGGCCAGGAGCAACTACCTTCGCGTCATGGATATGCAGGCGGACGCGGGGAATCGCTCTGCAGTAACGGGCATGCTGTTCTTCCTCTCGAGCGTGGAGGGAGAGATGGGACGGCATGACCGGGCCGCCCGGCTCTGGGCGGCTGCCGATGCGGCCCGGGAGGTCACCGGGCACTTGTCCCCGCCCGCGGCCCAGGGAATGATCGGCGACCCTGTAGCCGTCGCGCGCCAAGCCATCGGCGACGCGTCGGTGGAGCGCGCCCTCGCAGCGGGCAGGACGATGGATCACAACGCAGCCGTGGCCTATGCGCACGAGACGGAACCCATCGATGTCCCGGAGGGATGAGCGGCGTTGCCCTGCTCGGTGTACTCGCCGGAGGTCCTCGAATGCGACCATGGACTCCACCATCCCTGCGACCGATGCGAGTCTGGCTGATCCGCGAGGTGATCTCGCCTTTAGGGGGTTCTCGGGCTTGTCTAGATTGAATCCGAAAAGTGCCCGGGGACGTGCAGCTTGCTCGTGTCGCTGGTGATTTCGGTCGATCTCGTGGAAGGTGCTCAACCCAGGATGGGGAGCTGGCGCCAGGCCGCAAGACCTCGGGGTCAGCCACGAATCGACTCAGCCGAGTGAGGCCGCCACACGCTCGAGGCGGTCCATTGACTCCTGCATGCCCTCCTCCATGCCCGAGGCGATGATCATGTCGCGCACGTCAGCCGTGTGGCACTCCGTGACCTGAGTGAGGACCGTCCGGCTGTCCACCTCCTCGAAGGTCGCCGTGACGACCGTCGGCTCGGCCCCGCTCGCCTCCTCGGCGCCCGGCCCTGTGTCGTAGGCCTCGGTGTTAACGAGCCGTTCTGTAAGGTGCGATTTCCCTGAACTCCCCGTGGAAGCCGGCCTCGATCTCCTCGTTGGCCACCATCAGGTAGCGCCAGGCGCCGCCGACTCGGAGATCGACCTCCGCCACCGTCACCTCGCCGCGCTCGCCGCTCCACCAGCGCTTGATCAAATCGGGAGTTGCGTACGCTCGCCAAACGAGCTCCCTCGGCGCATCGAACTCCCGCACGATGTGAATCTGCGTGTCCGTCGGCAACGTAACCTAACCGGCGGTCCCGCTACTCGCCATTGCCCTCAGCTCCTTCCCCTCGGTCGACCTGTTCCTTGAGCTCTTCCAGCACGACGTCCAGGCGCGCGAATCGGTCTTCCCAGATGCTCTCGAACGTCCGGACCCAGTCGTGGATCGGCTTCAGACCGCGCCCGTCGAGTCGGTAGATCCGTTGGCGCCCGTCATCACGCGCCGTCACGAGCCCCACCTCCCGTAGGACGCGGAGGTGCTTGGAGACCTGCGGCTGCCCGAGGCCGAGCAGCGCGACGAGGTCATTCACGGGGCGGTCGCCGGTCGCCAGCGCGTCGATGATCTGCCGCCGACGCGGCTCCGCCACCGCGTTGAATGCATCTCGTCGTCGTCGCTGCCCGTGCCACCACCACAACATATATCCATATGGATATATGTGTTAGAGGTGCGACACTCGCGATCGGTTAGGCGACACCTTGCGGAGCAAGATCTATTCCCAAGTCCGGAAAAGGGAGCGCGAGCCCGAGTACCGTCACGATCACCGGCGTCGAGCCCACGATATTGCCAGGACAGCCCCAGCCCGCTTCCACCCGATTGCCACTCACCGCTACGACACCAGACTCATCGCGGTCAGACCGGGGGCACCGACAACAGTCACTTACCTGCCAAGCGAACGGGAGAAGTCTGCGGAAGCGATCGCGGGCCACAGGAATAGTGGGCCGAAGTTGGGCGGAGGAGGCGGGGATTCGAGCGCCATGCTGAAGTCTTGCATCCCCCTGAACGCAGGGAGGGCTTCTGAGGGTCCCCGAAGTCCGACCGCTGGCTTCTCACCTCCATCGTCGCCCGAGAGGCCGGTATTCGCGGACCAGAGACAGGCCTACCTGGCTGAACTAGTCCACCGCCTCGGTCCAGTTCAGGCGCTCTTCCAACGCCGTGAGCTGGAACACCCTCTGGACGTTCTCGATGCCTCGCACGAATGAGACCCCGACGTGTCCGTCACGGCCGGCGATGTCCGCCGCGATCAGAACCCCGAGGCCGGTCGAATCGAGGAACGTCAGCCCTCGGAGATCAACGACGATCTGGGAGACGTTCTCGTGCTGGGCCGAGTGCAAAACTTCTTGCAGCTTCGGAACACCCGCCAGATCAAGCTCACCCTCGAGGTAGACGACGGTCGTCCCGTCCTTTTCCTCGGTCCGCAGAGAGAAAGGCTAACGGAGCTACGTCCATCTCCTCCTCCCTCCTCGAGTCGAGAGCAACGCATTTTCTTTGACCGACGACCCACTAAACCACCAAAACCCAATCGGCGCTAGCCCCCAAAACCTTTACAGCCCTGATGTTTTCGGTGGCCCTCGAGGGGTAACCAGTAGGAAACCGTACGCAACCGACGCAACTGGAAGATAGGCGGATGCGGCAAGAACTCATTCTGCCCGCGGATGAGAGCGCTCCTGTTCGTGCGCGTTCAGCCCTGGACGACACGATCCCTCCGCCCGTGCTAAATGGTCGGGTCGCGGATGCCCGTCTCGGCCATCACTGAGCTGTGACGAACGCTGTCCGGCACGGACGACTCCGACCTGATCAAGACACCCTCCGCTTGGTCATCGAAACTGACGAGGATCACGTTCGGTGTCGAGGTAGAGCAGCCCACGCCGACTATCGGTCTGCGGGTGGTCGAACCGCCAACGGACGAGCCGCCCACAGGAGGCTACGGGCTTCGTTGGTTGAGCAAACGGCGGACGAGTGGGGATTCGAGCCCGGACCGCCAGGCCACGTGTGGTTCGAGTTCCGGCGCTAGCGTCGTCCTCCCTTTCGAGCCTGCTGTAACATCTCGGTTGTCCGTCGCGGGCGGCCAAGGGGCGCCATGACGGAAGACATTCACAAGGCCGAGTTGGTCATCGAAGCGAGCGAGTCCTCCTTGAGAGAAGCAACGGCACACATCGAGCGGGCCACTGAGAAGAAGAGGAACCCGCGGTCGCCAAAGAGCTACATGGCGCGGCCCTCGCTGCCGACTCGACGACCGCCCGAGTTGGCTGGCTCGGTGCGACGCTCGCGCGCCTGTTCCGTCGTCAGTCCGCCTAGTTGGGCGGTCTTGTCTTACCAGCTCCTCCGGACTTCACTGGGCGGCATCTACTTCGGTGAGTCGGAGGCGCGACGCTCGGCCTCGCTCTTCAGAGCGGCCAGGACGTGCCCATCCCCCGAGACAGCGTCCTGCGGCAATAGCCTTTCAGCAAGCTGGGAACCATGCCCTGCCAGGATTCTTCAGAGCGCGCGCGTCCCGCTGTCGTTCGGCTCGAATCGGAACACGTGCACGGCCTTGATGCCCATCGTCGCGCCCCGTCCACGCGATCTCCCGAGGGGGGTCGACGACCTGCAAGGTCGAGGCCAGAGATGCCATGCCGGACTTCCAGTGAACTACATATGGCTATGAACTCTCAATATGTGCACCCGGGTTCGCGCGTTGGCCGCCTCCCCCGGCTGGCCCGAACGCCTGAGAGAGGGCGCGGCGGGCGCGGGGTAGAGCAGCGGCTGGCTCCCGGCTTTCTGACCGAACTGGGCTTTCCTTGTGGGCGCTGAGGGAGTCGAACCCCCGACCTTCGCCTTGTAAGGGCGAGCCGAACATGCAGGTCACGGGCTTGAGCTGCTGAAACGCTGTGTCGTCGAGTACCGCTGAGTACCTTTGAGTGCCTTCGGCTCGTTATGCAGATGTCATGTAGGTGTGCCCGAAGGCTAGCCGCACTCAGTGAGGGTTGTGACCGCTATCTAATCGACCTCCGGCTGCGCCTAGACTTGGCTCTCAATGGCCGGAGGTGCGGCGGATGGGGACCACGGCGAAAGCGATCGTCGGTCGGGCGACGGAGCTCGACGCGCTCGCGCGCTTCGTCGAGGACGTTGCGGCCGGACCGTCCGGAGTGCTCCTCGAGGGACCTCCGGGCGTCGGCAAGACGACCCTGTGGGAAGCGGGCCGCGAGTTGGCCCGACACGCCGGTCACCGGGTGCTCTCTGCTCGGCCGGCCGAGGTTGAGACGGCGTTCTCCTATGCGGCCCTCGGCGATCTTCTTCTCGAGCACGTCGAGGAGACCCTCGACGTCCTCCCTCCGCCGCAACGTCGTGCGCTGGAAGTCGCCCTCCTGAGGAAGGAGGCGGAAGGGGAACCACCGGACCAGCGCGCCGTCGCGCTCGCCGCGCTCCGCGCCCTTATCGAGCTCAGTGCCCGGAGCCCCATCGTCGTGGCCATCGACGACGTCCAATGGCTTGACCGCTCGTCGGCGCGGGTATTGAACTTCGCGATCCGGCGGTTGGGCGGGGCCCGGGTGGGTCTGCTCGCATCGCTTCGTCTGGAACGGGGAGTCGCCGATCCGCTCGATCTGCGACGCATTGCCGGCGCAGCGGGAGATCCGCCCCCTCACGGTTGGGCCGCTCCTGCCGGCCGAGCTCGGGCGCGTCGTCCACGATCGGCTCGGGCGACCCCTGCCCCACCCGTTGCTCACCCGCCTGCACGAGACGACGAACGGGAATCCCTTGTTCGCGATCGAGGTCGCCCGGGCCCTCGGCGATACGCAGCCCGCCCCCGGTGAGCCACTCCCTCTCTCAGGGGATCCGCGAGTGGCCCTGCGTGACCGGGTCGCGCGTCTCACGCAGCGGGTCCAGGGCACCCTGCTTCTTGCCTCGGCCATGGCTCGACCGACCGTTGCCGCGCTCCGAGCCGCCGGTCAACCACCGGGGAACGTCGACCGAGACATCGCCGAGGCCGAGCGGCAAGGCGTCGTCACGGTCGAACGCGACAGAGTCCGGTTCACCCATCCTCTCATGGCATCCGCCACGTATTGGTCCGCCTCGGACGAACGCCGTCGCGACGTGCATGGCCGCCTGGCGAAGACGAGCCACGACCTCGAGGAGCGAGCCCGGCATCTCGCACTCGCGGCACGGGGAACCGATCCGCAGGCGGCGAGCATCGTGGAGGAGGCCGCAGAGCGTGCCAGAGGAAGGGGTGCACCGAGTGATGCCGGCGAGCTCTATGAGCTCTCTCACGCCCTGACAGCGTCCGAGGACCGCGAAGCCATCTCCCGGCGCGGTCGCCTCGCCGGCATGAACCACTACGGGGCAGGGGACGTCGATCGGGCGAGGAACACCCTCAGGAGCGTGATCGCTTCGCTTCCGCCCAGCCCGGACCGAGCGCACGCGCTTGTCTCCCTCGCGTCCGTCTCGTGGAACGACATCACCCAGGTCCGAAAGCTGCTTCTGGACGCGCTGGTGGAGGCGCAGCAAGTTCCAGGAGCTCGTCGGGTACATCCACATGAATCTCGCGTGGGCCGACCTGCTCGGCGGCGACCTCGCACCCGCACTCGAACATGCCCGCGTGGCGATCCCCCTCCTCAGCGAACCGGGGCCGCTCCGCGTGGCGCTCGCCACGCGAGGCTACGCAGAATGCCTCATGGGGCTCGATGCCAGCGAGAGCATGCAGCGAGCCATGTCGATCGACGCTCGGCCCGACCCCGGGGAGGGAGGGATCGGCAGCATCGCCCTCGGGCGACAGGTGCTCTGGGCCGGTCGAGTCGATGAAGCCCGCGAGCTCCTCCTCGAGATCGACCGTGAGCTCAGCGACCAGGGCCTGGAGCTGCATCGGCTCGACACGCTCCTTTCCCTCACCGAGACGGAATGCGTTGCCGGGAACTGGGAGCTGGCGGCACGATACGCGGACGAGGCCTGTGACATCGTCTTCGACGCCGGCAATATCGAGAGCCGCGACCAGGTTCTCGCCGCGAGAGCGCGAGTCGCATCGCTGCGAGGGCGAGTCGAGGACGCCGAACACGACGCGCTCGCCGGGCTGACCCAGTCGCTGGCCCAGGGTTGTCGCTTCGCGGAGCTTCAGAACCGGTCCGTTCTCGGCTTCCTCGAGCTCTCCCGAGGTCGCCACGCCGATGCGGTGAAGTACCTGGATCCCGTACCTGCGATCCTCGACGAGATGGGCGTCCGCGAGCCCGGCGCCTTCCCGTGCCTCCCCGATCTCATTGAGTCCCTCATGTGTATCGGAGTTCTGGAAAGAGCCGAGACGCTCATCGGGCAGCTCGAGGTGCAGGGGCGAGCCCTCGACCGCTCCCTCGCTACCGCCACGGCTTCTCGGTGCCGAGGCCTCCTCGCGGCGTCCCTCGGCGACCTCCCCGGGGCGCTCCGGGCACTGGACGAAGCGCTCGAGCACCACGCAAGGCTGTCAATGCCCCTGGAGCTCGCGCGAACACTGCTCGTGCGCGGCGAGACCCTCCGCCGGATGAAGAAGAAGCGACCGGCTCGCGCGGACCTGGAGCGCGCGACTCGGGATCTTCGAGGAGCTCGGGACGCCGCTGTGGGCGGAACGCGCCCGGTTGAGCCTTGCACGGATCGGCGGGCGACCCGTGGGTCCCCTGGAGCTCACGGCCACGGAGCGGCAAGTGGCGGAGCTCGTCGCGCGCGGACTCACGAACAGAGAGGTCGCCAATGAGGTCTTCCTGAGCGTGAAGACCGTCGAGGCCAACCTCCGGCGCGTCTACCAGAAGCTGGGGATCCGCTCCCGCACCGAGCTCGCCCATCGGGCCGGCGGCGGCGACCTCACGGGGGAGACGAGTGGTCAATCGTAGGGCGTTCATCGATTCCGCCCGGTCTCTCGTGTCGCAAGCTCACCCCGTCCCCGGCAGAAGGGAACCAGGTGAAAGGATCTCGGAGGCTCGTCGTGCTCGGGATCGTTGCGCTAACAGGGTTCGGCCCGTCCGCAGCATGGGTCTCAGAGGCACCGGCTTTCGCATCACAAGGGTGCGCCCCGGCCTCCTCGTACGACGATGATTCCGACGCTCGATTGCGCCTGACCACCCACCGAGACGCGTTCGATTCGAGCGACGGGCTCCAGCGGTGGGAACGCATGCTCCTTGCAATGGATCCCAACGGAGCGGCAAATGTCGGTCGGTGAGCGGGTCGCCGCTTTCGAGCTGCCCCTACTTCGGAGAGAGCCGCCTCGGAGTGGGCCATGGTGTTGCGTCGAGCGCCAAGCCTGCGCATGGCTTGCCAGCTTCTCCGCCCTATGCCGGCTACGCCCGCTCGGTCGACATGAAGCGTGCAGCAGCGGAAGACGCGGTGAGCATCCCTTCAACCCGGTCGAGACGAAGGGCCATTTTGACAAACCACGCCGGGCGATCGCCCAGCGCACAGGTGACGATCGGCTGCGATCGATCCCTGAGCGTTTGACCGCGCCGAGGCATTGCACTACGACCAATGAAGTGGCCTGGTTGGCGCGCTCTCGCGGACCTCCTCTGGCGACCTTCCGAACCCGAGCCCGCACCGAAGGAAGGACATCAGAATGAAGCGCACCATCATCGCGCTCGCGGCAGTCGTGGTCCTCACCGCGGGGATCGCCGTGGCAACGCCGAGTCGTGGCTTCACCACCAAGCTCCTCGGGTCCGCCACGTTCGATTCGCTGTCGATCCAGGAGTCAGAGCCGAGCACCGTGTCGTTCGTCCGCGCCGAGCTCCAACCGGGAGGAACATCGGGGTGGCACTCGCATCCGGCAGACGTGTTCGTTGTCGTGAGGAAAGGACGCCTCGCCGTCATCGGAGAGGATTGCACCCGGACCGTCTACACAGCGGGTGACGTCTTCCACGAGACGCCCGGTCACGTGCTCAAAGTTATCAACATCGGAGACGACGAGGTTGTCAACCTCG
Organism: uncultured Actinomycetes bacterium; assembly: GCA_963762075.1. Classification (GTDB taxonomy): domain Bacteria; phylum Actinomycetota; class UBA4738; order UBA4738; family HRBIN12; genus JAOUEA01. The sequence goes on from CAVXJC010000004.1 coordinate 237,698, forward strand.
TCACTTTCGTCGGGCTGCCGCCTGGTGCCGCGCCGACCATAGACGAGGCGAATCCCTGCCTCGCCTGATCGATGATCCACCGCGGCGGCGCTGTTGTGCGCGCAGCGGTCATGGGCGAGTGCCGGAGGCGCAGACCTCCGGCAGCTCGTCCCGCCCAGCTTGGTCCTCCTCCTGATCACGGCGCCGGGCGTGCGCCCCGGCGCGGCCCCCCCGAACCGAGGTCCGCCCGACCGAGCGCTGAGGTGGCACCCATGACGCGGCTGGGTCGAGACTGCCCGCATGGGTGACCCCGACTTCGTCGTGGTGGGAGGCGGCATCGCCGGCGGCACGTTCGCGACGGTGATGGCGCAGGCAGGTGCGAACGTCCTCGTACTGGAGCGACAGGCCGAGTATCGCGACCGCGTGCGTGGGGAGCTGATGTGGCCGTGGGGGTGGCCGAGGTGCAGCGGCTCGGCCTCGAGGTCATCCTTCGCCGCAGGTGCGAACGTCGCGGGTCGCTTCGAGCATTCCGCACGAGGACCTCCCCCGGAGCGGATCGCCCAGAGCTCCCAGACGCTGCCCCCGCGTGGTTGTGGTTCGGCTGCGCCTTCGATCGGACCTGCTCGATCCGGCTTCACCCGCACGCTCACCTGTGATATCGGATCATCGCCTAAGCGCTGTGGTCGCCCGCGGCATCCAGGAGGGTGATGCAGGCAGAGGGCGATGTCGTTCGGTTCCCTCGCGAGGCAGAGGCCCCGCCCGACTTCACGGCGTTCTTCGCCGAGGAGCACCGCGGGCTCTTCAAGGCCTTGTACTTCGTGACCGGGAACCGGGCCGACGCGCAGGAGCTGATGCAAGAGGCCTTCCTCGCCTTGTGGGAACGGTGGGACACGATCGACCGGATCGACGACCCCACCGGCTACCTCTTCCGCGTGGCGCTCAACGGGTTCCGGATGCGGGCGCGCGCCGCACGCCGGACCGCGCGGAGGTTGGTGGCGATCGATCCGTCGTACGACCCGTTCGACGAGATCGACCTGCGGGAGGACGTCCGCCGCATGCTCCGTTCCTTGGCGCCGCGCCAGCGCGCCGCCCTCGTCCTGCTCGATCTGTACGGCTACGGCTCGGAGGATGCGGCCGCGATCATGCGGATCCGCCCCTCCACCGTGCGAGCGCTCGCCACCCAGGGCCGAGCCGTGCTCCGAACCGCTGGAGGCCCGCATGGCTGAGCTGAGGGAGGTTTTCGAGATGACGACCAAACAGGTAGAACCCGATCTCGATTCATGGAAGGACCAGGAACGCAGGCAGGAGCAGACGCGTCGGCGTCGCAGGATCGGCGCGTTCGCCGTGGCCGCCGCGATCGGCGTGGCGGCAGTCGTGCTGGTCCTGGCGAACCGCCCTGGGGAAGACACGACCACGCCGGCAAACGAAACCTCGGTGGTCAACCCGGAAGATGCGGCGGCGGTGGCGGTCGCCACGAGGTTCGTCAGGGCGTTCGGCGCTTTCAACGGGGAGCGGGCGATGAATCTTCTGGCCGACATTCCACCCCTCGAGATGGACGCAACCACTCCGGAGCAAGTGCCGATGTTTACCTCCTTCCTCGAAGCCCAGGGCTACACACAGATCCTTGACGAAAAATGCTCCGAAACAGGCAGCTCGTCCTTCGGTACCGCCGTTCTATGCCGGTTCGATTGGCACGCCATCAGGTCCGATGAGATCGGACTGGGTCCCTACCCCGGATCCTGGGATCTCACCGTTCGTGATGGAGAGATCGTTTCGGTGGCACTGCACTGGGAGATCGAGCAGTTCTCGCCTCAGATGTGGGAGCCCTTCAGGGATTGGGTTTCCGCTTCGTACCCGAAGGACTTCGACGTGATGTACGTGGATGGGGGCTCCAACTTCGTCTCACCGAGGAGTCGACCCGGCTCTGGGAGCAGCGCAGCCGCGAGTATGTGAAGGAAGTGCAGGCGGGGAACCGAGGGGCAGTCGGCCAGGGGCCGGAGGTCGACTACATGGTCGACCTCGACACCGGGAAGAAGACGCCGCTGCCTAAAGCCATCATCCGATCGCTCGGCGAGACGGCTGAGGGTAGGCAGGCGGAATCGCAGTACGCGGCCTCAGCCCGACGGATCCCTGCTCGCCTACGTCGGGACCGGCGACAAGGGGAGCCCCCAGATCTTCATCGGGGGCATCGACGGCACCGGGATCCGCCAGGTGACGCACGATCCGGCGGGGGCGGACTGGCCGGCTTGGTCGCCGGACGGGACGAAGATCGCCTACTGGGCGGCGGCGGAGACCTGAGGACCCTGGCGACATCTTTGTCCTCGATGTCGCCCGGTGACGTCGACGCGGAACATCGCCGACGGGGTGACCATGCCTACTCGGGGATCCAGTTCACGCCGGACGGCTCCTCGATCGTCTACACAGGCGGCACGAATGGGCAGGAGATGCGGACCGTGCCCGTCGCCGGAGGGCCAAGCAAGATCCTGTTCGGCGGTGGCCACGGAGGCATGGCCCACGCGGGGAACGGTTCGTTCTCGCCCGACGGTTCGCTCGTGACCATGATGGGCAGCGAGATCGGTGGTCCCGGCGCTGCCGTTTCGTGGCCAACGTCGACGGCACTGAACTGCGATACATCTCCGGTACGGGATCGAATCCGGCGGGAACCTGGTCTCCTGACGGGAGCCGGATCGTCTGCCTTCAGAGATAAGGAGGAGCGGCATCATCGTCGTTGATATCGCGACTGGAAACGCCTCGCCCGTCGCCAAAGGCAGCGAAGCGATCTGGCTCGACGGCCACACGCTGCTCGTCGAGGCCTGACCATGAGTCCTGAGGCGCAGACCCGGGGCATCACGCCCCGGGCCTTCGGCTGGATCAGGCAGGGCTGCGCCGTGGATGAGGTTGGGCTCCTGGTTCAGCGCGACGCACGCGATTGGAGTTATGCAGGTGTTATGCAGCCCTCGGCCACGTCCCTTGACGTGGAGAAACAGAGAGAGAGTCGTCCTCACCAGGCGACTCTTGCTGGGATCGGGAAGCTGGGACCAACCGCCCCCGGGAGCGCTTGACCTCTTCCTTATCAGGGATAGTAGCCACATCCCGCCCACCTGCATCTTCGCAGGTGACGGCCGCTCTTGGCTATGCGGTGAGTACCTTCTAGTTCCCTTGGATTCGGTCGGCTCCTTGACCAGGTGTTGACCAGACCCGTCCGCAGGCATGAGGAACCAGTCTCGCCTCAGGCTTAGGGACGGCCCCCTAGAGTTTGTGATCCACGACCGAGTTTTCGCAGAACTACGATCCGCTCCAGAACCGACTGAGGCCGAGGTTCGATGGTCTCCTCTGTGGTGGTCGGGCGAATCGACCACCAGGAGGTTAACCGGCGCGATGCTGAGTCGGTCCCGTTAGGCACCCCATGATGAGCTCGTGCGCCTCATCGAGCGAACATGCCGACCACAGTGAGAACTCATGCTCGAACGCTGCCTCAGGCAGAGCCGCTAATAGCTTGGCCCTCAACATTTCGGGCTTGAGCAAACCGCCTGGTGACAGACCTGATAGGTGGCTAATCGCCTCTGCGGCGCCGAGCAGCCTCGTCGCGAGCACCTCCTGGCCCTGATCCTCTGTGACGTAGGCGAGGACGTTCGCCACCTCGCAGAACAAATCGAGGTCGTGTAGCAGATCAATCCGGGGGACCACGGTACGAAGACAAGTGAAAGCTTCCTCGGGCTGATCGAGGTGAAGATGGTCGATCGCCATCCCCACCTCGATAACGTTGGCGAGCGTCGGATGCGGACGGGCCAACGGCAGCGAGTCTCGTCTGATATCGAGGGCACGCGCCCACGTCCCCCGATACTCCTCCAATGCCGCGAAGGATTCCATCGCGTGCGCGATCCCGGCTGAGTCCCCGACCCGGCGACGGATCTCGAGTGCCCGGCGTCCCGCCACCTCAGCCTCCTCGAAGCGACCGAGGCTCGCGAGCGTCTCGCAGTGGTCATGCAAGGTGCCCGCGAGCGATCCTCCTGTCTCCAGGAACTCGTACAACTCGATCGCTTGCCGTTGCAACTCGACGGCGCGTTCGGTCTTACCCATGAATCTGGCGTACTCGGCGAGGAGGCTGATCCCTTCGACGAACTCCTCCTGCGACAGGAGATCCTTTCTGTCGAGGAGCTGCTTCCACATACGTTCGCCTTCGTCCGCCCGGCCCGTGAAGAGCCAGAACGTCCACGTGGTTGACAGCAAGCTGAACGCGTGATTCACACGACCTGCCGCCATCGCCGATCCGATCGCTGCACGGAGGTTGTCGACTTCCAAGGTCGCCCATCGATGGTCGGCCCACCTGCCGTCTTGCACCGCGATCGCCCGAATCAACCACTCCTCGAGCCCCTGCCGGAGCCGAGGAGCATCGCCGGACCCGTCGAGTTCCATCGTCGCAACCGACCGAATCGTTTCCAGCATCCAGAATCGAGGTTCGTCGTCGTCGGTCCGACGAAGCAAGCTGTTGTCCACCAATGCAGCGAGCGACGCCGGATCGGCGTCGCAAACGTCGCTGGCGGCCTGCCACGTGCAGCCACCGCCAAACACCGACAGTGCGCCGAACAGCCGCCGGTCCGCCTCGGGCAGGAGGTCGACACTCCACTGCACGGTGTCGACGAGGGTCTGATGCCGGGCGTCGGCGTCGCGTGGTCCCTGCAGCAGCCTCGGTTGCGATTGGATCATCTCAACGAGCTGCTGCGGTGAGAACGTCGAGGTGCGGGCGGCCGCGAGCTCGATCGCGAGCGGGAGGCCATCTAGGCGATTGCACAACTCCTCGACGCCGGGCGAAAGCTGCATGTCCGAGCCGGCGCTCCGCGCCCGCGTAAGGAAGAGTGTCGAGGACGCGTCGTCAGACATGGGCATGACGTCGAAGATGCGTTCGGCTGCGATCGCCAGAGACGTACGACTCGTCACGATGAGCCGAAGCTGGGGCGTCAGGCGCATCAGCGCAGCCAAGTCCTTGGCGGCATCAAGGAGGTGTTCGGCGTTATCGAGGACCACAAGGGTCTGCTTCGACCCGATCCGGTCAGCGATCGCTTCTACGTCCGCCGTGGGCGAGGCGACACCGATCGTCTTCGCGATCTCTGAGAGCACCGTCGAAGGGTCCTTGAGCGGAGCTAGCTCGACGAAGAATGTCCCGCCCGGGTGCTCGTCCCGGAGAAGTCTCGCGAGCTCGAGCGAGAACCGCGTCTTGCCAACGCCTCCCGGACCCGGATCGTGAGCAGCTGGGGCCGTTCCTCCAGCATGATCGAGAGCGCTTGGTAGAGCTCGTCCTCCCGCCCGACGAAGCTTGAGGTCGCTGCCGGAAGCGATAGCGCACCGATCGACCGGATCGGTGGGAACGCGTGTTCACCGAACTGGTAGAGGTGCTCGGTCCGATCGAAGTCCTTGAGTCGATGGCTTCCGAGGTCGACCAGACGCTCTGCTAGGTTGGCCTCCATGACGATCGTGGCGAGACCGTCTGACAACAAGATCTGTCCACCGGAGCCGAGAGCTCCGATCCGAGCGCCCTTGTTGACGTCTTCCCCAACATAGCCCTCGTCGGTGCGCACAGGCGTTCCGGTATGCAGTCCCATCCGCACGCGGATCTCGCGATCGGCCGGCCAGGAGTGGCTGGCCAGCGCCAGCCGACCTCGCTCGGCGGACAAGACCGCCTCGATCGGGTCGGGGAACGCGAAGAAGAAGGCATCGCCTTGCGTATCGACCTCGGCACCCGCGCCGAGCGACATCGCGTCGCGAAGAATCGTCCGGTGGGTTGCCTGTTGGACCGCGTACCCCGTGGCTCCGGCGGCGTGGAGCAGCTTCGTCGACCCCTCGATGTCGGTGAACAGGAACGTAACGGTTCCTTCAGGGAGCTCGCGCACGAGCGAAGCTTGCCCGGAACCGCCTTACGGCGCAACAGCCACCAGGGGCGTCAGCACAGCACGAGCGCTAACACCCACTCTGGTCCTTGACCTG